>NZ_VFEU01000009.1 GCF_007858255.1 Pseudomonas rhodesiae | reverse complement strand
CTCCTTGCGGGTTTGCTTGCGCTTGCCAGCGTACTCGGCGTCGGCGAAGGTCATCTGCTTCATCGGGAAACTCGGTGGGTGGGGTCGCGGTATTTTGCCAAATCAGAAAGTCTTTTTCAGAGTTTCCCTAGGTATTTGCGCTGTTTGGTGCCTGGGATCGGGATGATGTAGTCACCTTGGGCCAATACCCAGGCCAAGGCCAGTTGCCCGGCGCTTACGCCCTTATCGGCGGCCAGGCTGCGCACGTGCTCGACCAATTGCAGATTCTTCGCGAAGTTATCCCCCTGGAAACGCGGGTTGGAGCGGCGGTAGTCATCGGCGCTGAAGTCATCCGGGCTTTGCAGCGTGCCGGTGAGAAAGCCGCGACCCAACGGGCTATAAGGCACGAAGGCAATCCCCAGGCGCTGACAGGCGGCGAGACAGCCGTTGCTTTCCTGGTCGCGGCTCCACAGCGAGTACTCGCTTTGCAGGGCGCTGATCGGGTGGACCTTATGCGCACGCTCCAGAGTGGCGGCCGAGGCTTCGCTCAGGCCCAGGTAACGCACCTTGCCCTGTTTGACCAGCTCGGCCATGGCGCCGACGCTTTCCTCGATGCTCACCTGCGGGTCGATGCGGTGCTGGTAGTAGAGGTCCAGGGTGTCGACGCCCAGGCGTTGCAAAGTGCCGTCGATGGACGCGCGGATGTACTCGGGGCTGCCGTTCACACCGCGCGAAGCGGGGGTGGCCGGGTCGCGGATAATGCCGAATTTGCTGGCCAGGAACACCTGGTCGCGCTTACCGGCGAATGCCTTGCCCAGTAATTGCTCGTTGGTGTGCGGGCCGTACATATCGGCGGTATCGAAGAAGCTGATCCCCAGTTCCAAGGCGCGGTGCAGGGTGGCGATGGCTTCGCGGGTGTCGCTGCCGGGGCTATAGAAATCGCTCATGCCCATGCAGCCAAGGCCGATGGCAGAGACGAGGGGACCGTGTGTGCCAAGTTGACGAGTGTGCATCTGTGGGACTCCTGAGTTGGGAAGGACTTCATTGTTATCCTCGACAAAACCGAGATAAAGCGGCTAAAAGCACTATCACTGTTTGTATTTTCTAAATAATCCACACGGAGCCAGCCCTTGGATCGTTTCAACGCTATGCGTGTGTTCACCCGTATCGTCGAACTGGGCGGCTTCGCCAAAGCCGCCGACAGCCTGCAACTGCCCCGCGCCTCGGTGACCATCCTGATAAAACAACTGGAAGCGCACCTGGGGGTGCAACTGTTGCAGCGCACCACGCGGCAGGTCAGTCCCACCCCGGACGGCACCGCGTACTACCAGCGCTGTGTGCAGTTGCTGTCAGACCTGGAAGAAACTGAAGCGGTGTTTTCCACCCGCCGTCAGAACCCGCGCGGCACCTTGAGCGTGGACATGCCCTCGGGCATCGGCCGCTTGATCGTGATCCCCGCACTACCGGCCTTTACCGCGCGTTACCCGCAGATCGAACTGGACATCGGCTTGAACGACCGCCCGGTAGACTTGATCCGCGAGGGCGTGGACTGCGTGCTGCGCGGTGGCCTGGCCCTGGACGAGTCCCTGGTGGCACGGCCCCTGGCGCTGATGGATCAGTTGACTCTGGCAAGCCCTGCCTACCTTGAACGCATGGGCATGCCCGTTGATCTGGACGACCTGGCGCGCCATCACATGGTCGAGTACGTCTCCAGCGCCAGCGGCAAGCGCTTCGGTCTGGAATTTTTGATTGACGGCCAAGTGCGCCCGTTCGACTTGCCCAAGCGCGTCGCGGTCAACAGTTCCGACGGCTACTTCGCCGCGTGCGAGGCCGGTTACGGCTTGATTCAGGCGCCCCATTACCACGCGATGCGACAACTGACCGAGGGATGCCTGGTGGAGGTGCTGCCACATTGGCCAGTGCCGAAAATGGCCCTGACCGCGCTGTACCCGCCCCATCGCCAGTTGTCGTTGCGGGTACGGGTCTTTGTGGATTGGCTGGTGGAACTGTGCGCTACGTCTGGCACCGGTTTGCAGCGTCAGCCTCTGGGGCTGGGGTGATCGATGGGCCCTCAGCCTGACTGTTCGGCAGGCTAGGGTGTGTGCGTTTCTACGGTTTGACAAAAATTTGCAAGTCGCCGGGCGCATCCTCGGGGCGCAAGGGAAGGGCGGGGTCGGGGGTATGGCCTTTGACCTTCAAGCCGATCTGTGACTTCACGTGGGAGTTGTTGGAAACACCAACGCCGATGCTGCCCGTCAACTCCGCGAGACCCGGGATGCCTTCGCTGGTGTTCATGTGCGCGTTGCCGACCAGCGCCACCCACTTTTCCGTCCCGGAGTTGGCCTGGATGGTTTCTGCGGCGTAATAGTTGAACTCACGTAGCCGGGTCGTTGAGCCGTTGCCCGCCGTGGTGGGCAGGTTGACGCCGCGTAGATCCTTGTGGCGCGTCAGGTAGTAGTGATCAAGGGGCAAGACTTCGATGCCGTGGGCCTTCAGTTTTTTGCACAGTTGCTCGAAGGTCGGGTGGGTACGCGGTTGCCGGGATCGACCGAGGAGGCCGATGCCGTCGTCCATCAACCCTTGGGGCATATCGATCAATCCTTCGAAATAGACCTTCGTGACACCGGCGCTCTTGAGGGTAGTGACGTTGTCGTAAAGCACCCTGAAACTTGCCATCTGACTGTGGGACTCACCCAATACCACGCCGGGCGAGACCTTGAGGGTTTCCGTCAGCAGCTCGGATGCGGGGACCTGCTTGGGCACCTGTGGAATGGCAGGGCGAGGTGGCAGGCCATTTTGGTCGATGGCCTCGTAATACTCAGCCATCTGTTCGTTGAACCGTCGCACGGTCTCTGCCTTGGTGTCCGGTTTGAAATGGTCGGCTTCCAGTCTGCCCCGCATGCTTTCCACATAGTCACCCGAGGGCAAAGGTTTTCGCGGCCGCACAGGGCGCCCATCGGTGCCCACCAGGTTATTCCGATGGCCGTGGAAATGTTTGGGCGGGTGCACGGGGGCCAGGGTGTCCAGGGGGGTGAAGCCTTCCAGGGGAGGGCCGTAAGGCATGGCTTTGGCCGGGTCGTACGCGTAGCGCTGACCGTTGGACACAATGGTATCGGCTTCATAGACTTGGTCGTCGATTTTGAAAGTGCCATACGTGACCGGACCGTGTTCGGCGCTGACCCGCTTGGTCAAGTCGTACCCGCCGCTTGCGCCCCTGACGCGTTTGACCCCATTGCCGATCAGCCGCGAGCCTTCCTCAACCAGGCTGCCCAGCCCGCTCAATGGGTTCAATTCACTGACGACGGTGGTTCCGAGAATCTTTGCCACCTTCGCGGCTTTGCGGGTCGTGTTCACCGCGCTGGCCGCGACCTTGGTGACCCTGCTGGCGGCCCCGGCAGCGCCGGTGACGAAACCGAAAATATCCATGCCCAGATCGAACGTCCCTTCCAGGTAATTGCCGTCACGAAAGTTCACGATGGCCGCGCGCAGCGGCACCAGGTCGAGAAAAAAATCGGCCAGCTTCCACTCGTTTTCCACGTGCTGATCGTGGCGGGTGGTGCCTTTGGCGCGCTTGACCGCATCCTCGCCATCGATGTCCAGATGTTCGACGAATACATCCGCAATGGCCTGGGTTCGCGCGCTTGAAAAGCTGGCGGGGATGGGCAGAGGAATGCTCACGCCCTTGTTCAAGTCCAGAGCCGATTGGCTGACGTGGGCGGGGGTGAAACGCTCTATCGGATACACCAGGCTGCCGTTACGCGGCCTTGGTTGGGTCAACACCGTGTCGCGGACCCGGCTGATGGCGCCCTGTTTCAAGTCAATTTCGTAGACCTTTTCTCCATCAGCGCCTGTGGCTTTCATCAGCAGCTTGGGGTTTTTGCGCTCAAGGGTTCGGGCGGTAAAACCGGTACTCAGCCTATAGGTCGGGTTCTGGTAGAACTCCAGTTTTGCGTATTCCAGAGTTTGCCTGTCTTCTAAAGGCAGCCGAGCGATCAGCTGCTTGATCGTTGTGGCAATGCCCTTTTTGCGCAGATCGACGGCGTGGGCGAACTGCTCGTTGAACACACTGTTGACGTCAAACGTCATGGATTTGCCCCGTGTGGCCTCGATCACACGCGGGTCTTGGCTTTCCCACTGGTAGGCGTGCAGCCCGCTCATGGCGATATCCAGCAGCGAATGGCGGCCGGCCGGGGCGCGATTGGGGTTATACAGCGGCTCGTCATGGGGCTGGGTAGTGGCTTTGACCGTCAGCAGTTTTTCTTCAAATGGCACGTCTTCACCAAACCGCTCCTTGAGCTTGGCCAGGGCAATCGCGCGACGGCTTGGGATTTCGGTGTCGATTTGCACCGAGGCTTCTAGGCGTTCGTTGGCCTGGGCATTGAACGCGCTGCGAACCTTCTGCTTATCCGCGGGGCCGTAACGGTCAGCTTCTTGCGCCGACAACGTGCCGCTGACCAGGCCCCAGACCCGCAAGGCATCGGATTGGGCCTGCTGGGTGACGGTCAGGTCCTGCAGACCGGCGCTTTCGGCCTCCATCATGACTTGGGCAAAGGTCATGTTGGGCACCTTGCCCGGCGTCTGCGCTTCAATCGTAGCCGCCGCGACCGACAGGCTGACCCAGGCCGGGCTGCCGTAGGTGACGCTGTCGGGGAGGTCTTTGATCAACAACTCGGGGGCCTTCCTGGCCAGTAACAGGTGAGCGGCAACTGTTGCCATGGCAGGTGTGGCATCGCCTTGCTCGACCAGATGGGCGCTCAACCCATCGCGTATCGCCGACGCCGGTTTGCCCCAATGCTCGGTTTGCGTCAGGTCGAAATCGGCCACCTTGTTCCACGCGGGTGCGTCGAGGGATTGCGGGTCCAGTACCAGATTTATGGCTGCCAACACATAGTCGCTTGCGCTGGTTGCGGTGGCGATGCCGTTGAGCTGAGTCTGTAACGCTTGCCCCATGGCTTGAGCGCGTGGCGTGCTCAGGAGGGTTTCCAGCGCATTGGCCGGATCATCCATGGCCTGGGCGCTGAGCGGTTGGTTGCTGTTCAGGTACTCCAGAATTCCCAGACTCGGCCCCATGCGCGGCGGGTTTGGGTGGCGCATGGCGTAGTCCCTGGCGCTCGCCAGCACGGTGCGCTGCGCCTGCACGCTGAGTTCAAGCGGCCACGACAAGCTGCCGCCGAAGTTGCCCAAGGGATGCTCCCGAGCCCTGTCGAGCACCGCATCGGCTAGGGCGACGAGGCTGAAGTGGTTAGTGGGTAGGCTCAAGCCATATGCGGTGATGAAGGCTTCAAGGGTGAGAGGGGAGTCTCCCGGTGGGGGGAAGGCGGATGCAGGATGTGCTTGCATCGTGCTGGTTTTCAGCGCCGTGCGCACGGCCTGGGGCGTCGCCTGCGGCCCAAGGCCCTTCGCGGTTTCGTTGAGCTGTTGGCCCAGCGTCCTGAGGTTGTGCCGGTCTGCCAACGCGTTCGCCAGGGCACCGCCGGCAGGCGCGGCGCTCGCTGGGGCCTGTTGTGCGATGGCTGCGGATTGAACCCTGGCCAGCGGCTGCAATGGAGTTGTGTGAGGATAGAGGGGCGGTGAAATACGCTGAGGGTTGAGGTGCAGTGCAGGAGCGGATGCAAGACTGTTCATATGCGGGTACCTTTTCCAGACATATCAAGAAAAAGCGCCTGTCTTTGGGAGGTTCCCTGTTCCCCAGGCACCCCCGTTGGTTGCGGAAAACGCCCGCGCAAGTTCCGGCTGTGCTGCTTGCACTGTGTATGCCTTCGTGTCCGTAGCGCATGGAAAAGTTACCCGGCCCCACGTAATGCCAGAGGTCACCGCCTCGAACAAGCCAAAGCCTCTCATCGTCTGTAACATAGACGCCCACCGCGCCCTGTTCGGCGCAAGGCCGTAAATACAATCTTCAGATTCAGGAAGTCGTGATGACGCAAAAGCAACGTTTGAAATATTCGATACTGATTGTCTTGGTGGTGCTGGCGACGATGTTTGGCCTGTCTTACCTGCAGAGCATCGGGTCTATCAGTGAAAAAACGTTCCAGACCATCGCCATTGCCGTCGCGGTGGTCGTGGTGGTGCTCAACGGCATCATGCGGCGCAAGGTCAAGCCGTAAGTCAGGCGCTGTTGTCGAGCACCTTGGCAGCCTCTTCGTGGAGGCTGTAGCTTTTGTCCGCATTGAGGGTGATCACGCCCTCGCTGCACAGCCGTTTGAGTACTTCGCGCACGCTGAGAAACGACAATGGAATGCCCAGCGCCAGCAAGTGGCTGTGCACGCCGCGTACCCCGAGGGTGCGCTGGTTGTCGGCGGCGGTGAGCAGGGCGTCGATGACCTTCAGCCGGATCAGGCTGGTGCGCAGACCAAAACATTTGAGCAAATGACGAATACGCTGGTTGCCTTGCTCCGGCGTCTTGCCGAAGGCGGTCGTGCCGCTGCCGAAGTTGGCATCGGCGGCCGAGAGATGTCCTTCCGTGGGCACTTGCGGGTTGTACATGCAGAAAACTCCTTATCAGAGCCTGATCAGGAAAATGATGGCGCTCTTATTCAATAAGACGAACGAGCGAGCGAAATCATGAAGCGCCGAATGTAGAAATTTCGTCGGTATCGGTTTTGTCACAACCTGCGCGCTAAATTCCGCGGGCCGATGTGCGTTCTTACGGTGGGGTGGTCGCCCCGCGTAAAGACGTTCCATTTGACGGCGGAGTCGGTGTGATTATTAACAACAGGTTGTCCAGGGTATGTGCGCTCGGAGTATTGCTGGGCATCAGCCTGGCCGCATCGGCGCGCGAGCAGGCCACGCAAGCCTCCGCTGAGATCCGGCGCACCGGTTTCGGCGTGCCGCATATCCGGGCCAGTGACGAGCGCGGTCTGGGCTATGGCATCGGATACGCCTATGCCCAGGACAATATGTGCCTGCTGGCTAACGAAGTGGTGACCGTCAACGGCGAGCGCGCGCGTTACTTCGGGCCCGAGCAGGCCACGCTGGAGGAGCGCAACAACCTGGCCAGCGATGTGTTCTTTCATTGGCTGAACACGCCTCAGGCGGTTGCTGCGTTCTGGAAGGCGCAGAGCCCGCAGATCCAGCAACGCATCGAAGGCTACGTGGCCGGCTATAACCGTTATCTGCAAGAGCGGGGCGCGCCGGCCCAGTGCCAGGGGGATTGGGTCCGACCGCTGGTGGCCGAGGACCTGGTCAAACTGACCCGCAGGCTGCTGGTGGAAGGCGGTGTCGGCCAATTCGCCGAAGCCTTGGTGGGCGCAACGCCGCCTCAGGCGAGCGCCAGTGTGCAGCCCGACGCCAAGGCTTTCGCACTGGCCGCCGCGCAGCAGCAACGCTTCAGCCTGGATCGCGGCAGCAACGCCGTGGCGGTGGGGCAGGAGCGCTCGTTCAACGGGCGCGGCATGTTGTTGGCCAACCCGCATTTTCCGTGGGTGGGCGGTATGCGTTTTTACGAGATGCACCTGACCATTCCCGGCCAGTTGGATGTCATGGGCGCTGCGTTGCCAGGGTTGCCGGTGATCAATATCGGTTTTAACCAGCGTGTGGCGTGGACCCATACGGTCGATACGTCCAAGCATTTCACCTTGTACCGCCTGACCCTGGACCCGAACGATGCCACGCGCTATCTGCTCGACGGTAAATCCATCGCGCTGGATAAAACCTCGGTGGCGGTCAAGGTCAAGCAAGCCGATGGCAGCCTCAAAGAAGTGAACCACACGCTGTACAGCTCCCAGTTCGGCCCTGTGGTGCAATGGCCCGGCAAGCTCGATTGGGACCGGCGCTATGCGTTCAGCCTGCGCGACGCCAACTTGGGCAACGACCGCGTGCTGCAACAGTGGTACGCCATGAACCAGGCCGGTAGCGTCAAGGCGCTGCAAACCTCGGTGCAGAGCTTGCAAGGCATCCCGTGGGTCAACACCCTGGCCGCCGATGACCAGGGCCAGAGCCTATACATGAATCTGTCGGTGGTGCCCAACGTCAGCGCGGCCAAACTGGCCCAGTGCAGCGACCCGCGCGCCGGTTTGCAGATGATTGTTCTAGACGGCGCCCGTAGCGCCTGCGCCTGGGATATCGATCCGAAGGCCGCTCAGCCGGGTATATTTGCGGCCGATCAACTGCCGCAGTTGCTACGCAGTGACTACGTGCAGCACTCCAACGACTCGGCCTGGCTGGCCAATCCGCAAGCGCCGTTAAGCGGCTTCTCGCCGGTGATCAGCCAGGAACGCATCGGCCTCAGTCCGCGCGCGCGCTTCGCCTTGCAGCGCTTGCACAGCCTCGGCAGCCGGCCGATCAACGCCGCTGACTTGCGCAATATGGTGATGGACAACGAGGTGTACCTGGCCGGGCAGGTCATGCCGGACCTGCTGGAATTCTGCGCCAACCACCTCGCGACTGACGCGCAGACCCTGCAACCGCTGTGCGACAGCCTTAAAACCTGGGACCGCCACGCCAACCTCGACAGCGGCGTGGGGCTGGTGCACTTCATCAATCTGATGGAGCACCTGCAACAAACCCCCGATGCCTGGCGCGTCGCCTTCGATCCGAGCCAACCCCTGACCACCCCACGGGGCGTGGCTATCGAGCGTCCAGCGGTAGCTAAGGCTGTGCGCGAAGCGATGCTGGCCTCCGCCGCCGACGTTGCCAAGCGCGGGCTGACGTCCACAAGTACTTGGGGGGATGTTCAAGTATCCGGCCAAATCCCGATTCACGGCGGCCCTCAAGAACTGGGCATCTACAACGCCATGCAAAGCGTGCCCCGCAGCGATGCTAAACGCGAAGTGATCAGCGGCAGCAGTTACCTGCAGATCGTCACCTTCGACGACCACGGCCCCCATGCTGAAGGTGTGTTGGCATTCTCCCAATCCAGCAATCCTGCCTCCCCCTACTTCAAGGACCAAACCGAAGCATTTTCCAAGAAAACACTCAGCCCGCTCCCGTTCACCGACGCCCAAATCCAGGCCGACCCACACTACCGCCAGCAAGTCATCAAGGAGTGAACCCAACCTGCAAGCCCTTGATGCCAATGCGAAATATTTTTGAAATCAAGGGGTTGCAGGTCCCGGCAAATGAGTACATAATGGCGCCCATCGAACGCATCGAAGCTTAAAAAACTTCAATGTATTCAATGAGTTAGAGTAGAGGCAGGCTTTACACAGCCCACTCAAGTTTGCATACGGTGAGTGCCAGCAATCAGGGCATTGATCGTCTGAGGCCGAGTAGCAAAATGGTTATGCAGCGGATTGCAAATCCGCCTACGCCGGTTCGATTCCGACCTCGGCCTCCACTCTTAAAGCCCCGTAGATCAATGGTCTACGGGGTTTTTTATTGCCTGCGATTTGGGATCGTTTCCGCAACCCTACCTTTTTCGGGAAACTCAAGAGGCCGTTATCGGTACGGTTCTCCTTGATGGGAGCGTGGGATTGTGCTTGAGACTAAGGGGGCTAAATGCCACTAACGGCCAGAAGCAGCCACTCGGCCCACGGCACCAAACGGTCCAATGAGCTCAAAGGTGAAGATGGAATCTCGATTGAGAA
Source organism: Pseudomonas rhodesiae (assembly GCF_007858255.1). Lineage (GTDB taxonomy): Bacteria > Pseudomonadota > Gammaproteobacteria > Pseudomonadales > Pseudomonadaceae > Aquipseudomonas > Aquipseudomonas rhodesiae. Next base: position 193,689 of record NZ_VFEU01000009.1, on the reverse strand, counting down.
GGCCAATTAGCTCGGCGATCAGACACTGGCTGCTCGAAAGCACATCACTACCCAGCATGGACAAGGCATACTGCCACTCTGAGAAACTGCTTGGATGGCTAAGAGGGTTTACCAGCCATGCCGAAACGCTTAAGAATGTAAGTAGCCCAGAGGCGCAAGCGGCCCGACAGGCAGCTTTAGATACTTTAAAACGTATCTCCGACCTCTAAGTGGTGCGGGTATATGAAAAAGACAATTCGTCAAATAGATGAGAGTAATGGGTTTAAGTGGGAAGTTGAGCCTGATCCTGATGAGTCTGCGCTGGAGTCATGGCACAGGTCGATTCTGGACACTCCGATAACTGAGCTCGATATCGGCGACCTTTGCAGATCGGTCAGGCAAGATATGTATACGTCGGAATTATTGCCTGTCCTGGTTCGCGAGTTGGATAAGGAAGTGCTGGTGGGATTTCTGGATGACGCCGAGTTGCTAAAAGGGGTCTCAAAATTATCGGAGGCAGTTTGGGCGAAAAATTTGCTGCTGACGCAAAAAATGTTGAATATTCTGAGGCGAGATAAAGAGCTTATTGCTTTGGAGCCTCGCGCTGTCGAATATGCTGCGGCGCTAGAGAGGAAACTGCTGGCAGTGCTTAATGGTAAATGACACAAGAAGGAAAGGGGGAAAGGGGGACAGATTTGAATGGCACTTACTTGACAGCTAATAGGCTGATCTGATCACAAAAAAAGGCCGCCCCCGGTCTACGGTGATGTTGCGAAAAGGTCAGTTACATAAAAAGAGCTATGCACAGCCGCATCTGCGCAATTGTATGACCGATATTCGATCCATCCATCCCGACCAGAGCAGCAGGGAATTTATCTTGTGATCTGGTTCGGTGGCGATGAACTGGTCGCAAACAAAAAATACAACCTTAAACTCCGCTTCGGAACTTAAGGCCAGTAACAACGAGACGCTCTTGCCTGATCTAGTTGGGCTAATTTATGTGTTCGCCTTGGACGTTTCCGAGTCCTAAAGTTATACCTGAAACGCAGATACGAAGACTATATGCAACAAACCCAGGATATTCGAAAAATAGCACTCAGAGTCGTCCAGATTTTTTATGCGATTGGTGCAGTGACAACGCCTGCTAATTTCAATCTCAGGCGCGTACTTTCCCGACGTGGAATTCTCAGTCGACTTTTTCAACAGAATCGGCCAATAACTGACTTTCTAATTGGAAAGGCCGAGCTGGAATGGCTGATAGGCAGCTAGTACGCTTGAGTCCCTCTAATGATAGCCATGCGTTCTCATCGTACTGGTAGCCGCCATAATTACACTCCAAGATCTGCCCTATCTTGGGTTCAAAGTTAATAGCCATCAATCGCCCTTATTGCTGGATTGCTGGCAGAATTCATGATGCTACAGCGCCACGCATTTCGCGCGAAGGAGTGCTGGGCATATCCATGCGATGGGTTGCTGCGAAGTTGCGTGAGCGAGTGACGCCCGATTAGCGTCCCATGAGTGGATAGTGTTCGATGCGACACGGATGCGGGTGGCCGTCGCCCTTGCAAATGCCATCCAGATACCGGTAGTCAATCTGCACCGACTGGCCTTTTCGAGGCCATTGCCGACGCGGGAGGGTGTTCTGGTAATCGGTGGTTTCCGGGGTGAAGGTGACCGTCGAGCCTTGCTGGGGACATTGCGTGGTGGTTGAGGTCGGGGTGACCTTGAGGATCCGCCCCTGCAGCTGTGGGTACGGTTGTTTCAAGACGTTGACGATCTGTAAGTCCAGCCGGCAAATCTGCCAGCTCGCCGCGTGGACGGTGCTGCACAGAGTGGTGAGCGCAAGGGCCAGCGCTGCGTATGTTTTCATGGGGTAAATGTCCATATCCTTGGAACAAGCAACCTGGCAAGGCCCTGAACTTCCGTCAGCTTCTGGCTGATTTAGTCCTTGGCGCAGGGTCAGTTGGGGAGTGGCAGCACTATGCCAATTACCCAGTGGCCAATACAAGTCTTAGTACTTTAATGTTCCCCTGTGGCGAGGGAGCATGCTCCCGCTGGGCTTAGAGGGTCTTCAATCCCCCCCCCAGTAAACTGGACGGCGAGAGGGAGCCAATAGGGATATGGGTGTAAGCAATAAGCCAGAATGACTTTAGATATGCAGTCGCATGCTGTGAGCTTCGACTATCGGGCTGAATCAGAACCGCGCTGGCGGTCCGCTTTTGGCCGATTTCTGCCTATCGTACAATTGGCAACGGGTCATTTCGTAGGCTTCACAATTTCACCGACTCGTCGATAAACCTTCTTGGTCATTTCCTCTGTGGAGTGACCTAGTACGCGGCTCGCGTGCGTTAGCTCGATCTCGCTAGCAGCTTTGGGCCGCATGCCCTTGAATGGAACTGACGAATGCTCGTTGCCAGCAAGGGACCATCATCAGCTGACGCTTTGACTGCTGCCTTCTCTCGTGCGCCGGTCCATCGATAACGGATTTGATTCCGCCATCCTCCAAGCGAAGACGGAGACGTTTTCGGTCTTGCCCTGACCAAACAGGGAAAAAATAATGGGGTGAGACCACATTTAAACAATGGTGATCTGACCCCAATTTTCTTTCGTGGACCGGTGTGGAGCGCGGCCGCCTCAGGCTGGGTTACCTGGCAAAACCGCTAATGCGTCCGCCTCCGTTATTTAAACAACCCACCAATCGCATTGATCGCGTCCGCCGCCTTGTTCACGTTCTGCTGGCGTTGTGAGCTGGTGTCCACTTGAGCTTGGGTGTTGTAGGTGGAGTTGGTGCAGCTTTTATTGGTTTGGGTCAGTGCCGCTTGGTAAGCGGTCGCGCGCAGGGTGTCGCCTTTGGCGTTGGCGGCGTTGATGTTGGCTTGAAGGTCGCGGATTTGTTGCTGGCAGGAGGCGGCGTTGTTGGTGTTGCCGGCGTTGCTGTTATTTGCGCCACCCAGTGCGGTCGACAGGGCGCCGGTGAGGGCCGATAAGTCTGCGGCGTGGGCGGGCAGGGTGAACAGGCTGAGCAGAACGGCGGTAGGTGCGAGAGTGGACAGGCGCATGGCAAACCTCAATGTTTGATTGCCTGCGCAGGTCAGTGGCCCCGGGCTGGCGCATGGCAATTTCCCTATAGATGAGCGCCCAGGTGCGGCGAAATATTATTTGCTCAAATTTTGAGCTTCAACGCTGGGCCTCTCTAAATGTGATCGATTTCACAGTTTGGATTTGACTTCGGACCGGCTGATGCGCTCCTGTTTCACCTCCTGCGCATAACCCGTGAGCTTGCCCTGCTGGGCCGCGAGCAACTCACAGACCTTCTTCAGCGCCGCTGCCTGTTTAGGCAATGCGCCATCTGCCGCCAGGGTCGCTAGCTCCACTACCGACCAGCCGATCACCGCCGCCGCATCTTCCAGGTCATAGAACAGTTCCTGCTGGGCGGTTCGAAGGCCATCCAGATCATTTATTAATTCCGCCATCTGCTTCTCCGCTATTGCGCATTAAACCGTCGGTAAAACTCAGGCAAAGAAAAGCCCGCGATGGGGAGTGCGGGCTAAAAGGGATGTTCATTAGGAGCTGCTGGATTCACCTTAGGCGATCATCTGTGAAAGGTTTGTGAAACTGCATGGCAATGTGCGCCAAAAGTGTATGCCTCGATCCGCGCCTGGCTGTACGGGGCATTCGCCGGGATAAATCACTAGTGTTCCAGGCTTGCCCCACCTTTGTCCGGATACCTCGCGATGGTCATGTCTAGCAGTTTGTTGTCAGCCTTTGTGCTGTTTGCCTTTGTCTCTTCGATCACCCCCGGCCCGAATAACACGATGTTGCTGGCTTCGGGGGTGAATTTTGGTTTTCGCCGCTCCATACCCCATGCGCTGGGCATCAGCATCGGCTTTATGCTGCTGGTGATTTCAGTCGGGTTGGGGTTGGGCGAGGTGTTCAAACTGTTTCCCTGGGCCTACACCCTGCTGCGCTACGTGGGTGCGACGTATCTGCTGTATTTGGCGTGGAAGATCGCCACGGCAGGCGGCATGTCCGACAGCACGGACGAGCGCGGCAAACCCATGACGTTCCTCGCCGCCGCCGCGTTCCAGTGGGTGAACCCCAAGGCCTGGATCATGGCGTTGGGCGCGATCACCACCTACACCCCCGCCGAAGGCTACGTGACCAACGTGCTGGTGATTGCATTGACGTTCGCCGTGGTCAACCTGCCCAGCGTGTGTGTCTGGTTGGGCTGCGGCACGGGGCTGCGCAACTTGCTGCGTGAACCGCGTTGGGTGCGTGTGTTCAACGGGGTGATGGCCGGTTTGTTGGTGTTGTCGCTGTACCCGATGTTCTTGGCCGGGTAGGCGTTCAGACCGGCGAGATGGTCGCCAACAGGCCAATGCCGATGGTCAGTACCAAAAAACCGAACAGGAAGAGCGCCATCTTGGTCATTGGACCTCCGAAGGGAAGGGGAGTGGGAACGCTGGCCATTGTCCGCCCGGGCAGGTTTTCGGTACAGACGCAGATAACAAAGAAAAAACCGTATCAGATGCACCAGTCGCGCTTCTACACCGGGCTTTGCAGGGCGTCGGGTTTTTCCAGATCAGTGCTTGAGACAGACGACGCTTTTGCCCCTAAGATGGCGCCCACGGCATCAACACAATAAGAGTGGGCCAACCCTCGATGGAAAGACGTCAATTCAGCGGTGGCATGAAGGGCAAGAACCTGCGCTACCTTAACGAAACCTCCCAGCAACTGGCGTCGGTCACCCGCGTCGGTTTTCTGTTGCTCGAACATTTCTCCTTGCCGGCTTTCACCCAGACCCTCGACACCCTGGTCACCGCCAACCTGCTGCGCCCCGAGCTGTTCGCCACGCGCACCTTTGGCTGTGACGATGGCGAGGTTATCAGCGACCTGGGCCTGGTGATTCGCCCGGACGCATGCTTGGACGCGTCCGTGCTGCACGAACTGGACCTGCTGGTGATCTGCGGTGGCTTTCGCACTGAGCTCAAGGCCAGCGAAGACTTCATCCACCTGTTGCGCAGCGCCGCCGAGATGGGCGTGGGCTTGGCCGGGTTGTGGAACGGGTCTTGGTTTCTTGGGCGGGCCGGGCTGTTGCAGGGCTATCAGTGCGCCATTCACCCGGAACATCGCCCGGCCCTGGCCGAAGTGTCCAAGGCCGCCAAGGTCACCAGCGAACCCTTTGTGATCGACCGCGACCGCCTGACTGCATCGAGCCCCTCGGGCGCATTCCATATGGCGTTGGACTGGATCAAGAGCCTGCATGGCAAGGCGCTGGTGGAAGGCATCGAAGACATCCTCGCATTTGAGGAGTCACGCTATCGGCGTATCAAGCCGACTGAAAACATCAGCGTCAGCGCCCCGCTGCGGGAAGTGGTCAAGCTGATGGACGCCAACCTCGAAGAACCGCTGGAACTCGACCAGTTGGCGGTCTACGCCGGCCGCTCGCGGCGGCAGTTGGAGCGCCTGTTCAAGGAGCAACTGGGCACCACGCCGCAGCGCTATTACATGGAGCTGCGTGTGACCGAAGCGCGCCGACTGCTACAGCATACCGAGCTGTCCCAAGTGGAGGTGCTGGTGGCCTGCGGGTTCGTATCGCCGAGCCATTTCAGCAAGTGCTACAGCGCCTACTTCGGCTACCGCCCCTCGAAAGAGAAGCGCCTGGTCAAGTAGCATGGGCACCGTCTGGAATTTTTCCGAGGAGTGCCGATGTCGATCACCTTGAAGGACCGTTACCGTGGCAGCTTGCTGGGCCTGGCCTGCGGCGATGCTGTGGGGACAACCCTGGAATTCAAGCGCCGGGGCAGTTTTGCGCCGATCACCGATATGGTCGGCGGCGGGCCGTTCAATCTCAAACCGGGGCAGTGGACGGACGATACATCCATGGCTCTGTGCCTGGCCGAGAGCCTGCTGCAAAAAGGTGGGTTCGATGCCCGTGACCAGATGGGGCGCTACCTCAACTGGTGGCAGTGGGGCTATTTGAGTTCGACCGGTGACTGTTTCGATATCGGCATGACCGTGCGCGAGGCGCTGACGCTGTTCCAGAACACCGACAACCCGTTCGCCGGCTCAACCGATCCCTATTCGGCCGGCAACGGCTCGATGATGCGCCTGGCGCCCGTGGTGTTGTTTTATTACCCGGACCTGCAAAACGTCCGCACCTTCAGCGTCGACAGTTCCCGCACCACCCACGCCGCCCAGGAAGCCATTGACTGCTGCCTGGTGCTGGCACAGGCCATCTGTAATGCCCTCGGCGGCGCGTCGAAAGCGCAAGTGCTGGAGTTGGCCGATGTACCGTTGATGGCACCCAAGGTGAAGGCCATTGCGGCAGGCGGGTACCGTGACAAATCCTGTGCCGAGATTGTCGGCTCGGGCTATTCGGTGGCCTCCCTGGAAGCTGCGCTATGGTGCTTTGATCACACCGATAGCTTTGCCGATGCGGTACTGGCGGCGGCCAACCTGGGCGATGACGCCGACACCACCGCCGCCATAGTCGGTCAATTGGCCGGTGCTTATTACGGGGCAGCGGCGATTCCCTCCGAATGGCTGGGACGGTTATGGATGGCGGATGAGATCCAGGGCATGGCCGACGGATTGTTCAACGCCGCAGGTCATGCGGCCTGACACACGTCGCTAAAAACGCTCCAGCCGATAAGGCGCCAGTGCCGGCAACCCTGCTGGCATTGGCCCGTCTGCCGCCAATCCGGCGACCATCTCTGCCGTAATCGCTGCCTGGGTCAAGCCCAGGTGCTGATGCCCGAAGGCCAGGAGTACCTTGTCGTCGGCCACCCGATCGATGATCGGTAGCGAGTCGGGTAGCGACGGTCGAAAGCCCATCCACGGCGTGGCGTCCCTGGCGTCCAGTTCTTCGCGGAACAGCCCATGGCTTAACCGCTGCAACTGCCACGCGCGCTGCATATTGGCGGGGCGTCCGAGCCCGGCGAACTCCACCGTACCAGCCAGGCGCAGGCCGCCGGTCATGGGGGTCATGATGAATTTGCGCTCCAGGGAGGTCACGGCGAACGGCAGGCGCTGATGCTCATGGGGCAGCATCAGGTGGTAGCCGCGTTCGGTGTCCAGCGGGATGGCTTTACCGGTCAGGGTCGCTGTCAGCGCCGCCGAATGCGCGCCGCAGGCGATCAGCACCTGACGCGCCAGTAGCGGCGCGTGTTCGGTGAACAGGCAGACGCCCTCGGCATCGACTTGCCCGCTGACCACGCGACGCCGAAGAAACTGTACGCCTGCAGCTTCAGCGGCGCAGACCAGTTCGCCCACCACGTGGAACGGGTCGACAAAGTGCCCGGTGGCCGGGAAGAACAGCCCCCCTTGTAGGCGTTCGCTCAACTGCGGCGCCGCCGCGCGAATCGCCTCGGCAGACCAGTACTCCACCGGCACGTTTTGCTGCTGCATGCGGTGCTGCAACCCCTGGATATCCGCCCGCGACTCGGCCCGTTCGAACACCAGGAGTGAGCCGTTCTGGCGCATCAGCTGTGGCCGATCCAGGCTGGCCAGCAAGCGTTGCCAGGCGCCCAGGCTTTGCTCGTTAAGCGCACGAAGGCCGGCCACCGTGCGCTGGTAAGGCGCCGCGCGCAGGTTGAGCAGCAGACGCGTAAACCAGGGCAGGGCGCGGGGCAGGTAGCGCCAGTCCAGGCGTAGCGGGCCCATGGGGTCCATCAGCATGGCGGGCAGGCGCTTGAGAATCGAATAGTCGGCGATCGGGAATACCTGCTCGGTGGCCAGGTGCCCGGCGTTGCCATAGGAGGCGCCCATGCCCGGGGCTTGCGAATCGATGACCACCACCTGGCGGCCCTGGCGCGCCAGCTGCAACGCGCAAGCCACGCCGATAATGCCGGCGCCGACCACCACGATATCCCTACGGCTCATCGGCTATGCCTCTCTCTGTGCGTCGGCCAAGGCTTTCACGTTGCGCCGGTTGACCATCGCGGCGATCACGGCGGCGCGTACGCACTCAGGCACAATGCTGCTCCGCCGACCAGTTGGCGTACCACTGGCGGAACAACGCGAACTGCTGCTCGGCATAACGCCGCTGGGCGTCACTGAGCACGTCGGTCGCATTGAAGTGCAGGTCGTAGCCTTTGTCGCCGTTGAGCACCATCAAGTATTTGTAGTACAGCACCAGGTCGCAGCCTTCATCGAATGATGACAACACCGCCAGCGCGCTTTCCAGTTCGCGGGCCAGGCGTCGCGCCTTGGCATCGCCCTTGGCCGCCTGCTGGCTCAGCGTCACCAAGTGCAGCACTTCCCGCGGCAGGGCATTGCCCACACCGGTGATGGCGCCGGTGGCGTTGCAGTTGACGAAACCGTGCACCACCTGGGTGTCCACACCCACCATCAGGGTCACGCTATCGTCCTGGGAGGTGATGTGTTCGGCGGCGTAGCGCAGGTCGGCGCCACCACCGAATTCCTTGAAGCCAATGAGATTCGGGTGCTCGCGGCGCAGTTCGAAGAACAGCTCGGCGCGGGTGGCGAAGCCGTAGTAGGGGCTGTTGTAGATCACCGCCGGCAGCTCCGGCGCGGCATTGAGGATGGCCGCGAAGTGCGCCTTTTGTGCGGTGACGGACGCACCACGGGACAGCACCCGAGGAATCACCATCAGGCCATGGGCGCCGACCTTGGCAGCATGGGCGGCGTGGGACACCGCTTCACGGCTATTAACCGCCCCCGTACCGACAATGGTCGGCACGCCAGCCGCTACCAACCGCGCCACACCTTCCTGGCGTTGGGCTTCGGTGAGCAGCGGCCAGTCGCCCATGGAACCGCAGTACACCACAGCGCTCATGCCGGCTTCGATCAGTTCGCGGCCCTTGGCGACCAGCGCATCGAAGTCCGGTTGGCGCTGGGCGGTGCAAGGGGTCATCAGGGCCGGGATGCAGCCGGCGAAAACGCTGTCGCTCATGGTCGTACTCCTTCAAGTCAAATGGGGGTGGGCTTAAATGCCCCAGGCGAAAGGGTCTTGCTCGTCGATCAGCAGCACGCTGTCGGCGGTCATATAGGCGCGGCCGGTAATGAAGGGGATGACCCGCTCGCCGTCCCATTCGTAATGGCCCGTGAACTGGCTGCCGGTGATGCTGGCCTGGGTCCATGTCTGGCCGGGCGCGAGTGTTCCATCGGCGGCCAGGCACGCGAGTTTGGCGCTGGTGCCAGTGCCGCAGGGCGAGCGGTCGTAGGCTTTGCCGGGGCACATCACGAAGTTGCGGCTATCGGCGTCGGGATCGCTGGCGAACAGTTCGATATGGTCGATCAGCGCGCCATCGGCGCCATGGATACCCTGGTTTTTCAGGGCCTTGAGCATCGCCCAGGTGTACTCGGTGAGGGCGTCGACGTTGTTCATCTCCAACGACTTGCCATGCTCGGAGACCAGGAAAAACCAGTTACCGCCCCAAGCGATATCGCCCTTGACCACGCCGTGGCCGGGCACATCCACCGCCACCTGGTGGCGAAAACGGTAGGCCGGTACGTTGCGCAGGGTGACCGCGCCGTCCTCGTGCAGCGTCGCGTCCACCGGGCCCACCGGCGTGTCAATCATGTGCACTCCCGGTGCGATATGCCCCAAATGATGCAGCGAGGCGACCAAGCCGATGGTGCCGTGACCACACATGCCCAGGTAGCCGGCGTTATTGAAGAAGATCACCCCACAGGTGGCGCCCGCTGTGACCGGTTCGCAGTACAGCGCGCCGACCAGTACGTCGTTGCCACGGGGCTCCAACAGGCAGGCGCGGCGCCACTGATCGTGTTCGTTGCGCAAGCCATCCAGCTGCGCGGCAATGCTGCCGCCGCTCAGGGCTGGAAAGCCGCTGAGGATCAGGCGCGTGGGTTCGCCGCCGGTGTGGGAGTCGATCACATGCAATCGTTTCATCAGACGCTCCAATCAATGAGTGGCCGGGATCAGTTGCCGCCGAAAGAACGCGGTTCCCAGCAGCACGTAGAGGGCGGTGGACAGTAGCGCCGAAAAGATCAACGCAATCGGGTCGGTGCGCTGTGGGTTACTGGAGCGCCATCCACGGCCCTACAGTGAACTCACCGAGGCACAGGCGATTGATGGTTTACGCGGCCATCAATGACGAAATCGGCACAGTTTGACCTGGCTCGACAGTGCGGCGGGCATCATGCAATCTGCTACGCGAAAAGGCTCAACCGGGGAGACGATCATGCTGCACAGCGTATTTGCGGGCCTTTGCCAGGGTGAGGCAGCCGCTCGCCCCGACAGCCTCGAACAGCTGGTAAGCGCCGTCGCGCAGTTGCTGCCGATGCTGGATGTGATCCCCAACGCCGCGATTTTCATCAAGGATATGCAAGCTCGCTACGCCCTGGCCAACCGCACGTTGGTGCAGCGCTGCGGCCTCAAACAGCTGCAACCGCTGCTGGGCAAGACCAGCGCCGAGGTGTTCCCCGCCCAACTGGGGCCGGGCTATACCGAGCAGGATCGACGGGTGCTGGAGGAGGGCTTGGTGCTGGCAGATCAACTCGAACTGCACCTGTACGGCAGCCGCGAACCGGGGTGGTGCTTGACCCACAAATGGCCGCTGTACAACCGTGGGGGCGCGATTATCGGCCTGGCCGGTATCTCGGTGGACCTGCAATCGGCCAGCGAAATCCACCCGGCCTATCAGCGCCTGGCCGCCGTCGATGAGCATATTCGCCGCCACTTCAACCGCCGCGTCACCCTCGGTGAGCTGACGCACATCGCCGGCATTTCCGTGGCGCAGTTGGAGCGTTACTGCAAGCGCGTCTTCAACCTGACGCCGCGCCAAATGATCCAGAAAGTACGCTTGGAACACGCCCACCGCTTGCTGCACAGCGAACTGCCGATCACCGAGGTCGCCTTGCAGTGCGGCTATACCGACCACAGCGCGTTTACCCGGCAGTTCAAGGCGTCCACGGGGTTTACGCCGCGCCAGTACCGTCAGGCGACGGGGGGAGGGCCCGCGTTGGCGTGATTGCAATGCAACGAATGGCGCCCGTGCCCCTCATATGCTTACGAGTCACTTTTTACGACGACAGGTATCAAGCTTATGACGGCGGCGGACAACACCCATGTGAACTGGCTGGTGGAACAATCGATGCTGCACGCGGCGCGTCAGCGCGCCAAGCTCTATTCGGGGCAGGGTCGGATGTGGCAGCAGCCGTACGCGCAGACGCGGCCGCGGGATGCGTCGGCGCTGTCTTCGGTGTGGTTTACCGCGTACCCGGCGTCCATCGTGACCCGCGACGGCGGCACGGTCCTGGAGGCGCTGGGGGATGAAAGCCTGTGGCACGCCTTGTCGAAAATCGGCATCCAGGGCATTCATAACGGCCCGTTGAAAAAGTCCGGTGGCCTTAACGGTACGCGACACACGCCGACCATCGACGGCAATTTCGACCGCATCAGTTTCGAGATCGACCCACAGCTGGGCACCGAGGCGCAATTGCAGGCGCTGACACGCATGGCCGCTGCCCATAACGCGGTGATTATCGATGACGTGATCCCGTCCCACACCGGCAAAGGCGCGGACTTCCGCCTGGCCGAGATGGCTTACGAGGATTACCCCGGCCTCTACCACATGGTGGAAATCCGCGAGGACGACTGGCCATTGCTGCCCGACGTGGCCGAGGGGCGCGACGCGCAGAACCTCAGCCCATTGCAGGTGGACGCGCTGCGCGACAAGCACTACATCGTCGGCCAGTTACAGCGAGTGATTTTCTTCGAGCCTGGCGTCAAGGAAACCGATTGGAGCGCCACCCCGGTGGTGGTCGGCGTCGACGGCAAGCCGCGCCGCTGGGTGTACCTGCATTACTTCAAGGAAGGCCAGCCATCGCTCAACTGGCTCGACCCTTCGTTTGCCGCGCAGCAAATGATCATCGGTGATGCGCTGCATGCCATCGACGTGATGGGCGCGAAGATTCTGCGCCTGGACGCCAACGGTTTTCTCGGTGTGGAGCGCAAGCTTGAGGGCGGCGCATGGTCCGAAAGCCACCCGCTGTCGATCACCGGTAACCAGCTGATCGGTGGCGCGATTCGCAAGGCCGGCGGTTTCAGCTTCCAGGAGTTGAACCTCACCGTGGATGACATCGCCTCCATGTCCCACGGCGGCGCCGACCTGTCCTATGACTTCATCACCCGGCCGGCGTACCAGCACGCCCTGTTGATGGGGGATGCCGAATTCCTGCGCTTGATGCTGCGCGAAATGCACCGCCAGGGCATCGACCCCGGCTCGCTGATCCACGCCCTGCAAAACCACGATGAACTGACCCTGGAGCTGGTGCACTTCTGGACCCTGCATGCCCATGACAGCTTCCTCTATCAGGGCCAGACCTTTCCCGGCAATATCCTGCGCGAGCACATCCGCGAGCAGATGTACGAGCGTCTGACCGGCGAACATGCGCCGTACAACCTCAAATTCGTGACCAACGGGGTGTCCTGCACCACCGTCAGTATCATCACGGCGGCGCTGGGTATTCGTGACCTGGACGCCATCACGGCGGCGGATATTCAGCAGATCCAGCAGATCCACCTGTTGCTGGTCATGTACAACGCCATGCAGCCTGGGGTGTTTGCGTTGTCCGGTTGGGATTTGGTGGGCGCGCTGCCGCTGGCGGCGGATGAGGTGGCGCACCTGATGCAGGACGGCGACACGCGCTGGATTCATCGCGGCGCCTACGACCTGGTAGACCTGAACCCGGAAGCGCAACTGTCCGCCGGCCTGATGCCGCGCTCAAAGAGTCTATACGGCAGCCTGAACCAGCAATTGCAAGACCCGCAGTCATTCGCCTCGCAACTGCAGAAAATTCTCGCCGTGCGCCGCGCTTATGACATTGCCGCCAGCCGCCAGACTCTGGTCCCGGATGTGGAGCATCCAGGGTTGCTGATCATGGTCCACGAACTGCCGGCGGGTAAGGGCACGCAAATCACCGCGCTGAACTTCGGCGCCACGCCCATCACCGAAACCTTGCACCTGCCCAACATTGCGCCGGGCCCGGTGGTGGACATTATTAATGAGCGGGTCGAAGGCGACCTGACCGAAGACGGGGCCTTTACCATCACCCTGGATGCTTACGAGGGCCTGGCGTTGCGGGTGGTGAGCAGCACGCCGATGTAGGAGAGGGCGTCGCTTCGCGTCTCAGCGCGGGGCTTGCCCTGATGCCAGTCAGCTAAGGCTCAGTTGATCCAGCCCAGGCAATGGGTATCAAAAGTGGGAGGGGGCTTGCCCCCGATGGCGGTGTGTCAGTGGCAGAGGGGCTGACTCACCAGTGCTATCGGGGGCAAGCCCCCTCCCACATTCCCGCTCACCGCAAAAATGCCCAATGGGCCCGCAAGCGTCGGGCCGATGGGGTCTTCCGGAGGGCATCAGACCACGAAGCGATTGACCAACTGGTTCAGGTTCGCCGCCAGCTTCGACATCTCGCCACAGGCGCAGGCCGTCTGGCTTGCACCAGCGGCGCTTTGGGTGGCCAGTTCGCGGATGCTCACCAGGTTGCGGTCCACTTCACGCGCGACGTGGGATTGCTCTTCCGAAGCGGTGGCGATCAGCATATTGCGTTCGTTGATCTGGATAATCGCCGCTGCAATCTGATCCAGCGAACTGCTGGCTTCCTGGGCCACGCCGAGAGATACGGTGGCCAGTTCCTTGCTGGTGCCCATGGCCTTGACCGCGTCGTCGGATTCGTTCTGGATCGCGGCGATCATCTGCTCGATCTCCTGGGTCGACACCTGGGTACGGTGCGCCAGCGCGCGGACCTCATCGGCAACCACCGCGAAACCACGGCCTTGCTCACCGGCACGCGCGGCTTCGATAGCGGCGTTAAGGGCCAGCAGGTTGGTCTGTTCGGCAATGGCGCGGATTACTTCCACCACTTTACTGATGCTCTGGGCGCGGTTGGACAGGCCCTGGATCTGCTCGCTGGTGTTTTCCACATTACCCGACAGTTTTTCGATGGAGCGCAGCGTCTGCGTGACACGCTCCAGGCCCACTTCGGTAAAGCCCTGGCTGCGTTTGGATTCCTGGGCGGCGGATTCGGCGTTGCGCGCCACTTCATCCACGGCCGCGCTCATTTCGGTAACAGCGGTGGCCGCCTGATTGACTTCATCGTTTTGCGATACCAGGCCACGGCTGGACTGTTCGGTGACGGCGGTCATTTCTTCGGAGGCCGCAGCCAGCTGGGCGGACGAGTCGGAAATCTGCAGGATGGTGTTGCGCAGGTTGGTCTGCATCTGCGCCAGCGCTTTCAACAGTCGACCGGCTTCATCCGTGCCATGCACACTGACTTCTTTGGACAGGTCACTGTTAGCAATACGTTCGGCCACCGACAGGGCATCGCCAATGGGCGAGGTGATGCTGCGGGTCAGCAGGAACGCCAGGCCGGCGGTCATCGCGATCACCAGTGCGATCAAGCCAATTACCAGCCAGGTGCCGGCGTTGAAGGTGTCCGTGGCGGTTTGGCCGGCTTTCGCTGCACCTTCGTTGTTGAAGTCGGTCAGGGCCTTGATCTGGCCTTCCATGGCATTGGTCAGCGGGCGGATGCCGCTGGCGACCAATTTGACGACGCCAGCGGTGTCACCCTGCTTAAGCAGCGGCTCCAGCGCGTCGAGCTGTTTGGAATAACCTTCAGCTGAGGCTTTCACGGCCGTGAACAGGACACGCTCCTGATCGCTTCCAATGAGCTGCTCATAGTCGGATATCGCATCGCTGAATGCTTTGCGATAGCCCGGAAAATCCGCCAGCGTCTTCTGAATCGTTTCAGGGTCGGCCACGGCCCGCTGGGTTTCCAGGCGCAGGCGCAATACCGTCGAGTTCATCAGAGCGGTTTGGCGGATGCTCGCCATCCAATTGAGTTCCACATCCTTTTCCGAGTCACGCAGCTTGCCCATTTGCAGAATGGCAATTACGCCGAGTACCAGCACTAAGGCGATGATCGCGGAAAAAAACAACGTGGCACGGGGGGCAAGGTTCAGGTTTCTCAGGCGCATGGGGCGTACTCATAAGGAGGAAAGCGAGCAGTTCTTACAAGCTATCGGCCAGACGCCGCAAAATTGAATACCCACGGGCGGCAGCGGACGACTGGTAGGGATGAGGGTAGTCTGAAAATACCCAATCGCCATGGCGTCGACGTGAGAGCAGTCAAGGCGATGTTTCACCCAAACCGGGGTCCACGCGCTCGCCGATATCCTTGAGGCGCGCCAGTTGGTCTACTACGCTGGGCGCTTCGTCCAGGCAACTGACGAAGGTCCACAGGTAAGTCATCACCGCATACACATGCCCGGCCTTCACCGCAGGGGAGAGCGCCAGCTGGGTAATCGCGACCACGAACAGCAAGGCCGCCAACAGCCCGATGGTGAGAAAGGCGACGGCCTCACGGTCTGACAAGCGAATGCGCAATCGCGACAGCACCCGGTAATGACGGCGTAGCGTATGAGCGCCGACTTGCTCCACTAGGCTGATTTCCTTTTCCAGTCGGTTGTTCAGGCGCTCATGCAGTCGTTGATTGCGCCGCGCAAAGCCTGGCACCACCATCAAACACAGCCCCAGCGCTCCAAGGCATGCCAGCCCGACCCAGGGTTCGATCGCCAGCAGCATGGCGGCGGCGCCAACGATGGAGACCAATGCGGTGGCAATCGTGGGCACGTGCTTCTCAAAGAAGTCCACAAATTCCCGTGCCAGTACCACTCTCGCGGCTGACTTGGAGGTGCTGTGGCGTTGCAGGCGCTGATTGAGGATCACCGGCACCGCAAGGTCAGCATAGATGCGGGTGAATGTTCGCGTATCCAATGCGCGTCTCGCCGCGCCGACTACCCAGAAACCCAGGACCACGGCGGCATAGAGCAGCGCGCTCTTGCCATCGCCACGAATAATGGCGTCCACGGCAAACCCCGCGAACAAGGGGTAAGCCAGCAGTAAGGCATTTTCCAGCGCCACCAGGGACAGGGTGCAAAACAACTTGCCGGGGTAGGCTTTGGCGATGGCTTTGAGCGTCTGGCTGGCCGATTGTTGGCCGATCTGGCGGCTGGGTTCGTTCAGTAATGGCGGTGTGACGGACGGCATGGGGCACCTGGTGTGCGTAACGTACGGGGTTGAGGCAGGGATGTACCGGCATACAGACCGCGCGTGATGTCGAGCAGGTAGCGTGTCTCTGCGGTCATCAATAACAGATCGGTTTGCACTTCTTCGATCACCATCTCCAGGATGATCAAGATGCAAATGGCCGGCGCCAGCAGCAGCCAGTGGTAGTAGCACTGGGTAAACAACGAGGCCACAACCCCGATGATCCACAGCGACAGCACCAGGCGCGGCGCGTGTTTTTGCAGGGGAATCCAGAAGCGCTGTAGTTTCTTGAGCTTAGCGCTGCAGCACTTTATGGAGTCTTCCAGTTGCGTCAGGTCAAGCATGGTCCGGTCGCGAATAGAGTTAGACATGGATGCAATCCGTGGGTGAATTACAACGGTGGTGTAGGTGGCCCGGTCAGCGCCTGCGCAGGCAACACGCGGTTCAGCCAGGCCAGATTGATATGTTTGACTTGCACCCATTTGCCGTTCTGGGGCGTTCCTTCGCAGCTTTTAAAAGCGATACAGCGTCCTTGTGTGTCCAGTAAGGCGAAATGGCGATAGCGTTCAACGCCCTTGAATCCGAGGACAAAAAAACACATGCCTGCACCTGGGGAGGTTGGGTTTCAGATAGCGACCGGTCGTTCTGGCCACGTCAGTTCGAACAGGCTGCCGCCACCCTCAAGATTGCGGCAGGTCACGCGGCCCTCGTGGGCCATGGCAATGGCGCGCACCACCGCCAGGCCCAGGCCGCTGCCGCCCTGGGCACGGGAGCGTGAGCTTTCCCCACGCTGGAATGGCTCGAAGATATGCGCGGCGAACGCTTCGTCGATGCCCGGGCCTGCATCCGCGACGCTCAAGGTATTGACGCCGTCCAGGCTGCCGAGGCTCACCGTGACGGTGCCTGGAGTGGCGTGCCGCTTGAGGTTGTCGAGCATGGCTAACAGGGCCTGACGTATGCGTGCGGGGTCGCAATGCACCGGTTGCCTGAGCAGGTCCATATGCAGGGTGAATCCGCAGGCTTGCAGGCCAGGTTCGAACAGACGCGCGTCAGCCTCAATCTCGTCGGCCAAGTCGGCCCGTTGGATATGCACATCCAGGTAACCATTGTCTGCCAGGCCCACGACCCGCAAGTCTTCGATCAGTCGGGTCAGGCCCTCGACCTGGCCCAGCAGGCTGTAGAACTGTGCTTGATCCGGAGGAAAGACCCCTTCGGCCAACCCTTGCAGGCGACCGCGCAGGATAGTCAGCGGGGTGCGCAGTTCATGGGCAATCGCGGCATTCCAGAATGACTGCTCTTGGGCCATGCGCTTCAAACGTGCGGCCATGCTGTTGAAGTCATCCACTAGCACGCTGGCCTCGGCCAATGCGCGATCGGACGTCGTCGCCCGGGCATCCAGGTCGCCGTCGGCAAGGCGGCGAAGGCTGGCCGCCACCGAGTTCAACGGCATCAGAATGCGCCGGGACAATTTGATCGCCACCACGGCCCCCACGGCCAGGCTAATTGTCGTGATCAGCGCCATCCACGCCCACTCCACCCCAGTGGGCAGCCACTCGTCCACATCGATATCCGTGGGTGGCCAGAACATCCAGAGCAGCGCGTAAAACACGTAGGAGCCGACGACCGCTAGGGCGATCACGCAGAGCACCACGGCAGACATCGACAGAATAATCTGCCGGCTCAAGCTATTGGCGGTCCTCATGGGTGGCTCCCAAACCGGTAACCCACCCCACGGATGCTCGCCGGCACACCTTGCAAGCCCAGGTCTTCGATCTTGCGGCGCAATTTGCTGATATGGCTGTCCACCGTACGCTCCAGGCTATCGCTCTCGGGCGAGCACAGCGCAAGCAACTCGGCGCGACTGAATACGCGCCTGGGGGCTTTGGCCAACTGCGCCAACAAGCGAAATTCCGTCGCGGTCAGGCTTAATGCGTGCTGTCGTGTGCCGATTCGCACGCTGACTTCATGGCTGTCGACGTCGATTTCAAAACCCTCCACCCGTAACACGCGCTGGCCGCTGCCATAGCCCTGGTCGCGGGAGCGGCGCAGGACCGCCTGGGTCCTGGCCACCACTTCGGCGGGGTTGAACGGTTTGACGATGTAGTCGTCGGCGCCGATGCGTAGCCCCATCAACTTGTCCATGTCCTGGTCCTGCGCGGTCAGCATGATCACCGGGGTGTTGCCACGGTGGCGGATCTCGGCCAGTACCATCCAGCCATCCAGTTGTGGCATCAACACGTCCAGCAGCACCAGGTCGGGCTTGAGGGCTTGATGCAGTTCCAGCGCGCGCCGCCCATCCAGGGCATGGACGGTCTGAAAGCCACTGCGCTTGAGGTAAGCGGCGAGGATGTCGGCGATTTGCGGCTCGTCTTCGGCGATCAATACCAGAGCCTGGGATTGAGTGGCGAAGTCCGCTGGTGTCGAAGTCAGGTGCGATTCAGTCATGGTCGGCTCGGTGGTGCGGTTCGATGGTCGCAGTATGGCCAATTACCAGGGGGCGACGAAGCCTACTGTGCATCACATGCGTGCGCTTTCATGGGAGGTTTTATGGAGGAATGATGGAGACGCGGGATTATTTGCGTATACGGTACTCAGCCAGGTTGGGCGCCGCACCCGAGGCTGCAGAGTGGCGCGAATACCGCTACGCTGGCGCGTCCCATCATAAACAGGAGAGTGTGATGCGTATCGAAGACCTGCCACGAGAAGGCGGTTGCCGCTGTAATCGCGTGCGTTTGCGCGTGGCCCATGCACCGGTGATGACCATGGCCTGTCATTGCACCGGCTGCCAAAAGATGAGCGCCAGTGCGTTCTCTTTGAGTGCGCTATTCACCGCGGATGCGTTTACCGTCACCCAAGGTTCCCCGGTGATCGGTGGCCTGCACGGCGCGGACCGCCATTACTGCTGCCCCCACTGTATGAGTTGGTTATTTACGCGCCCCCATGGCATCGACGGCTTCGTTAACGTGCGGACAACGATGTTGGACAGCGCGGCCGATTTTGCGCCGTTCATGGAGACCTGGACCTGCGAAAAGCTGCCCTGGGCGCTCACGCCGGCAGTCGAAAGCTTCGCGCAATTGCCCGCGCCCGAGGACTTTCCACGCTTGATGCAGGCCTATGCCGAGCTGACCTCGCACTGATCTCAGTCGATCAGCGCCAGCAGGTCGGTGTCGCCCACATCCTGGCCGGCCTGGGTCAGCAGGGTGGTTACCTGGCCTCGGTGGTGGGTCTGGTGATTGAAAAAATGCACGATGAGACTGGCGAATGGTTTGTTGGCGCCAACGCCGCGCATGTTGTGGTAGTGCAGGCGCTGATCGAGGTCGTTCTCGGTCAGGCTGTGAGCCCAATCGATAATCATCTGGTCCAGCCAGGCGCGCCGTGCGGACAATTCATGCAGGTCGGCGAAGGCCAGTTGTTTGAGGTCCGGGGGCAGGGCGACGCTGCTCAATGGGGCCAGCGCCGGGTAGTCGGCAGGGTGCTCGGCAAAGCGTTTGAGCCACACGGTGTCGCCCAGGATCAGGTGGTTGAGGGTGCCGAAGATCGAACCGAAAAACGCGTGACGGTCCATGCGTAAGTCAGCGTCGCTCAGCCTGCCGGCGGCGGCGTAGACCTTGCGGTTCATCCACTGATTGTAGGTGGCCAAGAGTGTGAAATGTTCGATGCGGTTCATGTGCCATGCCCGGGGGTGGAGGACCGAGCCATCATAGTGCTTGAGCAGCGTGCCTGCATCATCGGGCGCTTGGACGCTACCGCTTCAAATACCCTGCGCAGCGAGTACGGCCAGATAGATCAAGACCAGCCCGCACGTGGCATAACTGATGCGGTGCCATCGCACCGAGGCATGCTTGCGCATCAGGTTGACCAGCGCGGCGGTCAAGAAACACGACAACACCGAGGCGAGCATAAAACCGGCAAAGAACATCAGCGTCTGCCCATGGCTCGGCGTGGCGCCGACGATGCCGGACAAGGCGCTGCCCAGGGCGCCCCAATACACAATGTTTTTCGGGTTGGCCAGCGAGATCGCCGCGCCCACTGCCAGCGCATTCTGCCCGGAGCCGGCCGGGGCATTGTCCATGGCCGGCAAGCGCCAGGCGTCCAGCAGGCTGAGAACGCCGAGCCAGGCCAGGTACAGCGCGCAGATCACCGTCAGGGGCACACGCACGGCATCATGCTGGATCAACAGCGCAATGCCGGTTAGACCGATCACTGCCCATACCGCATCGCCCACCAGCGAGCCGACTTGCACCAGCAACGCCGGGATGAACCCGTGCAGCAAGCCACGGCGCAGGGTCTCGGCCAACACCGCACCGGGAGAGAGGCAAAAGACAAAACCGAATACCAGTGCGTAAAGAAAAATCGTCAGCATGCCCGCGTTCCCATCCAGTGATGGTCGGCAGTGTGCCGCCGCGTCGCACAGGTGTCTTGGATCAGATTGCGTTGTTCAGCGCTGCAGCACGTTTTGGTAGCGCCCCGGCGTGATGCCATAGGCGGCGCGAAAATGCCGATTGAGGTGGCTCTGATCGGCGAAGCCCAGGTCATGGGCGACCTGGCCGGCCGATACACCGTTGCGCAGTAAACCTTTGGCACGACGGGTGCGCAGTTGCATGGCCCATTGGCGCGGGCTGAGGCCCGTTTCTTTCTGGAAGGTGCGCAGCAGATGGAATTTGGACAGCCCCAGCTCATCACCCAACTGCTCCAGCGGCAGCGACTGATGCAACTGCTCGGCGAGCAATTCCTGGGCACGGCTGATCAGGCTGTTACCGGGGGCCGTGGCGCTGGGCAGGCGCACGCCGCTGAGGCTGACCACCTCGGCGAGCGCCAGGACCAGGGCGTCCTCGTTCAATTCCCGTATCAGCGCATCGGTACTCAAGGCGCCGTGCACCGCAGCCGCTAGGCTCTGGGCAAGGGCTGGCTGAAAGCACACGGCGCGATCGAATTCCACGTACGCCAGCCCCAGGTCGTGGGCCAGCTGATCCGCCGTGGCATACAGACTGACAAATTGCCAAGGCGCACCGTCAGCCGCGCCGCCGCCCTGGATTTGTCCGGGGTTGTACAGGGTGATGCTGCCCGGTCCGGCGACAAACTCACGCCGGTCGAGCCACACGTTTTCCTCGCCGATAAGATTCACGCCGATCACGCACTCGTCGTGGCTGTGGCGGGCGAAGTTCAAGCCCGTGCAGTGCGTACTGCTGATTTCGTAGCTGCCCAGCCAGGCGTGGTGCATGTCGTTCATTCAATCGACTCGGTAGAAAACGCAAGCTTGTGAGCATAACCGGGCCCGGTCGTTCAGATCGACCGTTGATTGACCCGCTGCGATAACTCGTCGGCACTTTCCTTGCGTTCCGAGTAGCGGTCGACGAGGTCCGGGCGATCGCGCAGCAGCACCGTGAACTTCACCAGTTCCTCCATCACATCCACAACGCGGTCATACAACGCCGAAGGCTTCATGCGGTCGTGTTCATCGAATTCCAGAAACGCCTTGGGCACCGAGGATTGATTGGGGATGGTGAACATGCGCATCCAGCGGCCCAGGACGCGAAGTTGGTTGACGGTGTTGAACGACTGCGAACCGCCGGACACTTGCATCACCGCCAGAGTCTTGCCCTGGGTAGGGCGCACGGCGCCCAGCGCCAGGGGAACCCAGTCGATTTGCGCCTTGAATACCGCGCTCATCGAACCGTGCCGCTCGGGCGAGCACCATACCTGGCCCTCGGACCACTGCATCAGCGTCAGCAATTCCTGGACCTTGGGGTGGTCGCTGGGAGCATCGTCCGGCAGCGGCAAACCGCTGGGGTTGAATATCCGGGTCTCAGCGCCGAAATGCTCCAGCAAGCGTGCAGCTTCCTCCACCAGCAAGCGGCTGAACGAGCGTGGCCGCGTCGAGCCATAGAGCAGCAAGATACGCGGCGCGGGGGACGGCCCAGTGTGAAGAGGGGGGGAAAGGCCAGCGTCGAGATTCGGCAGCGTGCTCATTGTTTGCTCCTGTCACAGTTGCGCAATGCGCTCCAGTTCAACCTTCAGTTCTGCCGGGCACAAACGCTCGAACGGCAATGCAAAAAACGCCCGGCAACGGCTTTCGATGGTTTCCAGGGTGGCCTGGAAGGCGGCATTGAGGTGTGCGTCATCACCGTCGACGTCGGACGGGTCCTCCAACCCCCAATGGGTTTTCATTGCCGGACCGAAGTACACCGGGCAGGCTTCGCCAGCGGCCTTGTCGCACACGGTGATCACCAGGTCCGGCGGGCTGTCTTCGAAGGCGTCGTTGCCCTTGCTGTACAAACCCTCGGTGCTGATACCGGCTGCTTGCAGCGTGCTCAGGCTGCGGGGCAGCACTTGTCCTTTGGGAAAGCTGCCGGAACTGACCGCTTGGAAACCTGCCGGCGCCAGGTGGTTGAACACGGCTTCGGACAAGATGCTGCGACAGCTGTTGGCGGTACACATAAACAGAACTTTCATGAAACGGCTCCTTCAGACACTCAAGCGCAAGGCGAGGGCGGCGAGGGTGATCAGCAGCACTGGCAAGGTCAGCACAATGCCGACTTTGAAGTAGTAACCCCAGGTGATGGTGATGCCTTTGCGCGCCAGGATATGCAGCCACAGCAACGTGGCCAGGCTGCCGATTGGGGTGATTTTCGGGCCGAGATCGCTGCCGATCACGTTGGCGTAGACCATCGCGTCCTTGACCACGCCCACCGCATGGCTGGACTCGATGGACAGCGCGCCGATCAGCACCGTCGGCAGGTTATTCATCGCCGATGACAGCAGTGCCGTCAGTACCCCCGTGCCCATGGCCGCACCCCACACGCCATAGGTGGCGAAGGTATCGAGCCAGGTGGCCAGGTAAGTAGTGAGACCGGCATTGCGCAGGCCATAGACCACCAGATACATGCCCAGGGAAAAAATCACGATCTGCCACGGTGCCTCTTTGAGCACTTTGCGTGTGGAGATCTTGTGGCCCTTGGCGGCGATTACCAGCAGGAGCACGGCGCACACGGCGGAAATCGCGCTGATGGGGATGCCCAACGGTTCCAGGGCAAAACAGCCGACCAGCAGAATGCCCAGCACCCACCAGCCGGCGCGGAACGTGGCGCGGTCGTGGATCGCGCTGACGGGCTCATCCAGGTCGGCCGGGTCGTAGCTCTGGGGAATATCCCGGCGGAAAAACCACAGCAGCACCGCCAGCGTAGCCGCGACGCTGACCAGGTTGACCGGCACCATCACCGCCGCGTATTGGTTGAAACCGATCTTGAAGTAGTCGGCCGAAACGATATTCACCAGGTTCGATACCACCAACGGCAGGCTCGCGGTGTCGGCAATAAAGCCCGCGCCCATCACGAACGCCAGGGTCGCCGCCGGCGAAAAGCGCAGTGCCAACAGCATCGACATCACGATGGGCGTAAGGATCAGCGCCGCGCCGTCGTTGGCGAACAGCGCCGACACCAGCGCGCCGAGCAGCACCATATACGCAAACAGACGTCGGCCGCGCCCACGGCCCCAACGCGCCACATGCAAGGCGGCCCAGGCGAAGAAGCCGGCCTCATCGAGCAGCAGGCTGATGATGATCAACGCAACAAAGGTACCGGTGGCGTTCCAGATGATGTGCCACACCACCGGGATATCCGCCAGGCTGATGACACCGCACGCCAAGGCCAGGATCGCACCGAGGCTGGCGCTCCAGCCGACGCCGAGGCCTTTGGGTTGCCAGATAACCAGCACGATGGTGAACAGAAAAATGGCGATTGCGACAAGCATGAATTAACGCTCCGATGGCTCAGCAGCAGTTGCTGGCCCGTTGTGGTCTGTCGCCCATTGCACCCAGACGCTGCGCGTCGTCGTGCAACCATGGCTGGTTGGCTTGCAACGTAGTGGTCAGCACCTGATGCACCCAGTCGGGCAGTGCCGGATTGAGACGGTAGTAGATCCACTGGCCTTGGCGACGGTCCACCAGCAACCCGCCGCTGCGCAATTGCGCAAGGTGCCGGGAAATTTTCGGCTGACTGTCGCCCAGAGCATGGATCAGTTCGCACACGCAAAGTTCGCCTTCGCGCAGGATCAACAACGTCAGGCGGGCACGGGTAGCGTCGGCCAGGCATTTGAACAGTTCGGGAGGAGACAGGAGGTCTGACATGGTTCCATCCGCATATACGTTTATTCGAATATACGTATTTCCATATGTTTCGGTCAAATCTTGTTTCGATTGATGTGGATCAAGTTCATGAAGATCAACCACAAGTGTTTGAAATTAAAATGAAACACTCATGTCTTAGAGTGCCTCCCCATTGCAGATGAAGGAAGACCCCGCGTGACCCGAGCCACTCGCAACCTGCGCAAAACCCTGGATTCCGTCGCGGAAAATAACGAAACCGCGGCGTTCGATCTGATGCGCGCCGTGGAAAAACTCGGCGACGAGGTGTTGCGTCAACGCTTGCTCAACACCATTCACCGGCTCAACCAAGATGCCTACGAGTTGCGCGAAGCGCGGGATTCGGTGGAACAGGTGTCCGTGAAGCTCGCCTGAGCAATATCG
The DNA here is from genome assembly GCF_007858255.1 of Pseudomonas rhodesiae. Lineage (GTDB taxonomy): Bacteria > Pseudomonadota > Gammaproteobacteria > Pseudomonadales > Pseudomonadaceae > Aquipseudomonas > Aquipseudomonas rhodesiae. The sequence goes on along the minus strand of NZ_VFEU01000009.1, from coordinate 169,149 downwards.
TTCAAGACAGGCGCGTCGGCGCGCTGGCATGCTTGGCGACTGTCCGTCGATGAGCCGTTTTTATGCCTGCTGCCTTACCCCGTTATGCGTTCGCGCGCGGTGCGATCGCCGTTATTCCGTTATCCCTGGCCTGCGCGCCGTGGGGGCTGCTCGCCGGCTCCATGGCCATCGATGCGCAATTCACCCCGTTGCAAGCCCAGGGGCTGTCGACCATCGTGTTCGCCGGCGCTGCGCAGTTGGTGGCCATCGGTATGGTCAAAAGTGGCGCCAGCCTGATATCGATCGTACTGACCACCTTGCTGCTGACCTCTCAGCATTTGCTCTACGGCATGCACCTGCGGCCAGTGCTTTCTCCTTTAAGTACCCGCTGGCGTATCAGCTTGGGGTTCTTGCTGACCGATGAGTTCTTCGCGTTGGTCAGCCGCTATGACCGCCAGACCTTCAATCGCTGGTACGCCCTGGGCGTGGGGCTGACCTTCTATATCATCTGGAACCTGTTCACCCTGGCCGGCATTGTGCTGGGCAAGAGCATTCCGGGCCTGGACCAGCTAGGGCTCGAATTTTCGATTGCCGCGACCTTCATCGCGTTGATAACCCCGGTGGTGCGCGATGTACCGACGGTGGTGTGCGTGGCGGTGGCGTTGCTGTGCTCGGTCTGGCTGAGTTTTTTGCAGTGGGAGTCGGCCGTGGTGGTGTCGGGTTTGCTGGGCATGAGCGCCGGGTTTGCCTGTAAGCGACTGGGGGTAGGGCAGCGATGATTTACCTGATGATTGTGGCCATGGGCCTGGTGGTGTTCTTCAACCGCTATCTGTTTATCGAGCCGCGTCTGCCGGTGCGCCTTAATCGCGGTGCGCGAGAGTTTCTAGGGTTTGCGGTGCCGGGCATGCTGACGGCGATCTGCGGGCCGATTATTTTCCTGGCCGATCATCACCTCAACCTGAGCCCGACCAATCCGTATTGGCTCGCCGGCCTCTGCGCGGTGGGGTTGATGGTCTGGACGCGCAATGTGCTGCTCACCGTGTTGCTGAGCATGGCGGTGTTCTATTTGCTGCGCTGGTGGCTTTAAAACCCAGGCGAAAAAAAGCCCGCGGGAGAGCGGGCAGAAGGAAGACTTCATAAAAATGAGCCCGGCCAGTGTAGGTGGCTACGGCGCGTATCACAGTGAAGATAAATTTATCCTGCCAAAGCAAAGCGGCCCCAATCGGGGCCGCTTCAGGGCATCAGTTTTTTGCGTTGAGCTTGCGCAGCTCTTCGTAGGTGGCCGACTGGACGAACCAGAAGCCGGAAATGATGCACCACGTCAACGTTCCCCCGACCAGAACCGCCAGGCCCGACAGGAAGCTGGCGCTGAACATCGACACCAGACCGATCAACCAGACGAAGGCCAGGGCGATGTACAAAACCGTGTTGTTAACGCTGATAACGAAATCTTTCATGACGCTTCCTTGTAGAAAATAACCGGTCGACCTCTTCAGTGAAGCCGACCGCGGCATCATAGTGCCATGTTTATGCCGATGCCACTCCAACCTCGATCAGGCACCACCAGAGCTACCTAATAGTCTTTGGCGGGTGCCCGTAAATGGTAGAGTCGCGTTTTTTCCAAGGAAGCGATGGCATGCGGAACGTGGTATTGGGCGCATTGGCACTGGCGGTACTGAGCGGTTGCGCGGGTTCGAAGATGAACGAGGCGCGCACCGGCGCACCCTACAAAACCCTGGCATCGGACAAGGCCACATTGGTGGTTGCCGAATGCATTCAGTTCGGCTGGCAGGATGAAAGCGTATTCGGCGTGGATGCCGGTGGCTTCAAGGAACCGAGCGAGGCGGGTGGTTTCACCGTGTACACCACCGGCGGCGATTACTTCGTCGACATTCAGAGCGTAGGCGCAGGTTCCAGCGTCAAGTACTACGCCGCCGAAGACACGATGCCCGCCAAGCGTCGCTTGGCCGCGCTGGCGACCTGTCTGTAGTCCCTTGCCTTAGTCATATTCGGAAACGCCCGGCGGGACAGGCGTTGGGCATTGGCTTATGATTCACCTCGCTCGCCCGGGGTGATGGCTCTTTACCAGTACACGGACGTCGAGGCCGTCGCGCCGGGCGAGCATCCTCCCTTTATCAGCGTGGCATGTAGCCCAAGTGCCAACGCCGCGGGATCTTCAACGACACCAACCCCAACACCGCCGCCAATGCAGCGCTGACCCACAGCGCGCGCAGGCCCATGTGCTGCTGCAACACTGCACCGATCACGGCGCCGACAAACATGCCGCCCCATGGGATCAGTTGCACCCTCCAACCGCTGCGACGTTCGCCCAGCAGCCAACGGCCCAGCCCGCGACCGAAACGCGAAAGTGCGCCGGTCACATAGGTCAGGCCCACCGGCAGACCATTCACTTCCTCGACCGCCGCGTTAAGCATGCCCATGGCCACGATGGCAGCCAGTAGCGCGGGCAACATGTCTTCGAATGGCCAAAAGGCGCCGCAGCACAGCAGCGCAGCGATATACAGCAGCAGCGGCAGGGCGTGGCGCCGGCTGAATCGGCTGACCACGATCCCCAGCGCGTTCCCCAGAACAAAGGTGGCGACCAGCAACAGTAGTCGTACGGTCAGGCTGTGGTCGCCGGCGCCAATAGCCACCGCCAGGCGAGTGGTGTTACCGCTCATGAACGAAACGAAGTCGCCGCTGGCCATAAAGCCAATGGCATCCGTCATACCCGCCAGCACCGATAAGCTGCCCACCAGCATCATGCCGATGCGGCCTCGCCATAAGCGTCGATGAGCCAGTGCAGCGTTGGCGTACGGTTTGCGGGGCGGGGGCAGCATGGGCGCGGGTTCCTCGGTGAGATTATCCGGCCACTACGGTAGGACGCTTTGACCTTACGCGCAATGATCTCAGACAGCTTCCAGGCACCATCCTGTGGATGTCCACTGCAACCGATGGGTCGGGCCGATGGCCCGGACAAACGCCTCGTCATGGGATACCACCACCAATGCGCCCGCAAACCCTTGCAACGCGTGTTCGAAGGCAAGCACCGACTCCAGGTCCAAGTGGTTGGTCGGTTCGTCCAGCAACAATAATTGCGCCGGGATTTCACGCCACAGGGCAATCGCCATCGCGGCCTTTAAACGCTCGCCACCGCTGAGCTGCGCGACCGGCTGAGTCACACGCACGGCGTTCAGTTGCAGCAAAGCCAGGCGAGTACGCAGCTCGCCTTCGGCCAGCGGCGTTTCGAGCAGATTGAGGTGTTCGATAACCGAGCGTCGGTCCTCCAGAAAGGCCAGTTGCTGATCGATGTAGGCGGTGGGCACCGGCACACAACACTCACCTCTGACCGGGTGGGAATCGCCCGCCAGCACTTTGAGCAAGGTGGATTTGCCGCAACCGTTAGGGCCCTGCACGATTACTCGCACGGGGCCCGTCAAACTGAGCGTCAGTGCGGGTGTATGCAACCATGGTAGGCATGCATCCACCAACCTCAGCACCAGCCGCCCCTTAGGCACCGTCGACGCCGGCAAGGCGATCAATGTCGGCGACTGTTCCTCCACGCGCTCATGGGCTTGGCGGACTTGAGTATCCAGTTGTTGTTTACGCGCGTATTGCTCACTGCGCACGCTGCTGACCACTTCGCTGGCGGTGCGCTTCCAGCGCGCCTGGGTAAACCGGTCCACATTCGCAGTTTGTGCGTGCTGGTGAGCACGGGCGGCATTGCGTTGCAGTGTATCGTGGTCCTTTCGTAGGCGACGGCGTTCGCGACTGCGCTCCAGGCGCGCCTGTTCCAATGCCGCGACGGCGGCCTGTTGCTCGGCGTCGCGTTGCCGGCGATAAGTCTCGTAATTACCGCCATAGACGAGAAGACCGAGGGGCGACACTTCGACGATGCGCCCCAGGCTATCGAGCAAGGGCCGATCGTGACTGACCACCACCAAGCCGCCGCGCCACTGGCCCAGCGCTCGCATCAGCCAGGCGCGGCCATCGCTGTCGAGGTGGTTGGTGGGCTCGTCGAGCACCAGCACCTGTGGCGACGCCAACAGGGCGCCAATCAGCACTACCCGCGCCAGTTGGCCGCCACTGAGTTGTTCGGCTGATGAATCCGCCGCCAGTGACGCCAGACCGGCTTCATCCAGGGCCCCGCGCAGACGTTCGGCCAGATCCCAGCGATTGTCGATCAGGTCAAAATCGTCGATGTGCGCCGCGCCCGCAGCCATGCGTTCCAGCGCTGCCAGCACGTTGGCAGTGCCGCTAAGATCGGCAACGCTCATTCCCGGATTGACCACCACCCGTTGCGGCACATAGACCGCGCTGGCCGAGCGGGAGATCGAGCCGGATGACGGCACAAGCACCCCGGCGATCAATTGCGCGAGCACGCTTTTGCCACGGCCATTGCGTCCCACAATACCGGTGGAGGTGTGATCGATGGACAGGTTCAAGTCAGCCAGCAAGGTTTCGCCATTGGCGAACTGGAAGGTAACGTGTTGCAGGGAAATCATTGCGGGCAGCCGTTTGACGTGAGTCATCAGCACCTCCAAAAAAATGTCGGACAGGCCAACTAGCGCGCGTTGCGCTGGTTGCGGATACATTTTGGAAGGCTTAGTGGTTCACGTCGGCGGTCGTCCTAGAGAACAGGAGGGCGGCAGAGCCTAACCTGCCTTGGCCTTTTGCGGCAAGTCGGCCGCCAGTCGTTCCAGGAACATCGCCAGTGCAACTTCCTCGGCTTTCAAGCCTTTGCGCACTCGAGGCTTGGGCAATTTCGACAACTCGCCAAGGCTGAAATGCTCCAGCACCGCCGGGTGGATGTAACACTTGCGGCACACCGCCGGAGTATTGCCCAGCTGTTTGGCGACATCCTTGACCATCGATACCACATGGCGCTTGGCATCGGATTCGGGCTGCCACTCCAACTCGCGCAGCACCGCCAACGCCATGGCGGTGCCGGCCCAGGTGCGGTAGTCCTTGGCGGTGAAGTCTTCGCCGGTGAGGCTGTGCAGATAGGCATTCACATCATGAGAGCTGACCGTGTGGCGCTCGCCGTTCTCGTCCAAGTACTGGAACAGGTTCTGTCCCGGCAATTCCATGCAGCGTTTCACCACATTTGCCAGGCGCCGGTCCTTCACGCTGAGCTGGTGCTCGACGCCGCTCTTGCCGCGAAACTGGAATTGGATTTCGCTGCCTTTGACGTCCACATGACGGTTGTGCAGGGTGGTCAAGCCATAGGATTTGTTGTCGCGGGCGTATTGGGTATTGCCGACGCGGATCAGGGTGGCGTCCAGCAACATCACCACCGTAGCCAGGACTTTCTCGCGGGTGAAACCGGACTCGGCCAGTTGTGCTTCCAGCTGCTTGCGCAGTTTTGGCAGGGCATTGCCGAAGGCTTGCAAGCGCGCGTACTTGTCGGTGTCGCGCACTTCGCGCCAGCGCGTGTGGTAGCGGTATTGCTTGCGCCCACGGGCGTCGCGGCCGGTGGCTTGCAGGTGGCCGCGCGGGTCGGCGCAGATCCACACGTCGGTGTAGGCCGGTGGCACTGCCAGGGCGTTGAGACGATGGATCTCTTCGGCATCGGTGATGCGTTCGCCCTTGGGGTCGAAGTACTGGAATTTGCCGCGCACTTTCTTGCGGCGAATGCCCGGCTGGGTGTCATCAACGTAATGCAAGTCGCGAGGCAGGTCGGCGGGCAGCGCGGAGTCGGGCATGGGTCAGGTTCCTTGGCAACAAAATCAGGCCGGTATGTCTGATGGACCGCAGCTGTGTGCGGTCGTGCCAAAAGGTTTGCTAGGCCAGCACCGCCACGGCCTTGATCTGCGCCCACAGAGCCTGACCGGGATGCAATTGCAACTGATCGCGGGAAAACCGTGTGATGCGCGCCAGTAACGGTGTGCCACCGGCGTCCAGGCGCACCAGTACATGGGCGCTATTGTCCGCGGCGATTTCCTCGGTAACGGTCACTGGCAAACGGTTGAGGATGCTGCTGTGTTCTTCGGCCTGCAGGCTGAGGCTCACGTCACGAGCCTGCACCTTGACCCGCAGGGCCTGGCCGACGCCCAGCGGTGCGTGGGCCACGCGCATGGTCGAGGCGCTGCCCGGCAACTGCAACGTGAGTAATTGGTAGTGCGCATCGTAGGCAGTGACCACGCCGTCGATCACCACACCCGCTTCATCGCCACGCGCCAATGGCAGGTCCAGGCGTGCCAGCGTGACGCCGATGGGACCGCTGGCCAAGGCTTTGCCGTCGCTGAGCAGCACGATGTGATCGGCCAGGCGCGCCACCTCATCCTGGGCATGGCTGACGTACAGCACCGGAATGTCTAACTCGTCGTGCAGGCGTTCCAGGTACGGCAGGATTTCGCTTTTGCGCTGGCTGTCGAGGGCGGCCAGGGGCTCATCCATCAGCAGTAAGCGCGGGCTGGTAAGCAGAGCGCGGGCGATGCCGATGCGCTGGCGCTCGCCGCCGGACAGGTGCTGCGGGTGACGTTCGAGCAAGTGGCCGATGCCCAGCAGTTCGGTGGCCTGAGCCATGTCCACCCGCCGCTGCGCGCGCGGTGTGCGCTTGAGGCCGAAGGCCAGGTTGGCGCGCACCGACAAATGCGCAAACAGGCTCGCTTCCTGGAACACATACCCCAAAGGACGCTGGTGCGGTGGTACGAATAGGCCGCTGCGGCTGTCTTGCCAGACCTCATCGTTGATCCGCACAAAGCCGTCGCCGGCCCGCTCCAACCCGGCGATGCAGCGCAGGCAAGTGGTCTTGCCCGAGCCGGAATGCCCGTAAAGCGCAGTGACGCCGCGCCCGGGCAAGTGCAGGTCCACATCGAGGGCAAAGCCGGAGTACGACAGTTGCAGGCGTATTTCCATCATCGATATCAGTTCCAGCCCATGTTGGTTTTACGGCTGGAGTAGAGCGCCAGCAACACAAAGAAGGCGAACACCACCATGGCGCCGGCCAGCCAATGGGCCTGGGCGTATTCCATGGCTTCGACATGGTCATAGATCTGCACCGACACCACGCGCGTCTTGTCCGGAATATTGCCGCCGATCATCAGCACCACACCGAATTCACCCACGGTGTGGGCAAAACCCAGAATGGAAGCGGTGACAAACCCTGGCCGCGCCAGGGGCAGGATGACGCTGAAGAACGTGTCCCACGGCCCGGCGCGCAGTGTTGCAGCGACTTCCAAAGGCCGCGTGCCGATGGCCGAAAAAGCGTTTTGCAACGGCTGCACCACAAACGGCAGGGAATAGATCACCGAGCCGATCACCAGCCCGGCGAAGCTGAATGTCAGGGTGCCCAGCCCCAGCCACTGGGTGAACTGGCCGAAGTAACCGTTGGGCCCCATGCTCAGTAGCAGGTAAAAGCCGATCACCGTCGGTGGCAGCACCAGGGGCAGGGCGACGATCGCCCCCACCGGCCCGCGCCACCAGGAGCGCGTACGTGACAGCCACAGGGCAATCGGAGTGCCGATGACCAGCAGGATCACGGTGGTCAGTGATGCCAGTTTGATGGTCAACCAGATCGCGGAAAAGTCGGCACTCGATAGGGGCATTTACAGCTCGTAACCGTAGGATTTGATAACAGCAGCGGCTTTCGGCCCTTTGAGGTATTCGACCAGCGCTTTGGCAGCGGCGCTGTCTTTGCCTTTGTTGAGGATCACCGCGTCCTGTTTGATCGGGTCATGCAAGGCCGCGGGGACGATCCACGCCGAACCGCGGGTGACTTTGCCGTCTTTATATATCTGCGACAAGGCCACAAAGCCCAGCTCGGCGTTGCCAGTGGAAACGAACTGATAGGCCTGGGTGATGTTCTGGCCTTCGACGAGCTTGTCCTTGACCTGGTCGCTCAGGCCCTGTTTGGCCAATACCTGGGTGGCGGCCAGGCCATAGGGCGCGGCTTTGGGGTTGGCGATGGACAAGTGCTTGAACTGATTGCGTTTTAACACCTCACCGTTGGCATCGACATAGCCAGCTTGAGGCGACCACAGCGCCAAGGTGCCCACGGCGTAGGTGAAGCGCGAGCCTTTGACTGTATCGCCTTCGTTTTCGAGTTTCTGTGGGGTGCTGTCGTCGGCGCTGAGGAACACTTCAAAGGGCGCGCCGTTCTTGATCTGGGTGTAGAACTGGCCGGTGGCACCGTAGGACGCGACCAGTTTATGGCCGGTGTCCTGTTCGAAGCTGGCGGCCAGCGCCTGGATCGGTGCGGTGAAATTGGCCGCCACCGCCACTTGGACTTCATCGGCGTGGGCCGAGCCGAACACGAGGGCGGTAGCCAGTACGGCCAGGCGTGAGGCATGAATCAGCATGAAGCAGCTCCTTGGAATGCACGGCGTGGGTAATCGCTATGTACGGGACTATATAGCGGTTGGCCACTGCCGGTACAGTGCAACGTTGCCGCAACGGATTACGTGAGCTTGGCCAGCGCCTGCTCGGCCAATTGACGCGTCAGTTCATAGGTGCCGATGTCACGGCCCAGACGCAAGGCCTGGCCTGACCACAGGTTGCTGAAGCCGCCTTCATCCTTGGCTTTGAGCGGCATCAAGGCGCCGCCGGCGCGGGGAAATGCTGGCGCGGCTGGATTCATCGCGCCCAATTCGCGCATGACTCGATTGACGATGCCTCGCGCTGGGCGGCCGGTGAACAGGTTGGTCAAGGCGGTTTCACTGGCCTGGGCGTGGCGCAACGCATAGTGATGGGCCGCGCTCACATTGGCTTCGGGGGTAAACAGATACGCCGTGCCGACCTGCACCGCCGAGGCGCCCAGGGCGAACGCCGCGACGATGCCCCGCGCGTCGCCGATACCGCCCGCGGCGATCACCGGCACGCTGACGGCGTCGACGATCTGCGGCACCAGCGCCATCAGGCCGATCTGAGTGTTGAGGTCATCGCTAAGGAACATGCCCCGGTGACCTCCAGCCTCGATGCCCATGGCGATGATCGCATCGCACCCGTGGGCCTCTAGCCAGAGGGCTTCTTCCACCGTGGTGGCCGACGACAGCACCTTGGCCCCCGTGGCTTTGACCCGATCCAACAAGGCTTTTTCCGGCAGCCCGAAGTGGAAACTGACGACCTCGGGACGGAACGCTTCTACCACCTGACACGCCTCGTCGTTGAACGGCGCACGGTTGGACACCGGCGTCGGCGCCTCGAAATCGGCGCCCAGTTCGCGGTAGAACGGTTGCAGCAGGGCTTTCCAGCGTTGGTCGCGAGCGTCGTCCGGCGCTGGCGGCTGATGGCAGAAGAAGTTCACGTTAATCGGCCGGTTGCTGGCTGCACGGATGACGCTGAGGCTTTCACGCAGCTGCTCGATACTCAGCGCGGCCGCGGGCAACGAGCCCAACGCGCCTGCCTGGTTGGCGGCAATCACCATGGCGGGCGTGGTGCCGACGGCCATGGGCGCCTGGATGATGGGTACCTCGATGCCGAGCAAGTCGAGAATCCGTGTGTCAGGCCAGGTGCTCATGGATGGGTCTCCAGCGAAGGTCAGTGGTTTCGCTGTTTTTAGCAGGGCGTATGTCACGCGGCCAGTCTGTTTTATTCACTGGACGCTGGGGACGTTTCGTGCAGGGCTATCAGCTTTTGCCGTTACGTTCGCGCTCAAGCAATGCCTGCTTGCGCGCAACGCCCCAGCGGTAGCCGGACAGCTCGCCGTCGCTGCGCACCACCCGATGGCAAGGGATTGCCACCGCAAGGCTGTTAGCGCCGCACGCCTGGGCCACGGCACGAAACGACTTGGGGGCGCCGATGCGCTGGGCGATCTGCGCATAACTGGCGGTGCTGCCCACTGGGATATCCCGCAAGGCTTGCCACACACGCTCCTGAAACGCGGTGCCACGCAGGTCCAACGGCAAATCCAGGCCCAGCGCGGGCGCCTCCACAAAGCCGACGACCTGGGCCACCAACCTTTCGAATGGGCCATCGGCGCCCACCAGTTCGGCCTTGGGGAATTGGTCTTGCAGGTCGCGCAGCAGTTGTTCGGGGTCGTCACCCAGCAGGATCGCACAGACGCCTCGACTGCTCTGCGCCACCAAAATCGCCCCCAGCGAGCACTGCCCGACGGCGAACCAAATAGCGTTGTGAGCGCCGCCGGCCTTGTAGTCGCTGGGTTTCATGCCAAGCACCTGATCGGCCGCTTCATAAAAACGACTGTTGGAATTAAAACCGGCGTCGTACAGCGCAGCCGTCACGGAATGCTGGCCCTTGAGCCCGTCGCGCACTTTGCGGGAACGATGGGCATTGGCGTAGCCCTTGGGCGTCAGGCCCGTCACGGCCCTGAAAACGCGATGGAAATGGAACGGGCTCAGACCCGCTCGGTCAGCGAGGGTATTGAGGCTCGGCGCAGTGGCGGCCTGCTCGATATGCCGGCACGCATCGGCCACCAATTGGGCATGGTGGGCGGCCAGTTGTGTCTGGTCGCCGCTCGCGCGTTTGCTGGGGCGATAGCCGGCGGCTTCGGCCTGCGCCGGGGTGTCGAAAAACTCAATATTCTCCGGGCGCGGCAGCCGCGAGGCGCTGCTGGGGCGGCAATAGACACCGGTGGTCTTAACGCCATACACAAACGACCCATCGGCGTTGCTGTCACGGGCCACAATGGCAGCCCAGCGGGGATCTTGTTCGATAGTCATGCTTGGCACTCTTGACGGCTCCCGGGCAGATTAACCGCGCCGAGACCGCCTGACACTCCGAAGCTTGCGGTCAAATCAACCGGCGGTGCGTAGCGTCAGGTTGATGCGTTGCGGGCCCATCACCGGATGCACCCCGTCTTTGATCGGCATCACCCCATGAAAGCGCAGGCGGTCCACACCGCCCCAGACCACCACATCGCCATGGAACAGCGAGACTTTCTGCGGTTTGTCTGCACGGGCATGGCTACCGAACAGGAAGATCGCCGGCAGGCCCAGGGATATTGACACCACGGGCGCTGCGTAATCGCGCTCGTTTTTGTCCTGGTGCAGCGACATCTTGGCCCCGGCCACATAGCGGTTGATCAGGCAGGCGTCGGGGGCGAAGGCGGCGAAACCGGCCTCGGCCGCCGCCTCTACAGCCAATGCCCGCAAGGCTTCGGGCAAGGCGGGCCAAGGCTGTTGGGTGCGCGGGTCGAAGGGGGTGTAGCGATAGCCGGTGGTGTCGGTGGTCCAGCCCAGGTCACCACAACTGCTCAAGGCTGCCGACATGGTAAAGCCACCGGGGGTAACCATTTGGCGAAACGGTGCTTGCGCCAACACGCGGCGCAGTTCTGGCAGAAGACGATCAATCCAAGGCAAGGCATAGCCCCTTAGCACGTAGGACTGTTCGCCGATCTGCTCACGCCCTGCGGGTTGCTGCAAGGCGTGGTCGGCGAACAGGTCCGCAGTGGGGCCGGGCATGGGCTTAGAGCGCCTTGCTCACAGTGATGTCGGTAATTTCATCACTGGCTTCGTGAATTTTCGCCAAGGCTTGCTTGGCTTCTTCCAAGTCGTTGCTGTGCAGGTGGGCAAACTCGAAGCGGCGCTCGCCGTTGAGCTTGTACTTGATCACGTATTTGGTGGTGGCAGTCACGGTTATTTCCTGTGGAAGGGCGGATCAGCTCAGCTTGGAGCTGGTACGACGCACGATACGAATCTTGTGGGACAGCGCAGGTTTGCGGGTCACGCTGATGGCGCGGCGGGTGACCACATCCAGGGTGATGTTCCAGAAACCGGTGCTCGGCGCGGTGATCTTCGCAGGGAATTTGTCGAACGCACCGCCATGGTAAGTGTGGCGGCCGCCGTTTTTGAAGCTGCGAAAGTTCGCGTCGCTCATCAGACGGATATTGCAGGTTTGCGAGCATTCGATGACGACAATATCTCCCTCGTTGAGGTGCTCGCGCTGGTGGATAAATTTCATGGGAGTGTCTCCAGAAGGGCTTTTTCTGAAAAATCAGAATGATACGTAGGTTAAGATGGAGTTTATCAGCCCCAGCGCGTTTATTATCGGCCCGTCTTCAACGGCGTCGACAAATTAAAACAGTTATTTACCGTGTGATCAGGGATAAATCCTACGTGTCCGGGAGAAATTTACCATCCCCGCTGTCGTAGGGTCTTTATCGGAGGTTTTTATATGAAGTGGAGTGTGTTGGTTCTGGCCTTGGCGTTGGGTGGATGTGCTTCGGTTGCAGACATCAAGCAGACCCCGCCAACGTTGGCAGTGATTTCCGGTAAGAAGCCGCAGGAATACGCCGCATGTGTTGTGCAGAAACTCTCCACTACCCGTCGGCCACCGCAGATCGAGCCGCACAAGGAAGGTGTCAGGGTGATCGTGCCGCAGAAGTTCTCGGCCGACCCATCGGCGATTTTTGAAATTGAGGAACGCTCCAGCGGCAGCAGCATCAAGCTCTACGAGAGCATGTCGAATGTGCCGATTCGTCCGGGCGATGTGAAAAAAGCCGGTGAGGACTGCATCTCCGGCTGATCCTTTGAGCCTCATCATCAGACTTCGAATCCGATAAAAGCCTGGCCCTGCCGCTGCAGTGTCAGGCTTTTTTATTCTCGGCGGTAATGTTGTGGAAGCAGGGTCATTGCCCTACGCTTTCTAAGGTTTATGCCGTAAATGCATCAACTCATAACAATAAAAACGGAGTCGTGATGAAAGCTCTGCAACGAGTGCTGATGAGTAGCGCGCTGCTTTTGCTGGTGGATAACGCCCAGGCGCTGGATGGTAAGAAAATTTTTATGGAAGGCGGTGCGCAGCCCGGCGCCATGCCCTGTGTGGCTTGCCATGGTGCGGATGGTTCAGGCATGGCGGCGGCTGGTTTCCCGCGGTTGGCGGGGCTGCCGGCGCCCTATGTACGCAAGCAGCTGGAAGATTTCAAAAGCGGTAGCCGCAGCAGCCCGGTGATGCGCCCGCTGGCAATTGCCCTGACACAAGCGGAGGTGGACGCACTGAGCCAAGCCATCGCCGCGATGCCAGCGCCAGCACCGGCTGCGCTGCACCGCAGCGAAATGCCGACCACAGCCGCGCAGCAACTTGCCTGGCAAGGCGCGTGGGAGCGGCAGATTCCTGCGTGCGTCAGTTGTCACGGTCCGGCCGGCAGCGGCATCGGTGACGCGTTCCCGCCACTGGCCGGCCAGCCTGCGGCTTATCTGGCTGCGCAGTTGAGCGCCTGGCAGAACGGCACTCGCCGCAACGATGCCAATGATCTGATGGGGCACATCGCCAAGTCACTGACCGCCGAGGAAGTCCAGGGTGTGGCTCAGTACTTCGCGTCATTGAACGTGGAGGCTAAGCCATGAAGGCGCATCTGATCACTCCCGCTGTCGGGCTGTTGATGGTCCTGCCAAGCCATGCCGCAACCATCGCCATGGAAGACCAATCCCAGTTAGTACCCCATTCGGTCAAATCGTCAGCCAGCGTGTTCCAGCCACCGGCGGAAAAAGATTTGCCCGACAATGCCTATGGCAAGTTGGTCAGGCAGGGATATGCGTTGTTCGTCGACACCAAACGTCTGGCCCCCAAGTTTGTCGGCAACGGCCTCAACTGCAGCAATTGCCATCTCAATCAGGGCCGCCTGGCCAACTCGGCGCCGTTGTGGGCGGCGTATCCTATGTATCCGGCGTATAGAAAGAAGAACGACAAGGTCAACACCTACGCCGAGCGGTTGCAGGGCTGTTTCCAATTCAGCATGAACGGCGGCACCCCGCCGGCCGCCGACAGCCCGGAAATCACCGCTTTATCGGTATATTCCTATTGGCTGGCCAGTAAAGCGCCGCTGGGCGTCGAGCTGCCGGGGCGCGGGTACCCAGAGGTAGCGCAACCGGCAGAAGGTTACAGCTTGGCTCGGGGCGCACAGGTCTATGGAGAGCAGTGTGCGGTGTGTCATGGGCCGCAAGGCCAAGGGCAAAAGGTAGGCGACGACTACGCGATGCCACCGCTATGGGGTAAGGATTCCTACAACTGGGGCGCGGGCATGCACCGCATCAATACGGCCGCGTCGTTTATCAAACACAATATGCCATTGGGTAAAGGCGGCAGTTTGAGCGACCAGCAGGCCTGGGATGTGGCGGCCTACGTCAACAGCCACGAACGGCCGCAGGATCCGCGCCTGGTGGACGGCTCGGTGGAGAAGACCCGACTGAAGTTCCACGCCAACGACGGCGTCAATTTGTATGGCCAAACCGTAGAGGGCGTGCTGATCGGGCAGGGCATCCGTTAGACTGTCGACCATTCAATGCAAAAATGCCGTGCGAGCCCGGGTTCGCGCGGTATTTGTCTTTTCTGGAAGCCAGTTATGAAACGTGAAGATGTCAGAGCCCGCCATGCCGAGGGTCAGATCTCGGCCACCCATGTCATCCAGAATCCTGCCGACCTCGGCGAGTGGATCGTTTTCTTCAAAAAAAGCGGTGGACGCAGTTTTTTCCTGGTGGACGATCAAGATGAAGTGGAGTCGTTCCAGCGCCTGGACGATCTGATCGAGACCATTCGCGGCCTGGGCATCAAGTTCGCCGACATTCAGCTGTAAGCGCCGACGCTTATTTGCACACCACGACGACGCTGCGGCTTTTGTAGTTGCCAACGTCCTGGCCCAGGGTTTTCTCGCTTTCCTTGAGCGACGGCGTGCCTTCGGTGCCGACAATACGGTAGCCGGTGCCTGCACATGAAGCGTCGGCCTTTTCGTAACAGCTGGCCCAGGAATTGGCTTCGCCGGAACAATCAATGGTCAGGCCTTGTTCGCCGTTTTTCAGGTAGACGTCCGAGGTGGTGGTGCAGCCGGCGAGTGCCAGTGCCGCAGTAAGTGCCAGAATCTTGTTCATAAGTGTTCGTCATTAAGGGTGTAGGAGGGGAGCGCTGACACTGTCGTGGGGCGTTTGCCGAAGATTATAGCGAACTGCCATCTGCGTACAGACAAACACAAAAAAGCCCCATTCTCAGGGGCTTCATAGGTGAAGGCTGACGCTTACTTGCCTTTCGGGCGCTTGCTCGAAGCGTGGCCGGCCTCATCCACGAACACTTCGGCCACTGCGATCGCCTCACGTTCGGTGGCGAAGGTGCCAGCGACGCTGTCGCCGTGGAAGTTGATCAAATGCCAGCCGTCCGCGCGCTGGGTAATCAGGTAGCCGTTCACACCTTTGGGTTCTGACATCTATTAACAATCTCGTGGTCTGGTTCAAGGCCGCAATGATAGCGCCAAATGTCAGGGTTCAGGGCAAGTTAATCCAGGTCAATGTTCCAGCGCGCCAGCGTGATAAAAAGGCTTCAGCAGATTGAAACAATAAGCAGTGGGTATTTTTGCCGAAGTAACGGCAGTGCTGTTTGTAAGATAAGTGGAACTTACGCTGAGATTTTTTCTCTATGATGACATCGCAACGCCAGCAGGACCCATTGTAAGGTGGCTGCGGCCTGATTAGACTGCGCCGAATTCCGTACGCATAGCCCTTTGTAAGGACCCATATGATCAAGAAATGCTTGTTCCCAGCAGCCGGTTACGGCACTCGCTTCTTGCCAGCGACCAAGGCCATGCCCAAAGAGATGCTGCCGGTGGTGAACAAGCCACTGATTCAGTACGGTGTGGAAGAAGCTCTGGATGCCGGTCTGAATGAAATCTCCATTGTGACCGGTCGCGGTAAGCGCGCCCTGGAAGACCACTTCGACATCAGCTACGAGCTGGAAAATCAGATCAAGGGCACCGACAAGGAAAAATACCTGGTCGGCATCCGTAAGCTGCTGGACGAGTGCTCGTTCTCCTACACCCGCCAGACGCAAATGAAAGGCCTCGGCCACGCGATTCTGACTGGTCGCCCGCTGATCGGTGACGAACCGTTCGCCGTGGTACTGGCGGACGACCTGTGCGTAAACCTGGAAGGCGACGGCGTACTGACCCAGATGGTCAAGCTGTACCAGAAATACCGCTGCACCATCGTTGCTGTGATGGAAGTGAACCCGACCGAAACCAACAAGTACGGCGTGATCGCCGGTGATGACATTGGTGATGGCCTGATCCGCGTACGCGACATGGTCGAGAAACCTGCACCGGAAGATGCTCCATCGAACCTGGCGATCATCGGTCGCTACATCCTGACCCCGGACATCTTCAAGTTGATCGAAGAAACCGAGCCAGGCAAGGGCGGTGAGATCCAAATCACCGACGCTCTGTTGAAGCAAGCCAAAGACGGCTGCGTGATTGCCTACAAGTTCAAGGGCCAGCGTTTCGACTGCGGCGGCGCGGAAGGCTACATCGAAGCCACCAACTTCTGCTACGAGCACTTCTACAAGACTGGCAAGGCGTACTGATTCACGCCTGTTCGCCGGTTTTAAGAGAAAGCCACCTTCGGGTGGCTTTTTCGTTTTTCAGCCCCATGTAAGTCGGTATGCTGGTGTCCTGCCGAGGAGAGTGAAATGGCCTACGATTTTGATCTGTATGTAATTGGCGCCGGTTCCGGCGGTGTTCGCGCGGCGCGTTTTGCCGCAGGGTTTGGCGCCAAGGTTGCCGTAGCGGAAAGCCGATATCTAGGCGGCACCTGTGTGAACGTGGGCTGCGTGCCGAAAAAGCTCTTGGTGTACGGCGCGCATTTTGCCGAAGACTTCGAACAGGCCAGCGGCTTTGGCTGGTCCTTGGGCGAGGCGAATTTCGATTGGGCGACGTTGATCGCCAATAAGGATCGCGAGATCAATCGCCTCAATGGTATCTACCGCAACCTGCTGGTCAACAGCGGCGTGACCCTGCACGAAGGGCACGCGCGATTGGTGGACCCGCATCAGGTGGAAATCAATGGTGAGCGTTTTACCGCCAAGCACATCCTGATCGCCACGGGCGGCTGGCCGCAGATTCCGGAGATTCCAGGGCGCGAACATGCCATTGGCTCCAATGAGGCGTTTTTCCTCAAGGAGTTGCCCAAGCGCGTGCTGGTGGTGGGCGGCGGTTATATCGCCGTTGAGTTTGCCGGGATTTTCCATGGCCTGGGCGCTCAGACTAGCTTGCTGTATCGCGGTGATTTGTTCTTGCGCGGCTTTGACGGCTCGGTGCGCAAGCATCTGCAGGAGGAGTTGACTAAACGCGGCTTGGATCTGCAGTTCAACGCCGATATCGAACGCATCGACAAACAAGCCGATGGCAGCCTGAAGGCCACCCTCAAGGATGGCCGTGTGCTGGAGGCGGACTGCGTGTTTTATGCGACTGGCCGGCGTCCGATGCTGGACAACCTGGGCCTGGAAAACACCGGGGTCGCTCTCGACGAGCGTGGCTTCGTGCAGGTCAATGATCAGTACGAAACGACCGAACCTTCAATCCTGGCCATCGGCGATGTGATCGGTCGCGTGCAGCTCACTCCGGTTGCCCTGGCTGAAGGCATGGCCGTAGCGCGTCGCCTATTCAAGCCCGAGCAGTATCACCCAGTGGATTACGCGATGATTCCGACGGCGGTGTTCAGCCTGCCGAATATCGGTACTGTAGGTTTGACAGAGGAGGAGGCGAAGAAAAACGGCCATAACGTTCAGATTTTCGAAAGTCGCTTCCGCCCGATGAAACTGACCCTGACCGACTGCCAGGAAAAGACCCTGATGAAGCTCGTGGTGGATGCCGACACCGACAAGGTGTTGGGCTGCCACATGGTCGGTCCGGACGCGGGCGAAATCGTCCAGGGCCTGGCGATCGCGCTCAAGGCGGGCGCGACCAAGCGGCATTTCGACGAAACCATAGGCGTGCATCCTACGGCGGCGGAAGAATTCGTCACCATGCGCACGCCAGTGGCCGACTGATCAGTCGGAGGGCTTGGCTTCTGGCGCCGTTGCAACGACGGCGGCCAGACGCAAGGCTTCGATACTGGCCTGGGCCTTGAGCAGGTCCAGTTCCAGGGTTTTGTTGGCTTGCTGGTATTCAGTCAGTGCTGCCTGTCGCGACTGACTGTCCACCAGCGCCACGCGCAGACGCTCTTGAAGCAAGGTGCGCTCGCCGTCGATACGGTTGAGCTGTTCGCTGAGCTGGCGGTGCTCGGTCTGATCTTTCTGGAGTTTTTCCTGCAGTGCCGCCAGCTCTTTCGCTGTGACCCGGTGTTCGATCAGCAGCCGCTCATTATCCCGATGCAATTGAGTGATCTCATCCTGACGCACCATGGCGCTTTGCTGGGCCTGGCGTAGCTCTGCCTGAACTTGTTGCAACTGGCCTTCGTGACGCCGCTGTTCCTGCTCGCGCTGTTCCTTGATGGCGCTGCGGTAGTGCTCCAGGGCATCCCGCGCGTGGGTGTGTTTGTCTTCCAGCGAGCGGATCTGCTCATCTTTATCGTTAAGGCGCAACTCGTAATCGCTGCACGCCTGGCTGAGTCCGGCATTGCGGGTCTGCTCGGTTTGCAGGCTGGTGCTGGCGGTTTGCAAGGCTGCGCTTTCTTCCGCCAGGGCAGCGGCTTGAATATCGAATTGCTGCTGAAGCTGCTGACGGGCGTCCTGCAGGGTTTGCAGCTGGGCGTGCAGGGCAGTTTTC
Source organism: Pseudomonas rhodesiae (assembly GCF_007858255.1). GTDB lineage: Bacteria > Pseudomonadota > Gammaproteobacteria > Pseudomonadales > Pseudomonadaceae > Aquipseudomonas > Aquipseudomonas rhodesiae. The sequence goes on along the minus strand of NZ_VFEU01000009.1, from coordinate 150,746 downwards.
TCTTGTTCGAATTGCGCCAAGGCCAGGTCGATCGGCTCCTGAGCCTTGTCTTTGAGACGCTGGGCCAGCCGCGCGACCAGCTCGCTCAGTTCTTCGTCGATGGGCGCCTCGGTGATGGTGACGCGTGATTCGCTCTCATCCAACTCCTTCAAGTAGCGATGAATGGTGGTCTTGGAGCCGGTATTGCCCATCTCGATGCGTACTGCATCGATGCTGGGGTGTTCGCCTCTGGCAATGATCGCCAAGCGTGCCGTTTGAACCACTGCTTTATTGATGCCGCCGCGCGCCATGAGGTCTCCGTCGATTTAGTACTGTGGTACGTAGTATGTAGTTACGTACTCTAACATGGATTATTTCACGTTCAAATTATGAAGTTAACAGATGGGATATTGGCGTATTATCCCGCGTCATGCGTGTCTTCAGCGCAACTGTCCCCGTTTCCAGTACGAATAGGCCCTCCATGAGCGATCTGGATCGATACCTCAACGCCGCCACTCGCGATAACACGCGCCGTAGCTACCGCGCGGCCATTGAACATTTCGAAGTGAGCTGGGGCGGGTTTCTGCCGGCCACCAGCGACAGCGTGGCGCGCTACTTGGTCGCGCACGCGGGTGTGCTGGCGGTCAATACCTTGAAGTTGCGGCTCTCGGCGTTGGCGCAGTGGCATACCAGCCAAGGCTTTCCTGATCCCACCAAGGCGCCGGTGGTGCGTAAGGTGCTCAAGGGCATCCGTGCGGTGCACCCCGCGCGGGAAAAGCAAGCCGAGCCGCTGCAACTCCAACAGTTGGAGCAGGTGGTAGCTTTTCTTGAGCAGGAGGCGCAGCAAGCGAACGAGTCCCAGGACACGGCCCGGCTGCTGCGGGCCACGCGCGACAGGGCGTTGATCCTGCTGGGCTTCTGGCGTGGCTTTCGCAGTGACGAGCTATGCCGCTTGCAAGTGGAGCATGTGCAGGTCACACCGGGGGCCGGAATCAGCTTGTATGTGCCGCGCAGCAAAAGTGATCGCGACAACCTGGGCAAGACCTACCACACCCCGGCTCTGCTGCGCCTGTGCCCAGTGCAGGCCTATGGCGATTGGCTAAGTACGGCGGCATTGGTGCGCGGGCCGGTGTTTCGTGGTATCGACCGCTGGGGCAATGTAGGGGAGAAGGGCTTGCATCCCAACAGCGTCATCCCGCTGCTGCGCCAGGCACTTGAGCGCGCCGGCATCGCGGCCGAGCACTACACCAGCCATTCGCTGCGGCGGGGGTTCGCTACGTGGGCCCATCGCAATGGCTGGGATATGAAGTCATTGATGAGTTATGTCGGCTGGAACGACATGAAATCCGCCATGCGCTATGTTGAAGCGACGCCCTTTCTTGGTATGACGCTGGCTAACCAGCCATTGATTTGAGTTTTCTTCTATTAATAGGGTGACCTGATAGGGAAAACCAATCATCAGCATCAGGTTTGCCAATGAGCCATCTATCGAGAGACTGGGTAGGATTCACCTCATCAACTTCTTAACCCCTGACGGAGAGTCAACGATGCCTATCATCAACAGCCAAGTAAAACCGTTTAAAGCCACTGCGTTCAAAAACGGCAGCTTCGTAGATGTGACCGACGCTGACCTGAAAGGCAAATGGTCTGTGGTGTTCTTCTACCCAGCCGACTTCACCTTCGTTTGCCCAACCGAGCTGGAAGACCTGGCCGACAACTACGCCGAATTCCAGAAACTGGGCGTCGAGATCTACAGCGTGTCCACCGACACCCACTTTGCCCACGCAGCCTGGCACAACACTTCGCCAGCCATCGGCAAAATCCAGTACACCATGATCGGCGACCCGACCCTGACCATCTCCCGCAACTTCGACGTGCTGATCGAAGAAGCTGGCCTGGCAGACCGTGGCACTTTCGTGATCAACCCGGAAGGCCAGATCAAAATCGTTGAACTCAACGACGGCGGTGTTGGCCGTGACGCTTCCGAGCTGCTGCGCAAAATCAAGGCCGCTCAGTACGTTGCCGCTCACCCGGGTGAAGTGTGCCCAGCCAAGTGGAAAGAAGGCGAGGCCACCCTGGCCCCGTCCCTGGACCTGGTCGGCAAGATCTAAGTCTGTGAAGTCTCTAGGGCGGGTTTCCGCACCTGTGAAGTAAGCTGCAACCGCCCTCAAAACGCCCGGGCGAGATTCGCTCGGGCGTTTTTTTTCGACTGTAATAAACCGAATGAACAGGAAATCGCCCGTATGTTGGACGCCAATCTTAAAGCTCAGTTGAAGTCATACCTGGAACGGGTCACACAGCCGATCGAGATCGTCGCCTCCCTCGACGACGGTGCGAAATCCCAGGAAATGCTGGCTCTTTTACAAGACGTAACCAGCCTTACTACGCTGATTACGCTGAAAACCGATGGTGACGATGGGCGTAAGCCGTCGTTCTCCATCAACCGCCCGGGTGCCGAGATCAGCCTGCGTTTTGCCGGTATCCCCATGGGCCATGAATTCACTTCGTTGGTGCTGGCCCTGCTGCAAGTCGGTGGCCACCCGTCGAAGGCCAGTGTCGAAGTTATTGAACAGATCCGCGCCCTCAAAGGCGAGTTCAGCTTCGAGACGTACTTCTCGCTGTCCTGCCAGAACTGCCCGGATGTGGTCCAGGCGCTGAACCTGATGGCAGTGCTCAACCCGAATATCCGCCACGTTGCTATCGACGGTGCGCTGTTTCAGGCTGAAGTCGATGAGCGTCAGATCATGGCGGTGCCCAGCGTTTACCTCAACGGGGTCAACTTTGGCCAGGGCCGTATGGGGCTGGAAGAAATCCTCGCCAAGCTCGACACCAGCGGCGCCGAAAAAGCCGCTGAGAAAATCAGCGCTAAAGACGCCTTTGATGTGCTGGTGGTCGGCGGTGGCCCAGCGGGCTCCTCGGCGGCTATCTATGCTGCGCGTAAAGGCATTCGCACCGGTGTTGCCGCCGAGCGTTTCGGTGGTCAGGTGTTGGACACCATGTCCATCGAAAACTTTATCTCGGTACAGGAAACCGAAGGGCCGAAACTGGCCAGTGCTTTGGAAGCCCATGTGCGTCAGTACGACGTGGACATCATGAACCTGCAGCGCGCCAGCAGCCTGATCCCGGCAAAAAATGCCGGCGAACTGCACGAGATCCGCTTCGAAAGCGGCGCGACCCTCAAGTCCAAGACCGTGATTCTGGCCACCGGTGCACGCTGGCGCGAAATGGGTGTGCCGGGCGAGCAGGAATACAAGGCCAAGGGCGTGTGTTTCTGCCCGCACTGCGACGGCCCGCTGTTCAAGGGCAAGCGTGTGGCAGTGATCGGCGGCGGCAACTCCGGCGTCGAAGCGGCCATCGATCTGGCGGGTATTGTCAGCCACGTTACGCTGCTGGAATTCGACAGCAAGTTGCGCGCCGATGCAGTCCTGCAGCGCAAGCTGTACAGCCTGCCGAATGTGGACGTGATCACCAGTGCGTTGACCAGCGAAGTGAAAGGCGATGGGCAGAAAGTCACCGGCCTGGCGTACAAAGATCGCGACAGCGGCGAGTTCAAGACCCTCGACCTGGAAGGTATCTTCGTACAGATCGGCCTGCTGCCCAACACCGATTGGCTCAAAGGCACGGTGGAGCTGACGCCGCGTGGCGAGATCATCGTCGATGCCCGTGGCGAGACCTCACTGCCTGGCGTGTTTGCCGCCGGCGACGTCACTACTGTGCCGTATAAGCAGATCGTGATCGCCGTGGGCGAGGGCGCCAAGGCTTCCTTGAGCGCATTCGACCACCTGATCCGCACCTCCGCGCCAGCATAAATACAGGCCCGGAAATGCAAAACCCCATGAGCGATCATGGGGTTTTTTTTCGTTTACATCGGTGCGGGTTGAATAATCTCGACCCAGTAACCGTCCGGGTCTTTGATAAATGCCAGGCTTTTCATGCGGCCATCGGTCAGACGTTTCTGGAAGTCACAGCCCAGGGCTTCGAAACGCTCGCAGGCGGCAACGATATCCGGTACCGAGATGCAGATATGGCCAAAACCACGCGGATCAGTGTTGCCGTTATGGTAGGCAAAGTCCGCATCGTTTTCGGTGCCGTGGTTGTGGGTCAGTTCCAGGATGCCGGGAATCGACTTCATCCACTGAGTACGCTCGGCCGCGTCGGCCGGGATCTGGGATTTATCCACCAGCGCCAGGAAGTACAGGCTGAATTCAGCTTCCGGGAAGTCGCGCTTTTCAACCAGGGAGAACCCCAGGACGCGGGTGTAGAAATCCAGCGAGCGGGTGATGTCCTTGACCCGCAGCATGGTGTGGTTGAACACGAAGTTCGTGGTGGCGGTATCAGGCTGGGCGGTGACGCCCGGGAAGGTGTTCAGTTCGTGCAGGCTCATGGGCCCTCCAGAAAAAAAATGGGGCAAACGCGACTCCAGCGTGGAGTGCTCCCTTGGCTTGCGGCAAGCATTTATGCAGCCGGGCCATGATACGCAAGGCCCGTCCGCCGCGCCAAATGAAAAAGCCCGCGTAGGCCTTGCGACTGGCAGGTGGCGGGCCTCACACTTTGCCGCTGGTCCCTGGGGTGTTTTCGCAATGATTGAGTGTCGTAAACCGCTGTTGAGTACTGTATGTGTGCTGTTGACCAGTCAGTGGGTGTTGGCTGGCGAGCCGGAAGTTCATTGGCCCAGCGGCTGGCAAATCGAAGAGCTGGCGCCCGAGGGCGATGCTTCCGTCAGCGCTCAGGCCGTGTCCCGACAGCGAGCGATCAAGAATGACGAGAATGGGCAGACTTTGATGGTCATGGAACTGACCGCTACGCCGATTGAGGCGGGGCATAAAGTTAATCTTCAAGGCGTTCTGCTGGAAATGCGTAAGTCTATTCAAAAAGACTTTGCCCAAGGCGGCTATCAAAGCGTGTGCACCAAGATGCACCCTTCGACATTGAGCCGCCTCGACGCACTGGAAACTACTTGCGTGATCACCGAGAACGGGCGGCATGTGCTATCACAAACATTGGTGGGTGCGGTCGACACTGATAAGGCGTATGTATTTTCATACGCCGGTCAGGCACAAGCCTATGACGCCAGCAAGAATGAAGTCAGTTCGGTGCGTGACAGCCTGAAACTTTAGAGCAATCGCGACGATCGATTTTGAACGAAATGAACTTTTATTTAAGTTCACTTGCGAACCGTTGAATAACAAAAGCCCCGCATGTGCGGGGCTTTTTATTAGTGCGTGTGGATCACTTGCGCAGCCAGGATTCAACGGTTTCCGCGCCGTGCTCTTCTTTCCAGGCTTTGAGGCCACGGTGGTTGCCACCTTTGGTTTCGATCAGTTCGCCGGTATGCGGGTTCTGGTAAACCTTGACCACGCGTGCGCGGCGCTGCTTAGGCGCGGAGGCGACCGCGCTGGCCTTGCTCAGGCTAGGATCCAGGATCGCGATGATATCGCGCAGGCTCTTGCCATAGGTCTTCATCAGCCCTTGGAGTTTTTCTTCGAATTCGATTTCTTTCTTCAAGCTGGCGTCGTTCTTCAAGGACTCCAGCTGGGCCAGCTGCTCTTGAAGGGCTCTTTCTGCTGCGCGAAATTCGGCGAGTTTGGACAAAATAGGTACTCCAATAGTGTAGTTGGCTGATATCAACTGTAAAAAAGCTGCAAGCCAAGCGCTTTAAGGCGACTCTAAGAAGAAGCCTCCTGCGAGTTCTGCACAGGCAAGAAAAATTGTAGTAGTTAATTCGTCACGAGTAAATCATGTCTTTTGTCCCATTAACATTATTTGCGCATCGCTAGTGCATGGCTATTCAATGGCTGGCCAGGGACTTAATGAATTCATCACAGGGTAAAGGTCTGCCGAACAGGTAGCCTTGAAGATAGTCCACCCCGCGAGCGGCCAGGTATTCACACTGCTGCGCCGTTTCTACCCCCTCGGCGACAATGCCCAAATCGAGCTTGCCAGATAACTCTATGATGCTGTCCAGAATATGGCTGGAGAGTGCATCCACGCCGATCATGGCGACAAAACTCTGATCGATCTTCAAGTAGTCCACATTGAAATTGCGCAAATAACCCAGGCTGGAGTGGCCGGTGCCGAAGTCATCGATGGCGATCATCACCCCAAGCGCATGCAAGGCATCGAACAGACGTCGCGTGACGTCCGTGGGTTCGATCAATTCGCGTTCGGTGAGCTCCAGCACCAGAATCACCTGGCCAGGTGCAAACGCGGCGAGGAATTCGCGACAGTCGTCCACCAGTTGCAAGTCCTGACAGTGGCGCGCGGTGATGTTCACACCGATATGAAAACCCGGCGCAAAGCGTGAGGCATGGGGCGCCAATTGAGCGGCGGCCTGACGGAGCAGGGCGCGGGTCATGGGCACAATCAGGCCGCTATCCTCGGCCAGCGGAATGAATAGGTCCGGCCGAACCAAGCCCTCCTTGGGGTGCTGCCAGCGCATCAGCACTTCACAGCCGGCCCAGTCACGGGTGTCGCCGCGCACCACGGGTTGGAAAAAAGCAATGAACTCATTGGCGCCCAGTGCCCGTTGCAGCTCATGGGTCGGCGCCGACGAGCGCTTTTGCAGCCAATGGGCGAGCAGCCCTGCCAGCACGCCAAAAAACACCACCAGGCTCAATAGCGCAGGATAGCGAGCCTGCATATATCGCCACACTTCGCCGGCCGGCATGCCTGCTTCGACGCTGTAGCGATAGCGTTCCGACGCCAGGTGGTGATGAGCCACCGCAAATACCGGTGGCAGTGTCTCGTGGACCCGGCCTTGATCGTCGAGCCAGTGCGGCCCGACCTGCAGGATCAATTGCGCATACCGGCTGATCAGGCGCAGCGCGTTGGTCAGGTGGTACCCGTCTATGGAGGCGAACGCGGCCTTGTCGCCGTCAACCAGGCGGTAGACCAGCAGCGCCGTATCCGGTGTGACCGGGTTGCCATTCATCAACCACAGGCGCCCGTCCACGTAATCGTCCGGGTTGACGGGCGAGGCGTAATCGCCGCCGAACAGCGAAGTGCAATAGATGTTCTTTTGCCAGGACAGGGTGGTCGCCCGCACGAACGGCCGGCGTGTCACCTGCTCGCGCAACGCCAGTTGGGTAGCGCTGTCGCACGGTTGTCCGGCCAATGGCAGGAGCGCCTGGGCGGCGAGGGCGGTGTTGTCGAGCATCAGGTCGAACTGGCGCACGGCTTCCTGGGCGGTCTGCGCGGTACTCTGCTCCAGGGTGCGTTCGGCCTGCCAATGCAGAATAAGCACGCCCAGCAGTATCGGCAGCAGCGTGCACAACAGGCTGATGGCATAGCGGGTGATCGGCTTTGAAGGGCCTTGGACACTGAGGGGCATGGGGTCTGAAACCTATTGCGCAGAGAGCGTGACCGGCGTAGCGGTCAGGGATGCTCCGATGATAGATGGCTCGGTTCGAATATGCTCGCGTGATCCGGGTTTTGTGCGCAGGAGACCAGAGCTGGGCGGCGTGGTGATTCTGTTGGAGTTCCGCCTGTGCAACAAACTCCTTGCACGCGCCAGGGTAATGGGGATTTGATAAGAGTACGGACAAACCAGGTTACGCTGTGTAGAATCGGTTTACGCATACAAGAATATGACTTGCGCTCACGCAAGCCTAAAGCCGTCAGAGACTGATGTAACCATGAAGCGACTCGGCTCCCCCCTCATCTTTGGTGACTTCCTCGCCCGCAGCGTGCGAGGCCTGTCCTGCGCGCCACCCCTGCACCTCATCCTTGCTGGCAATTGATTTTTCTTTAATCAGACTCTTTATTTCAAAGAGCAGGATGAGGCACCGAACATGACCGACCAACACGCAAACCCAATGGGCCTGATGGGCTTTGAGTTCATCGAATTCGCATCGCCGACGCCCGGCACCCTGGAGCCGATCTTCGAGATCATGGGGTTCAGCAAAGTCGCCACCCACCGCTCCAAGAATGTGCACTTGTATCGCCAGGGCGAGATCAATCTGATCCTCAACAACGAGCCCAACAGTATCGCCTCCTACTTTGCCGCAGAGCACGGCCCGTCGGTGTGCGGCATGGCGTTCCGCGTCAAGGACTCCCAAAAAGCCTACAACCGCGCACTGGAACTGGGCGCGCAGCCGATCCATATCGAAACCGGCCCGATGGAGCTTAACCTGCCGGCGATCAAAGGCATCGGCGGCGCGCCGCTGTACCTGATCGATCGTTTCGGTGAAGGCAGTTCGATCTACGACATCGATTTCGTCTTTCTCGACGGCGTGGACCGCAACCCGCAAGGCGCCGGTCTCAAGGTTATCGACCACCTGACCCACAACGTCTACCGCGGGCGCATGGTGTACTGGGCCAACTTCTACGAGAAGCTGTTCAACTTCCGTGAGGCGCGTTATTTCGACATCAAAGGCGAATACACCGGCCTGACCTCCAAGGCCATGAGCGCTCCGGACGGTATGATCCGCATCCCGCTGAACGAAGAATCGTCCAAGGGCGCCGGGCAGATCGAAGAGTTCCTCATGCAGTTCAACGGCGAGGGCATCCAGCATGTGGCGTTCCTCACTGATGACCTGGTCAAGACGTGGGATGCGTTGAAGAAAATCGGTATGCGCTTTATGACCGCGCCACCGGACACCTACTACGAAATGCTCGAAGGTCGCTTGCCGAACCACGGCGAGCCGGTGGACCAGTTGCAGGCCCGTGGCATCCTGTTGGACGGTTCTTCGATCGAGGGCGACAAGCGTCTGCTGTTGCAGATCTTCTCGGAAACCCTGATGGGCCCGGTGTTCTTCGAGTTTATTCAACGCAAGGGCGACGACGGCTTCGGCGAAGGCAACTTCAAAGCCTTGTTCGAATCCATCGAGCGTGATCAGGTTCGGCGCGGTGTGTTGACCACCGACTGAACCCACGCGTAGAAAAAAGCCCGACCAGAGTTGACCCTGGTCGGGCTTTTTAACGCCTGCGTGTTACGCCTGGCGCTGGCGTACCAAATGCTTGAACCCTTCAAACACCAGCACCATGACCGCGATCCAGATCGGAATGTAGGTCAGCCATTGCCCCGCCTTGATACCTTCGCCCAGCAGCAGTGCCACCACCAGCAACAACACCGGTTCCACATAGCTGAGCAGGCCGAACAGACTGAAAGCCAGCAAGCGACTGGCGATGATGTAGCTCACCAGTGCCGAGGCGCTGATCAGGCCGAGGATCGGAATCAGCGCATAGAGTTTCGGTTGCGCATCCATCACTGCAAAGCCCTGTTCGCCGCTCTGCACAAACCACCAGGCCACGGGCAGCATCAGTGCCATGTCCAGCCACAGGCCGCCCAAATGGTCGGTCTTAAGGTATTTGCGCGCGATGAAGTACAGTGGGTAACCGATGATCACCACCAACGTCGCCCAGGAGAAACCACCGGCCTGGTACAGCTCGTTCAGCACGCCGAGCGCTGCAAAAAACACCGCGATCTTTTGCAGATAGGACAATTGTTCGCCCCATACCAGGCGCCCGGTCAGCACCATGGTCAGCGGCAGCAGGAAATAACCCACCGACACATCCAGGCTGCGGCCATTGAGAGGCGCCCACATGAATAGCCACAATTGCACACCCAGCAGGGCCGACGACACCACCACGCCAGCGATCAAGCGCGGCTCGGCCGCCGGCCTGCGCAACAGTTCTCGGACTTGCCGCCATTCGCCGCTCACCACCATGAACACTGTCATGCACGGCACGGTCAACAACATGCGCCAGCCGAAAATCTCCAGACCGCTCAATGGAGTGAGCAATGACGTGAAGTAATACATCACGGCAAACAACACCGAGGCCAACACCGATAACGCCACACCTTTAGACACGCTGTCCTCGCCAAAACCGATTCAATCAAAAGAAGAGCAGATTATGGTGCTTTCGGCGTGCTACGGGTGCTCTGTTTTGGGGCAAATCGCACAAAAGTTTGCCGCGCTGCACTTCCCGAGCGCTTACAGCGGCGTTCGCCCCGACACGAAATGGCCCACATCGTTGAATCCCGGTGTGGACGAATGCCCCGGCGTCACCAGCGAATCGATGAACGCCTCGTCTTCCGCCGTAATCTTCACCTGCAGCGCGCCGGTGTAGGCGTCCCATTGCGCCTCCGTGCGCGGCCCAACGATAGCTGAACTCACCGCGGCGTTGTTGAGCACCCAAGCGATGGCGAATTCCACCATGCCCACGCCGCGCCCTTGGGTGTACTGCTGGATCTGCTGGGCGATACGCAGCGACTCCACGCGCCATTCGGTTTCCAGGATGCGCTTGTCCTGGCGCGCGGCACGGCTGCCGGCCTCAGGGGTAACGTCTGGCGCGTACTTGCCGCTGAGCACACCGCGCGCCAGCGGGCTGTAGGGCACCACACCGAGGCCATAGGCGGCGGCAGCGGTAATCTGCTCGACCTCGGCCTGACGGTTGACGATGTTATACAGCGGCTGGCTGATCACCGGTCTGTCCACCCCCAGGCGCTCTGCCACGCGAATGACCTCGGCAATGCGCCAGCCACGGTAGTTGGACAGGCCCCAGTAACGGATCTTGCCCTGACGGATCAGGTCGCCGATGGCCGACACCGTTACTTCCAGCGGTGTGTGGTGGTCTTCACGATGCAGGTAGTAGATGTCCAGGTAATCGGTGTCGAGGCGGGTCAGGCTGGCGTCGAGGGCATTGAAAATCCGTTTGCGGCTCAGGCCACTGCGGTTGGGCAACCCATCCGGCGGGCCGAAACCGACCTTGGACGCCACCACCCAGTCCTGGCGCTGCCGGGCGATGGCTTCACCCACCAACTCTTCAGAGCGCCCGCCGGTGTACACATCCGCGGTGTCGATAAAGTTGATGCCCTGGTCCCAGGCCTTGTCGATGATGCGCAACGAGTCCTCGGTGTTGGTCTGTTCGCCAAACATCATGGTGCCCAGGGTGAGGGCGCTGACCTTCAAACCGGAGTGGCCCAGAGAACGATAAAGCATAGAGAACACCTCAATGTCGCGGGATAGAGCCTATGCAATACCAGATCGCGGCATCCTCGAACAAGCCGGCTATGGACATGAATGCGGTTTATGCCATTGCCTTACAGCAAACCGCCGCCGTCGATGTCGATCACGCTGCCGGTCATGAAGGCATTTTCCATAGCCAGTACATACCCGGCTGCCACTTCGTAAGCTTGCCCCACACGTCCGACCGGCAAGGCCTGGCCGACCTTGGCATACATGGCCTCGCGTTGATCTTCCGACAACCCCGCATACGCCGGTGTGTCGATCACGCCGGGGCTGACGACGTTGACCCGACGCGGTGCCAGCTCCTTGGCTAATTGTTTACCCAGCGCTTCGGTCGCAGCGTTAATGCCGATTTTGATGAATTGCCCAGGCACTAACTTGCGCCCCAACTGCCCGGACGTAAGGACGATACTCCCATGCTCATCGAGGAATGGCAGTGCCAGTTGGATAGCCCGCAACGCGCCCCAGAGTTTGACGTTGAAATTGTCCTGGGCCAGTTGCAGGTCGGTGTCCTGAAGATTTTTCGCCTGTACGGCAGGGCCGGCGGTGTAAACCAAATGATCAAAGCGGCCCACGCTCTCGAACAGGCGTTGCAATGACGCATTATCCGTCACGTCCACAGGTTCGCTGCGCAGGCCGTTGTGGAGCTCCGAAGACAGGCGCCGTCCAGCCAGCACCACCTGCGCGCCTCGTGACCTGGCCTGCTCGGCGACCGCCGCGCCGATGCCACTGCTGCCGCCAATCACCACCACGGTTTTGCCATTGAGGGGAGATGTCATGGGTACTGCCTCGCATTAAGAAAGGGATATTCATCCTCTCAGCTTGGCAATGTCGAAAAAATAGCGGTAAATCGACAGGATCATTAAAGGATTTTTATCAGTGAGCTCGATTCTCGACCTTGAAGTCTTTGCGCGTACGGCGGATACCGGGAGCCTTTCCGCCGCCGCACGCACCCTTGGCTTGACACCCGCCGCCGCGAGCATTGCGCTCAAGCGCCTGGAAACACGTCTTGGCGTTCGCCTGCTGGCTCGCTCTACGCGCAGCATGCGCCTGACTGAAGAGGGTCGCTGTTACCTGGACAGCGTGCGCCTGGCGCTCGCCGCTTTGTCTGAAGGGGAACAAGGGCTGAAGCGGCACGGCGAAGGCTTGAACGGTGTACTGCAACTGGCCGCTCCCTCGGATTTTGGGCGCACGGTTTTGCTGGGATGGTTGGATGACTTCAAGCAACAGCACCCCCATATCCGCCTGCAGTTACTGCTTAACGATAAGAACGCCGACCTGTTCCGCGAGACCGTGGATATTGCCCTGCGCTTTGGCGTGCCGAATGATTCCAGCCTGGTGGCTTTACCGATCCTAGCGAACCACCACCGCGTGGCCTGCGCCAGCCCTGCGTACTTGGCCCGACACGGGACCCCTCGTGAGCCTGCCGATCTGGCGCAGCACAGCGCGCTGATTTACATGCGCCATGGCCGCCCCAACAACACATGGAGCTTTCGCAAAGGAGATGTGGTGCAGGAAGTGCCCGTGCACAGCGATTATTTGTGCGACGACGGTGAAGTGGCGCGGCGGTGGGCGCTGGCGGGGCATGGGGTAACCTATAAAGCTGGACTGGATGTAGTACGGGACATAAGGGCCGGCCGTTTGGTGCCGTTGTTCGAGGGCTGGCAAGGTGAGCCAGCGCCGCTGAACCTGATGTGTCCCCATCGCGCGCAGGTGTCGGAAAGAGTCAAAGTGTTCCAGGCATTTTTGCAGCAACGCTGTCATGCGCTGTTGAACGACGTACGAAATGATCAATAAGGACGTACAGGCCACATCCTTATGGAAACATCCTCGTCTATCGGTGAACCGCTCAGCCTGGGGCTTGGCCGTAGTCCTGAATATTCAGTTGGCCTTTGGCTGAACAAACCGGCATGGGGGGATGATTGAATTCAACCTTGAAGTCCGCGATCGCGTGTCCGGCATGTGGCATTTTTTTGATGGTGAGTTGACCGCTGGTTGCATACAGATGCTGAAAGCCAATCAGGTTTGTCAAAATCCCGATCCGTGGATCGTCCAGGACGATTTTGTATGTGCCCTCTCTGACTTTGGTATCAATTTGCACGGCGAAGAAATACTCGGTGTCGGGGAAAACACGGGACCACCCTAGGATGTTGTAGTACGGCTCGACACCCAAGTGCTCAAACGTATTGACGGCCAGGTTTTCAGCCTTGAATGAGGGCATTGGCAGTATCCCGCCACTGAGCTCAACCTCGAATTTCCCGTTGCCGTTATGTACGTCACAGGTGCCTCGGGACACCATCAACTGAGCTTCCGGTTGGTTATAGGGCTGGGCGGTAAAACTGAACGTTGCGACGATACGGTTTTTCCTCAAGGTGACGGTAATTTCACCTGATACGGCTACAAAGTTGGTGTTGGCGGTAAATATTGCCGCGGAGGCCGTAGTCACTTTGCGTGTGCCGTCGAAGCTGTAGGTATGGGGCTTGCCATTGTCGCGAAGGCTCAAGGGCAGCAAGCAGGTGAGCTCGACACTGGGTTGAGAACCCACTGCACTCTGGCGTGCGGTAATAACCCATTGGACATGGGTCTTTTCCAGCCTGACCGTGTCCGCTTTGAATGCCCGCGTGATCACGCCGGACATGTTCGCGCTGGCCGTGCCATCGGCCAGATGCGAATTTCTGGGCAGTTGAAGAATCTCCATGACGCAGTCCTCATCCAAGTGGGGTGGCGCCTGGAGTATGAGAACAAATAAAAGCAGCGGGTACTGTCAAGGTTGACAGGTTTAAAAAGCAAAAAGCTTATAACGGTTATGCGGGCTCAGGATGCACCAGCCCCGGTGCATCCTGAGTGATGGCTTATGTGCGCAATGAGCGAGTCATGCGCAGTGCCAATACACTGCCCGCCACAATCACTGCCGCCAGCAGGTACAGGGCCATATCCGTGGAGCCGGTGGCATCTTTTACAAAGCCGACGATATATGGGCTGAGGAAGCCTGCCATCTGGCCCATGGAGTTGATCAACGCCAGCCCACCGGCGGCGGCACCCGCGCTGAGCATCGCCGTCGGCACCGGCCAGAACATCGGCAGGCCGGTAAGCGCGCCCATGGTGGCGATGGTCAGGCCGAGGATCGCAATGGCCGGCGTCGTGGCGAAATTCACCGCGATCACCAGGCCCACCGCGCCCATCAGCATGGGCACGACCAAGTGCCAGCGCCGCTCTTTGCGCAGGTCGGCGGAGCGGCCCACCAGTAGCATAAACACCGCCGCCAGCAAATACGGGATTGCACTGAGCCAACCGATCACCAGGTTATCGCTGAACCCGAGGTTCTTGATGATCGACGGCAGCCAGAAGTTGATGGCGTACACGCCGCTCTGGATGCAGAAGTAGATCAGACCAAATGCCCAGATCGCCGGGTTCTTGAACACTTCGGCGAGGGAGTCGCTGGTGGTCTTGGGCTTGTTCGCCAGGTCCGTGGCCTGGTCGGCTTCCAGCACCGCGCGTTCCTGAGGCGTGAGCCATTTGGCGTGGGCGAAACTGTCGCTGAGCAGGAAGTAGGCGAGGGCGCCCAGCACCACGGTAGGGATGCCTTGGAGCAGGAACATCCACTGCCAACCGGCCAGACCACCCTGGCCGGCGGCGAAGTGGTTGAGAATCCAGCCGGAAAACGGGCTGCCCAATAGGCCCGACACGGGGATCGCCGACATAAACAACGCCATGATCCGCCCGCGACGGAAGGTCGGGAACCACTGCGAGAGGTACAGCACCACGCCGGGGAAGAAGCCGGCTTCGGCCGCACCGGTAAACAGGCGCAAGGTGTAGAAATGCGTCGGCGTGCTGACGAACAGCAGGCAGGTGGACAGCGTACCCCACACGATCATCATCAGGGCGATCCAGCGCCGTGGGCCGAATTTGCTCAGCGCCAGGTTGCTCGGTACGCCGCACAGTACGTAACCGATAAAGAATATCCCGGCTCCGAGGCCGTACACGGTTTCGCTGAACTTGAGGGCGTCGAGCATCTGCAGCTTGGCGAAGCCGACGTTGACGCGGTCGAGGTAGTTGAACAGGTAGCAGATAAAAATGAAGGGGATCAAGCGCAGGGTCACGCGCTTGTAGACAGCGTTTTTATCGTCATCGTTGGCCTGGGTGACAGCGGCGCTCTGTGACATGGCGTTCTCTCTTTATTATGATTTTTCGCGATGCGAGGGTAACGTTGATCGCCCCAAGAGTCTCGGCCAGGTAGCAGGGGGCTGTCTTTGTGCTCGCGCACAGTGAACGTGCCTTTGCGCTGTGCCGATGACCAACCACGCCTTGCAGGAAGTTAACCCCATGTTCGAGCTGGATCATGACCTGGCGCAGGAGATTGTCGATCGCACCATGGCCATCCTGCCCTATAACGTCAACGTCATGGACAGCCAGGGCTTGATCCTGGGCAGCGGCGAGCCCGAGCGCATCAACACTCGCCATGAGGGCGCGCAATTGGTCTTGGCTAATGGTCGCGTGGTCGAAATCGACGGCCAGACCGCAAAGCACCTAAAAGGCGTGCAGCCCGGCATCAACCTGCCGCTGATGCACGATCAACGCCTGATCGGTGTGCTTGGCATCACCGGTGAACCACAGTTGCTGCGTACCTACGCCGAACTGGTGCGCATGACCGCCGAGATGCTGGTCAGCCATCGTCATCAGCAAGCCGAACAACAATGGCGCCGCCAGCGGTGCGATGACCTGCTGGCGTTGTTACTCGCCGAATCCGGCGACTCGCCGCGCCTGGTCGACGAAGCCCAGCAACTGGGGCTCAAGCCACATCTGTCGCGTACGCCATACCTGTTCGAGCTGGGCGCGGGGGCCTCCGCGCAGGACCTGGGCGCCTGGCTGGCTGCGCGTTATCCCGACAGCTGGTGCGTCAGCTCGGCGCAGTTTTCATTGTTGTGGTGCCGACCGGCCGGGCTCCCGGTGGACAATCCCAAGCTGCTGGAAAAACTCGCCGGCCACGGCTGGCAGATCCAGCGTGTGGCGGTGGGTGGCCAGGCCGACGGGCTGGCCGGGCTGCGCCGTTGCTATCGGCGAGTCGGCGACCTGTTGGCCTATGGCCGGGACATCCTGCCCCATACGCAAGTGCTGACCCTCAATCGCTATCGCCTGCCGGTAATGCTGTGGCGTCATCGCAACGACGACGCCCTCGATGAATTGCTCAACCCGCTGCGCAAAGTACTGGCCAAGGACGGCAACGGCCAATTACTGGCAACTTTGCGCAGTTGGTGCGAGCACGACGGGCAAAGCCAGGCGTGTGCCGACGCTTTGGGCATCCATCGCAACAGCCTGCGTTATCGCATGGAGCGCATCGCCGAACTCAGCGGTGTCGACCCGCTGACCCTCGATGGCATGCTCGCCTTGTACCTGGGCGTGCAGTTGCTGCCCCAGGATTTGTCGGAATGAACAACAAACCTGCGCCGCACTTGTGCATCGGACCGGCGTTATTGCCGCAGCCAACTGGCAGCATGGGCGTTATAAAAAACGGAGAACGCCCATGAAGATCATCATCGCCCCCGACTCGTTCAAGGACAGCCTGAGCGCCGCAGGCGTTGCCCAGGCGATTGTCGAGGGGTTGGCCCAGGTTTGGCCGGACGCGCAGATGATCCAATGCCCGATGGCCGATGGTGGCGAAGGCACGGTGGACGCGGTGCTCGCCGCCTGCCACGGCGAGTTGCGCCGCCAGACCGTACACGGCCCGCTCGGTGCCCCGGTGCAGGCGCGCTGGGGCTGGTTGGCCGACAGCCACACCGCGATCATCGAAATGGCCGAAGCCAGCGGTTTGCAACTGCTGCCGCCGGACCAGCGCGACGCCTGCCGGACCACCACCTTTGGTACCGGTGAACTGATCCGCGCGGCGCTGGAGACGGGGGCTCGGCGCATCATCCTGGCCATCGGCGGCAGCGCCACCAACGACGGTGGCGCGGGGGCAATGCAGGCCTTGGGTGTGCAATTGTTCGATGCCGATGACCAGCCCCTTCCACCTGGCGGCTTGGCCTTGGCGCAGTTGGCGCGCATCAGCCTGGACAGCCTCGACCCCCGCGTGGGCGAGGTGCGTTTCGAGATTGCCGCCGACGTCAATAACCCCCTCTGCGGCCCCCACGGCGCCTCGGCGATTTTCGGCCCGCAAAAAGGTGCGAGCCCGCAGCAGGTGCAACAGCTCGACGCCGCCTTGGGCCATTTTGCCGACCACTGCGCCAGGGTGCTGCCCACCGATGTGCGCGACGAACCCGGTAGCGGCGCCGCTGGCGGCCTGGGCTTCGCTGCCAAGGCGTTTCTCGGCGCCCAGTTCCGCGCGGGGGTGGAGGTGGTTGCCGACTTGGTGGGCCTGGATGCCGCCGTGCGCGGTGCTGATCTGGTCATCACCGGCGAAGGCCGCTTCGACGCCCAGACCCTGCGCGGTAAAACCCCATTCGGCGTGGCCCGCATCGCCCGGCAACACGGCGTACCGGTGATCGTCATCGCCGGCACCCTCGGTGAAGGCTACGAGCAGATGTACTCACACGGCGTCGACGCCGCCTTCGCCTTGCCCAGCGGGCCCATCAGCCTCGAGCAGGCGTGCAGCGAGGCACCGCGCTTGTTGCGCGAGCGGGCGGCGGATATTGCGCGGGGGTGGCGCGTGGCCGCCGGGCGCTGACGCCACAGGCCGAACATGGGACAATCCGCGCCTTTTCAGACACGGAGAGTCCCCCATGTTGCGCCCCGTACTCCTGGCCCTGCTGGCCGGTTCCTCTGCCCAAGCCTTTGCACAACCCGCTAGTGAGCGCGTGCCGCTGCTGCGGGACATCAAGGAGTGGGTGGTCGGTTGCGACAACTTGCGCAACTGCCATGCCCTCAGCGCACCGAGCGGTGCCAATGAAGAAGATTACAGCTCGCTGACCTTGCATATCTGGCACAAGGCCGGCCCTCAGGGCTACTTGCGCCTGCGCTTCGACCATCGGGGGGAGACGTCGGACCTGTCGACCCTGCAACTGGACGGCCAGCCCCTGGGCAATGACTTGACTCAGGCATTGCAGGTGGAGTTGGACGACCAGGGCGGCGATCCCCATGTGCAATCCTTTGGCGTACTTGACGACGCCGCCGCGCGCCGATGGTTGCAACGCTTGCGCGATGGTCAGCGCTTGCAGCTGCCCGGCGATGCCGGTGCCCACGTTTCCCTGAGTGGGTTGAGTGCATCGCTGCTGTTGATGGATGCGGTGCAAGGCCGGGTGGATAACGTCACCGCACTGGCACGCCCCGGCAAAGGTGCGGCGAGTGCCGTGCCGGCGCGTTTGCCGATGCCGCTGCTGCGCCCATTCCCCGGTGCGCCGGCGTTGACCGCCGAGGAGCAGCAAGCTTTGGTGGCCGAGGCCCTCAAAGGTGAAACGGCGCAAGAAGACTCGCCGCCACCCGAAGCCAGTGCCGGTGCGTTGACCGCCTCGCAGGCCATGACCGTGTTGAGCTACGACTGCGCGGCCTACAACTGCGAATACGAGGTGGTGCGTCGCGCGCGCCAGGCACCTTATGCCCAGACCGCGTTGCAACTGGAGCCGCTGCCTCTGGACGGCGCCGCGCTGCAAGGTTCGGTGGGCTACGACCCAGCCACCGGCACCCTGAGTTACTTCTACAAGCAACGCGGGCTCGGCGATTGCGGGGCCGGGGCGGTGTGGTTGTTTGACGGCAAGGCTTTCCAGCTCAGCGAGTTTCACATGATGTCGCGCTGCACCGGGGTGGCCTACGGCGACTGGCCTTCGTTGTGGACAACCGCTCCAGCGCCCTAGGCAGCGGACGGTCGGCGCCTCTACACTGGCCGACCACATGTCTTTCAAAGGATGAAACCCATGCACGCGCCTGAACCCCATATCGTCATCCAGCGCTTTACCGAGGCCCACCTTGACGGCGTCGCGGCGCTCTACAACGAGCCGGCGGTATGCCGGCAGGTACTGCAGATGCCGTTCCAGTCGATTGAAGTGTGGCGCAAGCGTTTGGTGACGGACGACGAACGCCGCCTGCAACTGGTGGCATTGCATGGCGGCGAGGTGATTGGCCAGTTGGGGCTGCAACAGTATCTGCGCGTGCGCCAGGCCCATGTCGGCACCTTTGGCATGGGCGTGGCAACTGCCTGGCAGGGCAAGGGCGTCGGCTCGCGGCTGTTGAAGGCAGCCCTCGATGTGGCCGACAACTGGATGAACCTACACCGCGTCGAGTTGACGGTATTTGCCGATAACCAGGCCGCGCAACGTCTGTACCGCTCGTTCGGTTTCGAGGTGGAAGGGGTGCTGCGCGACTACGCCCTGCGTGACGGCGTCTACGTCGACACCGTCAGCATGGCGCGTTTGCGTCCTTCGACTTAATCCTGCAAGGCAAACGCCACCGCGGCCTGCGCATGCAACGCGGTGGTGTCCAGCAGCGGCAGGTTGGTGTGTTCGGGCTTGATCAACAGGCCGATTTCCGTGCATCCGAGGATGATCGCCTGGGCACCACGGGCAGCCAACGACGCAATGATGCGCAGATAAGCGTCGCGCGAGGTGTCGCTGATGATCCCCACACACAACTCTTCATAGATGATGCGGTGCACGCTCTGGCGCTCTTCGGCCTCCGGCACCAGCACATTCAAGCCATGCTCGGCCAGGCGCGCCTTGAGGAAATCCTGCTCCATGGTGAACGCCGTGCCGAGCAGGCCGACGTTGAGCGTGCCGGCCGCCACGGCCGCCTGGCCGGCGGCGTCGGCGATATGTAGAAAGGGAATCGAGATCGCCGCTTCGACACGCGGCGCCACCAAGTGCATGGTGTTGGTACACAGCACCACGCAGTCCGCGCCGCCGGCCTGCAGGCGCCGCGCCGCGTCTTCGAGGACCTGCGCCGCGTCGTCCCAGCGCCCATCGTGCTGCGCCTGCGCCACCGGGCCGAAATCCACGCTGTACATCAACACCTGCGCCGAGCGCAGCGAGCCGAGCTGATCACGCACGCGCTGGTTGATGATGCGGTAGTACTCGGCGCTGGACTCCCAGCTCATGCCGCCGATAAGGCCGATGGTGCGCATGTGATGCTCCTGATAGGTGGGAGCTCCACCTTACTTACCGACGGTTGATTAGTCATACGCAGTTGTTCGCCAAATGACCGGTGCAGTTTTTGTCATCCCGGTTTGATCCGTCGAGTGGGCGCACCATTTCGCCAGGATTGGCTATACCTACAGCTCCGCCCTTCGATGATGACTGCCAGGGAGTTCAATGATGAAACTAAGGCTAATGATCAGTACGTTGTGCGTGGCTTCGCTTGGGATTGCAGGCTGCGCCAGCCAGGTCACGCAACCGGATGAATATTCGGGCTTTCTTTCCAACTACAGCCAACTCAAGCAAGCCAAGTCACCGTCAGGCGTCGAAGTGATGCGCTGGGTCGATCCCCAACTGGACCTGAGTCGCTATAACGCGGTGTACATCGAACCGACCCAGTTCTATCCCAAACCCCAGGCCACCGCGAAAATTCCTGACAGCACCCTCAACGGCATTAACACCTACTACAACCAGGCGCTCAAGCGTGAGCTGGCTAAATCCTTGCCTTTGGCCAATGCCCCAGGCCCAGGCGTAATCGTGGTGCGCGCGGCCATCACCGCCGTCAGCAGCAAGACCGAAGGGCTTAAACCTTATGAGTTCATCCCGGTAGCACTGGTGGCGGCGGCGGTCAGTACCGGCACCGGCATTCGCGATCAAGAAACCACCCTCGGCACCGAGGCGCAGTTCCTCGACGGCGCCAGCGGCAAAGTCCTGGCCCAAGTGGTGCGCAAAGGCACCGGCAAGCCCTTGGAGAACGACGCTCAGGTGATGAAAGCCGATGACGTGAAAAACGTGATCGACGGCTGGGCTTCAGATCTGCATCAGTCCTATGTGAAATTCAAAAAGCACTAAAACGCATTGCGTGCCGGCCGGTTGTAATAGCTGAGCAGGACGTCGTAGCGGCGGGTGACGAGGTCATAGTCGTCACTCAGCTGTTGCGGGGTGGCGTGGTTGAGCCAGTCTTGAAGCATGCCTTGCAGGGCAGCAAGGTAGGTATCGGCGGGGGTTCTGAGGGTGTACCAAAGGTGCAGCGTTTCTTCAGTGAGTTCTTTATCCGGCATCTGATCGACAAAGGCTGCAGCACTTTCTTGGGCACGCTGAACCGAAGCGGTCAACGCAGCAAGGGCTTGGGGTGTCAGGTCGGCAGCGCGTACCCCTTGGTCGATCCGATCGATCGCCTGGCGCGACGCAATCATGTAATTGAGCAGGTGCCAATGCAGGTCTCGGCCCAGACGTGCTTCCAGTAAATCCAGCTGTAGGGGGCGCAAACGCAGCTCCTCACGCGTCAGATCGTCACGCAGAGCCGCGGATGCCGACAGGTAGCCGCCACCGTTACGGCTTAGTTCTGCTTTCAACTGGTCAAGCATGACGTTGCCAAATAATTGCTGCTGCGGCGTTTTCGCGCCGGGGGTTTGATTGGGGCTGAGCAGCGTACCGACGTCGCTGATTCTGCGAAGGGTCTGCAAGTACTGCTGCGTGGCAGTGATCAATGGGCTGCCGGGGGCTTGGCGCTCCAGCTGGAGGGTAATAGCAGGGGTGCATACCTGCTTTTGGATCAGGCGGGCTTGCGGCTCTGCGTTGTCGCCAAATTCTTCCCGAGGCAAGTTCGCGGCGCCGGAGCGCTCAGCCGTCCGGACTGAGGCGTCGACCTGAGTCAGCAAGTAGTAGGCCAACCGAGTATCGCGGTCCACGCGGTTAACGCAATCGATGATCGGTGCAAGCGCGCCGGCCGTTGCAGTCTGGGGGCTGTCCAATTGGTTGAGCCACCACTGCACAATCTGCAGTTGTTTGCTGGCGCCGGCCAGGCTGAACAGGCACAGGATCAATACCACCCCGACGGGGTACAACATGATTGGCTTCATCACTCAGCCTCCTGACCGTACCACTGTGCCTGGGTCGCGGGGGCCTGGCAGGGTTGTGCTGTTCTCGGCATGCGGCTGCACACGCGCTCTGTCCACTGTTGCAGGCCTTGATTGCGGCCCACCTGATAATGACTGTCAAAGCTTTTGAGCGCTGCAAACATCATTGTCAGGAGCAAAGTGACAAGGCCCCATACACCGATGGTCTTGCGCGGATGGCGGGTGGACCATTCTTTGTAGCCCGTGCGGGCTTGACGCTTACCCGCACCGATCACGACCAGGGTCGCCACCATCATCAGGCCCGCAACCGCGCCGAATTGAACACTGATGGCCACGCTCATGATCGCCCCCGGCAACAGATCGCGCAGCGGCAATAACGGCAGGCGGGTAGGGCAGAGTCGTGTCGGTAGTCTGACGGCGAGGCTTTCATCCACGACGCGAACCCGATGTACCAGTGGACGCCACACTTGCCAGGCCAGGGCGCCGCCCACGACATAGGCCATCGACCATACCAACGCGTGCCCCAGTGTGCTGACCAGGACTCCTGAAAACCACGGCGCCTGGAACAGTGCACCTGTCACACAGCCCAGCACTGTCGCCAGCGCCAGCGGCCAAGTGTCGACAGCCGCTTCCCACTCCTGCCAGAAATAAGCCGTACCGCCTGGCAGGGACAGCGCAACGTCGGGATGATCGGCTTTAATGCGCGCGGCCAGCGCTCGGCACGCCTCCCAGTCGGCCTCGCTCAAGCGCTGGGCGAATGCACGTCGCTGCCCCAGTGTCATCGGCGCCAACAGCAAACGAGCAGCGCGCTGTTGCGCAGTGTGCGGCGGCGCGACAGCCAGCGCACGCTGGTGGGCAATGAACGCCGGCCCTTGCTCACGCCGCAACAGGTGCTGCCATTCATCCTCGGGGCAGGGGTTTTCGCCACCGTGCGGCCAGCCCTGCCCGGCGCGGACGGCCTCGAACAACGCAGGCAACCAGAAGTAGCCGTCGCATAGCAACGTGGCAAGTGTCTGGTTGAACCATTGAGCGTGCGCCGGCTGGCGCAACCAGGCGTGCTCGTCACGCCGGGCGTACGCATCGAGGAAGTCCGTTTCATTACGTTGTTCAAGTGCCAGCGCCAATTGGTTGCGCAACGCCTGCCTGCATTGAGAGGCAAGGGCATCCAGCCATTGCGCTGGCAGCTCCAGGCGCTGCCAGGCACTGAGCCAGTGGAAGGTGTCAAACGCCCAGCGAAGCTCCTCATCGCTCACGGCGTCGTCGCTGATACAGCGTTGGAGCAGCGCCACTTCGAATGCCAGGCCGTTACCTTGGGCCAAGGCCTGCTGATAGCGCTGGGGCAGGGTGCCGTCCACCGGTTCTGGTGCAGCCATTTCGACCGCAACGGCGGCAGACGCGTCGTCCATGACCGACTCTTGCCCGTTCAGGGCCGCTTCATACGCTTCGCGCAGGCGCTGGAAACCCTCGGGATCATCATCCGGCCGAGTTTTCTTGAGCAGTGCCGCGTAGGTGCGCTTGATGGTGCGGCTATCGGCATCCGGGGGCAGATCAAGGACATCCCAGCAAGTCATGTGCGGTGCAGCTCCGTGAGGAATCGCGCGCACCTTACCCGTTTTAGCAGCCAATAAACCAGCGGCAGTGCAGGTTGGCGCTGTCGGCCTGATATCGGAAAGTGACGCGCTCGGTCCGGACTCGCCGGTGCCGAGCTCGCGGTGTTACTTGAGCGGGGTCAACGGCGGCAGTTTCCATTGACCACTACCTACCTCAGGCTTGGGCAGGTAAATCCGCAGTACGGCGTAGAAAGGACCGGGAGGAGCGGGCAACCAATTGCTCTGTTCGGCTTTGGGCGGTTCGTGATGTTGCAAGGCCAGGGTCAGGCCGCCATCGGCATCGCGCTTGAGACTGGGCAACATGCGCGAATTGATCAAGTAGCGCTTCTTGTGGTTGGGCACCAGTTGCTGGGTCTTGGCGCTGTACATGGTCAGCGACCAGAACGCGTCCGCCGGCGGCAGTTGGTCCTTGTTGAAATGCAGTGTGTAGCTATGACGTGCCCCGTTCGCCGGTTTGCCTTCGCTGTCGACGAAATAACTCAGGTAGGCGGTTTCGTCGCTGGAGGTGCCGAAGATGCCCATGTTGGCACCAGCGTAGCGGTACAAGTAGTTGTTGTTGAGGTGATCACGACTGCCGTACAGGTCGCCGTTAGACACCTGGTGGGTGTCGATCTTGTCTTTTTTGAACGCGGCAAACTCGGCCTTGCCGTCGGCAATCCCGTCTTCCAGGGCCTTGCGTTGTTCGGCGCTGAGCTGGTTGAACTTGAAGGGCGCACCCGGGGCGACGCCAATCTTGGCAAAGCGCGCCAGCAGGTCTTTCTCGCTGTCCTGGGGGGCGGCGAACGCCAGCATGAAATTCAGGTAGCGGAACAGTTGCGGGCTGTCGCTCATAGTGGCGGTGGGTTTTGGCCACTGGACCTTTGGCACGTTGGCTGGCGCGGCTTGCTTGACGTAGCTGCTCAGGGGCTGGACTTTATAGCCGCTCTGAATCTGCTTGACCTTGCCTAGGTCTTTTTCGTCGAACAACTGCGTGCGATACAGCGCGTAAGCGATATTGCTCTCGCTATAGACCACGCGATCGATGTCCACCGGCTGCTGACCTTTCCAGTCCGGCCCGGCGATCATGTAGTGGCCGCCGTTGTTACCCGTGCTGCGCGTGCCCAGGTAGGCGAAGTTCTGGGTGTAGAGGTCGATCAACTGCACCGAGTAGTAACGGTTGTCTTCGATCTTGGGCAGGGTCAGCACCAGCGGTTCGCGGCGCAGATCCATCCACACGAATGAATAGGGCGTGTCGGCGTTTGGGCTGACGAATGCGGTGTCCTTGGGCGTTAACACCTGGGCGGTATTGCCGATGCGGTTGAATGGCGCCTTGAAGTTGGCGCCGCCCTTGTCGACGGCTTGGGTGTAGAGCGTTTTGTACATTTCCACCACCGGAAAACCATACAGGTAGGCTTCCTTGGCGATGGCCCGCGCTTCGCTCGGGGTGGCGGTGAAATCGGCCCAGGCGCCGCTGCTCAGGAGGATCGAGAGGCTCGCTAACAGCAGGCGCGTCGGTTTTCTGATCATGTTGTTGCGTCTCTTAGGGAACTGGGTGGTGTCATTGAGTTTCCAGCTTTTATCGAAGTAGGCCTCGTGCGCGGGGGGCGTACGGCAGGTAATCGCTGGCCGGCAGAGTTTGCACCCAGTTTCGCTGGAAGTCTTTTGTCCTGTACGACCGATTGATCGATGGGATAGCGTCTACGCGCCTATCGCCCTGCGCGATAAGCGCTAATGGCAGGCGTTGAAGGTACGGCGCAGGCGAGAAAACGGAGGCAGTCAGCCGATGATGGACTTGACCTTGTCACGCAGTTGATCGATGGAAAACGGTTTGCCAATCACATGCATGTCCGCCGGCGCGTCGATGTTTTCGGCGTAGCCGCTGGCAAACAGGATCGGCAAGCCGGGCCGCAGCGCGCGTACTTTGGCTGCCAGTTCTTTGCCGTCCATGTCCGGCAGGCCCACATCGGTCATCATCAGCTGAATCAGCTGGCTTTCATCATTGACCATGCCCAGCGCCTCCGCTGCGTCAGCCGCCTCAATGACCGTGAACTCCAACTCTTCGAGGACATCGACGATCAACATGCGCACGATGTTGTCGTCTTCGACTACTAGGATGGTGGAGGAGGCTGCGGACATAGTGAGGTTTCCCGAAAATTGGAGGTGCAGGTCGTGTGAATGCAAAGACCATCCTCTAGTGAGTCGTGTCGATCGCAGCAAGTTCCCCTGGCGCGCGTATTGTGACGGGAGTCTGCGCGAATGTCTTGCCCGGATGATGCGCGGCAGCAAGTCGGCCCCGGCGCGCTGGGTGCAGCAACGTCGGGGTCGGAAGGCACGGCTTATAGGACCGCAGTGGAGAGGCTCGATACGTCGACATTACCCGTACGGTCTGGGGTCAGGTCTGTGGGGGAGAATTGACTTATCTGATACTCGGGAACAGCGGAATCGCGCTTATAGGCGTCAAGTCGATAGGGCGATATACCCCTGTTCAACGTGCGCTCCAGACCATTCCTCATCGAATCGGGCGAATCAAACGTGACGTACCCATAGTTGGGATCGAAATAGAACCATTGCTTGCTCGCACCGTCGACCTTTACACCCGCGAGCAGCGCGTGGTGTTCCGATGCGACCCTAAGCGTGGTTGATTCGGTGGCATTGGCCAACTCCGAGATAATGGTGGTATAGGGCACACGCCGAGGCGTCTGGCCCATGTGATAAAGGGTTTCCGTGCCGGTGACCTTTTGTAGGGTCTCTATATTGCTGATAAAAGCGGCATTGCTTGGCACGTTCGGGTTAGCGGCGGCGGTGTAGAAATTGCTCAGCAGCGTGTGTTCTTTACCGGTGCCGATGGCAAGGGCCATGGCATTGGAAATCCCCGCACATTCGCCCTCGGAGCCCATATTGACCAGGCTGAGGTAGAAGTCCTGGGGCATCCGATGCAAATGCCCGCCTGCTGCGGCGATATCTTTTTCAAAGTACGCCAGGCGGTGGAAAGATTCCGCGATAGCTTTTTGTTTGATGGCTTTGGCCAATGTGCCCATGTCTTCGGGAGAGAAACAGTACTGCGACAGGCGCTGCAGATCGGGAATGTTCAGGTTGGGTGAATAGCCGGGGATATCACTCGGATTGCCGTAGTCGAACCCCTGGTCAAAGGCTGCACGGTTTTCCTTACGCATGCCGTGGTTATATTTGGCGGTAAAGTTCTTATGCTCCTCCTTGGTCAGGCGGGTGACAGTGCCTTGAGCGTTTTCAGGCTGGAGCAGGTTGTAAATGCGGTCGAAAAAGCCGTGGAGCGGCATATCTCGGGTTGGCGGCACCGCAGGTTTGAAGTCTGCCAAGGCGGGGCCGTACGGCTGTTGCCGGGCAACGTCGTAGGCATGCCAGTGGTTGTTGTGCAGCACTGCGGTGGTCTCCACGGTTCGGTCCGCGAGGGTGAACGTACCCGCCGATAGCGTGGCATAGCCTTTGTTGGCCCGGACCAAGTCATACGCGCCCGTTGCGCCGCGCAGGGCATTGACCCCTTGGGTGACCAGGGAAACCCCTGTGTTAGCCACGGCGCGTGTGCCTTTGGCAATCGTTCGCCCTACCGCCTGCGTAACCCGTGCAGCCCCGACCAGTAGGTCGCCGGCCCCGCTTACGGGGTTGAAGGCGCCGATGGCGGCGGCACCGATCACCTTCGCCGTGTTGAGGGCTTTGACCGTCGTCGACGCCGAACTCTTGACGGCCTTGGCCACTTTGCCCGCCGTTCCCACTCCAACGGTCACGAAACTGAACATATCCAGTGCCAGGTCCGTGGCGCCATCGGCATAGTTGCCATTCTGAAAGTTGACGATAGCGGACCTGAGCGGCACCAGGTTCAAGAAGAAATCCGCCAGTTTCCATTCCACCTCGTTTTGCTTGTCCAGAGGGGTGACCCCCTTGGCTTGCTTGACCACCTGTGCATTGTCGATATCGAGGTGTTCCACAAACGCATCGGCAATCGACTGAGTGCGCGACGAGGTAAAGGTGGCCGGTGCCAGCGTGCCATTCGCGGGCTTGAGCGCAAAATCGCCGGCTGCGACGCTCTTGGGCACGAACGCCTCAATTTTTTCTTCTTGATTGGCGTTGCGCTCCCGGCGTCGGGTCAGTTCGCTCTCGGGCACCTTATTGATCGTGCCGCGCTTACTATCCACTTCATACACCGTCACACCGTCCGCGCCGGTGGCCTTGATCAACAGCTTTTGATCCGTGTGGTGCAGGGTGCGGGAGGTAAAATCCAGTCCCAGTTCATAGGTTTTCTTCTGGAAGAACTCCAGTTTGCCGTGCTCCAGATTCTGGCGGTCGGCGGGCGGTAACTGGGAAACGAGCTGTTTGACCAGCGTCCCCAAGCCCTGCTTGTGTGAATCGATGGTCTGTTTGAATTGCTCGTTGAACGCCTTGTTCACGCCCAGCGCAAGCGGCGCGTTAACCGCTGCGATAGGAATGCGCGGGTCGGTGGTTTTCCAGGTGTAATCGCGCAGCTCCATCATGGCGATGTCGAGCAGCGAGTACCGCCCGGCCGGTCGTCGATTCGGGTCATAGAGCGGCCCCTCATAGGGCGTGCTGGTATCGTCTATGCTCAGCAGTTTTTCTTCGAACGGTACGTTATCGCCAAAGGTCTCGCGCAGCTTTTGCAACGCGATCTGTTTGCGGCTGGGCAGCTCGCTACTCAGTTGGGCCGAGGCGTTGAGTCGTTCGGATTGCTGGGTGTTATAGGCGCTTCTGGCGCTGTCCAGCTCATCAGCGGTGTAACTGTCGTTCTCACGCTTGGGCAACATACCGTTGACCACCGCCCAATCCACTAAAGCCCCTCTCTGCGCACCTTCGGGGGCCACCGCGCCGGACCCTTTTGCTGCCTGCATGACTTGCGCAAACGTCATATTGGCTACCGTCCCCGGAGCTTGCGCCTCCACCGCCGCTGCGGCGATGCAGAAACTGGCCCAGGCCTGGCTGCCATAGGTGAGCGCGGCCGGTATCTCTTTGACGAGCAGTTGCGGCGCCACCCGCGCCAGTAGCAAGTGCGCGGCGAACCTCGCTGTTGCGTGGGTGGCGCGACCTTCCTTGACCAAGTGCAAGCTGAGCCGGTTGACGATATCGGACGGCGCCTTGCCCCAGTGCTGCTCACTGGCCAGATCGAATCCGGCCACATGGTTGCGATGGGGGACGAACATCGAGTCCAGGTCCAGGCCCATGTTGATGGCCGCGAGCACGTAGTCATTGACGCTGCCAGGGGTGTCAGCGCCACCCAATTCGGTCTGGATCGCCTGGCCAAGCGCCTGGGCGCGAGGGGATGCCACCAGTTTTGCCAGGGCGTTGGGCGGGTCTCGCAGCTCGGCATCGGACAATGGGGTCTGTTCGAGCAGATAACCGAGGGCACCTTTGCGCGCATCCTCCAGCGGCAGACCGGGCAGACCTGCGGTATTTTTGTCCACCAGCGTGCCGATTTTGCTCTGGTCGGCAACGCTCAAGGGGATCGGCCAGGACAGCCCACCGCCGAAATTGCCCAGGGGCGACTGCAGTGCCCGCTGGGCCACTGCCTCGGCCAAGTACACAACGTAGTGGCGGCGGGTAGGCTGCGCCAGGCGTTGTTCGCTGATAAACGCGTCAAGGTTCACGGTAGTGGCGGTGCCAGAGGCCAGGTGGCGCGGCATCGACCGCGCTTTTAACGCGTCAGCCACGGCCTGTTCATCGGCGTCTGCCGGCAGCTCCTTGGCCAGGCTGAAGAGCGCCTGCGCCAATTCGCCCCAGTTACGCTGGCCGGCCAGGGCCTGTTGCAGGCTCTGCGTGCCGGAAGAGGAGGACTGTTCAGGCTTTGCAAGAGCTTGAGGCGTGCTCGCGCCTGACGGTAATCGGGAAACCGATGCCAATGGTGGATTTACCAGGGCAGAGGGAGTGGGCAAACGTGGGGTGTTGACTGCATTCATCGCGGGCTACCTGTTGGTCATGGTTGGAAGTGCCTTGTTGACGAACATCCCTGTACCCGAGGCTTGTCATTAGGTGTCCGTTGCAGACAGGAGCGTTCCGCAGAGCCGTATGCCCAAGTTGTCAGCCTATATGTAGACAAATAAGGGCAAACAACGCGCGGCGAGGGTGCTAAAGCTGGCTAACCGCCAGGTTTTGTTCCGCTCGTTGCGTCAGAAACATAGCCCTCACTGCCACGTTTGGGGCAAACTCCCCGTTTTTCCGTATTTGGCCAAGGCATGCCCATGACTCCCGCTTCGTCCGTCGATGAAAAGAGCTTTCGTACCCTCCTGAGCCGAAACGTGGCATTGCCCCTGGGTGTGGGCGTGCTCAGCGCGGTGTTTTTCGTGTGCCTGATCACCTACTTGCTGTCGGTGATCCAGTGGGTGGAGCACACCGATCGGGTCATCAATAACCTCAATGAGACGTCAAAGCTGACAGTCGACCAGGAAACCGGCATGCGCGGCTTTCTGATCACCGGCGATGAGCACTTCCTCGATCCGTACGAGGTGGCCAAACCGCGGATCATGTCCGACCTGCGTAACCTGCAGGAACTGGTTGCCGATAACCCGCAGCAGGTCGACCGCCTCAAGCGTCTGGAGGCGCTGCAACTGGAGTGGAACAAGTACGCCCAGACAATGATTGATATGCAGCGCCAGAGCGGGGACTACCGCAGCGCCGTCAAGGCCGGGCGTGGCAAGCGCCTGACCGATGAGATCCGCAAGGAGTACGACGAAGCGGTGGCGATGGAGCAGCAGTTCCGGATCACCCGCAATGCCGACGTGACCCGTACCACAGTGATCAGCGTCGGCCTGTATCTGGTATTCGTACTGGGTTTGAGCGGTTTTCTTGCCTATGTCGGGCGTAAAAATCTAGTAGCTCTTTCAGAGAGTTACAGCGCAAACCTCGCGTCACAGCAGAAGATTGCTCGGCGTCTCGAACAGCAAGCGTGGCTGCGTAATGGCCAGACCGAGCTGGCCGAGCAGGTGCTGGGTCAACTGACCCTGAACATGCTGGGACGCAATATCCTGCAGTTTTTTGCCCAATACATGGGCTCGGTGGTCGGTGCACTGTATGTGCGCGAAGAGCACGGCGGCCTCAAGCGCATCGCCACCTATGGTTTCTCCCGCGAGCAGGAGCAGCAGGAACAAGCGATCTACAGCGACGAAGGTATTGTCGGCCAGGCCGCGCAGTTGGACCGCCTGATCCGCCTGGACGATGTGCCGGTGGACTACTTCAAAGTCAGCTCGGGCCTGGGCGAAGGCGCTACCCGCAGCGTGCTGGTAATGCCCACCAGCGATGATGATCGCGTCAACGGCGTAATCGAACTGGGTTTCCTGCGCCCGCTGCAGGAGCGCGATACGGAATTGATGGAGCTGATCGCCGGCAATATCGGCACGTCCATCGAGGCCGCGCGCTATCGCCAACGCTTGCAGGAAGTGCTGGCCGAAACTCAGCAGCTCAACGAAGAGCTGCAAGTGCAGCAGGAAGAACTCAAGACCGCCAACGAGGAGCTCGAAGAACAGTCGCGCATCCTTAAGGAATCCCAGGTTCATCTGGAGACCCAACAAGCAGAGCTGGAGCAGACCAACGAGCAGTTGGCCGAGCAGACCCAGACCCTGGCTGAGCAGCGCGACGCCATGGATCGCAAGAATATCGAGCTGAACCAGGCCCAGCTGGAGCTGGAAGACCGCGCCGAAGAGCTGCAGCGTTCAAGCAAATACAAATCCGAATTCCTCGCCAACATGTCCCACGAGCTGCGTACGCCGCTCAATAGCTCACTGATCCTGGCCAAATTGCTGGCGGAAAACCCCCAGGAAAACCTCAGTGCCGAGCAGGTCAAGTTTGCCGAGTCGATCTACTCGGCGGGCAACGATCTGCTCAACCTGATCAACGACATCCTGGATATTTCCAAGGTCGAAGCCGGCAAGCTCGAAGTACGCCCGGAAAATTCCAGCGTGGCGCGTCTGGTGGACGGTCTGCGGGGGATGTTCGAACCGCTGGCGTCCGATCGCAAGCTGGGTTTCCAGGTGGAGGTGCAAGAGGGGGCGCCGGCCATGCTGTTCACCGACCGCCAGCGCCTGGAGCAGATCCTCAAGAATCTGCTATCCAACGCGATCAAGTTTACCGAGCAGGGCCAGGTGAGCCTGTCGGTGTCCGGCGCCGCCGAAGGCGGGATTGTGTTCACGGTGCGCGATTCCGGGATCGGCATCGCCCCGGACCAGCAAGAGAGCATCTTCGAAGCCTTCCGCCAGGCCGACGGCACCACCAACCGCCGTTACGGCGGCACGGGCCTGGGCCTGTCGATTTCCCGCGACCTGGCCACCTTGCTCGGTGGTTCGATCCACGTCACCAGCGAACCGGGCAAGGGCAGTGTGTTTACCCTGACATTGCCGGAACAGTACGTCGAGCACGAGGAACAGCCCCAGCCAATCGAACCCCCGCGCCCGGTGGTTGCAGCACCTGCGCCGGTCCCGGTCAAGGTCTCGCCCTTGCCGGTGGCCGATGCCGAGCAGATCCCGCGCTTTGCCGACGACCGCGACAAGGCCCCGTTCACCACGCGCTGCATCCTGGTGGTGGAAGACGAGCCGAACTTTGCCCGCATCCTGTTCGACCTGGCCCATGAACTGGGCTACCAATGTTTGGTCGCCCACGGCGCCGACGAAGGCTACAACCTGGCCGAGCAGTACATCCCCGACGCGATCCTGCTCGACATGCGCCTGCCGGACCATTCCGGATTGACCGTGCTGCAACGCCTGAAGGAACACGCCAGCACCCGGCACATCCCGGTGCATGTGATTTCCGTGGAAGACCGGGTCGAGGCCGCCATGCACATGGGCGCCATCGGCTACGCAGTCAAGCCCACCACCCGTGAAGAACTCAAGGACGTGTTCGCGCGCCTGGAAGCCAAGCTGACGCAAAAGGTCAAACGCGTGCTGCTGGTGGAGGACGATGACCTGCAACGCGACAGCATTGCCCGCCTGATCGGCGACGATGACATCGAGATCACCGCCGTAGGCTTTGCCCAGGAAGCCCTCGAACTGCTGCGCAGCAACGTCTATGACTGCATGATCATCGACCTCAAGCTCCCGGACATGCTCGGCAACGAGCTGCTCAAACGCATGGCCACCGAGGACATCTGCTCGTTCCCGCCGGTCATCGTCTACACCGGGCGCAACCTGACCCGCGATGAAGAAGCCGAACTGCGCAAATACTCGCGCTCGATCATCATCAAGGGCGCCCGCTCGCCGGAGCGGCTGCTGGACGAAGTCACACTCTTTCTGCACAAAGTCGAATCCCAGCTGTCCCATGAACGCCAGAAGATGCTCAAGACCGCTCGCAGCCGCGACAAGGTGTTCGAAGGGCGCAAAATCCTGCTGGTAGACGACGATGTACGCAATATCTTTGCCCTGACCAGCGCCCTGGAGCACAAAGGCGCGGTCGTGGTGATCGGGCGTAACGGCCGTGAAGCCATCGACCGCCTCAATGAGGTTGAGGACATCGACTTGGTGCTGATGGACGTGATGATGCCGGAGATGGACGGCTACGAGGCCACGGCGCTGATCCGCCAGGACCCGCGCTGGAAAAAGCTGCCGATCATCGCTGTGACTGCCAAGGCCATGAAAGACGACCAGGAGCGCTGCCTCGCGGCCGGCTCCAATGATTACCTGGCCAAACCGATCGACCTGGATCGTCTGTTCTCGTTGATTCGCGTATGGCTGCCGAAGATGGAACGCATTTAAGTGGAGCGAAGTTTTTTGGAAAAAAGCAGCGATATTGAGCTGCGCCTGCTGATCGAGGCGATTTACCTCAAGTACAGCTATGACTTTCGCGACTATTCCGGGGCGTCGGTCAAACGTCGCGTGGCCCATGCCATGCGCCAGTTCGACTGCGCCACCATTTCCGCGCTGCAGGAGCGGGTGCTGCATGACCCGGCGGCGTTCATGCAGTTATTACAGTTCCTGACGATCCCGGTAAGCGAGATGTTCCGCGACCCGTCGCACTTTCTGGCGATCCGCCAGGAAGTGGTGCCGCTGCTCAAGACCTACCCGTCGATCAAGATCTGGATCGCCGGTTGCAGCACGGGGGAGGAGGTCTACTCCATGGCCATCCTGCTGCGCGAAGAGGGCTTGCTGGAGCGTACGATCATTTACGCCACCGATATCAACCCAGCGTCCTTGGACAAAGCCAAACAGGGCATTTTTTCCCTGGAGAACGTGCGGGCCTACACCACCAACTATCAGCAGGCCGGCGGGCAACGTTCGTTTGCCGACTACTACACGGCGGCATACGATTACGCGATCTTCGACAAGACACTGCGGGAAAACGTGACGTTCGCCGACCACAGCCTGGCCACCGACAGTGTCTTCTCAGAAACTCAATTAATTTCTTGTCGTAACGTATTGATTTATTTTAATAAAAAGTTGCAAGACAGGGCGTTCGGATTGTTTCATGAGTCGCTGTGCCATCGCGGTTTCCTGGTGCTGGGCAGCAAGGAAACCCTGGATTTCTCCGGCTATAACAAACACTTCGAACCCTTGGTCAAGCAGGAACGGATCTACCGCAAATCATGAACGACGCTGCAGCCAGCCCGATTCGCGGGATTGAAGCCATCGTCGTCGGCGCGTCCGCCGGCGGCGTCGAAGCGTTGTTGGGTATTTTCAGCGAACTACCTAACGGCTTCGGCTTGCCCATCATCGCGGTGCTGCACTTGCCGGATGAGCGCCGCAGCCAATTGGCCGAAGTATTCGCCCGGCGCCTGCGCATCCCGGTGCGCGAAGCTCAGGACAAGCAATCCATCGAGCCCGGCACCCTGTACTTCGCCGGCCCCGGCTATCACTTGTCGGTGGAGCAGGATCGCAGCCTGTCCCTGAGCCAGGAAGAGCGTGTACATCACTCGCGTCCGTCCATTGATTTTCTGTTCACCTCGGCGGCGGATGCTTACGGCCCCGGGCTGCTGGCGATCCTGCTGACCGGCGCCAACCAGGACGGCGCACGGGGACTGGCCTACGTAAAACAGCAACACGGCACCACTGTTGTACAGGACCCAGCGGAAGCACGCGTGGACGTTATGCCCCGTGCAGCCCTGGCGTTGCAGACACCTGACCATATTCTGACTCTGAGCCGGATAGGCTCATTGCTGGTTTTGCTGGAATCTTCCCCATGTTAAGTACTGTCCAGGCCAAACTGCTGATCGTCGACGATCTGCCGGAAAACCTGCTGGCCCTCGAAGCGCTGATCAAGCGTGAGGACCGCCAGGTTTTCAAGGCATTGAGCGCCGATGAAGCGTTGTCCCTGTTGCTGGAGCATGAGTTCGCCATGGCGATTCTCGATGTGCAGATGCCCGGCATGAATGGTTTTGAGTTGGCCGAGCTGATGCGCGGCACCGAGAAGACCAAGAACATCCCCATCGTATTTGTCAGCGCCGCTGGCCGGGAACTCAACTACGCGTTCAAGGGCTATGAAAGTGGCGCGGTGGATTTCTTGCACAAGCCGCTGGATATCCATGCGGTCAAGAGCAAGGTCAATGTGTTTGTCGACCTGTATCGCCAGAGCAAGGCGATGAAATTGCAGGTCGAAGAGCTGGAGCGCAGCCGCCGCGAACAGGAACTGCTGCTCAACCGCTTGCAGGCCACTCAGGCCGAGCTGGAGCAGGCGGTGCGCATGCGCGATGACTTTATGTCGATCGTCGCCCATGAAGTGCGCACCCCCCTCAACGGCCTGATTCTGGAAACCCAGCTGCGCAAGATGCACCTGGCGCGAGACAACGCCGCAGCGTTCACCTTGGAAAAAATGCACGCCATGGTCGATCGCGATGAGCGCCAGATCCGCAGCCTGATCCGTCTGATCGAAGACATGCTCGATGTGTCGCGCATCCGTACCGGCAAACTGTCGATTCGCCCGGCGCGCTTCGACCTGGCGCAACTGGTTAGCAACTTGGTGGAGAACTTCGCTCCGCAAGTCGCCGCCGCTGAGTCGTCCATGCAGTTATCGGCCGAAGGCCCGGTAGTGGGGCATTGGGACGAGTTCCGGATCGAGCAGGTGGTGACCAACCTGCTGACCAACGCACTGCGCTACGGCGCCAAGAGCCCGGTGGACGTGCGGGTGTACAGCGAACACGGTGAGGCGCGGGTCGAAGTGCGCGACCGTGGTATCGGCATCAGCGAGGAAAACCAGAAACGCATTTTCCAACAGTTCGAGCGTGTATCGGCCAGTCAGGTTGCAGCCGGATTGGGCTTGGGGCTGTTTATTTCCGAGCAGATCGTCGCGGCCCACGGCGGCACCATTGAAGTCGAGAGTCGGATAGGCGAGGGCGCTCTGTTTCGCGTGTGCTTGCCCCTTGAACCGGCGGCGTGAACTCAATCGTCACCTCGACGCAACCTTCTACGTGACCCCATGGTCGTAGTTGCAGCAATTGACCGGACAAAGGCTTCCCATGAGTGAAGATGCACAAGATGTCGTACTGATCGTCGAAGACGACGAGTCCATTATGTTTGTGTTGGGTGAATACCTGGCGGGCCTGGGTTACCGGGTATTGAAGGCGATCAACGGCGAACAGGCTTTCGAAATCCTCGCCACCAAACCCCATCTGGACCTGATGGTGACTGACTATCGACTGCCGGGTGGCATCTCTGGCGTGCAGATCGCCGAGCCTGCAATCAAGTTGCGCCCGGAACTCAAGGTCATTTTCATCAGCGGTTACCCGCAGGAAATTCTCGACTGCGACAGCCCGATCACGCGCAATGCGCCGATCTTGGCCAAGCCGTTTGATCTGGATACGCTGCAAGAGCATATCCAGCGTTTGTTGGCCTGAGCACAGTCGCTTGGGCGTAGTTCAGGCTCTTGCTGAGCCTGAATTCCCATGAGTGAATTTAACTGGGCTAAGCACCTCTGTGGCTTGCATGATCGGCACCGTGAGGTCTGCCCAGCTATGACCGGGGCCCGAGAACTTTTGCGTTTTCCGTTGACTGTAAAGCGATCGAGTCACCGGCAGAGGAAGGGATTAGCTCCCCCCATGCTCTTCGTACCCACTGAGCGGTCCTGCTTTCTGCCGAAACGATAGCTTTTCCCAGCCTTACCAGAGCGCTAATACCTTCAGTCTGAGGGTGTGCAAATCATTTCCCGTACTTTGGCCGTCAACAAGTCGAAGGTGAACGGCTTGGTGATCAACTGCATCCCCGGGTCCAGGAACCCACCGCGCACTGCGGCATGCTCGGCATAACCGGTGATGAACAGCACTTTGAGGTCCGGCCTGAGCTGCCGGCCGATTTCCGCCAATTGGCGACCGTTCATGCCTGGCAGCCCGACATCGCTGATCAGAAGGTCGATACGCTGATCGGATTGGATAATCGGCACGGCAGTGTTGCCGTCGCCGGCCTCGACGTACGCGTAGCCCAGCTCCTTGAGCACTGCGCTGACCAGCAAGCGCACCGCCGCATCGTCCTCGACGATCAGCACGGTTTCGCCGTCAGTGGCGTAGGGCAGTAGGGTAGGATTCAGCGTTTGCTGGGCGATCACTTCGCCGACAAAACGTGGCAGGAACAGGCTGACTGTGGTGCCTTTGCCGACTTCGCTATGGATGATCACATGGCCACGGGACTGACGGGCAAAGCCATAGATCATCGACAGACCCAGCCCGGTGCCCTGGCCAATCGGCTTGGTGGTGAAAAACGGGTCGAACACGCGACCCATAACGCTTTCGGGAATGCCGCAACCGGTGTCGCTGACGCTCAGCTCTACGTAGTCGCCCGGTGTGAGGGAGCCATAAGCGGCAGTGAACACGCTGTCGAGATGGCGGTTGGTGGTTTCCACGATAAGCCTGCCGCCGTTGGGCATGGCATCCCGTGCATTGATCACCAGGTTGAGCAGGGCGCTTTCCAACTGATTGGGGTCGGCCTCGGCGGTCCACAATTGCTCGCTCAGACGCATGTCCAGACCGATACTTTCATTGATGCTGCGTTGCAGCAGCTCACCCATGGACGTGACCAACTGGTTGATTTGTACCGGTTTGGAGTCGAGGGACTGACGGCGAGAAAACGCCAGCAAACGGTGGGTGAGGCCGGCGGCGCGGTTGGCGGAGGTGACGCC
This sequence comes from Pseudomonas rhodesiae, assembly GCF_007858255.1. GTDB lineage: Bacteria > Pseudomonadota > Gammaproteobacteria > Pseudomonadales > Pseudomonadaceae > Aquipseudomonas > Aquipseudomonas rhodesiae. The sequence continues at coordinate 113,229 of NZ_VFEU01000009.1, read as the reverse complement.
CAGGTCGATCAGGCTGTCCAGATCGTCCAGCTTGCCACGGGCCACACGCCTTCGCAGCAGCTCCAGGCTACCGATGATGCCGGTGAGCATGTTGTTGAAGTCATGGGCGATGCCGCCGGTCAATTGACCGACCGCTTCCATTTTCTGGGATTGGCGCAGCGCTTCTTCGTTGTTGCGCAGTTGGGCGGTACGCTCTTCGACCTGTTGTTCAAGGGTTTCCAGGGTGCGTTGCAAGCGCAGCTCGCTTTCGCTGAGGTCGATCAAGCGGTCCCGCGCTTCATATTGGCGGCGACGCCCGCGCAGGGCGGCGCTGACCAGGCTGATCAAAGTCACCGGGTGAAACGGTCGCTCAAGGAAGGTCACGTTGCCCAACAAGCCGCTGAGGTGGGATGAGCCGTTCTGCTCGCCGCCGCCGTGGTGGGTCAGCAGCACGATGGGCAGGTCCGACCAGGCGGGCTGCTGGTGCAGACGCTCCAGCAACGGCTCCAGGTCGACGCCGCGCAAAGCCTCGGCAGCGATGATCAACAGACCTGCGCCCTGTTCCAGGGCTTCGCACAGGGCCTTGAGGTTGCTGGCAATGATGCCGCTGTAGCCGGCCTCATTGAGCATCATCAGCGCCAAGGTGCCGTCGCGGCCCATGGGCGCCAGCACAATGGCACGCTCGGAGACGGGAGACAGGTCTGTCACTCTCCCTCTTCCTTCAATAACGGCGATCCGGCGCCCATGTAGGTGGGGATGCCGCGTAGCACGCCTTGGAAATTATCCAGCGGTTGGCCCACGGTCATGCCCTGGTTGCTGATGCGGTATTCGCGAATCGTCGATTCATGGGTGCCTGTGCGCTTCTTGATGATGGAAATGGCGCGACGGACCTTGCCCAGCGCTTCGAAATAACGCAGCAGAATCACAGTGTCGGCCAGGTAAGTGATGTCCACCGGCGCCTGCATGTCACCCACGAGGCCGTGCTGGGCCACCGTCATGAAGGTCGCCGCACCACGCCGGTTGAGGTACAGCAGCAGTTCGTGCATATGCAGGATCAGCGCGTTCTCTTCTGGCATTGCGGCCTGATAGCCGTTAATGCTGTCGATCACCACGGTTTTGATCCCGCGTTCGTCCACGCAGCGGCGCACGCGGTGGGAGAACTCGCCGGGGGACAGTTCCGCCGCGTCTACCTGCTCGATCAGCAGGTTGCCGGTGGCTTGCAGGGCGGCGAGGTCGATGCCCATGTTTTTCATACGTTCGAACAGCAGGCCCAGTTCTTCATCGAAAATGAACAACGCGGCTTTTTCCCCACGGGCCACGGCGGCGGCGGCGAAGATCATCGAGATCAGCGACTTACCGGTACCGGCCGGGCCGAGGATCAGGCTGCTGGAGCCGGTCTCGACGCCGCCGCCCATCAGCGCATCCAGTTCGCGAATGCCGCTGCTCAGGGTCTGGCGGATGTAGCCGCCACGATGCTCGGCCGCCACCAGGCGCGGGAACACATGGATGCCGTCGCCCATGATGGTGAAATCGTGGAAGCCGCCGCGGTATTTCTGCCCACGGTACTTCACCACCCGAACGCGTCGGCGTTCAGCGCCGTAGTTGGGCGTCAGTTCTTCCAGACGAATCACGCCATGAGCCACGCTGTGCACGGTTTTGTCGAGGGATTCGGTGGTCAGGTCGTCCAGCAGCAAAACGGTGGCGTCGTAGCGCACGAAGTAATGCTTGATGGCGAGGATCTGTCGGCGATAGCGCAATGAGCTTTGCGCGAGCAGACGAATCTCGGACAGGCTGTCGACCACCACACGGGTCGGCTTTACGCGTTCGACCACTTCGAAAATCTGCCGGGTGGCTTCGCCCAGTTCCAGGTCGGAGGAATACAGCAGGCTCTGTTGGTGTTCAGCGTTCAGCAGGCTTTCGGGCGGGGTCAGTTCGAAGATGTGGATATTGTCATCCAGGTCCCAGCCGTGGGACTTGGCACCCTGGCGCAGTTCGCGCTCGGTTTCGGACAGGGTGATGTACAACGATGTTTCACCGTTTTTCGCGCCGGCCTGCAGGAAATGCAGGGCTACGGTAGTTTTGCCGGTCCCCGGCTCACCTTCGAGCAGGAACAAATGGCTGCGGGACAAACCACCGGAAAGAATGTCATCAAGACCTTCGATGCCAGTGGCCGCTTTTTCGGTTAACAGCGCTTTAGATGTAGACAAGAAGTGCCCTCAGGTCACAAGCGAGGAGAGGTGCACGCCCGTTCGGGCGCGCCATATGCACTTGACCGTTGGCTATTGCGGGGGTTCAACGTTTTCGCCGGGTTTGTGCGCGGCGTCGGCTTTTTTCCAATTTGTTGTAGACGCCTACAGCCCTTGTTGCAGCGCGGGATCGTCGGGGTTCTGTTGTTCGAGCTGGGCGAGCAGCACCTGCACATTCTGCAATTGGCCGCTTTCTTTCCAGTAGTTGATCAACAGCACCCGCGCCTTGCGGTTGGCCGGGTGGCGCTGGACGATTTCTTCCAACTGACGCTGGGCGGCTTCCAATTCCTTCTGGGCGTGCAGGGTGGTGGCCAGGTCGTAGCGGTAATCCTGATTGTCCGGTTCCAACTCCACTGCTTTGGACAGACCAAGCAACGCGTACGTCCGCTCACCGTGGTGCAGTAGCCACAGGCCCAGGGCATGTTGCAGGTAAGCCGACTCGGGATGCGCCGCCAATTGCCGGGCCAGCAATTGCCGCGATTCGTCGGTTTTACCTTGTTTGTCCAGCAGCTCGATTTGCGCCACCACCGCCGGCAAGTTATCCGGTTGCAAGCGCGTGGCCTGTTCCAGGGCGGCCTGCGCCTCGGGTAGCAGGGCACTGTGAATGTACAGGCGCGCCAATTGAATCCAGCCTTCGGCAGTTTCGGGTTGGGCCTTGAGGTGTTTGACGTACTCGTCCAGCACCTGTTGCAACGGGCCGAAGTACAGGCCCAGGGTATCCGGCGACAAGCCCAGCAGGGCATTGGCCGCGGCAAAACGCACGGGTTGTTCGGGGTCGTCGAGCACCGGGCCGAGCAACAGCGTGCGCTGGCCGGTAGGCACCAGGCCGACGACGCTGTGGATCGCCGCCTCGCGCACCCGGGGCGACGGGTCGGCCAAGTCTTTATCCGCCAGCTTCAAGGCTTGAGGGCTGGGGTAGTTGGGCAATTCCGCGTGCAGGGCTGCGCGGCGTTCGGGCGACAGGTCCGGCCGCGCCAATTGCTGATACAGCACGCGCGCCGCGCCCGGTTCGCCATTGTGCGCCTGCTTCAATGCCTTGGAGTAACCATGGGCAATCGCGGGCGGCACCGCCACCGGCGTGCTGCGAGTGAAATACCAGGTGATGAGTACAATAAACAGCAGGGCGCACAGGCCAACGAGGGCGTAGCGGCGTGACTTTGGCATGCAGGTGTCCGAAAGCGTAAGCAGTTCGTTGAGAGGCGCAAGCTTCGACCAGACCACGGCAGGTGTCAAACCCGCATCAGGTGAGTACGTACTCCACCGGCTCCAACGCCGGCGGCAGTTGCGTCGCCCCCAGAGCGGCCAGCACCTCACGCTCCAGGGTGCGCAGGATGGCGTTGCAGGGCAGGTCGTTTTCGTCGAAGCCGAAGGGGTCTTCCAGGTCGTCGCCGATTTCATCCAGGCCGAAGAACGTATAGCTGACGATGGCGGTGAACACCGGGGTCAGCCAGCCCAAGGGCTCGGCCATGGCGAACGGCAGCAGGATGCAGAACAGGTAGATGGTGCGGTGCAGCAGCAAGGTGTAAGGGAAGGGCAGCGGGGTGTGCTTGATACGTTCGCACGCGGCCTGCACCTGGCTCAGACTGACCAGGCGGTTCTCCCATTGAGTGTAGCGCCATTCGCTGATTGCACCTTGTCCGGCCAGCTCACTGAAGCGCGCGCCCAATTGCTGCAGGACCTGGTCGGGCAGGTTCGGATGGTCGGCCTGCACTCTCGCCCAAGGCTGGATCGCAAGGGCTTCGTCTTCCTGGCGCAGACGCGCGATCAAGCCGTGGGAGAAGCCACACACGGCGCGCAACAGGCTCGCGCGCTCGGACGTATCGGTCAGCGCCTGGGTCTGTCGGATCAGCGAGCGCACTTCAATGATCAACTGCCCCAATTGCTTGCGGCCTTCCCACCAGCGGTCATAACAGGCGTTGTTGCGAAAGCTCATAAAGATCGACAGCGACAGCCCAAGCAAGGTGAAGGGCGTGGCGTTGACCTTGGAGAAATAGGCCGGGTGCAGCGTTTCCACCAAGACGATCACCGACGCCAGCAGCGTCACCAGCAGGCTGCGCAAGGCAATACGCTTGGCAATCGAGCCTTTGAGAGAAAACAGGATGCCCAGCAGGTTGGGCTTGGGACGCACGATCATCAGGCGGGAACTTCTTCGGTGGCGCAGGCCATCAGGCGGGAACTTCTTCGGTGGCGCAGGCCATCAGGTTAGAAGCTGCCGGGCGCGGCGTCCAATCGCCAGGGCCGACCGGATGATCGGCGGGGTCTATGATCAATAAAGGCTTGGCCAAACCAGTCAGCCAAGTTGAAGGCTTTGACCATTGCTGCCGCAACGCTCTGGAGCGACTATTTCGCAGGTTCTTGTCCTGAAAAACGTCCTGAAAATAACAATACGCAAGGATTTGAAGCGATGCGCGATTACTTGGCCGCCACTACCGAATTCGATTACCAACACACCGTCGACGCCACCTTGGCCGGCAGCTTGCTGGGCCTCAATGCCAGCGTTGAATGTTGCGACCGCTATGCGCTGCCGGGGCGCATTGCGCTGTTCTGGGAAGGCAAGGACGGGCGCAGCGCCACCGTGACCTTTACCGAGTTGCAGGACCAGGCGGCCCGCTTCGCCAATTTCCTGCTGGCCCAGGGCGTGGGGCGTGGCGACAAAGTCGCCGGCCTGCTGCCGCGCACGGCAGAATTGCTGGTGGTGGTGCTGGCCACCTGGCGCATCGGCGCGGTGTATCAACCGTTGTTCACGGCGTTCGGGCCCAAAGCCATCGAACACCGCTTGAACAGCTCGGGCGCGGCGTTGGTGGTCACTGACGCCGTGAATCGGCCCAAGCTTGTCGAGGTGCAGGATTGCCCCACGGTGGTGACGGTCGCCGGTCCCAAGGGCGAAGGCATCGTGCGCGGCGACTTCAGTTTCTGGGCCGAACTGCCCAAGCATTCCAACCTGTGCGAACCGGTGCTGCTGGGTGGCGAGGAACCGTTCCTGCTGATGTTCACCTCGGGCACCACCGGCCCCTCCAAAGCGCTGTCGGTGCCGCTCAAGGCCATCGTTGCGTTCCAGAGCTACACCCGAGACGCCGTGGACCTGCGCCCCGAAGACGCGTTCTGGAACGTCGCCGACCCGGGCTGGGCCTATGGCATCTATTTCGGCGTCACCGGGCCGCTGTCCATGGGCCACCCGATTACCTTCTACGACGGCCCGTTCACCCTGGAGAGTACCTGCCGGGTGATCAACAAGTACGGGATCACCAACCTGACCGGTTCACCCACCGCTTACCGTTTGCTGATTGCCGGCGGCAGTCAGTTCGCCCAGTCGATCAAGGGCAAATTGCGCATTGTCAGCAGCGCCGGCGAGCCGCTGAACCCCGAAGTGATCCGCTGGTTCGCCGACAACCTGGGGGTGACCATTCACGACCATTATGGCCAGACCGAATTGGGCATGGTGCTGTGCAATCACCATGGCCTGGACCATCCGGTGCATGTCGGCGCGGCCGGCTTCGCTTCGCCGGGGCACCGTATCGTGGTGCTGGATGAGGCCTACCAGGAATTGCCCGCCGGCCAGCCCGGCATCCTGGCCATCGACCGCGAGCAGTCGCCGATGTGCTGGTTTGCCGGCTATGAAGGGGTGAAAACCAAGGCTTTCGTCGGCAAGTACTACCTCAGCGGCGACACCGTGGAATTGAACCCCGACGGCAGCATCAGTTTTGTCGGGCGCAGTGACGATGTGATCACCACTTCCGGCTATCGCGTGGGCCCCTTCGACGTGGAAAGCGCCCTGGTCGAACACCCGGCGGTGATCGAAGCGGCGGTGGTCGGCAAGCCTGACCCGGAGCGCACCGAGCTGGTCAAGGCGTTTGTGGTGATCAACGAGCAATACCGCGCCACGCCCGAACTGGCCGAAGAACTGCGCCTGCATGTGCGTCAGCGTCTGGCGGCCCATGCCTACCCTCGGGAAATCGAATTTGTCAGCGACTTGCCCAAGACTCCAAGCGGCAAGTTGCAGCGTTTTATCTTGCGTAATCAGGAAATCGCCAAAGCTCAAGCAGCGGTGGCTTGATCCCTTTCTAAGGACACAATGATGCAGATTGAAAACAAGGTATTCCTGGTCAGCGGCGGTGCTTCTGGCCTCGGTGCGGCCACCGCTGAGATGCTGGTCGCCGCCGGTGCCAAGGTGATGCTGGTGGATTTGAACGCCGACGCTGTGGCGGCCAAAGCCCAGCAACTGGGCGACAACGCCCGCAGTGCCGTGGCCGATATCAGCCAGGAGGCGGCGGCCGAAGCGGCGGTACAGGCCACTGTCGCGGCATTTGGCGGGCTGCACGGGTTGGTCAACTGCGCCGGTGTGGTGCGTGGCGAGAAGATCCTCGGCAAGAACGGCCCTCATGGGCTGGCCAGTTTCGCCCAGGTCATCAACGTCAATCTGATCGGCAGCTTCAACCTGTTGCGTTTGGCGGCGGCGGCCATCGCCGAAACCGAGGCCAACGCCGAGGGCGAGCGCGGCGTGATCATCAACACGGCTTCGGTGGCCGCGTTCGACGGGCAGATCGGCCAGGCCGCGTACGCCGCGTCCAAAGGCGCGATTGCCAGCCTCACACTGCCTGCCGCCCGTGAACTGGCGCGGTTCGGCATCCGCGTGATGACCATCGCTCCCGGCATCTTCGAAACCCCCATGATGGCGGGCATGACCCCCGAGGTGCGCGAGTCCCTGGCCGCCGGCGTGCCATTTCCGCCGCGTCTGGGCAAACCCGCCGAATACGCCGCGCTGGTACGGCACATTATTGAAAACAGCATGCTCAACGGTGAGGTGATCCGTCTCGACGGCGCCTTGCGCATGGCGGCCAAGTAAGGAGGACCACCGATGAACGATCCGATTGTGATTGTCAGCGCTGCACGTACACCCATGGGCGGATTCCAGGGCGATCTTAAGGGCTTGACTGCGCCCCAGCTGGGGTCTGCGGCGATTCGCGCCGTGGTCGAACGCGCCGGCATCGCTGCTGATGCGGTGGATGAAGTGATGTTCGGCTGCGTGCTGCCCGCCGGTCTCGGCCAGGCCCCGGCCCGCCAGGCTGCGCTGGGCGCCGGGCTGGACAAAGGCACCCGCTGCACCACCCTCAACAAGATGTGCGGCTCGGGCATGCAAGCCACCATCCAGGCCCATGACGCGCTGGTGGCTGGCAGCGTCGACGTGGCGATCGCCGGCGGCATGGAAAGCATGTCCAACGCGCCGTACCTGTTAGACCGCGCCCGTAGCGGTTACCGCATGGGCCATGGGCGTGTGCTCGACCATATGTTCCTCGACGGTCTGGAAGATGCCTACGACAAGGGCCGCCTGATGGGCACCTTTGCCGAAGAGTGCGCCCTGCATAACGGCTTTACCCGCGAAGCCCAGGACGCGTTCGCCATCGCCTCCCTGACGCGTGCTCAGGAGGCCATCAGCCACGGGCACTTCGCCGCGGAAATTGTGCCGTTGCAGGTCACCGTGGGTAAGGAGCAGAAAACCATCCTGCATGACGAGCAACCGCCCAAGGCCAAACTGGACAAGATCGCTCAGTTGAAACCGGCGTTCCGCGAAGGCGGCACGGTGACGGCGGCCAACTCCAGCTCCATCTCTGACGGCGCGGCGGCATTGCTGCTGATGCGCGAGTCCGAAGCCCTCAAGCGTGGCCTCAAGCCGTTGGCGGTGATCCACGGGCACGCAGCCTTTGCCGACGAGCCTGGGCTGTTCCCGGTAGCGCCAGTGGGGGCGATTCGCAAGCTGATGAGCAAGACCGGCTGGAATCTGGACGAGGTCGATCTGTTCGAGATCAACGAAGCCTTTGCCGTGGTGACCCTGGTAACCATGAGCAAGCTGCAGATCCCCCATGCCAAGGTCAACGTACATGGCGGTGCCTGTGCCCTGGGCCACCCCATCGGCGCGTCCGGCGCCCGCATCCTGGTAACGCTGCTCGCGGCCCTGCGCCACCAAGGCCTCAAACGCGGCGTGGCCGCTATCTGTATCGGCGGTGGCGAAGCCACGGCCATGGCCGTCGAATGCCTGTATTAAGGACTGCTCCCCATGCTGCCCAATGAAGAACAGCTGCAAATCAGCGACGCGGCCCGGCAATTTGCCCAGGAACGCCTCAAACCCTTCGCCGCCGAGTGGGACCGCGAGCACCGCTTTCCCAAAGAAGCCATCGGCGAGATGGCCGAACTGGGCTTTTTCGGCATGCTGGTGCCGGAACAGTGGGGCGGTTGCGACACCGGTTACCTGGCCTACGCCATGGCCCTGGAGGAAATCGCCGCTGGCGACGGCGCCTGTTCCACCATCATGAGCGTGCACAACTCCGTGGGCTGCGTGCCGATCCTCAAGTTCGGCAATGATCAGCAAAAGGCTCAATTCCTCACGCCCCTGGCCAGCGGCGCCATGCTTGGCGCGTTCGCCTTGACCGAGCCCCAGGCCGGCTCGGATGCCAGCAGCCTGAAAACCCGCGCGCGGCTGGAGGGCGATCATTACGTGCTCAACGGCTGCAAACAGTTCATCACCTCCGGGCAGAACGCCGGGGTGGTGATTGTGTTTGCGGTCACCGACCCCGCTGCGGGCAAGCGTGGCATCAGCGCGTTTATCGTGCCGACGGACTCACCGGGTTACAGCGTGGCGCGGGTCGAGGATAAGCTCGGCCAGCATGCCTCCGACACCTGCCAGATTCTGTTCGAAGACGTGAAGGTGCCGTTGGCCAACCGGCTGGGGGAGGAGGGCGAAGGCTACAAGATCGCCCTGGCCAACCTTGAGGGCGGCCGCGTGGGTATCGCCGCGCAATCGGTCGGCATGGCCCGCGCCGCGTTCGAAGCCGCCCGCGACTATGCCCGCGAACGCCAAAGTTTCGGCAAAGCGCTGATCGAGCACCAGGCCGTGGCGTTTCGCCTGGCGGACATGTCCACCCAGATCGCCGTCGCGCGGCAGATGGTGCATTACGCCGCCGCGCTGCGGGACAGCGGCAAGCCGGCGCTGGTCGAAGCCTCGATGGCGAAATTGTTTGCCTCGGAAATGGCCGAAAAAGTCTGCTCGGCCGCCTTGCAAACCCTCGGCGGTTACGGTTACCTGAACGACTTTCCCCTGGAGCGCATCTACCGCGATGTGCGGGTTTGCCAGATCTACGAAGGCACCAGCGATATTCAACGCATGGTCATCTCACGCAATCTCTAAGGAGCCGATACATGAGTTACGAGACTATTTTGCTTGAGGTTCAGGGCCGAGTCGGCCTGATCACCTTGAACCGTCCCCAAGCGCTGAACGCGCTGAACGCACAATTGGTGAGCGAGTTGAATCAGGCCCTGGACGGCCTGGAAGCCAACCCGGAAATCGGCTGCATCGTGCTGACCGGTTCGAAAAAAGCCTTCGCCGCCGGCGCGGATATCAAGGAAATGGCCGAGCTGACCTACCCGCAGATCTATATGGACGACCTGTTCAGCGACAGCGACCGTGTGGCCAATCGGCGCAAGCCGATCATTGCCGCCGTTAATGGTTTTGCTCTGGGTGGCGGTTGCGAGCTGGCGCTGATGTGCGACTTTATCCTGGCCGGTGACGGGGCCAAGTTCGGTCAGCCGGAAATCAACCTGGGCGTACTGCCAGGCATGGGCGGCACTCAGCGCCTGACCCGCGCGGTGGGTAAGGCCAAGGCCATGGAAATGTGCTTGACCGGGCGCTTTATCGACGCGGTGGAAGCCGAGCGCTGCGGCATCGTTGCCCGTATCGTGCCGGCCGACGAACTGCTGGATGAGGCCTTGAAGGTCGCCACGCTGATTGCCGGCAAATCGGTGCCCATCAGCATGATGGTCAAGGAAAGCGTGAACCGTGCATTCGAAGTCAGCCTGTCCGAGGGCGTGCGCTTTGAGCGTCGGGTATTCCACGCGGCTTTTGCGACCCAGGATCAGAAGGAAGGCATGGCGGCTTTTGTGGCCAAACGCGCGCCGGAATTCAAGGACCAGTAAACATGTGGGAGGGGGCTCTTGCCCCCGATAGCGGTGGATCAATCAGCAGTTATCGAGGCTGAGCCACTGTCATCGGGGGCAAGCCCCTCCCACATGCGGCATTTAGAGCGGGTAATTTTTCAGTTCGCGGGCGATGACCATCCGTTGAATTTCACTGGTCCCTTCATAAATCTGCGTGATCCGCGCATCCCGGTAGTAGCGCTCCACCGGGTAATCCTCCAGGTAACCGTACCCGCCGTGAATCTGCATGGCCTGGGAACAGACCTTTTCGGCCATTTCCGAGGCGAACAGCTTGGCCTGAGACGCTTCCGACAGGCAGGGCTTGCCGGCGCTACGCAGGCGCGCAGCGTGCAGGATCAACAAACGCGCGGCATTGAGGCGGGTCTGCATGTCCGCCAGCAGGTTGGCCACGCTTTGGTGCTCGATGATTGCCTTGTCGAATTGCACGCGGTCGCGGGCGTAAGTCAGTGCCGCTTCGAACGCTGCGCGGGCGATGCCCAGGGCCTGGGCGGCGATGCCGATCCGGCCACCTTCCAGATTTGACAGGGCGATGGCCAGACCTTTGCCGCGTTCGCCCAGCAGGTTGGCTTCAGGCACGCTGCACTGGTTGAGGGTCACAGCGCAGGTGTCCGAGGCGCGAATGCCCATTTTGTGTTCGGTGCGGTCCACCACGAAGCCAGGGGTGTCGGTGGGCACCAGGAATGCGGAGATGCCTTTTTTGCCCAGCGTCGGGTCGGTTACCGCAAACACGATGGCCAATTTGGCGCGCTTGCCGTTGCTGACAAATTGCTTGGCGCCATTGATCACCCATTGCCCATCACGCAACTCGGCACGGGTGCGCAGGTTGTGCGCCTCCGAGCCGGCCTGGGGTTCGGTCAGGCAGAAGCAGCCAATCGCTTGGCCGCTGGCAAGGTCCGCCAGCCAGGTTTGCTTCTGCTGTTCGCTGCCGTAGTTGAGGATCGGCCCGCAACCCACTGAGTTGTGGATACTCATCAGCGCGCCCGTGGCACCGTCGCCGGCGGAAATCTCTTCCACCGCCAGGGCGTAGGCCACGTAATCGACATAGGTGCCGCCCCATTCTTCGGGCACCACCATACCGAGCAGGCCCAGTTCGCCCATCTTCGCCACCAGGCCATCGTCGATCCAGCCGGCCTTTTCCCACGCCTGGGCATGGGGAGCGATTTCGCCACGGGCAAAGTCGCGCGCCATATCGCGGATCATCACTTGTTCTTCAGTGTATTCAATGTCTTGCATAAGTTATTTTGCAACCTGCTCGAAGTCGTGGAAGAAGCTCTCGACGTGCGCAGCGTCGAGCGCCTGCAGCGTCGGAGGGTTCCAGCGTGGGGATTTGTCCTTATCGATGATCAGGGCGCGCACGCCTTCGATCAGGTCGCCACGCTCGAACCACTGGCGATCCAGGTGCAGCTCCAGGTCAAAGCACTGTTCCAGCGGCAAGCGCCGCCCACGACGCAGCATCTTCAAGGTCACCGCCATGGCCAGGGGCGAGCGGGTCTGCATCAGGTGCACCGTGTTCAGCGCCCACTCATGGCTGTTGGCGACGGTGACCTCCTGCAACTGTTCGACAATGCTTGGAACATCGGGCAGCGCGAAGAAATGGTCGATGGCCGGGCGCAAGGCCGCCAGCGGTGCATCCGGCAGGTGTTGTACCGCCAGCTTGGCCAGCAGACCTTGCAGGTCTTTGAGAGGCGTGTCATGCCATTGCAGGCGGTCGAGTTTCTGGTCCAGTTCGGCCAGTTTGGCGCTGTCCAGGTACCAATCCGCCAACCTGCAGTACAGCGCATCGGCCGCGCGGATCTGCACCCCGGTGACGCCAAGGTAAATCCCCAGCTCCCCGGGGATACGCGGCAGGAAATAGCTACCACCCACGTCCGGGAAATAACCGATGGCCACTTCCGGCATGGCCAGCCGGCTGCGTTCGGTGACCACGCGCAAGTCTGCGCCTTGCACCAAGCCCATGCCGCCGCCCAGGACAAAGCCGTCCATCAGCGCCAGTACCGGCTTGCGGTAATGGTGGATGGCCAGATCGAGTGCATATTCTTCGACGAAAAAATCCTGGTGCAGGGTGTCGCCGCTGTTGAAGCTGTCGTAGAGGGAGCGGATATCGCCGCCGGCACAGAAGGCTTTGTCGCCAGCGCCGCGCAAAACCACGGCATGGATCGCCGGATCATCGGCCCAGGCCTGCAACTGCGCGGTCAGGCAACGCACCATATTAAGAGTCAGGGCGTTCAGGCCGGCGGGGCGGTTGAGGGTAAGGTGGCCGATATGATTACGGACCTCGGCCAGCACCTCGTCCTGAGGCGTCTCGGCACGGTTTGCTTCGGATGAAACCTGAGCAGTCATCTCTAACTCCCTGCTTTTATTGTTCTTTATCAAGAGGTCCGCGAACGGACCATCTCGCGATCGTACCAGTGCAAATTTGCCCCGTACAACCTTGAATCATGCAGGTCGTTTTTGCATTTATGCAGCAGTGTGGTCAGCGCACGCGGCTGGCCAGGACTTCGCCGATGCTGCGGCGGCGCGCATGGGTTTCGGCGGCGTGGATCAACTGCTCCAGCTCCGTGGGCGCCACGTCGTAGAACTGTTCCATCTCGGCCAATGCCAGTTTCAGGTCGGCAGCGGTGACGGCGGGGTCCCGAGCGGCTTGGGGATTATTCAACATGACGGCGGGCGATTCGACGGCGCCTTTGGGGTACCGGGTGCGGGTGGCGTTGTTGTAAGCCAGTGCGCAAGCGAGCAGGGCGCCAGCGCCCATCAATACGGCGCCCAGCTCGTACCAGCCGAGGGCAGCAGACGCCGGGTCCGCCAGCACCAGGGTCATGGCCAGGCCACCGGCCGGCGGATGCAGGCAGCGCAGCCAGCACATCAGCACCACGGTCATTCCCGCCGCCAGGCATGCGCCGCCCAAGGTGCGCCCCAGCACCCGCGCCACCAGCAGCGCCACGATGCCAGCGCACAGATAGCTGCCGACGATCGACCAGGGTTGCGCCAACGCACCGGACGACACCGCGAACAGCAACACCGCCGAGGCGCCCAACGGCCCGAGCAAGTGCAGCGCAACCTCCATGCCGAAGACTTGGCCGCACAGCCAGACACTGAACAGCGTGCCCAGCGCCATGCCGATGGCAGCGCGGCTCCATTCGGAAGGACGGGTATTGATAGCGGCAGGTAACCAGCGAGCGAGCATTGAACGGTTCCATAAAAACGGCGGGCAAAAAAAAGACTCGTCTGGTTGCCCGGAAAAGTCCTTGAACGTTCCTGCGATTGGGGGAGGAACCGGCGCAGTGTGCCGTGCAGCAAGATTCGGCGCCAATGCATATTAATGAGGGTTGAGTACAAAAAAAGTGGATTGAAGGGCGTCAACCGAAGGGAATGGAACAGATCACACTGGGTAATGGCGTGTTGATTTTGCCCAGCACGCGGTCATCGGCCTCCTCGTTGAATAAACGTCTGCGCAGGTTCTCCTGCAAGGCTGGCTCGCTGCCCAGTGGACCTTTGAGCGCGACCAGCGCATCACGCAGCTCCATCAGGCGATCCAAGGGCGGCACGGGCAGGTAGCCCACATGCACATTGTCACGAACATCGTCTGGCACGGCATTCTCCTCTCATGAAGTACCACGGTGGTGGCTGCGGCCCACAGCGTCCTTGTCGTTATCCTTGGCCTGTGGCGGTAAATGAGTACCGCCACTGGCGATCGAGTTTACCGTTGGGTTTCAAGGGCATGAAAGTGAAATGACACCAGCCGTTACGTATAGCTGCGTAGGAGTTTTTACTCCGGGAGCCCCGCCGCCAAGGTTTATTTCGGCGGCGATTTAGCCAGATACAGCAGCACATAAGGGTTGCGGTCGAATTCACCGGTGAGGGTCGGGGTGATGGAACGCAAGCGCGGCTCCTGCAACCCTTCATAATCCGCCTGGCTCATCACCAGCCAGGCAGGCCCTTGCAGCGGTGCCAGTTCCGAAGGCAATTGGGTAAACAGCGGCACCTGATCGCAATCGAGGTTGACCATGTACTTGATCGCCTTGGCGTCTTTGCCCAGGCCGTGCAGCACCACCGGCGCGCGCGCTTGCATGACCTGTGCATGGACCTGCAGGGTGAAGGTGCGGGTGTCATATACACGGCGTTCCAACGGCTCGACCACCAGGATATAGGTGGCCCACACCGCGAGTACGGCGGCCATTGCCGGGCCGACAGGGCGCAGGCGCGCCTTGAACAGGCTCAATAGCGCCAGCGCCTGCAACGCTCCCAGCAACGCGAGTATCGGCGCCAAATGGTTCAGTTGCTCAGGGTAACGTGGGCGCATCACCACCAACCCGACGATCAGCAGTGCGGGCAACGCGGTCCATATCGCCAGCATCAAGCCCCGCAACCAGGCGAACACGCGGCCTTGAATCGCGCTGAAAGGGTAGGCGGCGATGATGGCCGCCATGGGCAACATCGGCAGCAGGTAGCGCGCCTTCTTTGCTTGGGGAATCGACAGCCCCAGCATCACCAGCAATGCGGCGGCGGCACAATAGCCGACCAGCTTCAGGGCCGGCTCAGGCGTCTGTGGCCGGGCCACGCCGATGCCCAGCAACACCAGCAGCGCCAGCGGGTAGGCCAGGGCGTAATTGCCCAGGGAACTGGTGAAGTAATACAGCGCGCCACTGGAGCCTTCGCTGCCATCCATGCGCCCCAGGAACTGCATGCGGATCACGTCGTGCATGAAGTTCTCGCCACCACTGAGCTTGGCCAGCAGCAACAGCAGCCCCACGCAGGCCCCCAGCAACGCCAGGGCCAGCAGCCCGAAACTGAACAGCTGACGCCACTGGCGGTTGATCAGGTAGTAGCTGCACAGCACACCGGTAGGCACCACCAGGCCGATTGGCCCGCGCACGGCAAACCCCACGATCAATAACAGGTACAGCCAATGCAGGCGCTTGCCCGCGCCGAAATGATCGTGGGCATAACCCAGGTAAAACACTGCCAATGTGACGGCGGCGAGCATCTGATCCAGGGACACCGCGCGGGTTTCACTGATAAAGGTGCTGCTCAACAGCAACAGCGCAATGCTCAGCAGGCCCCAGCGCTGGGAGTAGGGCGCGGCCAGGCGATACACCAGTGTCACGATCAAGGCCGAGGCAATCGCCGTGGGCAGCCACGCGGTAAAACTGGTCACATGCCCCAGCGGCAGCGACAGCAGCCAGGTGAGCAGCGTCGAAGTGGCCAGATAATCGGCATAGGGCTGGCCGTAGGTGGTCGGGAAAAAACTCGGCCCGTGGCGCAGCATTTCCTGGGCAAACACCACAAACCGCGAATCGAAGCCGATGATTGCCTGGTTCCAGTTTCCGGCAATGAACAGCAGCAATGCCAGCAGGCCCAAACCGAGGGACTGCCGACGAAGCGTGGGTGTGAGCAGCAGTGGCTGGGCTTTGTTCACGTCTCAGGCTTCCGCGACCTTCGCCAGCTCAAGCGCTGGCAGCCATTGCTGCTGGGGAATCGGCAGTTGGCAGGAGTCGCCGCGCCCAATCGGGAAGTACTGGAAGCCTTTGCGCGCCAGACGCTCGCCGTCGTAGAGGTTACGGCCATCGAAGATCACCGGGGTTTTCAAGCGCTGGTGGATCAGGTCGAAGTCCGGCGCCTTGAATTGCTGCCATTCGGTGCAGACAATCAGCGCATCGGCGCCTACAAGGGTTGATTCCGGCGTACCCATCAGCATCAGGCGGCTTTCGTCGGCGTAGATGCGCTGGGTTTCCTGCATCGCTTCCGGGTCGAAGGCGCGCACCTGGGCGCCGGCGGCCCACAAGGCCTCCATCAGCACGCGGCTGGGGGCGTCGCGCATGTCATCGGTGTTGGGCTTGAACGCCAGGCCCCACAAGGCGAAAGTCTTGCCGCGCAGTTCGCCTTTGAAGAACGCATTGATGCGCTCGTACAGCTTGCTCTTCTGACGCTGATTGATCGCCTCGACGGCTTCCAGCAGATCGCTGGAGCAGTTGGCTTGCTTGGCACTGTGGATCAGCGCGCGCATGTCCTTGGGGAAGCACGAGCCACCATAGCCACAGCCGGGGTAAATGAAGTGGTAGCCGATGCGCGAGTCGGCGCCGATGCCCAGGCGCACGGCTTCGATGTCGGCGCCCAGGTGCTCGGCCAGCTCGGCGATCTGGTTGATAAAGCTGATCTTGGTGGCCAGCATGCAGTTGGCGGCGTATTTGGTCAGCTCGGCGCTGCGCAGGTCCATAAATATGATGCGGTCGTGGTTGCGGTTGAAGGGCGCGTACAGCTCGCGCATCACCTCGCGCACTTCTTCACGCTCGCAGCCGATGATGATCCGGTCCGGGCGGCGGCAGTCGGTCACCGCCGAGCCTTCCTTGAGGAATTCAGGGTTGGAGACGATATCGAATTCCAGGCTGCGCCCGGCCAGGTGCAAGGCTTTCTCGATATGCGCGCGCAGGGTGTCGCCAGTGCCTACGGGCACGGTGGATTTTTCCACCAGGATCACCGGCTCGATTCGATGGCGTGCCACCGCGTCACCCACCGACAGCACGTACTTCAGGTCGGCCGATCCGTCTTCATCCGACGGCGTGCCCACCGCGATAAACAGCACTTCACCATGTTCGACGGCGAGTTTCTCGTCGTAGGTAAAGTGCAGCCGACCGCTTTCGAGGTTCTCCTTGACCATTGCGGCCAGCCCCGGCTCGAAGATGCTCACATGGCCTTGCTGCAGCTGCTTGACCTTGTTTTGATCGACGTCCATGCAGATCACATCATGACCGACTTCGGCCAACACAGTGGCCTGCACCAGGCCGACGTAACCACTACCAAATACGCTGATTTTCATGGGGCATTCCTGGGACTTGTAGAGCAAGTGCGACGAGAGTTGATAACCAGCACACCCAGGATGACAAATGCCACCCCGAGGGTTTTCGAAAGCGAAAAATGTTCGTTGAACACCGGCAGGCCGGCCGCCAGCAGATACACCAGCGCGTAGCTGATGCTCAGCAGCGAATAGGCCCGCCCCAGTGGCAGGTGCTTGAGGGCCACCAACCAGCAAAGCATCGACAGGGCATAGGCACAGATCGCCAGAAACACCACCCCGAGGGCTGCGAGATCGATCTGCGCATTGAGCCATTCATGGGGCAGCGGTAAACGCGTCATGCTCCAACGCATGCCCAACTGGGCCACGCTGACCAGGCCGACGCTGCCCAAGGCCAGGGCAAACCCGCGCGCCCGGCTCATATCTGACGCCCCAGCAGCGCTACACCGGCGATCACCAGCGCGACGCCCAGCCAGTGCCGAGTATCAATGGGCTCCTTGAACACAAAGCGCGCCACCAGGGTGACCAACACAAAATTCAGGCTGAGCATCGGGTAAGCGATGCCCACCTCAAGGCGTTGCAACACCAGCAGCCACACCAACAGCCCGAAGCCCAGGCACAGCAGTGCGGACCACAACCACGGCGAACGCAGCTTCAGTGCCCAACCGTGCGACTGGTCACGCCAGCCTTCCACGGCGAATTTCTGCGAGACCTGGCCCATGCAGGTCAGCAAGCAAGCGGCCAATAGCAGCAACAGGGTGATCATGACGATACCTGCGGGAAGATCAGAATCACCAGATTGCCTTGCTCATAGCGCTTGCCGTCCTGGGGCAGCAGGTTTACTTCGGCGACTTCGTCGTCACCCTTGACCCGCATCACCACGCCGACCGCGCCGCGTTTGCGCGCGTCGTTCATCCATTGCTGGACCTGGGCCATGTCGACCTTGTGATGGGCTGCATCAGCAAAGGCCAAGCCGTATTTGACTTCGCCGACGGTGTTATAGAGGGTCACGTCCGCACGCTTGACCCGCCAGGCCAAAGCCGACGCGGCGCCCAGGTCATTGCTCAGCAGGGCGCCGGTCTGTTTCAGTTCCGGTAGGTGATCGATGATGAACTGATCCGGGGTTTTGTTATAAACCACCGAGTGGGGCAAGGCCGCCGGGGCCAGGGCCACCAGCAACCAGCTGCCGATGGCCGGCGCCGCCCAAAGATGCAGCGGCCGTGCCGCTTGCAGCAGGTTGGCGAAGATCCAGCCAATTAACAGTACGAAGACCAGTACCAGGCTCAGGGTTTCGGTACCGTGTTCATACACCGGCTTTTTCAACTGGAACCAACTTAATGCCAGCAACGCCACGATGCCCAATACCAGATTCAGCCAGCCGTTGATGCGCAGCGCACGGCCACGGCCCTGGGCCAGTTTATCGGCCAGCGCATGGCCCATCAGCAGCGCCAGCGGCAACAGGCACGGCATGATGTAGGAGGGCAACTTGCCTTTGGCCAGGCTGAAAAACGCCAAGGGCATCAGCAGCCACAGCAACAGGAAACCGATAGAGGCCGTGCGTTTCTCCAGCCAGGCCTGTTTGACGGTGGCGGGCAACAGCGCCACCCACGGTAGGCTGAAGCCGACCAGCAAGGGCAGGTAGTACCAGAACGGCTCGGCGTGCTGGGCATCTTCGCCGGCGAAGCGCTGGATATGCTCGTGCCAGAAGAAGAAGTGCCAGAAGTCCGGTTCTTGCAGGTGTACGGCCAGCGCCCACGGCAAGCTGACGGCCACCGCCACCAGCACCGCCACCAGGCCGTAACCGAGCAGCTCGCGTAAGCGTTTCTGCCACAGCGCGTAGGGCAGGGCAATCAATACCGGCAGCAACCAGGCGAGAAAACCCTTGGTCATAAAACCCATGCCGCAGGCAAAGCCCAAGAGTGCCCACGCGCCCAGGCGCCCGTTGCGGGTACGGCTGTCGAAGCAAAACCACAAAGCTACTCCTGTCAGGTTGACCCAAAAAGTGAACTGCGGGTCGAGATTGGCGTAGCCGCCCAGGGCCGCCACACTGACAAAACTCATATACAGCAAGGTGCTGACCAGGCTTTTGCGCGGGTCATTCCACAGGCGGCGCGCTACCAGATACACCAGCAGGATGCTCAGGCCGGTGCTCAAGGCGGATGCGAAACGCACGCCAAACAGGTTCTGCCCGAACATCGCCTGGCCGAGCGCGATCATCCAATAGCCGGCGGCCGGTTTTTCGAAGTAGCGGATGCCCATAAAGTGCGGCGCGGCCCATTTACCGGTCAGCAGCATTTCCTGGCTGATCTGCGCGTAGCGGGTCTCGTCGGGAATCCACAGGCCATGGGTGGCCAGCGGCGCCAGGTAACACAGCGCGAATGCCAACAGGAGCAAGGGCAATGCCCACCGGCGCATCATGCCTGCTGCACTCCCAGCCACCCCTCGCGGCCGCTCAACGCGCCACGTACCAGCTGTTGCTGGGGCAGGCGGGTCAGATCGGTGGGCAACAAGTCGCCCAGAGGTGTGAAGTCGATGCCTCGCTGCTTTGCCTGGGCAAGCAGCTGGCGAAAATCGTTAGCCATCAGAATCCCTTCTACTTCTGCATGGATCGTGTAGACGTTGAGCTTCGACGCTGCGAAGCGATCAAGGATGTAGCGATTGAAGTCGTTGGCGGCCACCACCGGCCCGACCACTTCGTCGAAGGTCGGCAGGTCCACCGGAATTTGTGGCGTGCCCGCGCTGCCATCGGCCAGTGTCGGTCGAAACAGGCTGGTACCCCGGCAATCGCTGTTGTAGCGAAAGTTGAACCCCTGCTTGGCTTGCACCACGCGTTCATCGGCACGCCAGCCGGCGGCCGCGGAACAATCGATGGGCTCGCCAAGGATGTCGTTCAAGGTGTCCACGCCGCGCCGAATCTGCTCGACCAACTGTGCTTCGCTCCAGCGCCCGGTGTTGGCTTGCCAGCCATGGTGGTCCCAGGCGTGCAGGCCGACTTCATGCCCGGCGGCCTTGGCTTGGCGCATCAAATGCCCCAGGTCGCGGCCAATGGGCTTGCCTGGCCAGGCGGTGCCGGCCAGCAGAATGTCCCAGCCATACAGGCCGGCGGCGTTGGAACGCAGCATCTTCCACAGGAACTGCGGGCGGATCAGGCGCCACAGGTGGCGCCCCATGTTGTCCGGGCCGACGCTGAAGAAGAACGTCGCTTTTACCCCGGCTTCATCCAGGGATTCGAGCAACCGTGGCACGCCTTCGCGGGTGCCACGGTAGGTGTCAACGTCGATGCGAAGACCTGCCTGCATCAGCGCTTGTCCGCCTGTTCGAGCATGGCTTCACGCAGGAAGAAGTCCAGGGTATTGCCGATGGTTTCGCTCATCTCCACGGTCGGTGCCCAGTTCAACAGGCGCTTGGCGTTTTCGATGCTCGGTTTGCGGTGCGCCACGTCCTGGTAACCATTGCCGTAGAACGCCTTGCTTTCGACATCGCGGAAACCGGCGAATGGCGGGAAGTTGCCACGCAGCGGGTGGGCCTCGAACTGGCGCAGCAGCTCTTCACCCAACTGGCGGATGCTGGCTTCGTTTTCCGGGTTGCCGATATTGATGATCTGGCCGTTGCACGCGTCATTATCGTTATCGATGATGCGCGCCAGGGCTTCGATGCCGTCGGCGATGTCGGTGAAGCAGCGTTTTTGCTCGCCGCCGTCGAACAGGCGGATCGGCGTGCCTTCCACCAGGTTCAGGATCAACTGAGTGATTGCCCGGGAGCTGCCGATACGCGCCGAATCCAAGCGGTCCAGACGTGGGCCCATCCAGTTGAAGGGGCGGAACAGGGTGAACTTCAGGCCCTTGTCGCCGTAGGCCCAGATCACGCGGTCCAGCAGCTGCTTGGATACCGAGTAGATCCAGCGTTGCTTGTTGACCGGGCCGACCACCAGGTTGGAGGTGTCTTCGTCGAAGTACTGGTCCTGGCACATGCCATAGACTTCCGAGGTCGACGGGAAGATCACGCGCTTGTTGTACTTGACGCAGTAGCGCACCAGCTTGAGGTTTTCTTCGAAGTCCAGCTCGAACACGCGCAGCGGGTTGCGGGTGTATTCGATTGGCGTGGCGATGGCCACCAGCGGCAGGACCACGTCGCACTTCTTGATGTGGTACTCGATCCACTCGGTGTGGATGCTGATATCGCCTTCCACATAATGGAAGTTGGGGTGGCTGCGCAGGCGCTCGATGGCGTCGGAGCCGATGTCCAGGCCGTAGACTTCGTAACGGTCGTCACGCAGCAGGCGTTCGGACAGGTGGTTACCAATAAAGCCGTTCACCCCCAGGATCAGCACGCGGGTGCGGCGTGGCTTACGGCCGGATTCGGCGCCGCGCAGCACGGAGCCGTCCACCAGGCCCAGTTCGTCGGCCAGGGACGGGCCGGCCTGGTATAGACCGTTGTCGTTACGCTGACCGAACGTGATCACCAGGGAGTCTTCACCGCAGGCGATGCGCAGCGGATTGACGCTGAT
The DNA here is from genome assembly GCF_007858255.1 of Pseudomonas rhodesiae. GTDB lineage: Bacteria > Pseudomonadota > Gammaproteobacteria > Pseudomonadales > Pseudomonadaceae > Aquipseudomonas > Aquipseudomonas rhodesiae. The sequence continues at coordinate 91,721 of NZ_VFEU01000009.1, read as the reverse complement.
CACCCGGCCCGGCGCAAGGCCGTCGTTGCCCTTGACCACTTCGGCCTGCCACACGATGAGCTTGTGCTCACCCACGGCGCAGAAGGCGCCAGGGTAGGGTTGGGTGACCGCGCGCACCAGGTTGAACAGTTCTTCAGCCGGTTTTTTCCACTCCAGTTTGCCGTCGGCGGCCGTGCGGCGCCCGAAATAGGTGGCCTGGCTGTCGTCCTGAGCGGTCTCCGTGAGCTTGCCCGCAGCCAGTTGCGGCAGGGCGTCACGCAGAAGACTGGTGGCCGCGTCACGCAGTTTGGCGTGCAGGGTCAGGCCGGTGTCGCTGCGCTCGATGGTGACTTTTTGCTGAGCCAGGATCGCGCCGGCATCAGCACGTTTGACCATGCGGTGCAGGGTCACGCCGGTTTCGGTTTCGCCGTTGACCAGCACCCAGTTGGCCGGCGCGCGGCCGCGGTATTTAGGCAGCAACGAACCGTGCAGGTTGAACGCGCCTTTGCTGGCAGTGCCCAGCAGGGCTTCGCTCAGCAGGTTGCGGTAGTAGAACGAGAAGAGGTAGTCGGGCTTGAGTTTGGCGATGCGCTCGACCCACAGCGGGTGGTTAGCGTCTTCCGGCGCATGCACGGGGATGCCGTTGCGCGCGCACAACTGGGCCACGGAGCCGTAGAAATTGTTTTCCTTGGGATCATCGGCATGGGTGAACACGGCAGCGATGTCGTAACCGGCATTGAGCAGCGCTTCGATGCCTGCACATCCAATATCGTGGTACGCAAATACAACGGCTTTTGAACTCATGACTGAACCTGATCGGGAGAAGTAGAAGTATGGGAAGACGCCAGGCCGTCGACGACGACCACAGGCACCGGTGCCGCCGGTTGGTTGCGCAGCACTTTTTCAATGAAGAAACGCGGGCGGGCGCGCACATCGCTGTACATGCGGCCCAGGTATTCACCCAACAGGCCCATGCCGATGAACTGGCCCCCGGTGAACACGAACAGCACCGCGAACAGCACGAACATGCCGTCGCCGGCCCACTGCGCGCCGAAGGCCAAGCGCAGGATGATCAACGCAAAGGCAAACAGCATGCCCAGCGCCGCCAGGCTGAAACCGACGATGGACAGCAGGCGCAATGGGGTGGTGGTCATGCAGGTCAGCAGATCGAACATCAGGCTGATCAGGCGCATGGCGCTGTATTTGGATTCGCCGTGTTCACGCTCGGCGTGGTGCACCAGAATCTCAGTGGTGTGGCGGGCAAAACCGTTGGCCAGGATCGGAATGAAGGTACTGCGCTCGCGGCAGGCGAGCATGGCGTCGACGATGGTGCGGCGGTAGGCGCGCAGCATGCAGCCGTAGTCGGTCATGGCCACGCCGGTGGAGCGCTGTACCGCGAGGTTGATCAGCCGCGATGGCCAGCGGCGGAAGGCGGAGTCCTGACGGTTATTGCGCACGGTGGCGACTACGTCGTAGCCAAGGGCGGCTTGTTCAACCAGGCGCGGGATTTCTTCCGGCGGGTTCTGCAGATCGGCGTCCAGGGTGATCACTACCTCGCCCCGGCACTGCTCGAAACCGGCCATGATCGCCGCATGCTGCCCGTAGTTACGGTTGAGGATCACCGCAACCACGTTGCTGCCATCTTCTGCGGCGGCGTCTTCGAGCAATTGAGCGGAATTGTCGCGGCTACCGTCATCCACCAGGATGATTTCGTATTCGTAGGCCAACTGGTTGCAGGCTGCCGTGGTACGACGCAACAACTCAGGCAGGCTGTCTTGTTCGTTGTAGACCGGGATAACGATCGACACGCAATGAATAGGGTAGGGTTTCAAAGATTCATGACCTCGGGGGTTAGCGCAGCTTGGAGCGTTAAAGCAGCAGCAAAACAAAGGCGATTGCGCACTAATGCACAGCTAAAGATGAAACATAATCAACAGGTTAGCTGGTAAAGCGCGGATTGCTATGAAGTACTGGGTTTAAGATTAAGCGTAAAAATGTGGAACGAATATGAAAGCCGGATGAAAAACTCGTTTATTTGACAGGTAGACAGCCAGGGTTCAGCTAAGCCACCCAGGGGCGTCCGGGTTCTATTAGGCGGTTGAATAGGAGCGATTTTCAAAGGCCTTGGTTCCACCCTCAACGGCACAATGGGCAGTTCAGCGCCACATGAAGAATCTTCTCTGCATTGGCGCTCAAGTGCCGGTAAAGTAAGTCATCTATTGCCAGGGCAGACGGATGAATAGCGTGCAGCTTTTACGCGGCCAGTTGCGGCCGGTATTGATGGGGTTGTTGTTGGGCGTGGCCTGTATTTCCACGGTGCGGGCCGACGACGGGGTAGCGCTGACCAGCATCGATCAGGTGCCCGAAGGCGTGGAAGTACGCGGCAAGCAGATCGCGGCCTACACCTGGGACGACCGCCAGGGCAAAAACCTGCTGGTACTCGCCGAGCAGCTCAACGAACGGGACGACGACGGCACCCAGTCTGCCTTTGTCTACGCCGCCCAGTACCTGATTGACGGCAAACGCCCCAAGCGTATGTGGATGCTCTACGACGATGTGCAGCACTGCCAATTCGATGCGGCCCTGCGTTTCGACCGAACCGCCACCAAAGTCACTGACCTGAACGGGGATGGCATCACCCAGACCGTCGTCGGCTATTCGCTGACCTGCACCAGCGACGTCAGCCCCAATGAATTCAAGCTGATCATGCATGTGGGCAAATCCGAGAAGTACCGCCTGCGCGGCGTCGACCGCTACGGCGCGGCGTGGTGGGATGAAGAGGCTGGCGCGCTGCGCGGCATGCCGTTGCCCAAGGACTGTAGCGTGGCTGGCCAACAGGCGCTGGTCAGTCAGTATAAGGAGCAGGGCACCGAGCTGCCTTTGCCGGGCTGCTACCGCGACGAGAAGGATTTCGCCAAGGCACCGCAGGCGTACTTGCCGTTCATGCGTCAGCACTGGTTTGCCCTGATGCAGAAACAGGACGCCGAGTGGAGCCAGGCCCAGACCCAGCCCCAGGAACCCACCGAGGACGAAGAAACCGCCCCGTGATTTTGTGCCAGGGCCGGTCATGCGCTAGACTCGGCCTTCGCCAATTCACTAAATACCTCGATGAAACAATGAGTTGATCGGGATATTTAATCCAAAGGCTGAATTACATTGACTGAGTTTCTGCGCAACCCCCTGACCCTTTACCTCACCCGCCTGGCACCTTCCAGCCAATTGACCATGCGCTATGTGCTGCAAGACGCCGCCGACCGCCTGGGCTTCGAAGACATCAATCTTGAAGAGATCGACTGGCACCTGCTGCAGCCTGAACATGTCATCGCCCTAGTGGCGGCGCTGCGCGAAGACGGTTACGCGCCCAACACCTCATCGCTGTACGTTAATGCCGTACGCGGGGTGATGAATGAAGCCTGGCGCATGAGCCTGATCAGTCAGGAACACCTGCTCAAGATGCGCACGGTCAAGGCATCCGCCGGCACGCGCCTGGGTCAGGGGCGCAATCTGCGCCGAACGTTGATCCGCGAAATGATGGAAGCCTGCGCCGCCGACCCACGTCCCCAGGGCCTGCGTGATGCCGCGGTGATCGGCATTCTCTATGGCTCAGGCATGCGCAAGTCGGAGTCGGTCAACCTCGACCTCGCGCAGGTCGACTTCGCCGAACGCAGCCTGCGGGTCATCGGCAAGGGCAATAAGGAACTGGTCAAATACGCGCCGGATTGGGCCTTTGCCAAACTGCAGGCGTGGCTGGCATTTCGTCGTGAACAGCTCAAGGAGGGCGAGGAGGATGACAGCTTTCTGTTTAACCGCATCCGCCGTGGCAGTCATATCACCCGTGAACGCATCACCAAACACGCGATTTACTACATCGCCCGCCAACGCGGCGAACAGGTCGGCGTGAAGATCATGCCCCATGACTTCCGCCGCTCGTTCATCACGCGGGTGATCGAGGAGCATGACCTGTCGATTGCGCAGAAACTGGCGCACCACACCAATATCCAGACCACCGCCAGCTATGACGTTCGCGACGACAATGAGCGGCGGCGGGCAGTGGATCGGTTCGATTTGTAGAACGGTCAGAGGATCGGCTTGCCGCCGGTGACGGCGTAACGCGAACCGGAGATGTAGCTGGCTTCGTCCGAGGCCAGCAATACATAGATCGGCGCCACTTCCACCGGCTGCCCGGGGCGGCCCAGCGGGGTTTCGCTGCCGAAGTTCTGCACATCCTCGTCGGTCATGGTGGCCACGATCAGCGGCGTCCAGATCGGGCCTGGGGCGACGCTGTTGACACGAATCCCCTTGCTGCCGAGCATCTGCGCCAGGCCCCCGGTGAAGTTGGCGATGGCGCCCTTGGTGGCGGCGTAGGGCAATAATGTCGGCTTGGGCATGTCGGAATTGACCGATGTGGTGTTGATAATCGAGCTGCCGGCCTTCATGTGCGGCAAAGCCGCCTTGCAGATGCGAAACATGGCGGTGATGTTGATATCGAAGGTCTTGACCCATTCTTCATCCTCGATTTCTTCGAGGGTTTCATGGCTCATCTGAAACGCGGCGTTATTGACCAGCACATCGATACGGCCGAACTGTTCGACGGTCTTGTCCACCAGCGCCTGGCAGGTGGCTTTTTGCGCGATATCGCCGGGCAACAGCAGGCACTGACGGCCGGCTTCTTCGACCCAACGCGCGGTCTCCTGAGCGTCTTCGTGCTCATCCAGATAGGCGATGGCCACGTCGGCGCCTTCACGGGCAAACGCGATGGCGACTGCGCGGCCGATGCCGCTGTCGGCGCCGGTGATCAGGGCAATTTTGTTGGCCAGGCGGCCGGAGCCCTTGTAGCTCTGTTCGCCACAGTCCGGGTACGGATCCATTTTCTTCTGGGTACCCGGAACGCTTTGGGCTTGTGGGGCGAACGGCGGGCGTGGGTAATCAGTCATTGTCGGTCTCCATAGGTGTGTGAAACAGCTATGGAGTTAGTGTTTTTCGGCCCGCCGATAGTTGTAATGGATGCCGGCCAAGGCCGACGAATGGTGCCTGTCAGGAGGAGGGCGGGGCGCTCGCCAAATGCGCTGGCAAGCGGCGTAAGGTCCACAGCACCGTGAGGAGTGCCGCGACGGCGCACAGTGCAATCCCCACCAGCATCGGCGCTGGCGTGTGGTCGGCGAACACACCGACCAGGCTCATGCACACCGCGCCGGTGATCATTTGAATCGCGCCGAGCAATGCCGAGGCAGAGCCCGCTACGGCGCCGTGGTCCTCCATGGACAGCACGCCGGCCGCCGGCAGCAGCAGGCCGAGAAAACCAAAGCCGATAAACAGCAGCGACATCATCAAGGCCAGGTTGCCGGACCACAGCGTGGTGATTGCCAACAGGCTCATCACCACCGCCACACCGATTACCGAACCGCGAATCAGCGGCGCCAGGCCGAAACGCGCGCTGAGGCGCGCAGTCAGTTGGCTCATGGCGAAAAACGACGCGGCGTTGAGGGCGAATGCCAGGCTGAATTGGGTCGGCGTCAGGCCGAAGTGCTCGATGTACACGAACGGCGCGCTGCCGATAAACACGAAAAACGTGGCCAGCCCGAAGCCGCACACCAACGACAACCCCATGAATACAGGGTCACGCAGCAAACCGCCGTAGCTGCTGAAGGCGCTGCCCAGGGTTTTGCCCAGACGGCGCTCCGCCGGATGAGTCTCGGGCAGTTGCACGACAGTCATCACCAGGCACAGCACAGCCACCACCGCCAGCACGGCAAACACTTCGCGCCAGCTCCACAGGGAAATTACCAGGCTGCCGGCCAACGGCGCGAGAATCGGCGAGACACTCATCACCAGCATCAGCAGGGACATCAGCCGCGCGGCTTCATGGCCGGTGTACAGGTCGCGCACAATGGCGCGGGGCACCACCATGCCGGCGCAGGCCCCGAACGCCTGCATTGCGCGAAAGGCAATCAGCACTTCAATGGTCGGCGCCAATGCGCAACCGATGCTGCCCACCGCGAAAATCACCAACCCGGCATAAATCGGCGGCTTGCGCCCGAATACATCGCTGATCGGCCCGTAAAACAGCTGGCACACGCCGATCACGATAAAGAACACCGTCAGGCTCATCTGCACCGCCGCCGGTGATGCGTGCAGGCTCGCGCCCAGGGTGGGCAAGGCAGGGAGGTAACTGTCGATGGCGAAGGGGCCGATGGCGGTGATCAACCCCAGCAGCAGGGCGAGATGGGCAATACGTCGAGACATGGAGCAATTCCGGGCCAAGCAAAGGCCGCTCAGCTTAAGGGATCCGCGCAGATCCGCAAACTTAGGCTTCAATAACAGGGACAAGATGCCGATAACGGTACTAACGACGCTCAGGCGGTTGGCTTTTCAACCGGCGTTCCAGGCACAGGGATACCCGCATGACGATCAAATTACGCTTGATGCTGCTGATTGCGACTGGATTGTTGACCGCCATGCTGATGAGCTTGGTCAGTTATCTGGGGAACGCTCGGATGAGCGACGCGGTGCGCGAAAACGAGGTCAGCATGACGGTGCTGCGCAACCATATGGAAGCCGACATGATGCACGACGCTCTGCGTGCCGATGTGTTGTCTGCCCTGCTGGTGGGGCTGGGTAAGAGCGCCAGCAGCAAGGATGAGGTCAACAGCTCGTTGAAAGAGCATGCTGAGAACTTTCGCAAGGTGCTGGCGGACAATCTCCAGTTGCCCGTGGAAGCCGCACTTAAAGACAAGCTGCAAGCCATCAAGCCAAGCTTGGATACCTATATCGGCGCCGCAGAGCGCATCGTAGCACTCGCGCTGGGCGATCCCGAGGCTGCACGCGGTGAGTTGGACACCTTCAATAACGCCTTCAGTCAGTTGGAGGATCAAATGGCGTCCCTGAGCGAGCTTATCGAAAGTCATACGCACCAAACGGGCACAGGCACCCAGCACACAATAAGCAACGCCAACTTCACCCTCGGCGCTGTACTGGTTGCTAGCTTGCTGCTGCTTCTGGCGCAAGGTCGTTGGGTCATACTCAGCATTATGGGCCCACTGCAAACCGCCAGCAGGATTGCCGCCCGCATTGCCCAGGGGAATTTGAGCGAAACCATTGTCGAACCGCATCGCAAGGACGAAGCAGGCTCATTGATCCGCAGCCTGGCGACCATGCAGCGTGATTTGCGCGGCATGATCGACGTGGTGCGCAGCAACGCACACGGCATCACCGGCGTTACCGAACAACTGAGTCATGGCTGTCATGAAGTCGCCAACAGCAGCCAGCAACAAAGCTCAGCCGCCAGCACCATGGCCGCGGCCGCCAGTGAAATGACTGCCAGTATCGAAGAAATCACCCGCCACGCCGGGCACGCGCTGGAAATGGCTAACCAGGCCGAAGCCCTGGCCAAGGACGGTGGGCGAGTCATACATCAGGTGGTCAGCGACATGGACGGTATCGCCCGTTCCTCCCAGCAATCGGCCCAGGTGATCCGCACCCTGGACAAGGAGTCCGAGGCAATCTACAGCATCATCCAAGTGATCAAAGGCATCGCTGACCAGACCAACCTGCTGGCCCTCAACGCAGCCATCGAAGCGGCGCGGGCCGGGGAGCAGGGCCGCGGTTTTGCGGTGGTGGCCGATGAAGTGCGCAGCCTCGCGGGGCGTACCAGTGCCTCGACTCAGGAAATTGCCAGCATGGTTGGGCGCATCCAGCAAAGTACCCGGGAAGCGGTGACCAGCATGGAGGAGGGCGTCGCTCAAGTGGACAAAGGCATGGCGGTTACCGCCGATGTGGAACGCGCCATTCGCGAGATTCTGCAGGCAACCCTCAATACCACCGAACTGGTGCACGACATTTCGCGCACCATCAGTGAACAGAGCCTGGCCAGCAATGAAATCTCCCATCAGGTGGAGATGATTGCCGGGATGTCGGAGAACAACAGTCGTGTGATAGGCCAAACAGCGTCGACCACGGACGAGCTGTCGAACCTGGCTGGCAAGCTGTCGCAGTCGGTGGATCGGTTTCAGCTTTGATTTCGTAACTTATTGATTTAACTCAACTAAATAGTCATTTAGTTGAGTTGGATGTCAGAAGAGGGGGCTCAAGACTGGGCGAGGGCGGCCGCACGGCGCTGGCTGATACGTTCCACCGTCTGCATATGTTCGGTGCCCCAGGCACATAAGGTGCCCAGCGCAGTGGCCAGAGATTCGCCGAACGGTGTCAGGGAATACTCGACCTTCGGCGGGATCTCCTGAAAATCGATTCGCACGATGATCTCGTCGCGCTCCAATTCCTTGAGTTGCTGAATCAACACTTTATCGGTCACGCCACCGATGGCGCGGCGCAATTCGCCGTAGCGATGGACATTCTTCGCCAGGTTGTAGAGAACCAGCGGTTTCCATTTGCCGCCGATCACGGCGAGCGCAGCTTCAAGGCCGCAGTTGAATGACGTATTAGCCATGATTCGGGCACTCCATAGGGTACTTACCAAAAGGTGCATACTATTCAAAAGAATAGTCCGGATCTACAGTTGTGCCTCCACATACCTTGGAGTGCAACATGAGCAGGCTCAACGGCAAGATTGCAGTCATCACCGGTGGCAACAGCGGCATAGGCTTGGCCAGCGCGATTCGCTTTGCGCAGGAAGGCGCGCAGGTCGTTATCGTCGGCCGCAGGCAAGAAGAACTCGACAAGGCGCTCGACCTGATCGGCCCGCACGCCATCGCCATCCAGGGTGATATTGCCAAACTGGATGATCTGGAACGCATCTTCGCGCAGATCAAGGCGACTAAGGGTCGGATTGATGTGCTATTCGCCAACGCGGGCCTAGGTGATTTCGAGCCTATCGGTTCAATTACCGAAGCATCGTTCGACCGCACATTTGGCATCAACGTCAAAGGCACACTGTTCACCGTGCAAAACGCGCTGCCACTGATGAGCGCCGGCAGCTCGATCATGCTCACCGGTTCTACGACTGGCACCATGGGCACACCAGCATTCAGCGTTTACAGCGCAACCAAGGCGGCACTGCGCAATTTCGCCAGAAGCTGGGCGCTGGACCTTAAAGGCACAGGCATTCGCGTCAACGTTATTTCTCCTGGACCGATCTCGACACCGGGGTTGGACCTGGCATTGAGCGGCACCGGTCAGAAAGACGCAATCATTGACGACATGACTGGGCAGATTCCTCTGGGCCGAATTGGTCAAGCCGAAGAGGTGGCAGCGGCAGCATTGTTCCTGGCGTCGGACGAAAGCAGTTTTATGACCGGCAGCGAGATGTTCGTGGATGGCGGGTTTGCTCAGGTTTGACACAGCAAGGGGTTTTGCCCGTTGAAATGTGACGGGCATCGCCTCTGATTATGTAACGTCGTGTTACGCATAATGTATATTATGTTAAATTATGTGTCAGGGTCTTGGATGTAAATCATCAACCCCGCCCTATGTGCTTCCCGCATACCCCATTCTCAAACGTCATAATCCCGCGTTTTCCTACGTGGTAGTCTCACACGTCTACCAATAGGCATTGATCGTATGTCGTCAATGGCCCCAACCAGGAAAGATCATGCCAAAAAAGTCCCACTCAGCCTTGCGCGTTAATTTTCGTGAATTGTTGGCAACGCCTGCGTGCGTTGAAACCGCTTCCGTGTTTGATCCGATGTCGGCAAGGATTGCCGCCGACCTGGGTTTCGAGGTCGGTATCCTGGGCGGCTCCGTGGCTTCGTTGCAGGTTCTGGCGGCCCCCGATTTTGCGTTGATCACGCTGAGTGAGTTCGTTGAGCAAGCCACCCGCATCGGTCGTGTAGCGCAGTTGCCCTTTATTGCCGATGCCGATCACGGTTACGGCAATGCGCTGAATGTGATGCGCACCGTTGAAGAACTGGAGCGTGCCGGCGTCGCCGCGCTCACCATCGAAGACACGCTGCTGCCGGCGCAATTCGGGCGCAAGTCCACGGATTTAATTTCCATAGACGAAGGTATCGGTAAAGTTCGTGCGGCGTTGGAAGCGCGGGTTGACCCAGAGCTGTCGATCATTGCCCGCACCAACGCCGGCGTATTACCCACCGAAGCGGTGATCGAACGCACCCTGGCCTATCAGAAAGCCGGTGCCGATGGCATCTGCATGGTTGGCGTCAGCGACTTCGAGCACTTGGAGAAAATTGCGCAAAACCTCACGGTGCCGTTGATGCTGGTGACCTACGGCAATCCCAAACTCAACGACGCGCAACGCCTGGCCAGCCTGGGTGTGCGGGTCATTGTGGCCGGCCATGGCGCGTACTTCGCGGCGATCAAGGCGACCTACGACAGCCTGCGCGCCCAACGCCAACTGACCCACAGCACTTCGAACCTCAGTGCCACCGAGTTGACCCACACCTATACGTTGCCCGAGAGCTACGTAGCCTGGGCCAAAGAATTCATGGACGTAAAAGAGTAACTACCCCCGTGGATCGAGGGGGCTGCCCCCTCCTCCCACGCGGGTCTGCCCCCCGGTCAGCCAACCCAGCCCACCGCAGTTTTTGGAATCACTTCCGATTCATCCAGCTTCGACGCAAACATGCTCACCGCCTTCACGGCATCGCTGGTGCTGGTGCGTATCTGCAGAATCACCGAACCCGCCTGATCCGCCAGGTTGACGCCACGCTGCGCGCCTTCCTGGGTGGCATTCATGCTGCTCACCGCGTCGCGGGTTTCCGACAGGATCATGCCGATCATCTCGGCGATTTCCGCCGTGGAACGGCTGGTGCGACCGGCCAACTGGCGAACCTCGTCGGCCACCACCGCAAAGCCGCGCCCCTGGTCACCGGCGCGGGCCGCTTCGATGGCCGCGTTGAGGGCCAATAGGTTGGTCTGGTCGGCAATGCCGCGGATGGTATTGACGATGGCGGTGATCTGCTCCGAACGGTCACCCAACTGCCCCACCAATCGCGCAGAGGCGCCGATGTTTTCGGCAATCCGGCGCATTTCCGTGGCGGTGTCGTGGATAACCTGAGTGCCGTGTTCGGCAAACCGCTCGGTTTCCGAAGAGATATGGTAGGCACGCGAGGCGCCGCGCGAGTCTTCCTCGAATTTTTCCACGCGCTCGGTGATATCGCTGGCGAACTTGACGATTTTCAGCAGCGTGCCGTCCAGGTCATACACCGGGTTGTAACTGGCTTCCAGCCACACCGTGCGGCCATGTTTGCCGATGCGCTTGAATTGCCCGGTGAAGAATTCGCCGTTGTTCAAGCGGCGCCAGAAGTCGGCGTATTCGCCACTGTTGACCAGGCTCGGCTCGCAAAACATGCGGTGGTGCTTGCCCTTGAGCTCGGCCAGGGAGTAACCCATGACATTGAGGAAATTGGGATTGGCGTCCAGTACATGGCCACTCAGATCGAACTCGATCACTGCCATGGCACGGTCCAGCGCCGCGAGTTTGCTGCGGGTTGCGGCTTCCTGCTCGACCTTGCTGGTGACGTCCAGGGCATACTTGACCACTTTCAGCACTTGACCACGCTCATCCAGCACCGGGTTGTAGCTGGCTTCCAACCAGACGGTTTTACCGCTGGCACCCACCCGTTTGAAGGTGCCCGAGACAAATTTGCCGGCACGCAGATCCGCCCAGAACTCGCTGTAGGCTGGGCTGTTGGTCAGTGCGGGCAAGCAGAAGTCGCGATGGGATTTGTTGGCCAGTTGATCGGCGCTATAACCCATGGTTTTCATGAAGTTATCGTTAGCCCGCAGCACCTTACCATTCAGGTCGAATTCGACCACCGCCATGGAGCGCTCCAACGCAGCATTCAGCCCTTTGTATTCGTTGACTTCGGCCTTCCTGGCCGCCAGTTCTGTTTTTAACGCGTTATTGAACATGACGAACCCTCTGCCGTACGGAGAACCTGCTTCTTAAAGTAGCTATCGGCCCCGAATTTAGCGACTTTACGCGGCTTTAATTTTTATTTTCTGGCGTCAAAAAAGCGTATTGCCATAGCCCTCGGTTTGCCCTGGCCAATGATTTCGAGGACCATGGCGCCTTTGTGTTTTTGCCCACCAGAGGTGCCCATGGCCAACCACGATCTGTCTTACACTCCGGACCCGGATGCCGAGTCCATTTCTTCCGACGTTGTCGGCTTCAACGGTATCCTGGTGTCGACCCAGATCCCGACTCGCGCCGACGGCAGCCTGGAACTGGGGGATATCACCCTGCAAAGCGAATGCACGCTGCAAGCGCTGAAAGTCGCCCTGGAAAAAGCCGGCAGTTCCATGGATCGGGTGATGCACCTGACCATTTATCTGACGGATATGGCCGATCGCGCGGCCTTCAACGAGGTCTACAAACGCTTTTTCGCCAAGCCCTGGCCCGTGCGCGCGGCGGTTGGCGTGGCGGCGCTGGCGGTTCAAGGCATGCGCGTGGAAGTCACCGCGATGGCGGCCAAGGCCTGAAGTGATGCCGGTCAGGCATTTCACGGCTACAATGCGCGCCTCAACCGTGACAAGCCTGACTAAAAAAACTATGTCCTTGCCCAAGCATCACCTGGAATTGCTCAGCCCTGCCCGCGATGTGGCCATCGCCCGCGAGGCCATCCTGCACGGCGCCGACGCCATTTATATCGGCGGCCCCAGCTTCGGCGCGCGCCACAACGCGTGCAACGAAGTGAGCGATATCGCTCAACTGGTCGAGTTCGCCCGCCGCTACCACGCCCGGGTGTTCACCACCATCAATACCATCCTGCATGACAACGAGCTGGAGCCGGCGCGCAAGCTGATCCATCAGCTCTACGACGCCGGTGTCGACGCGCTGATCGTGCAGGACCTGGGGGTGATGGAGCTGGATATCCCGCCCATCGAGCTGCATGCCAGTACCCAGACCGATATCCGCACCCTGGCCCGCGCCAAGTTTCTCGATCAGGCCGGGTTCTCCCAGCTGGTATTGGCCCGTGAGCTGAACCTGCAGGAAATCCGCACCATCGCCGACGAGACCGATGCCGCCATCGAGTTCTTCATTCATGGCGCACTGTGCGTGGCGTTTTCCGGGCAGTGCAATATCTCCCACGCGCAAAACGGCCGCAGCGCCAACCGCGGCGATTGCTCCCAGGCGTGCCGCCTGCCATACACCTTGAAAGACGATCAGGGTCGCGTCGTGGCCTTTGAAAAACACCTGCTGTCGATGAAAGACAACAACCAGAGCGCCAACCTGCGCGCGCTGGTCGAGGCCGGTGTGCGGTCGTTCAAGATCGAAGGCCGTTACAAGGACATGGGCTATGTGAAGAACATCACCGCCTACTACCGTCAGCGCCTGGACGACATCCTCGAAGACCGCCCGGACCTGGCTCGCGCCTCCAGCGGTCGCACCGCGCATTTCTTCCTGCCCGACCCGGAAAAAACCTTCCACCGCGGCAGCACCGACTACTTTGTCAGCGAGCGCAAGATCGACATCGGCGCTTTCGACACCCCGACCTTCACCGGCCTGCCGGTGGGTGTAGTGGAAAAAGCCGGCAAGCGCGACCTGCAAGTGGTCACCCATGAGCCGCTGTCCAATGGCGATGGCCTGAACGTGCTGGTCAAGCGTGAAGTGGTGGGGTTCCGTGCCAACATCGCCGAGCCCAAGGGCGAGTTCGAGGAGGACGGCCAGAAGCGCTACCGCTATCGCGTTGAGCCGAATGAAATGCCCGCTGGCCTGCACCAACTGCGCCCCAACCATCCGCTGAACCGCAACCTCGACCATAACTGGCAGCAGGCGCTGCTCAAGACCTCGGCCGAGCGCCGTATCGGCCTTGCGTGGGTCGCGCGTTTGCGTGAAGAGCAGTTGCACGTCACCGCGACCAGCGAGGAAGGCATCAGCGCCAGCGTCACCCTGCCCGGCCCGTTCGGCGTGGCCAACAAACCGGAACAGGCGCTGGATACCTTGCGCGACTTGCTCGGCCAACTGGGCACCACCGAATACCATGCCACTGCCATCGAGCTGGATGCGCCACAGGCGTTCTTCATCTCCAACTCGCAGCTCAAGGCCCTGCGCCGCGAAGTCATCGAAGCGCTGACCGCCGCCCGTATCGCGGCGCACCCCCGTGGTGGGCGCAAGGCCGAAACCACACCGCCGCCGGTGTACCCGGAAGCGCACCTGTCGTTTCTGGCCAACGTCTACAACCAGAAAGCCCGCGACTTCTACCACCGTCACGGGGTGAAGTTGATCGACGCGGCCTTCGAAGCCCATGAAGAAACCGGCGAAGTGCCGGTGATGATCACCAAGCACTGCCTGCGCTTCTCGTTCAACCTGTGCCCTAAACAGGCCAAGGGCGTCACGGGCGTGAAGACCAAGGTGGCGCCGATGCAATTGATCCACGGCGACGAAGTGCTGACCCTGAAATTCGACTGCAAGCCGTGTGAAATGCATGTGGTGGGCAAGATCAAGGGCCACATCCTGGGCTTGCCGCAACCGGGCAGCGTGGTCGAACACTTCAACCCGGACAAACTTATCTATCAGGGCACGCACTGACGCTGTTGCACTTCGTCAACGGCTAATACTTTTTGTGGTGAGCGGGCTTGCTCCGCGCCGGGCTGCACAAGCAGCCCTGGAACCGGCTGTCCCCATTCGCTCTGACATTGCGCCGCAGTTTGATCGCGGGCCGCCTCGCGGCCCAGTGCGGCGCAACCCCGCTCATACAGGCACCGCCTTGGGCTATCGCCAATCGATCTAACACCCTGTCATTTTTCACAGGTGCCTTCAGCGCCTCGTTGCGTTAGCGTCAATGCTGTGGCTGGAGGGTTGCCCATGACGCGCTCACTTATCAAAGAAGTCAGCGATGCCAATTTTGATCGGCAGGTGTTGCAGGCCCTAGGCCCGGTGTTGGTGTATTACTGGAACAATAGCTGTGGCCATCTGCCCTACCTCGAGCAAATGGCTGAGGATTACCTGGGCCGCTTGACCATTGTGACGCTGAATGTCGACGACCATTGCGTCACACCGGCCCGGTACGGGGTGCACGAGGTGCCCACGCTGATGCTGTTCAAAGACCACAGGAGGCATTTATGAGTCAGATCAAAGCCATCACTGACGATTCGTTCGAGGACGACGTTATCCACAGCACCAAACCTGTACTGGTCGACTTCTGGGCCGAATGGTGCGGCCCGTGCAAAATGCTTGCGGTGTCTATCGAACAGATCGCTGAGGAATACGCAGATCGGTTGCAGGTTGCCACACTCAATGTCGACGAGAATCCGGCCACGGCGGAAACATATGGCATACGTAGCATTCCTACGCTGATGCTGTTCAGTGGCGGTCATGTAGAAGGGACGCAAATCGGCGCTATCACGAAGTCGCGACTGATCAGCTTTCTGGACGGCAAGCTCTGATTGCTCAGGCCCGCAACCCTTTCGCCGCCTCCAACAGTCCCTGAAACCGCCGATAACGCTCATCCAGCACCGCCCGCTGTGTCGCATCCGGCAAGTAGCGCGCCTTGATCGGCATACCTGCCGCCAGCAAGTCTGCGCCCTCGCCCACTGCCATGAACCCGAGTTTCGCCGCGCCGATGCAGGCGCTCAGTTCACTGCCGTGCAACGTGTAGATCTCCCGTTGCAGGATGTTGGCCAGCAACTGCGCCCAATACGCGCTGCGCGCGCCGCCGCCTACCAAAGCGCAGGCGCCGACCTGTGCGCCGGCCGATTGCACCGCGTGCAGCGCATCCAGCAGGCCGAAGCCGACGCCCTCCATCACCGCATAGCCGAGCATCGCCGGTGTGCAGTCATGGCCTAGCCCCATAAAGCCGCCGCGCAACAAGGGGTCGTTGTGTGGCGTGCGTTCGCCGGCCAGGTACGGCAGGAACAACGGCGTGTGCAGCGGCACCACCTGTTCGATCGGTAATTGCGCCTGGACCTGCGCTAGCAAGGTTTGCTCATCCGCCATCCCGGTCAACCGCGTGACCCAACGTAAGCAACTGGCACCGGCGAGCATGGCGCCCATGGTGTACCAGCGATCCGGCAGCGCATGGCAGAAGCTATGTACCGCGCTGGCCGGGTTGCCGGCGGCGTGGTCGGTGATCGCCACAATCGCCGCGCTGGTGCCCAAGGTGATGAAACCGTCCCCGGCATGGACCGCACCGATGCCCACCGCCGCCACCGGGTTATCGCCGCCACCGCCGGCAATCACCACCGCGGGCGACAGCCCCAGCTGCGTCGCGGTCAACTGTGCGCTTGGCGCGCCGCCTTCAACCAGTCGAGGCATCTGCCACGGCGCCAGGCCGGTGGCGCGCAGCATCGGCATGAACCACTCGCGCCGGGCCACATCCAGCCACAGCGTACCGGCGGCGTCGGACATTTCGCTGATGCGCTCGCCAGTCAGACACAACCGCAGGTAATCCTTGGGCGACAACACGCAGTCGATGGCCTTGAACACCTCTGGTTCATGCTCCTGCAGCCACAGCAACTTCGGCGCGGTAAGCCCGGCCATCGGCAGGCTGCCGGTGACATCGGCGAAATCCGCGCCCAGGCGTTCTGCCTCGGCCACGGCGCGGGAGTCATCCCACAGGATGGCCGGATACAGCACCCGGTCGTCCGCACCCAACAGCACCGCGCCGTGCATCTGCCCGGACAGGCCGATACAGGCCACATCGGTATACGCCGGATGGCTGCGCAGCTGGCCCAGCGCCTGCACACAGGCTTGCCACCAATCCTGCGGCGCCTGTTCTGACCAGCCGCTGTGGCGTCGTGAAACGCTCAGGCGCACGCCGGCATGGGCCAGGACGTTGCCGTCGAGGTCCATCAGGATGGCTTTGAGTTCAGAGGTGCCGAGATCGATGCCCAAGGAAACCGGACTGTTCATACGTATGTGATTCCAATCAGTGGCAGCCACAGGAATTGCGTATTCGCAGGGTTGGTGCCAGGCGCACACACTGGGTGGGCGCAGTGGGCGATGCCATGCGTTGCAGCAGTAGATTGACCGCCTGGGCGCCCAACGCCTGCACAGGCTGGGCGATCAGGGTCAGTCGCGGCACGAAAAAGTCTGCCCAATCAAAATCATCAAACCCCACCAACGCCATCTGCGCCGGGACCTCCAGGTGCGCATCACGCAGAGCGTGCATCGCGCCCAGGGTCATCAAGTTATTACCGGCCATAATCGCTGTCGGTGGCGACTCCAGGCCCAACAGTTGCACCGTGGCCTGACGAGCCGGCTCGGTACTGGAACCGCCGTTGACCAACAGCTGCGGATCAACGGCCAACCCCGCCCCCTGCAACGCCGCTGTGTAGCCGGCCACCCGCTCATCCGTGGTACTGAACCCCACACGTCCGGCGATAAAGCCGATACGGCTATGTCCGTGGCTTATCAGGTGTTCGATCAAGGTTTGCGTGGACCGCGCGTTTTCCACCCCGACCTGATCAAATTGCGCGCTCATCATCCGATCCACCAGCACCGCCGGAATCTGGTTGGCACGCAGGTACTCCAGGGCCAGAGACCCATTCGACGGAGCCAGCACAATACCGTCGACACGCCGATGATGCAGCGCCGTCACTACCCGCAACTCTTGCTGCGGGTCATCATGGGTGTCGACAAACAGCATCATGTAGCCGTGCTTGGCGCACTCGGTTTCAATCGCGTGCACGGTCTCGCTGAAGTAGTGATTGGACAGCGCCGAAATCGCCACGCCAATGGTGCTGGTGCTGGAACGGGCCAGCGAGCGCGCCAGGGTGTTGGGGATGTAACCCAGATCCTGGATCGCACGCTGCACCGCCAGCACCGTCGCCGCGCTGACTTTACGGGTGCCGTTCACCACATGGGACACGGTTGAAGTCGACACCCCGGCGCGGCTTGCCACATCGTCCATGGTGACCATGGCGCGGTTCCTCAGACGGACTCAGTGTTTGCTCGACCAGCCGCTGTAGCTGCCGACATTGTCGCGGGTGATCAGTTTCGGCGTGAGCAACGTCACCGCGTCGGCCGGGGCTTTGTCGTTGAGAATGTCATTGCCTACGTCCACGGCGGTCTGGGCCATGGCCCACGGGTCCTGGCTGGCGGAGGCCTGGATCTGCGTATCGCTCTTCAGTGCATTTTCGATGTCCGGCGCGCCATCCACCGAGGTGATGATGATACCGCTGCGCTTGAGCTGCTTGGCTGCCAGATCGCTACCGATGGCTTGGGGGTCGTTGATCGCGAACAGGCCGTCGATTTTCGGGAAACGGGTGAGATAGCCCTGCATCACGTTCAGCCCGCCTTCGCGCGAACCTTTTCCGTCCTGATCGTCGGACAGCACCTTGATGTCCGGCGCGCCGGCCAATGCGGCTTTGCAGCCCTTGACGCGGTCGGTCACGGCTGTGACCTGCGGGCCGTTCTGAATAATCACATTGCCTTTGCCCGAGAGCTTGTCCACTAGGTACTGACAGGCCAGCTTGCCGGCTTCGACGTTGTCGGTCTGTACGGTGGCGTTCACGCCCTTGGCGTCCACATCCACGGCGACTACGACGATGCCGGCGTCGCGGGCTTTCTTGATCGCCGAGGCCATGGCCGATGGGTCCACGGCATTGAGCAGAATCAAGTCGACCTTGGACGAGATGAAGTTGTCGATCTGGGAAAACTGTTTGCTCAGGTCATAGTCGGCGGACACCGAGGTCACCTTGACGTTGGGGTTCAACGCCTTGGCCCGCGCCGTGGCACCGTCGGCCAGGGTTACGAAATACGGGTTGCCCAGCGAGCCCATGCTGATGCCCAGCGCTTTGAGTTCACGGGCCTGTACTGCCTGGGACATCAGGGCAGCCAGGGCGATGACGGGAACGATACGTTTAAAGTTCATGCGCTTCTCACTTGTGATTGTTGTAGGAGATAAATCAGGTGCGCGCGCCGGACTGGCGATAACGGTCCAGCGCCACTGCGCCAATGATCACGATGCCTTTGATGATGTATTGCCAGATATCCGACACCCCCAGCAGCACCAGGCCATTGGTGAGCACGGCAATGATCAGCGCGCCGATCAGCGTGCCACCGATGGTGCCGACGCCGCCGGTAAAGCTGGTGCCGCCGAGGATCACCGCGGCAATCGCATCCAGCTCGTAGGATTGCCCCAGTTGCAGGCCGTTGGCGGCAAACAGGCGTGAAGCGCTCATCACCGCGCCCAGCCCGGCCAACGCACCGGACATGGCGTAGACGAACAACAGCACCTTCCACACCTTGATCCCCGACAGCCGCGCCGCTTCTGGGTTGCCGCCCACCGAATAGATCTGCACCCCCATCACCGTGCGCCGCAGGATAAACCACGACAGCGCCACCACCGCCACGGCAATCACCACCAGCCATGGCACGCCAAGGATCGAGTCGTTACCGATAAATGCAAACGGCAGATCCGGGTTGAACACCGTCTTGTCGTCGGCCAACAGCCGCGCCAGCCCACGCATGGCGGTGAGCGCGCCGAGGGTGACGATAAACGGCGGCAGGCGCATAAAGGCGATCAGCCCGCCGTTGACCAGCCCGAGTAACAGCCCGAAGCCGATGCCGGCGGCGATCCCGAACATACCGAATTGCGGCGACATCGACGCCTGCAACGCCACCACCGCCGACGCCGCCAGGATCGCGCCCACCGACAGGTCGATGCCGGCAGTGAGGATCACAAAGGTCATGCCCGCCGCCAACACCACGTTCACCGAGGCTTGCTGGGTGATGATCGACAGGTTCTGCAAGGTCAGGAAGTTTTCACTGGCCAGGGCAAAGCCCACCAGCAGCAACACCAACACCGGCAACATGCCGACCGTGCGCATCAACTCGCGGGCGCGTTCGGCTTTGCCTATGGGTGTGAGGGTCATTGTGTTGTTTGAGTCAGCCATGGGCAGCCACCTGATCGCCACCGGTGGCGAGGTCGATAATACGTTCCTGGGAAATAGCGTGGCCGGAAGCCCCGCCGACTTCGGCCACCAATTGGCCTTCGCGCATGATCAGCACGCGGTCGCAGGTGCCGATGATTTCCGGCAGCTCGCTGGAAATCACCACAATGCCCACCCCGGCCAGCGCCAGCTGATTGATGATGCGGTAGATCTCGGATTTGGAGCCGATGTCCACGCCACGGGTGGGTTCGTCGAGGATCAGCACATGGGGCTTGACCTCCAGCAAGCGCGCCAGCAGGACTTTCTGCTGGTTGCCACCGGATAACGCGCCGACGTTGACCTTGCCCGACGCCACGCGGATCGACAGCGACTTGATCGCGTCATTTGAGCGTTGCGCGGCGTGCGCCTGGTCAAGCACACCACCGGCGCGGGCATCCGGCACACAGGCGCAGACGTTGATGTTGTCGGCCACGCTCATGTCGAGGAACAGGCCCTGGGCCTTACGGTCTTCGGTGAGGTACACCACGCCGGCACGGATCGCGTCCGCCGGGGTGCGCAGTGGGGTGACGGTCTTGCCCACCACTTCCAGGGTGCCGCTGGTGCGCGGGTCGGCGGCGAAGATCAGGCGCGCCAGCTCGGTGCGCCCTGCCCCCACCAGCCCGGCAATGCCCAGCACCTCACCGGCATGCAGGTCGAAACTGCACTGGCGCACGCGTTTGCCGTCGGCCATGTCGCGGACGCGCATCACCACGGCGCCGGGGTCGTACGCCGCGTGGTCCTTTTTATAGAACCCTGACAAGTCGCGGCCCACCATCATTTTCACCAGCACCTCGGCCGACAGCGCCTCGCGGGTCAGTTCGCCGATGTACTGGCCGTCGCGCAGCACCGATACACGGTCCGACAGCTCGTAGATCTCGGCCATGCGGTGGCTGATATAGATGATTGCCAGGCCTTGGCTGCGCAGCTGTTTGATCAGCGCGAACAGGCGATCCGTTTCGCGGGACGACAGCGGCGTAGTGGGCTCGTCCATCACCAGGATCTTGGCGTGGGCATGCAAAGCGCGGGCGATCTCCACCAGTTGGCGCTCGGCAATCGACAGGCTGCTGACCCGCGTGGCCGGGGTGAATTCGGCGCCCAGGCGTTGCAGCACCTCGACGCAGCCGTCCTGCATGCCGGCGCGGTCGATGGTCCAACCGCGCCGTAGTTCGCGGCCCAGGTAAATGTTCTCGGCCACGCTCAGGTTCGGGCACAGGCTCAGTTCCTGGTAGATCACGGCGATGCCGAGGGCTTTGGCGGTGGCGGGATTGAACGTGGCGATGGGCTCGCCGCCGATGCGGATTTCACCGCCGGGATCGGCCTGATAAGCGCCGGAGAGGATTTTCATCAAAGTGGATTTGCCGGCGCCGTTCTCCCCCATCAAGGCGTGGATTTCGCCGGGGTAAACCTTCAGGCCGACATTTTTGAGCACGCGCAAACCGTTGAAAGTTTTGCTGATGCCCTGCATTTCCAGCAAGGGTTCAAGGCTCATGTCTGAGCTCCTGGTTTTATTATTTTTGTCGTTCGGCCCCCTTTGGATCAGAGCCGATTGGCACCGACTCTAATCAGATACATTTACTTACGCAAGCGCTTGCGTGCGCCATTTGTCGCTAGAAGAAACGTTTCATCAAGCTGATTTGTCGCAACTTCAGCGATTACGCGGTTTAGGCAGCATGCGTATCAGGGTGTTGTCGCGCACCCAGTAGTGATGGAACAGCCCGGCGGCCGCATGCAGGCCGATCAGCCAATAACCGGCATTGCCCAGCCACTCATGCCAGTGCTTGAACACCTTGGCTTGGTCCGGATCCATCGCCACCAGGGCGGGCAAGGGCCACTCGAAGTACGGCAGGGTTTTGCCCCCGGCGCTAAGCATCAGCCAGGCCAGCAGCGGCGTCACGATCATCAAGCCATACAGGGCCAGGTGCATCAGGTGCGCCAACGCCGTTTGCCAGATGGGAGGCCGCGGCACGATGGCCGGACGAGGAGCCAGACGCCCGAGCAAGCGCACCCACACCAACAGGAAAATACCTATCCCCAGCAGCCCGTGAGTGCCCGCCATGAAGCTCCTCGCCACACTGCCGCGAGGCAGCAGGCCTTTGATTTCGATGCAGGCATAGACACCGACAAACAGCGCCAGCATCAGCCAGTGCAGGGTCATCGATAACCGGGCGTAGCGCTGCGTTACCCAATATTGGTTCATGGAAAAGTCGCCTTTTGAGGAAGTGATGGCCGAGGCCGGCCTGGAAAGTCCGCGCCACCCTGCCCTGGCAGTCTTAAGCCAGTCTGAAGACCGAACGACGATGTTTACGCCCACCTTCAGACTTCGTTAAGAAAGGCTGCTGATACTCCTCCCAACTTGACGTGGGAGGCGAACCGCCAAATGCCCGATTTCGACTGGAACATCCCGTTGCCCCTGCTGTTCGGCCACGCCGACAGCGCCCCGCTGCACCTGAGCCGCGCCCTGCCCGAAGACCCTCGGCGCCCGGCCTTCGAAGCGTTCATCCAGCAGCGCTTTCGCCTGGCCCATGGCGCGGACATCCGCCACTTCATGCCGCAATTGTTTGGCGTCAGCCAGGCCGACGGCGAGTTGTGCGCCGTCGCCGGGGTACGCCTGGCCCGCAGCGAAGCGCTGTTTTTGGAGCACTACCTGGATCATCCGATCGAGGCCTTGGTCTGCGCCGCTGCCGGCCAGCCAGTGGAGCGGCGCGCCATCGCCGAGGTCGGCAACCTGGCCGCCAGTGATAACGGCAGTGCACGCCTGAGCATCATTGCCATCACTTGGTTATTGGCCATGGGGGGGCTGGAGTGGGTGGCCTTTACCGGCAATGCGGGGCTGGTCAACAGCTTCCATCGCCTTGGGCTCAAGCCCGTGACCCTGTGTGCCGCCGACCCGCAACGCTTGGGCGATGAGCGCCTTAACTGGGGCCGTTATTACGAAAGCCAGCCGTGGGTGCATGTGGGCAATATCCGCGCCGGCTTCACGCATTTACGCAACATGGGCCTGTTTTCGCGCTTGGGCCTGCCTACCACCCTTGAGGACACTTGCCATGTCGCCTGAAACCCTGCGATTCCACGCCGTGCTGCGTGGCCATACCGAACGTAACGACGGTGCCATCGCTCTGTGGGGCGACTCACTGAAAATGGACTACGCCACGTTGTTCGCCGAGGTGGCCTATCGGCGCGAACGTCTGCGCGATGAGGGCGTACAGGTGGTGGCGCTGGCCTTGGACAATGGCGTCGATGCCATGCTCTGGGACCTGGCGGTGCTGTTCGAGGGCCTGACCTGCCTGACGTTGCCACCGTTCTTCAGCGCGGCTCAGCGTGCCCACTGCCTGGAGCAAAGCCACGCCGAGCGGGTCATCGCCGAACCCTATCTGAGCCAGGAGCTGGAGGGTCTGGGCTACCACAAGGTCGGCGATTTCTGGTGCCGGCACTTCGACGGGCGACCCTCAATGCCCCTGGGCACCGCCAAAGTCACCTTCACCTCCGGCACCACCGGCGCGCCCAAAGGCGTATGCCTGAGTGGCGAGAGCCTGCTGCGGGTAGCCCGCGATCTGTACCAGGCCAGTCACGTCAATGACCCGCGCCATCACCTGGCGCTGCTGCCCCTGGCGATTCTGCTGGAGAACCTGGGCTGCTACGCCGCGCTGTATGCCGGCGCCACCTTGAGTGTGCCGAGCCAAAAAAGCCTGGGTATCCAGGGCGCCAGTGCGGTGGATGCGGCGCAATTGCTCGGTTGCCTGGCCGCGCGCCAACCCCACAGCCTGATCCTGGTGCCGCAACTGCTGCTGATGCTGGTCATCGCCGCCGAGCAAAAGGCTTTCAGCCCCCGGGGCTTGCGGTTTGCCGCCGTGGGCGGCGCCCGTGTGTCCAAGGCCTTGTTGCAGCGCGCCCAGCAGTTGGGCATGCCGGTTTTCGAAGGCTACGGGCTGTCGGAGTGCGCCTCGGTGGTCAGCCTCAACGTGCCGCAGGCGCAGCGCCCGGGCAGCGTCGGAAGGCCCTTGCCCCATGTGGATATCCGCCTGGCCGAGGATGGTGAAGTGCTGATCAAAGGCTCGACCCTGCTCGGTTACCTCGGCCAGACCGAACAGCCCGACACCTGGTGGCCCAGCGGTGATCTGGGGGCCTTCGACGAAGATGGTTTTCTGTACCTCAAGGGGCGCAAGAAACACCAGTTCGTCACCAGTTACGGGCGCAACGTCAACCCGGATTGGGTCGAGGCCGAACTGACCCAAGGCGGCGACATTGCCCAGGCATTCGTCTACGGCGAAGCCCTGCCCCACAACCACGCCCTGCTCTGGCCCCATCGCGCCGACTGCAGCGACGCCCAACTGGCCGCCGCCGTGGCCGAGGCCAATGCCGGCCTGCCGGACTATGCCCAGGTCCACCAATGGACGCGCCTGGACGCCCCCTTCACCGCCGCCAACGGCCTGCTCACCGCCAATGGCCGGCCTCGGCGCGACGCCATCGTCGCCCGTTACCACGCCCACTTTACTCAACCTTTGAATGAGGACACGCCATCGTGAATTTCTTCGACACCCTGCAAGACGCCACCCAGCACGAACGCCAGGCATTGTTCAGCCTGCCGATCATTCGCGATGCCCTGGAAGGCAAGGTCAGCCTCGACAGCTACCGCGCCTTTCTGGCCCAGGCCTATTACCACGTCCGCCACACGGTGCCGTTGATGATGGCCTGCGGCGCACGCTTGCCGTCACGCCTGGAATGGCTGCGCAAGGCGGTGTGCGAGTACATCGAAGACGAATACGGCCATGAACATTGGGTACTGGATGATATCGAGGCCTGCGGCGGTGATAGGCTAGCCGTGCGCGACGGACGCCCTGGCTTGCCCATTGAGCTGATGGTCAGCTACCTCTACGACCTGATCGCCCGCGATAACCCGGTCGGCCTGTTCGGCATGGTCAACGTACTGGAAGGCACCAGTATCGCCCTGGCCACCCATGCCGCCGGCAGCATCCGCGAGCGCCTGCAACTGCCGGCCGAGGCGTTCAGCTATTTGAACTCCCACGGGGCGTTGGATATCGGCCATATGCAGACCTATCGCGGCCTGATGAACCGTCTCGACGACCCTGAGGATCAAGCCGCGGTGATCCGTGCGTCCAAGGTGGTCTACGCGCTCTATACCGATATGTTCCGCAACCTGCCACGCCTCGGGGAGACCGCCCATGCGCCTGTCTGAGGCCCGCGTGGTGCTGACCGGCGCCAGCGGCGGCATCGGCCTGGCGATAGCGGCCATGCTGTGCGCCAGTGGTGCGCAGGTACTGGCGGTGGCGCGCCACCGTGCGCCGCTGGATGTGCTGCTTGCGCAATACCCGCAGCAGTTGTGCTGGGTCAGCGCCGACCTGACATTCCTGGCCGACCGGCGCAAGGTACTGGCGGCGGCCGAAGCCATCGGCGGTATCAACCTGCTGATCAATACCGCCGGGATCAACCACTTCGCCATGCTTGAGCAACTGGACGACGCCGAGATCAACCAGATGCTCGCGTTGAATATCGGCGCGCCGATCTGTCTGACTCGGCTGCTGTTGCCGATGCTCAAACAAGCGGCGGGCGCCAGGGTGGTCAATGTCGGTTCCACCTATGGCTCCATCGGCTACCCCGGTTATGCCACCTACTGCGCGACCAAGTTTGCCTTGCGCGGGTTTTCCGAAGCCTTGCGCCGCGAACTGGCCGACACCCACGTCGGCGTGCTGTACGTAGCGCCGCGCGCCACCCGCACCTCAATGAACAGCGCGGCGGCCGAGGCCCTGAACGAGGCGCTCAAGTCCAACATCGACGACCCGCACACCGTGGCG
This sequence comes from Pseudomonas rhodesiae, assembly GCF_007858255.1. GTDB lineage: Bacteria > Pseudomonadota > Gammaproteobacteria > Pseudomonadales > Pseudomonadaceae > Aquipseudomonas > Aquipseudomonas rhodesiae. The sequence continues at coordinate 66,141 of NZ_VFEU01000009.1, read as the reverse complement.
TCGGCGGTGATCAAGGCGATTGTGGACGACCGTCGCGACCTGTACCTGGGCTGGCCGGAGCGTTTCTTCGTGCGCCTCAACAGCCTGCTGCCGAAGCTGGTCGACCGTGGCCTGCGTAAACAACTGCCCCTGGTGCGCCGCTTGAGCGATACCCCTGTTAACAAGGACTAACCCCATGAGAACACTGATTGCCGCCCTTGTGCTCAGTGCCCTGAGCCCCCTCACCTGGGCGTTGGACGCCGCCGACCAGCAACGGCTGACCACGATCCAACAACGCTGGGCCGAGATCCAATACGGCCTGCCTGAGGCACAACGCACCCAGGCCTTCGAGCAACTGGCCGGCCAGGCGAATGCCATCACCCAGGCCCGTCCGCAGGCCGCCGAAGCCTGGATCTGGTCGGGTATCGTCACCAGCAGTTGGGCCGGTGCCCAGGGCGGACTCGGCGCGTTGAGCAAGGCCAAGACCGCCAAGGCCGACCTGGAACGCGCGCTCGCCCTCGACCCCACCGCCCTGCAAGGCTCGGCCTATACCAGCCTGGCGGCGCTGTACGATCGCGTTCCGGGCTGGCCGATTGGTTTCGGTGACGCCGACAAGGCCGAGCAGTTGCTTAAACAGGCCTTGCAAGTCAACCCGACAGGCATTGATAGTCTGTACTTCTGGGGCGATCACCTGTACCGGCAAAAACGTTATGACCAAGCCCGCGATGCCCTGCAAAAGGCCCTACTGGCGGCTCCCCGCCCAGGTCGGGAAAGCGCCGACGCCGGGCGGCGCAAAGAGATCGAGCGCCTGTTGGCCGAGATCGCCAAGCAATTCAACTGACAGGAGCGCGCGTGCGTCTATTACTGATCGAGGATGACGAAGCCCTGGGCGGAGGGATTCACCAGGCTTTGGCGCGCGAGGGTTACACCGTCGACTGGTTGAAGGACGGCAGCAGCGCCCTGCATGCCCTGCTCAGCGAAACCTTCGACGTGGTGGTGCTCGACCTCGGCCTGCCGCGCATGGGCGGGTTGGAGGTGCTGCGCCGCCTGCGCGACGGCGGTGCCACCGTACCGGTGCTGATCCTGACCGCGCGGGATGCCACCGAAGACCGCATCGCCGGGCTCGACGCCGGTGCCGACGATTACCTGATCAAGCCCTTCGACCTGGCCGAACTCAAGGCCCGCTTGCGCGCCCTGCTGCGGCGCAGCGCCGGCCGGGCGCGGGTGCTGATCGAACATGCGGGCATTTGCCTGGACCCCAGCACCCAGCAAGTCAGTTATCACCATCAACCGGTGTCGCTGACCCCCAAGGAATACCAACTGCTGCATGAACTGCTTTCGCCCCCGGGGCGGGTCATGACCCGCGATCAGTTGATCCAGTTGCTGTATGGCTGGAACGAAGAAGCCGAAAGCAACACCCTGGAGGTGCATATCCACCACTTGCGCAAAAAGTTCTCCAGCGAATTGATCCGCACTGTGCGCGGCGTGGGTTATCTGGTGGAGGATCGCGTGTGACCTCGATTCGCCGCCGCACCCTGACCTTGATTATCGGCCTGCTGCTCGGCGGTTTTTTGCTGATCAGCGCATTGAACCTGCATGACAGCAACCACGAAATTGCCGAAGTCTACGATGCGCAACTGGCGCAAAACGCCCGGTTGCTACAAGGCCTGATGAGCCTGCCGCTGGCGAACGAGCAGCAAGCCGACCTGTACCGCGCCTTCAACAAGGCGCTGGCCGAGGCCAACCCTAAAGTCAACGGGCATCCATACGAAAGCAAGGTGGCTTTCCAGGTCTGGAGCCCCCAGGGCGAACGCCTGGTGTTCACCTCCAGCGCTCCCACGTTCGCCACTCCGCCCGAACAGCCCGGCTACAGCAATGTGGACGACCTCAATGGCCGGCAATGGCGCGGTTTTTTGCTCAAGGACAAGAACAGCGGCCTGCGCATCTGGGTCGGCGAACGCGACGATGTGCGCGCCGACCTGGTCGGTCGTATCGTGCGCCACACCTTGTGGCCGAACGTGCTGGGCAGCCTGATCCTGGCGATGATGGTCTGGCTGGCCATCGGTTGGGGGCTCAAGCCGCTGGCTGATATGGCCGCAACGTTACGCGCCCGGCACTCCGGCTCCCTGGAGCCGATGCAACTGACGCCCTTACCCACCGAACTGGAACCCATGCAGGCCGCCCTGAACCGTATGCTCGCGCAGCTCCAGGACCTGCTGGGTCGCGAACGACGCTTTATCGCCGATGCGGCCCACGAAATGCGAACCCCGCTGGCGGTGCTGCGGGTGCATGCGCAAAACCTGCTGGAGGCCGGCACCGAGGCTGAACGTCGCGAATCCCTGGCCTTCCTGATCACTGGCGTGGACCGTACCAGCCGCCTGGTCAACCAGTTGCTGACCATGGCGCGCCTGGAGCCGAGTGCCGGGCAACCGCCCTTACAGCCCCTGGACCTTACCGCCGCCGTGCGCGACAGCCTGATCCAACTCACGCCCTGGCTGTTGAGCAAGGGCCTGGAACTGGTGTTCGACGCGGACGACACGCCTTGCACCGTGACCACCGACGGCGCGGCCATCGCGATCGCCCTGACCAACCTGGTGACCAACGCGGCGAATTTCTCTCCGGAACAGGGTGTAATTACCGTGGGGTTGCACAAGACTGACACGGCATTCGAGCTGACGGTGGACGATCAGGGCCCCGGGATCGACGAACAGGACCGCGAGCGCTTGTTCGAGCGCTTCTACAGCCGTGGCAATGCCCACGGTGCAGGCCTGGGCTTGACCATCGTCCACACCATCGCCCAGCGCCTGGGCGGTCAGATCCGTCTGGACAACCGTGCCGGCGGCGGGCTGCGGGCCACGTTGCACATCCCTCTTTGAGCCGTTTCAACCGATCAGTAGGCCCAGCCATGTCGCGGCGGTCAGCAATGCTTGGCCGCCAATCACATAGCCGGCAAAGCGGCGACCGTCGCTGACCCAGGCCACCAGGCACTTGCTCAGGGAATTGCAACTGACCGCCAGCAACACCGGGATCGGCGCCGCCTGCACGGCCAATTGGCCGCTGGCGGTCAGGGCGGCAATCGAAGCTGTAGACGCATGCGCGTCAGCGAAGCCGCTGAGGGTGGCGGTGACCATCACGCCCCATTCGCCGAAGTAATACAGCATCGCCGATGAGACAAACGTAATGCCGGTCATCATCAGCACCATGATTAACGCCAGTTTGAGATCGAATGCACCGCCCACCTTGATAGCCTCGCTGGCGGCCGACGTGGGGGTGCGCAGCATCAGGCAAATGCCGTAAGCCGCGATGGCGACAAAACCGGCCAGCAACGGCCAGGCCATTTGCGCCAGCAACGCCGGCTCTACCGTGCCCAGAATCAAGGCCACCTGCGCCACCGTGGCCAGGTTGGAGAAAACCGCCGCAGCCGCCAGCGTGCGCAACTGCTGCGGTTCCTTGGCGGCGATATGGCCCATGGCGGCGATGGTCACGGTGCTGGAGGCGAACCCGGACGCAATGGCACCGACCGCGTAGCCATAACGCGGGCCCAACGCCCGCACCGCCACATGCCCCAGGGCGCCGACCGCCATCAGCAGTACGGTCAAGGTGCAGATGGTGCGCGGGTTGATCGCTGCATAAGGGCCGATAAAGCGGTCCGGCACCAGCGGCAAGACCACCAGCGCGACCACCAGCAGCAACAGGCCGTCGCGCATTTCGGCGTCGCTCAGTTGGCTGCGGGCGAACTCGTGCAGTTTCTGTCGATAGACCAGCAAGCCGGCCATCACCACCCCAATCGCCGTGGCCAACTCGGGCGCCGCGCCGCACAGGGCGCCCAGTACCAGCACGGTGAACAACGCCACTTCGCTGGTGATGCCCGGGTCTTTGGCCTGGCTTTTCCAGTACGCGGTACTGACCAGCAGCGCCAGGCACAGCGCGATCAGGCCCAACAGCAAGGCGCCGCCGACCTGCTGGGTCACATAACCGAGCAATGCGGTGATCGAATAGGTGCGCAACCCGGCAAAATCGCGATGCTCGCCTTCGCCCTTGTGGCGTTCGCGCTCAAGCCCCACCAGCATGCCAATACCCAACGCCGCAGCGGCGCCGGCCAGGCCCAAGGTCTGGCTCATAACAGCACCCCTGGCGTGATGGACATAAACAACCTCTCGGCTTCGATGGACGCCCGGACCGGCATCGCTCTTCGCAGTCTGCGCCAGGATGCCGCACGCCGCGTTGATTATCATCAACGATCCCCTCGTTGACCGCACGTCGCTCGCTCCGCCCGGCGTGGCGGCGACTTGATGCAGATCAAACGCCGCCCAACGGTCGGGGCCATGATCGACCCTAGATGCCACTGGTAATCCAAGGGAGATCGCACATGTCTGCTCAAGCCCGTTTCTTGCTGCTGGTTTCACCGTTGATGGAACACAGCCCCGCTTTCGAGCGCGCCGCCGCGTTGGCCAAGGCCGAAGGCGCCGCCTTGCATATTCTGGCGTTCGACTACCTGGAAGGTCTGGCCACCGCCGGATTGGTCAACGAACAGGCCCTGGAGCAGATGCGCCTGGGCTATGTGGAGCGCCATCACCAATGGCTTGAAGACCAGGCGCGGCCGTTGCGCAAACTGGGGCTGACGGTGACTACCGAGGTGGCCTGGGTCGATGATCCGCTCAAGGAGCTGTTGATTCGCCTCAAGGAAGAACCCATGGCCCTGGTGATCAAGGCACTGGCCCATGAGTCGCGACTCTCGCGCTTGATGTTCACGCCGATGGATGTGCACCTGCTGCGCGAATGCCCCGTACCGCTGCACTTTGTGCACGGCGTGCATCACGCTCTGCCACGCAGGATCGTGGCGGCGGTCGATCCGTTCCACCGTGACGGCCGCTACCAGGGCCTCAACGACCGCATCCTGCATGAGGCGAGCAAATTGGCGACGGCCTGCGAGGCCGATGTGCAGATGGTTTACGCCCATGACTTGTCCGACCTGGCCGCCCAGGAATACGAGTTCGGCAGTGGCGCGGCGTTCTTCTCGTCGCAGGCGGCCAAGCAGCTGTTCGCCGCCCAGGGCGAAGCCTTCAACGACCTGGCGGCGCGCAACGGCATCCCGCCGGAACAGCGCCACATGATTCTGGGCAACCCGGCGAAGGTGTTGTCCAGCTTCGCCGACGCCTACAACATTGACGTGATCGTCATGGGCCGGGTCGGTCATCACGGTCTGTCGCGGCTGCTGGGCAGTACCACTGAAACGCTGCTGTACCGCATGCCCTGCAGTGTGTGGGTGGTGTCACCCGAGATGCTGGAATAACCCGGCCATTTCACCCCATGGAGGTTCCGTCATGTCTAATACTGAAGCACTCAACCGGCAAGCCGCGCCTGTTTATGCGGCGGTGCCCCACGAACACTGGATCGACCGGCTCGACGATGGCCGCCACGTGCTGGTGCGTCCATTGACCGCCGAAGACCGCGAGCGCGAATACAACTTCATCAAGGGCTTGTCCCGCGAGTCCAGGCATCAGCGTTTTCTGGGCGAGGTCTGCGAGCCGGGCAAGACATTGCTCGATCAATTGATGGACGTCGATAACCAGGAACGCCTGGCGTATATCGCCTTGGTGCACGATAACGGCCAACTGGTGGAAATCGGCGTGGCGCGCTACGCCGCCGCCAAGGACCAGGCGTGCGAATGCGCGGTGGTGGTGGCCGATGCCTGGCAGCACCTGGGCCTGGCGCGCGTGCTGATGCAGCACTTGATGGCTGCGGCGAAAAAAAATGGCTACACGCGCATGTATACGGTGGACGCGGCCACCAATGCGCATATGCGTCAATTGACCCATGATCTAGGTTTCGAGAGTGTCACCGATCCGGATGACGGTACTCAGGTGATCAGCAGCGTGCAGCTTTAAACCCATCCACATGGCCGTCATGGGGCGTTTGCTGCGTTGCAGGTCGAGCAAGCGCGGCCACTGCGCTTTAGCGTAGGCAAACGCCCACTGTTTTATTTGCAGGTCTATGGCAATAGGCTGCTATTGTCCTAAGACCTCATCTCCTCCTCATCGCCTGTGCGCGATTTTCTGTGAGCATGCTCTGCGACACGGTCATGAACGGTGTCGGGCCTGAACGTCATGGATCCGCCCTTGCGATGGATAAAAAAACCACCCACAGCCCGCCCGACCTGCAGTCACGCGCGGCCAAGATCGACGAATTCAAACGCCAGAAAAGCCTGATCAAGACCGGCGCGCTGCAAGACGCCATTTTCAATAGCGCGCACTTCTCCAGCATCGCCACTGACGAAAAAGGTGTGATCCAGATCTTCAACGTCGGCGCCGAACGCATGCTGGGCTACGCCGCCGCCGATGTGGTCAACCGCGTCACCCCCGCCGACATTTCCGATCCCGCCGAACTGATCACCCGCGCCGCCGCCCTCAGCCTGGAACTCGACACGCCGATCACGCCGGGCTTCGAAGCCTTGGTGTTTAAAGCCTCGCGCGGCATTGAGGACATTTACGAGCTGACTTATATCCGCCAGGACGGTAGCCGCTTGTCTGCGATGGTCTCGGTAACCGCACTGCGCAACCGCAGCGACACGCTCATCGGCTACCTGCTTATCGGCACCGACAACACTGCGCGCAAGCAGGTTGAGGCCGAACGCAAAGACTTCGAACGCGCCCTGGCAGACAAAAACCTGGAGCTGGAGCACGCCAGCCACATGAAATCCGAGTTCCTGGCGACCATGTCCCACGAACTGCGCACCCCATTAAACGCGGTGATCGGCTTTTCCGAGGCGCTCAAGGATGGGCTGGTCGGCGACATGACCGACACCCAGCGCGAATACATCGGCGACATTTTCACCAGCGGCCAGCACCTGTTGTCACTGATCAACGACATCCTCGATCTGTCCAAGGTCGAAGCCGGGATGATGGACCTGGAGCTGGAGCCCGTGGCGCTGGCCGATGTATTGGCCAACAGCTTGTTGATCGTGCGCGAGAAGGCCGCGTTGCAACGCATCCAGCTCAAGCTCGATAGCCCAGTGGACCTCGGCACACTGGTGCTGGATCTGCGCAAGACCAAACAGATCGTCTACAACCTGCTGGCCAACGCGGTGAAGTTCAGCGAGCACGGCAGTTGCGTGACCCTGGCGGTTCGTGAAGCCCCTCGCGAACAGGTCGGTCTGATTCCCGGCGACTGGCCCAGCCACGCTGATACCTTGCAGACCGGCGCGCACCGCACCTTCCTGGAGCTGAGCGTCAGCGACACCGGTATCGGCATCGCGGAAGAGGACATGGGCAAATTGTTCAAGGCCTTCAGCCAGATCGACAGTAGCCTGGCGCGCAAATTCGAAGGCACCGGGCTGGGCCTGGCCATGGTCAAGCAACTGACTGAGCTGCATGGCGGCAGTGTCGCGGTGGCCAGTCGCGAAGGCTTGGGTACGCGCTTCGTGGTGTGGTTGCCGCTGCATCGGACGACGGAGGCACCATGGCCCATATCCTGATCATCGAAGACAACGAAGCCAATATGCGCCTGGCCCGTTTGCTGTTGGTCAGTGCCGGCCACAGCGTGGTATGGGCCGCCGACGCCGAGTCCGGCCTGACCCTGGCCCGCGCGCAACAGCCGGCGCTGATCCTGATGGACATTCAGTTACCGGGCATGGACGGCCTGGCCGCCACCCGCGTGCTCAAGCAGGACGCCCTGACCGCGCATATCCCGGTCATCGCGCTCACCGCCATGGCCATGAAGGAAGACCGCGAAAAAACCCGCCTGGCCGGGTGCGACGCCTATGTGATCAAGCCTCTGCGCTATAAGGCGCTGTACCAGGTCATTGAAACGCTGCTCCACCCGCCCCCCACACCACTCGTATGAGTCCTCTCCATGGCCAGCTCACCCGCCACGCTGTTGATCGTTGACGACGAACCCCAGGTTCGCAAGTTGCTGGAAACCCTGCTGCAGCACGAGGGCTACCAGACCCTGAGCGCGGGCACCGGCGAGGAAGCCCTGCTTAGGGTGGCCGAGCAGCCGCCGGACCTGATCCTGCTGGACATCATGATGCCCGGCATGGACGGTTACGAAGTGGCTAACCAGCTCAAGGGCAACCCAGCCACCGCGACCATACCGATCATCATGCTCTCGGCCTTGAGTGAATCGAGTGCGCGCCTCAGCGGTCTGGAGACCGGCGCAGAGGAGTTCATCAGCAAACCGGTGGATCGTGTCGAGCTGTGGCTGCGGGTGCGCAACCTGCTGCGGCTCAAAGCCCATGGCGACCAGTTGAAACAGCACAGCGCGATGCTCGAACAACGCCTGCAACGGCACCACGATCAAACCGCACGCTCGAACGTCTACGACCCGGTGCGCCAGGACCTGGAAACCGCCTTGCGCCAAGCGGTGCAGCGCCAGGCGTTCGCCTTGCATTACCAACCCAAAGTGCACGTGGCCAGCGGTGAAGTCTGTGCCCTTGAGGCCCTGCTGCGTTGGGACCGGCCCGACTATGGGCCGGTGTCCCCGGCGGTGTTCGTGCCGATGCTGGAAAGCCTCGGCCTGATTGGCCAAGTCGGGCATTGGGTGATCGAGACTGTCTGCCGACAGATAGCGGCCTGGCAGCGTTGCGATATCGGCGCGGTGGAGGTGTCGGTGAACGTCTCCGGCCATCAATTGATCGAGGGCGATCTGATCGCAGAGATAGCCGACATACTGGCCGGCACCGGGGTTGCCGCCCATTGGCTGGAGTTGGAAATCACGGAAGGCACACTGATGGAGAACACCGCGCACAGCATCGTCAGCCTGCAACGCTTGCGTGCCATGGGCGTGAAAATCGCCATCGACGACTTCGGAACCGGCTATTCCAGCCTGGCCTACCTACGCCGCTTTCCCATCGACACGCTGAAAATCGACATTGCCTTTATCCGCGAAGTCACCAGTAACCCCCAGGACGCCGCGATTGTTCGGATCGTCATCCAACTGGCCCACAGCCTGGGCTTGCTGGCGGTGGCCGAAGGCGTCGAAACCCAGGCGCAATGGGCGTTTTTGAAAGAGGCCGGTTGCGATCAGATCCAGGGGTATCTGTTCAGCCGGCCGTTGCCGGTGGACACGCTGGAGCCCCTGTTAAGGAGGCGTTTGAAGTGAATGAGAAGTCAGAGATGCCCGATGTCGCCAGCAGCGCCCTCTTCATCCGCTTCGATCAGCGGCACCTCGGCGTCATCCATCAATGAACCCGGGTCTTCGTTACCTGGGTCGTTGAGTTCTTCATCCGGTTGATGAGCCATGATCGTCTCCTCTAACTAGCCGCCCTGGGTGTCGATGTCGGCGTCGGTTTCAGGCTTGGGCTCGCGCTCGGGCTTGAAGTCGGGGCTGTAGTCGTTGTCCTTGGGGTCGGGGGCAGGCTTGGGGTCCTTAGGGGCATCGGCGGCGGTGCCGGGTGCCGGCTCGCCACCGTCGATGGCGGGATCGTTACGGTCGCTGACTTGGGGATCGTTGCTAGTGCTCATGTTTCACCTCTGCGCAGTGATTGGGTAACTACAGCCTGCATAGACATAAGGTGCCGCGCCCTGCCCCGAAGTTCCGCCGGATTGCTCAACCGCCTGGGTTGTCGACCTGGATATAGAACGCATAAGCCCCCAGCAGAATCCAGAACACCATGAAAATCCACGGCGTGCGCACGGAAAACAGCAGGGACTTGCGATAGCCCTTGTGGGACGACTCGCGCTCGGAAAACAGCGGCGACTCGTCATAGGCCAGGCCCATCACCGGTTCGCTGTGCAGCAGTTGGCTCTGCTTGAAGTGCCAGTGATCGATGATGTCATACGCCGCGCGAATGCCCGGCCAGGCGTTGAGCGAGCTGAGAATGCCCAGCAGTGCCAGGAACAGCGGCACGATCAGGGTAAACAGCTTGCCCCACTCTGGGTTGAGGTTACCCATGCCTGACACGAAGGCAATCACCAGGAACGATTGGGCGGTGAGGTAAGCGTCGGTGCGGTTGGCCAGGATGGAGGTTTCGTACTGGATCTCGCGGCGATAGAAGTCCAGGCGGTCCTTGGGCGAACCGAAGATCTTGGCGCTGTGTTCGCTGTGGTCGTTCAGCGCCGCTTCCGGAGTGTGGGGGGAGATGATTCTGGGCACGGGGAGGGTCCACGGGGTGTATAGACCCCGTTAGAGGAACAGGCCGTGTGGGGAGTTCAAGTTTGTTGTGCACCGGGTTGGTGCGCGGCGTGTTGATTGAAGGTGGGGTGCACCTTTCTGGGGGGCTGGCGGGGCGCCGCTGCGCAGCCTGGCGCGAGCAGGCTCGCTCACTACGCGGGCGGATGTGTTGGAAGGTGGGGTTTCGGCACAGGCATTGCTTTATGGATTCATCTGTTTGGAAACAGGAGCATTCGTTACCCCCCCCACCCAGAGCCGACATCCTGAGAAAGTAAGGACCAGGCCCGCTGGCACCCCGCGCCACGGGCTCATAAAAACATGCGTTGTTCAAAACGGCAGTGCCGCTCGCGCAACCAAAGGCACTGACAAGGTACCGGAATGGCTCGATCTTTCTTTGATGAGATGAATGACGCAAACGGCGTGTGCCGTGCGCATTATCAGGATTTCTCCCGCTGGCTGGCCAATACGCCGCCGGAACTGCTGGCCCAGCGTCGTCGTGAAGCCGATCTGCTGTTTCACCGCGCCGGAATCACCTTCACCCTGTACGGCGACGAACAGGACACCGAGCGCCTGATCCCCTTCGACATCATCCCCCGCAGCATCCCTGCCAGTGAATGGCGCGTGATCGAGCGCGGGTGTATCCAGCGGGTCAATGCGCTGAACCTGTTCCTCGCCGACATCTATCACGATCAACGCATCATCAAGGCCGGGATCATTCCGGCGGATCAAGTGCTGGGCAACGAGGGTTACCAGAAAGCGATGGTCGGGCTGGACCTGCACCGCGATATCTACTCGCATATCTCCGGTGTCGACCTGGTGCGCGATGGCGACGGCACTTATTACGTGCTTGAAGACAACCTGCGTACCCCCAGCGGCGTGAGCTACATGCTCGAAGACCGCAAAATGATGATGCGCCTGTTCCCTGAGGTATTCGCCCGGCAGCGCATCGCGCCGGTGGATCACTACCCCAACCTGCTGCTCAAGACCCTCAAGAGTTCCAGCCGCCTCGACAACCCCAACGTGGTGGTGCTGACCCCTGGCCGCTTCAACAGCGCATTTTTCGAACATGCCTTCCTGGCCCGGGAAATGGGCGTGGAACTGGTGGAAGGCGCCGACCTGTTCGTGCAGGACCTGAAAGTGTTCATGCGCACCACCGACGGGCCCAAGGCGGTGGATGTGATCTACCGCCGTATCGACGATGCGTTCCTCGATCCGCAGGCGTTCAACCCCGAATCCATGCTCGGCGTGCCTGGCCTGGTGGCCGCCTATTGCGCCGGCAACGTGGTACTGGCCAACGCCATCGGCACCGGGGTGGCCGACGACAAGTCGATCTACCCCTATGTGCCGGACATGATCCGTTTCTACCTGAATGAAGAACCGGTGCTACAGAACGTGCCGACCTTTCAGTGCCGCAAACCGGCGGAGCTGTCTCACGTGCTGGCCAACCTTGAGCAACTGGTGGTCAAGGAAACCCAGGGCTCAGGCGGCTACGGCATGCTGGTCGGCCCGGCATCCAGCGCCGCCGAAATCGAGGACTTCCGCCAGCGCATCAAGGCCCGCCCCCACGCCTACATCGCTCAACCGACCCTGAGCCTGTCGACCTGCCCGACCTTTGTGGAAAACGGCATCGCCCCGCGGCATATCGACCTGCGCCCGTTCGTGCTGTCGGGCAAGGAGACCCGCCTGGTACCGGGCGGGCTCACGCGGGTGGCCCTCAAGGAAGGCTCGCTGATCGTCAACTCGTCGCAAGGCGGCGGAACCAAGGACACCTGGGTGGTGGAGGACTGAATCATGCTGAGTAGAACCGCCGCAGACCTGTATTGGATGTCCCGCTACCTGGAGCGCGCCGAAAACCTGGCGCGCATGCTCGAAGTCAGTTATTCGCTGTCGCTGATGCCCCAGGCCGGTCGCAGCGATGGCTTGGACGAACTGGCCATGTCGTTGCTCAGCAGCGGCACCCTGGACAGCTATCTGGAACGTCACACCCAACTGGACGCCGAGCGCATGCTGCACTTCTTCGCCCTTGACGAAGAAAACCCCGCCAGCATCTATAACTGCCTGCGCGCCGCGCGGGGCAACGCCCATGCGGTACGCGGACGTATCACCGCCGATATGTGGGAGAACCTCAACGCCACCTGGCTGGAAATGCGCAGCATCGCCGCCGGCGGCCTGGGCCGACACGGCATCAGCCACTTCTGTGACTGGGTCAAGCAGCGGTCGCATCTGTTTCGGGGGGCAACCTCGGGCACCATCATGCGCAACGATGCCTATCGCTTTATCCGCCTGGGCACGTTTGTCGAGCGCGCTGACAACACGTTGCGCCTGCTGGATGCGCGCTATGAGATGTTTGGCGAAGAATCGGAAGAAGTCAGCGACCTCTCGGCGCGCGGGTATTACCAGTGGAGCGCTCTGCTGCGTGCGTTGTCGTCGTTCGAAGCCTATACGCAGCTGTACCCGAACGCGCTGAATGCCCGCTCGGTCTCGGAGTTGCTGTTATTGCGCAGCGACGTGCCGCGTTCACTGCATGCCTGTGTCGAGGAACTGAACCACATCCTCGCCGACCTGCCCGGCAGCTACGGGCGCACGGCGCAACGCCTGGCGGCGGAGTTTGAAGCGCGGCTGCGCTACACCGGGATCGATGAAATTCTCGAAGACGGCCTGCACAGCCGCCTTACGGAGTTTATCGACACCGTGCGCGAATTGGCGCGGGCGATTCACAGCTCCTATCTCGAAGTGGTCTGAGGGCTCAGGGGCGGCCCAGGAAGTCGAGCAGCAGCGCATTCACCTGCGTGGCCTGCTCGTTCTGGATCCAGTGACCGCAGTGGGGCAACACATGCTGCTCCAACTGCGGCACGCAGTCGGGCATGCGTTTGAGTGTGTGGGCTTCGAAGACACCTACCGGATCGCGGTCGCCGATCAGGAACAACGTCGGCTGCATCACCTGCCGCCCGGCCAAGAACTCGGTGCGCTGCCAATTGCGCTCGAAATTTCGGTACCAGTTCAACGGGCCGCGAAAGCCATGTTCGGTGAAGGTCTGCACGTACACATCCAAATTTTCTTGGGAACACCAACCGGGCAGCGGACCCGGCACAGGCACGCCTTCAAGCAAGGTGGCGTCGGCAGGTTTTTGCTGAAGGAACACATCCTGATCCTGCATAAACAGCCGCAACGTCCGCTCGATATCGGCGTTCAGTTCGCGCTCGGCCACTCCAGGCGCCTGGAAATACAGAATGTAATTGAAGCGATCGGCATACAGCTCGCGCATGATCTCAATCACCGGCCGGCGCGCACGCCCGGCAAACGGTACCGACATTGTGATCAAGCGGGTGATGCGCTCAGGCTCAAGCAATGCCAAGTGCCAGGCCACCACTGCGCCCCAGTCATGCCCGACCATCACCACCTGGGTATGCCCGAAATGATCCATGGCCTGTTGGATATCGGCGCACAAGGTCAACAGGTCATAGGCAGCGATCTCGGCCGGCGAGCTGGATGGCCCGTAACCGCGCATCTGGGGCACGAACACTCGATAGCCTGCCGCAGCCAGGGCCGGGATCTGTTCGCGCCAGGAGTGCCAACATTCGGGAAAGCCATGGAGTAACCAGACGGGCGCGCCATTTTCCGGCCCGGCGATATGCACGCACAGTTCAATACCGTTGACCTTGAGGGTGCTCCGCTGGCTATCGTTCATGGTTGGCTTCCTTGTAGTGGCCCAGAATGCGAGGAAAGAGTGAGGGAGGTGCGGGATTTGCACCAGCATCATTTGCGCCAAATGCTCGGTCATCAGCGCCGCTCGGGGGCTGATAGCCAAGAACCGGGGTGCATGAGGTCAGGACGAAATTGCCCACCAGCTCGGCAACAACGGCCGTACCCGCGCCTCACCGAAACGATCGTCGATCAACATCACCACGCCTTGGTCCTGCTGGCTGCGGATAACCCTGCCGGCTGCCTGCACGACTTTTTGCAGGCCTGGATACAGATAGGTGTAGTCGTAGCCTGAACCGAAAATCGCGGCCATGCGCCGCTTCATCTGTTCATTGACCGGGTTCAGTTGCGGCAGGCCCAGGGTGGCGATAAATGCGCCGATCAAGCGCGCGCCGGGCAAGTCGATACCCTCGCCGAACGCGCCGCCGAGCACGGCGAACCCCACCCCTTGGCTATGTTCGGTGAACTGGTCGAGAAAGCCCTGGCGCTCAGCCTCGGCCATGCCCCGTGACTGCTGCCACAGCGGGATATGCGGGTGCTGTTCGGCCAGGCGCTGCGCCACTTGTTGGAGGTAATCGAAGCTGGAAAAAAACGCCAGGTAGTTACCGGGTTGTTGCGCGAATTGCTGGGCGATCAGCTCAACGATGGGGCCCACCGACGTCTCGCGATGCACGAATCGGGTCGAGATCTCATCGACAATGCGCACCCGCAATTGCTCGGCCTTGAACGGTGACGCCACGTCCACCCACGCCGTGTCCGCAGGCAAGCCCAGCAAGTCGGCGTAGTAATGGCGCGGGCTTAACGTGGCGGAAAACAACACGCTGCTGCGGGCAGCGGTCAGTCGTGGGCGGATGAACTCGGCGGGCACCACATTGCGCAGGCACAGGGTCGAGCTGCTGCGTTTGCCGCCCAAGGAGCGTTTAGTGATGTCGAAGATGAAGTGTTCGTTGAACAACTCGGCCACTTTGGCAAATTGCAGCGCGTCAAAGTAAAAAGCTTGCAGGTCGCCGGCCAGGGCATCGGGGTGATCGTTGAAATAATCGCCCATGGCACTCGCGCACAGGCTCAAGGCACTGAGCATTTTATCGGGCCTGGCGTCATAGGCCTGGTACGGCGCCACTTGCGCCTTGTGCAACGCGTTCCACTCGCGATTGAGGCGCTGCAAAGACTTTTTCAGGGCCTCGGGCGCCTCGTCGCGCAACGTCTTGAGGCGGTACTGATCAAGGCTGGCGCTGTACATCCCGCGCGCGCGCTCCACCAGGTTATGAGCTTCGTCCACCAGTACCGCGGCGCGCCATTGGTTGAGCTGGGCGAGGCCGAACAGCATGGCGCCGAAGTCGAAATAATAGTTGTAGTCGGCTACGACCAGGTCAGCCCAGCGCGCCATTTCCTGGCTCAGGTAATACGGGCAAACGTTGTGGGCCAGGGCGACCTCACGCAGATTGCGCTGGTCGAGCAGCCGTAGCTTGGCCGCAGCGCTACGTGCGGCGGGCAAGCGGTCGTAAAAACCTTTGGCCAAGGGGCAGGATTCGCCGTGACAGGCTTTGTCCAAGTGCTCGCAGGCTTTGTCCCGTGCCACCAGTTCCAGCACACGCACATGCAAGTCCGGGTTGCGGGTGAACAGCACCTGGGCGGCATCCAGAGCAAGCTTGCGCCCAGGGGTTTTGGCCGTGAGAAAGAACACCTTGTCCAACTGCTGCGGCGCCAACGCCTTGAGCAGCGGAAAAATCGTGCCGATGGTCTTGCCAATGCCGGTGGGCGCCTGGGCCATCAGGCACCGGCCGGTGCTGACGGCTTTGTACACCGACTCGGCCAGAACCCGCTGGCCGGGGCGAAAGTCGGCATGGGGGAAGCCAAGGTTCTGCGCCGCGCGGTCGCGCGCCTCTCGGTGATCCATCTCCCGGCGGGCCCAATCCAGGAACAGCGCACATTGCTGGTTGAAGAACGCTTCCAGAGCGTGGGCCTGGAAGCGCTGACTGAGCAGGGTTTCGCCCTCGCCAACGATATCGAAGTAGACCAGCGCCAGATCGATCTCTGTCAGCCCCAGTTTCTGGCACATCAGCCAGCCATACACCTTGACTTGAGCCCAGTGCAGTTGGCGATGGTTGGCGGGTTGGGCGTCGAGGTCGCCGCGGTAGGTTTTGACCTCTTCCAGGCGCTGGCTGTCCGGGTCGTAGCCGTCCGCCCTGCCCCGCACCTTGAGCTGCTGGTACTCGCCTTCCAGGGCCACTTCGTTCTGATAATGCGGGCTGCGGCGCGACGCTACGGTGCGGTGGCCGACGATCCCTTCCTGGGCGCTGGGCGACGGGGTGAAACGCAGGTCCAGGTCACCGACCTTGGCGGTGAACTCACACAAGGCACGTACCGCCACGCTGTAACTCAAGCCGGTTGCTCCGCCCAGCGCACGTAGCAGACCGTGACCGGCATCTGGTATTCGCCACAGAACTCCAGCCAGCGCAGTTGGTTGTCTTGCAGGCGGTCGCCGGGGCCTTTTACCTCGATCATGCGGTAGGTTTTTTGCGCCGGCCAGAACTGGATCAGGTCCGGCATGCCGGAGCGATTGGCGCGGATGTCCAACAGCAAGCGCTCGAACCAGTAGCGCAGGTGGGCGGCGGGCAGGCATGCGAGCGCTTGCTCCAGCAGCTCTTCGCTGAGCAGGTTCCAGAACACGAACGGCGACTGGATGCCCCATTTATCGCGGTAACGCTGGCGAATGGTGGTTTTGTAGCGCTCGTCCTGCAGTTGCTCGAAACAGGCGGCGAACAGCGGTGCGCGGCGTTGGTGGAAGTCTTCACTGTGCAGGTCCACCGGGCCACGCTGGAACGGGTGGAAAAACGCACCGGGCAATGGCGCGAAAATCACCTCCCAGCACAGCAGGCCGAACAGGGAATTGATCAGGCCATTTTCCACGTAATGCACCGGCGCGTCCGGCGCGCTGAGATGGGCCTGCACGCAGTATTCAACGGACATCTGCGGCTCGGGCAACGCCAGGTCCAGGTCCAGGCGCGTGACCGGACGCGGCTTGGGTTTGGGCAGCGCCGGTTCACCCAGTTTGCGCCGCAGGCGCGGCACCACACGCAGCAAGTGCTGCTGTTCGGCGGCGCTTTCCGGTGCCTGCTGCGCGGCGCTGGCCAGGGCCAAGGCTTGGACGTAATCCTCCTGGCGTTCCAGTACGCGGATCAAGCGCGCGCGGGCACCGGGGTAGGTGCAGGCGCGGTAGATCTGCTGCGCCAACGCCAATTCGGCGCTGCGTTCACAGGATTGGCCCACCTGGAACAACAGTTTGGCCCGACGCTTTTCCAGCCAGGGGTTGTCGGTACGCAGGCTGGCGATCCGAGCCAGGACCTCGTCCACGGCCTCGCCGCTTTCAAAGGCGTGCTGACACTGGTGCAGAAACAGATAGCCGTGCACGTCGTCACGGCTGCGCAGGCCACGGGACTCGGCGCAGAACTCGACTTTTTCATAGGTGTAGATGCCCAGGTCCGCCAATACGAATTCGGACCAGTCCTGATGCAAATTGCCAAAGAACATCAGGCGCAGGCGGTCGCACAATTCCATCACCGTGAGGCTGTACAGCGTGTCGGCCAGGTCCGGGCACCACTGCGCAAAACTGCGCGGCTCGTTGAATCGCGCAGTCAACCCTTCCAGCCAGTCGGCTTTCTTGCCTTTGGGTTGTTCGATCCAGGGTTTGAACGCACTGAGCAATTCACCCTTTTGCAGCAGCGCGAACAGCTCCTCAATGGCCAGCAGACAGTGGCCGTCCACCCAGCCCAGCGCCAATAACGGCGCGGCGGCCGCATGGGGGCAACCTATCTCGACATAGTTGAGTTTGCCCGCACGAAAGTGCACGCCTTTGCGCATCACCATACGCACCAACAGAGCCTGGGAAGGCTGCGGCAACCTGTCGAATTGCTGAATGAAATGCTGTTCGTCAGTATCGAGCAAATCGGCATAGCGCTGCCCCAGCCAATGCAGGACCTGGCGGAAGTTATGCAGGTAGTAGAGCGGATCGTCGAGGGGGTTGGCCATGGCGCGCGGTGATCAAATACTGGTTATGCATACAGAGTGCCGTCGCCGTGGCTGTGTTGCAATCGGTAATAGATAAATGGCGCACGCAACTTTTTGTATAAAAGTGATCTGATGGGGAAGCCGATGGCGTAACATTTATACCCCGCTGCGTCTGGCGCGGGACTTTTCAAGGTTAAAGGTAAGGGTTATGAACATGAAGAATCTGGGTCTGCCGCTGGTTGCGCTCACTTTTCTGGCACTGGCCGGTTGCGCCACGCAAACCGTCGTCACTTTGCAAAACGGCACGCAATACCTGACCAAAGACTCACCTAAAACCAAAACCGCAGACGGGTTCTACGAATTCACCGATATCGCCGGCAAGCGCATCCGCGTCAAAGCCGATGACGTGGCCACCGTCCGCAAAGAAGACTGATCCCAACGCGCAAAAGCGCCAGTCTGAAGGAAAGCACACTGTGGAAGGGGGACCAAGGTGGGAGGGGGCTAGCCCCCGGTAGCGCCCAACCAGCCCCCTCCCTGCCCCTTCAGCCGATCACAACCCCCTCCCCCAACACCCCGCTAACGCCCACTAACGTCACCGAATCCGCCCCGAAACTGATCACCGTATCCCCACCCACCACCTTGGCGTGATCACGGTAATCCCCGCTGCCCGCCACACCCTCGAACACGAGTTTATCCGTCGGCTGATAACCGATAATCCGATCCTGCCCAAACTGGCCGCTGAACAAGAAGGTGTTATGCCCGCTGCTGTCGCGGATCGTGTCATTGCCCTTGCCGCCTTCGATAAAGTCCGCGCCCTTGCCGCCCTGGATCAGATCATCGCCATCGCTGCCAATGATAAAAGTGTCGCCTGTGTGCGGTTCGGCGTTGCGGTTCAAGTCCTGCACCCAAGTGGTGGCCCGTGCCGGGTCGGATAGATTGGCCACGATAATCGTCGAGTCCCGGTTCATCTGTTCATAGAACCCTGACTCCAGAATGCGCCCCATGCCGTCGCCGTAGCCGGTCGGCAAGTGCGAGATCCAGGTCGGCAGATTGGCGATGGAAAACGGCAGCACATTCCACAGGGTCGAGGCGTAGTGATCGTTGAAGCTGACAATGTTGTCAGTGGTGGACTCGTGGGGTTTGTCGTGAATACCGAGCGTCGACAGGTTGGCGGATGAGCCGTCCAAAGCGCGGAACACCGGGTCGTTTTCGTAGCCGATATTAAGCACCTTGTCGCTGGCACTCTGGGTCGGTGAGGCGTAGGCCAAGTAGTTGGCGTCCTTATAGAACCCGGACCACTTGGCGTCGCTCAAGTCGGCCATGCTGTTGACCGCCAGGCCGCCGAGGCTATGGCCGCTGACCAGCACATCCTGGCCGCTCAGACCGTGGGCCGCCGCATACTCGGCGACGTTCTTGAGCAAGCCGCCGAATGCTTCGCCGGCGTAGTTCTTCGCGTAATCCTTGGGACCCAGCGCCGCAAGCAGGTCGCTGACCAGATCACCGATGGAGTCGGTGATCAGTGTTTCCCTTGGGCCAGACGTGCCGCGAAAACCGATGCCGATTTCCTGCAACTGGCCCGCGTCATCGTACTTGCCCAGCACCTCGACCTGGGCCGTGGTATAGCCGGCCTTTTCGCCGAAGAACGTGCCCCGGGCGTCGACCTTGCCGGTATACCCGAGTGTGCTGGCGCTGATGGGCGTCCAGCCGGCCTTCTGCACCGCTTCGAGCGCGGCCTTCTCCGAATCCGGGTTCCAGGGAATGCCTGGGATCACACCCTGGGAGTCCGTACTGCCGAGCAATGCGCCGACCAGAATAGCCGGCAAGCCGACGCCCAGGCCATTGTGCTGGTAGCCCACGGCAAAGCCGTTATCCAGGTTGTGGTAGGTATACAACGTGATCGCCATGGCATCGGCAAACAACGCTTTGGAGCCCTCGGCCCCAAGGTTTTTATAGTCAAACACGCCCATGATATTGCCTCTCTTGTTGTTAAATTTATCGAGAACGTCCATCACCCTCTAAACGCTTGCCCTGGTAGTGAGCGGGCTTGCCACAGCAAACCCGCTCTCGGCTCAGAATGCCCAGTCGAGGCTCAAGCCCACGCCATGCACCTTGTCTTTGCTCGCCAACAGGCCGTTGTAGTCAAAATTCACCCGCGCGTCCTTGCTCAACGCCAGGCTTACGCGAGCGCCCACCAAGGCCGCATCACGGACCATCGGCGCACTTTCCACGGCAAACGACGGACCGCCCGAGGCAAATGCCAGGTGCTGTTCGGCGTCCACGCTGCTCAGGTTGTGCTGCCAGCCCAAGGTGCCGGACACCTCAAGTGTCTGGTGATCATTGACGTTGAAGGTTTTCAGGGCGCGCATACCGAGGGTGCTGAGCACCAGGTCGCGGCGGTCGTCACGGGTTTTCAGCGCGGCGGCGTCGCCTTTTTCGGTGACGCCATCGGTGTCCAGATGCACATAGGCCAAGTTGGCAAACGGCTCCAGCGCCAGCGGTTGCAGGTTGACGCGGTACGCCGCTTCGCCGAACACCTGGGTGCTGCGCGCATCGACTTTGGCTTTCTGCTTGCCAGCCACTTCACCGTATTGCAGGTCGCGTTTCACATCGGCGCGATGCCAGCTGTAGGTAGCGCCGCCGCTCAGGCGCCAGGCGCCGATCTCATGCCCGGCGTACGCACCGAAGTGGTAGCTGTCCACCGCTGCCCGCGAGTGGGTGCCACTGCCCATATTCAGCGAGGTGTCGCTGTAACCGGCGACCAAACCCAGGCGGGTGTCGTCATCCAGCGCGCCGTCGACCCCGGCGAGCATGCCGCCGATGGAGGTGGTATAGCCTGCGGTGTCGCTGCGGCTGTCGGTCTTGCCCCATGCGCCCAGTGCCTTGACCCACACGTTGCCACGGCTGTCGACAGTCTGGCTGGTGGCGCCCATCTCGCCGTTCTGCAAGCGCTCGCCCACGGCTTCGCGCAGGTAGCGGCTGTCATTGAGCAGTGCCGTCTGCAGCGCCGGGTAGATTTCACCGGACAATTGCTGGAACGCGTCCTGCGCCGAAGCGGCATTCGGCGCGGTCAGCAGGCTCTCATACACCGCATTGCCCGCCCCTAATTGCTCAGCGGCAGCCGCAACGGCGCGTTGGTTATCGGTAACCGCGGCACTGGCGAAGCTGTTGGCATTGCGCACTACATCCAGTTGCACGCCCGAGGCGGCGTAGTCCAGGGTGCCGCCGATAAACAGATAATCCGGCAGAACCGCGCCAAAGCTGCCGTTGATACCCCCAGCGGCTTGCAGGATGTTGTATTGGCGACCGATCAGGCTCTGCGCCTGGGCGCCGCTGAGCAGAGTCGGGCTGTTTTCCAGAGCCAGGGTCACAGTGCCGCCGTTGAGGGTGGCGGTACCACCGGCCACGATGCGATCACTGCTGGTAGGAGACAGTTCCACCGCATAGGTCGAGCCGGGCTCGAAGGTTACGTCACCGGCCACATTCAGCGTACCGATGGAGTTACCCGGCGCCACCGTGCCGCCGCGGGTTGCCAGCAGCGAGCCGACGCGACCGGAGCCGCCCAGCACACCGCTCTGCCCGACGGTCACAGCCGATGTCACCGAACCGTTGATCGCCAGCAGCCCCTGGTTCACCAGGGTCGGGCCGCTGTAGGTGTTGGTGCCGGTGAGCACCAAGGCGCCGATGCCCTGTTTGGTCAGGCCGCCATGCCCGCTGATGTTATTGCTCCATACATCCAGGCCGCAGTGCACGTCGTTGCAGACGCGCTGGGTCGGTTTGCCGGCATCTACTACCGCGCCGATGCCCGGCAAGTCCGCAACGAACTGGCCGCTGCCATACGCGCCGTCGATACGGAATTCGGCAGGAATGTCCTCTGCGGTAACGAACATCCCCGGGCCGTTGACCGCCTTGCCCAGGTTGATCATGCCCCAGCCATACAACGAGTCGATGCCCGGCGCGCCCAGATCTGTGGCGGTGGTTTTCAGCAGCGTGGAGATCTGCTCGCCATTCATATACGGGAAGCGTTCCATCAACACCGCCGCGCTACCGGCCACATGAGGCGCAGCCATGGACGTGCCGTTGAAGTTGGCGTAGTCGGTGGTGAGGTTGTCCAGGCTGGTGCCGTTGATCACCGAGCTGTAGATCTTGGTGCCCGGTGCCGACACGCAAAAACTCGCCGCGTAACCGCAGCGCGACGAGAAGGTGCTGATCACATACGGATTGGCGCTGCTGGTATCCGGATTTTGCTGCAATGCGGCCACGGAGAGCCAGTTCGGCGCGATGTCCGGCACAAAGTACGCCAGGCCCGAGATCGCGTCCGGGTTGTTGCGGTTGTAATCGTTGCCAGCGGCGAAGATGGTCAGCACCCCGCTGCGCGCGGCATTGATCGCACCGTCATAGGCACCGCCGCCCAGGGTGCCGAGGATCGGCCGGATATTGTCGAACTGCGCCTGGGCTTCGTTGACGGTGAAATTCGGGTACGCCGGGTCGCGGCCTCCCTGGGCGTATTGGTCACCGATTCCGATGCCCCAACTGTTGTTGATAATGCGCGCGCCGCTGGCCACCAGAGCGTCCCAGCCGGCTTTGTAGACCGCGCCGTCGTTGCCCAGGATGATCCCGTCTTCCGGCCCAGGATCGCCGTTCTCGGCACTGATGATTTGCGCATTGAACGCCACGCCGTGCATCGGCCCGCCATCGCGGTTGCCGGCGGCAATACCGCCGACGTGGGTGCCGTGGTTGCCCAGTTTGCCGTTGGAGCCAAGGGACGGTGTGCCGTCATAGCGAAACGCGTCGCCGGCTTTGACCGGAATATACGGGTCGGTGTATTGACGAATGCCCTCGGTGACAATCGTCACCACCTTGCCGGGGCTGGCGAACTCCGGGTGCTGGGCGTACACCGGCTGGTCGAAGATCCCCAGTTTGACGCCCTTGCCGGTGTAGCCGGCGGCATAAGCGCTGTCGGCGTTGACGGCGCCCAGGCCCCAGTCGGCCTTGAATTCGTTGCTGCGCCAACTCGCCGCGTCGCCCAGCTTGCCGGTTTCTACATAAGGTGCGGCCTGGGCCGTCCCCAGGCTGGCCAGTACGGCGGTGATGACCCCTGATTTGCGTATATTCACGGTGACCTTCCTTAGTTTTCTTATTGCAGGTGTGTAGATCGCTTCAGAACTGCCAGTTCAAACTCAGGCCCACGCCTTGGGTGTTTTCACGCCCAGCCAGTTGGCCGTGGTAATCCAGGTTGACCCGCGTCGATGCACTCAGCGCCAGGCTGGCCTGCACACCTACCAGTGCGGCATCGCGCAACAGCGGCGAACTGCGCACGGCGAACGAAGGCCCGCCGGCGACAAACCCCAGGTGCTCTTCGGATTCGACGGCGGTAAGGCTGTGCTGCCAGCCCAGCGAACCGGAGAGTTCCAGCTGCTGGTGGTCATTGAGCGCGACGGTTTTCAACACGCGTGTGCCCAGGGTGCTGAGTACCGCGTCGCGACGGTCGCTGCCGCGTTGCAGCGCGGCGGCGTCGCCTTTTTCGTGCAAGCCATCGCTGTCCAGGTGCACATAGGCCAGGTTGGCGAACGGTTCCAGCGCCAGCGGTTGCAGTTGAATGCGATACGCCGCTTCGGTGAACAGCTGGGCCGTGCGCGCCTCCAGCTTGGCTTTCTGTTTGCCGCTGACGTCGCCGTATTGCAGGTCGCGCTTCACATCGCCGCGATGCCAGCTGTAGGCAGCGCCGCCGGTCATGCGCCAGTTGCCCCACTCCCGCCCGATATAGGCGCCGAAGTGGTAGCTGTCGATGGAAGCCGATGAGTGCGTGCTGCTACCCAAGCTCAGGGAGCTGTCGCTGTAGCCGGCGACCAAGCCGACACGGGTCTGCTCGTCCAGTGCGCCGTCCACACCGGCCAGCACGCCGCCAAGGGAGGTGGTGGCACCCGCCGTTTCGCTGCGCGCATCGGTCTTGCCCCAGGCACCCAGCGCCTTCAGCCACAGGTTGCGCTCGCCGCTGGTGGGTACATGGCGCAGCCGTTCGCCCACCGCATCGCGCAATTGCAGGCTGTCGTTGATCAGCATCGCGCCGATCGCCGGGTAGATCTCCCCCGACAACTGCTGTAGCCCCTGTTGCGCGGCGGCCAGAGACTCGCTGCGCACCATGCTTTCGTACACCGGGTTACCCGCGCCCAGTTGCTCGGCGGCGGTGGCCACGTTGCGTTGGTTACGCGTGGCGCCGACGCTGGCGAAACGGGCGTCGTTGCGCACCACTTGCAACTGCACACCGCCGGCGGCGTAATCGAGGCTGCCACCGAGGAACAGGTAGTTGGGCAGCACCTGACCGAACTGGCCTTCGATACCGCCAGCGGCCTGGAGGATGCTGTACTGGCGACCGATCAGACTCTGCGCCTGTGCACCGCTGAGCAAGGTCGGACTATTTTCCAGGGCCAGGGTCAGCGTGCCGCCGTCGAGCAGCGCCTTGCCGCCCGCCACGATGCGGTCGCTGCTGCTGGGGGTCAGCTCCACAGCATAGGTGGAGCCTGCGCCCAGCGTCACATCGCCGGCCACTTGCAGGGTCCCCACGGAGTTGCCCGGCGCCACCCGGCCTCCGCGATTAACCGTCAGCGCGCCAATACGCCCCGAGCCGCCGAGGGTACCGCTGTCGTTGACGCTCACGGCCGAGGTCAATGTGCCGTTTACCGCCAGCAGGCCGCCGTTGACGGTGGTCGCGCCGCGATAGGTGCTGTCGCCGTTGAGCACCAGGCTGCCGGCGCCGGATTTGATCAGGCTGCCTTCATAGACACGCGTCGCGGCAGCCTGGTCGCGGGCGTTGCCGACCCCATAGTCGGTCTGGTCCTGCTGGCTGGCATTGGCGCCGACGCCGTTCTGCCAGCCTTTATCGATCAGGGTCTGCTGCCAGGCGACGTGTTCGGCGCGGTCCTCGGCCTGGCGCTGGATCAGCGCCTGGTCGCTGATGCCATTGCTCCACACATCGGCCTGCCCGGCCGCCAGGTTGACGTTCATCGCCCCCAGCAATTGCCCCGGCCCGTGCATCGCCCGGCCGAGGTCGGGGACGCCCCAGCCAACCGTGGTGTTGGGCGCCTGGGTGATCGAGCCGTCGAGCTGGGTGGCGGTGGTCAATAGCACCTGCAACGCCTGTTCATTAGTCATGTAGGGGTAGCGTTGCATCACCAGCGCCAGGGCGCCGGTGGCATGGGGCGCCGACATCGATGTGCCGGATTTGACCCCGTAGCCACCGTCGGGAATGGTGCTGTTGATCAGCGCGCCCGGCGTGGAAATACACCAGTACTTGGCGATTCCGCACTTGTTGTATTTCTGGTTATTGGCTTTATCCAGCCCCGAGACGGCCAACCAATGCCCCTCCAACTCCGGCTGAAAATACGGCAGCGCCGAGCGCACGCTAGCGTTCGCATAACCACTGTTGCCGGCGCTGAACACATTGATCACGCCGGCCTTGGCTACGTCTGCGGCTGCATCCAGCCAAGTGCTGCGGTTGTAGTGTTGGGCGTAGGCGGCGTGCAGGTCGCCGAGGGTCTGGTAGCTGACATCCTTGGGCTGGCTGCCCCAGCTGTTGTTGATCGCGCGCACGCCGGAATCCACCAGGGCGCTGTACACCGCCTTGAAGTACTTGGGGTCAGGGGTCGGGCCGAACAGGAAACTGTCGTTGGCGTTGGTGTTGCCCACATAGATCTGGGCGTTGTAGGCCACGCCGTGCATGCCCACGCCATCGCGCGCCGCGCCCAGAGTGCCAGTGACGTGGGTGCCATGGGAGTCGTTGTTGGGGTTCAGCGCGCCAGTGGTGTTAAACGGAGTGCCATCCACGTAAGTGCCGGTGGCGGTGACCGGGTGGAATCGGGCTTTGTCAGCTTCCGGGTGGTTGGCATCGTAGCCCGAGTCCAGCGCGCCGATCTTCACCCCACTGCCGTCGATACCGGCGGCGTAGGCTTCGTTGGCGTGCAGGCGGTCCAGGCCCCAGTCGCTCAGGTACTCGGCTGAGCGCCAACTGGCCGGGTTACCGGGCTGGCCGGCCTCCAGGTACTGCGCCTGGGCCGTCATGGACAATAGCAACAGCGAACCGGCGGTGAAGGGTTTGAAACGCAAGGAGTCAGTGCTCATCAAACGGTGTCCTTATTGTTATGGGCGTGGGTTCACCGGGCCGAAGGCCTCGTCGACTTTGGCCAGATCGGTATCACGCAAGTTGCCCGCGTAGTAATGCAATTTGGTCCAGGCCATGAGGTAGTCGTAGCGCGCCTGGGCCAGGTCGCGGCGGGTGCTGTAGAGCTGCTGCTCGGCGTTCAGCGCGTCGAGGTTGACCCGCTCGCCACCGAGGATGCTTTGCTGGGTCGACACCACCAGGGCTTCGGCAGACGCCAGGGCCTTCTGGTACGCGCGCAGCTTGCTCACCCCTGACAGGCACGCGCTGAACTGGCGCCGCAGTTCGATCAGGGTTTCGCGGGTCTTGCCTTCCAGCTCGTATTCGGCCTGTTCCATGGCGCGGCTGGCCTGGCGCGTGGACGCCGACACGCCGCCGCCGGCATACAGCGGCACGCTGACTTCCACGCCGATGGTGTTGGTGTCGTAGCGCTGGTTGTAGGTGTTGCCGCTGTCGGACTCTTGCTGGCGCGAACTGGCATAGGCCGTGATCTTGGGCAAGTGCCCGGCGCGGTTGCGCTCCACTTCGTAACGCGCCACTTCCAGGGCCTGGCGCTGGGACGCCAACACCGGGTTATTGCTGATCGCCAGCTCATGCCAGGTGTCGTAATTGGCCGGGGTCAGGGTGAAGGCGGCGAACCCTTGATTCAGCGGCGCCAGGTCATGGATGTCGACGCTCGGCACGCCGATCAACGCGCCCAGTTCGCGCAGTGAGGCGTCCTGCTCATCCAGGGCCTGGATCTCCTCGGCGGTAGCCAGCTCATAGCGCGATTCGGCTTCCAGGATATCGGTGCGAGTACCCTCGCCTTGCTGGAACAGGTGCCGGTTCTGCTGGAATTGCTGCTCAAAGGCTTTTTTCTTGGCCCGCGCGATGTCGATCTGGTCCTGGGCGAACAGCGCCTGGGTGTAATAGGTCAGCACCCGCACCAGCAAGGCCTGGCTCTTGTCGCGAAAGCTTTCGTCGGCGAACAGCGCCTGAGCCACGCCTTTGCGGTAGTTGGCGTAAGCCTCGTAGTCGAACAACGGCTGTTGCAGGCTGAAGGTGGAGCCGTAGCTGTTGTAGTTGCGGTCGTCGTGATAATTGCCGCCACGGCCGTCAGGCAAGGTGGCCTGGGAGTTGTTGCGCCCCTTGTTGTAGTTGTACGACAGCCGTGGCAGCAGCCCGGCGCGGCCAATGGTGCGGTTTTCCAGGCCGGCGTCGCGCTCCTTGATGGCGCCGAGAAACACCGGGTCATTGCGCAGGGCCTGCTCGTACACATCGAACGGGCCCATAGTCGCCTGGGCGTTGGCGCAGGTGAGCAGCAAGGCGAAGAACAGGGTTCTCATGCTCATTCCTCGGTCAACGCCGAGCCGGCACGATCCAGCAAGGGCTTGAACAGGTAATTGAGCAATGAGCGCTCGCCGGTGCGCACAAACATCTCCGCGGGCATGCCCGGTTTGATCACCAGACCGTGGAGTTTTTCCAGCGCCGCGTCGCTCACACGCGTGCGCAGTACGTAATAAGGTGCGCCGGTTTTTTCATCGAGCATCTGGTCGGCGGAGATCAGGCTGACCTCCCCCGGCACCCGGGGTGTACGGCTCTGATTGAAGGCGGTGAACAGAATATCGACCGGTAAATGGGTGCCGACCTTATCCACCAGGTGCACCGGCAGATGCCCTTCCACTTCCAGGCGCGTGCCCTGGGGCACGATTTCCAGCAGGGTTTCGCCGGCGCGCACCACGGCGCCTTCGGTATGCACGCCCAGGTTGACCGCGATGCCATCGGCCGGCGCGGTGATTTCGCTGTGTTGCAGGTCGAAACCGGCGGAGGTCAGTTGCTGTTCCAGGGTGAGGCTGCGCAACTGCGCATCGGCCAGTTGGCTACGCACTTCCTTCTGATATTCCTCGCGGTGCTGTTGCAGCTTGAGGCGCGACTCGACAATGCCCTGCTCCACCCGGCCGCTTTCGCCGCTGTTCTGCGCCAGATCCTGTTGCACTTGCGACAGCTGACGCTGGTACTCCATCAAGCGGTTGCGCGGGATGTAGCCGTTGTCGGCCAGGGGTTGCAGGTTGCTCAGTTGTTCGCGCAGGGACTGAGCCTGGGCGGTCAGGTCGCTGCGCGCGCGGCGCATGCCACCCAGTTGCGCCACGGCACCGTCGATATTGGCGCGGATGCCGGCTTGTTCGCGGGCAAACGCTTCGCGACGGCTGCTGAACAGTTGGCGCTGACCTTCCAGCACCAGCGCCAGGGCCGGGTCGGGGTTGGCGCTCAGTTCGGCGGGGAATGTCACGCTGCTCTGGTTATCCCGCTCGCTCTGCCAACGCGCCACACTGGCCCAGGCCATGCGGTATTGGGCTTGCAGCGAGTGCACATCGGCCTGGCTTTGGGTTTGGTCGAGGCGGAACAGCGGCTGGCCTTGTTTGACCACCTCGCCTTCGCGCACCAGGATGCGGCTGACTACACCAGGGCTGAGGGTTTGCACAGCTTTGCGCTTGCCGGACACCACTACCGTACCCTGCACCGGAATGCCCTGATCCAGCGGCGCCAGGCTGGCCCACAGGAAGAAACCGCCCGCGCCGACCACCGTCAGCAGCCAGCCCATACGCACAAAGAAACCGGCGTCGCGTTGTTCAAGAGTGATGCTGCTCATGCGCCTGGATTCCTTCCGGCCTGGTACTGACGACTGAAACTCACGCCGGGTTTTTCCTTCGGCGCTTCCTGTTGGCCGGACAATGCGCGCAGCACGTCCTGGCTCGGCCCAAAGGCTTGCAAGCGCCCTTCGTTAAGCACCAGCAATTTGTCGGCCTGGGCCAGCACCGATGAGCGATGGGTGACCAGCACCACGCTGCTGCCCTGGGCCTTCATCTGCACGATGGCACTGGCCAGTGCCGCTTCGCCGACGGTGTCGAGGTTGGAGTTGGGCTCGTCCAGCACGATCAAGCGCGGTGCGCCGTACAAGGCACGGGCCAGGGCCACACGTTGCTTTTGCCCACCGGACAGGCCGCCGCCGTTGTCTCCCAGTACCGTGTCATAGCCCTGGGGCAAGCGCAGGATCAATTCATGCACACCGGCCTGCTGCGCGGCGTGCACCACTTGCTCGGGGTCGGCCTCGCGAAAGCGCGCGATGTTGTCGGCGATGCTGCCGCTGAACAATTCGATGTCCTGGGGCAAGTAGCCGATATACGGGCCGAGGTCGTCGCGGTCCCAGCGGTGGATATCCGCACCGTCCAGGCGCACCGTGCCGGCCAGGGTCGGCCACACGCCCACCAGCACGCGGGCCAGGGTCGATTTGCCGGAACCCGACGCACCCAGCACCCCCAGCACTTCGCCGGCACCGAGGGTGAAACTGACGTGGTGCAAGATTGCATTGCGCTGACCCGGCGGGCCAGCGCTGACCTGCTCGAAACTCACCTGGCCCTTGGGCGCCGGCAAGGCCATCTGCTCGACCTCAGGGGGAAATTCGCGCAGCAATGCGTCCAGGCGCTGATACGCCAGCTTGGCCGAACTCCATTGCTTCCATACCGCAATCAACTGGTCGATGGGGCTGAGCACCCGGCCCATGAGGATGGAACCGGCAATCATCATGCCGGCGGTCATGTCGCCACGGATTACCAGTAACGCCCCCAAGCCCAGCACCAAGGATTGCAGGCACAGACGCAGGGATTTACTCAGGGAGGTGATTACCGAACCGGTGTCGCTGGCGCTGTTTTGCAGGCCCAGGAATTGCGAGTGCACGGCAAACCAGCGTTGGCGTAGCGCGCCGAGCATGCCCATGGCCTGGATGGTTTCGGCGTTGTGCAAATGGCTGGTCGCCAGTTGGGTCGACTGCTGCGAGTAACCGCTGGCCTCACCCAAAGGCTTTTTGGTCAGGTATTCGTTCAGGCACGCCAGGCCGATCAGCAACAGCGCGCCGGCACTGGCCAGCACGCCCAGCCACACGTTGAACAGGAAAATCACAAACAGGTAGATGGGAAACCACGGGGCATCGAAAAACGCGAACAGCGCCGGCCCGGTGATGAACTGGCGGATATGGGTCAAATCCCCCAGGGATTGCCCGGCATGCCCCTGGCCACGTTGCAGATTGCGTTCGAACGCAGCTTTATACACGCGTAAGTTGAAACGCCGCTCTAACTGGCTGCCGATGCGGATCACGATAAAACTGCGGATGACTTCCAGGGTGCCAATAAACGCGAAGAAGCCGACGACCATCAGCGTCAACATCACCAGAGTGGTTTCATTCTGGGAGGACAGCACCCGGTCATACACTTGCAGCATATAAATCGACGGCACCAGCATCAGCAGGTTAATCAACGCGGTAAAACAGCCGACGCTGATCAGAATGCTCTTGTATTCACCCAGCGCTTTGAATAACGGCGCGACGGCATGGGGCTTTGCCATATCTTCTGCTCTTCCTTGAACCAAACGACACGCAATAGTTGCCCCAACCCCTTATATAAGGAGCGGCCAACTAATAAGTACAGGTTATAGCGTTATAACTGCAACTAAGGTTTACGGTGCAGTCTCACTACAGCGCCAGTTGCTGTTTTAGCCTGATACTCGCCTTCTTTCTGCCGGTTCAGGTGAGTGATGCCCGTGCCTTCGGCGTTCATCAGCCAGATCCCGTCCGGGGTCGGCGACCAGCTCAAGGGCTTATCGCCCAACCATTGCGCCACACAGTCAACGTCGCCGCTCAAGGCGTTGGCCTGTTCGATCAAGTCCAGGGCGCAAACCTGATCCTGTTGCTGCATCTGCCAATGCCCGGCCAGCTGGGCGCTGGAAGGTAAAACAAGACTGCTCGCCATGGCGTGGGCTCCTGCCGATACGCACGTCGCCTGCACCACGCAGGCGACTAAAAATAGGGAAAAACGCTGCATCTTTATGCTCCATCCTGGAGGCGCGGCGCCGGAACGCCGCGCCCGTGCATCACGCCACGATGTCGCTGACCGCTGCCTGGCCAACGGTGGTGACGAGGAAATCCGCCACGCCGTGCCCGGAGAAGTCGACCGCCAGAGTACCCAGGTTGGTGCCTGAGGCGTAGCTCAACACGGCGTCGCCGGCATGCCCGGTGAACGCATTGACGAAGGTCAGGCCCGCGCCTTTGGTGATGCCGCTGAGGTCGATCTTGTCCGCACCGGAGGTGAAGTCAAAGATTTTGTCCGCCGCACCGGGCTTGGAATCGGAACTGGCACCGAACACAAAGGTGTCGCTGCCCGCACCGCCCCATAGCTGATCCGCCCCGCCACCACCGTAGATCAGGTCGTTGCCGGCCCCGCCTTTGATGATATTGGCCGCGTTATTGCCGATGATCAGGTCGTTACCCGCGCCACCGAACGCGTTTTCCACGGTCACGCCCTTGGCGATGGACACGTTGCCCACCAGGCCGCCCACGTCGGAGAACGAGGTTTCATTGAGGTTGATTTTCTGGTTCTGGGTAAAACCGGAGAAGTCCAGGGTGTCGTTGCCGCCACCGTCCCATACCGAGAACACCAGTTTGTCGGCGTTGGAGGTGGCGCTGAGGAAATCACGCCCGGTGTTGGAGTTGAACCCGTAGGTGGTGTCGCCGGCACGGGTGTTGTAGTTGGCACCGTAGAGCTTCTGGATCGCGGCGATGTCGTCGATCAGCGGGCCGGAGGCGTAGGCTTCCACGCCGCCTTTGCTGAAGTTCTGGTTGGTGTTGCTTTCGCTCCAGTAACTCATGACGCTGTAGCCACGCGTGTCCTGTCCATAGGACGCGTCGTTGTAGGTCGGGTTGCCATTCCCGGCGTTGTAGTCGCCAGGGTGAGCCAGGCCCAGGGTGTGGCCGATTTCGTGGGTCAGGGTCTGCCGGCCATAGTTGTTCAGGTCCGGGGTTTTGTTCGGCGTGTAGCTGCTGTTGGTCAGGTACCACGAGGTGCCGTCGTAACCTGCGCCGGTGCCGGGCAGATAGGCGAAGGCCGCCGCGCCGTCCTGGCCACCGCTGTAGTTGCCGAAGGTCATGTGGGCATCACCGCCGCTGGCTTTCTCGGTGAAGGTGACATTGGCCACATCCGCCCAGGATTGCATGGCCAGTACGGCCTGTGCTTTCTGCTGCGCGTTGAACTGGCTGAACCCCGAGATGCCATGTTTGTTCATGGTGCTCGAAGAGGCCGAGGTCAGGAAGGTGTAGGTCAGATCGATCTTGCCGTTACCGTCGAAGTCCCGATACGCGGCACCGTCGCGCAGCAGCTGGGTGGCTGCCTGATCGACGGTGTAGGACGGTTTGCCATTGACCGTGAGGTTGCCGCCACGGTCATACAGATGGCTGAAGCTATCGATTTGCGAGTAAGCGGTGCTGGCTTGCGCCAGTGACACGATAGCTTTGTCTTTTACTTTTGACATAAACGTACTTCCTTGTTTGCAAGTGCATCAGTCTTTGGTCGATAGGAACCCCGCTGGCGAGATCGTCCTATCACTCGCCTCTTTTGAAGGCGTAAGAAAACTGACACAACTTGAAATCTTCCGTCTACATCTATTTGCCGGCTGAATAAGTGCAACGCAAACAACACTTGGAAGTCTCAGGCCGTGTTTATTGGGTATTGTGGTTGTCGTCCGACAAAAAACACAGCGCTCCTATTTAAATATTAAATAACCTTAACGCTGCTCAATTTGAACAGCGTCACACAAGAGGCTGGCGATTATATTGTCACGGTGTCATTGGCAACATTAAACCGCCACTACTGAAATAAATTAACCCGCTTGTCCCCCAATACCGGGACATAAGCAAAAGAGTACTTGTGGTGAGCGGGATTTCCCGCTCACCAGTGGCTCAGCGCCCGGTGCGAATGGTGTTCCACACCCGCGTACGAACACGGTCGATATTCAGCGGCATCGCTTCAAGGGCGAATAACTTGCCCATCATGTCCGGGCTTGGGTAAACCTTGGTATCGGCCTTGATGGCCGGGTCCACCAGGCTATCCGCCGCCTGATTGCCGTTGGCGTAGTGCACGTAGTTGGTGATGCTGGCCATCACCTCCGGACGCAGCAGGTAGTTCATAAACGCGTAGCCGGCCGTTTCGTTGGAGGCGTCGGCGGGCATGGCGACCATGTCGAACCAGATCGCGGCGCCTTCCTTGGGAATGTTGTAGCCGATATTCACCCCGTTCTTGGCTT
This sequence comes from Pseudomonas rhodesiae, assembly GCF_007858255.1. GTDB lineage: Bacteria > Pseudomonadota > Gammaproteobacteria > Pseudomonadales > Pseudomonadaceae > Aquipseudomonas > Aquipseudomonas rhodesiae. The sequence goes on along the minus strand of NZ_VFEU01000009.1, from coordinate 33,083 downwards.
CTTTGGCGCGGCTTTCGGCCTGCAGGATGTCGCCGGAGAAACCGACGGCCACGCAGATATCGCCATTGGCCAGGTCGGCGGTGTATTTCGAGGAGTGAAAGTAGGCCACGTAAGGGCGCACTTTCATCAGCAGGGCTTCGGCCTTTTTGTAGTCCTCAGGCTTTTTACTGTGGTGCGGCAAGCCCAAGTAGTTGAGCGCCGCCGGCAGCAGTTCCGGGCCGTTATCGAGGATCGCTACGCCGCATTTCTGCAATTTGGCCATGTTTTCGGGTTTGAAGATCAAGTCCCAGGAATCCACCGGGGCATTGTCTCCCAGCACGGCTTTGACCTTGTCGATGTTGTAACCGATACCGGTACTGCCCCACAGGTACGGGAAGCCATGGGCATTGCCGGGGTCGTTGGTTTCGAGGGCCTTGAGCAGCACCGGGTTGAGGTTTTTCCAGTTGGGCAACTGGCTCTTATCGAGTTTTTTCAGCGCACCGCCCTGGATCTGCCGGGCCATAAAGTGGTTGGATGGAAACACCACGTCATACCCGGATTTACCGGTCATCAGCTTGCCATCCAGGGTTTCGTTGCTGTCGTAGACGTCGTAGGTAAAACCGATGCCGGTCTCTTTCTGGAAGTTTTTGGTGGTGTCCGGCGCGATGTAGTCCGACCAGTTGTAGATTTTCACCGTTTCGGCGGCCTGGCTGACGCAGGCCACCCACATCAAGGGCAACAGGGCAATGGCTTTCATGGTTCGATTTCCTGGCGGTTTTAGGGCTGTTGTTATGGCAGGCGATCAAGGATCAAAGCGTTACAGCATCAAGACGTAGGTCTTGCGCACCGTTTCCTGGATGTCCCAGATTCCGGTGCTGTTGGCCGGCAACATCAGTGCATCGCCGGCTTGGATGTGCAGGGTTTCACCGTTGTCGGGGGTGAAGGTGCAGCGGCCCTGTATAAAGTGGCAAAACTCCTGGGCGCGGATCTGGCGCCGCCAGCGGCCTGGGGAGCATTGCCAGATGCCCGTCTCGACGCCATCGTTGCGTTCGACGCTCAAGGTGGACGCCACCGCGATCGGCTCGCCCAAGGGCACGGCGACCGGGGACGAATCCGGCAAATGCGCATTCAGCGCGTCTTTGAACTGAGTGATGCTCATAGGGGCTCCCGTGTGTATGAAACGACTTAGTGCATAAAACCTTCCATGAACTGCGCCACGCCCGTGGCGAGCTTGCGCCGCCAGGGCGCGGTGTTGGGGTTGGCCAACACCTGGTCTTCATGGACAAAACTGCGGATGATCGCGTTGTAACCCAGCCAGCGACACGGCTCGGGCTCCCAGGCCTTGAGGGCGTCCAGACCACCCCCGCGGATCACCCAGGGTTGGTGTGTCAGCGGTGTGTCACGGCCCAGAATCAGGTCGGCCAAGGTGCGCCCGCCCAGGTTGGTGGCACCGACGCCCTCCCCGCCGTAGCCGCCGGATAGCGCAATACCGGTGCGCTGATCACACAGCATGTGTGGTCGGAAATGTCGCGACATGCCCAGGTTGCCGCCCCAGGAATGGGTAATCCGTACGTTCTTGAGCTGTGGGAAGAGTTCGCCAAACAGGTAGCGACGCAGTTGCACTTCGCTGTCGGTCAAATCGAAGTGATGGCGCAGCTTCCCGGCGAACTGGTAGCCGCCCCGCGCACCGAACACCAAGCGGTTGTCGGCGGAGCGCTGGCCGTAGGTGACTTGGCGGCTGCTCTCACCGAACGCTTGGCCTTGGCTGAGGCCGATCTCATCCCAAGTGCTGTTCGGCAGCGGCTCGGTGGCGACGATCAAACTTTGCACCGGCAGTTGGTAACGGCCCAGAGGTGGCAAGGTGTTGGCATAGCCCTCCACAGCCGGCACCACCCAGGTGGCGCGTACGCTGGCCTTGTCAGTGCGCAGGCTGCCGGACTGCCAATGGGTGACGGGGCTGTTTTCATAGAGGGTGACCCCCATGCCTTCGACCACCCGCGCCAGGCCGCGCACTAGCCTGGCCGGTTGGATAGTCGCCACATGGGGGGCGTAGATCGCGCCATAAGGTTTGGCGATGCGAAGTTGCGCGGCCAGTTGCTGCGGGCTCAGCCAGCGATAGTCGGCTTCGGTCAGGCCCTGGGCGTAGAGTTTGTCCAGATAGCGGCGCAGGCTGGTTTCCTGCTCGGGGTAACGCGCAGCGCAATACAGCGCGCCGCCCTTGCGGTAGTCGCAGTCGATGCCTTCGCGGGCCAGTACCTGGGCCACCTCGTCGGGGATGCCGTGCAGCAAATCAAAGGAAGCACGGCGCTGCTCAGCAGACAGCCCGGCCAGCAGACGGTCTTCGCCCAACAGGTTGCCCATCAACCAGCCACCATTGCGGCCCGATGCGCCGAAGCCGGCGGTTTGCGCCTCGATGATTGCGATGTTCAGCTGCGGCGCCTGGCGCTTGAGGTAATAGGCCGTCCACAACCCGGTGTAACCGGCGCCGATAATGGCCACGTCGACATCCAGGTCGTGCGTCAGGGATGGCCGCGCCACCAGCGGCTCGCCCACCTGATCCATCCATAAACTGATATTGCGCCATGCCGACATGCCCGTTCCCTCTACCGCGTTTCGATAGATGGGATCCTAGAGGGCGGTGTCAGGGGCTGTCTTGCGCGCGTGCACGCAGAGAAATTTGTTTGACGTAGGCCTTGGGCGACTGGCCGGTGTGCTGCCGAAAGGCACTGTAGAACGCCGAGAGGGAATTGAAGCCCGCGGCAAAGGCCAGTTCGTCGACCTTGATCGGCGCCTGGGCGGTGTTCAGCGCGGCCAGCAAATGCTGGAGGCGTGCCTGGTTGACGTAGCGGTAGAAGCTCTGCCCCAGCACCTGATTGAGTAGGTAGGAAATCTGGTTGCGGCTGTAACCGCATTCTTTGGCCACCCGCTGCAAGTCCAGTTCCGGGTCGAGATAGGGTTGCTTGCTGTCGAAATACTGCTGCAAGTCGTTGGCCATATGCCCCAGTTGCTGGGGCGACAGCCCAAGGCGGCTGACCGTGGGCCGCAGGGCTTGGGCCGGTTGCTCATGCACCAGCGAAGCGTATTCATTGACGCGCCAGATCAGCCCATCACGCACGGTAATCGCCTCGCTGGTGCGGAAGGACACCAGCCCCTGACCACCACGCAGCGTGATGCGGTACTGGATAAACGCCGTGTCGCCATCGGCACGGATGCGGTCGGTGTGCTCGATCGCCTCGTCCGCCGCACGCGGCATGCTCGCCTGCAGGTATTCACGTAGCTCTGGGTAACCGATCACACGGTTCTGGAAAAAGTCGTGGTATTGGATATCCGGATGGTAGTAGGCCATTACTCCGTCCAGGTCGCGATGACGCCAGCAAAGGTGATGACGCAGCACCAGTTCGCCCGTGGCGTGGGTGAGCTGGCTGTCGGCGTCGGGGGCGATGTCGGGCATAAAGGGCTCTGGGGGCGGATAAAGCGTGGAGATTGCCGAAATTCCGCCCTGCCTTCAATGTGCAGGCACTGCAGCCGAATAATGGCCTTTAGCCAACTTTTGGACAGGGCATGATCCATGTCAAGGGAAAGGCAAACAACCGCCGAACGGGGCGAAAAAAGTCACATTGGCGTTGCGAACGAATGCTATTTTTAAGTCCTACACGCCTCGACCAGTGACGGTCCTGGCCCCCTGCCGCGAGCTAAAGGAAGCGCTCAATGAACAAGGTGGGCAACATGAACAAAGTGACGTTCCCCAACGCCTGCCAGCTGATGCGCTGGCATTTTCATCCGATGGGTTTTGAAGGCAGCATGGATGCGCCGGGCAGCATGGTCGCCCGCCTGTTCGACCGCGCCAGCGGCGAAACCCTGATCGCCATCGCCGGCATCCCCTGCGCCACGGTGATGGACGCCGCCGATGTCGAGCGGATTATCGAGGCGGTGGAGGATGAGTTGGAATCCTTTGTGCCACCGCTCTCGTTGCAGGCCTGAACCGATTCACAGCACCGGGAGGGCATGCTCCCTCCCGCAGGGCCACTGCATCAGGCCTTCAGTGACGGTGATCGTCGAAAAACGCCTTTTTGCCATCCACCCGCTCCGAGGCCCTGGGCATATTCGCCGCTTGGCCTTCGGGCTTCTCCACGTACCAATAGCAATGGCTGACCGCCCGCGTGATGCCGACGTACGCCAAGCGCAGCACCTCGTCCTTTTGCGCGGTGTCATAGGGCTCGTTGTCGCCATCCTTACCCAAGCCTGCCATGCGATACACCTGGTTTTTATACGGCGAGCGGGTGACGTGCTGACAATCCCCCAACAGGAAAACCGCATCCGCTTGTAGGCCCTTGGCACTGTGAAAGGTCAGTTGCTTGAGCCGACGCGAGTCAGCGGGCAAGCTAGAATCCAGATTAACTACAGACTGAATATGCTCTTGAATCAATAACTTATCGCTACTTTTTCGATACAGCATCAGCACTGTTTCGCCACGCTGATAATGCTCCAGCAAGCGTCGCCCCAATGCTGCATCGTCACGCTCAAGCACATTGACCGGCACCAGAGCCTTGGGCGCACCGCTGGCCTTGGCCTTCTTACCCGGGATCGACGGCGCGGCACGCACGATGTGCTCTGCCGCGTCGATGATGTGCTGGTGGCTGCGGTAATTCTCGCTCAGCATCACACGGGTGGTGCTCGGTGACGGGAATTCCTGGTCGAAGGCCATAAAGTACTTGGGCGAACTGCCCCGCCAGCCGTAGATCGATTGCCAGTCATCACCCACACACAGCAACGACGAGTATTGCGCGCCGCGCCCCACGTGCATGGCCGGGCCGCGACTGCGGATCTCCCGCAGGCTGGCGCGAATCCATCCAACGATCTGCGGTGAGACGTCTTGAAATTCGTCGATCATCAAGTGGGACAACGGTCTTAACAGCGGGTCGCTGAGCAGCTTGAGGTTTTCCGGGGTGTTTTCGCCGAACAGCGAGAACATGCGGTTGTAGGTCATGATCGGTGGCTTCTGGTCGAGCAAATGGTCTTCCAACGCCTTCCAGAAAATACTCAACGCTTCGAAGAACAAGCGGTCCGGATCATCCTTGGCGAAGCTCATGCGACCTACGGCGCTGGGCACGTCCAGTCCGAGGTTCTCGATAAAGCCTGCGGCCGTGACAAAACAGTCCAGCAGCGGCGCCGATGTCAGCTCACCTTTGACCTTGTAATCAAACCCTGGCCCGGCACTGGCATCATCGGCCAGGCAGCTGAGCATGCGCTTGGATGACTCATAACTATCTAGCCATATCAATGGCTTACGACAGAAAGCTTGAAACAGAGTGCGCTTTACCGCCCACTCTGCGCGCACTGACAGCTTGGCATTGGGGCGGCTGACCTGGGGGTTTTCCCGTGGGTCGAAGCCCAGTACTACCCACGCGTCCAATTCGGCAATGTAGCCATGGCAGTGGAAATGCGCGCCATTGATCTCAACAGTTTGGCGATTCGGCTCAATGCCCTTGATCGGCCAGGCCCCGGCGCGAAACCACAGGTCCTCGATGAAATCGCACAATTCTTCGTCACGCTGGGCGGCCAGCTCAGTCACTGCCATGCGCTTCTGCACGTCCGGATGGTCGCGCTCCAGTTCTTTGAGTTGTAACCCGTGGCGCGCCAGCGGCGCGATCAACTCGCGAAAACGCGGATGCTGGCGATGCAGACGCTGGTAGCAGGCGTTCAGGTGCTGGCGCTGGGCATCGTTGATACGCAGATCGAACGGGTTGCTGTCGGCATCGTCGAAGCCCGCCTTGAGGTTTTCGAACGCCTGCAAACGCTCGAAGCCCGGCAGGCTGCGCACCATCGGCAGGATGCGCGAGTGGAACGTGCGCACCACCGCCTGTGCCTCTTTGGCATCAAGGGGTTGGCCCCACAGGCTCATAATCTCCATAAGCTTGCGAATGAAATCCTGGCGTGACTCGCGGGTAAACGTCACCACGGTCATCGAGCTGAGCTCGAAGCCCAGGTAATGGGTCAGCAGCAGGATACGCAACACCAATGACGTGGATTTGCCCGCGCCGGCCCCGGCGATCACCGAGGTTGAGGGTGTCTCGCTGAAGATCATCTTCCACTGGGCCGTACTCGGTTGAGCGTGGGGCGGTAAGAGACGGGCGACGTCGGCCTTGATGCGCTTCTTGATGTCGGCGGTCAGCGGCAGGCGCCAGTCATCGAACAGGCTGTCGTCTATCCCGGGAGCTGTGTGCGCGTCCGGGCGGAAATCGCGGATCAGCAATACTTGCCGCCCCTCCTCGATGCCATCGGCCTTGCCTTCGCGATAACCGTATTCCACGCCCGCTTCATGCCCACTGCGAAAACCATCGGCTTGCCCATGCAGCCAGGAAAACCGGTGCTGGGCGCGCAGGCGGGTCAGGCCATGACCAAACAGGCGCGCCGCCAGGCGTTTGAACAACGGCATCTGAGCCAGGGGTAGCAGTTCTGGGGGCAGATCAGGCTTTTGTTGCGACACGCGGACTCCTGCAATGGGCTGGGCTGTGAGCAGTACCCCATGGTCGCCGGAATCGCCGCGCAGTACCAGCCAATTGCTGTGCCATCAGGCAGTTAGGCGATGAAGTGAATGTTGAAACGCGGGAATCCAATCGAATCAGTCGATAAGAATGGAGCGTTTTTTACGCTTTTTCTCGATCAAGCGTTGCTGGATGATAGGCACCATCCATAGGAGACGATCATGCTTGAACTGCGACCTTTCAGCGCCCTGGGCGGCGCCCACCACGGTTGGCTCGACGCCCATCACCACTTTTCCTTCGCCGACTACTACGACCCCAAGCGCATGCACTGGGGCAACCTGCGGGTATGGAACGACGACATTATTGCCCCGGGCACGGGCTTTCCCCAGCACTCGCACCGCGATATGGAAATCATCACTTATGTACGCGAAGGCGCCATCAGCCACGCCGATAACCTGGGCAATAAAGGCCGCACCGAGGCTGGCGATGTGCAGGTCATGAGCGCTGGCACGGGGATCGCCCACAGTGAATACAACCTGGAAGCCACACCGACCAAGATTTTCCAGATCTGGATTATCCCCAATGAAGCAGGCCTGCCCCCATCCTGGGGTGCCAAGCCGTTTCCACAGGGTGAGCGCGAAGGCTTCGTCACCTTGGCCAGTGGCAAGGCCGGCGATAGCGAAAGCCTGCGCATTCGTGCGGATGCGCGCCTGGTGGCGGCGAATCTGAAAGCCGGTGAAGTCGCTGAGTACCGCCTGGAGGGCGGGCGCCGAGCGTATCTGGTGCCAGCCACCGGGGTGATTGAGGTCAATGGTGTAAGGGCGCAAGCCCGCGATGGCGTAGCGATCGAGGATGAACAACTGCTACGGGTTACGGCCATTGAGGACAGTGAGATCGTGCTGGTCGATCTGGCTTGACCTGACGCCTTACAGCCAAAATCGGCGGCGACGCCTGCCCCCCTTGGCGGCAGGTCAGTCCCTGGACCAGTGGACTGAAATGCCGCCATCGGGGGCAAGCCCCCTCTTACAAAGCGTTGCGGTGTTATTCGGCGATGGCGCCGTCTACCAACACCTGCGCCTCTTGCACCAATCGCTTGAGGTGTTCTTCACCCACAAAGCTCTCGGCATAGATCTTGTAGATGTCCTCGGTGCCCGATGGGCGTGCGGCGAACCAGCCGTTTTCGGTCATCACTTTCAGGCCGCCGATGGCCTGGTTGTTACCCGGCGCGTGGCTGAGGATCTGCTGGATGCGCTCGCCGGCAAGTTCGGTGGAGGTCACCTGTTCCGGCGACAGTTTGCCCAGCAGGGCTTTTTGCGCTGGGGTGGCCTTGGCGTCGACACGAATGGCGAACGGTTCGCCCAGGGCATCGGTCAGGCCACGGTACAGCTGGCTGGGGTCCTGGCCTTTGCGCGAGGTCATTTCCGCCGCCAGCAACGCCGGGATCAGGCCGTCTTTGTCGGTGCTCCACACCGTGCCGTCCTTGCGCAGGAACGATGCGCCGGCGCTTTCTTCACCGCCGAAGCCCAGGGAGCCTTCGAACAGGCCGTCGGCAAACCACTTAAAGCCCACCGGCACTTCGTACAGGCGGCGGCCGATGCGCGTGGCCACGCGATCGATCAGGCCACTGCTGACCACGGTCTTGCCTACGGCAGCGTCGGCGCGCCAGTCAGGACGGTTCTGGAACAGGTAATCGATGGACACGGCCAGGTAGTTGTTCGGCGCCAAGAGGCCGCCGGACGGGGTGACGATGCCGTGGCGATCGTGGTCCGGATCGCACGCGAAGGCCACGTCGAAACGCTCCTTGAGGCCGATCAAGCCTTGCATGGCGTAGCTGGAGGACGGGTCCATGCGGATCTGGCCATCCCAGTCGACGCTCATGAAGCGGAAGGTGGCGTCGACTTCGGTGTTCACCACCTCCAGGTTCAGACGGTAGTGCTCGGCAATCGCAGACCAATAGCGCACCCCTGCTCCGCCCAGCGGATCGACGCCCAGGCGCAGGTCGGCGCTGCGGATGGCGTCCATATCGATCACGTTAATCAGGTCGGCCACGTAGCTATTGAGGTAGTCATGGCGATGGGTGGTGTCGGCTTTGAGCGCCTGGGCGTGGGTGATACGTTTGACCCCAACGAGCCGGTTGGCCAATAGCTCATTGGCCTTGGCTTCGATCCACTTGGTGACGTGGGTGTCCGCCGGACCACCGTTAGGCGGGTTGTACTTGTAGCCGCCACTTTGCGGCGGGTTATGGGAGGGCGTGATCACAATGCCGTCAGCCAAGCCCCTGGTCCGCCCGCGGTTATAGCAAATGATCGCGTGGGAAATGGCCGGGGTCGGTGTGTATTCGTCGCCTTCGGCCAGCATGACATGGACGCCGTTGGCGGCCAGGACTTCCAGCGCGCTGGCACCGGCGGGAGTGGATAATGCGTGGGTGTCCAGGCCGACGAACAGCGGGCCGTTGATGCCCTGCGCTTCGCGGTACAGGCAGATGGCCTGGCTGATGGCCAGAACATGCCATTCGTTGAAGCTCAGCTCGAACGAATTGCCACGGTGCCCGGAGGTCCCGAACGCCACGCGCTGGGTGGAGATCGCTGCATCAGGCTGGCCGGTGTAGTAAGCCGTGACCAGTCGCGGGATATCCACCAGCAATTGGGCCGGTGCCGGTTTGCCCGCAAAAGGACTGATTGTCATGCATAAACCTCGGAAAGGAAGAATTCGGAAAAAATGCCAGTTTACTGAGAGTTGGACTACTGCGCGACGGTATCGATCCTACACACACAACAGAATTTTCAACCCGTTTGCGCCTGGCGCAACGCGTCGCTCAAAGCCATCAGCGCACTCTCCAGGCTCGGCTGCCCATTAAAGGCATGACTTACACGCAAATACTGATGATGCAACCCGCTGACGCTGAACAGTTCCCCAGGCGCGATCACGACCTGCCGCGCCAGCAGATACTGGAATACCTGGCGCATATCCACCGCACGGTTCGAGCCCAGCCAGAACGTAGCGCCGGCCGCCGGTACGCGATACGTCACTTGATCCCCCAGGTGGTGGGCCAGGCGCAAGCCCATGTGCGCGGCTTGCTCGCGCAGTTGCTGACGCAACGCGCACAGGTGCTGCTCGATACGACCGCTCTGGTACAAACGGGCGATGGCGCGCTGCCGTATTGACGATAAGCGGAAAGAACGCAAAAGAAACTGGCGTTGCAACTCCGCACTCATGCGCCGACTTAATAAGTAGCCGTAGGGCGCTTCCGAGCCGAGGATTTTCTCGAACGACGAAAACACGATTAGCCGATCAGGGTTGACCAGGTCGCGCAAAGGCGTGTGTGGCACCTCCCGGCTCAACTCGCCGAGGCTGTCGTTTTCCAGCAGCCAGCAGCCGTAGCGATCCAAGCGCTGCGCCACGGTCAGACGATCCTCGGCCGACATCGCCACGCCTGAAGGCAAGCTGACCGCCGATGAGAGCAACACCAGATGCACAGGTTCATCGCGCAACAGCCGCTCCAGGGTTTCACTGTCCAAGCGCCCTTGGACAGTCCAGGGCAGCTCGATCACGCGCACGCCGGCATCCTGCAACAGCCGCAGAATCAGCCAGTCGCAAGGCGATTCGACGATCACCGTGGTGCCTTTGAGCCCCAGCACTTCGACCAAAATATCCAACACGCCACGCAAATCGGCACCGATGTAAACATCGTCGGCGTGCCAGCACCGCGTGGGTGACGAGGTATAACGCGCGGCCAGCGCTGCCCGCAGCTCCCACACCCCGCACGGCTGGACCCACGGCTGCAAATTGCCGGGATACTGGCGCACCAACTCACGCTCCAGGCGCAGCAAGGTGGCATCCAATGAAGCTTGCAGCGCAGGCTCATCGCCGCTGAGCACCACCATTGCGGGGCGCCGGGCCGCAGCGTAAAGGCGGTCGAGCAAGTCCCCGCCCAACCACGCCGTAGGATTGGCCGACATCGGCCAAGCGTAATAACCGGACTTGGCCACCGAATAGACCCGGCCTTCTTTCTCCAGCAACGAGTAGGCGTATTGGATCGTCGATATCGACACGTTCATGCGAGCGGCCAACTGGCGCAGCGACGGCAATTTTACCCGGGTGTCCGTGCTGACCTCGTTGATCAGGTTGATCATGTAGCGATAGACCGCCTGATAAGCGAAATCCGCCTGGCGCTCGCCGCGCTGGGTCATCGCCCGGACAATTGAAAGGCCGGGATCGCGCCATGCGCCACGGCACGGTCACTGCGCCGCTGACCGTTGGCGCAGGTCAAGGGACGTTTGCGATACAGGTGTTGCAACAACGGCAGGGGTAGGCCGCTGGTGTCGGTAAACCATTGTTGCAGCATCTCGGCCGACGGCTTGCCCTGCAACGCTTTGTGCAGTTCGGGCAGTGCCACAAGCATGCCGGGATGGCACTGGCGCAGATAACCTTCCAGCCGCTGACCGTAATGAATGAACGGTGAAAACAGCAGGCAGACCAATTGGGTTTCATCAAGCCCGAAAAATTGCTGGGCGAAGGTGCTCGACAACAAACGCCCTTCGCGGGAGCTGGCCTCGGCGAACAATTCCTCGGGCATGCGCAGGCGTCGCATGTAGTGAGCGGCCTGCTGGACGAAGCCGTCTACACCGTCTTCATAATCGAGATCGCGCAGGCATTCGGCTTGCAGGCCCCGCAAATGCGCCATCAGCAACGGATTGGAATAGCTTGGGTGGCTGAAATGGAAGCCCAGCGGATCGGGGGTATACGCCATGAAATCGGACAATAGCGTCGCGGATTGCAGGTCGACGTCCTTGAGCAGATCGTCAATGCCGATGTAAGCCAGATGGCGGTGTCCTGAAGGGCTGGGGTTCTCATGCGCCACGTAGTGTTCGCCATAGACATCGCGGTAGTAGCCGGTGCTCCACTCGTCCATGCGTGCGAACAATTCGGTAAGCGACCGCGCCCGCCCCTTGGCTGGGGGGATGCCAGCGCCTTCGGCGGTTCTTTTCAGCCAGGCGAGAAACTGGCTTTGCTTTCGTGGGGAGTCACCGCTGACCAAGGCGTGAACGCCGCCGTTCCAAGTCGTGACGCGCTGGTAGAAATCGCCGAGAGCCAGGTAGGTTTCATTGCACAATGCCGCGCGACAGTCCCCGGAACTCAGGTGCCCCACCATCAGCATATTGCGCTGGCTGTTCGCGCGCCCGACCGCAGACGCGGGACGCAGGTGATTGAAGGGATGGACCTCCTGGTTTTCCACCATGAATAATTCGACGCGTGAGTCATCGTGCAGAAACAGGCGGTTGTAACCCCGATTGAGCGTATCGAGTTGCCCTTCGGTCATGCCGGCGTGGCGTAACGTCGCCACGCGTAACTGAAACGTTCGGGGAGCGCGACCAGCGATCGTCAACTGCGCGGCGCGTAACAGCGCCAACGTGTAACTGCTGACCTCGCCTCCCCCATGGGCCACCAGCACTTTGTAATCCCCGACCTGCTCCATGCCCCCTGCGGCCACCACAATGCGTTGGACCAACAACTGGAGTGCCGTCCTGCCCGAACGAGTAAAGTGCCCGATCAAACGCTGCAGAACTTGCTGATAAACATGATTCATAGCCTGTTCGTGAATAGTGCTCATAGTTGTACTACCTGAGTTGAAATATCAGTTTCAAGCTACTGCTGACAGTTTCCGCTTGACCCATTGCGCATGTAGGAAATTCGCCCTTCGCACCGTGCGCCGATAACTAGACACTAGCACCGCGCAACGAAATGACCCGCTTTGATCACCGAGAAACGTTGCCAGCATGATCTGCGCAACCCACTGATATCAGTGGATAAACTTCATATTTTTGTCATTCCTAGGAAGGCTCTGACATTTTCCTACACAGCTTTAACCAATTATTTAAAGAAGCGTCCGACAAATACACTCAAGCAACTTTCCAGGCTTTCGATCAGTGAGTTGTTATCAACCCACTTTTTTTCAAAAGTCCAAATGAGTGATGCACTCGTAGTTCGAGTGATGGTCGGTAGCGGCATCATGAATTCAATCATTGCTCAATCCTTGAGATGAATGTGAAGTCGCAATTATCAGTGATGGATTAATGATTAATAGATACAGAACTTGGTCGAAAACCAGTGCAGATGAACAGCCGAAGGCATGTCGAATGGGCATACACAACAACGCCGCCCTGGGATTCAGTGCGGCGTCGGGGGACAAGAGCAGGATTCAGGGACTGAAGAGCCTGATCGGCACTTCACGAAGGGCGAGGCTTAAGCCCTGTCAAATGGCGCATTTGCCCCATGCGCCAGCTGGCCGAAACAGCCGATTACGAATCTTCCTACGCGCTAAACAGCTTCAACCTGCAACGCCACACGCTCTCGGCACGGGCATTCGTCCATATAGCGGTGTGCTTCCACGAACTGATTGAACGGAAACACCGTGGTTTTCAGCGGCACCAGCACGCGGTCGGCGGTCAACTGGTTGATGTCACGCAAGGCCCGTTGCAAAGCGACCTGATCCTGGACAATGCCCAGTTCCGGCTTGCCGGTGAAATTGCCGATGCAATGCACATAGAACTGAATGTTCTTCTGAAACGCCGCACACGCTGGGAACGGCGTCTGGTTGCCGCCCTGCAGCCCGTACAGAACCAGGCTGCCGCGCGGCGCCAGTACATCGCCAAGCAATGACATCTGCGGACCACCCAGGCCATCGAATACCACGTCTACGCCGCGATTGTCGGTGAACTTGTTGATCTGCATAAGCAGGTCCTGCTCTTCGGTGACGATTACCTTCTCGGCCCCAAGCGACAGCAGATACTCGCGCTCTGCGCTGTCCTTGGTCGCGGCGATCACCCGTACACCCAAGGCCTTGCCCAACTGCACAAAAGACGGGCCCGCACAGTGGCTGGCATCCGTGACCAATGCAAACTGCCCCGGTTTGACCCGTGCCAGATCCACGTAAGCAAAATAGGCAATCAACAGCGGCGTGTAATGCACGCTCGCTTCGATGGGGGTCAACACGTCCGGATAGCGCGTCAGGGCCGAACGGGGCAGGACGATCTGCTCGCCATACACCGGATAGTCATTGGGGCTTTCGGCCGGAAAACTGGCCACTTTATCGCCCACGGCCAAATCCTCCACGCCATCGCCCAAGGCGACGACCACCCCTGCCATCTCATGGCCCAGGCCCGAAGGAAGACGTGCGTGGGAAGACGCCAGGTTCTGGCGCCACAAAATGTCATACCAACTGATGCCAATCGCTTCGACACGCACCTGCACTTCGCCCGGTGCGGGCAGCGCGGCTGCATGCTCTTCGCATTTGAGCACCTCGGCCGGACCAAACTTGTGAAAACGGATCGTGCGGGACATCGCAAACCTCGCCAAATTAACCTCTAATGCCATGAACTTTATCTGGGCTTTCCTGGCAAGACCATCGGTCACCATTAATAGTCGACATGCCTGTCATTGATTCCGCGTCTGATGAATAGACCTTAAGTATCGTAGGAAAACTCAATTAGCCGGTGCAGAGTACCAGTCTTTCCCCGTAAGATTCATGCCGGTCATGCTGCAAGAGGGAACCCAACGGCTCCCTGTGACTGCTCTCGTCAAGTTTGCTGACTCTTCCAGGACACAAGATGAACCGTAACGACCTGCGTCGTGTCGACCTGAACCTCTTGATCGTATTCGAAACCTTGATGCACGAGCGCAGTGTGACCCGCGCCGCCGAGAAATTGTTCCTCGGCCAGCCGGCCATCAGCGCCGCGTTGTCGCGCCTGCGCGGTTTGTTCGACGACCCGCTGTTCGTGCGCACCGGGCGCAGCATGGAACCTTCGGCCCGCGCAGTGGAAATCTTCGCCCTGCTCTCGCCGGCCCTGGACTCGATCTCCACCGCGGTTAGCCGCGCCGCCGAATTCGACCCGGCGACCAGCAATGCGGTATTCCGCATCGGCCTGTCCGACGACGTTGAATTCGCCCTGCTACCCCAGTTGCTCAAGCGCCTGCGCGCCGAAGCCCCCGGCATCGTGCTGGTGGTACGCCGCGTCAACTACATCCTGATGCCGAGCCTGCTAGCCTCCGGCGAAATCTCCATCGGCGTCAGCTACACCGCCGACCTGCCGGCCAACGCCAAGCGCAAAGTGCTGCGCCGCAGCCTGCCTAAACTGCTGCGCGCCGACAGCGTGCCCGGCTCCCTGAGCCTGGACGACTTCTGCGCCCGCCCCCATGCCCTGGTGTCGTTCGCCGGCGACCTGAGCGGTTTTATCGATGAAGAGCTGGAAAAACTCGGGCGCAAGCGCCACGTCGTACTCGCCGTGCCGCAATTCAATGGCCTGGGCACCTTGCTGGCCGGCACCGACATCCTCGCCACCGTACCCGACTACGCGGCCGAAGCCCTGACCTCGGCCGGCGGCTTGCGCGCAGAAGACCCGCCGCTGCCGGTGCGCAGCTTTGAACTGCACATGGCGTGGCGCGGTTCACAGGATAACGATCCGGGAGAGCGCTGGTTGCGGTCGCGTATTCAGATGTTCTTCGGCGACCCCGAGAGTTTGTAACAGAGTTCTACTAGGTTCTATAAAGGCTTATAAAACATCAGCTTACAGCATCTGCAATCCATGGACGTCCGTCCAATACCAAGGGGTTCTGAGGCTTTTGGGGGCATAATTGGGGGCATATTTTCATTTTTTAAAAAATGATGCCCCCACTTATGCACGCCCGAGAAGGCGCTCTGTTCAAGCGTAAACTGACCGACGCTTTCGTACGCGCACTGACTACCCCTGGCAAACATGCCGATGGCGAAGTCCCCGGTCTTTACTTGGAGGTGAGCGCGTCACGCAAAATCGGAAACCCTCCTTCCAAGTTCTGGCGCTTGAAATATCGCCTGCATGGCAAGGAAAACCGGTTTTCGATTGGTTCGTACCCGGATATCGGCCTGAAGGAGGCGCGAGAGATTGCCCGCAGCGCGCGCCGCGACGTGGCGAACGGCATCGCACCGCTCAAGGCTAAAACCGCCAAGATCGAGGCACAGCGGCTCAGTGAACAGCGCACCTTCGCCTACGTAGCTGAGCAGTGGATGACTTTCAAGTCTGCCCATCTGGTGAGCAAATCCATCGCGGGTTTTCGCGGAGCATTGAGAAACCACATTCTCCCTGCAGTCGGCAGTAAACCGGTCAGCGAGATCAAGCTTGAACACGTCACCGCCATCATCACGGCACTGCGCCAGCAACGTCTCATGGCTATGGCCCGCCGTGTACGCACAATCATCCGTTCCATCCTCGGCTTCGCTGAAGGCCGCGGCTGGGTGGAGCGCAACGTGGCGCTCAGCAATGTCGAGGAGTTGAGGATTCGCCACGTCGTAACCAGCAATCCGGCGATTGAAAGGCCAGCCGATCTGGGCAGGTTCCTTTTACGCCTGGATGAGTGCGATGACGGCAGTGTGGCCAACGCGATGCGCCTGTTGGTCATGTTGCCCGTACGCCCTGGCGAACTCGTGCGGATGCGCTGGGAAGATGTCGACCTGGTCGGCGCCGATTGGCGCTACGTAGTGAGCAAGACCAGACATCTGGACAAAAGCAAACACATCGTGCCCTTACCTGAACAAGCACTCATCCTGTTGCGTAAGCTCAGACAAACGCGCGTGGTGGACGACAAAGGTCAAGGTTGGGTGTTCGTCTCGCCGGTCTATCCAGGCCGCCCGATCAACCCGACGTCAATGCTCAAGTCGTTTCAGCATATCTGGCCGGAGTACGGCATCACTGCCCACGGCTTTCGTGCCACCTACAGGACTATTGCCCACGAGCACCTGGGAATTGATCCCATCGTGCTTGAATTGTCGCTGTCCCACCGGATGCCAGGTGCGCTGGGGGCTGTGTATGCACGCGCGCAACTGCTAGCGCAGCGCCGGGAAGCGGCTCAACAATGGGCTGACTATTTGGATCTGTTAAGACAGAACGCCGCGCGAGTGACGACAGATTGACGATGAGGATAAAAGTCAGATAGCGGAGCGGGAAACGAGTTTCTTACTAAACGCCTAGCCCTTTGAAAACGTTGAGTTTTTAAGTTCAGTAACGCTTTCTATGGACAAAATCATGGACTACTTTTTTGGGCATGACAAGCCTATGAACCGCGCAGCGGTAGGGACGGCAGTTAGCTGCTGTCACCCGCATAGATCCGTACGTGCGGAACTACAGCATACCCGCTGAAGAAGACCTTCATCATATTCTCGCCACAACGTGATGCCGTCCACGCCCGCCGCTGCAGCGCAGGGCATAGAAGCTCTGCGCCAATAACTGTGGTGTGATGTGGTGCAGCAATGCCGAGAACTGCATGCCCTTGTTCCTTCGGGCTGCTTCACGTACACCTTCAAGTCCCATCGACGCGCAACTGATCCGACTCAGTGTCCGGGGCGTTGGGGCATGTCGGTGTTTCCCTTCGCTACGTCCCTTTCCTCCACAATCTCCGCAGAGCTTGGCCCTTTGTTCGATGGATTCTCAGGTACTACGGACGTATCCGACTTCTCAGCGGCGTGGACAGCAGGGTTACGGCTTTTGGCCTTTCATGCTCCGCCCGGTGCTTGCGCGCTGGGCACCGCTGAGATCTCCCAGTTCTGTGCGAAGGACTTCCCGGCGTGCACAGGGTCTCCGACCGCACGGGATCAGAGCATGACTGGCGTATAACGCCATGCTCCGTATTGCCTTCTGCTTCGCTTAACAACATCGGCATCCCGAATTCATGATTACGCGGTTCAATGGCTGGCCCATCGGTTTCCCCTGTCAACGCTTCACCCTGCACCTCATGGTGCAACATGCATGACTCGGGGTCTGGTTGATTCGCCATTGCTTACCAGTATCGAACTTTCATCACTATCCTCCGCCAGCTTTAACTGGCGCACTAATCGCTCAATAGCCTCAAGAGCAGCGTGCTCAGCCGCAAGAACAGCGAGGTTGCGGCGAACAGAAATGCCGATTGGAGTCTCCAAGCTATTAAGATTCAAATGTCGACGGCGTTTGGCCAAGATGGCACAGTGACACACGCCTCAAGAACTGAGGTGGTGCAGCTGTAGGCGCCGCCAAGGGTCTGTGCTGCGTTGCATGCTTTTGGGTGGGTGTGACTGGCGCTCAGTTACAGCCTCTGGTCGATGCGCTGCGCAACGTGGTATTCGGGCAACAGGTCATCCACGCCGATGAAACACCGGTACAGATGCTCGTTCCGGGTTCAAAGAAAACCCACCGCTCTTATGTTTGGGCCTACGCCACCAGCCAGTTCTCGAACGTGGCAGCGGTGGTTTACGACTTCAGCCCCAGCCGCGCCGGAGAGCATGCTCGCAACTTCCTGCAAGACTGGCGGGGCAAGCTGGTCTGTGATGACTTTGGCGGCTACAAGGCCAGCTTCGAACTCGGTGTGACAGAGATTGGCTGCATGGCCCATGCACGGCGCAAGTTCTTCGAACTGCACGCCACCAACAAGAGCATGCTCGCCGAGCAGGCGCTGCGTTATATCCAGTTGCTTTACGAAATCGAGAGCGAAGTCCGTAACCTGGAGCCGGAGTTACGGCGCCGAATACGGCAAGAAAAAGCCGTACCGGTAATGGATGCGCTACATGCCTGGATGATCGCCCATCGCGATCTCGTGCCCGGAGGTTCGGCGATCAGTAGAGCGTTGGACTACAGCTTGAAACGCTGGGCAGCGCTGTCGCGCTACCTCGATGATGGGGCTGTACCCATTGATAATAACTGGTGCGAGAACCAGATCCGACCCTGGGCTCTTGGACGCAAAAACTGGCTCTTTGCAGGATCGCTACGAAGCGGAAAACGAGCGGCGGCGATCATGAGTTTGATTCAATCGGCGCGGCTGAACGGGCATGACCCATATGCATATCTAAAGGATGTTCTCACCCGCCTGCCGACGCAGCGGGCGAGTGAAATAGGTCAACTGCTCCCACATCAGTGGGTACCTTCAAGCTTCATAGGGTGAGCTGTGCGACCACTTCGTCCGACGACATGACATCGGCATATTCATCACCGAGTATTGCCAAGGTCAGTTCATGAACGGTTGTGGCGTCCCAGGACTTTCCATGCGGCCCGACGACGGGCACGGCTGTCGTAGCGTCTGAGGGAAGGACGATGCTGTATCCAAGTGCTTTTCCCGCACGGACTGTGGCGTCCATACTGTTATGAATGACAACGCCCGTCAGCACCAAACGCTTTACTCGCATCTTTGTAAGAATGGCGTCCAATTCGGTGCCGATGAATGCGCAGTTTTCCTGTTTGATAATGACGGTTTCTCCCTCGATCGGGGCAACGTCTTTCTTGATGCCATTCCACGGGCCATGGACGTAATAGCTGGATGTAGGAGTCCGTTCATCGTGCTTCACGTGAAGAACTGGCCAGCCGTTTGACCGCCAGAGGGCGAGAAGGCGTTGGATCACCGCCAAATACCCAGGATTATTTTTTCCATCCCAGTTCGGGCGATCGATGGCGTCCTGAACGTCAAGGATAACAAGGGGGATAGGGCTAGGTTGATCCTTCATGTAATTTCAGTTCCTTTGGGTGGGGCGAGTAGCTGAGTGTGCTGCGACAATCCTCTACCAGCAACTGATTACAGGGGAAGCCTTCCTAGGAACTGCTCGCTGTGAAGCTCTTCGTGATGACCCGACAGTTTATGCAAGGTGACTTCGGCATACGCTTACCCTTGCTCTGCGGGGTGACGCCTTTATGTTCTTTCTGAATCTGGTCAACCCAGCGGCGCAATGCCGACTCACCAATGCCAAGCGAACGGCTGGCTTCGATGTAGCTGTAGTTTTGTTTGAGCACAAGGTCGGCAGCCTCGCGCTTTGAATTCAGGAGTAAAGGAGCGGCGTTGTTTGGTCATCTGACACCTCGATCTGGCGAGCATTCTCGCCTAAATGGGTGTCCGGTTTCATTAGACCACTACACAGATCAAGACTGCTGATTCCCAACAAATTCCGTAATTAGACGACCTTTTAGTGCGTAAAATCTAATTTTGTCCGAAAAGCCTTGCATACAAAATGGGCAGGTTGTCCACTTTATGGAGTTGTTGATGTTTTGAGCGGGACTCAATTTTGCCGCATTCCGATACAAGTAGGAGTTGAGACCGCGCCACTCGAAGAACGCAGCCTCCGAATCATCACTGGATCCGGCCTTTCTGAACCTGTAAGCCTTAAAGCCATAAAGTAGGATATTTAGCTCTTGGTCGGAGAGTGTTTCAACGGGTTGTGAAAAGTCAAACAACCCTTCCTTGGCAAAACGCTTGATCGTTGCCTTGGGAACAATCTTGTGCACGGGATAGGTCATAAATCCCTCATCTAGTACGGAGCGTGACCTATTAATCCATTCCCGTAGCGGATAGCTCTGTATTTTCCCGTAACCGTTACAGTAATGGCAGGCATTCCTATATAGGTTAAAAGCGAACGTGTGAGGGAAAACTCGGTCTACCACACACTCTTGCAGACTCACTAAGCGAACGGTGTGATAGGCGAACGCTCCATTTGGCCCAGGGGCGATAACTACTCCAGCCCCATTCAGATAAGCAGACTGCAACGAGCCCGCAGTAACCATGAACGACCAGGGATCGGTATCGCAGACAATGGCACGCTTATCGATCTTCTTGAGAACTTCTTGCTGTAGGGATACTGGAACGCGGGGAAAACGCTCCAGCAGAGCGATAAACGGATTGAAAAAAAACCGACACTCTTCCTTTAACGCACACTCCAACTCGTCTCGTGTTCTGTACAAGACAACATTCTTGTCCGGGATCAGAGGACTGAAAGACTCGCGAAATTTTGCCTCAAGGGCAAAGTTGTCCTGCTTGAGTAGGAGAGAGGGAATCAGCTCGTAACGTCTTGTGTTTAACTCCCTTAACACCTCATCATCTTCGATCCGCAGATCAGTTTCATCACAAGGTATCCCTAGATTGCCAGACATCTCTGATGCGCTCAACACCTGCGCATGGTTGAGACTGGGGAACACTTTTTCCCTTAGCCTCCCCTGCACCACGGTGGTTTCGTCTTTGATGCCCGTGCCCTCACCCATATCTATTATGGACTGGCACCTGTAAATGAAATGGGGGTTGTGTTCAATTATCAATACAGCCGCATCGGATAGAAAATCCTTCAGCGTGTCGTACAGGTTCTTCACAGCTTGTGGATCAAGACCGCGACAAGGCTCATCCAGAATCACGAAATAGCTGCTGGCTTTGCGGTCCTTTCGATGCGCCATTAAGAATCTGGCGACTTTGAGACGCTGCAGTTCCCCACCGCTCAAACTGTCCGTCTCTCGCCCTAAGCTAAGATGAGAAAGAGACAGTCGTTTTAGGATATCTACAGCCTCAGTGAGGAAGGCTAATCCGCCCTCCAAAGGAATCCGGTCAAGATCAGCCGCCAGTAGTTCGGTAAGGGTGTAGCCCTCTACACTGAACAGCGCCACCTCGGATCTGAAACGACTACCAAAACACACACTGCAGACCTGCCCCTCAACATTACCAGCACCTTGGCAGTGATCGCATGCTCCCGTCGAATTGAAGCTGAAATCACTTTCGACTAACTCCCCGCCCTCGCAGCGGGCATAAAATCTCCGGACTTTATCGAATACATTAAGGTAGGTAGCCACAATGGAATTGGAAGCACCACGTGGTGGCGTGCTGTCCAACAGAATGACGTTTTCACCGTTTTTCATAAGCGCGGGATAGATCAGCTCGCGGCATAACGTAGATTTTCCCGCGCCACTAGAGCCGATAATGGCAGTAAAAGCACTATGAGGAATGCGCACTTGCCCCAACTGCAGAGTTCGCAGGTGGGGGAGCTGGAGTGTGGTATACCTGAAATCAGCTGTTGGTCCCTCGGCCTCGCGTAGATCGTCAAAACCGGCGGATAACTGATCATCTTCGTCAACTAAGCAGTAAAAGCCGCCAAGCTCCCCTGGACCAGGACCAATTTTAATAGCCCGGTCAGCGATCGCCTGATACATCGGGTTATGATCCACAATTATAATAGAATTATTACACGCTCTTAGTTCAAGGATCAGCCGCAGTATTTTGAGGTTGTCACGGTACTGCAGGTTCGAGGAGGGCTCATCGAGAATTATGAGCCGTCCTGAATACCGATTGATAAGCGCAGGCAGTAGCTTCATCCTTTGCAGCTCGCCTGAACTCATACTTGGTAAGGGACGATTCAGATCAATGTGATCAATGGACAACGCCGATAGGTAGTCCAACACGACCAGCATCTTGCGCGCGACCTCATCTTCCTCAGTGACCAGAACTCGTAACTCAGCAAGCAATTTGGATGGCGTCAGCCCGAAAAAGTAATCTATGGACTTTCCATTGAGGGTTACTGCTCGAGCCTGCCAGTCCAGGCCACTCCCCTCACAGTCATTGCATGTCCCGACAGTGATAAACTGCTGGGCAGCGCTATCGCTACTGTTTCGGGCCAGCTTATCTTTTAATATATTCAGAATTGCGGACTTGTGCTCAGTGCTGAGAGCACAATACGGTTTATTAACATCGAGCCCCTCCTTTTTTAGCAAAGCAACTAGGCCGGACGGTAGGAACTTAAAACCCTTATAACGTCCCGATGGAGATAGCGGCACGGTCAGAAAGCCGTTTTTCAACGGGACCTGTCCGTCAATGGCTCGCTCAGCATCGTAGTGGGTCACAGTTCCCGCGCCACCACACACGCGACAGCATCCCGAATGTGACGACATCGTTGAGCGCGAAAGCAACAGCTTGGACGGCAGCCTGAAGACCGTCCCATCTTCTAGCGCCACGCCGTGTTGGTGGAAATCTATCTCAAGGGAGTCATCGATCAACACCGGAATCGCCCGGCTTTTTTTCAACAGGACCGGAGCATCGTCACCGTCCAAATCGATGAAGACCTCACAGCTGGAAAGCTGTGAAGTCACCAGTTTATCCAGTGCCAGCGGCCTAAGCGCACGCTTGCCTTCCGCTCGAAGGTAAACTTGTTGTATCCCAGCCCTCCGTAGCAGGTCCAGTTGGCTACGTCCGATGCCCTCATAGCGGGCAATGCAGCCCAGCAAACGGGCCCGGGGGTGATAGAGTCGGCGGAACTGCAAAATAGTCGCAAGATCCGGCTTAGATATTCTCCCGCCGCGGTAATAAATTTCACCTCGGCGAACGAATAACCTGACCAATAAATCATTGAGCCCTGTTCGGATGCCGAACGTCGATGACACCGAAGGCATGATGGCGCGCTGGGAAATCATGACTGGTTCGGGCAAGCGCGTAGCGGTCTGAAAGTTAGGGCGCACGCAATAGTCTAAGAGGTCGTCACTTTTGCGGCGCAACTTGCTCTGTCGCAGAGCTTCGGCAGCTATGACTCGATTGACCAAAGTGGATTTTCCAGACCCGCTAACTCCGATGATCACAATCACTTCCGTGGCCGCGGCGCAGAAGTCGATGTTCTTCAGATTGTTCTCGGTAATCCCGGTGATTTCAAAGGAGGTCTTGTTCGCGCTCATACAAATCGAATACTTGCCTGATTATCTTCTTATAGGATTGACACATGGGACTCTTTCCCTCTACACGATAGAGAGGGCAGCCACCCGCACAAATCAGCCGGTACTCGCATTGCTGGCAGTCATCGCTCAAGCCAAAGTGTTTTTCTCTGCCTTTTTGAATAATCTCTAGAAGACTCCCATCTTCCTCTAGATGTCCCAGTGGCTTGCCCTTCCCGAACTCGGTATGACAAAAATACACCGAGCCATCTAGGTAAATTGCTGCAGCGTTCTTACCCATTGAACAGGGGGTTGAGCTGGGGTAATGCGTACGTAAATCGGACACAACAACACGCCGGCTCACCGGAAAGCCGCTGTCAACACCTGCGCGCAGTACATCGGAGACTTTCTCCATTGCAGAAAGGAACTCAGCGGGATCGATGTACCCGCCTTTCGCATCTGCAAGGCGGAAGGTGATGTCGTTCTGCACGAGGTAATCCACTAGATCCGGGACACCCTCGTGATTTTCTGACGTCACGGTGACCATCACACTTGGCGTGATACCCGCGCCCTGCAATCGCTTTATGTTCTTATCGACAACCTCGAACGTGCCCTTTTGGGTGCCCGTGTAGATTCTGTTCTTGTCATGATAGGCCGCGAGACCATCCAGAGAAACTGAGACTGCAATGTCATGCTCACCTATAAACTCGATCATCGCGTCTGTCAGCGTTGTCAGGTTGGTGATTAAGCGCAACTGCAACTCAATGCCCTGATCCGCCAGCTGTTCCTTGAGTTGGACAATGCTCGCATGCCACTTATTGAACGCCATCAAGGGTTCACCACCGGCAAGCTTTATGTTCACTGTCCGCAGCCCGTTTACCGCAAGCAGTTTACTAGCAAGCATGTCAAATAAATCGGGGCGAAAAAGTTGCTTGCTGTTCAACGAGGGGATATAGCAATAGCTACAGGCTAGGTTGCAGGTATCCGTCACCTGCAACCAGAAGCTCAGGCTTTCTATGTAAGGGAGGCTTTTAAAGTAATCGGAGGGCTCTAGGGGGATAATTACCTGTTCGCCAACCAGCCTCGCGAAGGTAGAGGCATCTTCATCAGTTTCATCTCCCCCCCCTTTTTGCTTTACTCTTTCTATTAGTGCAAGAGAGCGCTCATCTAGGATAACAATATCGTCTCGATGCTCTTTCCTAACAAAGAACACGTTCCCATGGCCCTTGATTTCTTGCTCCTCAATGCCATACCGAGTGTTGAAGCCATACTTCATAGATTGAACCTTATGGTGGCCATTTCTCGCGCGTGCCATTTACCGGCCACACCTGCGAACTCGATACTGCACTCCCCGCGGCGATGCAGAGCATTGTGATTTGACAGAATCAACAGATCGCCGCGATCTAAGCAGATATCGGCCATGACCTCCATCATCACGGCATGAAGCATTGCTGCCACCGACATATCCGGCGCAGAAATACCCTGCATCTGCCCCTTCGCCAGCAACCGTTCGTGGAAGCGAAAAATGGGTTTCCCATCTAAATCCGACAGGATCGGTAGCTCGAAGCGGCCACGCTCAGCAAGGTCATACAGCAATCTGTACTCCTTCAGTTCCTGCTCACTCACTCCAAATATCTGCTGCATCCTTTCTAGAAAAGGCCGCACATGTACCACCTGGTTGCGGCCATAGAGAGGATGTCTGGGATCCGGCTGCAGACAAAGCAGCGCAATAAAGGCTGGAGGATTCGGCTGGAACATAAAATCTGTGTGGAAGCCACCGCCAAGCATCTGTTCAGAAAAATTGGCACTTTCCGGAAGCACGCTGTACTGATGGCAAAGCGCGCCCACCCGACTTGAGTAATACAGCTGGCCTCCCGAAATCCGATCCAAGTCACGCTCAAGCCGAGACACATCAATCCCGTATTGGCGTATTAGTTGGAAGCCATTCTCGGCGAGCTCACATTGGTCCAGCTGCAATGCTTTGTTCGGAGTTGTTTTCTCCCGAGGCCAACGCACTACGCTATGACTGCCGGGATAATCGCTCGCCGACATGAATCAGGCGCTTCTCAAAACAGCAGACAGCCCGGACGATGTGATCGTCAAATCGTCAATGTTGCAGGGACAAACTTGCGGACACTTTTGCGGGGCGCTATCAGCACCGTAAAGCGGTTCGCCAAATAGCTGCACCCATAGATTTGTGGAGACTTTCTGCACCTGCAGCCATTGCTGCCGGTTCTCCTCACCAAGCATGCCAAAGTAGGGGTAATGGTGCAGGTATTCACCAAATAACGCGTTGCAATCCGCCATGTAGGCGCGCGTATCAAGAATGTGCATGTGCCAGATTTCGTCGATATCCCCGTTAGGCACCATTTGCAACCCGCCCAGCGCTTTGGTCACCGCCATGTAACGCGTGTAATTCTGTACGGCTTTTTCCGCACGGTCACGGGTCCACTCTCCGTTTTTGATCTCCAAGACTTTTTCAATGGCCAGCTTAAAGTCCCAAGTTGCCGTCAAAGCCAGGGCTTGCTCAAATACCGCGTTATCAAATTGCTGGGTCACGACGCTCTCCTTTCTTCTTGCACTTCCAGGCGCAAGGTGTGTTCCATTATTTAGGGCATCAAACCCCTAGCCGCATCGATGCAGGCTAACTCGCCCCCAATGCTAAGCGGCATAATGCCACTGCGCAAGGCGTATTCCTGTCTCGTACGATCCAAGGACTCGAGCAGCTGCTCATGCGCTATTAGCTTTTCCCAATCTCACTCGCCCGCTATGTCGGCAGCCGAATCAGCACATCTTTGAGATACGCATACGGATCATTGAATCGCCCCGAGTTTCATAGATGCTTTCGAGCCTCATGGATACCAGCCCTGTCCCGGTGAGACTGTTCGCTTCTGGCCGACTGCCGCCTGGTCGTGACCGGCAGAGAGCGGCCAGAAGCTGTCACTTGCACGTGGCCGTTATCGACCTAACCCGCGATCCAAAACGCCTTTCAAATCCGCGATCGTCCCACTCACCGACGAATCTACCGTATGACTCAAGTCCTCGGGTAAATTCGCAATTAGACAAACCATTAAAGGGGACGAGAAAAGTGCCGCGAGATAAAGCGTTCTACAAGAGTCTTGGTCATGAGCTGATGAAAGAGCTAGCTGAGACGATCAGCACCGAGTTGATTCCATGTGGAGCGCCCGGAGCCTATGAGATAGTAAAACTCTCCAACGGAATGCATGTGCGGTTTACCAGTTGGCGCGGGGGGGACGGGCCCTTCTACATCATTCTGTTCAAGGGCGCGAAGTATTTGTTTGAACTAGATTTGTCGATGATTGTGCATCAGCGTGGACGCTTCACGTGGCATCTCAAGGCACCAAGCCATGAGCGGAATGTCGCAATGCTTGAGGCCCTATTGGGCGCCCCAGTAACCTTAGACGAGGGTTATTCACATTCGGTCCAAGGCGTGAAGAGCCGCCTAAAGTCAGGAGTCAACACACCCCGTACAGGTTATGGATTTATTGACGATGCCGATTGGCCGGTTGTCTGTGAGCATTTTCTTGAGTTGATGAGCTGCGCGATAGAAGCGCACACCAGCGAGGAGGGGGCGGATCATCCACGTACGGAGGCGCGCGATGACGACGGCAGCACAGTCGTGGCGAAGCGCAAAGCCCGGCGTAATCAAAGTCGATTCAGACTGAACCTGATGGAGCTGTACGATAGTACTTGCGCAATATCCGGAGAATCCATTGCACAGGTGCTTGAGGCTGCGCACATTGTGAGCCACTCTGAGGCAGGCCTGAATCATTCCGGGAACGGGCTGCTGCTACGCTCTGATCTCCATCGGCTGTTTGATAGCAGCCTCATCGCGGTGGACCCGAAGTCACTCAACATCGTGGTATCGCCGCTATTAGCGAAGTCGGGGTATCAAAGATATTCCGGAAAAAAGCTCAGGCTTCGTATTGACGGCGGCAGTCCTGACCCCGAATACCTTGAACGAAAGTGGATTCAAGCTGGTTTGGAGACCTAGGCAGGCTTATTATTCGAACACCCGGCCTGCACTTCGGAAGGAGGCTCCTCCTACCTCTGAAAACCACCAGGATCAGCTGCCGATGGACGTTGAATCTGGAGAGCCTCTATCCGTCAGCTTGCGTGATCATTCTAGCGAAGGCGGCTTAGGGTCGGTTCCGGTCTTTCACGACCGGTTACAATCGGCCAATAGCTGCCGGAGTCAGCCGTTGCTTAGCTGCATGATGTGAGTCGCATGGGCGTCTTCAGTTCGAAAGCAGCAGCCCGTGATTGAGGAATCAAGCTAGGCTTAAGCAAGCCTCGCTATGAAGGATGAAAATCCTCGAAATAGGAGTTTCCACCGGCGAAACGTTAAAGGAAAGAAAATAGCCAGCGCTCCTATCATCATCAGAACGTCAGGAATAACCGATGCAACATCTGATCCTTCATTTCACTCATTCCATCGAGGACATTGTCCTGTGGTGCAACGTTATTGAAGAACTCAAGCCACAGCTTGCTCGGAGTGGCGTAGGTCAATTCGATAGCGATGACATGGCAATCGATGGCGGCGACTGTGAGGCTATATTTCGAGGCTTGGATGCAAAACAGCTATTGGCCGTCATCCTTCCGCATATCCAAAACCTGGATTTTCTACAAAAGCCAACAACTAAAAAGTGGAGCTTATCTTCGGAGAGCTTGGCAGTTCTTCTGAGCGGCAAATTTTCAGCTTAGCTGACACTAAGTGGGTACCGTCTGCTTAGGGTTGTGGATTCAACCGGTCGATGCAACACGACTAAATTCTGTGTAAGCAGAAGGAGTGTTGCAGATGAAGCAGAGACCTCGGATCTATTACACCGAAAGCCAGAAAAAACTGATGTGGGATCACTGGCAGAAAGGCGACTCTCTCCAGCACATCGCCCAACTATTTGATCGAAACCATTCATCGATACAGCGCATCTTGGCGGAAACAGGCGGTATCAGACCCGCTGTACGCCGCAGATCCAGATTGGCGCTGACGTTGGCTGAGCGTGAAGAGATTTCGCGTGCCGTGGTGGCAGGTAACTCGATCCGTTCCATGGCTGCGTTGCTAGGGCGAGCAGCCTCTACGATCAGCCGTGAGATCAGACGCAACGGTGGACAAGGATGCTACCGGGCTAATCAAGCTGATCAGGCTGCCTGGGATCGCGCCCATCGACCCAAGGTCTGCAAACTTGTTGAGAACCGAACGGTGGCGCAAATTGTTGCAGACAAGCTTCAATTGCAGTGGTCACCGGAACAAATTGCCGGTTGGTTGAAGCGTACGTACCCGGACGATACGAGCTATCAGGTGTCACACGAGACGATCTATCGCACGCTCTTCATACAGGCTCGCGGGGCTCTGAAGAAGGAGTTGCTTGAGCATTTACGGCGCACGCGGGCCATGCGTCGCTCGCGTCATCACACGCAGAAAAAAGAAAATCACGGACGAATCACTGATGCTGTATCGATCCGTGAACGCCCGGCCGCGGCTAAGGATCGGGCGGTGCCAGGTCACTGGGAAGGCGACCTGCTGTGCGGTAGCAGGAACAGCCAAATTGCCACTCTTGTTGAGCGACATACCCGCTACGTAATGCTGGTGAAATTGGACGGTAAGGATAGCGAGACGGTCATCAGCGCCCTAATTGAAAACGCCCGTAACTTGCCCCAAGAACTCTACAAATCGCTGACCTGGGATCGCGGTAAAGAGATGGCTGACCATAAACGCTTTACGGTGACTACCGACATCAAAGTCTACTTCTGCGATCCTCATCGTCCTTGGCAACGAGGATCAAATGAGAACACCAACGGGTTGTTAAGGCAGTACTTCCCGAAAGGAACCGACCTTGCGGAGCACTCGCAAGCCACGCTCAATGAAGTGGCAAGGCAGCTAAATAGCCGCCCTCGGAAAACGCTAGACTACGAAACACCGGCAGAACGATTTAGCCAATCTGTTGCATCGACCGGTTGAATCCACAGCCAAAAGCGGACGACCAACTCGGTTCTGGTTTCGCCCAGCTTGCCTCCTCCGCAAGTGCAAGCTCGCTCACTTCTCTGCCTCTTGGATACGCCTGGTAGGTCAAGTCGGCTAAAGGCCACGCCCCCGATGCGCATTGATTCGGCTCACGTTTAGGTTTGAACTATCCGCAATGTCCAGATAGGCACCTATCGCTGGAATTCTGAATACGCCAAGCTAAAAGGCATCCAATGCTCTACACAGCCCTGCCTTCTCAACAGGCTCGTTTTCAGGTTTTCCAGCTGGGTTTAAGCGCTGCAACGCGACCAAGCACTGGCCACCGTCCAGCAGGATCAGTTCGTAATCTTGCCCGGCCTTGGGGGTGAAGTGAAAGCTTTGCCTGCAGCTATAGGAATTGCCGCCAGAAACATAACCCTCACTCTGGAAGTTCATGGCAAAAGGCTTGTTCGCCGGCACCTTCAGTTCGCCACGCGCGGAGCCTTGCGCCTCCATCCGGCGGTTGCTATCGGGCATGCCTAGGCTGCGACCATTATTCTGACCCGCAAAGCCGGACTCGGACACGGCCATCACCCCGGCGCCAGGCACACGCCAGTCGATGCAGTCACGGCCCGGCACGCCGCGCGCCATGCCATTGGTGATCACACGCAAGCGTGCGGTATCCCCGGATGTGGGTTCAACATAGGCCGTATTGTAAGCACGGATATTGGAAATATTGCCGCAGCCACTCCCGGCCACGGCCAGGCCTGCTATCAGAAACGCTCTCATGGAAATCCTTTTTTGAGGCTTAACGGCAGTGATAAGGGCTTTCGCTGTGCAGTTCCTCGCCGGTGCGGGCATCGCGAATGATGACCGTCGCCTCCGGCGCATTGAGGCAGAACGCATTGCGTATGGGGTAGATGTTATGGCCCTCGGCGGTGAAGGTGCCAAGCTTGGTTAACGGGGCGCCGGAGGCGTCCTGAGCCGTCACGGTGTATTCACCCGACATGGTCAGGCAGCCGCTGAGCGACAGCAGCAAGGTGGCGCAGATTGCATATTTCACAGGTGATGTCCCTATCGTGTTGAGTGACGAGCCCTCAAAAAGAAGGCGGTTTTTTTGTGGTTTCATTGCGCCGACTCGCAAGCCTTCAACGGTTCCTGGGTGCGCAATGCACAGACGTCAAAACCATCACGCCGGGTGTAGCCCGCGCGCTTCATACACACAAAGCGCTGCGCCCGCTCCTGGAAGCTGGCATTGGGATCGATGCCGGAGCCATTCTTTTCACCACACGCCAACATGGACGCAACCACATCCTGGTGGCTGGCGTCGGGCTTCTCCCACAAGTCGGCATCGGCCGTGGGGGGGCTGGAATGGCTTGCTAAAGCAAGCGCTGACAAAAGGAGCAATCAACACGATTAACGCCAGACGTTTAAGCTGCATCCTGAATTTCCTTATTTGCGCGGGCTCACCGGCACCAGCACGGGCCGACCCTCGGGCCAGTATCGTGTGCAGGCATTTGGGCCGTAGGCGTAACAGCTGTACATTTTCGTCTCGCCCTTCAATACGTTGATAAGCTGTTTGAACAGGCTACTGCCCTGGGGTATCACCCCGCCGGTGCCTGGGTTATTGCCCATGATGAACCACGTACCTACCGGGTCGTAGTTATGGACCTCGTACTTGAGGACCAGGTTCGCCCGTTCGACGGGGTCGGTGACGGCTGCGCGATTTTGCAAATAGGCCAGCTGTTCATCGGCGCGATAGACATTGAATGCACCGCCAAAGTCATACACCGTGTGTTTTTCTAAGCATGCCTTGGGCGTCCGGTAGATTGGCAATGGAATCTCGCGAGATACTTATCAAAACCATCGGGCGCCCCCTCCAGCTTAATTAGCCATGACATGCGCTACTCCTTGCGGTGCTCTAGCAATCGAAAAAGTCTCGACACTAGCACTTTGGCACCCAGTAGCTTCATCCGCCCCATACCTCGAGCCGTGAGCTATTACTGGAGCAACTTCTGCGGAGGAAATGAGCGGCCGTAAAAGCTTACTGGCATTGCTGGCTCTCACAGACCAGCCCTGACCCGGCAGTACGCCCGAATCGTCAAGCGTGGAAAAAAGCTATTGGCCTTGAACCGGCTATGTTCGGCACCCACATGATGAGACGTACGAAGGCGTCACTGATCTATCGCAGGACCAGAAACCTGAGGGCACTTCAGCCCCTAGCACCTTTATGCGGTTGGCGCGGCTGTTGGCGAACAGATAAGCGCAGTGCGGCTGCGCCGCACCTAACACCACGATCGGCTTAGCTAACGCAGTTTCGGTACCTGCGCGCATGTCCATCGGAGCGGTGACGAGCCAGATGGCGTTGATGCGGATCATCGCAACAGGTCTCGAAGAAAGGTCGCGCATGCAGCAGCATTTTCAGTGGGCCAGTTCAATTTAACGATGCCGCATGGGTGCTGGATCTCAACGCAGATATTCGATGACGCTGCGTGCGAACTTGCTGCGGCCAACGGCATGGGTAATGGAATAAATGCATGTTAAAGCACGACGCTTTTGTGCATGTGCACCCGAATCCATTTGTGGACGAGGTTTGCGTTGAGGCTATGGCTGAGCGTAATGCTGGCAATTGAAGCACCGCGCTGGGCACACTCTAGAATGACCTGGGCCTTGAAGGATTTGGAATAGGAACGGCGTGTTGGCTGCATGAAATACCCGCTTAAACAGCTAGAGCTGGTGCCCACTTAAATTTAAGTGCACACCATCTCTTGGCTTTGCGGGGCTGGTAGATGACTTGGCCGGACGCATACAATCAATCTACAGGTTGTTTTATTAATGGGTGGATCACTTTGAATCTTGCTGATTAGCGCCGAGTCAGCCATCAGCTGATCGCCGAATGTCGGCCCCAAACTATTCCCCTGAACGAAAATGGCATAATATGCCAACAATCAAATGTACCTGTTTGCATGGACCTGGAGTTAGTTATGGCGACGCGAAACGTTGTGCTCACCCCTCACCAGGAACAGGTTATCCAGGACCTGGTGCAGTCCGGCCGTTATCAGAATGCCAGCGAAGTGATGCGAGAAGGTTTGCGGCTATTGGAGCAACGCGTCGCCGAAGACACCGCCAAAATTGAGGCGCTGCGTCAGGCGACCTCGATCGGCATCATGGATCTTGAGCATGGGCACTTTACTCAGTTGAACGAAGGGGATCTGGAGCACTACCTCGAGGGCTTGAGCCTGGAGGCCACCCTCCCAGCGCGCGAGAAACACTGAGCATGCCGCAATATCGGATTTCCAACGCGGCGCGCACCGATATTGTCGACATCCTCAGGCTCTCCCAGACGCAGTTCGGCGATCAAGCACGCCAGCGCTACCAGGCGCTGATCCTCTCCGCATTACAAGCTATCGCCGACACGCCCTATCGAATTGGCAGCCACGACCGCGATGAGCTTGCACCGGGCCTTCGCAGCTATCACCTCATCTACTCACGCCAGCAGGCTAAACACCCCCATGGAACGGTCAAAAGCCCGCGCCATGTCGTGTTCTATCGCTTGGCAAACGACGACGTGATCGAGGTCGTCCGACTCCTGCATGACGCCATGGAAGTGCAGTTGCACTTGCCTAACGACTGATCACCGACCTGGCCCAAAGGCTTAACTGGCCATGAACAGCGAAGGATAGGTGCTGAAAAACAGCCCCGACAACGCCGCTTGAAGGTATCGACTCATCACCCACGTCCTCTTTCGAACGAGCAAGGGTTTGCCAGATACGGGTTGCTCATCCAGTATACGGAGGCGCACTGAATACCAGCCACGGCCGTATGCGTCCGGCCAAGTCATCTACCCAACCCCGCAACGCTTGGACATGGTGTGCACTTAATTTAAGTGGGCACCAGTTCTAGCCTTTTAAGCGGGTATGTCATGCAGCCAACACGCCGTTCCTATTCCAAATCCTTCAAGGCCCAGGTCATTCAAGAGTGTGCCCAACCCGGCGCTTCGATTGCCGGCGTCGCCCTCAGCCATAGCCTCAACGCCAACCTCGTCCACAAATGGATTCGAGTGCACGCGCACAAAAGCTCAGCGCTTCAACCAGCATTTATCCCATTGCCCATGCAGATAACGGCACACCCACCTTCATCGAATATCAGCATTGAGATTCTGCACCCACGCGGCACCGTCAAAGTGAACTGGCCGACCGATAGTGCTGCTGCCTGCGCCGC
>NZ_VFEU01000008.1 GCF_007858255.1 Pseudomonas rhodesiae | reverse complement strand
CAGGGACAGAGGCACCGCCTCACTTAAAGTCCGGATGTATGGCTGCAACCTTATCCCGTCTGTGTTTTCACGAATTGAGTGCTTGGCATACTGGGGGCGTCCATGTATGAGCGGGCTTGCCCCGCGCCGGGGCGCGAAGCGGCCCTAAAACCTGAGATTGGGTTCTGTCTGGAGGAACGCGTTGAATGTATTGGGGCTGCTGCGCAGCCCAGCGCGGGGCAAGCCCGCTCATCACAAAAAAACCGCACATCCCGCAGGGGGGGATTTTCAGGCCCCAACAAAAATGCCCCGGACCTTTCGGTACGGGGCATTTCTTAACTGTTACGCAACCTGGGTTGCGTTGCAGTTGTTACCACTTAGGCTGCTGCAGCAACGCTCAGAGCCTTGATGTGGCCATTCAGGCGGCTCTTATGACGAGCGGCCTTGTTCTTGTGGATGATGCCTTTATCGGCCATACGGTCGATAACTGGCACAGCCAGAACGTAAGCAGCTTGAGCTTTTTCAGCGTCTTTGGTGTCGATGGCTTTAACTACATTCTTGATGTAGGTACGAACCATGGAACGCAGGCTGGCGTTGTGGCTGCGACGCTTCTCAGCCTGTTTTGCACGTTTTTTGGCGGAAGGTGTGTTGGCCACCGTCGAGCTCCTCGAAAGACTTTTTAGGAAATAGCAAACAAAATAGGCCGCGAATCATGCCGATGACTTGATGGGTTGTCAAGGGCGGCTGATGCGAACTGCTGAGCGGTCGATCTGAAGAGGCGGGTGATTTATTTCCGGCGCTTGACCTGTAAACTCGCGAGCTTTGGCTCTGTGCTGTTGCAGGCGCGCAGTATCGCATAAGTAGGCGCACAGTTCGCCTGCTCTTTATCTATAGGCGCAAACTCTTTCGATGAATCTGCTCAAATCGCTGGCCGCCGTCAGCTCTATCACGATGATTTCCCGGGTTCTGGGGTTTGTGCGTGACACCCTGCTAGCGCGCATCTTTGGCGCCAGTATGGCCACGGATGCCTTCTTTATCGCCTTCAAATTGCCCAACCTGCTGCGGCGTATCTTTGCCGAGGGCGCCTTTTCACAGGCGTTCGTGCCGATCCTGGCGGAGTACAAGACCCAGCAGGGCGAAGAAGCGACGCGTACCTTTATCGCCTATGTTTGCGGGCTGCTCACCCTGGTACTGATGCTGGTGACTGCCCTGGGCATGCTGGCCGCTCCGTGGGTGATCTGGGCCACGGCGCCCGGCTTTGCCAACACCCCGGAAAAATTTGCGCTGACCACCGACCTGTTGCGCGTGACCTTTCCTTATATATTGCTGATCTCCCTGTCGTCCCTGGCCGGGGCGATCCTCAATACCTGGAACCGTTTCTCGGTGCCGGCCTTCGTGCCGACCCTGCTGAACGTGAGCATGATCATCTTTGCGCTGTTCCTCACGCCGTACTTCGATCCGCCGGTGATGGCGCTGGGCTGGGCGGTGCTGGCCGGCGGCCTGGCGCAATTGCTTTACCAACTGCCGCATTTGAAGAAGATCGGCATGCTGGTACTGCCGCGCCTGAACCTCAAGGACACCGGTGTTTGGCGTGTCATGCGCAATATGTTGCCGGCGATCCTTGGTGTATCGGTCAGTCAGATCTCGCTGATCATCAATACTGCATTCGCCTCCCTGCTGGTGTCCGGCTCGGTGTCGTGGATGTACTACGCCGACCGCCTGATGGAATTGCCTTCCGGGGTGCTGGGGGTGGCGCTCGGCACGATCTTGCTGCCGACCCTGGCGCGCACCTACGCCAGTAAGGATCGCCAGGAGTATTCGCGCATTCTCGATTGGGGCTTGCGCCTGTGCTTTGTGCTGGTGCTGCCCTGTTCCCTGGCGCTGGGGATTCTGGCCGAGCCGTTGACGGTCTCGTTATTCCAATATGGTCAGTTCGACGCCCATGACGCCCAGATGACCCAGCACGCGCTGATCGCCTACTCCGTCGGCCTGCTCGGCATCATCGTGATCAAAGTGCTGGCGCCGGGCTTCTATGCTCAGCAGAACATCCGCACGCCGGTGAAAATCGCAATCTTCACCCTGATCGTCACGCAACTGCTCAACTTGCTGTTTATCGGCCCGCTGGCCCATGCCGGCTTGGCCTTGGCAATCAGTGCTGGCGCCTGCATCAATGCTGGCCTGCTGTTCTATCAACTGCGCAAGCAGCAGATGTTTCAGCCGCAGCCGGGCTGGGGGATATTCGCGATCAAATTGCTGGTGGCGGTAGGGGCGATGTCCGCCGTACTGCTTGGCTTGATGCACATAATGCCCGCCTGGGATCAGGGTCATATGCTGGAGCGCTTTATGCGACTGGGTGTACTGGTGATCGCTGGCGTGGTGGTGTACTTCGGAATGTTGCTGCTGCAAGGTTTCCGGCTGCGGGATTTCAATCGCAAGTCACTGAATTAGAGAGTTTGCCGCGATAAAACCGGTGTTTTATCGATTCGACCCATTTGGCCTGCGCTGTTGCCTGTCGTCCGGGGCAGTGTGTGGTTATAATCGACCACTTTATGAGCAAGAAGCGCGTTATGCAGCTGGTTCGAGGTCTCCACAACCTGCGCCCCCAGCATCGGGGCTGCGTCGCCACTATTGGCAACTTTGACGGTGTTCACCGTGGCCACCAGGCTATCCTGGCCAGGCTGCGCGAGCGTGCGGTCGAGTTGGGCGTGCCCAGCTGCGTGGTGATTTTTGAGCCCCAGCCGCGGGAGTTTTTCTCCCCTGAGACCGCGCCAGCTCGCCTGGCACGCCTGCGCGATAAACTGCAATTGCTGGCCGAAGAAGGTGTGGACCGCGTCCTCTGCCTGGCCTTCAACCAGCGTTTGCAAAGCCTCAGTGCCGCCGAGTTCGTCGACCGCATCCTGGTCGATGGCCTGGGTGTACAGCACCTGGAGGTCGGTGACGACTTCCGTTTCGGCTGCGATCGCGTCGGCGATTTCGAGTTTCTGCAACAGGCCGGCGTCAGCCAGGGGTTTACCGTCGAAGCTGCGCAAACCGTCGAACTGGATGGCCTGCGCGTGAGCAGTACCCAGGTGCGTAATGCCTTGGCCGCTGCCGACTTCGCGTTGGCCGAGCGTTTGCTCGGTCGCCCGTTCCGCATCGCCGGGCGGGTACTGCACGGCCAGAAGCTGGCGCGCCAATTGGGCACGCCAACCGCCAACGTGCAACTTAAGCGCCGCCGTGTGCCGCTGACCGGGGTTTATCTGGTCAGCGTCGACATCGACGGTCAATCGTGGTCCGGAGTCGCCAACATAGGCGTCAGGCCCACGGTTGCAGGTGATGGCAAGGCCCACCTGGAAGTTCATCTTTTGGATTTTGCCGGTGATCTGTATGACCGGCGTTTGACGGTGGTTTTCCACCAGAAGCTGCGTGAAGAGCAGCGTTTCGCCTCGCTTGAGGCGTTGAAAACGGCGATCAATGCGGATGTCGCCGCCGCCCGTGCACTAGCCGCACCTAGCGCCCATCGCTAACCGAAGAGCCTTAAATGACCGACTATAAAGCCACGCTAAACCTTCCGGACACCGCCTTCCCAATGAAGGCCGGCCTGCCACAGCGCGAACCGCAGATCCTGCAGCGCTGGGACAGTATTGGCCTGTACGGAAAGTTGCGCGAAATTGGCAAGGATCGTCCGAAATTCGTCCTGCACGACGGCCCTCCTTATGCCAATGGCACGATTCACATCGGTCATGCGCTGAACAAGATCCTCAAGGACATGATCATCCGTTCGAAAACCCTTTCGGGTTTCGACGCACCTTATGTTCCAGGGTGGGACTGCCACGGCCTGCCGATCGAACACAAAGTCGAAGTGACCCACGGCAAGAACCTGGGCGCCGACAAGACGCGCGAACTGTGCCGTGCGTACGCTACCGAGCAGATCGAAGGGCAGAAGTCCGAGTTTATCCGCCTGGGCGTGTTGGGCGACTGGGCCAACCCGTACAAAACCATGAACTTCAAGAACGAGGCCGGCGAAATCCGCGCCTTGGCCGAAATCGTCAAGGGCGGTTTCGTGTTCAAGGGCCTCAAGCCCGTGAACTGGTGCTTCGACTGCGGCTCGGCCCTGGCGGAAGCGGAAGTCGAGTACGAGGACAAAAAGTCCTCGACCATCGACGTAGCCTTCCCGATCGCCGACGAGGCTAAGCTGGCCGATGCGTTCGGCCTGGCCAGCCTGGCCAAGCCGGCGGCCATTGTGATCTGGACCACCACCCCGTGGACGATCCCCGCCAACCAGGCGTTGAACGTGCACCCGGAATTCACCTACGCCCTGGTGGACGTGGGTGATCGCCTGCTGGTGCTGGCCGAGGAAATGGTCGAGGCCTGCCTGGCGCGCTACGAGTTGCAAGGTTCGGTGATCGCCACCACCACAGGTTCGGCGCTGGAATTGATCAACTTCCGTCATCCGTTCTATGACCGTCTGTCGCCGGTGTACCTGGCCGATTACGTCGAGCTGGGCTCGGGTACGGGCGTGGTTCACTGCTCGCCCGCCTACGGCGTCGACGACTTTGTGATCTGCAAGAAGTACGGCCTGGTCAACGATGACATCATCAATCCGGTGCAAAGCAACGGCGTCTATGTACCGTCGTTGGAGTTCTTTGGTGGCCAATTCATCTTCAAGGCTGACAAGGCCATCATCGACAAGCTGCGCGAAGTTGGCGCGCTTATGCAGACCGCGACTATCCAGCACAGCTACATGCACTGCTGGCGCCACAAGACCCCGCTGATCTACCGCGCCACCGCGCAGTGGTTTATCGGCATGGACAAACAACCGGTTGCCGGTGACACCCTGCGCAATCGCGCGCTCAAGGCCATCGAAGACACCGGTTTTATCCCGGCCTGGGGCCAGGCGCGCCTGCACTCGATGATCGCCAACCGTCCGGACTGGTGCATCTCCCGTCAGCGCAACTGGGGCGTGCCGATCCCGTTCTTCCTCAACAAGGAAAGCGGCGAGCTGCACCCGCGTACCGTCGAACTGATGGAAGAAGTGGCCCAGCGCGTTGAACAGGAAGGCATCGAAGCCTGGTTCAAACTGGACGCCGCCGAGCTGCTGGGCGACGAAGCGCCGCTGTACGACAAGATCAGCGACACCCTCGATGTCTGGTTCGACTCGGGCACCACGCACTGGCACGTATTGCGCGGCTCGCATCCGATGGGCCACCAGAGCGGCCCGCGCGCCGACCTGTACCTGGAAGGCTCGGACCAACACCGTGGCTGGTTCCACTCGTCGCTGCTCACCGGTTGCGCCATCGACGACCACGCGCCGTACCGCGAACTGCTGACCCATGGTTTCACCGTCGACGAAAACGGCCGCAAGATGTCCAAGTCCCTGGGCAACGTGATCGCGCCGCAGAAAGTCAACGACACCCTGGGTGCCGACATCATGCGTCTGTGGGTGGCTTCTACCGACTATTCCGGCGAAATGGCCGTGTCGGAGCAGATCCTGCAGCGCAGCGCCGATGCCTACCGCCGTATCCGTAATACCGCACGCTTCCTGCTGTCGAACTTGAGCGGTTTCAATCCGGCCACCGACATCCTGCCGGCCGAGGACATGCTCGCCCTGGATCGTTGGGCCGTGGACCGTACCCTGTTGCTGCAACGCGAGTTGCAGGAACACTACGGCGAATACCGTTTCTGGAACGTCTACTCGAAGATCCACAACTTCTGTGTGCAGGAGTTGGGCGGTTTCTATCTCGACATCATCAAGGACCGCCAGTACACCACCGGCGCCAACAGCAAGGCGCGCCGTTCGGCGCAGACCGCGCTGTACCACATCTCCGAGGCGCTGGTGCGCTGGATCGCACCGATCCTGGCCTTCACCGCCGACGAACTGTGGGAGTACCTGCCAGGCGAGCGTAATGAGTCCGTAATGCTCAACACCTGGTACGAAGGCCTGACCGAATTGCCGGCCGACTTCGAGCTGGGCCGCGAGTATTGGGAAGGTGTGATGGCCGTCAAGGCTGCGGTGAACAAGGAGTTGGAGGTTCAGCGCGCGGCCAAGGCGGTTGGTGGCAACCTGCAAGCCGAAGTTACCCTGTTTGCCGAGGAAGGTCTGACCGCCGACCTGGCCAAACTGAGCAACGAGCTGCGCTTTGTGTTGATCACATCCACCGCGACCCTGGCGCCTTTCGCCCAGGCCCCGGCGGATGCCGTCGCTACCGAAGTGCCTGGCCTGAAGCTCAAAGTGGTCAAGTCGGCTTTCGCCAAGTGCGCCCGTTGCTGGCACTGCCGTGAAGATGTCGGTGTGAACCCTGAGCATCCTGAAATCTGCGGTCGCTGCGTCGACAACATCAGCGGTGCCGGTGAGGTTCGCCACTATGCCTAACGCCGGCCGTTTCGGACGTCTGGGCTGGCTTGTCTTGAGTTTGCTGGTCCTGGTCATCGACCAGGTCAGCAAGGCTCACTTCGAAAGCTCCCTGGAAATGTTCCAGCAAATCGTGGTGATCCCGGACTACTTCAGCTGGACACTGGCTTACAACACCGGTGCGGCGTTCAGCTTCCTTGCCGACGGTGGCGGTTGGCAGCGTTGGCTGTTTGCTCTGATCGCGGTAGTGGTCAGTGCGGTGCTGGTGGTCTGGCTCAAGCGCCTGGGCCGCGATGACACTTGGCTGGCTGTGGCCTTGGCCCTGGTGTTGGGCGGCGCGTTGGGCAACCTGTACGACCGCATTGCCCTGGGCCATGTGATCGACTTTATCCTGGTGCACTGGCAGAACCGTCATTACTTCCCAGCATTCAACTTTGCCGACAGCGCG
The DNA here is from genome assembly GCF_007858255.1 of Pseudomonas rhodesiae. Lineage (GTDB taxonomy): Bacteria > Pseudomonadota > Gammaproteobacteria > Pseudomonadales > Pseudomonadaceae > Aquipseudomonas > Aquipseudomonas rhodesiae. The sequence goes on along the minus strand of NZ_VFEU01000008.1, from coordinate 232,564 downwards.
ATCACCGTCGGTGCAATCATGTTGGCGCTGGATATGTTCAAAAGTAAGAAAACCGGAGAGACCGTCAATGACTGATCAGGTATTGGCTGAGCAACGTATCGGCCAGAACATGGAAGTCACTTTGCATTTCGCACTGCGCCTGGAAAACGGCGACACGGTCGACAGCACGTTCGATAAAGCCCCGGCCACCTTCAAAGTCGGCGACGGCAACCTGCTGCCGGGTTTCGAAGCGGCCTTGTTCGGTTTCAAGGCCGGCGACAAGCGTACCCTGCAGATCCAGCCGGAAAATGCGTTTGGCCAGCCCAATCCGCAGAATGTGCAGATCATCCCGCGTTCGCAGTTCCAGGACATGGAGCTTTCTGAAGGCCTGCTGGTGATTTTCAACGATGCGGCGAATACCGAACTGCCAGGGGTGGTCAAGGCGTTCGATGACGCGCAAGTGACCATCGACTTCAACCACCCGTTGGCCGGTAAAACCTTGACGTTTGATGTGGAAATCATCGACGTTAAGGCACTTTGATCAACGCCCCGATCTAGAATGTGTGAGGGAGCCATCTCCCTCACACCTCTGACCTCAATTGTCAGTTCAGCAGCATCAACTCTGACCCAAGCGCCAGGCACGAGGCACAGCATGCAAATCAAACTCGCCAACCCCCGTGGCTTCTGTGCCGGTGTGGATCGGGCGATCGAAATCGTCAACCGCGCTCTCGAAGTCTTCGGGCCACCGATCTACGTGCGCCATGAAGTGGTGCATAACAAGTTCGTAGTCGAAGACCTGCGCGCGCGCGGTGCCATCTTTGTCGAGGAACTCGACCAAGTGCCGGACGACGTTATCGTTATTTTCAGTGCTCACGGGGTTTCCCAGGCCGTGCGCAGCGAAGCGGCAGGTCGTGGCCTGAAAGTCTTCGATGCAACGTGCCCATTGGTCACCAAAGTCCATATCGAGGTTGCGCGCTATAGCCGCGACGGCCGCGAGTGCATCCTGATCGGTCATGCCGGCCACCCGGAAGTCGAAGGCACCATGGGCCAGTACGACGCCAGCAACGGCGGCGCCATCTACCTGGTTGAGGACGAAAAAGACGTCGCCAATCTGCAAGTGCGCAACCCGGAACGCTTGGCATTCGTGACCCAGACCACTTTGTCCATGGACGACACCAGTCGCGTCATCGATGCTTTGCGCACGCGCTTTCCAGCGATCGGCGGGCCGCGTAAGGATGACATCTGCTACGCCACGCAAAATCGCCAGGATGCGGTCAAGCAACTGGCCGATGAATGCGACGTGGTCTTGGTGGTCGGCAGCCCGAACAGCTCCAACTCCAATCGTCTGCGCGAGTTGGCCGAGCGCATGGCGACGCCCGCGTACCTGATCGATGGTGCCGAAGATATGCAGCGCAGTTGGTTCGATGGCGTCGAGCGTATCGGTATCACCGCAGGCGCTTCGGCGCCGGAAGTGCTGGTGCGCGGCGTCATCCAGCAGTTGCACGAATGGGGCGCGACCGGCGCCGATGAGTTGGCTGGGCGCGAGGAGAACATCACTTTCTCCATGCCCAAGGAGCTGCGGGTACGTTCGCTGCTCTGAGTGCCAGGGTGCCGGAATAACTCCGGCACAACGCCTGCTCGACGCTGTCTCTGCGCAGGCTGATGCGGCCGCTGGGGGCCAGCACCACTTGGTGTAGGCTCTGTGCCTGGTCCGTGCCACACACATGTAACGTCCCTGCGCGGAACCCTCCGCCGTAAAATACCGGCTCGCCCATCCCGCTGAACCGTACCTGGCTCTTCACCGGCCCGTTACCGACGATGGCTACCCGTCCGGAATCCTGTCGCTCCAGCAGCACCGGATTGTCTTCATCCAGAGGGCCACGCCCGCTGACATCCACAATCACGCGCCAGCCGTGACTCCAATCATTGTTCAACGCGTGAATGACCACCGCCCGGTTTCGCGCGATGGCCTCGGTGCGTGCGAAACGCAGCCCGCTCGCCAGGGATTGCGCGGCGCTTCGTTGCTGTTGTGACTCCAGCAACGTCTTGAGCCCGGGCACTGTGAGATGGGCCAGGATGCTGCTGACGATCAGCCCCAGCAGCAGTTCGATCAGGGTGAAACCTCGTTGTTGCATAGATTGCCCCTCCGTGGACGCGGTAGATATTTCAGGTGCAGCCAAAGGTATAGCGGCTGGATCTTGGCCTCGGATGATGGCCTTTATGTCCAAAGTATTTCCCTTTGTTCCGGGGACAGCGCGGGTAAAAAACCGACGCTAGTCTTGGGTCGCACGGCAGCGTTTGTCTGCTCTTTTCGGCCCTCGACACGGATGACGACGGTGATGCTTGCTCGCCCGAACATTTTTTTTGCATCTGCTTTATCTCGACGACAAACCGGCACGACCCTTATCGAGGTGCTGGTGGCGGTACTGATTCTCGCCGTGGGCTTGCTGGGCGCGGCGGTGGTCCAACTCAACGCGCTAAAGTCCACGGACAGTTCGAGGATGAGCAGTCAGGCCAGCTTTATTGCTTACGACATGCTTGACCGAATTCGCGCCAATGCGGGCGCCGATTACGCGTGGAGCCGCGACGAGCGCGCTCCGGCCAGCACCGCAGGTGCCAGCGTGCGCGACCTGGACCTGCATGATTTTGAGGCCAATATTCTGAGCTTCGCCGGGGAGAGCGCCAAAGGCTCGGTGGCGATCAGTGCCAATGAGGTCACCGTGAGTATCAGTTGGGATGACAGCCGCGGTGCCGGCGCGGTTGGTGCACGCGAAACGGTCACCCTGACCACTCGCATCGACAGCGATCCGGAGGGTGCACAATGAACCGAAGGTCGCGAGGTTTTACCCTGGTGGAGTTGCTGTTGGCCCTGACCTTGGGCTTGATACTGGTGCTCGGGGTCAGTCAGGTGGCGATCAGTTCCCGAACGACCCACGCCAGCCAGCAGGCCGCCATGCTGTTGCAGGACGACGCGCGGTTCGCGCTTGGCAAGATGATCCAGGATATTCGTCAAGCCGGCATGTTCGGTTGCCTGGCTAGCGCTCATATCGAACAGGCACCGCCGGCATTTGAGCTGCCGATCAGTTGGAGCGCTGGCACTGATTCGAAGTCGCTGACATTAGTTACGACCAGCACCGGCGAAGGCAGTGGCAGGCCCGATTGGACGGTGCTGTCAGATTGCACAGGTACCGCCCAGGCTTACACCGGCTTCTCTCCTGCGCCTGGGCCTGGGCAGATTCGATTCGCGATACGCCAGATCACCTACACCTTTGAGGCGGGCCAGTTAAAGGTCAGCACGCCGGCCGCACCGGCCAAAGCAGTATTGGTGGATAACGTTCAGGCGTTCGACATCAGTTTCGGCATTGCGGCTAATGCCGTATCGGCACAGGTGGTGCGCTACGACGCAAGCCCTGCTGACGTGGCGTTGATTCGCAGCGTGCGCGTCCTCATGACGCTGCAAGACCCCTCCGGCCGGGTCAAGGCGCAAACCTACAGCGTCGTGGCGGCGCTACGAAACCGTCTGGGGTAGGGCTGTTATGCAGGGCGTATGGATGACTTATCGGCGGCAGTCAGGCATGGCGCTGCTATTGAGTCTGGTGTTTTTGCTGCTGTTATCGCTGATTGGCCTGTCCTCGATGCAAGGGGTGGTGGCTCAGCAAAAGATGGCCGCCAGTTTTTGGCATCGCAATCAGTCGCTGCAAAGTGCCGAGAGCGGTTTGAGACTCGGAGAGTGGAGCGCGCGGCGTAGTGGTGGGACGTTGCCGCAGTGCCAGTCAATCACCACCTGTGCGCCACCGGATGAAGCGTTTTCGGTGATTGCCGCAGGCACCCATCCGGTTTCAGCGGTGTCTTGGGTTGCCCTCAAAGGGGGGCTGTACGGCGTTCAGTTTCTAGGCATGGGGCGCGGGATCGCGCACTTGCCGCCGAATACAACGGCCGCGCTGTATCGAGTGACGGCAGTCGGCTGGAGCGGTCAGGCGCGCACGGTGCTGGAGAGCGTATATGCCCGAGTAGACGGGGAGGGAGGCTCGCGATTTCGGCGAGTGTTATGGCGACAACTTCTATAGGAGCAATGGGATGGGCATGGACACCCGAGGTTTTACCCTGTTGGAATTACTGATCGGTGTGGTGATCATCGCGATTCTGGCTGGGATCGTTTACCCCGGTTATACGGCGCAGGTGAAAAAGGCCTACCGCGTACAAATCGTCGGCCTATTGACTGAGCAGGCGCAGCACCTGGAGCGGTTCTATGCGAAGAACGGTACTTTTATTGACGCAAGCGGCGTCAGTGCCGGCGATGATCGCTATAGAATCTCCGTCGCATTGAACCCTCAGGATTTCCGTTTGCTGGCTACGCCTGTGGCTGGCTCGATCATGGACGGCGACGCCTGTGGCGAGTTCAGCCTGACCAGTACCGGCGCACGCAGCAATCCAGGCGCGGCGCCGGAGATGTCGCGCCAGGCGTGCTGGGGGCAATGATGCGAATGCTGGATGACTGGGCGCCGGTGGCGCTTGTTCCTTTTTATCGATTGGATCGAATGATGGCTAAGCAACAGCAAGTGGTGATTGTCGGTGGCGGAGTCATCGGCTTGTTGACAGCGTTCAACCTGGCGACCCAGGGGCAGGCGGTAGTGCTACTGGAGCGCGCCGGGGTAGGGCAGGAGTCGTCCTGGGCGGGTGGTGGCATCGTTTCGCCGCTGTATCCGTGGCGCTATAGCCCAGCGGTCACCGCGTTGGCCCATTGGTCCCAGGATTTTTACCCGCAATTGGCCGAGCGCCTGTTTGCCACCACCGGTGTCGACCCGCAGGTGCATACCACCGGTTTGTACTGGCTGGATCTGGACGATGAGCCCGAAGCGCTGGCCTGGGCTGTCCGCGAAGGACGCCCCTTGAGCAAAGTGGATATATCAGTCGCCCATGATGCTGTTCCGGTGTTGGGGGGTGGGTACTCGCAAGCAATCTTTATGGCCAACGTGGCCAATGTGCGTAACCCGCGCCTGGTCAAATCCCTCAAGGCTGCGCTGTTGGCATTGCCTGGTGTGACGATTCGCGAGCAGTGTGTGGTGACGGGGTTTGCGGTAGATAACGGCCGTGTGGCGGGGGTGGATACGGCGCAGGGGCCGATCCTGGGCGATCAGGTGGTGCTGGCGGCAGGGGCGTGGAGCGGTGACCTGCTCGGCACGCTCGGCTTATCGCTGCCGGTGGAACCGGTCAAAGGTCAGATGATTCTCTACAAGTGTGATTCGAACTTTCTGTCGAGCATGGTCCTCGCCAAGGGCCGTTATGCGATTCCGCGAAGGGACGGGCATATTCTTATCGGCAGCACACTGGAACACGAAGGCTTCGATAAGACGCCCACCGAGACCGCATTGGAAAGCCTGAAGGCTTCTGCTGTTGAGCTGATTCCTGCCCTGGCCCATGCTGAAGTGGTGGGGCACTGGGCCGGTTTGCGACCGGGGTCGCCGGAAGGTATTCCCTATATAGGCCCGGTGCCGGGGTTCAAAGGTTTATGGCTCAACTGCGGGCATTACCGCAACGGTCTGGTTCTGGCGCCTGCGTCCTGTCAGCTGTTCGCCGACCTGCTGCTAGGCAATAAGCCGATTATCGACCCGGCGCCTTATGCGCCAGAAGGTCGAATCAACGCTGGATAGACTTTGGCCCCTGCTCCAGATGCGCCTGGGTGCAGTACCACTCCTGGCGCAGCCGCAAGGCGCGATCCTGCGGCAGGTGCACGCCGCAGTGAGCGCAGCGCACCATCAGCGCGGCATCCGGCTCGTTGGCGCGCTGCTGCTTGGTGGCTGGGCTTTTGAACTTGCGCCAGAACCATACCGCGGCGGCAATGACGGCAATCCAGAACAAAAGACGTAGCATGATGGGCAGTTTCTCGACAAGGAATGCGCCAGTTTAGCCAAGGACGTAGCAGGCGCACAGAGCAATAATGCTGCCCATGAAAAAGGGAGCCTCTGGAGGCTCCCTTTTAGGTGCTACATGGACTGATCAGTCGAATAGGCCAAAAGTCATGTAGCTGAACCACGAGCGGTCCTGATTGTTGCCCAGGGCTTGCGGTTCTTCCTCTTCGATCACGTCGCCGTTTTCGTCGTGCGGCTTGAGGTCGGAAGGAATAGCGTCCTTGGCGTCCTGGAATTGCTTGATCACGTCCTGGTTGGCGCGGGTTTCGCCCGGCGGCAGCGGTGGGCGGGATTCGATCAGACCCAGGGTGTACTTGCTCAGCCACGAGCGGTTGTCAGCTTCGGCAACCTGAGGTACGAACTGGCCGTCTTTCAGGCTTGGGTGATCGGGATAGTTGAGTTTGAGGGTTTCCAGGCTGGTAGCGGCCAGTTCGTCCAGGTGCAGACGCTGGTAAGCCTCGGTCATTACGGCCAGGCCATCACCCACGGATGGGGTTTCCTGGAAGTTCTCCACCACATAGCGACCACGGTTGGCGGCGGCGACGTAGGCCTGACGGGTCAGGTAGTAGTGCGCGACGTGGATCTCGTAGGAAGCCAGCAGGTTGCGCAGGTAGATCATGCGCTGCTTGGCGTCCGGCGCGTAGCGGCTGTTGGGATAGCGGCTGGTGAGCTGGGCGAACTCGTTATAGGAGTCGCGGGCCGCACCCGGGTCGCGCTTGGTCATGTCCAGCGGCAGGAAGCGCGCCAGCAGGCCAACGTCCTGGTCGAACGAGGTCAGGCCCTTCATATAGTAGGCGTAGTCCACGTTCGGGTGCTGCGGGTGCAGGCGGATGAAGCGCTCGGCGGCGGACTTGGCAGCTTCCGGCTCGGCGTTCTTGTAGTTGGCGTAGATCAGCTCGAGTTGGGCCTGGTCAGCGTAGCGACCGAACGGATAGCGTGACTCCAGTGCCTTCAGCTTGGCTGTGGCGCTGGTGTAGCTATTATTGTCCAAGTCTTTCTGAGCCTGTTGGTACAGCTCGACTTCGCTCAGGTTTTCGTCGACGACTTCCTTTGTTGACGAGCAAGCAGCAGTCATGGCGAGGATGGCGATCAGCAGCAGGTGTTTCACTTGCATGGCGGCTTGCGTCCCTATGACGGCCGCTGTCTTGGGCGGGGCCGTCCTGTTATGATGAGCGCCCCGTTGAAAGCCTCGGGGCAAAAGACGCCGTATTTAACCACAAGCGCGCAGCCGAAACCAAAGGCTGTGCCACGCCTAGTCTGAGCATGTCCGATAAAATTGAACTTCGCGCAGAGGTGCCGTCCGAATTGGGCGGCCAACGCCTCGATCAAGTCGCCGCACAATTATTCGCTGAGCACTCGCGCTCGCGCCTTTCCGCCTGGATCAAAGACGGCCGCCTGACTGTGGATGGAGCGGTTATCCGCCCGCGAGACATAGTCCATGGCGGTGCGATTCTTGAGCTGACTGCCGAGCAGGAAGCCCAGGGAGAGTGGGTCGCCCAGGACATCGAGCTGGACATCGTCTATGAAGACGACGACATCCTGGTCATCAACAAACCCGCAGGCCTGGTGGTGCACCCGGCTGCCGGGCACGCTGATGGCACTTTGCTCAATGCCCTGTTGCACCACGTACCGGACATCATCAATGTGCCGCGTTGCGGCATCGTGCACCGACTGGACAAGGACACCACCGGTCTGATGGTGGTCGCCAAGACCATTCAGGCCCAGACCCAACTGGTCACCCAGTTGCAAAGCCGCAGCGTCAGCCGGATCTACGAGTGCATCGTGATTGGCGTGGTGGTGGCCGGTGGCAAGATCAACGCCCCTATCGGTCGCCACGGCCAGCAGCGCCAGCGTATGGCGGTGATGGAAGGCGGCAAGCAGGCCGTGAGCCACTATCGAGTTCTGGAGCGTTTCCGGTCCCACACCCATGTGCGGGTCAAGCTGGAAACCGGTCGTACCCACCAGATCCGCGTGCACATGGCCCATATCAACTTCCCGTTGGTCGGCGATCCGGCCTACGGCGGTCGCTTCCGCATTCCGCCGGCCGCCAGCGCGACCATGGTTGAATCGCTGAAATCCTTTCCGCGTCAGGCCCTGCACGCGCGCTTCCTTGAGTTGGATCATCCGACGAGCGGTAAGCGCATGAGCTGGGAATCGCCGCTGCCGGACGACCTGGTGTGGTTGCTGTCGCTGCTCAAACAGGACCGCGAGGCGTTTATCGGATGAATGACTGGCTGATTCCTGACTGGCCCGCGCCGGCTCAGGTCAAGGCCTGCGTCACCACCCGTGCGGGCGGCGTCAGTCTGGCGCCGTTCGACAGCCTCAACCTGGGCGATCATGTCGAGGACAGCCTTGAGGCAGTCCTGGAAAATCGCCGTCGACTTTCCCAAACCTTCGATATCCAGCCAGCCTGGCTACGGCAGGTTCATGGCGTGAACGTCGTCAAGGCCGACCCCGGTCGCACCCTGGAAGCCGATGGCTGCTGGACCGACACGCCGGGTATCGCCTGCACAGCCATGACTGCCGATTGTCTGCCGGCGCTGTTTTGCAACCGCGCCGGCACCCGCGTGGCAGCCGCCCACGCCGGTTGGCGGGGGTTGGCGGCCGGCGTACTGGAGGCGACGGTCGATAGCCTGGCCGCCGAGCCTGACGACGTATTGGTCTGGCTGGGCCCGGCGATTGGCCCCCAAGCCTTTGAGGTCGGTCCGGAAGTGCGTGAAGTGTTCATGCAGCAACTGCCGGCGACTGCCCAAGCGTTCGGGCCGAGCCGTAATCCTGGCAAGTTCATGGCCGACATCTATCAACTCGCGCGCCTGCGCCTCGCTGCGCGCGGTATCACGGCGGTCTATGGTGGTGGTTTGTGCACCGTGACCGATCCGCGTTTCTTTTCTTATCGTCGCAGTCCTCGCACCGGACGATTCGCCTCCCTTATCTGGCTTGAGCGCTAGACTCTTCTGATCTGCGTCAACTGTTTGTTGCTTGAATCTCCCAGAATCGACCACATCTATAAGGGTATCTGGCAGGTTTCTTCATTCAGGATGTGTTTATAGATCCGGCCTGCTCAAAAGGAAGGTGACTAATGCGTATTGATCGTTTAACCAGCAAATTGCAGTTGGCCTTATCGGACTCTCAATCCTTGGCGGTGGGCCTCGACCACCCGGCCATTGAACCTGCGCACTTGATGCAGGCACTCCTGGAACAGCAAGGTGGTTCCATCAAGCCCTTGCTGATGCAGGTGGGCTTTGATGTCAACAGCCTGCGCAAGGAGTTGAGCAAAGAGCTCGACCAACTGCCGAAAATCCAAAACCCCACTGGCGACGTAAATATGTCCCAGGATCTGGCGCGCCTGTTGAACCAGGCTGATCGTCTGGCTCAGCAAAAAGGTGACCAGTTCATCTCCAGCGAGCTGGTCCTGCTCGCCGCCATGGACGAGAACAGCAAACTGGGCAAGTTGTTGCTGGGGCAGGGCGTCAGTAAGAAAGCCCTGGAAAATGCCATCAACAACCTGCGCGGTGGCGATGCGGTGAACGACCCTAATCATGAGGAGTCGCGCCAAGCCCTGGACAAATACACCGTCGACCTGACCAAGCGCGCCGAAGACGGCAAGCTCGACCCAGTGATCGGTCGTGACGATGAAATTCGTCGCACCATCCAAGTACTGCAGCGTCGCACCAAAAACAACCCGGTGCTGATCGGTGAGCCTGGCGTAGGTAAAACCGCGATCGCCGAGGGTCTAGCCCAGCGCATCATTAATGGTGAAGTGCCGGATGGCCTCAAAGGCAAGCGTCTGTTGTCTCTGGACATGGGGGCGCTGATCGCCGGTGCCAAGTTCCGTGGTGAGTTCGAAGAACGCCTCAAAGCCCTGCTGAACGAGCTGTCCAAGCAGGAAGGGCAGATCATTCTGTTTATCGACGAACTGCACACCATGGTCGGCGCCGGTAAAGGCGAGGGCTCCATGGATGCGGGCAACATGCTCAAGCCGGCGCTGGCTCGCGGTGAGCTGCATTGCGTGGGCGCCACGACGCTTAACGAATACCGTCAGTACATCGAAAAGGACGCGGCGCTTGAGCGGCGCTTCCAAAAAGTGCTGGTGGAAGAGCCGAGCGAAGAGGACACCATCGCAATCCTGCGTGGCCTCAAAGAGCGTTATGAGGTTCACCACAAGGTGGCGATCACTGACGGGGCGATCATTGCGGCGGCCAAATTGAGCCATCGCTATATCACCGACCGCCAGTTGCCCGACAAGGCGATTGACCTGATCGACGAAGCGGCGAGCCGTATCCGTATGGAAATCGACTCCAAGCCGGAAGTACTCGATCGTTTGGATCGGCGCTTGATCCAGCTGAAGGTGGAATCCCAGGCCCTCAAGAAGGAAGAGGACGACGCGGCGAAGAAACGCCTGGAAAAACTCCAGGAGGAAATTCAGCGTCTGGAGCGGGAGTATTCGGACCTCGAAGAAATCTGGACCTCGGAGAAAGCCGAAGTACAGGGTTCTGCTCAGATTCAGCGAAAAATCGAGCAGTCTCGTCAGGAGCTGGAGGCCGCACGCCGTAAAGGTGACCTGAACCGTATGGCCGAGTTGCAGTACGGGGTGATTCCCGATCTGGAGCGCAGCCTGCAGATGGTCGACCAGCATGGCCATAGCGAGAACCAGTTGCTGCGCAGCAAGGTGACCGAGGAAGAAATTGCCGAGGTTGTCTCCAAGTGGACCGGCATTCCTGTATCGAAGATGCTGGAAGGCGAGCGCGACAAGCTGATGAAAATGGAAAGCCTGTTGCATCAGCGCGTTATCGGTCAGGAAGAGGCCGTCGTGGCGGTATCCAACGCGGTGCGGCGTTCCCGTGCAGGATTGTCCGACCCGAACCGTCCAAGTGGATCGTTCATGTTCCTCGGCCCGACCGGTGTGGGTAAGACCGAACTGTGCAAGGCCCTGGCTGAGTTCCTCTTCGATACTGAAGAGGCCATGGTGCGGATCGATATGTCCGAATTCATGGAGAAACATTCGGTCGCTCGCTTGATCGGTGCGCCACCAGGCTATGTGGGCTACGAGGAGGGCGGCTACCTGACCGAAGCTGTGCGGCGCAAACCTTACTCGGTCATCCTGCTGGATGAAGTCGAGAAGGCTCACCCGGATGTGTTCAACATCCTGCTGCAAGTGCTGGAGGATGGCCGTCTGACCGACAGTCACGGGCGTACGGTGGATTTCCGCAACACGGTGATCGTAATGACCTCCAATCTGGGCTCTACACAGATCCAGGAATTGGTAGGAGATCGTGAGGCTCAGCGTGCAGCGGTGATGGACGCGTTGACCTCGCACTTCCGCCCGGAATTTATCAACCGGGTCGATGAAGTGGTGATCTTCGAGCCATTGGCGCGGGATCAGATCGCCGGCATCACCGAGATCCAGTTGGGCCGCCTGCGTGGTCGTCTGGCCGAACGCGAGCTGTCGCTGGAACTGAGCAGCGAAGCGTTGGACAAACTGATCGCGGTAGGTTACGACCCGGTGTATGGCGCACGACCTCTGAAACGTGCGATCCAGCGCTGGATCGAAAACCCGCTGGCGCAGTTGATCCTCTCGGGCAGTTTTATGCCGGGAACCAGCGTCACAGCCAGCGTGGAAAACGACGAAATCGTCTTCCACTGAGGCCTGACTGCCGGTTGATAAGAGAAGTCCCCGCATTGCGGGGCCTTTTTTTTCGCTAGGGCGTTGAACTGTAAGGCAAAGGCTTGTAAAGTGCGCCCCGCAGCAACGTCAACCCACGGGTTTCTTCTCCCCAAGAAGAAATCAGAAACAAGCGCAAATCATTGTCTTAAAAGCAATTTAAAGGGTTGACAGGGGTTTTTAAGATTGTAGAATAGCGCGCCTCAGAGACACGAACGTAGCGATACGCAAGCGTCAAAGAGGAAGTAAAAAGCAGTAAGTTGTACGTTTGAAATGCTAAGTTCCGTGATAGCTCAGTCGGTAGAGCAAATGACTGTTAATCATTGGGTCCCAGGTTCGAGTCCTGGTCACGGAGCCAATTTCAAATCGGGGTATAGCGCAGTCCGGTAGCGCGCCTGCTTTGGGAGCAGGATGTCGGGAGTTCGAATCCCCCTACCCCGACCATATTTGGGTCGTTAGCTCAGTTGGTAGAGCAGTTGGCTTTTAACCAATTGGTCGTAGGTTCGAATCCCACACGACCCACCATTTTTGAAACCAGTTAACGCTGGGATCAGATCTCAAGATCAGAGGCCAAAAGCGCTGATCGAAGAAGGCGACTGAAAGGTCGCCTTTTTATTACCGGGGTATAGCGCAGTCCGGTAGCGCGCCTGCTTTGGGAGCAGGATGTCGGGAGTTCGAATCCCCCTACCCCGACCATATTAAAAATCCTCGTATCGAAAGATACGGGGATTTTTTTTGTGCGCGCAAAAACTCAAAAGTTTGGCTGATCGCATGTGAAGAGGGGGCTTGCTCTCATATCGAGCAAGCCCCCTCTGGCCTTACTGTCAGTGCAACTTGAGCCTCGGCTCCGTCCCGCGTCCAATCCTGCTGCCCAACATCAACATTGCCGTGCGAAACACGCCGTACAGCGCCATCTGGTGCATACGGTAGAGCGATACATAGAACATCCGCGCCAGCCAGCCCTCCAGCATCACACTGCCGGTCAGGTTACCCATCAGGTTACCCACCGCCGAGAATCGCGACAGCGAGATCAGCGAGCCGTAGTCGGTGTACTTGTACGTCGGCAATTGTTTGCCTTCGATCCGAAGCTTGAGGGATTTGGCCAACAGCGACGCTTGCTGATGCGCGGCCTGGGCCCGTGGCGGGACGTTACGGTCAGTGCCCGGCTGCGGGCAGGCGGCGCAATCGCCGAAAGCGAAAATGTTTTCGTCGTGGGTGGTTTGCAGCGTCGGCAGCACTTGGAGTTGATTGATGCGATTGGTTTCCAGGCCGTCGATGTCCTTGAGGAAACCCGGCGCGCGAATCCCGGCAGCCCACACCTTCAGGCTGGCTGGAATCACCTGGCCGCTGCTGGTGATCAGCGCATCAGCCGTTACTTCGCTGACCGCCGAATTCGTGAGCACCGTCACTCCCAGTTTTTCCAGGGTTTTATGGACCGGGCCGCCAATGCGCTCCGGCAGGGCGGGCAGTACTCGTGGACCGGCTTCGATCAACGTGATGTGCATGTTCTCTGGCTTGATCCGGTCCAGGCCATAGGCCGCCAGTTCATGGGCGGCGTTATGCAGTTCTGCGGCCAGCTCAACACCGGTCGCACCGGCGCCGACGATGGCGACGCTGATTTTTTCCACCACATCGGTCTGCCCGGCATGGGCGCGCAGGTAGTGGTTGAGCAATTGTTGGTGAAAGCGCTCGGCCTGTTTGCGGGTATCGAGGAACAGGCAGTGTTGCGCCGCGCCTTCGGTGCCGAAATCGTTGGTGGTGCTGCCGACGGCGATCACCAGGCTGTCATAGCCCAATACGCGCGCAGGGACCAATTCGCGGCCTTCTTCGTCGAGGGTGGCGGCCAGTTGGATTTTCTGCTGCTCACGGTCGAGCCCGCTCATGCGCCCCAGCTGGAACTCGAAGTGGTTCCATTTCGCCTGGGCGACATAATTGAGTTCATCTTCCGAAGAGTTCAGAGAACCGGCAGCCACTTCATGCAGCAGGGGTTTCCAGATATGGGTCAGGTTGGTATCGACCAACGTGATGTTGGCGGTACCGCGCTTGCCCAGAGTCTTACCCAGGCGGGTAGCCAACTCCAGGCCGCCGGCGCCGCCGCCGACGATAATAATACGATGGGTCATGGGGATATCTCGCAAGGCTAAAAGAAATCGGTGCGGTTACCCCCGCGAGCGCCAGGCAGCTCATAGCGTCAGGTAACTCAAAAGACGGCTCAGCAGCCCGAGCCCGATCACTGCGACCAGCACCACACAGAGGAGCAGCCAGGGCCTGAAAGGCTTGCGCTCGACTCTGTGCTGGGAGAGTTGCAGATATTCTTCGACACGTTGTTGGTCTTCGGGTTTCAGGCGGCTGGTCATAAAGGCCTCGTCAGGTAGACGTTGCAAAGGGGCGCCACGTTACAGGGCGGGGATCAGAGGCTGATGCCCACGTCGAACACTATGCTGCGGCCCAGATTGTTGCGCAAGAAATCCGGCGCATCGGGGTGCGCGAACAGCACTCGGGCAAAGGTCGGCCCCACCAGCGACAGCGAGCGCCAGCCTTGGCGCAGGTATTCGGTCGGCGGTGGGAAGTGACTATTAAGGTCAAGCACTTCGCGCTTGAGGCTGGCGAAGGCGACGATATCCAATTCGCCCAAATCCATCCCGCGCTCTTTGTAGTTATGCGCCTTTTTGCGCAGCGTCGGCGCCAGGCGCAACAGGAACTCATGGGCGGGAATGCGCCGTGGCTTGGCTTCGCGGCGCACCAGTTGGCTCAGGGAAAACGCGCTGCGTCGACGCAGTAACTCATCGCGCCATTCGTCGTTCAGGCGCCGCCCCTCGTCCAGTACGAAGAACACTTCGAAGCTCGCATCCCGAAACAGCACGTCCGGCGGCTCTTGCCCGGCGGCGTGGAACTCTTCGGCGCGATAGGGCACATTCAGGCCTTGCAACAGGCGCTGGCACACCCAACGCTCACGCTCCCATTTGCGGGCATTGGACAGGAAAGCATTGGCTTGTTCGGCCGCTACGGTGAGCAGGCGCAAGTAATCTGAGTCATCCATGCTTGCAGCTTAGCGTTCAAATGATGACCACAGGAAGTCCCGCTGCAAAAGGTCGGTGTAGACTGGCGGCTCTATCGATCAAGCGAGCATGAGGAGTGCGCAGTGAAGTTATTCGTAGTGCTGTTCCTGAGTCTTTTGCCGTTATGGGCCCAGGCCGTCGAAGTCGGCGAGCGCCTCGCGCCTTGGACACTGTTGGATCAGTTCGATCAGGCCTATACCCTGGATGACCAGGCGCAAATCTTGTTGGTGGCCCGCAGCATGGACGCCGCCAAAATCGTCGACGGCGCGCTGCAAGGTCAGCCCAAGGGCTATCTGGAGGCCCGTCACGGGGTATTTGTCGCCGACATTCAGCGCATGCCGCGATTGGTCGCCAAACTGTTCGCGGTACCTGCCATGCAGTCCTACAGCTACCGGGTCATGCTGGACCGGGATGCGCGCATCGCACCGCGCTACCCGGGAGCGGTGGACAAAGTGCTGTGGCTGCAATTGGAGAGCGGCAAGTTGATTGCGCAGTATGAATACGGCTCCGCGGCTGAACTGCGCCAGGCCCTGGAGCAGGTGAAACCGTGATCAGCGCCGGCGTGCTGACAGCGCCCACCCTTGGCATCGGCTGGCTACTGTATGCGCCGGTGCTGGCGTGGGCGGTGCTGCGTTCGCCGTGGGTCGAGTTGTTTGCCGACCGACGGCGCCAGCATTTGCTGTTCGGCACCGTGTTTGCTCTGTTTATGCTGTGGTTGGTCCGGCGCGATTTCGATACCGGCGTTTCCTATCACTTCATTGGCATGACAGCCGTAACCCTACTGCTGGATTGGCCGCTGGCGATTGTCGGTGGTTTTGTCGCACAACTGGGTCTGATGATGCTGGGCCGTCAAGACCTGGCCGCCATTGGCATCAATGGTCTTTTGTTGATTGTGCTGCCGGTACTGATCACGGAAGGCGTCGCACTGCGGGTAGAGCGCGCGCAGCCGCGCAATCCGTTTGTGTATATCTTCTGTTCAGGGTTTTTGGCAGCAGCGCTGGCGGCATTGGCGTGCCTACTACTGGGGCTGGGGCTGTTGTGGTTCGACGGTCTTTTCGCCATGCCGGAATGGTTGGAAGACTTCATCGGTTATCTGTGGCTGATCATCTTCCCCGAAGCCTTTATCAATGGCACGGTGATCAGCGCTCTGGTGGTGTTTTGTCCGGAATGGCTGGAAACCTTCAATCGCACACGCTACCTCTCGGCGCCCTGGAAGGACGACGATTCGCTGCGTTGATCCAAATCAAACACCCTGTGTCACGGCAGGCCCATGCTCTGGGAAATTTTCCAGGAGTGCGGATCATGAGTGTGTATGAGTGGGCACGGCAGGAACTTCGCAGAAGCCAGGACGCGGCACAGGAGATCGGTTTCGATCCGGGCCTGACCCTGCGCGCCATGCTGAGCGCCGTCGTGCAGCAAAGCAAGGGCGTGCGCAGTTTCGAAGACCTGGCCGACGAGCTGCAGTACCTGGCAGAAAACCTCGACGACCAGCAGGAATACGCCTTTATGCGCCCTTAGTGGCGGGGTGGGAGGTCTTCGGAGAACAGTTCGTCTTCTGCATCCGGGGCCACGGGGATATTGTGTTCTTCGGCGGCCCAGGCCCCCAGGTCGATCAATTTGCAACGGTCCGAGCAGAATGGCCGGTTGGGGTTGGTCGCTTTCCATTCCACGGGTGCGCCGCAGGTTGGGCAGTCGACGGTCAAGGGTTGGCTCATGATCGGCCTCCACGCAAAGTAAGGTAAAAGTGGTGCAGTCGCTCGACTTCGCTGTGCAGCCAGGCGAGGTCTCTGTCATTGACCAGTACGTCGTCGGCATGGTTCAGGCGGTCTTCGCGGCTGGATTGGGCCTTAAGAATGGCCTGCACCTGCTGCTCGCTGATGCCGTCGCGCTGCAGGGTACGCTCAATTTGCAGCGATTGCGGCACGTCGATCACCAGAATGCGTTGGGTCATGCTGTACTGACCAGACTCGATCAGCAGCGGTGACACCAGAATCGCGTAAGGCGAGCGCGCCCGTGCCAGGTGGCTGCGAATTTCTTCGGCAATCAAAGGATGCAACAGCGCTTCAAGCCAGCGGCGTTCCTCCGGCACTTCAAAGATCAGTTTGCGCAGTGCGCTACGGTCCAATTGGCCGTCGGGCAACAGCACGCGATCGCCAAAGTGCTCGGCGATGCGCGCCAGCGCGGGACGGCCTGGCTCGACCACCCAGCGTGCGGCGTGGTCGGCGTCCACCGCATCGATTCCGAGATCGATAAAGTGTTGGGCTGCCGCGCTTTTGCCACTGCCGATGCCGCCGGTCAGGCCGAGTATCCAGGGGGTTGGAACAGAAGAAGTGCTCATTGGAAACCGACAGACTGCAAATAGAAGTCGGTTATTTGACCACCCCAGAGCAATGCAATCCAGCCGGCAATCGCCAGATAGGGCCCAAATGGCATTGGCGTGGACACCTGGGCCTTGCGCACGCGCATCAGTATCAACCCGGCAAATACCCCAACCAGTGACGCCATCAAGAGGGTCATCGGCACGATTTGCCAACCGCCCCAGGCCCCGAGCAGGGCCAGGAGTTTGAAGTCGCCGTAGCCCATGCCGTCCTTGCCAGTGATCAACTTGAACAGCCAGAACACCGACCATAGGCTCATGTATCCGGCCACCGCTCCCCATACGGCGTCGGACAACGGCACCAGCAGTGCAAAGCTGTTGACGATCAGACCCAGCCACATAAGCGGCAGCACCAGCACATCCGGCAGTAACTGGTGGTCGGCGTCGATCAGGCTCATCGCCAGCAAGCCCCAAGTCAGCAGCAATACTGCCCCGGCCTGCCAACCAACGCCAAAGTGCCAGGCCACGATCACCGACAACAATCCGCAGGCAAGTTCGGTGAATGGATAGCGCAGGCTGATCCTTGCCTTGCAGTGAGCGCAGCGGCCCTTGAGGATCAAATAGCTGAGCAGCGGAATATTTTCCCAGGGGCGGATCCCATGATCGCACTGAGGGCAGCAGGAATTTGGGCGCATCAGGTTGTAGGTCGGCCCGACGGGTTCGGCCGGCAAGCCAAGTACTTCATGGGCCTGGGCACGCCACTCCCGTGCAAGCATCTTCGGCAGGCGCCACACCAGCACATTGAGGAAACTGCCCACGATCAGCCCCAGCACCGAAGCCAGGGCGACAAAGGCCCATGGGGATTCATTCAGCAGTAGGATCAAAATGCGCTCCCCAGTTGGAAGATCGGTAAGTACATGGCAATGACCAACGCCCCGACGATGCCTCCCAGTACGACCATGATCAGCGGCTCCATCAGGCTGGTGAGGTGATCGACCTGGTTATCCACTTCGGTTTCGTAGTGGCTGGCGACTTTTTCCAGCATGAAATCCAGCGTGCCGGATTCTTCGCCGATTGCCGTCATCTGAATCGCCATCCCTGGAAACAGACCACTGGTGGCCATGGCGTGATTCAACGGCATACCTGTGGAAACATCGCGACGCATATGCTCGATTGCCTGTTTGTAGGGGGCGGAGCCCGCGGCACCCGCCACTGAATCCAGGGCCTGCACCAGCGGAACCCCCGCCGCGAAGGTGGTTGAAAGCGTACGGGCGTAGCGAGCCACGGCCGATTTTTGCAGCAGTTTGCCTGCCAGCGGTGCTTTCAACAAACCGGCGTCCAGCCAATGGCGAAAGATTGGCGATTTTCGACATGCCTGACGCAGGCCAATAACCCCCACACCAAGCCCCAGCGCGACGATCCACCAGGCATGTTGCATGAACTCCGACAGGGCGATAACGGCGAGGGTGAAGCCCGGCAGCTTACCGTCCACTCCTGCGAACAGGCTCTGGAACTGCGGCACCACATGCACCAGCAGCACGCCAGTGACCAGCCCGGCCACGACTACGACCGCGATGGGGTAGGTCATGGCTTTTTTGATCCTGGCTTTGAGCTGCTCGCTCTTTTCGCGATGAACCGCCAGGCGCTCCAGCAGCGTCTCAAGCGCGCCGGCCTGTTCGCCGGCCGCTACCAAATGGCAGTACAGCTCATCGAAATAACGCGGGTGATTGCGTAACGCTTCAGTCAGATTTGTGCCGGCGGCGACCTGTTGTCTCAGGCTTTGCAGCAGTTCACCCACAGGCGGCTTCTCGACACCTTCGCTGATCAGATCGAAGGCTTGCAGCAGGGGAATACCGGCCTTCAGCAACGTGGCCAACTGGCGGGTGAGCAAGGTTATGTCGGCGGCTTTAATCGGCGCGGCCAGGCCTGGCAGCCGTGGGATTGACTTGCGCACACGGCCGGGGCGGATGCCTTGTTGGCGCAGGTGCGCCTTGACCACGGCAGGGCTGCGTCCGGTGCTTTGGCCGGACACCTTGCGGCCTTTGCGGTTGATGCCTTCCCAGGTGTAAAGCGTTACAGCGTTGTTCATGTCACGGTTCCGCGCGCAGGTCGTTGAAGTTTTTCAAAGCTTAGTCACGGGTTGAAGTCGGGCAGGCTGTGGTGGTGGATAAAATGTCAGAATGTGCGTCATGCAGGCGATTGACCACCGGCGGATGAGTACACTGGCGCCGCTGCACAACGCGGGGCGCAGGAAGCGCCTTGTCATGAGTTCTATTCTGGAGAGTGAGAGTGATGCGTCAGAAAGGTTTTACCTTGATCGAGCTGTTGATCGTCGTGGCAATCATCGGCATTTTGGCCACCATTGGCCTGCCCATGTACACCACCCATCAGGCCAAGGCCAAGTTCACCGCCGGCCTGGCTGAAATCAGCGCATTGAAGGCCGGGTACGAAGACACCCTCAATCAGGGCACCGTACCTACCCTGGCATTGATCGGCGGCACCAGCCCTACCGCCAATTGCAAAATCGAGGTGACAGGGGACGTTGCAACGGGCGCGGGCGATATCCGTTGCGAGATCCTCGATGCACCGGCGCCCGTACTGGGCAAGAGCATTGTGCTGACACGCAACGCCACCAGCGGCTGGACCTGCACCACCACGGCCGAGGCCAAATACGCCGGCAAGGGCTGCGGCGCCGGCGGCGCTTAGCGGTGCCTGTACCCACAAGGACGTTGAGGTAACCGATGGTGTTATCCGTACAGCTGCGCGGCAGTATTTTCCTGGTGGTGACGGTGTGCCTGTTGGTGGTGGGGATTTGTGCACCGTTCAGTGGGCACGATCTACAGCGGGTCATGCAGATTGCCATCGGGTTTTGTGCGGTGCTGTACGGAAGCTCGATTACCCCGACCGAGCCCTGGGTGGATCGCCAGACGGCATGGGGGCTGGCGCTCATCGTGGGATTGGGCCTGGCGTCTTCGCTGCTGGCCCATCAGCCGCTTTGGGCGCTGACCGAGATGGCGCTGTTCGTCAGCAGCGCGGCAATCGCGTTAGCTTTTGCATCGCTGCGCCGTTACGGCGGCGAGCCTTTGGATCGTGTGCTGCTGCTGATCGTGGTGTTGCTGTGCCTGATCAAAACCCTCCAGTACCTGTACGCCGGCGTGCTTGCGTTCGCCAGCGGCGGGCACACGATGAACCCTGATCTGCTGTTATCCAGCTTTTCCAACAAGCGCTTTTATGGCCAGTTTCAGACATTCACGCTGCCGCTGTTGGCGTTGCCTTTGCTGTTACCCACAGTCTCTCGCTCATTGCGGGGGATGGCATTTGCGTTGCTATGCGCCTGGTGGTTGATCGCGATCAGCGGCGGTACACGCGGCACCTGGCTCGGCATGGCGGTGGCGGGCATGGTCGTGGCACTGATCGGGCCATGGGGGCGGCGTTGGTTGGGTTGGCAATTGGCGGGGATGCTGAGCGGCTTGTGGATCTACTGGCTGCTGTTTACGGTGCTGGCGACCTATCTGGGAATCGACACCTCCAATGACGCCAGCGACCGCCTCACCACTTCGCTGTCGGGGCGCGGCCCGATCTGGTGGCAGGGTTGGCACATGCTGACTGAGCGGCCATGGTTAGGCTTCGGACCGATGCACTTTGCCGATATTGCCAACAAAGTTGCTGCCCATCCGCATCAGGCTGTTTTGCAGTGGGCCAGCGAATGGGGCGTGCCGTCGACATTGTGCGTGGCGTTTTTGGCGGCGCGCAGTGGCTGGGCCACGATTGTCGTGCTGCGTGAGCGCGCGCAGTTCAGCGAGCGTGCGGATCTACTGCGCTTATGTCTGTTCGCGGCGTTGGTCGGTGCGCTGACGCAGTCCATGGTCGACGGTGTGCTGGTGATGCCCACGTCCCAGGTTTGGCTCGCGCTGGTAGTGGGCTGGCTGATGGCGCTGCACCCTTGGCGCACACCTGTAACGGCGTCATGGCCGTTGGCCTGGCGCGCATGGAAGTTGTTGAGCGCGTTGGCCATTGCATTGCTGGTATTTGTCGCGCTGCGCGATGTGCCCCATATCAAGCAGGCCCAGCGACAGTACCTCGACACCCTGGGCAGCTACCTGCAACCGCGTTTCTGGGCGCAGGGTGTTATCGCCCGCTGAAGGCCGCGAGTTGCCGGACGCCGGATGCGGTGCTAGCTTTAGTCCACCGCCCGTGTAGCTCAGCCGGTAGAGCAGCGCACTCGTAACGCAAGGGTTACTTAAGAGGCCCAAGAAAATGCGATGATGTAACTCATTGATTTTTTTAGGCTTCCTTATTTTACTTTATGGCATTTTTCAGTAAGAAAAAATGCGTTACCGATTTTCGTTATTTCTACCAGTTTAGTCTTAATTAATTGCTCCAAGGCGAGTAACTGATTTCCAGGTTGCACCTTTTCTTGTTCTGATTTTTAGTCAGTATGACTCAGCAACCGTAAGTTGGTATGAGCGATCAGCCATTCATCATCCAAGATGGTTTTCCGCAATTTTGAGTTCAATGTCTCGATTTAACGTGCTTTTCATGCACGTTTGCCTTTCCCGGCTGACCTTTTCGTAATCACAGGAGCGGAAAGAATCTCGAGTGAAACTCGAATTGTGGAAGCGCCATCAACGTCGCGCTCCCGCGCACGGAAGCTGTCATTGATGCTCTGACAGCTTCTTTTAAGCGAGGTTTGGCAGCTCTGTCAGCACCGTCTTCAGCAGTTCCGCTGGCGCGACTCCGTCTTTCAGCTCATAACATGCTACTAGCAATGTCAGTGGATGAACGCCCATCCGCACAGCGATGCTATCTATCTTTGCGAGCGAAGGATTTTTGACGGCCCGTTCAAGTTCAGAAATATATGTCCGACCACTGATACCCACAAAATCCTCTTGTGTCATGTTGCGCGCCAAGCGCACTCGTTTGATTGCTACTGCTAGCGCCTCTGAAATATCCATAAAATTCCCCCTGGACAACAAAAGGGAGATATGGCAACAATGCACGCTAAAGCACTACACGCTATAGCGTGCGAATATTTGATAATTTCCAGACTTCCTATGAGTTGCGGCGAATTCGGCTATTCAAATTTTGATGATTTAATTTAACTAAATTATTTAAGTGTCAATATTACTGACGTGATAGGTGAGCAACTTGAAGACAGAGCTGGAGCGAGACCTGCTGAAAATTTTCCCAGAGATTTTTGGCGTGACTGGGAGTGATCCTGAGGACTATTTGTGGGGGATTGACTGCGGTGACGGGTGGTGGTTTTTGATCTACTCGCTTTGCCGAGAGTTGCAAGTTCATGTTGATCGGGCGGGTGTCGATCAGATCGTGGCATGCCAGATAAAACAGAAAATGGGGATTCTCAGATGTGCATTTTCGACAACGGACGAGTATTCGCAGGGTGTAATTGCCGCAGTCGTAGCTATGTCCTATGGCGTATGCGAAATGTGCGGCAATAAGGGTCAGTTGGCGCGAGGGAAGAAAGGTTATGTTCGAGTGTTATGCCCTAGCTGCCGTGCCGCAAATCCGGATTGAATGTTGGGCGACATAACCCCAAGTAGAGGTAAGTATGTTCCAGACTAATTCCGATGACGCTCTGAGCGTGGCCGGTTGTCACGATGGCAACAAGAAAAATTGGCATTGTGTGTCACACCCGATAGGCATGCCCTGGTTCTATGTAAGGGAGCACTTACCGGCCGATAATTTTTTGGGTAGCCCCACCTCTAAAATGATTATGACTTCCAGTATTGGGGGGCTCGATCGGACCTTGAGTGGAAAGAATAAAGGCCGCCGGATTGAGAAAATCCAGTTGATCACGGCTTGCATTGATGACTCTCCGCTTAAGCCAGATAGTCAGCTAGGGGTCGTGACGCGTATAACACGTTTTAATAGCGGCCGTGGAGAAGCACCCCGGTACTTGGTAGAGAGTACGGAGGGGATCGTGTTAGACGGTCCACTTGATGGTGCTTGGGGACGCTGTAAGCAAAAAGTGCTTATGGATGTATTCAACTCGGGTTCCCACGCTACAGCATCTACTGATGAGGATCGGACCACACGAGAGGTGCAGAAAAACGTCATAATTCAAACTGTTGACTTGTTCCAAGATAATGTCGGGAAGGCTTGTGAATGGTGGGCTCGCAAAAATCCTCAGCTGGGTAACAAGGCGCCCAAAGACCTCATAACTGAGGAAGAATATCTACTTCTCGCTGATCTCGTCGGTCGAATTGAACGCAACGCATTAATCTAAGGACGAATTCACATGGCAGATTTTTCGACACTGATAATGGCAAATCATCCGGATTTGATTGCACGATTAAAACGACACTTTGAGGCAGAGTATGTACTAAAGGACGGGCGCAGTCCCCTACGAGTGTTGAAGGCTTTAGTTTCGTCCCCAAGATTGGCAGATTTTTACGTGCGTGATTTTAATAGCGATGGCCACGTCCATGTGGGAGATAGTTTCCTCGACAAATTTACAATGCTTGCCGACATGCGGCAAAAGACCTATGGATTATCATTGCATCGTTGGAATGAAGTTTCATCCAAGGCAGTAATGGTATCGAATTACGACTTTAGAGACCTGTCGGTTACGCGCATTCAAGTATGGCCATTTGATCCGCGAGACCTACATTTAGAGTCTTTAAAAGTGGCAGTGGCGGTATCGTACACGGCGCTGGAACTCGTACGTGAGCCGAGGATTGTCGGAGCGCTTAATGAGCTGCTACTGACATATAACGTTCAAGCAGATCCGGACGAGCTATGCTGACGGTAGGCGTGACTAATATTTTCGAGGGTCAACGGTAGTACTTACAGCGGTGAAACGAAGCCTACCTGAATAGAATATCCCCTATCGTTTCTTAGATTGTGTCTTTGAGCCCTCCATCAAGTCGCCTAGGTTTTCAGTTAGAATGCGTACAAATCCTATCAATTGGGTTGCCTTCTGAGGACAATGGTACGCCCCTGAGTCTTTCACCACTTATGAATGGTCATTCAGCCAAAGCATACGAGACATTTGCATGAAAGAGAATTTGAGCGAAGAAGAAATGCGCCATGCGCTTTTCGGCACGACGATCACTGAGGTAGCGCCGGAATCTCATGATCTACGGATCCAGTCAGAGCAACAGCAAACGTCGAAAGCCCGGCGGGCCCCGACAGCTCGCTCTCCAAAGTTGAGAGTGACACTCAGTGTTACCTCTCAGTTCGAGGGTAAAGTAGAGACCTTCATTTACGAAGCAAGTACGCTGAGTACGCTTATTGCTGAGCAGGAAGCGAAGGCCGAGGCGAAGAAGCATAAATTTAGATATTTTGAGTTGGTATCGATAGAATCCATCTAGCTCTCTCTTGCGTGGTTGAGCCTTATTGCGAGAGTGATCAATCGTCGGGAGCCGTGGTTTTATTCGCCATTGGAGGTCATAGCTCTACCCATGAAACTGTAAGTGCCGGAAGCTACTATGTCGTCATCTTGGCTCGCCACCGGCATTCATTCATTACGTCTTTTGAAATGCAGGCTTATTGATACGATCGTTGCTAATCGAATGCTCCGACTACTGCGGTGAACTGCTTCTATCTAAATCAGCGCGGTGAATCACAGGAATTTTTTTTCATGAATGGCGGTCAGGTCGGACGCAGTATCACTGTTGGTCAAGCGAGCGGACAGTTATCGCAAGTTCCACAGCAAATCTTATTTTGCATAATGTCCCAGTAACGCTTTTCTTCCAGGTCCCATTCATACAGAGCTAGCACTAGCTCTACTGCTTGCGCTGCATGGTCAAGACATTTTCGGAGCGCTTTAGGACGTCGTCGCCCTGAAATTCCGCAGATGCATTTCCTGCTGTGATTCGCGACTTTTTTTGTAGCTTCCCAAACTCGGTATAGGCATTCACCATTTTGGAGCAATTCAAGAATTGCACGGCCCTTTGAGTACCTACGCCTAACCGTAAGCAAGCGCGAGGACTGCGCGTTCGCCAGGTTTTTACCCAGTACTTTTACAGCCGCCTGCACCCGCATCTGATGGCGCGCAGCATTGCCATGTGCCCAAGCCTTGTCGTTTGGCCACTTGCGCAGCCCCTTCGCTCTCTCCTGTAGTTTCAAAAACTTGTAAACGGTCTCCATCCAGGCGCGAGCCGTCGCTTCGTCCTCAATCGTTAAAGAATGAACTGGTGAGTAATTTAGGCAGAAGGTGCCGTCTGAGTTGATGTGCCTTTCCGGGCAAAATGGAGGTAAGTGCTCGGAAATCTCCTCACGTACCGAAACAATACTGTCTAAATCGCGAAGTTCTAAGACATAAGGTATTGTCCGGCCATCAACCAGTTGAACAGGCAACTTCAAAATGCCTGCTTGGTTGGGAAATTGAGCGCAGGAGCCCCCGTAATCGGGAGCAATCTGCGTAAGTAGGTGAAGTGCTGTGCTCAACGCAAGCCTACTTCTTCAAGCCCACCAGTCATGTAAGGCTCAACAACGCGCTCGTCTGACTTGATGATTGCAGGAGAGCCAGCATAAGCAGCCACACGAGCATTCTTTGCCGACTCATCCCCATCGTCAGCCAATGCTTCTGTGGCTTCTACGTAGTCTAGATTGGCAACTTTTTTACGAGTACCAAAAAGCTTTTTTACCGCTTCAGAGCCAGCGTCATATGCCGCCTGGCCGATTGCAGTTTCATCACCCTTACAGGCGCACTGACGATTCTCCGACTCAATGACTTTGCGACCAATCGCGCAGCGTATGCGATCAGCGTGCCGTCCTAGGCGAGTAACTGAAACTGGGCCGAGGTCAAAACCGATGGCCAGCCCTAGCTTGCCGCTTTCGTATCCGAACTCCTTCAGTCGATCAATAGAGAGATTGAAGCTGCTTCGCAGTGCACCCGCGAGCCGCGTGGACTCGGACACAGATTTTTCTTCATCAGTGTTCTGCGCTGTACCCTCGCAAGTGAGCGCTTGGATGCAGTCACCGATGAACCGCACTCGACGCCCTTCAAAATCGGACGTTACTACCCGCTCCATTTCTGCTCGAAGCACGTGCAGCGTACGGACTACATCCTGTGCGTTGTCTTCGATGTTATCGGCAACGTAGGCCGTGAAGCCGTCAATATCCGCATACAGGCTCACCATATCCTGCCGTTTAGAATTGGCAGGCGTGAGCGCCATGATGTCCATGTCGCAGAGCGGTGGTGTCTGACGCGAAAACTGAAAATTGCCGATGGGGTTCTCTTTCAAATCCTCGCGCCACTCTTCCACGATGTTTTCTGCGGTCACATCAAGCTTCGCAGCGTCCTGGCAAACTTTTACCTCATCCTTAGAGAGAGGCGACTTTTCAGGGGCGTCTACCTCTTTAAGGTCTACAGCCGCTCGGGCCGCATTGGTGAGATAAATGCCGCGGGTGGTATTGTTGCTCGCAAGTTTGGCAGCATGGTTCGCCGGATCGCCAAGGAATAGGGGTTCACGATAACCATTGCGGCCGTTATTGACTGCTAGTGCCAAGCCACTATCGATGCCGATACGAACCTTCGCAGCTGGAATTTGTTGATCATCATCGCCCGTCTCAGCTAGAACATCGACGATCAGTTGCGCGGTGGCAACTGCGCGCTGCACGCGCTTCTTCTCTGCGTCTGTCTCGCTGTTGTAGGGTTTGGTGAAAAGCGCATGCAGACGTTGGCTGTGGAAGTCCACACGACGCCCGTCAACACGGTCCAGAATGCGTTTAACCGCTCGGTAATGCTGGTCCAGGAAGCGCAGCGTCCGTTTATGACAATCTGTACCTTCGACCGCCGTAATGTTTAGCATGTCGCTCAGATTTTGGATATCCGCGTAAAGGTGCACACCATCAACCCTATACGCAACGTTCGTCGGAATCGATACCAACGACATGTCGCGAACATAGTCTTTGATAGTGACACTCTCTACGTCTTTCAGTTTTTTGTTGATGTGCTCAAGCGCCCGATTATGGTTCCAGTTCTTGCTCATTATCCTCTCCCCAATCGGTACGAATTCTGCGTACCATTTATTTGAAGCAGCCTTAAGGCAGGTCCCTGGAAATTACTTCGGGCCCAGTTCGTTGAAAATTTCTCGCATTTGGTTGCAGGCAGGGCCAAGACGCGAGGCCAAATCCTGAGCCGAGCGCGTGCTGTATCCGATAGTAGTGATGCCTTTGAGGTCTGACGGAAGCCGTACCTCGTCGCCACGCGGCTCAACGAGAAATGAACGAGGGCGGCCGAGACGGCCGACGAAAAGTCCAAGCTCGAAAATGACGTTGTCGCGCGGAGCACCTTGCTCCTCCCCTCGGCTTTCAACGAGGTCATCAGGCGTCACGATAGCGATCGCAAAATCGCTTTCGTCGAGCTGTTCTTCAAGGCTGTCTAGAGCGTATTGCGATGCCTTAAAGGTGCCCTCAGTCCAAATTTTTACGAAGAACTTATCGTGCTGAAACTGGTTTTGGATTTCTCGCGCTACTGGCAGGGCCTCGGTAGAACAGATAATGAAAACGAGCGCCGCTTCATGAGACGGCCGCACGTGCTGATTTCGCTGGGTAAGCCGTTCCACAAGTTGCTTGGTTACATGACGCCAGACTGACGGGTGATTGTCCGCCGCAGATTTGAAGTCTTGTGCAGAAACCTTCAGTGCTAAGGTGAGTTCCGTAGCAACGACTGTTGCAGAGCGGGTCGCTGTGGGCACCAGTGCAGACATTTCCCCAACATGATCCTGTGGCCCGCGAGTAGCAACTTTGCGATCATGCACTCGCACTTCGACTGCACCAGTGATGATGAAATAAACGTCTGAATCTTGGTCCCCTTGCGTTATGAATTCGCGATCTTTCTCAATCTGAACGAGTTCTCCAACTTCGGCAAACCGTGTTGCTAAATCCTCCTTTCCCAAAACCAAGCGCTGCTCCAGAAGCACTTCAATCAATGAGGCTCGGCCTGCCGAGCCTGTAAAACGGTCAATCATCTGAGGGCTTGTCATCTAATTTTTGTCCTTGTGAAAATGAACGCCGATAGAGACTATCTGGGGGTGGCAAATGGCCTTTCAAGAGCTAGGGTCAAAAAAATGTCAAAATTATAAAATGGCGCCAATTTATTGGCTATTTGGTTTGGTTCGTGCGGATTCCGAAATTTTTCTCTTGGCTAATGATCAGCAATACAGGTTGTGAAAAGCCCGCGTGGGCAGCGCGGGCTAGATGATTTCTTAGGAGCGGGATCAACGTAATCAGACGCTAGTGAAAATTGTGAATAGCGTCTGTCATTTTTCAAAAATGCCCCGTTAGCCACATCAACTAGACGTTGCGGTCGGCCTCGCGCTCAATCCTGTGGGTGGACTGAATCCGAGGTAGCCGTAGATATAGATTTTCAGCAACTTCGCTGTGTGGTGGGCCGTTCGGCCGGTTGCGGCAGGATCGGCGCCCTCAAATCAAAGTGCGCCCCAGTCGAATTCATCGACGAAAACATCGGCCACGCGCACTGGATTCTCCTCGACTACGTAATCGTCCAAGCACTCCGACAGTAAGGTGAATGGTGTCCGAGGCTTACCTTGGATGAATCGTTTCATAATCGCTCCCGCTACGATTTCAACCAAATATGTTTAGATGATGCCATCGCGCAGGAGACCTGCTCTGTCAGGGGGGCTGGACTCTGCCATTTGATGAGGGGAGGCGTGCCAGACAGACGCCTCGAACGCCCAGCGGCGAGACTGTGCGGCCGGGTTGGTTGTGAATTTTTTTTTTGGAGGGTGTAGATAGCATCAGAGTACGCGAGGGCGGGATGTCAGGATAGCAGTAGTTAGGCGTTTTAAAGGAAATCACTAATTAAAGTTAGTGTGCCTGTAAATAAAATAGTCATGATTTAAACTGACCCCCTAATCGATAAAGATTAAGGGGGTCGACCTGCGTGCTGTTTTAGCGGTTGCGTTTATTTCTCTTAGCAGGAGTAGTAGGTTTTGATATATTGGCATTGTCGGTGCCAATGGTTGATACATCTATGCCTAGTTTATGTTTGTCCGAGACTTTAATAAATTCTCTTATAAAATCGTATACTAACTCGGCTTGAGGAAATACAGATTCTTCAAAAGGTTTCTCAATCGGCACGTCAAGATTTTGCTGGATTGGGTTTGCCGACTTCATTCTAAGTTGGCAGGTCGCCCCCGGAAAAACTTCAATTGTCAATACTTTAGGTAGTTGCTTAGGGATATCGGCAATAAGTTTTTCATTATCAATGGACGCAATCCATAAGTATTCTGGCCAAGAAATATCACATGGCAATGACTCGGTCCAAGAAAAGTTAGAATTCAGAGTTTTTTCTATACCTTTAGCTGCCCGCGCCCAAGCTATGTCCCAATAAATGGGGCCCGCAAGTCCAGCGAATAACCCAAACCAAACGTAAACGGCTGGAAACAAGCGTGCAGATTCTTTGAGCAAGAAAACATGAGAAGTACCACGGCCTACCAAAAAGGCAGCTAGCGCGATATCAAAAGCTTTACTTGAGTCGTCTTT
The DNA here is from genome assembly GCF_007858255.1 of Pseudomonas rhodesiae. Taxonomy (GTDB): domain Bacteria; phylum Pseudomonadota; class Gammaproteobacteria; order Pseudomonadales; family Pseudomonadaceae; genus Aquipseudomonas; species Aquipseudomonas rhodesiae. The sequence goes on along the minus strand of NZ_VFEU01000008.1, from coordinate 203,161 downwards.
ATAAGACTTTTCATTTATGTTATTCGCGCCTAAAAAATTCCGAAATGCCAGCACTCTGTGTTCGACGGAGTCACTCAGAAGCTCTGTAAAAGCTGTATTTCGAGCAGTTACATGAGGCGACTCAAAAAGCTCATTGGAGGGCGCCGTGATTAGCGATAGAAGTTGCTCCAGGCCCTGAGAATTATCCCACAAATAACCTAGATTTCTCCATACTGGATTGATGTCTATTAGTGATAAAGATCTGTCTAAAAAACGTTTGTCTGACGATAGTATTTTGAGTCTACGTATGCACTCGTCTGTAACTGAGTCGTTCCGATGAGCTACTGCTGATTTTGCTACCGCAAAAGAGAAGGTTGCATTTGCTCTTGATAACGGCAGTATAGAGACTATGGGATCAGAGTCACTCTGTGCCAGTATCTCCCCTATAACTATTGAGGACCATCGATCAGGTCTTTTCCAATAAATGTTACTTGTGTTTTTAGGGCTTTCTACTGCTTTAAAATCATCAGCGCTTACGACTCTGCCGAACTGACTTAGTGGATATGTCTCTGTCGCATAGGTCTTGAGCCATGCAAATAGCTCTGCGGTCTTGGTAGTCGATAAAATTACTAAGGAGGGAGAAGTATACCCCAAGTCCAGATTTTCAGTCGAAAAGCCTAGTACTGCGCCTTGTGAGGCATTAGAAAAAAGATAAGGTGAACTTTCTGTGTTGATACTGTTTCCCTGCATGGAAAATAAAGCGTCAGGCAGATCATCTCTTTGCGAAAAAATATATCTAAGATCTGTCATTTTTCAGTCATCCGGAAAAAGATTATCAAGACCAAAGAGGACAGGCGTAGCAAACGCGCTTTCCATTTTAGGAGTAGTGTCACCAGTTTTGTAAACGTTCAAAGCTGTCTTCGCTCTCGTGACGCCGGTGTAACTCAATGTAGTCCTCCGTAATGGGTATCGACGTAATCCCTCGGCCCCAAATATATGGACGCATCTGAACTCAGTTCCTTTAGAGGCGTGGAGTGTCATGATGTGGATGATCGAGTCACTAGCGAACGTCGCATCTTGATCTACGCCATGAGTACTTATCCGACTGGCAAGCTCGGTTTTAGAGAAATATTCTTTTATTTCTAGTCTATCTTCCTGAGTAGGGCAGAATATACCAAGTGCTTCGCCAGGGAATGCATCTAACTGGATGTTGATAATCCTATGCATTTCGGTAAGTTGATGCTGCCTAGTATCACATGTGTGAAGAATGGCACTTGACGCACCTTGGAGTGCTGGGTCGTAGTTGCATGAAGACTCTAGTAATTGTCCTCCTCTGGGGGGAGGCATCAATTTATCTGCGACTTTTGCGATTTCTTGGCCGATACGGAAATGTTTTGTTAGTTTGTGGGAATCTAAGCCGATTCTATCTGCTATTTCCATCCCATCTTGGTGGTATATACCTTGCCTATCATCGCCGCATACGCAAACTTTATCCGATAGTTCAAGTAATGCTGTCAACTCCCCCACGGAAAGATCTTGAGCCTCATCAACAAAGATAGCACTATACATTTTCTCGGATTGTCTTTCAGCGTTCGCAGCAATTAGCTGCTCAAGAGCTTGCGCTCTCGAGTCATCTCCAAACTCCCCATCATTCCAGCTTAATCTTTGACGAAGGTTGAGATTAACATATTCCGCCGCCCATGAGTGAAAGGTTCTGATTTGATCGGGCTTAACGAATCCTTTAGCGACCGCACCGCTCCTTATAAAATCTGCAAGTGATCGGGTAAATGTAATGAACAGAATATCTTTTTCCCCGCTTCCTACCATCACTTCGGCACGTAGAAGCAATAAGTTAGTTTTCCCAGAGCCAGGTGGGCCAGAAAGTAAATATCGGCCTTCTACAGGTAGTCTAATGAAGTCCTTCTGCGCCTGATCCATTTCTTTTTTACTACGCCACCAATTATTGTTCATTAGTTCCGTCCTTGCTCGCTAGATTGTAGTTATTTAGATTTTCTAGAGGGCCGCCCACGGCGTTGTTGCTGTCAAATAATGTCAAGCCCTCTGCAACTATATTTGAAATATCTTCGGCTATTGCTTCAGCATTAACCTCGCCAGATGACTCAAGCGTTGTAGTGTTTGTTAAGCGAAATAAACATGAGGGAAAATCGTAATTGCCGCCAGCCATTATCATACGACCAGCTAAGAGAACGTTTGCGGTGCTTGAATACAGTCCATCCTGCCACTGTAGCATCATATGTATGGTGATTGTGACCTGCTTGGAACAGTCGAATTGGAATGTCGCTACACCGTGATTGTTGAAGTGTGATACACCATGTTCTAAAGGTAGGTCTGTACCACACGCCGAAATTAGTAGAAATCTAACCTTTTCGATTAAAGTGTTTTGGTGTTTTTGGCGATGAAATTTCAGCACGTTTTCATGTTCAGGTTGCGCTACAGGTCTTGCTTTTATTCGATGTTTTAATGAGGCTAGCCCGGAGCTTCCTTCAGAAGCCCCAAAGTCTTCCCAGCTGACAAGCGCAAGGCGCACACTCAGATCTTTACCTAAGCATTTTGCGGATAAAGATTTTAAATAAGCCAATCGATTAGAGTTAGCATCTTGGAAGCTGGGAGGATGCAACAGCACCGCCTTCGCTACTAGCCATCTATTCCCCGCCTCCATCTCTGCCCGAAAAACGGGCTCTTTCATAATTAAATCGTGTAGCACAGCTCCCACCTGGTACAGATTTAGTCCCTGCCACAAGCTAATTGATGGTTCATCCAACCTGAACAAATATTCAGGGGAGCTATATTGCGCAGTAGCCAAAAATGGGCGCTGATTTCCTTGATCAGTTTCAGCTGCGTCCGGACCAGGATCAAATTCCCGAACCACGCCAAGATCAAGGAGTTTTAAATTAAGCCAGTCTTCAGATACGTGTATGTTTTCTGGCTTTATGTCTCTGTGGACAATTCCATAACTTTCAAGGAATCGAACAGCATTGATTAGCTGGTTAATAAGACTCGATACGCTTTCATCTGGTACATTCTTTAGAACAGCTTTAAGTTGAGGCCACTCCAGGTACTCCATCTCGATTATTGCAGTATCATCAAAATCTTTAATGTCATATGTTTGGACAAGATTTTCACATTCATGATTTATCAACCTTGACTGTAACTTTAGCCGCTCCTTCTCTTTTGAACCCTCCTCCGCGCTTATAAATTTCGGGTCAAAAACTTTGAACGCTCTTATTGATCCGTGCACAGATGCTTTAAATACTGCGGCGGATCCGCCAGCAGCTAAAAATTCCGCCTCGCCCGTTTCTCTACGACTGGTGAGATAGCGAACTAATTTTTCTTTCAGTTCATCTATTTTATCTTGCGATAAATCTGGCATTTCTAACTCCTTTTAGGTGCCTATGACCTGCATAACGGCTGGTCTCAGTGCGCAGTCAGATTGCCATCATCGCCTACCCAAGGCTAGATCTTTGGGTCTATTCCGAATTTTCTGGTTAAGGGGCGTGGTATCTCTGGACCCCCTCTGTCGATATATGATGCCAAAACAATGGCGTTGCCCCGGTTTTTGGCGAATGATAGCGTCTTAACCACGTGGGAATACGCCGACAACTGGAGGGGTGCCCATCGCGATTTTCCTCGTATGACCGCTGGCAGGGAGGCCTATATGTGGGCTGACGTCGATACAAAACAAGATTTCCTAAACTACTCCGAGGTCGCAGATCTCGTCATCGATGTGATCCGTGATCCCAACATGAGGCCAGTGACGGTTGGTGTATTTGGGTCATGGGGCACCGGAAAGTCGACGCTATTGAACTTGATCGAAGATGGACTGAACCCTGACGAGGAACATCCTGAGTTCGTCATCGTTCGATTCGATGCTTGGTTGTATCAAGGATTTGATGATTCACGTGCGGCGCTTATGGAAGTGATTGCGTCCACGTTGATGGATGCTACTCGGTCATCTGCGTCGTTATTCGAGAAGGCTGGAAAGCTCTTTTCCCGAGTAAGGAAAATGCGGTTGCTGGGCCTCATGGTGGAAGGCGGGGCACTGGCGGCAGGTGTCCCCGCTTTTGGGGTCGGCATGAAAGGTATGGAAGCTCTTGGTAAGCTTGTTTCAGGCGACGTTGATAGTGATTCTGTTACGGCATTGAAGGAGGGAGGGGCGAAGGCCAAAGAGCACTTTTCCGGTCTTCTAGAGGACGAAAAGCAAAATACGCCGCCCAAGCAGATCGCCGCTTTTAGGGCAGAGTTTGCGGATGTGCTCGAAGGACTCGACAAGACTTTGGTGGTATTCGTCGATAACTTGGATCGGTGCTTGCCCGCCCAAACCATTCACACCTTGGAGGCGCTTCGGCTATTTCTCTTCATGGGGCACACCGCTTTTGTGGTCGCTGCTGACGAGGACATGGTTCGGCATTCTGTAAGTCAGCACTTCAAAGATCCTGGTGATAGACATGTTACTGACTATCTCGACAAGCTAATTCAAGTACCGGTTCGAGTACCCAAACTCGGCGTTCAGGAGGTGCGAGCTTACCTTTTTCTGCTCTTTGCGTCTGCCGGTGGTCAAACCAACTCCGAAAGCCTTGAAAGGCTGAGAGCGGGGCTTGAGGCGAACCTTCGTGAGGCTTGGAAAGACGAACCGATCAGCACGGAAAAAGCCCTAAGCCTCCTCGGCTCTGATGTTCCTAAAGACGTTGCAGAGGCGTTTCCAATTGCAGATCGAATAGCTTCTATGCTCGCCAACTCGACTTCAATTTCGGGAAACCCTCGAATCGTAAAACGCATGCTCAACGTGATTCGTATGCGTTCTCGTGTTGCGAAAGTCAGAAAAATGCCTGTCAACGAAGCATTGATCGCAAAAGTTGCTTTGTTTGAGAGGTGCATGGAGGAAAAAGCGATTGCTCACCTTTACTCCATTATAAATACCGCAGCGGGCGGGAAGCCTGAGACTCTGGCTTTGTTGGAAACTCTTCTTGAAGATCCTGAAAAATTCAAGGCAGCCTGTCCTGACGTATGGAGAGAAAAGAGCGAGCTGTTGCGGGAGTGGCTGACTCTGGAACCTCCCCTAACTTCGAAAGATCTTCGTCCAATCGTCTACTTGAGCCGTGAAACGACTCCACTGAGGGTCTTGCGCGCAGGCTTGTCGGCGGACGCCGCAAATGCCCTTGGCGTTTTAAAACGAGCAACCAATACTTCGTCTCCAGTGGCAACCTCGGCCGTTAAATCTATACCCGCGCCGGAGCGCAGTCTTGTTATGGCCCAGCTTATTGAGTCGATGCGCTCCCATTCTGATTGGTCCTTGAGGGCACCAGGTTTTGAGGGCGCACAATTGCTCGCAGAGAACTCAGCGGATGCGGGAGGCCTTTTATCTGAATTCATTCATACGGTTATGCCAGGAAAACTCAAACCATGGCTAAGCGCCAAGGTAAAGGGCGCGACCTGGTTTAAACAAAAAGAGTCCAAGTAACATGGGCACATCGACTTCAAGTAAAGGGCCTGGAGGGAATTCGCCTTATGTTCCTGGCTGGGTAGACACAAACGGACTACCTCCAATACCCCCGGTCCCACCACAGCGATTCAAGGACTTCCGCACGAGCCTAGGAAAATTCGTCGCCAGTGGTGATGGTGATTACCTTCGTTCAGCAGTGAGCAGCTATGCAGGTGCTGCAACCGGTGGCAGCGTTGTCGGTTCCGCCAGATTTGGGTCAATGGCAGGGGCGGGCGGAGCGCTATTCGGAGCAATGGCGGCGATCCGTGAAGGGCAGTCGATTCCGGGCCTTGATTTGGCATCTCTGAACGGACAAGACACTGATCTTGCAATTAGCATTATCGTGCAGGCTCTGGCAATCGAGGACGGCGATTCTGATCGTGTACGCGTAGCAATGAACGAGGCACTTTCTGAGTGCCTTCAAGGTTACGACGAATTTGATTTTTCGAGAATCACGGACGAGATGCTTGTGCAAATGATGCTGATCTACGTGACGAACTGTGTGTTCGGTCAGGTTGTTCTGGATTCGAATGATGCCTTTGCTAAAGCCAAGTCGGCTGGTCAAGTGGAACAAGCGGAGAAGGACCTGCACTCGCTGGTTGAGTCAGTTACAGATAAACATATGCGCCCACTGTTGAGTGGCAGCCTGAAGTCGTTCACCTCCGCCAGAGTTGAGCAGGTTCAGCTACTCGCTATCAAGGAAGTGTGGAGTGAATGGGAGAGCTACGAACAGTGACTAATCTTATTTTTCATCATGAACCCCATTTGCTACCACCACCGTCGAAGAATGTTATTCCTGTACTGATGTACGGCACCCGGCCTCCAGCTCGTGGTACTTGTTCTATAGGGGGGCCGGTCAGGGCTGAAGTACGGCGACTGGGGGCGCCGGTCAGTAGAGTTGGGTTCGATTTGTTGACCATCGCGATGGCTATCACCGCCGCAGACACGTTCGTTGATAAGGCGGAAGCCGACGATGGGTGGGCTCGGGATCTACGCTTGTCGATTCCCATTGCCGATCCAGATCTTTGGAAGCCTGCCATCCCGCTACTCCAGAGGACGCTGCATTTTCTGAGTGGGGACACTTGGGATATTACGCTGTTGCCAGATGGACCCCGTCAGCTACCGTCGCAGAAACGCGGTCATATAACGGTTATGGCAGGCCATGACTGTGTAAGCCTTTTCTCTGGCGGCATGGACAGCGGGATCGGTGCGCTAGACCTGTTAGCCAGTGGACGGCGCCCTCTGCTGATCAGTCATTCCTATAGAGGTGACTCAGAAAAGCAGATCGCGATTCGTGGCCAGCTTCCTATCAATGTCTCTAGATTTGCCGCCGTAGCGAATCCGATTTCTTGGCTGGGGACCCAGACCGATGTGCAAATGCGTACGCGTAGTTTTAACTTTCTCGCATACGGCACGCTTGTGGCATCGACACTTGCTCAACTCCGCGTCGCAGGCCCCCCTGTGGAGTTGTTCGTTCCAGAGAACGGGCTGATCGCGTTGAACCCTCCAATGACTCGAAGGCGTATCGGAGCACTGAGCACACGAACCACCCATCCTTACTATCTGGGGTTGTTTCAGCAGATTCTAGATATGGTTGGTCTTCCAGTAAAAATCGCTAATCCGTACTCGCTAAAGACTAAAGGTGAGATGCTGCTTGAATGTTTGGATCAAGCTACTCTTGGAAAGTTAGTCTCAGATACAGTCTCATGTGGTAAGTGGAAACGAACGCACGTGCAGTGCGGAAAGTGCGTTCCATGCATTATCCGCCGAGCTTCATTCCACGCAGCGAGAATGGTCGACGCGACCACTTATGGCTCTAAAGGACAGGATCTCGCTTCTGTTATGAGCGACAGAGCGGCGCGAGATGACCTCATGGCAATGATTTTAGCCGCAAAGAGGCTTCCACATGTAGATGTTAGGAGATGGGTTCCTCAAGCTGGGCCTCTCCCTACAGAGAGAAAAGAACGTGACGCTCTGATCTCTATAGCGGATAGGGGAATGAAAGAGGTTGGAGCGTATTTAGCTACCCTTGGACTTCTTTGATGATTTTCAACGGCCAATATTAAGCTTGAACTCTCTATGCAGGAACAGAGTTTGCTTTATGTACGCCTCCATGTCCTGAAAAATGAGTATATACGCATGAATTTATGGGGTTGGAACTCCTTAGAATTGCCAAGCTTTAGTGGCCCGATTACGCTTAAGTCACACTCTTTATTGATGGCTGATATTAGTAACGTGGTCGTTGCAAGGGACGATAGTCACAGGATAATGCTCAGGGTTTTTGCTAAGCCGAGTGTACATATTCCAGAACAATTGCGTACTCTTGGTGATCCAAGAAAAAGTTGTGATCGGATCCTGTTTAGCAGTCCTCTCGGCGCTGGTGAATTGGGTGGTGTCCTTATGGGTGATAGCAAAACATCGTGGGGGTATGAAGAAAATCATTCAATCGTCGAATATGAAATTGCGGAAGTGAAATTTCAAGCTTCAAACGAGTATCAACCCGCGTATATTGTTGAATATCTAGATAATCTACCTACAGAATTTGAGTGGCCAACAGGGTTTGACGACAACATTACCACCCGTGGAATGCGCACTTTTGATGGAGATGAACTATATCAGTTTCCTATAAAAAGTTTGCGCGAAAGAGCTTTGTGCTCAAGTTTAAAGCTGGATGTCGGTGAGTATACCTGCATTTTGACTGCTATCGAGGATGAAGGAGATGAGGGAAATAAGGAGCGCCGTGGATATTTAGTTTATATCGGCCTGCCAGATGCTTCGACACGTGAAAAAATACGTCATAGCTTATCCTATGCTATTGGTTTGCCATTGATTTATTGTGGCCATACTAATTATTCGGCAGCTGGAGAGCTTTGTGAATTTGTCGCGGTTACTCCTGAAATGATCAACGGCCGTGCTTGGAATATCACTAAAATGCCACCTGCACCTTTAACCATTACACGACATGAAGATGATAAGTATATTGACCCAGATAAGGTTTCTAGAGTTGCAAGTGGTATATACAAAAATATGGGAAGTTATGGCTTAGATTCATTGCCTTGGCGGTTATGGTATGCCGATACGGCCCCGTATTTTATGCGCCCAGCATATTACGGAGCTATGATTGAAGGTTTACAAAAAAGCTATCTAAAAAACAATTCGAAAAAAATTGATGGCCTGATTATTTCAAAGCTGGAGTTCAAAAGGCACCGGGAAACTTTGCAGAAATATATAAAAAAACAAGGCTTCGAGCATTCAGTTGAGGAGATTTATCTCAAGGTATTAAGTAACTGTAATTCTGCGTCACAGGCAGTAAAGGCTAAGAGGTTTTATGAGGGGTTAGGTTTAAAACTTGGAGATCTGGAAGTTTCTGCCTGGCAAAGACGAAATGATGCGGCGCATGGTAATGAGATCCCTGCTTCGGAAATTGACAATTTTATTAGAGTTACCTGCATACTAAGGACTATGCTTAATCGAATCGTATTAAGTTTGACTGGCGGCAGTGAAAGGTATGTGGACTACTATAGTTATACACATCCTGATCGTGCGTTAACGGATCCTATAATTTAATGGGGTGGTGTTCTTGATTATTAAACTACTGATACTAAACATTTAGTTGGTTCCTATGAAGGTTGGTGCGCAGTGACTTTGAACAAGATGGAAGAGGCAGTCGCAGCGCGCACGCATACCGAAATTTGCTGCGCCAAAGTGTCGTAGTTTGATAATGAATCTTGCGCCGTTGTCGATAATAGTTAGACGAACTAGTGAGTGCTGTATGAGTGTCGTTATGATTGTTATCCAGGTGCCAAGATAGCCTGTAATCCTATGGAAATTGTTGGCTGCGAGTGGGCATTAGATCCAGAAATAATCTCCGGTCAATACGACGTTGGGCTAATGGGTAGATCAAGTGTACCTTGTGACCCTGTAATTGCAAAGCAATGGCACTGGTTAGGGCGATCAACAGCTACAGGTAGGTTTGATCTTGTTAAGGCTGGCATGATAGCTAATCCAGCGATTCCGGTACGCATAATAAATTTCAGCCAGAAGGTGAGGGATTTGTTCATCACAGAGACTTACGCTGTCGGGTGGAGCAATGCTGGAGCGGTCGGTGGTAATACGGGCATTCTACTGGCTGTAACTGTTACACTTCTGCCTCATCCCAGCTACCCTCAGTTGACCTGACTTGAAATAGGTCACTGACTGACTCCGCAAATTCCTTAAGCTTTCAGCTGGTAGCCCTTCGTTGAAGGCTTCAAGGTAAGTTATATCCCTGTCCAATCGTTTAAACTCTACTGCGTTTTATAGCCCTCGTTACAGGTTCTTGGAGCTTGAGAGCAGCTCATTCGGATTTACAAAAATTGTCCCGTGCAGCAATGTGCAAATTTTGCATTTTGCTTACCACGAATAAAGGCGACAGAGCCCTCATTTTTACGTTCATGTAAGTTGACGGCCAGTAGTCGAAGTAGGTATCGTGACACGTAATGGGAGAGGTACGCCGCTTTAGCTCAGTTGGTAGAGCAGTTCATTCGTAATGAAAAGGTCACCAGTTCGAATCCGGTAAGCGGCACCAGTCCTGTCCAGCAATAAAAGGCAGAAGTCAGTTCTGAAAGCCGACCGATTTGCCTTTACCTGTCAGCGTTTAGGGAAGTCGATAATATTTGACCGCTTGGCTAATATCTTTTCAAGTTCATTTAAGCGTTGAGCTAGCAAAACCTCGCGAGCCCAGGCCTCATTCAATTGCATCTGCAAACGTTTGTTTTTTTTGGTAAGTGACTCGCATTTGGATTTCCATTCAGTGATGTCGGGGCGCGGCTTCCATGAAAGTTGGCACTTCTTGATCGCTTCAAGTATTTCATGGTGCTCTCGTTTCTCTTTGCGAATAAATCCCTTTTTTGCTCCGGCTTCTATCGCTACCGAGTCATTGTTTATCCGGTATTCCCCTTTTTTAAGGATGATAGGAGCATTATTTTCGAGACGAGAAAGAGCTTCGAAGAGTGACATAATGGTGGTCATTGAATTACTCCGTCGGCACTGATCTTTGAAAAGTATTTTTCAGCCTGAGAAAGAATTAATTCGGCGGTTAATCGCTCAGGAGAGTTCAAAGTAAGCTCTGTAGTAAATTGTTCATATATGAATAGTGCTTTCCGCATTTTCAATGGGTTAATCACAGAGTTTGCGCAACCTTTAAATGAGCATGCTGCAATTGGGTCTATAATCCACAAGTTACATGATGGCTTCGTACAGCCTCCCGTGGGACGGGATACGAAGAAAATCTCACCACGTTTGAAACTTTCCAAAGTTTCTTCTTTTTTCGCTGCCACTTTTACCGGTCCCTGCGATTTAATAAAGTTTTCGATCCAGGTGCCATGGCCCCCTGATAAGTTAACTGTAGATTGGAATACGTCGCGAAAATAAGTTAGCGCTTGTACGGTAGGTTTGCATTCATGGTATTCGTACCTGAAGTGATCGGGATCGTCGCCAAAAAAAGAACCGTATTGTGTGAATCCTTTGGCGTAGTAAATTGTCATCAGCAAAGATAAGTGTTGCAGTTGACGCTTCAGAGACGTTAATTGAACGAGGCCTCCGTCGATAGCATAGTAAGCAAGTGATCTTCTGAATTGATGGCTGGTGAAATGCCAATGTTTTCCGACTGCTAACTTACGTTCATTTGCCCAATCACGACCGATTTCCGTTAGGTAAAGATCTTGCAAGTCTGCTTCGCTGATAACTGTTTCATCAGACCTCAAGAACTTAGCGAATTTGACATGGACTAGGTCGGCAGGAACGATTCTCGAATCACTATTTTTCGCAAATTTGCTATGTGATAGGGCGCTTACGTTGGGGAAAAGCATTTTTTCCTCAGTTGCAGAAACTATCGCGCTGTAGGTATAAATAAATTCAGAAATATCTGCCGCAATTTTGCAAGCTTTTACTCCCGGCGCTCCTATGATCCATTGCGTCTTTTTTCGTCCCTTTTCTAGTTTTGTAGTTGTACCAATGACCCAAGTAACATTATTCCCATCAATAAGTTCATAGGAAATAGGATTGATGCCAAGACTGTAGGCTTCATCATCACGCATACCAGAGTAAGCATGTATGAGAAGCTTGCAAGAGTACTGAATCTCACTTAAAAGCCTGCCCAATTGATTTGTTGATTTAACTCCGCAATTTAAAAGGTATTCTCGCAGACCATGTGCGGTAGCTTCTGCCTCAAAGTTAGAAAGGTCACTTTGCTTATTGCGAGACCTGCTTCGTGATGTGGCAAAGCTGGGAGTTTCCTGACGCTTAGACATGAAGCTTCGAATCAAACTCCATCGGCTTTCGAACTCACTAGTCTTGCGGACAAGTTCAGTAAGAATGTCAGTGTAAATTCGTTGAGGAATAACTGGTGTCTGCGAGTAAGTACTTCTGTTTTTGCGTTTCGTTATTTTCTTTGGTGGCTTTACAGATGTAAATGGGAGGATGTTGCCGAGCTTATACAGCCATTTCCCCAGCGCATACAACTCTTCTTTAAGACGCTTTGACAGAGTTATTGCGAAAGGAATGAACCACTCATGCGATGAGAAAATGTTATATATTGAGATGTCATGGAGTAGGGAGTATTTAGCGGCTTTGCTGAGTAGTGAGTGACGACGAATAATAGTATTAACACTCAGGTTGTTATTGAACCCCTGAGGTGGATGAAGGATCAGAAGTAGAAGAAGTCGGTGTTGATCAATTAGTTCACTATTGAGGTTTTTGATATTTGTATCAAAATTTATAGAAGTATAGGACCTTGTAGTTTGGGCGTACGAGCCCAATTCCCAAGTCATATCTGTAAGGCGTGATGTAATGTTCCCTTGCTCGTCTCTTGAAATTACAAAGTCCTCACCGGGGAGGCGAATTTTGAGATCGGCTGTATTTGTTTTGAAAGGATGTGAGTCAGGTTCCGAAAATTGGTTGAGCGTCGGCAGCGAAAAGGTGCGAGTCATTGAACTAGTCCCAACTTTATAAGGAGGTCGAGGTACTGTTGCCAATAGTCGCTTAAATAACCTTCCTCGATTAATGAACTGCACTCGTCGACAATTACTTTTGTTGTCATATCCGTTGCTAGCTCCGTTATTAGTGAGTCAATAGCAATTATAACGAGCCTGATTGTTTCTTCGTTGCCTAGCTGTGCAGACTTGGTAAGATCACTACAGATGTGCTTAATGCTTAACAGTTTCCAAATATCTTCTTTGTTTCGGTGTACAAGGAAGTGTTCACAAAAAATACAGCATATGTGAGTTGAACAGGATGGAGGTATTTCATTAATAATCTTTATGGGGTTATTGATTTCTGCACATTCGCCAGCTGGGATTTTTGATGAAGGACGAGTATTCTCGATAACTCGGTTAGCAAGTGCAGTAAAATAGTCTGTAATTTCAGTTGCTTGAATCAACCTATTTCCGCGTGAATACTTCTCAGAAAATACTTGCTCGGTGTTTTGCGCGAGCTTCGCGCCTTCTTCAATATTTAGATTGTTTGCGGACCATTCAGTCTTGTATTTTCTAAATTCACTGGCGTTTATTGGTTCAAGTTCAGGGTCAAGAATATCTCGTGCTAGCTTGAAATACACATATATAAAATCCTCAGTAATTTGGGTGGGGATTCCTTTTTTTATTGTAAAAAACAGAAATGGATAATCTTCTCCTTGTAGCAAAAAAGTCCTAAGCTCGATAAATTTTCGAAAGTAAGGTATGAATTTCGATTTTATTTCATAGCTAACGATATGTCCTGCTCTGTTTTTAAAGGCTCGAAATCCTTGGCGTATGGGTTGTAGAGTGATGTTATTGTTCCATGGTAGGTCGATGAAAACAGAAAGATTGGCCCCAGTTACTGCGAATAGCATTACCATGAAAGAGTTATAGGCCCAGCTTGCCAGTTTCAGTCGACGCGGGTGGTATGCATCATTGTTAGCTATGAACAGACGATTCGCTACTTTGAAATGCTCAGATTTAGCTTTTGAAGGTTGATACCCATAAAAGTCCTGTATCCATTCTGAGTTATGGATTTGTCCGTTTGAATAATCCCATATCCAATTGGCATTATGGTGGTTATACCTATCTAGTAGCCTGTGTTTAGTATAAATCCAGCGAGTTGCGGGTATAACCCACGCGCTTTCGTTTGGTAGTTTTAATAAAAAAGGGTAATTTAGGTTTTGGGTGACGAAATTTCCTAGCTGATTAAAAAGATGTAAGGCGAGATTGAGCGCTCTATCCACATTCTTTTTTAGCGGGGCTTCGCAGGAGCTTTGCGGCCGTGACAGCATGAATGCTCCCCTGCCAACATTCGTTTCAGTATCACCTGATGCCCATATAAGTAGCGCCTGCGCGGATGATTGCCTATTACATCCTGCTACTGGACCGAGTTGGCCGTTAGTGACGCAATAATGTAGGTAGAAGCTATATTCTCTGAATAGCAGTTCAAAGTCATTTTTTTTAAGGGTGAGTGGTGATTTTTTTTCATCATACCAATCAAAAAAGTAAATGCCTTCGTATATGCGAGTTCTTACTGATGCTGGTTTGACTACTTTTCTGGTAAGCAAGGAAGCCAAGTGCAAAATAATTTCTTTCGTAAGTAGCGCTCTCTCCGGACACAGAGAGCTAAGATTTACTTCATATCTTCTCCTGTGTCTTGTTCTTTTGATGTAAGAAATTCCGCCAATATCTATTATGGATTTCTTTTTTTCACTGTAAATTACTATGTTTTCAGGGGCGTTATTTTCTAACAGCCAATTTAAGTCGTTGGAGTTTTTGATTTCTTCTAAGTCTACGTATTGCAGTTTGCGCAGGCTCATTTAAAATCGTCCCATTCCTTAAATAAAAAAGTTTCCCACGCATCCTGAGTTTTTGACTCGATTTTGTGGTTGCAATTGTAGCCAAGGTACTGAAGTGCGACATTTATGCTGTTCAGATTTAGCTTTTTTCTGACCATGTTCAGTAGTCTATCTCTCGAGATTTCCCCGCTTTCTACCAGATGCAAATTTGCATTGATCATATTTATGCCACAGGTCGCACGGAGGTCATGGAAGCTGAATGAGCGATAAAAGCCTCTTTTATTCAAAAGCGGTTTTAAGGTCTCTCCAATAAATTTTCTAATCGTTCCGCCATTAAAGTTATGGAGCATACGATGGTCGCTACTTGAGTAGTAGGGATTCCCTTGGTCAGTCAGAAACACGTACTGCTCCCTAGCATCTTTGTAAATGGGGGCCTTAGATTCAAGCTTCTTATAGTCAGGAGAGTCTAGGTAAGTTTTAATTTTGTTGTATACAAGGCCAGATACCTCAAGTATTTGAGGTTTGTCTCTTTTGGTATCTATCCCTGTTCCTGGCCCAGCAGCAATATGTACGTACTCGCCGTTATCCACTGCTTTCTTTTCAAAATGTTTTTTCTTCAGTGTAAATGTGGATTCGATCCGTGCACCACTAGATATGGAAAATTGGAAAGAAAGTCCTATCGAGTAGCGATTCGACTCTCTCAAGCTTTCAAACATTTGTATTTGCTCAGTAGGCTCTAATGGAGTTAGACGGCCACCGTCAATAATAGTAGTGTCATTTGAGCTGCCTTCATTTTCAGCTTGTAATAAAATGGATTTAGACCTTTTGCGAAAATCCCAAATCAGATCAAATCGTTTTTTTTCAAGATAAATGGTTCTCCCAATGTCGTCGTCAATTGGAACAGTTATCTCTGTCTCTTTCCACAAAGGGTATTTAAAAGTGGCGTGCTTATTTTCTTGTAGCCACTCATAAAAGCTTATCGTATTTCGGATTATTCGAATGCAAGAATCTTTGGACTTCCCTAAGCCTAGTCTTTCCCCTAGACGTTCGCAAAGTACGTATGTCGGGCGTAGGACTTTGTGAAGCGAGTCCGATAGATAACTTGTTTCATCTTCGTCTAGAATATTCCGCATTTCTGCTAAGTCTTTTGACTTTGAGAGGATTGTCTCGGGTTCTAGTTCCGGCATGTTTACATTGAATGTTATATCGAAGAGGTAGAGATTAGCCTCCTTCCATAGTTCACCAGTATCCTTGTTCGTAATAATGGGGTATGCATGGATGTCTGTCCTTTGTACCTCTGAGTTTTGGTGCCAGCAGAGCGTTGGGACGCCACCAACCATAGAAGGATTTGTAGTCTCGCCTAAAGATACTTCTGGACGAAGTGGAATAAAGTTTTTGATTATGGTGATGTTCCACATGGGATAAATCTCACGAACAAGTTTCATGAGGTTTGCATGTAGCCTGTTTTTAAGTCAAGTGGGTGATTTTTATACTTGGTTGGTTCTTTATATATTATATAAAATGGTTTAACAGTATCTACAGTTTAACTAAGTTCTGTGCCGGCATTGGTTGTTGTTTCTTGTCTCTTTTGTATATTCTGTATTGGCGTATTTCAGATTTTTCTATTGTTTTGTGCGATCTGTAAGATCAGTGAACGTGTTTTTGTCCAATTGAACGTTTTTTTGTAAGAAAATACCGTTCGTCGGTTTTTTTTAGACTTTATCTCTGACACATTTTTGACTACGCTCTCGGGTAGGAAAAAAGGTATCAAGCTCGCAGGTAGAAGGTCGCAGGTTCGATTCCTGTCTCGGGCACAAAGGCAACACTGTTTCAAAGGCAATGTTTTCAGCTGATCCCAGAATGGTTCTGAAGGCCAGACGAGCCGGCATTCGTGCCTGTTCTTTTGTATCTGCGCAACCTGATGTCCCAGATGCATCCCCATTCCTCGATCTAAGAGAACACCATGACCACGACTGAAATGACCCAGGAAGCCCGGCACGAAGCAGCTCTTGAGCACTACCTCAAGGAATCGCCGCAGCTTAAAGAAGAGATCAAGGACCTGAGCGCCGATGATCAGCGCGACCAGATTCAGTGGGCATTCGAGGATGAGGCCGAAAGCCAGGGCCTCCAACCTTGGGAACTGACCCTCAAGTACACCTCGACACCGGAAGAGTTCGAAGCGCAACGGTTGGTCCTGCACAAGGAAGCGGCCGAGGTGCTGGGTGTGGATTGGGACGAGTATTGCGAGATGAATAACCTGGTGGTTTAGAACAGAGCGGCAAGCTGCAAGGGCGGCACTCGGCTTCCTTGCAGCGTCACGCTGACCGCTTGCCGCTTTTCAGAGGCTCAGCCTCATCGACAGGTCCACCGCCTTCACGTCCTTGGTCATCGCACCGATGGAGATATAGTCCACCCCGGTCTCGGCAATGGGCAGCAGGGTGGTTTCATTGATGCCGCCGCTGGCTTCCAGCTTCGCCTTGCCGCCGTTCAGGCGCACGGCTTCGCGCATGTCGTCGAGGCTCAACTCATCGAGCATGATGATGTCGGCGCCCGCCGCTAATGCTTCGCGCAGTTCCTCCAGACTCTCCACTTCGATTTCCACGGGCTTGCCGGGGGCGATCTTGTGCGCCGCCGTGATGGCCTGTGCAATACCGCCGCAGGCAGCGATGTGGTTTTCCTTGATCAGGAACGCGTCGTACAGACCGATGCGATGGTTGTGGCAGCCGCCGCACGTCACCGCATACTTCTGTGCCAGGCGCAGGCCCGGCAGGGTTTTGCGGGTATCCAGCAATTTGACTTGAGTGCCGGCAACGAAGTCCGCCAGGTACTTCGCGCGTGTGGCGACGCCGGACAGCATCTGCAAAAAATTCAGCGCACTGCGCTCGCCGCTGAGCAGCGAGCGCGCCGGGCCTTCGAGGTGAAACAGCGCTTGATTGGGGCTGACGCGTTCGCCATCGGCCACCTGCCAGTGCACGGCGACCCGAGGGTCCAACTGCCGGAACACCGCGTCCACCCACGCCGTGCCAGCGATGACGGCGTCATCGCGGGTAATGATGGTGGCCTTGGCCAGTCGTTCGGCCGGGATCAATTGCGCGGTAATGTCGCCGCTGCCGATGTCCTCCAGCAGTGCGCGGCGCACATTGGCTTCGATTTCGGCGGTGAGGTCGGCAAGACGGAGATTCGGCATAACAGGCTCCACAAACAAAGTGCGTCGATTATAGGGGCTGTGTGACTGGGAACCCAGCCACCCGCTCATTTGCGCGCAAATCACAGAGGGCGCTGGCGCTTGCCCCCCGGTTTGCAAGATAATCTCGCGCCTTGCAATTGGCGTCATAGCTTTGACGTCCGCTGGCGTGCAGTTATCCACAGGGTTCGATGCGGCCTGTCGATGATTGTCGTCCAACTCAATACCGCCGTTTCAGGAGGCCAGGATGCACAATGACGGAAAGGTGGTGCCGATCAATAAGGCGCGTGCCACGCCATCGCCGCTGGCCCGCCTGCCGGTCGTGTTGCTGCAAGTTCGCGACAAGGCGGCGCAGCAGCTGCAGCAAGGCCTGCAGGAACTCTTCGATAACGCCGACGACACGCTATTTGAAATGGCCGACAAGGCCCGCAGCACCGTCGATCACCATATTTTCTTTGAAGCCATGCGCGACCTGCGCCTCAAGCGCAAAAACTTCGAGCGTGTGTTCATGGAGCGCCTGTTTGCCGCGTTTGCCGGCCTGGGCGACACCGGGCGCGGTGAGCTGCAGTTGGTGCCGGTGGTTTCCTACGATGCGACACCCAGTTCGTCCCATGACGCACTGGAAAAAGCCGTGGCGCTCGAAGCCATGCTGGGCCGCGTCCGGCATCGCGATGGACTGGCACTGTCGCAGCTCACTGCGCGGCTGAGCGCGGTACTCGGCAATGCCCTGGACGAGCGTGAGAACCCCCTGGGCCCGGCGCTGCTGTGCGAATTTTTCTTGCAGGCGGGGCGCAGCCTGGGCGTGGAGATTCGCGTCAAACTGATCATGCTCAAGCTATTCGAGAAGTATGTCCTCAGCGATGCCGATCAACTCTATGCCGAAGCCAATCAATTGCTGGTCGCCACGGGGGTGTTGCCGGAGCTCAAGACCGTGCCTTCGCGCCGTGCCGGTGGGCGGGCCGCCCGTGAACGCTCGCGCGAAGACGCACTGCCGAGCGCCGATCAACCCCTCGACGAAAACGGCCAGCAAGCTTTTGCGGCGCTGCAAGCCTTGCTCAAACCCGTGCGCGGCAGCGTGGCGCCGACCCTCGAAGCCAGCGCCGAACCCCAGCCTATCGCTACGCG
Organism: Pseudomonas rhodesiae; assembly: GCF_007858255.1. Classification (GTDB taxonomy): domain Bacteria; phylum Pseudomonadota; class Gammaproteobacteria; order Pseudomonadales; family Pseudomonadaceae; genus Aquipseudomonas; species Aquipseudomonas rhodesiae. Next base: position 184,579 of record NZ_VFEU01000008.1, on the reverse strand, counting down.
GGACCTGCTACGCCTGTTGTCCCATTTGCAGCAGTACGTGCCGACGCCGGACGCCGAGGACGATTTCGACCTGTGCAACCAGCTGGAGCAATTGCTCACCCGTGTCAGCGTCAAGAGCGGCAAGTCAAGGGTGGTGGAGGAGGCCGATGAAGACGTCATCAATCTGATCGCCCTGCTGTTCGAATTTATCCTCAACGACCCTACCGTCCCGGACGCTTTCAAAGCGCTGATCGCGCGCCTGCAAATCCCAATGCTCAAAGTGGCGGTGCTGGACAAGAGTCTTTTCAGCCATGCCGGCCACCCGGCGCGGCGCCTGCTGAACGAAATCGCTGCGATGGCCATGGGCTGCAACCTGTGCGATGACTACCCGCGTGACCCTTTGTACCTGCGCATCGAGCAGGTGGTGCAGCGTTTGCTCAATGAGTTTGTCGAAGATCCGGCGATTTTTGCCCAATTGCTCGCTGAGTTCAGCGCGTTCGCCGCCGATGAGTGTCGCCGCAGCGAGTTGCTCGAACAGCACACCCGCGATGCCGAAGAAGGCCGGGTGCGCACCGAGGAGGCCCGTCAGCGGGTGGCCGAGGTGCTCAATAGGCGGTTGCTGGGCAAAGTGTTGCCCCTCGCCGTTGTGCAGTTTCTGCAACAGGCCTGGAGCCAGGTGCTGTTGTTGGCCAGCCTCAAGCACGGAGAGGAGTCGGTGCAATGGCAATCGGCGCTGCGCACCATGGACGAGCTGATCTGGAGCGTCGGCCTGCAGGAAGACACCGAGGCCGGGCGGCGCTTGCTGGAGCATTTGCCCGGCTTGCTCAAGGCGCTGCGCGACGGTTTGACCAGCGCGGCGTTCGACCCTTTCAGTACCCGAGAATTTTTCGTCCGCCTCCAGGCTATGCATGTGCAGCCGGCGGACGGTGTCGACGAGCTGATCGAAGTACGCGAGCCTTTGGTATTCAGCGAGCGGCCGCTGGACCCAGCGCTCGATCTGGCGCCCAACGATCCTGACCTGCTCAAGGTTCATCAACTGCGGGTCGGCGCTTGGGTCATGTTTCAGCAGGATGGCGTCGTTACCCAGCGCTGCAAGCTCGCAGCGATCATGGCCCCGGCCAACGCGTATGTGTTCGTCAGCCGCACGGGGCTCAAGGTGCTGGAAAAAAGCGTCGGCCAGCTGGCGCTGGCGTTTAAGCAGGGCGCCTTGCAGGTTCTGGACGACAGCCCGCTGTTCGAGCGTGCATTGGATGCCGTAGTCAGTAAGCTGCGGCAACTCAATCACGGCAAGTGATCGCAACCTCGGGGTCGAACGCGGCATACTGGTCACCTGTTGCCCCGTTCAAGGAACCTGTATGCAGTTGGACCCCGCCAGCGGTTGGTGCCAGGGCATTCGTCATTGCCCTTCGCCCAACTTCAATCAGCGCCCCGCAGGCGAAATCTCACTGCTGGTGGTGCACAACATCAGCTTGCCACCGGCGCAGTTCGCCACTGGCAAAGTGCAGGCGTTTTTCCAGAATCGCCTGGATGTCACGGAACATCCTTACTTTGAAGGGATTGCCGACCTACGGGTATCTGCGCATTTTCTGATTGAGCGCGACGGGACGGTGACGCAGTTTGTGTCCTGCCTTGACCGGGCCTGGCATGCTGGCGTTTCGCAGTTCGAGGGGCGGGAAACCTGCAACGATTTTTCCCTGGGCATTGAACTGGAAGGCACGGACGAGCTGCCGTTCACCGATGCCCAGTACCGTGCACTGATCGACCTGACCCGCCAATTGCAGGCGGCTTACCCTGATATCACCCCGCAACGCATTTGTGGCCACAGCGATATCGCGCCGGGACGCAAGACCGACCCCGGCCCCGCTTTTGATTGGAAGCGCTTTCGCAGCGCCCTGCAGGATGGAGGACACACCTGATGAGTTTCCTGGTACTGGTGTTGGCGGTCTGGATCGAGAAGTTCTCGGCCCTGCGTCATCGGTTGCAGCGCGATGGCGGCTGGCTGCGCGAGCTGGCCAAACTGGAATCGAGCCCACGTATGGCGCAGCGGCCTTGGTTGATTCTGACCTTGTTGGTGTTGCTGCCGGTGGCATTGCTGGCGCTGTTGCTGCTGGTACTGGAACCGGTGGCCTATGGCTTACTGGCGCTGCCGGTGCACCTGCTGGTGGTGATCTACAGCCTGGGCCGTGGCGATCTGCTGGCTGATCTGGGCCCGTTCCGCGATGCCTGGCGACGCGGCGACTTGCAGGCCGCCGAGCACGTCGCCGAGCGCGACCTCAAGCTGGGCGCCGACAGCGGCGAGCAACTGCTCGATCGGGTCCAGGGCCACCTGTTATGGCAGGCCTACCAGAGCTTTTTTGCGGTGATTTTCTGGTATTTCCTGCTGGGCCCGGTCGCTGCCCTGGCATATCGCCTGCTGGCGTTGGCCAGCGAACACAGCCAGAACCCGCTGGTCGCCGAGCGCGCCGGGCAAATGCGCCACGCCTTCGACTGGTTGCCGGTGCGCCTGCTGGCCGCCAGTTTTGCCTTGGTGGGCAACTTTGTCGCGGTCAGTCGGGTCATGCTGCACGAGCTACTGAGCTGGGACATCAGCGCCGCCCAACTGGTGGATAAAGTCGGTCTGGCCGCCGCCGAGATACCGGCGCCGGCAGTGGGGGCCGACGGTATCAACAGCCTTGACCGCCTATGGGAACTGCTGCTGCGCGCGGCTGTGCTGTGGTATGCCGGGTTCGCCATCTGGACGGTGTTGCCGTAAAGCGCAGACCGCGTTACGTGGGAGCCTCTTCGGCTCCCACTGGCTGTTAACCTTAAGTTACAAAACTCCCTTTCAAATTGAGCTATACAGACAGAGCGCCAAATAGTGGCTTTCTGCCGCCGCCCTGCGCCCTCAATAAAAATAAAACAAAAAGGGAGTTCACCTGTGAAGAGCTTGCTCTATCCCGCCGTCGCGCTGATGAACCGCCTGAGCTTCGGCCTGAAGTTCAGCCTGATCAGTGTGTTGTTCCTCTTGCCGATGCTGGTCACCAACTATTTCCTGGTGCGCGATTCGTGGCGCGAATTCCAGGGCACCCGCGTCGAACTGCAAAGCCTCGACGTGCTCGGCAGCAGCCTGGCCCTGCGCCGTGACCTGGAAACCCTGAATAATCAGGTACAAATCAACGCCACTCTGGGCCAGTCGGGTAAGGCGGGCGATCTGGAAGGCAAGATCAGCGCCTTGGAGCAGAGCGTACTGAGCCGCTTGCAAGGCTTTACCGCGATGGCCACTGACCCCGAGCAAATCGCGGTGTTCGAGGCCAAGCGCGACGAATTGATCGGCGCGTTCAAGGCCCAGCAACAGGAGACTTCGCTGCTGAGTAAAAGCGCATTGATCGGCAAGCTGCTGAACAAGGCGCAGATGCTCGGCCAGATCGTCGCCAGTCAATCGGGCTTGAGCCGCGACCCCCAAAGCGATCTGCGCCAGCTGACTGAGTTGATCACCAGCGTCACGCCGCAGGTGACCCAAACACTGGGAGAAGGGCGGGCCATGGGCGCCTATTCGCTGGGGCAGGGGTTTCTCAATTCATCTTCCAGCACGCGCTTTGACGAACTGCTGCAGCAACTGGAAAAACTCCACGGCGAATATGGCTTGAAACTGCAGGATGCGCTGGGCTCCAGCAGTGCCGCGCACACGGCGCTCGACGGTCTGGCCAAGGCCAGTAACGCCAGCCTCAAGCAAGGCAGTGAGCTGTTCGAAGAGCAGGTGGTCATGGCGGAGACCCTCGATGCGCCCTGGCAGACGTTCTACGATGCGGTCAGCCAGTTGATGGCCCAGACCTATCAACTCGATGAGGCCACCCTGGGGTTTCTTGAGCAACAGTTGCAGCATCGCCTGACGCAGAACCGCCTGCACATGGTGGTGCTGGTATCGGCGTTGACGGCCGTGTTTTTGCTGATCTTCTACCTCTACGCCGGTTTCTATGCCTCCACGCGCACCACATTGCGACATCTGGGCGCGATGATGGACAAGGTGGCGGCCGGTGATATGACCGTCTCCTTCGTGGCGCGCAGCCGCGATGAACTGGGTGACCTGGGTCAGGTGTTCAACGGCACCGTGGCGAAAATCCACGATCTGATCGAGCGCGTCGGGCACACCGTCAACCAGGTCGAGCAGCAGGCCGGTCAGGTGGAAACGGTCTCGGCGCAGAGTAACCAGGCCGTCTGCGGCCAACGCACACAGATCGAACAGGTGGCAACGGCCATGAACCAGATGTCGTCCACCGCCCAGGAGGTGGCCCGCAACGCCGCCGCAGCCGTCAGCAGCGCCCATAGCGTCAAGCAGGAGACCGTCAGCGGTCGCGGCTTGGTGCAATCCCAGCAGGGCAGCATCGCGCGGTTGGCGTCGGAAATCGACCAGTCGGTGCGGGTGATCAACCAATTGGCCACTGACAGCCAGGCCATCAGCACGGTGTTAGAAGTGATCAAAAGCATCGCTGAGCAAACCAACCTGCTGGCGCTCAATGCCGCGATCGAGGCGGCGCGGGCCGGTGAGCAGGGCCGCGGTTTTGCGGTAGTAGCGGATGAGGTACGTACCCTCGCGCGGCGCACGCAGCAGTCCACCGAAGAGATCGAGCAGATGATCAGTCGCTTGCACAGCGGTGTGGATGCGGCGGTCAAGGCCATGGGCAGCAGCCATGAAATGGCCAATGGCACGGTCGGGCAGTCGGAACAGGTCCAGCAGGCCTTGGAGAATATCCTCGGTGCCGTCGGCATGATCGTGGATCAGAACCAACAGATTGCGGCAGCCGTGGAACAGCAGACCGCCGTGGCCCACGATATCGACCAGAACATCGTCGAAATCAATCGCGCCGGCGAGCATGCCGCCGACGGTGCGCAGCAGACCGCTGCGGCCAGTCAACGCTTGTCATTGCAGGTGGTGGAGTTGAAACAGCTGATCGGCGCCTTCCGCGTGTAAGGCGCAGGCGTAGGACTAAAGTGTTAACGGGTGTGGTGTGCGTCTGAATTTTCCGGGGTGTCTTTTCTGGCCGCGTAAATGAGTGAGAATTTATTTCATTCAAACCGGGAGCCGGGGAGGCACCACGATGACCGCTGCACTCGGCATCAAAGGGCAATGCGCCCATTGCGATATCACCTTTGAACTCAAGCCTTGGCAATTGAATGCCATCGCCATCGAGGAGCCCTTCGACTGCCCGTATTGCCACCGGGAGCTTGAACTCAGATGCCCTCGCCAACTGCGCCATTTCAAGTCCCTGGAATATTGGGCGTTGGTGCGTCCAAGCATGGTGACGTTCACTTGCGTGGTGCTGATCGTGGCGCTGGTGGCAGAGTGGGTGGGGCTGATCAGTGTGATCGGGCAGTTCAATATTTCGCTGGTGGTGTTGCTGGTGCATTTCATGGTGTTGCGCTATGCCCGTCATCGCCAGCGCATCACCCTCAACCTGCACGCCGTGGAACCGACACTACCAATTGAACAGCTCACGCGCATTGCGTGTGCTCGCCTCGGCCAACGATAGCGGGTCGATACCCATATGCTCGGCCAGGGCCTGGCAAATGTCCGGCAAGTGCTCGGGGCTGTTGCGCTGGCCGGGGTACATGGCGGGCGGCATGTCGGGCGAATCGGTTTCCAGCACCACCGCGTCCAGCGGCAGTTGTGCCAGCACCTTGTGCATGCGCAACGCCTGGGGCCAGGTGGCGGCGCCGCCCAGGCCGAGCTTGAAACCCAGCTTGATGTATTCGCGGGCTTCTTCGCGGCTGCCGGCAAACGCGTGAATGATGCCGCCGCGCGGCACGCGGATGCGCTTGAGCGTGGCAATCACCGCTGCATGGCTGCGACGTACGTGCAGCAGGGCAGGCAACTGAAAATCCACCGCCAGTTGCAGTTGCGCTTCAAACAGCTGTTGCTGACCTGCACGGTCCAGGTGTTCGAGGAAGTAATCCAGACCGATCTCGCCCACCGCGCAGAGTTGCCGATGGCCTTGCAGGCGGGTCAGCCAGTCGCCTAATGCCCTCAGATCGGCGGGGCGGTGATCGTCCAGATACACCGGATGCAGGCCGAACGCAGCGAACAGGCTTTCATCCGTCTGCACCAAATCCCACAACCGCTGCCAATTCTGCTGATACACCCCCAGCACCACCATGCGCTGCACGCCCAGCTCGCGGCTGTGGGCGAGGACTTCCCGGCGGTCGCTGTCGAACTCCGGGAAATCAAGGTGCGTGTGGGTGTCGATCAGCGTCACGTTCACGCCTCGTGAATACGCTGCTTGAAGGTGCGGCCGATGGCGTGTACGCCCGGTTGGTACTGCTCTTCTTCGATGGCGGCCAGGGCCAGGCGCAGCGCGGTGTCGGCGATCAACTGATGCTGCTGGGCCATGGCGTTGACCGGCAGCGGCAGGAAGTCCAGCAGTTGGGTGTCGCCAAACGTGCCCAGGCGCAGGGGCCGTGATTTGAGCGGGTAGTCGTGCAGTGCGTCGAACACCCCTTGGAGCAGCACGTAGGACGTCGTCACCAGCGCGTCAGGCAAATGGCCCAGCCGTTGCAGCAATTGCTCCATCAGCTGTCGGCCACAATCGCGGCTGAAGGCTTCGCCGTGTTCGATGAGCATCTCGCCGGTAAAGCCCTTCAACGCTTGCTGAAAACCGGCGGCGCGTTCCTGGCTGATACTCAGCTCGGGCCGCGCGCCGATCAGCACAATCTGTTTAGGCAACGGTTGCAGCAGGCTGCTGGTCAGTTGCTGGCAGGCCTGGCGGTCGTCGCTGACCACCGAACAGAACTGCGCCGGCTCCATCACCCGGTCGATGGCGATTACCGGCAGGCCCTTGGCTTGCAGCTCGCGGTAGCTGTCGTCGCTGGTGGGCAGGCAACTGGCCACGAACAGCGCATCGCACCGCCGGGCGCGGAACAGTTGCAGCAATTGGCGTTCGCTGTCGGCATCGTCGTCGGAGCTGGCGATCAACAATTGATAGCCGCGCGCGCGCGCGCCTTGCTCCAGCAATTTGGCGATACGCGCGTAACTGGGGTTTTCCAGGTCGGGCAGAATAAAGCCCAAGGTGCGCGTGTGCCGGCTGCGCAGCCCGGCGGCCTGGGGATTGGGGGTAAAGCCGTGGGCCTCCACCACCGCACGCACCCGTTCGACGGTGGCGTGGCTGATGCGTTGTTGGGCGGCTTTGCCGTTGATGACATAACTGGCGGTGGTAACGGACACACCGGCCAGACGTGCGATATCACTGAGTTTCAAACCGGGATTTCCTTGTTTTTTGGAGCTTGCCCCGACATTTTGTCCAATCGTAACCGATTACGGCACACGACCAATGTCCCAGCTCAATCGCCGAGTGGTCCTTCAAGGATGCACAATTAACGCGTAATCTGCCTTAAATTCTAGATTAAACGTTTCAGCCAGCGTATTTTTACGACGTTCGCGACCGAGCGGCTCCTGCCAACTGACCGCTCAGTCAGTAATTTTCAAACACCCCTACACTGTTTTATTCAAAACAATACCTAGTGCGCCCAGCGCACTAACTAGGAGAACGGCATGCTTGAGCTCACTGTAGAGCAGATATCCATGGGCCAGGTGGCTGTGGATAAATCTGCTGCCTTGCACCTGCTCGCTGACACACTGGTGGCCGACGGTCTGGTCGCCGAGGGCTATCTGAGTGGCTTGCAAGCCCGTGAAGCCCAAGGCTCGACATTTCTCGGCCAAGGTATTGCGATCCCCCACGGCACGCCTGAAACCCGCGACCAGGTGTTTGCCACCGGCGTGCGCCTGCTGCAGTTCCCCGAAGGGGTGGACTGGGGCGACGGCCAGATCGTGTATTTGGCCATCGGCATTGCCGCCCAATCCGACGAACACCTTCGCCTGCTGCAATTGCTGACCCGAGCCCTCGGTGAGACCGACCTGGGTGAGGCGCTGCGTCGTGCCGGCTCTGCCGACGCCTTGTTGAAGTTGTTGCAAGGCGCACCGCAGGAATTGGCGCTGGATGCACAGATGATCAGCCTGGGGGTGTCCGCCGACGATTTTGAAGAGCTGGTCTGGAGAGGGGCACGCCTGCTGCGCCAGGCCGATTGCGTCAGCAACGGCTTCGCCGCCGTGTTGCAACAGGTCGATGCGCTGCCCCTGGGCGACGGCCTGTGGTGGCTGCACAGCGAGCAGACCGTCAAGCGCCCGGGCCTGGCGTTCGTCACCCCGGACAAACCCATGCGTTACCTGGGCCAGCCGCTCACGGGCCTGTTTTGCCTGGCCAGCCTGGGCGAAGCGCACCAGGCCTTGCTTGAGCGTTTGTGTGCGTTGCTGATCGAAGGCCGTGGCCAGGAACTGGGCCGCGCCACCAGCAGCCGCGCGGTGCTTGAAGTATTGGGCGGCGAACTGCCGCCGGACTGGCCGAGCGCGCGCATTACCCTGGCCAACGCCCACGGCCTGCATGCGCGGCCGGCGAAGATCCTGGCGCAGTTAGCCAAAAGTTTTGACGGCGATATCCGTGTGCGCATCATCGATGGTCCGGCCACCGCGGTTTCGGTCAAAAGTTTGAGCAAGCTGCTCAGCCTCGGCGCCCGCCGTGGCCAGGTGCTGGAGTTCGTCGCCGAACCCGGCATTGCCGGTGATGCGCTGCCGGCACTGCTGGCCGCGGTGGAGGAGGGGCTTGGTGAAGAGGTCGAGCCGCTGCCGACCGTTAGCGCGCCCCCCGAAACCCTGGACCTCGAACCGCTGCTCAGCGCACCGGCCTCCGGTAGCCAGATCCAGGCCATCGCCGCGGCGCCGGGGATTGCCATTGGCCCCGCTCATGTCCAGACCCAGCAGGTGTTCGACTACCCACTGCGCGGCGAGTCACCGGTGATTGAGCGTCAGCGTCTGCATGCCGCCCTGACCGACGTGCGCCGCGATATTCAGGGGCTGATCGAGCGCAGCCCATCCAAGGCGATCCGCGAGATTTTCATCACCCACCAGGAAATGCTCGACGACCCGGAACTGACCGACGACGTCGACACTCGCCTCAAGCAAGGCGAAAGCGCCGAAGCCGCATGGATGAGCGTGATCGAAGCCGCCGCCAAACAGCAGGAGTCGTTGCAGGACGCCTTGCTCGCCGAGCGTGCCGCCGACCTGCGAGATATCGGCCGTCGCGTGCTGGCGCAACTGTGCGGCGTCGAAACCGCCCAAGAGCCGAATGAGCCGTACATCCTGGTGATGGACGAGGTCGGCCCGTCCGACGTGGCGCGCCTGGACCCGGCGCGCGTCGCCGGTATCCTCACCGCTCGCGGTGGCGCCACGGCCCACAGCGCCATCGTCGCGCGTGCCCTCGGTATACCTGCGTTGGTCGGTGCTGGCGCCGCCGTCTTGCTGGTCGCCGCCGGCACGCCGCTGTTGCTCGATGGCCAGCGCGGCCGCCTGCATGTGGACCCCGATGCCGCCACCCTGCAACGGGCTACCGTCGAGCGCGACACCCGTGAACAACGCCTGCAAGCGGCCTCCGCCCAGCGCCATGAAACGGCTCTGACACGCGACGGGCATGCCGTGGAAGTGTTCGCCAATATCGGCGAAAGCGCCGGTGTCGCCGCAGCGGTGGAGCAGGGCGCCGAAGGCATCGGTTTGTTGCGCACCGAACTGATTTTTATGGCTCACCCACAAGCGCCGGATGAAGCCACCCAAGAAGCCGAGTACCGCCGCGTTCTCGACGGCCTCGGTGGGCGCCCGTTGGTGGTGCGCACCCTCGACGTGGGCGGCGACAAACCGTTGCCTTACTGGCCGATTGCCGAGGAAGAAAACCCTTTCCTGGGCGTGCGTGGCATTCGCCTGACCTTGCAACGCCCGCAGATCATGGAAGCGCAGCTGCGCGCGCTATTGCGTTCGGCGGATAACCGCCCGCTGCGCATTATGTTTCCCATGGTCGGCAGCGTCGATGAGTGGCGCGCCGCCCGTGACATGACCGAGCGCCTGCGCCTGGAAATCCCGGTGGCCGACCTGCAACTGGGGATCATGATCGAAGTACCGTCGGCCGCCTTGCTGGCGCCGGTGCTGGCCAAGGAAGTGGACTTCTTCAGTGTCGGCACCAACGACCTGACCCAATACACCCTGGCCATCGACCGTGGCCACCCGACCTTATCTGCCCAGGCCGACGGCTTGCACCCGGCGGTGCTGCAGTTGATCGATATCACCGTGCGCGCCGCCCATGCCCACGGCAAATGGGTCGGCGTGTGCGGCGAACTGGCGGCGGACCCGCTGGCAGTGCCGGTGCTGGTGGGCTTGGGAGTGGACGAACTGAGCGTGTCGGCGCGCAGCATTCCCGAAGTGAAGGCGCGTGTGCGCGAATTCAGTCTGAGCCAGGCCCAGAGCCTGGCACAACAAGCACTGGCGGTGGGTTCCCCCGCCGATGTGCGAGCCCTCGTGGAGGTGGTGTAAATGGCAAGGATTCTGACCCTGACGCTGAACCCGGCGTTGGATCTCACGGTGCGCTTGGCCCGCCTGGAACCGGGTGAAGTCAACCGCAGCGAAACCCTGCTGACCCACGCCGCCGGCAAGGGTGTGAATGTGGCGCAGGTGCTGGCCGATCTGGGGCATCAATTGACCGTGGGCGGTTTTCTCGGTGCGGACAACCCGCAAGCCTTTGACGCGCTGATTGCTCGTCGCGGTTTTGCCGACGCGTTTATCCGCGTGCCGGGGGAAACCCGCAGCAATATCAAAATCGCCGAGCAGGACGGTCGTGTCACCGACATCAACGCGCCGGGCCCGCAGGTGAGCGAGCAAGCGCAACAGGCCTTGCTCAACCAGCTCACTCTGATCGCTCCCGGTCACGATGCGGTGGTGGTCGCCGGCAGCTTGCCGCGCGGCGTCAGTGCGCAGTGGTTGCACCATGTGTTGGTGCAGTTGAAAGGCCTCGGTTTGAAGGTTGCTCTGGACACCAGTGGCGAGGCGCTGCGTGCCGGTCTGCGAGCCGGCCCGTGGTTGGTCAAGCCGAACACCGAAGAACTGGCCGATGCCCTCGATTGCCCCACCGACTCCCTCGAACAGCAGCGCCAAGCCGCACAGCGCCTGCACGCCCAGGGGGTGGAACATGTGGTGGTATCCCATGGTGCCGACGGTGTGAACTGGTTCAGCCCGACGCTGGCGCTGCATGCCACGCCGCCCAAGGTCAGCGTGGCCAGCACCGTGGGTGCCGGGGATTCGTTGCTGGCCGGCATGTTGCACGGTCTGCTCAGTGGCGAGGCCCCCGAACAGACCCTGCGCCGTGCCACGGCGATTGCCGCGATGGCGGTGACGCAGATCGGTTTCGGCATCAGCGATGACGCGCAGTTGGCGCATCTGCAAAGCGGCGTCGATGTACGCCCGCTCACAGAACAATAAGAGGGTTAGTCATGAAGTTAGCCATTGTTACTGCCTGCCCCAACGGCATGGTCACCAGTGTGCTGTGCGCCCGCTTGCTGGACGCCGCCGCGCAGCGCCAAGGCTGGAGCACCAGTGTCGAAGTGGTGGATGTGCAGCACCCCGAGCGCGCGCTATCCGACGCGACTCTGGCCGCCGCCGAGTGGGTGTTGCTGGTCAGCAGCACGCCGGTGGATATGCAGCGCTTCGTCGGCAAGCGCGTGTTCCAGAGCTCGCCGGCCCAAGCGTTGGCGGATGTGGAAGCGGTTTTGCGTCGCGGCGCTGAAGAGGCTCAGGTGTATGTCGCCAGCCAGGCGCCCGTCGCGGCAAAAAATGCCCCGCGCATCGTCGCCGTCACCGCATGCCCGACCGGCGTGGCCCACACCTTTATGGCTGCCGAAGCCTTGCAGCAGACGGCCAAGCGCCTGGGTTACGACTTGCAGGTCGAGACCCAAGGTTCGGTGGGCGCACGTACGCCGCTGAGCGCCGACGCTATCGCCAATGCCGATGTGGTGCTGTTGGCGGCTGATATCGAAGTGGCTACCGAACGCTTCGCCGGCAAGAAGATTTACCGTTGCGGCACCGGCATTGCCCTCAAGCAATCGGAAGCGACCCTGAACAAGGCCCTGGCCGAAGGCGCGGTGGAAAGCGCCGCCGGTGTGCCGGTAGCCAAGTCGGAAAAGACCGGTGTCTATAAGCACTTGCTCACCGGTGTGTCGTTCATGTTGCCGATGGTGGTGGCGGGCGGCTTGTTGATCGCTCTGTCGTTTGCGTTCGGCATTCATGCGTTCGAACAGGAAGGCACCTTGGCGGCAGCGTTGAAAACCGTCGGCAACAGCGCGTTTACCTTGATGGTGCCGCTGCTGGCCGGTTATATCGCCTATTCGATCGCCGACCGTCCGGGGATCGCGCCGGGCATGATCGGCGGCCTGCTGGCCGGCACCTTGGGCGCGGGTTTTATCGGCGGCATTTTTGCCGGTTTCCTGGCCGGTTACTGCGTCAAAGGCGTCACGCGCGTGGTGCGTCTGCCGCAAAGCATGGAAGCTCTCAAACCGATCCTGATCATCCCGTTGCTGGCGAGCCTGTTCACCGGCCTGGCGATGATCTACCTGGTGGGCCCGCCGGTGGCGCGCATGCTCAGCGGCTTGACTGAATTCCTCAGCACCATGGGCACCACCAACGCGGTGCTGCTGGGCATTCTGCTGGGCGGCATGATGTGCGTGGACCTGGGCGGGCCGATCAACAAAGCGGCGTATGCGTTTTCCGTCGGCTTGCTGGCTGCCCACAGCGGCGCGCCGATGGCCGCGACCATGGCCGCCGGCATGGTGCCGCCCATCGGCATGGGCATCGCCACGTTCCTGGCGCGGCGCAAATTCGCCCAGACCGAACGCGAAGCCGGCAAAGCCGCGATGATCCTCGGGATGTGTTTTATCTCCGAGGGCGCGATCCCTTTCGCCGCCAAAGACCCGTTGCGCGTGATCCCGGCAAGCATCGCCGGCGGTGCGTTGACCGGCGCGCTGTCGATGTACTTCGGCTGCGTACTGGCCGCGCCCCACGGTGGTTTGTTTGTGCTGGTGATTCCGAATGCGATCAACCATGCGTTGCTGTATCTGCTGGCGATCGTTGCGGGCAGCCTGCTGACCGGGGTGGTGTACGCGCTGATCAAACGGGCGGAAGTGGTGGAGCTGAGCGTCGCGCCGGCTAACGCCTGACACGGTCTGGCAGGGCCTGACAATGTGGAAGGGGCACGCCCCAATGCCCGTTAGCCAAGGACTCAGATGAACCAGCCCTGGCAATGACTACCGCCCCTCCACATTTGGATCTCGGCTCACCGCAGGGTGAGTGTCACACCCGCTTCATCCCCGCGTGGTTAAGTCCCTCTTTTGAGACTCAAGAGGGCACCTGCATGAGCCACTTCGATCTGGGCCGTCGCCGCGTGATGCAAGCCGTCGGCGCCGGTCTGTTATTGCCGGGTCTGGCGCCGGCGGTGATCGCGTCGGTCAAGGACCGGCCGCAACTTACCGATGGGGTGCAGTCCGGCGATTTGCTGGGCGACCGCGCGATGATCTGGAGCCGCAGCGACCGGCCCGCGCGGATGGTGGTGGAATGGGACACCCGCAGCGTGTTCAGCAACCCGCGCCGTTTTGTTTCGCCGCTGGCCGACAACCGCACCGACTTCACCGCCCGCGTTGAACTGACCGGGTTGCCTGCCGACCAGGCGGTTTTCTATCGCGTGCATTTCGAAGACGCCCAGAGCGGCGTGGCCAGCGAGCCCTGGTTCGGCCACCTGCGCAGCGTGCCGCAACAGCGCCGCGACATTCGCTTTGTATGGAGCGGCGACACCGTCGGCCAAGGCTTCGGCATCAACCCGGACATCGGCGGCATGCGCATCTACGAAGCCATGCGCTTGCGTCTGCCGGACTTCTTTATCCACAGCGGCGACACCATCTACGCCGACGGCCCGGTGCCGGCGCAACTGGCCACTGAAGGCGGGCGTATCTGGCGCAATATCACCACCGAGGCCAAGAGCAACGTCGCCGAGACCCTGGACGAATACCGTGGCAACTACCGCTACAACCTCATGGATGAAAACGTGCGCCGCTTCAACGCCGAAGTACCGCAGATCTGGCAGTGGGACGACCACGAAGTGATCAACAACTGGTCGCCGAGCAAGCAATTGGACGAGCGCTACCAGACCCGCGACATCAACACGCTGGTGGGCCGCGCGCGCCAGGCCTGGCTGGAATATTCGCCGATGCGCCGCCAAAGCGCCGACGGCGGCGGGCGCATCTATCGCAAACTCAGTTATGGCCCGCTGCTGGATGTATTTGTGCTCGATATGCGCAGCTACCGTGGCCCCAACGATGACAACCTGGGGGCGGCCAAGCCGTTTCTGGGGCGTGAACAATTGGACTGGCTCAAGAGCGAACTCAAGGGCTCCAAGGCGCAATGGAAAGTCATCGCCGCCGACATGCCCATCGGCCTGGGCGTGCCCGACGGTGAAGTCAGCCCCGGCGTGCCGCGTTGGGAGGCCATCGCCAACGGTGAGCCGGGCCCGGCCCAGGGTCGCGAGTTGGAAATCGCCGAACTGCTGGCGTTCCTGCGTGCGCAGCAGGTACGCAACCATGTGTGGCTGACGGCAGACGTGCACTACTGCGCGGCGCATCACTACCACCCGGATCGCGCGGCGTTCCAGGATTTCGAACCGTTCTGGGAGTTTGTCGCCGGGCCGTTGAACGCCGGCAGCTTCGGGCCCAATCCGCTGGATAAAACCTTTGGGCCTGAAGTGGTGTTCGAAAAAGCGCCACCGGCACAGAACACTTCGCCGTTTGCCGGGTTTCAGTTTTTTGGCGAGGTGAATATCGATGGCCAGACCGGGGAGTTGACGGTGATCCTGCGCGACTTGGATGGAGTCTCAGTATTCGAACAGAAGTTGCAACCCACCTGACTTGAAATGCAGTCCCACTGTGGGAGGGGGCAAGCCCCCTCCCACAGTGGATCGCGCGGCGGCAGCTTTGGGCCCAATCTGCTGGATAAGACCTTTGGGCCTGAAGTGGTGTTCGAAAAAGCGCCACCGGCACAGAACACTGACTTGAAATGCGATCCCAATGTGGGAGGGGGCTTGCCCCCGATGACGGTGTGACAGTCATTTATCAGACGACTTCACCACCGCTATCGGGGGCAAGCCCCCTCCCACAGTGGATCGCGCGGCGGCAGCTTTGGGCCCAATCCGCTTGATAAAACCTTTGGGCCTGAAGTGGTGTTCGAAAAAGCGCCACCGGCACAGAACACTGACTTGAAATGCAATCCCAATGTGGGAGGGGGCTTGCCCCCGATGACGGTGTGACAGTTATTTATCAGGCGACTGATCCACCGCTATCGGGGGCAAGCCCCCTGCCACAGTGAGTGACCTCAGTACACGTCGCGGCGATAGCGGCCTTGTTCGATCAAGCGCTCCACCGCCTCGCGGCCGAGGATATCCAGTAGCGCCTGATCCACCCCGGCAGCCATGCCCTGCAAGCTCCCGCACACATAGATCGCCGCGCCGTCGGCCAGCCATCTACGTAGCACGTCGGCCGATTCGCGCAGGCGATCCTGCACGTAGATCTTCTCCGCCTGATCGCGGGAGAACGCCAGGTCCAACAGTGCTAGGTCGCCGCTGGCGAGCCAGCCTTGCAGCTCGTCTTGGCACAGGTAGTCGTGGGCGATATTGCGTTCGCCGAACAGCAACCAGTTACGTTGCTGGCCTTCGGCAATGCGCGCTTTCAGCAAGCTGCGCAGGCCGGCCAGGCCGGTGCCGTTGCCCAACAGGATCAGCGGCACCGGCGCGTCCGGCAGGTGGAAGCCGCTGTTGCGCCGCAGACGCAGGCTGATCGCGCCGCCGAGAGCCGCGTGTTCGGTGAGCCAACCCGAGCCCAGGCCCAGGCGGCCGTCGGCGTGGCGTTCCTGGCGCACGATCAGTTGCAACACGCCGTCGCTGGCAAGCGAGGCGATGGAGTATTCGCGCATGCTCAGCGGCACCAGAGCATCCACCAGCGCTTGGGCGTGCAGGCCGACCAGATGCGCGCGGTTGTCCGGCAATTGGCGAGTGGTCAGGGCCTGATCGAGCGTCTGTGCCAGCCCTTCGATGAGTACGCCGTCGCTGCCTTGCAGGCCCAGGCCCGCCAGAAAGTGCTCGACTGCCGACGCGGGATTACGCGGCAGGATTTCCACTAGGTCGCCAGCGTCCCAATGCTGCGGCGACGTCGACGTGAGGCCCAGCAGGTACACGCCTTCGCCTGCGCTGCCGGGGTTGAGCAGGGTGCGCTGGCTCAGTGTCCAGTGCTCGTACTGGGCGCTGGGCCAGGCGGCGGCGGGGGCGTGGCCGGTCAGTTCGCCCAATTGTTGCTGCCAGTGCAGTAGGGCTTGGGTATCGCCGCTGTCCACTTCCACCGGGGCGAACAGCGCCGTGCCGCCCTGGTTGGTCAGCCAGAAATGCAGGCGCCGGGCGAAGCCGCAAAAGTGCGGGTACTGACGATCCCCGAGGGCCAGCACCGCGTAGTTCAAACCGTTGAGCGACAGAGCCTGGCCGAGCACGCCGCGCTCGAAACCACGGGCGCTGTCGGGGGCTTCGCCGTCGCCGAAGGTGCTGACCACGAACAGCGCGTTGTGCGCTTGGCGCAGGTCCTGTGCATTGACGCTGCCCAGCGCCTGCACCTTCACCGGCAGGCCGGCGGCCTGCAATTGCCCGGCGGTCTGCCAGGCCAGTTGCTCGGCGAAACCGCTCTGGCTGGCAAAGCCGATCAGCCACGCCGGCGCGTCGCTGAGGTTGGTGCCGAGGCGCTGACGGGCGTCGCGCACTTGGCGTTTTTTGCGACGGCGATCCAGGTACAGCAACCAGCCGGTGATAAAGAACAACGGCATCAACAGCGAACTGACGGTCAACACGATCCGCCCGATCAAGCCGAAGTAGCTGCCGGTGTGCAGGGCATAAATGCTGGTCAGTAACTGAGCCTTGAGGCTCTTGTCGGCGTAGCGATCGTGGGATTTGACCTCGCCGGTGGCCGGGTCCAGGTTGATCTGGTTGAGCGCGCGGTCATGGGGCGAGTCGCTCAGCAGGTAATACACGGTGGCCGGTTGCCCGGCAGCGCCTGGCATGCGGATGTTGTAGGCGCTCAGGTCCGGGCCGGCGTTGCTGTAGAGGCTGCTCCAGATCGCGTCGTAGTTGGCCACCGGTGCAGGGCCTGCCGGCGCTGGGCCGCGCGTGCGTACCCGTTCGTTCTGCGGGGCATCGGACAACAGTTGGGTCAGCCCTCGGCTGTACCAATCGTAGGACCAGGACAACCCGGTGAGTGCCGCCAGCAGGTACAGCAGCAGGCACCATGTGCCGAACACCGAGTGCAGGTCCCAGTTAAAGCTGCGGCCCTTTTTGCGCCAGTCCAGGGTCAGCCAGGCGCGCCAGCTCGCCACTTGGCGCGGCCAGCGCAGGTACAGGCCGGAGAGGCAGAAAAACACCAGGATCAGGGTGCAGGCGCCGGTGATCTGCCGGCCGGTTTCGCCGATGGCGAGGAAGCGGTGCAGTTGCAGGACAAAACCGAACACATCCTGGCCCACGGCGTCGCCCAGGTACTCGCCGGTGTACGGATCGAAGTAGCGCATCTGGCCACGTCGCTCACCCGGTGGCGGGGTAAAGGCCACGCGCGCGGCATTGCCGCTGTCACGTTCCACCCACAGCATCGCCACGGTTTTGCCTTCGGCGGCTTCGAGCTTGCGCACCAGTTCGGCCGGTGGCAGCACCCCGGCTTCGCGTTTTTCCACATGCAGGACGCTGGGGTTGAGGGTCCGCAGTATTTCATCCTGGAACGACACCGCCGCACCGGTGATCCCCATCAAGGCCAGCACCAGCCCGGCAGTAATGCCGAAAAACCAGTGCAACTGAAACAGGGTTTTCTTCAACACGTCGGACCGCCTCGCTCATCGGGATATAAATGCCACGGCGCGCATTATGCCGTGGGTTGTCGAGAAACTTTGTTGTTTAACACGCAAAAGCCCCACGCATTCGATGCGTGGGGCTCGGTGGCCAGCGTTTAGAAGTGGAAGCTGGTGGTCAGCAGCGCCGTGCGACCGGCCGCCTGGTTGGCGAAGTGCGCGGAGTATGCCTTGTCGTAGTAGACCTTATCGGTCAGGTTCTGCACGTTCAGTTGCAGGTCGACGTTCTTGGTCAGCTTGTAGCTGGCCATGGCGTCGTAGCGGGTGTAGGACGGCACATACACGGTGTTGCCCACGTCGCCGTAAACCTGGTCGACATAGAACGCGCCGCCGCCAACGGTGAACTTGGGTGTAAGGGCATAGGTGGTCCACAGACTGAAGGTGTTCTTCGGCGTGTTGGGCATCTGGTTGCCTTCGTTGGAACCGGCGCTGATCACCCCGTTGCGACCGTTACGGCCAGCCTTGACCAGTTCGCTGTCCAGGTAGCTGTAGCCGGCGAACACTTGCCATTGCTCGGTGATTTTGCCGCTGGCGGACAATTCCAGACCATCGACCCGAGACTCGCCGGCGTTCTGGTAGGTGAGGGCATCCACCAGAATGCGGGTGTTTTTCTTCTCGGTGCGGAACACGGCGGCGGTCAGCGAGAGGCGGTCGTGGAACAGGTCCCACTTGGTGCCCAGCTCATAGTTGACGGTTTCTTCCGGTTGCAGATCGCTGGTGGCGGCGCCGGCGGACAGCGGGTTGCCGTCCGAACCTTCGCCGACCAGGCCGCCTGGCGGGGTGGCCGAGGTGGCGTAGGAGGCATAGATGCTGCCGTTTTCCAGAGGCTTCCAGACCAGGCCGGCCTGCCAGTTGAAGAACTGGCTGTCGTCCTTGATTTTGCTGCGTGCTTTGACCGTCGCTGTAGGCACTGCGTTGGTATTGGCTTCGGTGTCGAAAGTGTCGTAGCGCAGGCCGACGTTAAGCAGCCATTTCGGGTCCAGTTCGATGGTGTCGAACACGTACGCGGCGCGGCTGGTGGCTTTGGTGTTGGTGCCGTTGTAGTTGCGGGCGACGGAGCCAGTCCAGGCGTCGTCCGGGTTCGGGTTGCTCAGCGACGTGCATTGGCCGCCCAGGCCGCCTTTGGCCACGGTGCAGATCGGGTTGGCGTTCGGGCTGACGGTGTAGCTGCTGACGCGGGTTTCTTCGCCGGTGAATTCCAGGCCGGTGGAGTAGGTGTTCTTGAAGCCCAGGGCCTGGAAACTGCCGAACAGGTCGGTCTGGTTGGTGGTCGTGGTGGTGGTGGACACCCGCGAGTTGGCACGGCGCCACACGGTGCCGAATTTGTTCACGTTGAGTTTGCTGTCGTCCGGCTGGGTCAGTACGTAGTCCTGGCCAGTGCTGCCGTGGCGCAGGGTGTTTTTCAGGGTCATGTTGTCGTTCAGATCGTGCTCGATGGAGAACGTACTGATGTCGGCGCGGGTCTTGCGGAAATCGCGGCCTTTGAGGCCGTAGAAGTTATCGCTGTCGCCGCCGTCGTTGGGTTTGTCGTGGACGTGGGCGGTGGCGGTGGCCGAACCGTAGCCGTAGGGAATCCCCGAGTCTGGCAGGTCGTCGCTTTCCAGATGGTAGTAGCTGAGGTTGACGCGGGTGGGGGTGCCCAGGCCGAAGGTCAGCGAAGGCGCAACGCCCCAGCGGTCGTAGTTCACGGCATCGCGCCCGGCCACGTTCTGCTCGTGGCTCATCAAGTTCAGGCGGAATGCGGCGCTGTCGTCGAGGAACTGGCGGTTCACGTCGAGCACGTAGCGGCGGGTCTGGTCGGAACCGTAGGTGAAGCCGCCGTTGGTGAAGTCCCGTGCCTGTGGGGTCTTGCTCACCAGGTTGAGGCTGCCACCGGCCGAGCCGCGCCCGCCGAAGGAGGAGTTCGGGCCTTTGCTGACTTCGATGGATTCGATGTCGAAAATCTCACGGCTCTGGCCGCCGGTGTCGCGCACGCCGTCCAGGTAGGTGTCGCCTTGGGCATCGAAACCGCGGATAAACGGACGGTCACCCTGAGGGTTACCGCCTTCACCGGCACCGAAGGTGATACCCGGTACGGTGCGCAGCGCATCCTGCAACGAGGTAGCGGCGGTGTCCTTGAGTACTTGTTGCGGCACCACAGTGACCGAGCGCGGTGTGTCCACCAGCGGTGCGGTGTATTTCTGCGAGGCAGCTTTTTCCACTTGGTAAGAGGTGTCGTCCTGTTCCTGGCCGGTAATGCTGGTGGCGCCCAGAGAGATGCTATTGCGCCCGCCTTTTTGTTCCGTGTCTTCAGCCGCTTGCGCCAAGTGGGCGGCAGAGCTGGCGCTCAGAGCGACGCCGATGGCCGAGGCCAACATGCGTGGTGAACCGGCGGAGGTTTTTGTTGAAGTGCGCGACATGACGTGTCCTTTCCCCAAGGATGTGAGGCGGCGGAATATAGGGTGAACACGACTTTCTATCAATTGCGATACATTGCTAATTGCACTGAATTTACATTCTTTACACTTTTTGCTTACGGTTTTTACGATCTCATCCGTCCTTGGGTTTTACAGCGTGGATAAGAATCAATACCATTGGCGTCCCTCCGCACCCAGGTACTGCCCCATGCTGCTGCACATTCCCGGCCTGTTCTCCCGAGAGGAGGTGCAGCGCATCCGCCAGGCCTTGGAAAACGCCGATTGGGCCGACGGTAAAATTACCGCCGGGCACCAATCGGCCAAAGCCAAACACAACCTGCAATTGCCCGAAGGCCACCCCTTGGCCAAGGAAATCGGCACGGCGATGCTCGAACGCCTGTGGCAAAACCCGCTGTTCATGTCGGCGGCGTTACCGCACAAAGTGTTCCCGCCGCTGCTTAACTGCTACACCGCCGGTGGCAGTTTCGACTTTCATATCGATAACGCCGTGCGCCAACCCAAGGGCAGCCCTGAGCGGGTGCGCACCGATTTGTCGTCCACATTGTTTTTCAGCGACCCGGATGACTACGACGGCGGCGAACTGGAGATCCAGGACACTTTCGGCCTGCAGCGGGTCAAGTTGCCGGCCGGCGATATGGTGCTGTACCCCGGGTCCAGCCTGCACAAAGTCAACCCGGTGACCCGGGGGGCGCGTTACGCCTCATTCTTCTGGACCCAGAGCCTGGTGCGCGAAGACAGCCAGCGCACATTGCTGTTCGAGATGGACGGTGCGATCCAGCAGTTGACCCGGGATGTGCCCGATCACCCGGCGCTCATCCAGCTCACCGGCACTTATCACAACCTGCTACGTCGCTGGGTTGAGGTTTGATATGAGCTTTTTGTTGCGTCGCCAAGAGGTGCTCACGGTCGAGCAATTGCAGAGCATGCTTGACGACTCCCCGGTGCGCGCCGCCCAGGCGATTCTGGTCGCGGCGAAGGAAGGGCTGGTGGATGCCCAGGCGTTGCTGGGGCAGATTCTGCTGGACGGGCGCGGTATCGAACGCGATCAAGCGCTGGCGCTGCGGTGGTTTCGCATTGCGGCACAAGGCGGGCAGTTGATGGCGCGCAATATGCTCGGGCGTTGCCTGGAACACGGTTGGGGCTGCGCCGTCGACGAAGCGGCGGCCGCGCGGGAATATCGCCAGGCCGCCGAGGCGGGCTTGGACTGGGGGTTGTACAACTACGCCAACCTGCTGGCCACCGGGTGTGGTGTTGCACAAGATCAAGCCCAGGCATTGGCGTGCTATCGCCAAGCGGCCGAGCGGGGTCATGCCAAGTCGATGAACTTGCTCGGGCGGTATCTGGAGGAAGGACAGTGCTGCCCACGGGATCTGGAAGCCGCGCAGCAGTGGTATCGCCGTTCAGCCGAGGGCGGGGATTTTCGCGGGCAATTCAGTTATGCGGCGGTGCTGGCGGGTAATGGCCAGATCGAAGCGGCGTTGGCATGGCTGCGCAAAGCGCTGGCGGGCGGGAATCTGAAGTTTCTGCGGGTGGCCCACACCGCGCTGGCGGCGGCGGATGAACCGAGGATCCGGGCGATGGCGCAGGCTTATCAACAACGAGCCCAACAGTTGGAAACCCTATAGGGGCGAACCGCTCGCTCCTATAGGAAGCACGGCTTAGACGTAGTAGGACTTCAATGGCGGAAACCCATTGAACTCAACCGCGCTGTAGCTGGTGGTGTACGCACCGGTGGACAACCAGTACAAACGATCACCGATCGCCAGGTTCAGCGGCAGGCCGTACTTGTAGTTTTCGTACATGATGTCGGCGCTGTCGCAGGTCGGGCCAGCGATGACCACTTCTTCCATCTCGCCTTTCTTCTCGGTCCAGATCGGAAACTTGATGGACTCGTCCATGGTTTCGATCAGGCCGGAGAACTTGCCCACATCCGTGTACACCCAACGCTCGACGGCGGTGCGGGATTTACGCGCCACCAACACCACTTCGCTGACCAGAATGCCAGCGTTGGCGATCAACGAACGGCCGGGCTCCAGGATGATTTCCGGCAGATCGTCGCCGAAGTCTTCCTTGAGGAAGCGGATGATTTCCTCGGCATAGGTTTCCAGGCTGTTGGTGCGGGTGATGTAGTTGGCCGGGAAGCCGCCGCCCATGTTGATCAGCTTGAGGTGGATGCCGTCTTCTTCTTTCAGGCGCTCGAAGATCACTTTGACCTTGGCGATAGCCGCGTCCCACACGCTGATATCGCGCTGTTGCGAGCCGACGTGGAACGAGATGCCGTACGGCACCAGGCCCAGGTCACGGGCCAGGATCAGCAGGTCCATGGCCATGTCGGTCTGGCAGCCGAATTTGCGCGAAAGCGGCCAGTCAGCGGTGGTGGAGCCTTCGGTGAGAATGCGCACATACACTTTCGAGCCCGGCGCGGCCTTGGCGATATTGCGCAGGTCGGCTTCGGAGTCGGTGGAGAACAGACGCACGCCCTTCTCGTAGAAGTAGCGTATGTCCTTGGATTTCTTGATGGTGTTGCCGTAGCTGATGCGGTCGGCGCTGACGCCACGGTCCATGACCTTGTCCAGCTCGTAGATCGAGGCGATGTCGAAGCTCGAACCTTTGTCTTTCAACAGGTCGATGATCTCGACGGCCGGGTTGGCCTTGACCGCGTAATAAACCTTGGCGAATTCGAAACCGGCGCGCAGGTCATCGTAGGCCTGGCTGATCATCGCGGTGTCGATCACCACGAATGGGGTTTCTTGCTTGTCGGCGAACGCCTTCATTTTGTCAAAAGTGGCGCGCGCGAAATAATCTTCGACGTTGATCGACATGCTGGGAACTCCTAAGGGCAAACTGTATTGATCAATGGGTACAACTGAACGTCCTCCGTATCCCCACTTTGGTTCGCCTACTTCCCAAGGCATGTCGCCGAAAGCAAAAAGGCCATGGGATAAGCTGCCCTTGGCCTTGCTGTCTCGTCGTCAGTACTTGAGCCGGATGGATCGTTTCCAGCATGGACGTTCGGCGCGAACTTTAGGGCGTGAGGGGCTATAGATCAACTAAAAATGTCGCGTTTTTGCACGCGTTCGTCGCGCTGCGTTGTGCAGCTACTTATGTAACCGACCGGTGTGACGGAATGATGTTCCCCGGATGGGGGTAATTGAAGGTATTTCCCTGACAGATCACGGACCCAATATGGGAGGGAGCAAGCCCCCTCCCACATAAGATCAGGCCAGGGCGGCCTCGGCAGGGGAGACGATGCTGGTCTTGCCCCCACGGGACTTACCGGAGCTCAGGTACTCGGCAATCGACTCTTGCGTCACTTCCCCCAGGAACACCCGCTCGGCATCCATCACTGGCAACCACGAGCGATTGAACTCGTACATGCGCGACAACAGGATGCGCAAGTGCTCGTCGTACGCCGCCGTGGCGTTGAACTCACGCAGGTACTGGCCGCAAGTGCCGGTCTGACGGTGCAGGTCGCGACGGCGCACATAGCCCAGTGCCTTGTTCTCGGCGCAGGTCACCACCACGTAGCGACGGTCGTGCTCGTCCATCAGTTCCAGTGCATCGGCCACCGGGGTTTCCGGGCTCACCGACGGGGCGTTGTCCGCCGCGTCTTCGGCCTTGACCAGCAGCAGGCGCTTGAGGGTGCTGTCCTGGCCCACAAAGTTGCTGACGAATTCGTCGGCCGGGTGTGCCAGCAACGTATCCGGGTGGTCGATCTGCAACAGCTTGCCGGCGCGGAAAATCGCGATCTTGTCGCCCAGCTTGATGGCTTCGTCGATGTCGTGGCTGACCATAATCACCGTCTTGTTCAGCGCCCGCTGCATCTCGAAAAACTCGTTCTGGATCATCTCGCGGTTGATCGGGTCGACCGCGCCGAACGGCTCGTCCATCAGCAGCAACGGCGCATCCGCCGCCAAGGCGCGGATCACGCCAATCCGCTGTTGTTGGCCACCGGACAATTCACGCGGATAGCGATGCAGATACTGCTTGGGCTCCAGCTTGATCATGCTCATCAACTCGCGGGCGCGGTCGTGGCATTTCTGTTTGTCCCAGCCGAGCAGTTTCGGCACGACCACGATGTTCTCTTCGATGGTCATATTGGGGAACAGGCCGATCTGCTGGATTACATAGCCGATGTTACGGCGCAGGGTCACTTCGTCGAGGTCGGTGGTGTCTTCGCCGTTGATCAGGATCTTGCCCGAGGTGGGTTTGATCAGGCGGTTGATCATCTTCAGCGTGGTGCTTTTGCCGCAACCCGATGGCCCGAGGAATACACAGATCTCGCCTTCATTGACGGTCAGGCTGACATCGTTGACGGCGGTGACGGTTTTGCCGTTGCTTTGGAACGTCTTGGACAGGTTTTGAAGTTCGATCATTTGAGCAATCCTTTTGGAGTCAGCGAGCGTTGCAGCCATTGCAGAAGCAGGTCGGCGAAGATGGCCAGCAGGCTGACCAGTACGGCACCGACGATCAGCATCGACATATCGCTGCGGCTGATGGAGGCCAGAATCAGTACACCCAAGCCACCGGCGCCGATGGTGGCGGCGATGGTCATCACGCCGATGTTCATCACCACGGCAGTGCGCACGCCGGCGAGGATCACTGGCACCGCGATGGGCAACTCGACCATGCGCAGGCGCTGGCCGAAGGTCATGCCGATGCCTTTGGCGGCTTCGCGAATGCCCGGCTCCACGCCGGTGAGGGCCAGGTAGGTGTTACGCATGATCGGCAGCAGGGAGTAGAGGAACACGGCGGTAATGGCCGGCATCGGCCCCAGGCCCTGACCGAATTTGGAGTAGAACGGCAACAGCAGGCCGAACAGGGCGATGGAAGGCACCGTCAGCAACACGGTGGCGCTGGCTTGCAGCGGGCCGGCCAGCGTCGGGAAGCGCGTCATCAGGATGCCCAGGGGCACACCGATAAAGATCGCCAGGATCACCGCGATACCGACCAGGGTGATGTGCTGCCAGGTCAGGTGCAGGACTTGGGCCCAATCAAGATGGGAAAAGGCGTTCAGGAATTCCATGTCTTCTCCTCGTTAGTTGATCGGATGCTGGCGCAGAAAATCAGCGGCCACGACGGACGGGCTTTCGTGATCGACATCGACCCGCGCGTTGAGTTGGCGCATGGTTTCGTCGTCGAACAGCGCTGCCAGCGGCTTGAGGTCGGCGGCCAGTTGCGGGTGCGCGTCCAGGTAGGCCTGGCGCACTACCGGCGCGGCGGTGTAGTCCGGGAAGTAATGCTTGTCGTCCGCCAGCAGTTTTAATTTGAAGGCGTTCAAGCGACCGTCGGTGGTGTAGACCAGGCCGGCGAACACTTGGCTATTGCGCAGCGCGGTGTAGACCAGGCCAGCGTCCATTTGCCGGGTGTTTGCGCGGGTCAGGTTCATCTCATACAACTTGACCATACCGGCCAGACCGTCGGAGCGATTGGCGAACTCGGTGTCCAGCGCAACCAGGCGATGTTCCCGGGTGTTTTCCGCCATCGCCTGGGTGAGGTCGCTGATGCTGTTGATCTCGGGATGTTCCTGCGCGACCTTCTGCGGCAACGCCAGGGCATAGGTGTTGCTGAAGCGCGACGGTGCCAGCCAGACCAGGCCCTTTTTCGCGTCGAGTTCTTTGACCCGAGCGTAGGACTGTTCGCTGTCGAGTTTCTCGTCGATGTGGTTGTAGGCCACCAGCGACACACCGGTGTATTCCCATAACAGGTCCAGTTGCCCGCTTTCCTGGGCACTACGCGCCAGGTTGCTGCCAAGGCCGCCGGTCACTTGAGGGGCATAGCCCTTGGTGCGCAAGTATTGGGAGGTGATCTCGGCGAGCAGGGTCTGTTCGGTGAACACCCTGGCGCCGATGCGGATTACCGGTTTTTCTGCGGCTTGTGCAAACCCTGCGCACAGCAGGACGCAGCTCAATATCAGTGTCAGCTTTTTCATGTGAATTCCTTTGCCAAGCCTTAAGACGGACGCAACCCGCGTTCCAGCCAGAGGCGGCTGGCCATGGTCACCAAGCCGTCCAGCAACAAGGCCAGCAGTGCCGTGCATGCGGCGCCGAGCAACAGTTGCGGCTGGTTGTTCAGGGCGATGCCGGGGAAGATCAGACTGCCCAGGCTGTTGGCGCCGATCAGAAACGCCAGGGGCGCGGTGCCCACATTGATCGCCAGCGCCACGCGCACGCCGCCGATGATGATCGGCACGGCATTGGGCAACTCCACGCGAAACAGCACCTGGCGCGGGGTCATGCCGATGCCGGTGGCGGCTTCTTTGAGCGAGCCTTGAACGTTTTTCAGGCCTTCGTAGGTGTTGCGCACGATAGGCAGGAGGGAGGCGAGGAACAGCGCGAAGATGGCCGGGCCGCTGCCGATGCCGAGGACGCCGAGGGCGATGGCCAGTACGGCCAGGGGAGGGACGGTATTACCGATGTTGAAGATTTGCATGAAGCGTTCTGCGCGCCCGACCATGTGCGGTCGACTGAGCAGGATACCGGCGGGGATGCCCACAACGAGGGCCGCCAGCATGGAGACTAGAACGAGAACTAAGTGAGCTTGCAGGTAAAACAACAAATCGTCGCGGTACAACTCGATCGTGTTGATGCCGATCCAGTGGATCAGCAGGGCCAGGAGCGCGACGACAACCGCGCCTCCTATCAGCCCTTTGCCATAGCGAATAGCCACAGGCGGACTCCTTTTTTCTTCTGTCGACGAACACATTCCTGCGTGGCATGCCATGGCTGGCTGTCAGCGAAAAGTGAACGCGAAATGCAGCTCGCCAATGCCGTCAAAAGCGGCATGAGTTCGAACCATAAGCGCAGCCTCGTCAGGCTAACTTGCTGATTTTTCAGCCCCTGTTACGAGTGCGATAGCAGGGGAGTGGACGTCTCTACCTTTTAAAAGGTTCCACACTTGGCACCATTTAGCCACCCCTGATCGGGTGAACGGTGGTCCGTCACCTTGGGTTTGCGCTATACTCGCCGCCCTTTTTTGACTCACCTGCCAGGCGATTTCCCATGACCCACCAGGCCGCCGAAGTCGCGAAACGCCGCACTTTCGCCATTATTTCCCACCCCGATGCCGGTAAAACCACCATCACCGAGAAGCTCTTGCTGATGGGCAAGGCAATCGCAGTGGCCGGCACGGTGAAATCCCGCAAATCCGACCGCCATGCCACCTCCGACTGGATGGAAATGGAAAAACAACGGGGTATCTCCATTACCACGTCGGTCATGCAGTTCCCGTATCGCGATCACATGGTCAACCTGCTCGACACCCCGGGCCACGAAGACTTCTCCGAAGACACTTACCGCACCCTGACCGCGGTGGACTCGGCGTTGATGGTGTTGGACGGCGGTAAGGGCGTCGAGCCGCGCACCATCGCGCTGATGGACGTATGCCGTCTGCGCGATACGCCCATCGTCAGCTTTATCAACAAACTCGACCGCGATATCCGCGACCCGATCGAGCTGCTCGACGAAATCGAAGCCGTATTGAAGATCAAGGCCGCGCCGATCACCTGGCCGATTGGTTGCTACCGCGACTTCAAAGGCGTGTACCACCTGGCCGATGATTACATCATCGTCTACACCGCCGGCCACGGACATGAGCGCACCGAAACCAAGATCATCGAAAAACTCGACTCCGACGAAGCCCGCGCCCACCTGGGTGACGAGTACGACCGCTTCGTCGATCAGTTGGAGCTGGTGCAGGGCGCCTGCCATGAATTCAACCAACAGGAATTCCTCGACGGCCAGCTGACCCCAGTGTTCTTCGGGACCGCCCTGGGCAACTTCGGCGTCGACCATGTGCTCGACGCCGTGGTGGACTGGGCCCCGCGCCCGCTGCCACGGGTGGCCAACGAACGTACCGTGGAGCCGGTGGAAGAGAAATTCACCGGCTTCGTGTTCAAGATCCAGGCGAACATGGACCCCAAGCACCGCGACCGTATCGCGTTCATGCGCATCTGCTCCGGCAAATACGAAAAAGGCATGAAGATGCGCCACGTGCGCACCGGCAAGGACGTGCGCATCGGCGACGCCCTGACGTTCTTCTCCTCCGAGCGTGAACAGCTCGAAGAAGCCTACGCCGGCGACATCATCGGCCTGCACAACCACGGCACCATTCAGATCGGCGACACCTTCACCGAAGGCGAAGCGCTGGGCTTTACCGGTATCCCGCACTTCGCCCCGGAACTGTTCCGCCGCGTGCGCCTGCGCGATCCGCTCAAATCCAAGCAATTGCGCCAAGGCTTGCAGCAACTGGCGGAAGAG
Source organism: Pseudomonas rhodesiae (assembly GCF_007858255.1). Taxonomy (GTDB): domain Bacteria; phylum Pseudomonadota; class Gammaproteobacteria; order Pseudomonadales; family Pseudomonadaceae; genus Aquipseudomonas; species Aquipseudomonas rhodesiae. The sequence continues at coordinate 156,116 of NZ_VFEU01000008.1, read as the reverse complement.
GGCGCCACCCAGGTGTTCTTCCCCGAGCGCAGCAACGACATCATCCTCGGCGCCGTGGGTGTGCTGCAGTTCGATGTGGTCGCCAGCCGTTTGAAAGAGGAATACAAGGTCGAATGCTCCTACGAGCCGATCACCGTGTACTCCGCGCGCTGGATCGAATGCGCCGATAAGAAAAAGCTGGAAGAGTTCTCCAACAAAGCCGTGGAAAACCTCGCGCTCGACGGCGGCGGGCACCTGACCTACCTGGCCCCGACCCGCGTCAACCTGGCGCTGATGGAAGAGCGCTGGCCGGATGTGAAATTCCGCGCGACCCGCGAGCACCACTAAACAACATGTGGGAGGGGGCCTGCCCCCGATAGCAGTGTGTCAGCCCTGAATGTACTGGCTGACACACAGCCATCGGGGGCAAGCCCCCTCCCACTTTTTTTACCGCGTTGTGTCTAACCGGAACTTGGTCAGGCGGAAATTGGCGGTTGGCGGGCCAAATTGTGGCGAATTTGCCAGCATATCTTGGCCCAGATGTGGGAGGGGGCTTGCCCCCGATAGCATTGTGTCAGCCCTGAATGTACTGGCTGACACACAGCCATCGGGGGCAAGCCCCTCCCACTTTTTTTACCGCGTTGTGTCTAACCGGAACTTGGTTAGGCGGAAATTGGCTATTAGCTAGCGGGCCAAATTGTAGCGAATTTGCCAGCACATCTTGGCCCAGATGTGGGAGGGGGCTTGCCCCCGATAGCAGTGTGTCAGCCCTGAATGTGCTAGCTGACGCACTGCCATCGGGGGCAAGCCCCCTCCCACTTTTTTTACCGCGTTGTGTCTAACCGGAACTTGGTCAGGCGGAAATTGGCGGTTGGCGGGCCAAATTGTGGCGAATTTGCCAGCACATCTTGGCCCAGATGTGGGAGGGGGCTTGCCCCCGATAGCAGTGTGTCAGCCCTGAATGTACTGGCTGACACACAGCCATCGGGGGCAAGCCCTCTCCCACATTTTTCTCCACCAGGCGTTAGATTGGCGAGAACCCGGCATCCGGTCTAGCGTTTAACCACCGACTGCAAAGGAGACCACCGTGCGAAAGGCTCAACGCGCCATATCCCTGCTGTTGCTGGCCTGCCTGTGGCTGACGACCCTCCCGGCACTGGCTGACGCAGGCGCGCCTCAGTGGAAAGACACCGGCCCGGTCACCAAGAAAAAGCAGAAAGAGGTCAATTCCGGCAGCTGGCAACCCCAGGCCCAACCGGCTCCCAAAGAGGACGCAGAAAACCCCTACAACGAAGGGGAAGACAGCGAAACCTATGACGATGGCAACAAATAGCCGCCGCAAAAAGAAAGCCCCTCCCGCCAGGCTGATGCGCAACCTGATGGGAAGGGCTGTGAAACTCTGCTACTGATCGGTCCGGCGCGCTCAGGCGACGAATTGTTCCGCGTAGTGGCAAGCCACCTGACGATTATCCAACGCTCGCAATTGCGGCTCCTCGGTGCTGCAACGCTCGGTGGCGTACGGGCAGCGCTTGTGGAACGCGCAACCTGGCGGCGGGTTCAAGGGGTTGGGCAACTCGCCGACGATTTTGATCTTCGGTTTGTTCGGATCCGGATGAATGGTCGGCGTGGCCGACAGCAGCGCCTGGGTGTAGGGATGCAGCGGGCGCGCGTAGATGTCTTCCTTCGGGCCGACTTCCACCGGGCGACCGAGGTACATCACCATCACATCGTCGGCAACGTGTTGCACCACCGCCAGGTTGTGGGAAATGAACACGTAGGCCGTATTGAATTCCTGCTGCAGATCCATGAACAGATTGAGCACCTGGGCCTGGATCGACACGTCGAGCGCCGAGGTCGGCTCATCCGCCACCAGCACTTTGGGTTGCAGCATCATCGCCCGAGCCAGTGCAATCCGCTGGCGCTGGCCGCCGGAGAACATGTGCGGGTAGCGCTGATAATGCTCGGGGCGCAGGCCCACTTGCTTCATCATCGCCTGCACTTTCTCGCGGCGTTCGGCGGCGGACAGGTTGGTGTTGATCAGCAGCGGTTCGCCCAGTTGATCGCCAACTTTCTGCCGTGGGTTCAACGAGGCGTAAGGGCTTTGGAACACCATCTGCACATCTTTGCGCAATTGCTTGCGCTGGGCCTTGTCGGCACCGGCGACTTCCTGGCCGGCGATTTTCAGCGAGCCCGAAGACGGCTCTTCAATCAGCGTGAGTGCGCGGGCGAGGGTGGACTTGCCGCAACCCGACTCGCCGACCACGGCGAGGGTCTTGCCGGCTTCCAGCTCGAAGGACACACCATTGAGGGCCCGCACGGTGGCGTGGCCCTTGAACAGGCCACGGGACACTTCGTAGTGACGGGTCAGGTCGCGGGCGGTAAGAACGACGGCCATTACGCCACCTCCTGGTTCAAGGGGTAGAAGCAGCGCGCGAGGCTGTTGGTTTTGGGATCGAGGCCCGGGCGCTGGGCACGGCAGGATTCCTGCACGTACGGGCAGCGCGGCGACAGCAGGCAACCCTGCGGGCGGTCGTAGCGGCCGGGCACGATGCCAGGCAACGTGGCCAGGCGGGTGGCGCCCAGGCTGTGCTCGGGAATCGCCTTGAGCAGCGCTTCGCTATAAGGGTGCGCCGGGATGTCGAACAGTTGCGGCACCTGGCCGACTTCCACGGCCTGGCCGGCGTACATCACGCATACGCGCTGGGCGGTTTCGGCCACCACGGCGAGGTCGTGGGTGATCAGCACCAGGCCCATGTTCTGCTCTTTTTGCAGGGCCAGCAGCAGGTCCATGATCTGCGCCTGGATGGTCACGTCCAACGCGGTGGTCGGTTCGTCGGCGATCAGCAGTTTCGGCTCGCCGGCAATTGCCATGGCGATGGCTACGCGCTGGCTCATACCGCCGGACAGTTGGTGCGGATAGGCGTCCATTCGGCTGGCGGCGCCTGGGATCTCAACTTTTTCCAACAATTCGATCGCGCGTTTGCGTGCCTGTTTGCCGGACATTTTCAGGTGCAGGCGCAGCACTTCTTCAATCTGGAAACCCACGGTGTAGCTGGGGTTCAGCGCGGTCATCGGGTCCTGGAACACCATCGCCAGGTCTTTGCCGACGATCTGGCGACGTTGACGGTTGCTCAGCTTGAGCATGTCCTTGCCGTCGAAGGTCAGCGCATCGGCGGTGACGATACCGGGGTGCTCGATCAGGCCCATCAGCGCCATCATGGTCACGGATTTCCCCGAACCCGACTCGCCCACGATGGCCAGTACTTCGCCCTTGTCCACGGACAGGTCGAGGCCGTCGACCACCGGCACGGCGGTTGCGTCGCCGAAGCGTACGTTGAGATTCTTGATTTCTAACAGTGACATGGGAATCTCCTCAGGCGGCGTTCTTGAGTTTCGGGTCCAGCGCATCGCGCAGGCCGTCGCCCATCAAGTTGATTGCCAGCACGCTGAGCAAAATGGTCAAACCAGGCAGGCTCACCACCCACCAGGCGCGTTCGATGTAGTCACGGGCCGAAGCCAGCATGGTGCCCCACTCCGGGGTCGGCGGTTGTACGCCAAGGCCGAGGAAGCCCAGGGCCGCGGCATCGAGGATCGCCGAGGAGAAACTCAAGGTGGCCTGCACGATCAGCGGCGCCATGCAGTTGGGCAGCACAGTGATGAACATCAGGCGCGGCAGACCGGCACCGGCCAGGCGCGCGGCAGTCACGTAGTCACGGTTCAACTCGCCCATCACCGCAGCACGGGTCAGACGCACGTAGGACGGCAGCGACACGATGGCGATAGCGATCACGGTGTTGATCAGGCCAGGGCCGAGGATGGCAACGATGGCCACGGCCAGCAGCAGCGACGGCAGGGCCAGCATGATGTCCATCAGGCGCATGATGGTCGGGCCCAGCAGACGCGGGAAGAACCCGGCGAACAGACCCAGCAGGATGCCCGGGATCAGCGACATCACCACCGACGACAAACCGATCAGCAGCGACAGGCGCGAACCCTGGATCAGACGCGAGAGCAGGTCACGGCCCAGTTCGTCGGTGCCCAACAGAAACTGCATCTGCCCGCCTTCCAGCCACGCCGGCGGGGTGAGCAGGAAGTCGCGGTATTGCTCGCTGGGGTTATGGGGCGCGACCCACGGGGCGAAGATCGCGCAGAACACGATCAGCAACATAAACAGCAGGCCGGCAACCGCGCCTTTGTTCTTGGAAAAGGCTTGCCAGAATTCTTTGTACGGGGACGGGTACAGCAGGCTTTGATCGACTGCTGACACTGGAGTAGGTGTGGTCATGGTCATGATCTCAGCGCTGGTGACGGATGCGTGGGTTGGCGAAGCCGTAGAGGATATCCACCACGAAGTTCACCAGGATCACCAGGCAGGCGATCAGCAGAATGCCGTTCTGCACCACCGGGTAGTCCCGCGCGCCAATGGCTTCGATCAGCCATTTGCCGATGCCGGGCCAGGAGAAGATGGTTTCGGTCAGCACAGCGCCGGCCAGCAGGGTGCCGACTTGCAGGCCCACTACGGTCAAGACCGGGATCAGCGCGTTGCGCAGGCCGTGCACGAACACCACGCGTGTCGGCGACAGGCCCTTGGCCTTGGCGGTGCGGATGTAGTCTTCGCGCAGCACTTCGAGCATCGACGAACGGGTCATCCGCGCGATCACCGCCAGCGGAATGGTGCCGAGCACGATGGCCGGCAGGATCAGGTGGTGCAGGGCGTCGAAGAACGCGTCCGGCTCGTCAGCCAGCAGCGTGTCGATCAGCATGAAGCCGGTGCGCGGCTCGATGTCGTAGAGCAGGTCGATGCGCCCGGAAACCGGGGTCCAGCCTAGGCTCACCGAGAAGAACATGATCAGGATCAGGCCCCACCAGAAGATCGGCATCGAATAGCCCGCCAGGGAGATGCCCATCACCCCGTGGTCGAACAGGGATCCTCGCTTGAGTGCCGCGATTACCCCGGCCAACAGGCCCAGGATACCGGCGAACAACAGGGCGGCCATGGACAGTTCCAGGGTCGCGGGGAAGAGTGCGGTGAACTCGGTCCACACGCTGGTACGGGTGCGCAGGGACTCACCAAGATCGCCCTGGGCGAGCTTGCCGACATAGTCCAGGTATTGCGCATACAGCGGCTTGTTAAGGCCAAGGCGTTCCATTGCCTGTGCGTGCATCTCGGGGTCGACGCGGCGTTCGCCCATCATGACTTCTACGGGGTCGCCGGGAATCATGCGTATTAACGCAAACGTCAGCAACGTGATGCCGAAGAACGTGGGGATCAATAACCCCAGTCGGCGGGCAATAAAACTAAACATCTTGTGGTGTACCTCAATCAGCCGGTTAGGCAGGTTCGGCACCGCCCATGTCGACGGTGCCGAGCGTTTTTCTTATTTACTTCACCTGGGTGGTGGCGAAGTTATTAGTCGTCAGAGGGCTTTGGGTAAAGCCTTCGACGTTCTTGCGCATGGCGGTAAACATTTTCGGGTAGGCCATGGGAATCCACGGTTGGTCTTTCTCGAAAACATCCAGGGCTTGTTCATAGAGTGCGGCGCGCTCAGCGGGTTCAGCGTCAGCGCGGGCCTTGTCGATCAAAGCCTGAAACTCTTTGTTACACCAGCGGGCGTAGTTTTCGCCGTTTTTCGCAGCATCGCAACTCAGGTTCGGCGTGAGGAAGTTATCCGGGTCGCCGTTATCGCCGGCCCAGCCCGCGGACACCATGTCATGCTCGCCGGCCTTGGCGCGCTTGAGCATCTCGCCCCATTCCATGACTTTGATGTTCACTTTCAGGCCGATCTGCGCCAGGTCCGCCTGCATGCGCTGGGCGCCGAGCATCGGGTTGGGGTTGGTCGGGCCGCCGCCGTTACGGGTAAACAGGGTGAACTCGGTGCCTTCCGGTACGCCAGCTTCCTTGAGCAGGGCGCGGGCCTTGTCCAGGTCGCGCTCAGGGTTCTTCAACTTATTGTTGAAGCCCAGCAGGGTTGGTGGATACGGGCCGGTGGCGTCGATGGCGTTGCCTTTGCCATAGAGGGATTCGTTGTAGCCTTTCTTGTCGAACGCGATATTGATCGCGTGGCGCACCCGCGCGTCGCTCATGTACTTGTGGGTGGTGTTCAGGGCGGTGTACGCGGTGGTCATCGCCGCCAATTCCGCCACTTTCAGGTTTGGGTCGGCCTTCACGCTCGGCACGTCGTCGGGCTTGGGATACAGCGCGATCTGACATTCGTTGGCCTTGAGCTTTTGCAGGCGCACGTTGTTGTCGGTGGTGATCGCCAGGATCAGCGGATCGGCCGGCGGCTTGCCACGGAAGTACTCCGGGTTGGCCTTGAAGCGCACTTGGGCGTCCTTGGCGTAGCGAGTGAAGATGAACGGGCCGGTGCCGATCGGCTTGCTGTTCAGCTCATCGGTCTTGCCGGACTTGAGCAACTGGTCGGCGTATTCGGCGGAGTGAATCGAGGAGAACGCCATGGCCAGGTCGGCCAGGAATGGTGCTTCAGGACGGGTCAGGGTAAAGACGACGGTGTGATCGTCGGTTTTCTCTACGCTCTTGAGCAGTTCTTTGAAGCCCATGCTCTCGAAGTACGGGTAGCCCACGGTGGACTTGTTATGCCACGGGTGATTCGGGTCCAGCTGGCGTTTGAAGCTCCAGAGCACGTCGTCGGCATTCAGGTTGCGCGTGGGTTTGAAGTAATCGGTGGTGTGGAACTTGATGTCTTCACGCAGGTGAAAGGTGTAGGTCAGGCCATCGGCGCTGATTTCCGGCAGGTCCTTGGCCAGCGCGGGAACCACTTCGGTAGTACCGGGCTTGAAATCCACCAGGCGGTTGAACACGGTTTCGGCCGCGGCGTCCGCGGTGACGGCGGTGGTGTACAGGACCGGGTCAAAACCCTCCGGGCTGGCTTCGGTGCAGACCACCAGGGGTTTGGCCGATACGCCGATAGCTGCGCTCAATAGCGCGGCGGCAACGGCAGCTTGTAGCGGGAGCATTTTCATTCAGAGCCCTCTGCAATCGATGGGACCAGACAAGCGTAGACGGCAGGCTCTTCCTGAGCCTGCCGTCTGCCTGGTGCTAATTAAAGAATGTTGAATGGGATGGTGGTGACCAGACGGAACTCTTTGATGCTGCCGTCCGCCTGGAACTCGCTGCCACGGTGCTCCACATAAGTCGCGCGTACGGTAGTGGCTTTGAGGGGGCCGCTTTGCAGGGCGTAAGAGGCGCCTACACCGTATTCCTGATGCTTCTCGCCGTCTTGGGACTGGATGCCGTCGTAGGCGAACTTGGCCCGGCCGTTGTTGCCGGTGTAGTGAGTACCGTCGATACCCCAGCCGCGAGCCGAGTAGGCGTTGAATTTCAAGCCTGGTACACCGTACTCCGCCATGTTGATGGCGTAGGCGACCTGGAAAGACTTCTCGTTCGGGCCGTTGAAGTCCGAGGTCAGGGAGTTGGCCAGGTAGATGCCGTTGGTTTCGTGCAGGTAGTCGAAGTACTCGTTACCGTTCACTTGCTGGTAAGCGAAGGTCAGGCTGTGTGCCTGGTGAGTCAGTCCCAGGGACAGGGAGAAGGTATCGTTGTCGATTTCCCCCATCTCTTTTTTGCCTTCGTCGACAGTCTTGTAGTAGTTGAAGCCGGTAGTCAGCCCCAGTTGCGAAGTGTCGCCCAATTCGTGGGTTGCACCGAAGTAGTACTGGTTCCAGAAGTCCTTCACGTTGGCGGCGAAGAAGCTGGTTTTCAGGCTTTTCAGCGGCTGGTAGTTCACGCCCAGGGTCGATACTTTGTCGGTTTCCTGGGTGCCGTTGCCGTATTCGCTACGGAATTTCGACAGGCTTTGTTCGGTACGTGGCGAAACGCGATCGAAGATACCGCCCTGGAACGACAGGTTGCTGAACTCTTCGCTATTGAAGCTCACACCTTCGAAGCTTGAAGGCAGTGCACGGTTGCCGATGGTGTCGACGATGCCGCTGCTGAAGTTCTGGCGACCTGCGGTCAGAGTGGTGTTGGACACGCGGAATTGCACGTTGGCCAGGCCCAGTTTGCTCCACTGATCTACGGCGTTGCCGTCGGAGTCGGCCAGGGTGCGGTTGGAGCCGCCTTTGATGTCACGCTTGCTGCGGTCCAAGACCAGCGCGTTGTAAACCGCTACTTCTGTCTTGACACCTACAGTGCCCTGGGTGAACCCCGAGCTTGCGTTAAGGATAGTGCCCTGCACCCAGTTGGTACGGTTGCGGTCGGTGCGAGTTTCGCCGTGTTTCTCGTAGGAGAAGGTGCCGCCACGGTATTTGCTTTCATGGGAGTACCAGTTACGCGTGGTGCCGCCCAGGCTGAAATCTTCGATAAAGCCTTTGGCTTCGCTTTGCGCGCTGGTGCCGGCCAATGTCGTCGGAACGAAGTCCTGGCTGGCCGGTTCTGCGTAGGCGGTGGCCGTGATGCTGCTGATGGCCATAGCCAGAAGCACTTTGCTGCTCAGTTTCATGGGTGGAGCTCCTTTGGTTCTCTTTTTTTATGCCGGTCTTTTTAGGTGAACCGGCTATTGGTGTGTAACTCGTTCAAGCTGTTGCAAACGTTTGCCGTAGGAAAAATCCCAATAAAAGGCTGCACGTTTGCAGCAGGGCAGCCTTTGCCCTGCGCAATCCGGTTATTTTCTTATGGGGTAATACTGACGCCCGAGAACACGTTGCGGCCGAAGGGGCTGACTTTGAACCCTTCGACTTTGACGCTTAACGGCTGGTTGACCGTCGAGTGGGCGACGGGCGTGATCGGCACCTGCTGCTTGAGCAGTTGCTGCGCCTGTTTGTATAGAACAGTCCTTTGTTCACGGTCGGTTACGACCTTGGCTTGCTTGATCAGCTTGTCGTACGCCGGGTCACACCACATCGAGTAGTTGTTCCCACCGATGGCGTCGCAGCTGTAGAGGGTGCCCAGCCAGTTGTCCGGGTCACCGTTGTCGCCGGTCCAGCCGATCAGGCTGACATCGTGCTCACCGTTCTTGGTGCGCTTGATGTATTCGCCCCACTCGTAGCTGACGATCTTGACCTTGAGGCCGATCTTGGCCCAGTCGCTTTGCAGCATCTCGGCCATCAGCTTGGCGTTGGGGTTGTACGGCCGTTGCACCGGCATCGCCCACAGGGTGATCTCGGTGCCTTCCTTCACGCCGGCGGCCTTGAGCAGTTCCTTGGCTTTTTCCGGGTTGTAGGCGGCATCTTTGATGGTTTCGTCGTAGGACCATTGGGTCGGCGGCATGGCGTTGACCGCCAGTTGCCCGGCGCCCTGGTACACGGCATTGAGGATGCTTTGCTTGTTCACCGCCATGTCCAGCGCCTGGCGCACTTCAAGCTGGTCGAAGGGCTTGTGACGCACGTTGTAGGCGATGTAACCGAGGTTGAAACCCGGTTTGGTCAGCAGTTGTAGGTTCGGGTCGGCCTTGAGCGCATCGACGTCCGCCGGACGCGGGTGCAGGGTCACCTGGCATTCGCCTGCCTTGAGTTTTTGCACGCGCACCGAGGCATCGGTGTTGATGGCGAAAATCAACTGGTCGAGCTTCACGCGGCTCGGGTCCCAGTATTGTTTGTTGGCCACGTAACGGATCTGCGAGTCTTTCTGGTAACGCTGGAATACGAACGGCCCGGTGCCGATCGGCTTCTGGTTGATGTCGCTGGGCTTGCCTTCCTTGAGCAATTGCTCGGCGTATTCGGCTGACAGAATCGCGGCGAAGCTCATGGCGATGTTTTGCACGAACGCGGCGTCCACCGTGTTCAGGGTCATCACCACGGTATACGGGTCGGTTTTCTCGACCTTGGCGATGTTCTTGTTCAGGCTCATCCCGTTGAAGTACGGAAACTCGGTGGGGTAGGCCTTGCGGAACGGATGATCCGGGTCAAGCATGCGGTTGAAGGTGAACAGCACGTCGTCGGCATTGAAGTCCCGCGTCGGCTTGAATTCCTTGTTGCTGTGGAATTTCACCCCTTCACGCAGATGGAAGGTGTAGGTCAGGCCATCTTCTGAAATATCCCACTTGGTCGCCAACCCAGGTATTACGTTGGTCGCGCCTTTCTCGAACTCGACCAAGCGGTTGTACAGCGGCTCGGCCGCGTCGTTGTCGGTGGCGGTGGTGTACTGCGCTGTATCGAACCCTGCGGGGCTGCCTTCGGAGCAGAACACCAGGCTCTTCTTGTCGGCGGCTTGGCCCATCGTGGCCACAGCCAGCAGGCTGGTGCCAAAAATTGCGGATAGAACGGTGGTATGGCGCATGACGATCCCGATCCTTGTTTGTAGTTGTCATCAGCGAGCAACCGCCCAGCCTTTCGGACTGGGAGACATCACTGATCCCACGCACAGCAAGTGCCTTTCCCATATGGCTACCGCTGCTGTCCTACGACGTTATGGGTCGCGGAGTTCGCAGTAAATGCGCCAAATCGGATTGACCTTGTAGGCAACGGAGTCGCGGACCGCAGTTCGTTGCTGTAGGACGCAACGGATGCGGGCGTGGTCTGTTTCCTACTGGTCTGGCGGATGCAATAACGGCGACGTTATGAAACGTCGCCGTCACTGGTCCTTACTTGCCGCTTACGCTCACGCCATAGAAGGAGTTCAAGCCAAACGGGCTGATCTTGAAGTCCTGTACGGTGTTACGCATGGGTTGATACACCGTCGAGTGCGCGATAGGTGTCATCGGGACTGCATCTTTGAGGATATGTTGCGCCTGCTTGTACAGCTCGGTGCGTTTAGCGACGTCGGAAGTGGCCTTGGCCTCTTTCACGATACCGTCGAATTTCTTGTCACACCACTTGGAGAAGTTGTTACCGGCCAGCGAATCGCAGCCGAACAGCACGTTCAGCCAGTTGTCCGGGTCACCATTGTCGCCGCTCCAGCCAATGATCATGGCCTGGTTCTCGCCGCCTTTGGAGCGCTTGATGTACTCGCCCCACTCGTAGCTGGTGATCTTGACCTTCAGGCCGATCTTCGACCAATCGTTCTGCAGCATTTCTGCCATCAGCTTGGCGTTCGGGTTGTAAGGACGCTGAACCGGCATGGCCCACAGCACGATCTCGGTCCCTTCCTTGACGCCGGCTTCCTTGAGCAGCGCCTTGGCTTTCTCAGGGTCGTACTTGGCGTCCTTGATGGTGGTGTCATAGGACCACTGGGTCGGCGGCATGGCGTTGACGGCCAGTTGGCCCGCGCCTTGGTAGACGGAGTCGATGATCTGCTGCTTGTTCACCGACATGTCCAGTGCCTGGCGTACGCGCAGGTCAGCCAGCGGGTTGGGCTGGTCGCTGCCTTTGATTTTGTCCATGACGTTGTAGGCCACGTAGCCCAGGTTGAAACCGGCCTGGTGCGGCAGTTTCAGGTCTTTGTCTTCGCCCAGCGCCTTCAGGTCGGCCGGACGTGGGAACAAGGTGATCTGGCATTCGTTTTTCTTGAGCTTCTGGATACGCACCGACGGGTCAGTGGTGATGGCGAAGATCAGGTTGTCGATCTTCACGTCTTCAGGCTTCCAGTAATCCTTGTTGCCGGTGTAACGGATGTTGGAGTCTTTCTGGTAGCTCTTGAACACGAACGGGCCAGTGCCGATCGGCTTCTGGTTGATGTCCGCAGGCTTGCCTTCTTTCAGCAGCTGGGCCGCGTATTCCGCCGACTGGATCGACGCGAAGCTCATGGCCAGGTTCTGGATAAATGCCGCGTCCACGGTGCCAAGGGTGAACTTGACGGTGTGGTCATCGATTTTTTCGATGTTCTTGATGTTGGTGTCCATCCCCATGTCCGTGAAATACGGGAACTCGGTGGGGTAGGCCTTACGGAATGGATCGTCTTTGTTGATCATCCGATTGAAGGTGAACAGTACGTCGTCAGCCGAGAATTCACGAGTGGGCTTGAAGTATGGGGTGGTGTGGAACTTGACGCCTTCGCGCAGATGGAAGGTGTAGGTCAGGCCATCCGGGGATACGTCCCAGCTGGTGGCCAGGCCAGGTACCACGGCGGTGCCGCCGCGTTCGAACTGGCTCAGACGGTTGAACATGGTTTCGGCCGAAGCATCGAAGTCTGTTCCGGTGGTGTACTGGCCTGGATCGAAACCGGCCGGGCTCCCTTCGGAGCAGAACACCAGGTTAGTCGCCGCATGGGCGAATGGGGCCGCGGCCATAAGGCCCGCGCTCACTAATAACGGAAGGACTGCGTGTTTAAGCATGTTGGCCTCATGATTTGTTGTCATTTTTGGTGGTGAGGGCGACCTCGTGAGTCGGCCTGCGGATACTTATGCAGGCGCCATACCCAATGCAAGACGTTGAACTGTTGCAAGGCGCAAAGAGTGGTACGAGCGTACAGGAATGTCGCAATTATGAAAGTTTTGACATATTTGCGCCTGTTTTGAGGGTTTTTTCGGTGCGCAGGCTGCACCAAGAAAGGCCAACCGAGGCGTCTAGCGCACTCGGTTGGGGCGTCACTGTTACTTCTCCAGACTCACGCCATAAAAGGGCGTGAGCCCAAAGGGGCTGATTTTGAAGTCTTTGACTTCCTTGCGCAGAGGTTGGAAAACCGTCGAGTTCGCAATAGGCGTTATAGGTACTTGTTCCTTAAGAATTTTTTGTGCCTGTTGATACCACTTGATGCGCTGCTCGCGGTCGTTGCTCACTTTGGCCTGCTGCACCAGTTTGTCGTACGCCGGGTTACACCATTTGGCGTAGTTGCTGCCCTTGACCGCGGCACAACTGTAGAGCACGCCGAGCCAGTTGTCCGGGTCGCCGTTATCGCCGGTCCAGCCGTAAATCATGGCGTCGTGCTCGCCATTTTTGGCCCGTTTGATGTACTCGCCCCATTCGTAGCTGACGATATTGGCGTTGATGCCCACCTTGGCCCAATCCTGTTGAATCATCTGGGCCGACATGCGCGCGTTCGGGTTGGATGCGCGTTGTACGGTCATCGCCCACAGGTTGAGGGTGGTGCCGGGTGCAACCCCTGCTTCTTTTAGTAGCGCCTTGGCTTTGACCGGGTCGTAGGGCGCGTCCTTCACCGATGGGTCATAAGACCACTGGGCCGGTGGCAGCGCGTTCTGCGCCAATTGTCCGGCACCTTGATACACCGCTTTGATAATCGCCTGCTTGTCGATGGCCATGTCCAGAGCCTGGCGCACTTTCAACTGATCCAACGGCGGATGCGTCACGTTGTAGGCCAAGAAGCCCAGGTTGAAACCGGCTTGTTGCAGCACGCGCAGATTCGGGTCCTGTTTCATCACCTCAATGTCGGCAGGGCGCGGATAGCCGCTGACCTGGCATTCGCCGGCCTTGAGTTTTTGCAGGCGCGAAGCGGCGTCGGGGGTAATCGCGAAGACCAGGTTGTCGAGCTTCACATCCTCGGGTTTCCAATACTGTTTATTGGCCACGTAGCGGATCTGCGAGTCCTTCTGATAACGCTTGAACACGAACGGCCCGGTGCCCACCGGCTTCTGGTTGATATCTTCGGCCTTGCCGTCTTTCAACAACTGGCCCGCGTACTCGGCCGATTGCACGGAGGCAAAGCTCATGGCCAGGTTCTGCACGAACGCGGCATCGACGTTGTTCAGGCTGAAACGTACGGTGTGCTCGTCGAGTTTGTCGACGCTCTTGATCGTGGTGTTCAGGCCCATGTCGGTCAAGTACGGCGACTCGGAAGGATAAGCCTTGCGGAACGGGGTTTCGGCGTCCAACAGGCGGTTGAAGGTGAATAGCACGTCATCCGCGTTGAAATCACGAGTGGGTTTGAAGAAGTCAGTGGTGTGGAACTTGACGCCTTCTCGCAGGTGGAAGGTGTAGGTCAGGCCGTCGTTGGATACCTCCCAGCGGGTCGCCAACCCAGGCTCGACCTCAGTGCCGCCACGCTTGAACTGGGTCAGGCGATTGAACACGGTTTCGGCGGACGCATCAAAGTCGGTGCCACTGGTGTATTGGCTAGGGTCGAACCCGGCAGGGCTGGCTTCGGAGCAATAGACCAGAGTGCTGGCTGCGTGCGCTGCGGGCATACAGGCCAGGAGACTGGCGGCGAGGAGCAGCGGTTTGAAGGCAATTCTTTCCATGGAGACCCCTGAAGTGGCTGGCATACAAAAGCTGGCCATACGAAAACGGCTGTCTGCGAGGTTACCGTCGTTCTGGGGGTGTGAGGTAGTGACAACGCGAGCTCTGATTGAGCCTGATCGGCGTGCCGACATTGGAAGGGGCGTTTTAACGACGATTTAGCGACTCCAGCAGGGCGCGAAAAAACGGCTGCGGAGTCTTTATGGCGTGGTCATGCGGGCAGCTTTTGGTAAAGCAAGAAACGCTGCCCGGAGGCAGCGTTGTTATTAGAGGTCGGGCTCGGGTAATCAGGGGATCTGAACTTCAATCACCCCATCCGCCGACATAGTGACCTTACTGGTGCCGGGTTCCACTTCGGGGGCCGGTGCCGCATCCATCATGGCGGCCTTCATCATCATTGCGCCGCGCTCGTAAGGTTGCGGGTAGCCATTGGTATTGAAGTTTAAGTTGACGATTTTGTAACCCTTGCCGCCCAACGCATCGGTGGCCAATTGGGCACGGGCCTTGAAGGCTGCTACGGCGTCTTTGAGCAAGGCGTCTTCACTGGCCTTGCGGGTGCTATCGGCGATGGTGAAGTCCATGTTTGCCATTTTCAGGGTGTTGAGCAGCTCGCCCGTGAGCTTGGACAGCGCCGGGAAATCCGCACTTTCCAGGCGCAGCTCAGCACGCTCGCGCCAGCCGGTGATTTTCTGGTTCTTGTTGTCGTAGATCGGGTAGCTGTTACGGCTGCCTTGACGCAAGGTGACGGCCTTGACTTCGCGGGCCTGGCCCAACGCTGTGTTCAAGGTAGTGGTGATGTCGGCCGCGAGTTTGGCGGGGTCGGCGTTTTGAGCTTCGGTGTAAAGGGTCACGATCATCTTGTCGCGGGCTACTTCCTGGCTGACCTCCGCACGCAGGGAGATCTGGTTGTAGTGCAGTTCATCGGCCGCCATCGCCGAAAGGCTGGCCAGGGTGCTGGCGCTAAGGGTTAGAACGGCTGCGCTGCGAATGAAACGAGACATAAAAGCTCCTTGGGTTGATCCTGTGGATATGACTGTAGACGTTGATGTCGGGTTCTTCGGGTTTACACATTCACTACGGGTTGTCGTGTGGGCGACGAACGGTCATGCAGCGTACCTGCGTCAAAGAGCCACACACGCCGTGCCAGCCGGTCTGCTTCGTTTATACTCCTGCCGATCCGCCTGCAGCACTCATCGGGAGAGCTCATGCTCGCCGCCGTAAAACTGACTTCCGCCACTCGCCAGAACCTCTGGCGCCTGACGTTCATTCGCATCCTGGTACTGGCCGCGCAGGCCGGCTCGGTTGGGCTTGCCTATTGGTTCGATCTGCTGCCGCTGCCGTGGCTGCAACTGGGCGTGACCCTGGGTTTTTCCACCGTGCTCTGTGTGTTTACCGCCATCCGGCTGCGCACCACCTGGCCGGTGACCGAGCTGGAGTACGCCCTGCAACTGGCCTGTGATCTGTTTATCCACAGTGTGTTGCTTTACTTCTCCGGCGGTTCCACCAACCCCTTCGTTTCGTATTACCTGGTGCCTCTGACCATCGCCGCCGTGACCTTGCCGTGGCGCTACTCGGTGGTGCTGTCCGGGATCGCGCTGACCCTCTATACCCTGTTGCTGGCTCAGTTCTATCCGTTGCAGACGTTCCCTATCGCTCGGGAAAACCTGCAGATCTACGGGATGTGGTTGAGCTTTGCCCTGTCGGCCGCCGTGATCACTTTCTTTGCCGCGCGCATGGCCGAAGAACTGCGCCGGCAGGAAGAACTGCGGGCCATTCGCCGTGAAGAAGGCTTGCGCGACCAGCAATTGCTGGCCGTGGCCACTCAAGCGGCCGGCGCGGCTCACGAATTAGGTACGCCGCTGGCGACCATGAGCGTGCTGCTTAACGAGATGACCCAGGACCATCACGACCCGGCGCTGCAAGAGGATCTCGGCGTGCTGCGCGAACAGGTCAAGCAGTGCAAGCAAACCTTGCAGCAACTGGTACGCGCCGCCGAAGCCAACCGCCGCCTGGCGGTGGAGATGCAGGACGTGACCCAGTGGCTCGACGAAGCCCTGAACCGCTGGCACCTGATGCGCCCCGAGGCCAGTTACCGATTCCATCTACTGGGGCAGGGCCCGGTGCCGCGCATGGCGCCGCCGCCGGACTTGACCCAGGCGCTGCTCAACCTGTTGAACAATGCCGCTGATGCCTGCCCCGAAGGACTCGAAGTGCAGTTGGACTGGGACACGGAAAACCTCACCATCAGCATTCGCGACCACGGTGCGGGCGTGCCGTTGGCCATTGCCGAGCAGATCGGCAAACCGTTTTTTACCACCAAGGGCAAGGGCTTCGGCCTCGGTCTGTTTTTGAGCAAGGCCAGCGTGACCCGCGCCGGCGGCTCAGTGAAGCTCTATAGTCATGAGGACGGCGGCACGCTCACCGAGCTGCGCCTGCCCCGTGTCGCACGAGGAGATATCGATGAGTGATGAGATCCAAGTCGAAGGCGAAGAACTGCCGCACCTGTTGCTGGTAGATGACGACGCCACATTTACCCGCGTGATGGCGCGCGCCATGAGCCGTCGCGGTTTTCGCGTAAGCACCGCCGGTTCCGCCGAAGAGGGCCTGACCATCGCCCAGGCCGACCTGCCGGACTACGCCGCGCTCGACCTGAAAATGGACGGCGACTCCGGCCTGGTGCTGCTGCCCAAATTGCTGGAATTGGACCCGGAAATGCGCGTGGTCATTCTCACCGGTTACTCCAGCATCGCCACGGCGGTCGAGGCTATCAAGCGCGGTGCCTGCAATTATCTGTGCAAGCCGGCGGACGCCGACGACGTGCTCGCCGCGCTACTGTCCGAACATGCCGACCTCGACACCCTGGTGCCGGAAAACCCGATGTCGGTGGACCGCTTGCAGTGGGAGCATATCCAGCGCGTACTCACCGAGCACGAAGGCAATATCTCCGCCACCGCCCGTGCTCTGGGCATGCATCGCCGGACGTTGCAGCGCAAGCTGCAGAAGCGCCCGGTACGGCGCTGAACCCCGACTGAACGAATCGCTTCAGCTTGTAGGACGTCCTGAACCGATCGCCTATGATCGGCTCAAACGCCTGTGATGTTTTCCCTACCGAGCCTGAACGATGAATCAGAACGCTGAGTACTCCGCAGTCAATGACGCGGTGCGGGGGCAATTCTTTCGACGAACCTGGGCGATTATCACGCCCTATTGGCGCAGTGAAGAGAAGGGCAAGGCTTGGTTGTTGTTGGTGGCGGTGATCGGCCTTTCGCTGTTCAGCGTCGCGATCTCGGTGTGGATCAACCATTGGTACAAGGACTTCTACAACGCCCTCGAAAAGAAGGACACGGCCGCCTTTTGGCAATTGATCGGTTATTTCGGTGCAATTGCCGCCGTGGCGATCCTGGGCGCGGTGTATCGCTTGTACCTGACCCAGATGCTGACCATCCGCTGGCGCGCCTGGCTCACCGAAAAGCACTTTGCGCGCTGGCTCGCCCACAAAAACTACTACCAGCTGGAGCAGGGCGGTTACACCGATAACCCAGACCAGCGGATTTCCGAAGACCTCAACAGTTTCACCACCGGCACCTTGAGCCTGGGGCTCGGGCTGTTGCGCAACATCGTCAGCCTGGTGTCATTCTCGATCATCCTGTGGGGTGTTTCGGGCAGTATCGAAGTGTTCGGCATCACTATCCCTGGTTATATGTTCTGGTGCGCATTGTTGTATGCCGCCGTCGGCAGTTGGCTCACCCACCTGATCGGACGACGCTTGATCGGCTTGAGCAATCAGCAACAGCGCTTCGAGGCGGACCTGCGTTTTTCCATGGTGCGTGTGCGCGAGAATGCCGAGAGCATCGCCCTGTACAACGGCGAACCGAACGAAAACCAGCGTTTGAGCGAACGCTTCAGCAAGGTTTGGCATAACTTCTGGGACATTATGAAGGTGTCCAAGCGCTTGACGTTTTTCACCGCCGGCTACAGCCAGATCGCAATCATCTTTCCATTCATCGTTGCCGCGCCGCGTTACTTCACCGGCAAGATCGAGCTGGGCGAGCTGATGCAAATCAATTCGGCGTTCGGCAACGTGCAGGATAACTTCAGCTGGTTTATCAGCGCGTACACCGAGCTGGCCAGCTGGCGCGCCACCAGCGATCGTCTGTTGAGCTTCCAGCAGGCCATGAGTGAAAACGAGCAGCGCCCGGCAGCCATCGACGTCAGCTCGGAGGGAGAGCGCCTTGTGGTGCAAGGGTTGGGCATGAACCTGGCGGACGGCCGCCATCTGCTGACCGATGCGAACATGGTGGTCGAACCGGGCCAGCGTGTGATGCTCAGTGGCCGCTCTGGCAGCGGTAAAAGTACCTTGCTGCGCGCGATGGGGCATTTGTGGCCGGCCGGCCACGGCAGCATTCGCCTGCCGGCCAAGCGTTACTTGTTCCTGCCGCAAAAGCCTTACCTGCCAATCGGCACGTTGAAGGCTGCGTTGAGTTACCCACAGGACGACGGCGTCTATTCGGCGCAACGTTATGCACAGGTCTTGCAAACCTGCCGCCTGCCGCATCTGGTGGACCGTCTGGATGAGCCCAACCACTGGCAGCGCATGCTTTCACCGGGCGAGCAGCAGCGCCTGGCCTTCGCCCGCGCGTTGCTGTATGCCCCGCAATGGCTATACATGGACGAAGCCACATCGGCGATGGACGAAGAGGATGAGGCCACGCTGTATCAAGCATTGATCGATGAACTGCCGGGGTTGAGCATCGTCAGCGTCGGCCATCGCAGCAGCCTCAAGCGCTTCCATGGCCGGCATGTGCGGATCGAAGGCGGTTGGCTTCAAGAGCAACCCGTGGCCTGAAGCCCACTATTCCGAGAAACGAGGCCCAACAAAAAGCCCGGTTGATCATCGATCAACCGGGCTTTTTTGCTGCTTGAAAAGACTTACTTCTTCAAGCCGTAATGCTCATCCAGCATGCCGGGGGCATCCGCCGTTTTTGGCGCGTAATCCCGTGGCGGTTCCTGATTTTCCCGGGGCGGGGTCAGGCGTTCCCGTGGTGTTTGCGGTGCATCGGAGTGCAGCGCGGCCAGCAGGCGCTGGCGGGTAATGTCGTCGAGAGCCAGGCGGTTAGCGCCATCGGCGAGATGATCCTGTACTTCCTGGTAGCTCTGAGTGAGCTTCTTGACCAGGGTCGCAGTGCTATTGAAGTGGGTAACAACCTCGTTCTGATAACTGTCAAAACGTTCCTGGATGTCATCGAGCTGACGCTGCGTGCGGTTAGGCGCGGCATTCGGCAGCAGGCGAGCAACCAGGAATCCAATGGCGACACCGGCAACCAGGGCAAGAGTCGGCAACAACCAAACTAAGAGCGAGTGTTCCACGAGTCCTTCCTCTATAAACGGCTTTGCTTTACGTTAACGGCTCGGACCTGCGCTGTATACCGCGATTAAGCTCGCAATGATGTCATGCACAGATTTTTAGCTAGACGAGTCGACCCATTGAGAGGTCACGGAGTTCATTCCTTGCTCATGCGTGAAACCCCCGTTTTGATCGATGGCCCGGTAGGCCAGTTGGAAGCCTTGTACCTGGATCAGCCCGAACCACTTGGCCTGGCGCTGATCTGCCACCCTAACCCGGTGCAGGGCGGGACCATGCTCAATAAAGTCGTGTCGACCCTGCAACGCACCGCCCGCGATGCCGGTTTGATCACGCTGCGCTTCAATTACCGTGGCGTCGGCGCCAGTGCCGGCACTCACGACATGAGCAGCGGCGAAGTGGACGACGCCGAAGCGGCCGTCACCTGGCTGCGGGAAAAACACCCGGACCTGCCGATCACCTTGCTCGGTTTTTCCTTTGGTGGCTATGTGGCGGCGAGCCTCGGCGGGCGCCTGGAGGCCAAAGGCGAAAAACTCGCGCACCTGTTCATGGTCGCCGCTGCCGTGATGCGTTTGAGCGACAGCGATGTGCTGCCCCAGAACTGCCCATTGACCCTGATCCAGCCGGAAACCGACGAAGTAGTCGAGCCGCAGTTGGTTTACGACTGGTCCGCCGCGTTGAAACGCCCCCATGAGCTGCTGAAAGTGGCAGAATGCGGGCACTTTTTTCACGGCAAGCTCACCGATCTCAAGGATCTGGTGCTGCCGCGTCTCTCGAATTGATAGCAGTCTGATAAGCGATTACCCATGACGACTCGTACCCGTATCCTCACCGGCATCACCACCACCGGCACGCCGCACCTGGGCAACTACGCCGGTGCGATTCGCCCGGCCATCCTCGCCAGCCAGGATGCCAATGCCGATTCCTTCTACTTTCTGGCCGACTACCACGCCCTGATCAAATGCGATGACCCGCAGCGCATACAGCGCTCGCGCATGGAAATCGCCGCGACTTGGCTGGCCGGTGGTCTGGATGTGAACCGGGTGACGTTCTATCGCCAGTCCGACATCCCGGAAATTCCCGAGCTGACCTGGCTGCTGACCTGCGTCGCCGCCAAGGGCCTGCTCAACCGCGCTCACGCTTACAAAGCGTCGGTGGATAAGAACGTGGAAGCCGGCGAAGACCCGGATGCGGGCATCAGCATGGGGCTGTATAGCTACCCGGTGCTGATGGCGGCGGACATTCTGATGTTCAACGCGCACAAGGTGCCGGTGGGCCGCGACCAGATCCAGCACGTGGAAATGGCCCGCGACATCGGCCAGCGTTTCAACCACCTGTTCGGCAACGGTAAAGAATTCTTCACCATGCCCGAGGCGTTGATCGAAGAAAGCGTCGCCACCTTGCCGGGCCTGGACGGCCGCAAGATGTCCAAGAGCTACGACAACACCATCCCGTTGTTCACCAGCGCCAAGGACATGAAAGACGCGATCTCGCGCATCGTGACCGACTCGCGTGCGCCGGGCGAAGCTAAGGACCCGGACAACTCGCACCTGTTCACGCTGTACCAGGCGTTTGCGACTAAAGCGCAAGAAGAAGAGTTCCGTGGCGAGCTGCTGCAAGGCCTGGGCTGGGGCGAGGCGAAGAATCGTCTGTTCCAACTGCTCGACAGCCAGTTGGGTGAGGCCCGCGAGCGTTATCACCAATTGATGTCACGCCCTTCGGACATGGAAGACCTGCTGCTGGTCGGCGCCAAAAAGGCTCGCGCCGTGGCCGCACCGTTCCTCGCCGAGTTGCGTGAAGCGGTAGGCTTGCGTTCGTTCGTCAATCAGGCGGCCGCGCCGGTCAGTGCCAAGAAGAAAGCCGCCAAGACGGCGCGCTTCGTTAGCTTTCGCGAAGACGACGGAAGTTTCCGTTTCCGCCTGCTGGCCGCCGATGGCGAGCAATTGCTGCTGTCACGCAACTTTGCCGATGGCAAGGCGGCGGGCGCGGTGACTAAACAACTGCAAAGCGGTCAAGCGTTGGACGTACGCACCGAAGGTCTGCGTTTCAGCGTATGGCTGGACGGCGCCGCGGTGGCCGACAGCGCTGAGTTTGCCGACCCTGCGTCGCTTGACGCGGCCATCGAAGCCCTACGCGTCGCATTGACCCCCCTCGAGGATTAACCCGACCAAGGGTTGATTGCCATTATCCAGGGCCGTCGTTACAGTGACGGCCCGTTTTTGTTGCCTTGCTAACGAAATTATGACGCCCCTAGAACGATATCAAGCTGATCTGAAACGCCCTGAATTCTTCCATGATGCGGCCCAGGAAACGGCGGTGCGTCATTTGCAGCGTCTGTACGACGACCTGCTCGCGGCCTCGCAAAGCAAGCCGGGGATGCTCAGCAAGCTGTTTGGCAAGAAAGACCACACGCCGGTCAAAGGCCTGTACTTCTGGGGCGGCGTGGGCCGTGGCAAGACTTACCTGGTCGACACCTTCTTTGAAGCGCTGCCGTTCAAGGAAAAAGTCCGCACCCACTTCCACCGCTTCATGAAGCGTGTGCACGAAGAAATGAAGACCCTGCCGGGCGAGAAAAACCCGCTGACCATCATCGCCAAACGTTTTGCCCAGGAAGCCCGGGTGATCTGCTTCGATGAATTCTTCGTTTCCGACATCACCGACGCCATGATCCTCGGCACGTTGATGGAAGAGCTGTTCAAGAACGGCGTGACCCTGGTCGCCACCTCGAATATCGTGCCCGACGGCCTGTACAAAGACGGCCTGCAACGTGCGCGCTTCCTGCCGGCGATTGCGCTGATCAAGCAACACACTGAAATCGTCAACGTCGACAGCGGCGTCGACTACCGCCTGCGTCATCTCGAACAAGCGGAGCTGTATCACTTCCCGTTGAACGAAGCCGCCCACGAAAGCTTGCGTAAGAGCTTCCGTGCGCTCACGCCGGAATGCACCCAGGCGGTGGAAAACGACAAGCTGGTGATCGAGAACCGCGAAATCATCGCCCTACGCACCTGCGACGACGTGGCCTGGTTCGAGTTCCGCCAGCTATGCGACGGCCCACGCAGCCAGAACGACTACATCGAATTGGGCAAGATCTTCCACGCGGTGATCCTCAGCGGCGTGGAACAGATGAGCGTCACCACCGACGATATCGCGCGGCGCTTTATCAACATGGTTGACGAGTTCTATGACCGCAACGTCAAGCTGATCATCTCGGCGGAAGTCGAACTCAAAGACCTCTACACCGGCGGTCGTTTGAACTTCGAATTCCAGCGAACCTTGAGCCGCTTGCTGGAAATGCAGTCCCACGAGTTCCTCTCGCGCGGCCACAAACCCTAAGTGTGGGAGGGGGCTTGCCCCCTCTCACATTGGTTTAAGCGGCCTGCTGGAACTGCTGGCGATACTGGTTCGGCGACAACTCCGTGTGCTGCCTGAACAGCCGCGCAAAGAAACTCGCATCGTCGTAACCCACCTCATAACTGATGGTCTTGATGCTCTTGCGGCTGCCTGAGAGCAGGCCCTTTGCCGTCTCGATGCGCAACCGTTGCAGGTAATGCAGCGGCTTGTCACCGGTGGCGGTCTGGAAGCGCCGCATGAAGTTGCGGATGCTCATGCCATGTTCCCGGGCCACGTCTTCGAAGCGGAATTTGTCGGCGAAGTGTTCTTCGAGCCAGTGCTGGATCTGCAGGATGATCACGTCCTGGTGCAACTTCTGCCCGCCAAAGCCAATACGTCCAGGCGAATAGCTGCGCTGCACCTCATAGAGAATGTCCCGGGCCACGGCCTGGGCGATGTTGGCGCCGCAGAAGCGTTCGATCAGATAGATATAGAGGTCGCACGCTGAGGTGGTGCCGCCGGCGCAGTAGAGGTTGTCGGCGTCGGTGAGGTGCTTGTCCTGATTGAGTTGCACCTTGGGGAAGCGTTCGCTGAAGGCGTTGAAGAAACGCCAGTACGTAGTGGCTTCCTTGCCATCGAGCAGGCCGGCTTCAGCCAGCCAGAACACCCCGGTGGCTTCGCCGCACAGCACGGCGCCGCGTGCGTGTTGCGCGCGCAACCAGGGCAGCACTTGGGGGTAGCGGCCGCACAGGGCGTCGAAATCATCCCAGAAGGCCGGCAACACGATGATGTCGGCGTCTTCCAGCCCGCCGTCCACCGGC
The DNA here is from genome assembly GCF_007858255.1 of Pseudomonas rhodesiae. Lineage (GTDB taxonomy): Bacteria > Pseudomonadota > Gammaproteobacteria > Pseudomonadales > Pseudomonadaceae > Aquipseudomonas > Aquipseudomonas rhodesiae. Next base: position 132,596 of record NZ_VFEU01000008.1, on the reverse strand, counting down.
ATGATCACATCGCTGAAGCTGCGCACCGACTGCCCGTCGGGGCTGACCAGGCGCGTTTCGAACGCGGGTGTCAGGCCCAGGCCTTGCTGCTTGCCATAGCGCAGGCTGGCGAGGTGGAAGAAATCCTTGGCTTGCATGAGGGTTGAAGCGAATACCCGATCAATGGCCAAAATGCTGACGCGCCGTAATGGCGTGGAGATTTGGTTAGACATAATTTCAATTATTCTTATAGGGGAAAGTGGTCACCAGACGGCTGGATCGTCTTATTTTTTGTCGCATGTGTCCAGTGTCCCGTGACGCTTTGGCGGCATAGGCTCTGTGAGCTCGTCCTTGTCCGACAATCCAAACAGGTGCGCCATGATCCCGAGAACCTTGTTCAGCCCCGACCACGAACTCTTTCGTGAGAGCGTGCGCACTTTTCTGGAAAAAGAAGCCGTGCCGTTCCATGCGCAGTGGGAAAAGCAGGGCTATATCGATCGCGACCTGTGGCGCAAGGCGGGGGAGGCCGGCATGTTGTGCTCCCACTTGCCGGACACTTATGGCGGCTTGGACGCTGACTTTCTCTACAGCGCCGTGGTGATCGAGGAGATCGGCCGGCTGGGGCTGACCGGCATTGGTTTCTCCCTGCATTCGGACATTGTTGCGCCTTACATCCTGCACTACGGCAGTGAGGCGCTGAAGCATAAATACCTGCCGAAATTGATCTCTGGGGAGATGGTCACCGCCATCGCGATGACCGAGCCCGGCGCAGGCTCCGACCTGCAAGGGGTCAAGACTACCGCCGTGCTGGATGGCGATGAGTATGTGATCAACGGCTCCAAGACCTTTATCACCAACGGCTATCTCGCCGACCTGGTGATCGTGGTGGCCAAGACCGATCCCAAGGCCGGCGCCAAGGGCACCAGCCTGTTTCTGGTGGAAGCCGATACGCCGGGCTTTGCCAAGGGCAAGCGTCTGGAGAAGGTTGGCATGAAGGCGCAGGACACCTCCGAGCTGTTCTTCCAGGATGTGCGAGTGCCCAAGGAGAACATCTTGGGCCAGGCGGGGATGGGCTTTGCCTATCTGATGCAGGAGTTACCGCAGGAGCGTTTGACGGTGGCGATCGGTGCGCTGTCGTCCGCCGAGGCGGCACTGGCGTGGACCCTGGAATACACCCGCGAGCGCAAGGCGTTCGGCAAGGCGATCGCCGATTTCCAGAACACCCGTTTCAAGCTGGCGGAGATGGCCACTGAGATTCAGGTCGGTAGGGTGTTTGTCGATCAGTGCATGGCGCTGCACCTTGAAGGGGAACTCGACGTGCCCACCGCCGTAATGGCCAAGTACTGGGCCACCGACCTGCAATGCAAAGTGCTCGACGAGTGCGTGCAACTGCACGGTGGCTACGGCTTTATGTGGGAATACCCGATTGCCCGCGCCTGGGCGGATGCGCGGGTGCAGCGGATCTATGCGGGGACCAATGAGATCATGAAGGAGATCATTGCGCGGTCGCTTTGATTTTTGCTGGTCATGAATGCGTCATCGGGGGCAAGCCCCCTCCCACATTGGAATGCATTTGAATGTGGGAGGGGGCTTGCCCCCGATAACGGTCTACAGACCAATCAGGGCGCCGGATTCGGATGATCCTTCTGAATCGCCTCAATCCCTTCAAGTACTTCCTTCGATAGCTTCAGATCAGCACTGGCAATGTTGCTGTCCAGTTGCGCCAGCGACGTTGCGCCAATAATGTTGCTGGTCACGAACGGCTGTTGCGTCACGAAGGCCAAGGCCATCTGCGCCGGGTCCAGGCCGTGTTCGCGCGCCAGTGCCACATAGCGGCTGCACGCCGCCTCCGACTGCGGGTTGAAGTAGCGGCTGAAGCGGCTGTATTCGGTCAGGCGCGCCTTGGCTGGACGCGCACCGTTTTCGTATTTGCCGCTGAGCATGCCGAACGCCAGGGGCGAGTAGGCCAGTAGCCCGCACTGTTCGCGAATCGCGACTTCCGCCAGGCCCACTTCAAAGCTGCGGTTGAGCAGGTTGTACGGGTTCTGGATCGATACCGCGCGCGTCCAGCCGCGGGCTTCGGCCAAGGCCAGGAATTTCATGGTGCCCCACGGGGTTTCGTTGGACAGACCGATGTGGCGGATCTTGCCGGCCTTGACCTGTTCGTCCAGCGCTTCGAGGGTTTCCTCCAGCGGCGTGAGGTCGTCTTCGTCCTTGTGTTTGTAACTCAGTTGGCCGAAGAAGTTGGTACTGCGCTCCGGCCAGTGCAATTGATACAGGTCGATCCAGTCGGTCTGCAGGCGCTTGAGGCTGGCATCCAGCGCTTGGACGATGTGCTTGCGGTTGTGGCGCAGATGGCCGTCGCGAATGTAGTCGATGGTATTGCCGGGGCCGGCGATCTTGCTGGCCAGAATCCAATCGGCACGGTCGCCGCGGCTTTTGAAGTAATTGCCGATGTAGCGTTCGGTGGTGGCGTAGGTATCGGCCTTGGGCGGCACCGGGTACATTTCAGCGGTGTCGAGAAAGTTGATCCCCGCGGCCTTGGCTCGTTCGATCTGCGCGAAGGCCTCTGCCTCGCTGTTCTGCTCGCCCCAGGTCATGGTGCCCAAGGCTATCGCGCTCACGTTCAGATCCGTACGGCCCAGCTGTCGATAATCCATCGGGTACTCCTTCGGGAAAACAATCATAAAAGCAGGTTGAATTTTTTTTCGCAATCTGCATAATTGCCCACCTCTTTCTGCAGTGGAAGTGATGCGCCGCCTGCCGAAGAATCTTGCCGTTGAACGGACGCGCCGACCCGAGCCCCCGATAGCGTCTGTATCCGGCTGCCTTTGACTTGTCAAAGTACGCACTATTCAGTAAGATCCGCCGTCTAATTTACAGGGCGGCCCCTGAGGCTATTAAAGAATGACAACTTTTACTGCAAAACCGGAAACAGTTCAGCGCGACTGGTTTGTCGTCGACGCCGCTGGTCAGACCCTGGGTCGTCTGGCCACTGAAGTCGCCAGCCGTCTGCGTGGCAAGCACAAGCCTGAGTACACCCCTCACGTCGATACCGGTGACTACATCGTGATCATCAACGCTGAGCAGGTTCGTGTAACCGGCAACAAAGCAAGCGACAAAATGTACTACCGTCACTCCGGTTTCCCAGGCGGTATCAAGTCTTCCAACTTCGAAGGCCTGATTGCCAAGAAGCCTGAAGCCCCGATCGAAATCGCGGTCAAAGGCATGCTGCCGAAGGGCCCACTGGGTCGCGATATGTTTCGCAAGCTGAAAGTCTATGCGGGCGCTGTCCACCCTCATGCTGCTCAGCAGCCCCAAGAACTGAAGTTTTAACGGAATAGTTCATTATGTCGGCGACTCAAAATTACGGCACTGGCCGTCGCAAAACCGCAACCGCACGCGTTTTCCTGCGTCCGGGCACTGGTAACATCTCGATCAACAACCGCTCCCTGGACAACTTCTTCGGCCGCGAAACTGCCCGCATGGTAGTTCGTCAGCCGCTGGAACTGACCGAGACCGTTGAAAAGTTCGACATCTACGTCACCGTTATCGGTGGCGGTGTAAGTGGTCAAGCTGGCGCAATCCGCCACGGTATCACTCGCGCACTGATGAGCTACGACGAAACCCTGCGTAGCGCTCTGCGCAAAGCTGGCTTCGTGACTCGCGATGCTCGTGAAGTTGAACGTAAGAAAGTCGGTCTGCGTAAAGCGCGTAAGCGTCCGCAGTACTCGAAGCGTTAATTCGCTTTACGTTCCAGAAGAACGCCCAGCCTCCTCACGGAGCTGGGCGTTTTTTATTGCCTGCAATTTATGCATAAAAATTGGCGTGACAACTTGCCACATCCGTAGACCCCCTATACTACAAGGCCTGGAGCCGGAGCTCCGGGTAATTCCCTTGTCAGAGGTGGGGCTTTTCATTACCATTCGGCAAAATTTTTATAAGTTCAGATTTAATACTTAGTAGACGCCTGATTTAACAGGCCAAAAAGCTGATGGGAGAGGACTGAATGAGCAATGACGGCGTGAATGCAGGCCGGCGTCGCTTCTTGGTAGCAGCCACATCCGTGGTGGGTGCTGCAGGAGCGGTGGGGGCTGCGGTCCCGTTCGTGGGGTCATGGTTTCCCAGTGCCAAGGCGAAAGCCGCAGGTGCACCGGTGAAGGTGAATGTCAGCAAAATCGAGCCAGGCCAGCAGATGATTGCTGAATGGCGCGGTCAGCCAGTGTTCATCGTTCGTCGTACCGAGGAAATCCTGGGAAATCTTAAAAAGATCGAGGGGCAGTTGTCTGACCCGAAGTCCGAGAAATCCGACCAACCCGCCTACGCCAAGAACGAAGTGCGTTCGATCAAACCAGAGATTCTGTTGCTGGTCGGACTCTGTACCCATTTGGGTTGCTCGCCAACCTTCCGCCCGGAAGTGGCCCCTGCCGATCTGGGCCAGGATTGGGTCGGCGGTTATTTCTGCCCATGCCACGGTTCTCACTACGATCTCGCTGGCCGCGTCTACAAGTCCCAACCTGCTCCGCTGAACCTGCCCGTGCCACCGCATACCTACGAAACTGACGACCTTATTGTCATTGGCCTCGATAAGGAGAACGCGTGATGAGCAAGTTCATGGATTGGGTGGATGCGCGCTTCCCCGCCACCAAAATGTGGGAAGACCATCTCAGCAAGTACTACGCTCCAAAAAACTTCAACTTCTTCTATTTCTTCGGCTCCCTGGCGCTGCTGGTGCTGGTCAACCAGATTGTTACCGGCGTGTGGCTGACCATGAGCTACAACCCTTCGGCGGAAGAGGCATTCGCCTCCGTCGAATACATCATGCGTGACGTCGAGTACGGCTCGATCCTGCGGTTGTTGCACTCCACTGGCGCTTCGGCGTTCTTTATCGTGGTCTATCTGCATATGTTCCGTGGTTTGCTCTACGGTTCCTATCAGAAGCCGCGTGAACTGGTGTGGGTCTTCGGCATGCTGATCTACCTGGCGCTGATGGCCGAAGCCTTCATGGGTTACCTGCTGCCGTGGGGTCAGATGTCGTACTGGGGGGCCCAGGTGATCATCTCGCTGTTCGGCGCTATCCCCGTGATCGGCAATGACCTGACCCAGTGGATTCGGGGTGACTACCTGATCTCCGGCATCACCCTGAACCGCTTCTTCGCCCTGCATGTGGTGGCGTTGCCCATCGTGATCCTGGGACTGGTGGTGCTGCACATCCTGGCTCTGCACGAAGTGGGTTCGAACAACCCGGATGGCGTGGACATCAAGAAGCACAAGGACGAGAACGGTATCCCGCTGGATGGCATTCCCTTCCATCCGTACTACACCGTCAAAGACATTGTCGGCGTAGTGGTGTTCTTGTTCGTGTTCTGCTCGATCGTGTTCTTTTTCCCGGAGATGGGCGGCTATTTCCTGGAGAAGCCTAACTTCGAACAGGCCAATGCCTTCAAGACACCTGAGCACATCGCTCCCGTCTGGTACTTCACGCCGTTCTACGCGATCTTGCGGGCCATCCCAGACAAGCTTATGGGCGTGATCGCCATGGGCGCGGCCATCGCGGTGCTGTTCGTACTGCCCTGGCTCGACCGAAGCCCGGTCAAGTCCATGCGTTACAAGGGCTGGTTGAGCAAGATCTGGTTGTGGGTGTTCTGCATTGCTTTCGTGATCCTGGGCGTATTGGGCGTACTGGCGCCAACCCCGGGGCGGACGTTGCTGTCGCAGGTCTGCACCTTCCTGTACTTCGCCTACTTCATTCTGATGCCGTTCTATACCCGGCTAGAGAAGACCAAACCGGTTCCGGAAAGGGTGACTGGCTGATGAAAAAATTATTCGTTGCATTGATGCTTGCGGCACTGCCGCTGCTGTCCTTCGCTGCCGAACATGGCGGGCCGGAACTGGAAAAAGTCGATATTGACGTATCCGACAAAGCCGCCATGCAGGACGGTGCGCGTACGTTCGCCAACTACTGCATGGGTTGCCACAGCGCCAAGTTCCAACGCTATGAACGCGTTGCCGATGACCTGGGCATCCCTCATGAAATGATGCTGGAAAAGTTGGTCTTCACTGGCGCCAAGATCGGCGACCACATGAACATCGGCATGCAGCCGGCGGACGCCAAGGCCTGGTTCGGTGCTGCACCGCCTGATCTGACCCTGGTCGCTCGTGTGCGTGGCACCGATTGGCTGTACAGCTATCTGAAGTCGTTCTACGAAGATCCGACACGCCCCTGGGGTGTGAACAACAAAGTGTTCCCGAACGTCGGCATGCCTAACGTGCTGGTCGGCCTGCAGGGGCGCCAAGTGGTAGGATGCAAGCAGGTTCAGGTCGTTGAGAACGGTAAGAAGCAATATGATCCGTTGACCGGCACGCCTCTGACCCATGAGGCCTGCGATCAATTGACCATCGTGCCTAAGACCGGTGCACTGAATGAAGAGCAGTTCGACGAGAAGGTCAAGAACCTGGTGACCTTCCTGGCCTACTCGGCTAACCCGGTCAAACTGCAACACCAGCGTATCGGTACCTATGTATTGCTGTACCTGGCCTTCTTCTTCGTATTCGCCTATCTGCTCAAACGCGAATACTGGAAGGATGTGCATTGATCCAACCGTAAGCAATTGCTGTTAATCTTGCGCGCCCAGCGGCATCTCTGAACCGTAGCGACCTGGTCATCAGGTACTACAGAGATGCTCTCTGGGCGCGCTCGTTTTTGAGCTTTCGATAATTTCAACAAGCGAGGAGGACCGCCATGGGCGTGACCAATCGGTTGGCCTGTTACTCCGACCCCGCCGACCACTATTCCCACCGAGTACGTATTGTGCTCGCAGAGAAGGGTGTCAGCGCCGAGATCATCAGTGTGGAGGCGGGCCGTCAGCCGCCGAAACTGATCGAAGTGAACCCTTACGGCAGCTTGCCCACCCTGGTCGATCGTGACCTGGCGTTGTGGGAGTCAACCGTGGTGATGGAATACTTGGATGAGCGTTATCCTCATCCGCCTCTGCTGCCGGTGTATCCGGTGGCGCGTGCCAACAGCCGGCTGCTGATCCATCGGATCCAGCGTGACTGGTGCGGGTTGGTGGATGTGATTCTGGATTCGCGTACAAAAGAGCCCGCTCGGGTGCAGGCGCGTAAGGAATTGCGCGAAAGCCTGACCGGCGTTTCGCCGTTGTTCGCCGATAAACCTTTTTTCCTCAGCGAGGAACAAAGCTTGGTGGATTGCTGCCTATTACCCATACTCTGGCGCTTGCCGATTCTGGGCATTGAACTGCCTCGGCCTGCCAAGCCGTTGCTTGATTACATGGAGCGCCAGTTTGCGCGTGAGGCTTTCCAGGCGAGTCTGTCTGGTGTCGAACGCGATATGCGCTAAGGCTTAAGGAGCCGTTGATGAACTCCAGTCGACCCTACCTGGTCCGCGCGCTCTATGAGTGGATTGTGGACAACGATTGCACCCCGCACATGCTGGTCAATTCCGAATTTCCTGCGGTTCAGGTACCGCAGGGGTTTGCCAGTGATGGACAGATCGTGCTGAACATCTCGCCCAGTGCCGTGCGTCATCTGCACATGGACAACGAAGCGGTGAGCTTCGAAGGGCGTTTTGGCGGTGTGCCCCATACGCTGTATGTGCCGATTGGCGCCATTCTCGGGATTTATGCCCGTGAGAATGGGCAAGGCATGGTGTTTGATCTGGAGTCGCCCTTCGAGGATGACGAAACGATCGACGGCGAAGAGGGCGACGATATGCCGCCACCGGACACTGAGCCTCCGCGTCCCAGCGGTCGTCCTAGTCTGAAAGTGGTGAAGTGACAAAACGGCGTCGTTCGCACGTCGGTTGAAAAATGCCTCGGTCTTGCCGGGGCATTTTTTTGTCAAAAACTGCCTACGGCCTCGGTGCCGGCACCGGTGATCAACGAGTTGTCAGGGTCCTTTTGCCAATAGGCTTGGTTGACGTTGCTGAGGCTGCGGATCACACATTTCCATTTGATGGCTTGCTGGGTCGGCCATACCACGGCGCCGCTCCACCGATGCGGCGCTGTTGGCCTCAGTGAGATGGCGTGGGCCGGATCCCAGGCGCCCAGTTCAACCGGCGAACCCACGGCGTACACTGCCTGCCCATTGCCAGGGTTTGCATTGTCGCAGTGTAGTGTCGTCGTGGTGTCTTCCGGTGCCGAGCGAGTTTGCCAGGCTCGAATACGCTCTGCGTCCGCGAACAGTGCCTGGGTAAAACCCTCCGGGATCATGCTGAGGTTCGCGTCCAGGGCGATCAATAAGCGCTGGCGACTGCCATTGATCGTAGCCACCAATCCTGAATAGTGGCTCTGAAAGCGGATGGGCGAGTCGGCTCGAATGCCGGCGTCCTTGCGCAGTTTGATCAGCGTGCGAATCAGATCGCCACGGCCCCAGTCGTACATGTCGGGCCAATACACCGTGGGTATGCCGGGGCTCAGCAGAATGTAAGCGTAGGCGATGTTGCGCTTGTCTTCGGGTACAGGCCAGTGGTGCTGCCCGCCGTATTGCCCCGGGGAATAGCCGGTGTCGTGGTTGTCGACGAACGTCACCGCAATCTGCCGCCAGGCTGGGTCCGGGTTGCTACTGAGGCCGTGCCGCCATTCGGCGAGGCTGCCATTTTGCAGGCGCTCCTTGAGCGCGAAATCGAAGACTGCGCAACGCGATCTGTCCGACCAGTCCTTGAGAATGTCCTGCCAGCTGGCTTTATTGCGCCAGTCGCTGGCGGGAAACTCGCCAGGGCTTTTCCACAGTTCGCCAACGCAGAACGCTTGGTCGCCAAAATCTTTCATCCACAGGTTGACCCGCTCCGGCGCATAGCCGCGCACAAAATCGAAGCGCAAGCCCTTGGCGCCGTAGTTATCCCGCAGGTTCCTGAACTCCTGCATCATGCGTGACGAAACCTCCGGACTGCTGGTGTTGAGGTCGGCCTTGCCGCTATCAAACGGGTCGCCTTCGTCGCAGCTTGACGCAGGGGTGGGGGAGATGCAGTCAGTGCGCCACAGCTTGAGGCGCCGAAGAAAGCGCACCTGGGTGCCGGGGAGGTTGTCGTTCATATGGTTAGGCACTACGTCGTACACCGCTTGCACGCCAGCGCTCGATAAGGCGTCAACCGCTTGTTTGAGCTGGGGTTCGCTGCCGTAATTGCTGTTTTTGTCAAAGTCGTGCCAGAAGTAACCCTCCCCGCCGCCGGAAGTCCCTGAGTTCGCGTCGACCCAGCTGGATTTATCGACCCAGGCGGGAGGCAACCAGATTTTGGTGAAGCCATCGCGCCCGATGGTGGGGGCCATTTGTTTCAGTATTTCGTACCACGTTTGCGGGGTCGTGCGACTGGAGTTCCAGTGGAACCCCTGCAATATGACGTCCTCGCCCCCGCCGTTGCGTACGCCCGGGGCAGCCAGAACGACGCAGGTCAGCAGCCAGGCTGCGCATAACAAAGTAAGGCGTTTCATGAGCGCTCACCTGGGTGTCGGAACAGGCTTGACTCTGCGACGGTCTGGTGAGGTTGTCTGCTGTCATATCTGACAGGAGCAGGAGAACGTTTCGCACTCACTGCCGCGGCTGAAGTAACCGGTGGGTCTATCCGAACACGGGTAGGTACGGCGGCGATATGTACTACGCGCGCGAAAGCCGATGAAAGTGCAGCGCGAGCGGTGATCATACAACCGTCATGGGCTATGATGCCCCTTCAGTTCACCGACAAAGATGACCCCACATGGAAAACGCCAACACCGCCCCTCGTCTTCCCCGCAAGCGCCGCAGCCTTGCTCAGGAATTGGTCACGGTGTTATCCGAGCAAATCCGCGATGGTCAGCTCAAACGTGGCGATAAGCTGCCCACCGAGTCGGCGATCATGGAAGCTCATGGGGTCAGTCGCACGGTGGTGCGTGAAGCCATCTCACGTTTGCAGGCCGCAGGCCAGGTAGAGACCCGGCACGGCATCGGCACTTTCGTGCTGGATACACCAAGCCCCAGCGGCTTTCGTATCGACCCCGCTACCGTGGTGACCTTGCGCGATGTGTTGGCGATTCTGGAGCTGCGGATCAGCCTGGAAGTGGAGTCGGCCGGCCTCGCCGCGTTGCGTCGCAGCGATGAGCAATTGGCGGCCATGCGCGCGGCACTCGACGCGCTGAACGAAAGCGCCGCGCACGCGGGGGATGCGGTTGCGTCAGACTTCGCGTTCCATCTGGAAATCGCATTGTCCACCGGCAACCGTTACTTCACTGACATCATGACCCACCTGGGTACCAGCATCATTCCTCGGACCCGCCTGAACTCCGCACGCTTGGCCCATGATGACCAACAGCACTACATGGACCGCCTGAGCCGCGAGCACGAAGAAATCTACGAAGCGATTGCCCGCCAGGATTCGGACGCGGCACGAGCGGCCATGCGTTTGCACCTGACCAACAGTCGCGAGCGGCTGCGCCATGCCCATGAAGAGGCGCAGGCGCAGCGCGGGTGAGTCTCAGGGTTTGATCATCGACGGGGCAACGGTTGTGATCAGACCGGTGTATTGGGTTCGTAGTCCTTGAGCAACAAGTACGTACTCCATCCCCACCAATCATTCGTCCACTGCTTGTCGTTCAAGTCATTTACGTCCTTGCGCCGCAGCACCTTGTCGCCCTCCCTCTTGAACAGCGGCGAAAAGTTGTTTGCCGGGTTTTGAGCGGCATTCAGGTCCGGCACGTACAGCGGCGCCTTGAAGGTGGCCGGGGAGGGCGCGGTGCCGCTGAGGAAAGTGTCGAAGATTTCGTCCGCCGAGGCTTGCACCGCGCGTTTGACTTGGGCCCGACTGGCCGCATCGGCGCTGTCGAAGTAGCGCTTATCCCCGTAGGCATGCCATTCGTCACCCATGGCATTGCGCACCTTGAGCCCGAATTTACTGTCTTCGTCGTGCATGAAACGGCTGATCAGCGAGCCGAGTTCTCCGGGGGTAACCACGGCGGCCAATTGCTTGCGTGGCACGCGCAGGTGGCCGGCGGAAAACAGATCGGTCAAAAAATGATCGGCAAAACTGTTCATGGCATAGGCCAGTTCCAGCGCCTGGTCGGTGCCTGTCTGATGAGCTATCACTGCCTGTTGCAGGGCTGCGGTATGCCCGGCGAGGTAGGCCGACAGCGCCCACTCGCCGAAGTGGTCGGCGTTGTCCGCCGCCAGTTTCAAGTAACGTCCCAGCGGAATCAGCGCCGACACCGCGCTGCCGCCACCGGTGATGCGGTTCCACTCCTCGGACAAGCTATCGCCCAAGGCGTCGTACGCCTCATGAGGCTGTTTGCCTGCCTTGATTGCCTGGTTGACCGCGTTGATCTCCTTTTGCATCACCCCAAGGATGTTGCGTGCTTCTTCCCGTGACGCCGGCAACACGGCCAGGGAATTGAACGCGGCCGTGAAGCGTTGCACACGCTCGGCGGGGGAGGCACCATCGCTGATCGGTTGGCCAGGGATGCCGTAGAAGTCGCCACCCAGGGCGATCACTTGGCCGTAAGTCAGTGCCAGCCCGTTGGGCAGATGCAGCTCAACTTCTCGCGCAGGTATCGGCGCGGCGTCTTTGGCGAAGCGCAGCAGCGTATCGTCGCCAATTGACGTGTGTTCGCCGCCTTCGAAGCGTAGGGTCGGTGGGTTTTTTTCGGGTAATGCGAGTTCAAGACCTGACATGTTAGCTCCTTGCTAAGTCGTAGGAATCTTCCTTGGTTACTGTATGTATATACAGCTACGGCGAGCATAGAGCATAAATTTCCTACGTCAAGAATGCCTGTTTCAACACTCTTTGCCGGGAGGTTGATGAATTGCAGTTGACGAATAGTTTTATAGTTGTACGATGACGTACGACATCATCAAAACCAACAACAAACCTTTCGACAGAAAGTCTTTACCCAGGGTGTTCGAATAATGAATCCACAAGAACTGAAGTCCATCCTTTCCCACGGTCTGCTGTCTTTCCCCGTGACCGATTTCAACGCGCAGGGTGATTTCCACCAGGCGGGTTACATCAAGCGCCTGGAGTGGCTGGCCCCGTACGGCGCCACCGCCTTGTTCGCCGCCGGCGGCACCGGTGAGTTTTTCTCCCTGGCCGCCAGCGAATATTCCCAAGTGGTAAAGACTGCTGTTGATACCTGCGCCACCAGCGTGCCGATCCTCGCCGGCGTCGGCGGTTCGACGCGTCAGGCTATCGAATATGCTCAGGAAGCCGAGCGTCTGGGGGCCAAGGGCCTGTTGCTGCTGCCGCACTACCTCACCGAAGCCAGCCAGGATGGGGTTGCCGCCCACGTTGAAGCCGTGTGCAAATCGGTCAAGATTGGCGTGGTGGTCTACAACCGCAACGTCTGCCGTCTGACTGCGCCGCTGCTGGAGCGTCTGGCTGAGCGCTGCCCGAACCTGATCGGCTACAAGGACGGCCTGGGTGACATCGAACTGATGGTGTCGATCCGCCGTCGCCTCGGTGATCGGTTCAGCTACCTGGGCGGCCTGCCCACCGCAGAAGTTTATGCCGCTGCCTACAAGGCTTTGGGCGTACCGGTGTACTCCTCGGCGGTGTTCAACTTCATCCCGAAAACCGCGATGGACTTCTACCACGCGATCGCCAAGGATGATCACGCCACCGTCAGCAAGATCATCGACAACTTCTTCCTGCCTTACCTGGACATCCGCAACCGCAAGGCCGGTTATGCCGTGAGCATCGTCAAGGCCGGCGCAAAAATCGCCGGTTATGACGCCGGCCCAGTGCGCACACCGCTGACCGACCTGCTGCCGGAAGAGTACGAAGCCCTCGCCGCGCTGATCGATAAGCAAGGCCCGCAATAAGACATTTACAAGGCCGCTGAGCAATCAGCGGCCTTTTGCGTCAGGAGAAGATTCGTGTCCCAAGCCAAACGCTTTGAAAACTACATCAATGGCCAGTGGGTGGCCGGTGTGGACTATTGCACCAATATCAACCCGTCGGAGTTGTCTGATGTCATCGGCGAATACGCCAAGGCTGATGTTGCTCAAGTCAACGCCGCCATCGACGCCGCACGCGCCGCGTTCCCGGCCTGGTCCGCCTCGGGCATTCAGGCCCGCCACGATGCGCTGGATAAAGTCGGCAGCGAAATCCTCGCCCGCCGCGAAGAACTCGGCACCCTGCTGGCCCGTGAAGAGGGCAAGACCCTGCCCGAAGCCATCGGTGAAGTGACTCGCGCCGGCAATATCTTCAAATTCTTTGCTGGCGAATGCCTGCGCTTGTCCGGCGACTACGTGCCGTCGGTGCGTCCGGGCGTCAACGTCGAAGTTACCCGCGAAGCCCTTGGTGTGGTTGGTTTGATCACCCCGTGGAACTTCCCGATTGCCATCCCCGCATGGAAAATCGCCCCGGCCCTGGCCTACGGCAACTGCGTGGTAATCAAGCCCGCCGAGCTGGTGCCGGGTTGCGCCTGGGCCCTCGCGGAAATCATCTCCCGCGCCGGTTTCCCGGACGGTGTGTTCAACCTGGTAATGGGCAGCGGCCGTGTGGTCGGTGATGTGCTGGTCAACAGCCCGAAAGTCGACGGCATCAGCTTCACTGGTTCCGTCGGTGTCGGCCGTCAGATCGCCGTCAGCTGTGTGTCGCGTCAGGCCAAAGTGCAGTTGGAAATGGGCGGCAAGAACCCGCAGATCATTCTCGACGACGCCGACCTCAAACAAGCGGTCGAGCTGGCGGTACAGAGCGCGTTCTACTCCACCGGGCAACGTTGCACAGCGTCCAGCCGTTTGATCGTGACCGCCGGCATCCACGACCAGTTTGTCGCGGCCATGGCCGAGCGCATGAAGTCGATCAAGGTCGGCCATGCCCTCAAGAGCGGCACCGATATCGGCCCCGTCGTGTCCCAGGCCCAACTGGATCAGGACATGAAATACATCGATATCGGCCAAAGCGAAGGCGCGCGGTTGGTCAGCGGTGGCAGCCTGGTGACGTGCGACACCGAGGGTTACTTCCTCGCGCCGACTTTGTTCGCTGACAGCGAAGCGGCCATGCGCATCAGCCGTGAAGAAATCTTCGGGCCAGTGGCCAACGTGGTGCGCGTGGCGGACTACGAGGCAGCCCTGGCCATGGCCAACGACACCGAGTTCGGCTTGTCGGCCGGTATCGCCACCACGTCGCTGAAGTACGCCAATCACTTCAAGCGCCACTCCCAGGCCGGAATGGTGATGGTCAACCTGCCGACCGCCGGCGTGGATTATCACGTTCCGTTCGGTGGGCGTAAGGGCTCATCCTATGGTTCGCGTGAGCAGGGTCGCTATGCGCAAGAGTTCTACACCGTGGTGAAAACCAGCTACATCGGTTCGTAAGACGCAATACCCCGTGGGGCCGGACGCCTGCCGGCCCCACGACCAAAACAGAAAACCATTACCCGCAAAAAAAATAATTAGTGGGAGTACTTCTACATGCAAGCGACCAAGCCGACCCACGTCCGCTATTTGATCCTGCTCATGCTCTTTGTGGTGACCACGATCAACTACGCCGACCGGGCCACCATCGCCATCGCGGGCTCCAGCCTGCAAAAAGACCTCGGCATCGACGCGGTCACTCTCGGTTACATCTTCTCCGCATTCGGTTGGGCCTATGTGGCCGGGCAAATTCCCGGTGGCTGGCTGCTGGACCGGTTCGGCTCGAAAAAAGTCTATGCCCTGAGCATCTTCACCTGGTCCCTGTTCACCGTGCTGCAAGGCTATGTGGGTGAGTTCGGTGTTTCCACCGCCGTGGTCGCGCTGTTTATGCTGCGCTTCCTGGTGGGCCTGGCCGAGGCACCTTCCTTCCCGGGTAACGCACGCATCGTCGCGGCCTGGTTCCCGACCGCTGAACGGGGCACCGCCTCGGCGATATTTAACTCGGCGCAGTACTTCGCCACGGTGCTGTTCGCGCCCCTGATGGGTTGGATCGTCTACCGCTTCGGCTGGCAGCACGTGTTTATCGTGATGGGCGTGATCGGCATCGTGTTCTCGCTGATCTGGCTGAAAGTGATCCACAGCCCCCGCCAGCACCCGATGATCAACGAGGCCGAGCTCAATCACATCGCCGCCAATGGCGCGATGGTCGATATGGATCAGGACAAGGCCAAGGGTAAGAAAACCGACGGGCCGAAGTGGGATTACATCCGCCAGTTGCTCACCAACCGCATGATGCTCGGGGTGTATCTGGGCCAGTACTGCATCAACGGCATCACCTACTTCTTCCTGACCTGGTTCCCGGTATATCTGGTGCAGGACCGTGGCATGACCATCCTCAAGGCCGGTTTCATCGCCTCGTTGCCGGCGATCTGCGGCTTTATCGGCGGCGTGCTCGGCGGGGTGATTTCCGATTACCTGCTGCGCAAAGGCCACTCGCTGACCTTTGCCCGCAAGGCGCCGATCATCGCCGGCCTGCTGGTTTCCAGCAGCATCATTGCGTGCAACTACGTGGATGTGGAGTGGATGGTGGTGGGCTTCATGGCCTTGGCCTTCTTCGGCAAGGGCGTTGGCGCACTGGGCTGGGCGGTGGTGTCCGACACTTCGCCGAAACAAATCGCCGGCCTCAGTGGTGGCTTGTTCAACACCTTCGGTAACCTGGCGTCGATCACCACACCGATTGTCATCGGCTACATCATCAGCACCACCGGTTCTTTCAAATGGGCCCTGGTGTTTGTCGGCGCCAACGCGCTGGTGGCGGTGTTCAGCTACCTGGTGATCGTCGGTCCGATCAAGCGCGTGGTGCTCAAAGAGCCGCCCGCCCAGGGGCCTGAAGTAACCCACCTTACCCAAGCGCATTCCTGAGGTTCGTGTAATGCAGTTGATTGAACATGCCGACTCGCCGCGCTCGATTCGTTTGCACGAGCGCGACAACGTAGTGATCGTGGTCAACGACCAGGGCGTACCGGCCGGGACTGAGTTCCCGGACGGCCTGGTGACCGTAGACTTCATCCCCCAGAGCCACAAAGTGACCCTGGAAGATATTCCCGAGGGCGGTCAGATTATTCGTTACGGCCAGACCATCGGGTATGCCTTGGCGCCGATTCCGCGTGGCAGTTGGGTCCAGGAAGATCAACTGCGCATGCCCACCGCGCCACCGCTGGATAGCCTGCCGCTGTCTACCGAAGTGCCCGAGGGCCAGGCGCCGCTGGAGGGCTATACGTTCGAGGGCTACCGCAATGCCGACGGCACCGTCGGCACGCGCAATATCCTGGGCATCACCACCACGGTGCAGTGCGTGACCGGCGTGCTGGACCACGCGGTCAAGCGCATCAAGGAAGAGTTGCTGCCCAAGTACCCCAATGTCGATGACGTGGTGGCGCTGACTCACAGCTACGGCTGCGGGGTGGCGATCACCGCGACGGATGCCTACATCCCGATCCGTACCGTGCGCAACCTGGCGCGCAACCCGAACCTGGGGGGCGAAGCCCTGGTGATCAGCCTGGGCTGTGAGAAATTGCAGGCCGGCCAGGTGATGCACGACAACGACAGTTCCGTCGACTTGAGCGAGCCGTGGCTGTATCGGCTGCAGGACTCCAGCCACGGTTTCACCGAGATGATCGAGCAGATCATGGAACTGGCCGAAGTGCGCCTGAAGAAGCTCGACCAGCGCCGCCGGGAAACCGTGCCGGCGTCCGAGCTGATCCTGGGCATGCAGTGCGGCGGCAGCGATGCGTTTTCCGGTATCACCGCCAACCCGGCCCTGGGCTACGCCTCGGACTTGTTGCTGCGGGCCGGCGCGACGGTGATGTTTTCCGAAGTCACCGAAGTGCGTGATGCCATCTACCTGTTGACCTCTCGCGCACAGACGAAGGAAGTGGCCGAAGAGTTGGTCAGAGAAATGGACTGGTACGACCGTTACCTGGCCAAAGGCGAGGCAGATCGCAGTGCCAACACCACGCCGGGCAACAAGAAAGGCGGGTTGTCGAACATTGTCGAGAAGTCGTTGGGCTCCATCGTCAAGTCCGGCAGCAGCGCAATCAATGGCGTGCTCGGCCCTGGCGAGCGCTTCAAGGGCAAGGGCCTGATCTTCTGCGCCACTCCGGCCAGCGACTTCGTGTGCGGCACGTTGCAACTGGCGGCTGGGATGAACCTGCATGTGTTCACCACCGGTCGTGGTACGCCCTATGGGCTGGCGATGGCGCCGGTGGTTAAGGTCTCGACGCGTACGGAGCTGGCGCAACGCTGGCCGGACCTCATCGACATTGACGCCGGCCGTATCGCCACCGGGCGCGCAAGCATTGAGGAGCTGGGCTGGGAGTTGTTTCACTTTTACCTGGACGTGGCCAGCGGCAAGAAGAAGACGTGGGCCGAGCATCACAAGCTGCACAACGACATCACGTTGTTCAACCCGGCGCCGATTACCTGAGACCGAGGCGTCTGCATCGGGGGCAAGCCCCCTCCCACATTTGAAGGTATTCACAATTCAAACTGTGGGAGGGGGCTTGCCCCCGATAGCGGTCTAACAGGCACCCCTGAGCTGTATGGCTTATCATTAGCCACCTAACGACGCTCACCAAGGTTCTCCCCGGCATGCTGGCTATCTTCCTCACCACCCTCACGATCACCGCGCCGGTGTTTGCCATGCTGTTTCTGGGAGTGCTGCTCAAGCGCATCAACTGGATCAACGACAACTTTATCCACACTGCATCGTCCCTGGTGTTCAACGTCACCATGCCGGCGCTGTTGTTCCTGGGCATCCTGCATGCGGACCTGCACTCGGCGCTCAAGCCGGGCCTGCTGATCTACTTTTGCGTCGCCACGCTGGTGAGCTTTGCCCTGGCTTGGGGGTGGGCGATCTTTCGTTGCCCCAAGGAAGATCGCGGCATCTACGCCCAAGGCGCGTTTCGCGGTAATAACGGCGTGATCGGCCTGGCACTGGCGGCGAGCATGTATGGCGACTACGGCATCTCCCTCGGCGCGATCCTCGCGGCGTTGGTGATCCTGTTCTACAACACGCTGTCGACCATCGTGCTGGCGGTGTATAGCCCGGTGATCAAGTCCGACCCGTGGAGCATCTTCAAAAGCGTGGTCGCCAACCCGCTGATCATCAGCGTGATCACAGCCGCGCCGTTCGCTTACTTCAAGATCGGTTTACCGGGCTGGTTGGAAAAGTCCGCGCAATACCTGGCAGACACCACCTTGCCACTGGCCTTGATCTGCATCGGCGGCACCTTGTCCCTGGCGGCGCTGCGCAAGAGCGGCAGCATGGCGTTGAGCGCGAGCCTGATGAAAATGATCTGGCTGCCGCTGCTCGCCACGCTCGGCGCGTGGCTGCTGGGCTTTCGTGGGGCGGAACTGGGAATTCTGTTCTTGTACTTCGGTGCGCCGACCGCAGCTGCCAGCTTTGTGATGGCCCGGGCGGCCGAGGGCAATCATGAACTGGCGGCGGCGATTATCGTGATCACCACGCTGATGGCGGCGGTGACCACGAATATCGGTATTTTCGTGTTGCAGGCCGGGGGCTGGATCTAGGCGTCTTTCTGGTAGCTGTCGATCACTTCCTGCGCCGCTCGAAACGCATCGATGGCGGCCGGCACCCCGGCGTACACCGCGCAGTGCAGCAGGGCCTCGCGGATCTCTTCTACGCTACAGCCATTGTTCAACGCGCCACGTACGTGGCCTTTGAGTTCTTGCGGGCACTTGAGCGCGGTCAGGGCGGCGAGGGTGATCAGGCTGCGGGTCTTGAGGGGCAAACCGTCGCGGTTCCACACGGCGCCCCAGGCGTGCTCGTTAACGAAGTCCTGCAGCGGCTGGGTGAAGTCCGTGGCGTTGCCCAGTGCGCGGTCGACAAACGCGTCGCCCATCACCTGGCGACGCATCTCAACTCCAGGTGTTTTCTGCTCGGTCATGACGATTCCCTCTTGTGTTGGCGGCGCCAGGCTCGCAGCGTGCTGAACAACAGAAACGCCACCAGCACTGGCAGGATGTAATACACCATCAAGTGTTCAAGTTTGTTGGCCAGGGGCATGCCGGTGGTGAACGACATCACATGCAGCCCATACGCGAGGTACAAGCCCAGCAGCACCAAACCTTCGGCACGGGTCACGCGGTAGCCGGTATAGAACACCGGCAGGCACAGCACCACTACGCCGAGCATCACCGGCAAATCGAAAACCAGTGCGTTGGGCGAGACCGACAGCGGCGACGGCGCCAGCACAGCTGTCAGGCCCAGCACACCCAGCAGATTGAACAGATTGCTGCCGATCACGTTGCCCACGGCGATTTCCCGCTGCCCACGCAGGGCGGCGATCAGGGAGGTGGCCATGCACGGCAGCGAAGTGCCGACGCCGATCAGCGTCAGGCCGATGATGCGTTCCGACAGGCCCAGGTCGCTCGCCACATCCACCGCCGCACCGAGCAACAAGTGCCCGGCCAGCACCAGCACCAGCAAACCGCCCAACATCAGCAGCACGCTGCTCAGCCATGGTGCCTGGGCCACGGTGTCGAGGGTACGCGGCCGCCGTGAGTGGCGGGTCTGGTAGTGCAGC
The DNA here is from genome assembly GCF_007858255.1 of Pseudomonas rhodesiae. Classification (GTDB taxonomy): domain Bacteria; phylum Pseudomonadota; class Gammaproteobacteria; order Pseudomonadales; family Pseudomonadaceae; genus Aquipseudomonas; species Aquipseudomonas rhodesiae. Next base: position 113,169 of record NZ_VFEU01000008.1, on the reverse strand, counting down.
ACACCGAGGTAGGCGATCAGCGCCACCAGCAGCAGCGCGCCATCGACCGGCGTGAGTTCCTCGTTGGCGGCCAGGGTAAATACCAGCAGCCCGGCGAGGATCATCACCGGAATATCCAGGCGTACCAGTTGTCGCGAAACCCGCAGTGGGATGATCAGCGCAGAAAGGCCCAGGGTCACCAGGATGTTGAAGATGCTGCTGCCAATCACACTGCCCACGGCAATGTCGGTATTGCCGGCCAAGGTGGCTTGCAGGCTGACCGTCATCTGCGGTGCGCTGCTGCCGAAGGCGACGATCGTCAGGCCGATGATCAATGGCCGCACCTTAAGGCTGGCGGCCAGGCGCACCGCGGCGCGTACCAGAATTTCGGCGCCGACAATCAGCAGCAACAGGCCGCTGATCAGTTCCAGCAGGCTCCAGGGGGAGAGGGCGGTTAATCCGAAAATGGTCAGGGCTCCTTGCGTTGTGGTTCAGTTGCTCAGGGCCTGCACGCGAACCCGTGCGGTGCCGCTGCTCAGCATGCCCAGTTGCTCGGCTGCCTTGCGTGAGAGGTCGATCAGTCGCCCACGGGTATGCGGGCCGCGATCATTGATGCGCACCACCACGGAGCGGTCGTTGTTCAGGTTGGTCACCTTGACCTGGGTGCCGAAAGGCAGTTGCCGATGGGCGGCGGTCAGGGCGTTCTGGTTGAAGAGTTCACCGCTGGCAGTCTTCTTGCCGTGGTGTCTGGCGCCGTAATAGGAAGCGGTGCCGGTTTCGTCGTAGCCGTTGGGGTCGATGATGCCGCTGGCGCAACCGCCTAAAAGAGAGAACAGGGCCAGGAGGCCGAGTAGACGCTTCATTCTAAGGTTACCCCGTTACAAATGTGGGAGGGGGCTTGCCCCCGATAGCTGAGTGTCAGCCGCCACTGGGTTGACTGAATCACCGCTATCGGGGGCAAGCCCCCTCCCACAGGGAGTCCGAGTTAAGCGTGAAGTCTCACTCGGACCATTCATCGTTGTCAGCCTTCAAGCTTGCTTTTGAGCAGTTCGTTCACCTGTTGCGGGTTGGCCTTGCCCTTGGACGCTTTCATGGCCTGGCCGACAAAGAAACCGAACATCTTGCCGCGCTTGGCTTCGTCCGCTGCACGGTACTGCTCGACCTGCTCGGCATTGGCCGCCAGCATTTCATCGAGAACGGCCGAGATGGCGCCGCTGTCGGTGACTTGCTTGAGGCCGCGCTTTTCGATGATCTCATCGGCACTGCCTTCGCCGCTGGCCATGGCTTCGAACACGGTCTTGGCGATTTTGCCGGAGATGGTGTTGTCCTTGATGCGCAGCAGCATGCCGCCCAGTTGCTCGGCGGTGACCGGTGCCTCGTCGATTTCCAGGCCCTGCTTGTTCAGCAGGCTGCCCAGCTCGACCATCACCCAGTTGGCCGCCAGTTTGGCGTCGCCGGCAATGCTCACGACTTTTTCGAAGTAGTTCGCTTGCTCGCGGCTGGAGGCCAGCACGCTGGCGTCGTAGACCGACAGGCCGAACTGCGCCTGGAAGCGCTCGCGCTTTTGCTGTGGTAATTCCGGCAGAGTGGCGCGGATGTCATTGAGGAACGAGTCCTCCAGCACCACCGGCAACAGGTCCGGGTCGGGGAAGTAACGGTAGTCGTTGGCTTCCTCTTTGCTGCGCATGGCGCGGGTTTCGTCTTTGTTCGGGTCGTACAGGCGCGTCTGCTGGATGACCTTGCCGCCGTCTTCGATCAGTTCGATCTGACGCCGCACTTCGCTGTTGATCGCTTTCTCGATGAAGCGGAACGAGTTGACGTTCTTGATCTCGCAGCGGGTGCCGAACTCGACCTGGCCCTTTGGCCGAATCGACACGTTGCAGTCGCAACGCAGCGAGCCTTCTGCCATGTTGCCGTCGCAGATGCCCAGGTAGCGCACCAGGGCGTGGATGGTCTTGACGTAGGCCACGGCTTCCTTGGCGCTGCGCATGTCCGGCTCGGAGACGATTTCCAGCAGCGGCGTACCGGCGCGGTTCAGGTCGATGCCGGTGGCGCCAGGGAATTCCTCGTGCAGGCTTTTGCCGGCGTCTTCCTCAAGGTGCGCGCGGGTCACTCCGACACGTTTGATGGTGCCGTCTTCCAGCGGGATATCCAGGTGGCCCTTGCCGACGATCGGCAACTCCATCTGGCTGATCTGGTAGCCCTTGGGCAGGTCCGGGTAAAAGTAGTTCTTGCGTGCAAATACGTTGTGTTGGCCGATTTCGGCGTCAATCGCCAGGCCGAACATCACCGCCATGCGCACCGCTTCTTCGTTCAGAACCGGCAACACGCCGGGCATACCCAGGTCCACCAGGCTGGCCTGGGTGTTGGGTTCGGCACCGAAAGTGGTGGCGCTACCGGAGAAAATCTTCGATTGGGTGGCGAGCTGGGTATGAATCTCCAGCCCGATCACGACTTCCCATTGCATAGTGTTCTCCTCAGAAGCCGGTAGGGGTGCGAGTGTGCCAGTCAGTCTGCAACTGGTACTGGTGCGCCACATTGAGCAGGCGGCCCTCCTGGAAATACGGGGCGAGCAATTGCACGCCTACCGGCAGACCGTCGACGAAACCGGCCGGCATGGACAAGCCTGGCAAGCCCGCGAGGTTGGCGGTGATGGTGTAGAGGTCTTCCAGGTACTCGGCGATCGGGTCGCCGGTCTTGGCGCCGATCTTCCAGGCCGGGTTCGGCGTGGTCGGACCGAGGATCACGTCGACTTCTTCGAAGGCGGCCATGAAGTCGTTCTTGATCAAACGACGGATTTTCTGCGCCTTGAGGTAGTACGCGTCGTAGTAGCCGGCCGACAGGGCATAGGCGCCGACCATGATGCGGCGCTGCACTTCGGCACCGAAGCCTTCGCCACGGGAGCGTTTGTACAGGTCGGTCAGATCCTTTGGATTCTCGCAGCGATAGCCGAAGCGCACGCCGTCGAAGCGCGACAGGTTGGAGGAGGCTTCCGCCGGCGCGATCACATAATAGGCAGGAATCGCGTGCTGGTTGTTCGGCAGGCTGATTTCCTTGATCACGGCGCCGAGTTTTTCCAGCTCCTTGATGCTGTTGTTCACCAGCTCGGCGATGCGCGGGTCGAGGCCGGCGCTGAAGTATTCCTTCGGCACGCCGATGCGCAAGCCCTTGATCGAAGTGTTGAGGCTGGCGCTGTAGTCCGGCACCGGTTCATTGATGCTGGTGGAATCCTGCGGGTCGAAGCCGGCCATGCCTTGCAGCAACAGTGCACAGTCTTCGGCGGTGCGTGCCAGCGGGCCGCCCTGATCGAGGCTGGAGGCGTAGGCGATCATGCCCCAGCGGGAAACGCGACCGTAGGTGGGCTTCAAACCGGTGAGGTTGGTGAACGCCGCCGGCTGGCGAATCGAGCCACCGGTGTCGGTGGCGGTGGCGGCCGGCAGGAAACGTGCGGCAACGGCGGCTGCCGAACCGCCGGAGGAGCCGCCCGGCACATGTTCCAGGTTCCACGGGTTTTTTACCGCGCCGAAGTAGCTGGACTCGTTGGCCGACCCCATGGCGAATTCGTCCATGTTGGTCTTGCCCAGGGTCACGGCCCCGGCTGTCGCCAGCTTGGACACCACGGTGGCGTCATAAGGCGCCTTGAAGTTGTCGAGCATCTTCGAGCCGCAGCTGGTGCGAATGCCCTGGGTGCAGAACAGGTCTTTGTGGGCGATCGGGGCGCCCAGCAGTACGCCGGTCTCACCGCTGGCGCGACGGGCGTCGGCGGCCTTGGCCTGGCTCAGGGCCAGTTCTTCGGTGAGGCTGATGAAGCTGTTGACCTTGGGGTCCAGCGCGGCGATACGCGCCAGCAGGGTCTTGGTCAGCTCTTCGGAGGAAAACTTTTTATCGGCGAGACCGCGGGCGATCTCGGCCAGAGTCATGTGATGCATGAAAGGCTCTTTCCCTTTAGTCGATGACTTTCGGAACCAGGTACAGGCCGTTTTCGACCGCTGGCGCGATGGACTGGTAGGCCTCGCGATTATTGCGCTCGGTCACCACGTCTGCGCGCAGGCGCTGGCTGGCTTCCAGCGGGTGAGCCAGGGGCTCGATGCCGTCGGTGTTTACGGCCTGCATTTGGTCAACCAGCCCGAGAATGCTGTTCAGGGCTGCGGTGGTCTGTGGAAGATCGGCTTCATTCAGGCCAAGCGAGGCCAGATGAGCGATTTTTTCCACGTCGGAGCGTTCAAGCGCCATGGGAATCTCCTGTGGAAAACAGAACGGAGGCTGTCCGTGTGTTAGATTGTCGGAACACTACCGCATTTCTACGGTCTTACGGCCGCGATTGTGGGGGTTGGTGCACAGAAAGTCGGCCAATTTAGCACATTGGCGCCTTGCCCAAAATCCCTGTCGTTGTTAGAGTTTGCCGCACTTTTTTACCCACGCGTTGCCTAGGGTCCCTTTCCCATGTTCAAGAAACTGCGTGGCATGTTTTCCAGCGATCTTTCCATTGACCTGGGCACTGCCAACACCCTTATTTACGTGCGCGAGCGCGGTATCGTTCTGAATGAGCCATCGGTTGTGGCCATTCGGACCCATGGTAATCAGAAAAGTGTCGTTGCCGTCGGCACCGAGGCCAAGCGCATGCTCGGCCGGACACCCGGCAATATTGCCGCCATTCGTCCGATGAAGGACGGCGTGATCGCCGACTTCAGCGTCTGCGAAAAGATGCTGCAGTACTTCATCAACAAAGTTCACGAAAACAGTTTTTTGCAGCCCAGCCCTCGTGTGCTGATCTGTGTGCCTTGCAAGTCCACCCAGGTGGAGCGTCGTGCCATCCGTGAATCGGCCCTCGGCGCCGGTGCCCGCGAAGTGTTCCTGATCGAAGAGCCTATGGCTGCCGCCATCGGTGCCGGCCTGCCGGTTGAGGAAGCGCGCGGTTCGATGGTGGTGGATATCGGTGGTGGTACTACCGAAATCGCCCTGATTTCCCTGAACGGAGTGGTGTACGCCGAATCCGTCCGCGTGGGCGGCGACCGTTTCGACGAAGCGATCATCACCTATGTGCGTCGTAACTACGGCAGCCTGATCGGCGAATCCACCGCCGAGCGCATCAAGCAGGAAATCGGTACGGCCTACCCGGGCGGCGAAGTGCGTGAAGTCGACGTTCGCGGTCGCAACCTGGCCGAAGGTGTTCCTCGCGCCTTCACCCTGAACTCCAATGAAGTGCTGGAAGCTCTGCAAGAGTCCCTGGCTACCATCGTTCAGGCGGTGAAAAGCGCCCTAGAGCAATCGCCGCCGGAATTGGCGTCCGATATCGCCGAGCGCGGCCTGGTCCTGACGGGTGGTGGCGCTTTGCTGCGCGACCTCGACAAGTTGCTGGCCCAGGAAACCGGCCTGCCGGTGATCGTTGCCGAAGACCCGCTGACCTGCGTTGCCCGGGGCGGTGGTCGTGCACTGGAAATGATGGATAAACACACCATGGACCTGCTCTCCAGCGAATAAGACATTGCTGGTTTGCCCATGCGTCGCCCGCAGGCAGCACTTTGCAGTGCTGCCTGTTGGCGTTTATCTTCTTCAATCTGCATCCAGGCCGGTTTGATGCCGTATGAATAAAGAGAATATTTGCCTGGGAGGAGCGGCCTATTAAACCGCTTTTCGCCAAAGGCCCCTCATTGGGCGTGCGCTTATTGGTGCTGGTCGTGCTTTCGGTCGCGCTGATGGTGGTGGATGCGCGCTTCGCACTGCTTAAGCCGGTGCGCAGTCAGATGTCGCTGGTGTTGATGCAGACTTACTGGATCACCGACCTGCCGCAACGTCTCTACCAAGGCGTGGCCAGCCAATTCGGCAGCCGCACCGAGCTGGTCGCCGAGAACGAAAAACTCAAGACTGAAAACCTGCTGCTGCAGGGGCGCATGCAAAAGCTCGCGGCCCTGACCGAGCAGAACGTTCGGCTGCGCGAGTTGCTCAATTCTTCTGCGCTGGTCAACGAAAAGGTCGAAGTGGCCGAGTTGATCGGCATGGACCCCAACCCCTTTACCCATCGCATCATCATCAACAAGGGTGAGCGCGACGGCGTGGTCCTGGGCCAGCCGGTGCTGGATGCGCGTGGCCTGATGGGCCAGGTGGTGGAGCTGATGCCCTACACCTCGCGGGTACTGTTGCTGACGGACACCACCCACAGCATCCCTGTGCAGGTCAACCGCAACGGGCTGCGCGCCATTGCCAGCGGCACCGGCAACCCCGAGCGCCTGGAGCTGCGTCACGTGGCCGATACCGCCGACATCAAGGAAGGCGACCTGTTGGTCAGTTCCGGCCTGGGTCAGCGCTTTCCGGCGGGTTACCCGGTGGCGACGGTCAAGGAAGTGATCCACGATTCCGGCCAGCCCTTCGCCATTGTGCGCGCCGTGCCCACCGCTGCCTTGAACCGCAGCCGCTACCTGTTGCTGGTATTCAGCGATAACCGCACCCCTGAAGAGCGCGCCAATGATGCCGCGCAGGCCCAGGAGGCGGAAGATCAAAAGAACGGCACCACGCCGATTGTCCCCGCAACGGTGCCCAAGCCCGCTTCGGCAACCCCCGCGGCTCCAGCAGCAGCCCCGGCAGCGACTGCCCCCGTGGCCACGCCGGCCAAGCCTGCGGCCCATGGCACGCATCCGGTCAAGCCCGCATCCACTAAAGTGCCCGCAACCGCCGCGCCGGCCGCCAAGCCCCCTGCGGCTCCAGCTACCACGCGGCAGAGGGAGGAATAATGGCCAGTCATCATTCGCGAAATGTGTGGATAGTGTGGTTGACCTTTGCCATTGGTTTGCTGCTCAGCGTGTCGCCGCTGCCTCAGTTCATGGAGATCCTGCGCCCGCTCTGGCTGGCGCTGTTGCTGGCGTTCTGGTCCCTGAACCTGCCGCATAAAGTGGGCATGGTCACCGCCATGTTTCTGGGCTTGGCGGAAGACGTGCTCTATGGCACCTTGCTGGGCCAGAACGCGTTGATCCTGACCCTGATTACGTTCCTGGTGTTGTCGTTGCAGCAGCGTCTGCGCATGTTTCCGATGTGGCAGCAATGCTTGGTGATTCTGGTGATTTTTGGCCTGGCGCAGTTGGTGCAGCTGTGGCTCAGTGCCCTGACCGGCAACCGTCAACCAACCCTGGCGCTGGTGTTGCCCGCGCTGGTCAGTGCCTTGCTGTGGCCGTGGATCAGTTTCGGTCTGCGCGGGTTACGTCGTCGCTACAAGATCAATTGAACGGATTGCGAGGCTCTGCCTGGTTATCGAACCCTACAGGGAGAGTCTGCAATGAATACCCTTTATCTGGCCTCCGGCTCTCCCCGGCGGCGTGAACTGCTGACTCAGATCGGTGTGCCTTTCACCGTCGTCAGTGCCGCTATCGATGAAACTCCCCATGCCAATGAATCCGCTGTTGCCTACGTCGAGCGTCTCGCGCGCGGCAAGGCCATGGCAGGTTTCGCCGCGCTTGGGCAAGCCTCGGCGGCCTGTGTATTGGGCGCCGATACCGCTGTGATCGTGGACGGCCTGATCCTCGGCAAGCCGGTGGATCAGGCCGACGCTTTGGCCATGTTGATGGCCTTGGCAGGGCGTGAGCATGAGGTTCTGACCGCGATTGCCCTGACTGACGGCCAGCGTTGTGAAACGCTATGTGTCAGCAGCCTGGTACGTTTTCGCGCAATTAGCGTGGAGGAGGCGACCGCCTATTGGCGCAGTGGCGAGCCCCAGGACAAGGCGGGCGGCTATGCTATTCAAGGGCTTGGATCGATTTTCGTCTCCGGGCTCAACGGCAGCTATTCCGCCGTGGTTGGCCTGCCGGTGTGCGAAACCGCACAACTGCTCGCCCAATTCGGCATACCCTGTTGGCAAAACCTTACTGTGCGCTGAACGCCTGACTCCAGCGCCCAGCCTTAAGCGATCGGTCACTATTGTGAAAACGCCTGAACGAGACCCAGCCATGAGTGAAGAGATTCTGATCAATATCACGCCGATGGAATCGCGCGTGGCGGTGGTAGAGAACGGTGTTCTGCAAGAAGTGCACGTCGAGCGTACTCAGAAACGCGGGATCGTAGGCAATATCTACAAGGGCAAAGTCGTGCGGGTATTGCCGGGGATGCAAGCGGCGTTCGTCGATATCGGCCTGGACCGTGCCGCGTTCATCCATGCCTCGGAGATCTCGCTGCGCGAGGGCCCGGCGGTCGAAAGCATCAGTGCCCTGGTGCACGAAGGGCAGAGCCTGGTGGTGCAAGTCACCAAGGACCCCATCGGCTCCAAAGGCGCACGCCTGACCACGCAACTGTCGATTCCGTCGCGCTACCTGGTGTATATGCCGCGTACCGCGCATGTCGGCATATCCCTGAAGATCGAAGACGAAGCCGAGCGTGAGCGCCTTAAAAAAGTGGTCAGCGACTGCGTGGCCGCCGAGGGCATCAAAGAAGCAGGTGGTTTTATCCTGCGCACTGCCGCCGAAGGGGCCGGCGCTGACGAGATCCTCATGGACATCCGTTACCTGCGGCGGTTGTGGGACCAGATCGGCGCACAGATCAAGACTATCGGCGCGCCCAGCGTGATCTATGAAGACTTGGGCCTGGCCCTGCGTACCCTGCGCGATTTGGTCAGCCCAAAAATTGAGAAAATTCGCATCGACTCGCGGGAAACCTTCCAGCGCACCACGCAATTCGTTGCAGAGCTGATGCCGGAAATCGCTGACCGCCTGGAGCACTACCCCGGTGAACGGCCGATTTTCGACCTGTATGGGGTCGAGGACGAAATCCAGAAAGCCTTGGAGCGCAAGGTGCCGCTCAAGTCCGGTGGCTATCTGGTGGTGGACCCGGCAGAGGCCATGACTACCATCGACGTCAACACCGGTGCGTTCGTCGGCCATCGCAACCTTGAAGAAACCATTTTCAAGACCAACCTCGAAGCGGCCACGGCTATCGCCCGCCAACTGCGCCTGCGCAACCTGGGCGGCATCATCATCATCGACTTCATCGACATGGAAGATGAAGAGCATCAGCGCCAGGTGTTGCGCACCCTCGAAAAACAGCTGGAACGCGATCACGCCAAGACCAATATCATCGGCATCACCGAGCTGGGCTTGGTGCAGATGACCCGCAAGCGCACCCGTGAGAGCCTGGAACAAGTGCTGTGCGAACCGTGCAGCAGTTGCCAGGGACGTGGAAAGCTGAAAACCCCTGAAACGGTTTGCTATGAGATTTTCCGGGAAATCTTACGAGAGGCGCGGGCTTACCAGGCCGAAGGTTATAGAGTGCTTGCCAATCAAAAAGTGGTCGACCGTTTGCTGGATGAAGAGTCCGGTAACGTCGCCGAACTTGAGGGGTTTATCGGTCGCACGATTCGCTTTCAGGTCGAAACCATGTATTCCCAGGAACAATACGACGTGGTGCTGCTCTGATCCCGCAATCGCTTCTTTTTAATGAGACCGGCGGCACTGGCCTGCCGCCCGACTACTGCCTTGAGGGTCGCCTGACATGGAGCGTCTGACACGCTTTTTTGCCGCCTTGACCCGTTGGGGCCTGGGCCTGTGCGCCTTGCTGCTGGTGTTGGCGGCGGTGTACGTAAGCCTTGGACGTGAATTGACCCCGCTGGTGGCCGAATATCGCGCCGAGGTCCAGGCCAAGGCCGAGGCCGCGCTGGGCATGTCCATGCACATCGGCAGCCTTGAAGGCCGCTGGAGCGGCTTCGCGCCCGTGCTGCTCGCCCATGACGTGATGGTGGGCGAGGGCAGCAGTGCCTTGCGCCTGGATCAGGTTGAAGTGGTGCCGGATATCTGGGCCAGCCTGACCGCCCGTGAAGTGCGAATCGCCCACCTGCAGCTCAGCGGGCTGCAACTGAGTGCCAAGGAAGACAAGGACGGCCATTGGGCCTTGCAGGGCTTGCCGCTACAAGACGATCAGCCCCTCGACCCGCAGCAACTGTTGACCCGCATGCAGATGGTCAAGCGTGTGTCGCTGCTCGACAGTCAGGTAACCTTGCAGCCGTTCGATCAGGCGCCGCTGACCCTGACTTACGTCGGTTTGAGCATACACACCGGCATGACCCGCCAGCGCCTCGACGCGCGCCTGACCCTGCCCGACGGCCAACCGCTGGCCATGAGCCTGCGCAGCCGCATCCGCGCCAGCCAGTGGAGGGATGCCGAGATCCAGGCGTACCTGAGCCTGCCTCAGAGCGACTGGGCCAAGTGGATTCCGGCTCGACTGACGCAGCAGTGGAAACTCACGCAATTGAAGGCCGGTGGCGAGTTCTGGCTGAACTGGGGCAACGGCACCGTGCAAAGCGCCGTCGCGCGCCTCAATTCGCCTCAGGTTAAAGGCAGCTACGCCGAACGCAAGCCGGTACATATCGAAAACCTTGCCCTTACCGCGTATCTGCAACGCAGCGAGACAGGCCTCAAAGTACTGTTCGATTCGCTGGCGATGAGCCTGGGGGAAACCCGCTGGGAATCGCGCCTGCAATTGCAGCAGACCTTGGCCACCGATAAGGACCAGGAAGTCTGGAAACTGCAGGCCGATCGGCTGGACCTGACCCCCATTACCCCGTTGCTCAACGCGCTGGCGCCGCTGCCGGAGGGTTTCGCCAAAACCGTCGAGCATCTCAAGGCGACGGGCTTGCTGCGTAATGTGCTGGTGGACTTCCGCCCCCAGGACAGCACCGATGAAAAAGTCAGTTTCGCCGCCAACCTCGAACGCGTGGGTTTCGATGCCTATTTCGGCGCGCCGGCCGCGCGCAATGTATCCGGCAGCATCAGCGGGAACCTGGGCCATGGCGAGCTACGCATGGACAGCAAGGATTTTTCCCTGCACCTGGACCCGATCTTCGCCAAGCCCTGGCAGTACATTCAGGCCAATGCGCGCCTCACATGGACCCTGGACAAGCAAGGTTTCACCCTGATTGCGCCTTACATCAAGGTGCTGGGGGAGGAAGGCAAGATCGCCGCCGACTTCCTGATCCGCCTGCATTTCGACCACAGCCAGGAAGACTACATGGACCTGCGCGTCGGCCTGGTGGACGGTGATGGACGCTTTACCCCCAAATACCTGCCGGCGGTGTTGAGCCCGGCCCTGGATGAATGGCTTCGCACGGCGATTCTCAAGGGGGCGGTGGACGAAGGCTTCTTCCAGTACCAGGGCTCGCTGAACCACGATGCGGTGCGGGCGGCGCGCAATATCAGCCTGTTTTTCAAAGTGCATGATGCGGAGCTGGCCTTCCAGCCGGGCTGGCCTCATGTGAGCAAGGTCGATGGCGAGGTGTTCGTCGAGGAGAGCGGCGTGCGCATTCTGGCCAGCAAGGGCCAGTTGCTCGACACTCAAGTCAAGGACATCTACGTCAGCATTCCTCACGCTCCGGCGGGCAAAGACAGCCACCTGCTGCTCACCGGCAATTTCGCCGGCGGCCTGGGCGACGGTTTGAAAATACTGCAAGAGGCGCCGATCGGCACGGCGTCGACATTCGCCGGCTGGAAGGGCGAGGGCGATCTGCAAGGTAAGCTCGACCTGGACATCCCCCTGGCCAAAGGCACCGAGCCCAAGATCGTGGTGGATTTCCAGACCGACAAGGCACGCCTGCAGTTGGCCGAGCCATCCCTGGACCTGACGCAGCTCAAGGGCGATTTCCGTTTCGACAGCGCCAAGGGGCTCAGTGGTCAGAACATCTCCGCCCAGGCGTTTGAGCGGCCGGTCACCGCGCAGATCTTCGCCGATGGCAAACCGGGCAATATCAGCACCCGCGTGGTTGCCAAGGGCCAGGTCACGGTCAAGCGGCTGACCGACTGGTTGAAAATCACTCAGCCGTTGCCCGTGTCCGGCGATATCCCCTACCAGTTGCAACTCAATCTGGATGGAGCCGACAGCCAACTGATGGTCAGTTCCAACCTCAAAGGGGTGGCGGTGGACTTGCCGGCACCGTTCGGCATGCCGGCCAGTCAGGGGCGTGACAGCACATTCCGCATGACCTTACAGGGCGCCGAGCGGCGTTACTGGTTCGACTACGGCGAGCTGGCGAACTTCACCTTCGCCGCGCCGCCGGACAAGTTCAGTGAGGGCCGCGGTGAGCTGTTCCTTGGTGACGGTGACGCGGTGCTGCCGGGTGGCAAGGGTTTACGAATTCGTGGCGTGCTCTCGGAGCTGGATATCGACCCTTGGAAAAAACTGGTCAATCAGTACGCCGGCAACGATCCAGGCGGCAGCGCCAAGCAACTACTGAGCAGTGTCGATTTCAAAATCGGCAAGCTCACCGGCCTGGGCACCCAGTTCGATCAGGTCAGTTTGCAATTGGACCGCAAACCCGCAGCCTGGGCCATGCAGCTCGACAGCCAGCAGGCCAAGGGCCGCGTGAGCCTGCCGGACGCCAAGGGCGCGCCGATTGTGGTCGACCTGCAGTACGTAAAACTGCCGGCCGTGGATCCGACCGTCCAGGCGGATGAAAATGCGCCGGACCCGTTGGCGAGCATCGATCCCAAGGATATTCCGGCGCTGGATATCAGCATCGATCAGTTGTTCCAGGGGCCTGACCTGATAGGGGCCTGGTCGCTGAAGATCCGGCCTACCGCCAAAGGCTTGGCCTTCAACAATCTGGATCTGGGCCTCAAGGGCATGCAGCTCAAGGGGGCCGGTGGTTGGGAAGGGGCGTCGGGCGATAGCAGCAGTTGGTATAAAGGCCGCTTGGACGGCAAAAACATCGCCGATGTGCTCAAGGGCTGGGGCTTTGCACCAACCGTGACCAGCGAGGACTTCCATCTGGATGTGGACGGTCGCTGGCCGGGTTCGCCGGCCTGGGTGGGGCCGAAGCGTTTCTCCGGCAGTCTGGACGCGACCTTCCGCAAAGGCCAGTTCGTCGAAGTGGAGGGCGGAGCCCAGGCCCTGCGAGTGTTTGGCCTGCTCAACTTCAACTCCATCGGCCGTCGACTGCGTCTGGACTTCTCCGACCTGCTCGGCAAGGGGTTGAGCTATGACCGCGTCAAAGGCCTGCTGGCGGCCAGCAATGGGGTATTCGTCACCCGTGAGCCGATCACCCTGACTGGGCCGTCGAGCAACCTGGAACTCAACGGCACGCTGGACCTGGTGGCCGATCGCGTCGACGCGAAGCTGCTGGTGACGTTACCGGTCACCAATAACCTTCCGATTGCCGCATTGATTGTCGGTGCGCCAGCGGTGGGCGGTGCCCTGTTCCTGATCGACAAGCTGATCGGCGACCGCGTGTCACGTTTCGCCAGCGTGCAATACAAGGTGGAAGGGCCCTGGAAGGACCCCAAAATCACCTTTGACAAGCCATTCGAAAAACCAAACTGAGTCCCTGCGCGGTAGCATGGGGCTCTATCTTCCTGGTGCATGTCCATTGCGGAGTAGGCCCCATGTCCTTTGCGGTAATTCAAATGGTCAGCCAGAGCGACGTGCTGGCCAACCTGGCGCAGGCTCGGCGCCTGCTTGAGCAAGCGGCGGCGGGCGGGGCGAAACTGGCGGTTTTGCCGGAAAACTTCGCTGCCATGGGCCGTCGCGATGTGGCGGACATCGGTCGCGCCGAGGCACTGGGCGAAGGCCCGATCCTGCCATGGTTGAAACAAGCCGCCCGCGACCTCACCTTATGGATAGTGGCCGGTACGTTGCCGTTGCCGCCGGAGGGCCAACCGCAGGCCAAGTCCAACGCCTGCTCGCTGTTGATCGATGACCATGGCGAAATCGTTGCCCGTTACGACAAGCTGCATCTGTTCGATGTGGACGTTGCCGATGCGCGAGGTCGCTATCGCGAGTCCGACGACTATGCTTTTGGGAGCAACGTGGTGGTGGCGGACACGCCGGTGGGGCGCTTGGGCTTGTCGGTGTGTTATGACCTGCGCTTCCCGGAGCTGTACAGCGAATTGCGTGCAGCGGGGGCCGAACTGATTACCGCGCCGTCGGCGTTTACCGCAGTGACCGGCGCTGCGCATTGGGATGTGCTGATTAGGGCACGGGCCATCGAGACCCAATGCTACCTGCTCGCGGCGGCTCAGGGCGGTATGCATCCGGGGCCACGGGAAACCTACGGCCACGCGGCGATTGTCGACCCGTGGGGACGGGTGCTGGCACAACAGGATCAAGGCGAAGCGGTGCTGTTAGCCGCTCGCGACAGCAGTGAACAAGCGTCGATTCGGGCGCGCATGCCGGTGGTCAACCACCGGCGCTTTTTCTCGCAGGGCGCACAGCGGCCTGCTTCGGAACGATGAATTTAAGGCCAAATCTATGAGCGAGTTGTTGTCCTCAGTCAGTGAACACCTCCTGGCACCCGGTGGCGTGACCATCGAAAACTTGCAGACGGTGCTGGGTGATCTGGCCGGGCCGGGCATCGACGCGGCCGACCTGTATTTCCAGGGGCAGATTTCCGAGTCCTGGTCCCTGGAAGACGGCATCGTCAAGGAAGGCAGTTTCAACCTTGACCAAGGCGTGGGCGTGCGTGCGCAGTCCGGTGAAAAAACCGGCTTTGCCTACAGCAACGCCATTACTCTGGAAGCCCTGGGTCTGGCGGCTCGCGCGGCGCGCTCGATTTCCCGCGCCGGCCAGCATGGCACGGTGCAGGCGTTCAGCACTCAGGACGTAGCCCAGCTATACGCACCGGATAACCCTTTGGAAGTGATCAGCCGTGCCGAGAAGGTCGAGCTGCTCAAGCGTGTCGACGCCGCCACTCGCGCCCTCGACCCGCGTATCCAGCAGGTCAGCGTCAGCATGGCCGGTGTGTGGGAGCGCATCTTGGTGGCGTCTACCGATGGCAGCCTGGCGGCGGATGTGCGGCCGCTGGTGCGCTTCAACGTCAGCGTGATCGTCGAGCAGAACGGCCGTCGCGAGCGCGGCGGCCATGGCGGTGGCGGGCGAACCGATTACCGTTATTTCCTCAGTGAGGATCGTGCCATGGGCTATGCCCGTGAAGCACTGCGTCAGGCATTGGTGAATCTGGAAGCCATTCCGGCGCCAGCGGGCACGTTGCCCGTAGTGCTGGGGTCGGGTTGGTCCGGGGTGTTGCTTCACGAAGCGGTGGGCCACGGCCTGGAAGGCGACTTCAACCGCAAGGGCAGCTCGGCCTACAGCGGGCGCATGGGCGAGCGCGTGGCGTCCACACTGTGCACCATCGTCGACGACGGTACCCTCGCCGGTCGCCGTGGTTCGCTGAGCGTGGACGACGAAGGCACCCCCACGGAGTGCACCACCCTGATCGAAAACGGCGTGCTCAAGGGCTATATGCAGGACAAGCTCAACGCGCGTCTGATGGGTGTGGCGCGCACCGGTAACGGTCGGCGCGAATCCTATGCGCACCTGCCGATGCCGCGCATGACCAACACCTACATGCTCGCAGGCGAAAGCGACCCGGCGGAGATCATCGCCTCGGTCAAACGCGGCATCTACTGCGCCAACCTTGGCGGCGGCCAGGTGGATATCACCAGCGGTAAGTTCGTGTTTTCCACCAGCGAGGCGTATTTGATCGAGGACGGCAAAATCACCGCACCGGTCAAAGGCGCCACGTTGATCGGCAACGGGCCGGAAGCCATGAGCAAGGTGTCCATGGTGGGTAACGATCTGTCCCTGGACAGCGGCGTGGGTACGTGCGGTAAAGATGGGCAGTCGGTGCCGGTGGGTGTCGGCCAGCCAACGCTGAAGATTGATGCGATCACCGTGGGGGGCACGGGCTCGTAAGCACGGGAGCTTCGGGTGGCGAGGCCGCCACCCGAGGAAGAGGATCAGCGCAGGCCGCGTTGAGTCTCGTCCAGCTCACGGATGTACTTGAAGATTTTACGGCTGGTGGCCGGCGCCTTGTTATGCGCCAGCTCGTGCTGGGCCTGACGGATCAGGGAGCGCAGTTGTTGGCGGTCCGCGTCCGGGTAGTCCAGCACGAACTTCTCCAGCACCGCGTCATCGCCCGTGATCAGGCGGTCACGCCAACGCTCCAGGTTATGGAAGCGTTCGTTGTACTGGCGAGTGGAGGCATCGGTTTGATCGAGCAAGGTGAGAATGGCGTCAATGTCCTGATCGCGCATCAGCTTGCCGATAAACGAGATATGCCGTTTGCGCGCGATATTCGAGGTGTGCTTGGGCGCATCCGCAAGCGCCCGGCGCATTTCGTCGGTCAGTGGCAATTTGGCAATCAAGTCTTTTTTGAGCGTTGTAAGGCGCTCGCCGAGGTCAACCAGAGCATGCAGCTCACGTTTGACCTGGGATTTGCTTTTCTCCCCATCGAGGGAGTCGTCGTAAGAATCAACCATGGTGGCAGTCCGCAAAGAAACGCCGCCATGATAACCAGTCGGGGGCCGCTTGTCCGGCCCGGTCGCTCGATGGCCTTAACCGAAAGCAGAATTTGAGTGGAGAAAACCATGAGTGCAGCCCAAAGCGTCGGTCCGCAAGCGTTACCGGCACTGCAGGAACAAGTCGAGCAGATTCTTGCCGAGGCCAAGCGCCAGGGGGCCAGTGCCTGTGAAGTCGCGGTGTCGCTGGAGCAGGGGCTGTCGACGTCGGTGCGTCAGCGGGAAGTGGAAACTGTTGAGTTCAATCGCGACCAGGGGTTTGGCATCACCTTGTATGTGGGGCAGCGCAAAGGTTCGGCGAGTACCTCGGCCAGTGGCGCGGAGGCTATCCGCGAGACGGTCGCCGCTGCATTGGCGATCGCCAAGCACACTTCCGAGGATGAAAGTTCGGGTCTGGCCGATAAAGCCCTGATGGCCAAGGATGTGAAGGACTTTGATCTGTTCCATGCCTGGGACATCACCCCGGAACGGGCCATCGAGCAGGCGCTGGTCTGTGAGGCCGCAGCGTTTGACGCCGATTCTCGGATCAAGAACGCCGATGGCACCACGCTCAATACCCACCAAGGCTGCCGTGTATACGGCAACAGCCACGGTTTTATCGGCGGTTACGCGTCCACTCGCCATAGTTTGAGCTGCGTGATGATCGCCGAGGCCAATGGCCAGATGCAGCGGGATTACTGGTATGACGTGAACCGTCAGGGCGAACTCCTGGCTGACCCTGTCAGCATCGGCCAGAAGGCCGCGCAGCGTGCCGCGAGCCGCCTGGGCGCGCGTCCGGTGCCGACCTGCGAAGTGCCGGTCCTGTTTTCTGCGGAACTGGCCGGCGGTTTGTTCGGCAGTTTCCTCGGGGCGATTTCCGGCGGCAATCTGTATCGCAAATCCTCGTTCCTGGAAGGGGCAATCGGCCAAACGCTGTTTCCAGAATGGCTGACCATCGATGAACGCCCGCACTTGATGCGTGCCATGGGCAGCACCTCGTTCGACGGTGATGGCCTGGCGACCTATGCCAAGCCGTTCGTCGAGAAAGGCGAGTTGGTGTCCTATGTGCTGGGTACTTATTCCGGTCGCAAGCTCGGTTTGCCCAGCACCGCGAATGCGGGGGGCGTGCATAACCTGTTCGTGACCCACGGCGATGAAGATCAGGCAGCGCTGTTGCGGCGTATGGGCCGTGGCCTGCTGGTCACCGAGTTGATGGGCCATGGCCTGAACATGGTCACCGGTGACTATTCGCGCGGCGCGGCGGGGTTCTGGGTGGAGAACGGCGAGATTCAGTTTGCCGTCCAGGAAGTCACCATTGCTGGCAATATGCGTGACATGTTCAAGCAAATCATTGCGGTGGGAAATGACGTAGAGCGGCGCAGCAACATCCACACCGGTTCGGTATTGATTGAGCGGATGACGGTCGCCGGCAGCTGATCCTTCCGACTGACCGCCCACAAAAAAGGCGCGCCATCTTAGAGATGGCGCGCCTTTTTTGTGGGCGGCTGAAAACTCGACTTAACGCTCGCGCTTGTTTTGATTCTCAATATCATTTAATAATAAATATCATTATCGAGCGAGCGTGGATCATGAATTCTGTCCTGCACGAGGATCCTTACCTGGAAAGTTGGCGCTGGATGAGCCGTCAGATCCGCTGCGGTCTGGACCCCAACGAGCCGCGGCTGATCGAACATTACCTCAGCGAGGGTCGATACCTGGCGTGCTGCACGGCAACGCACCCGTGGACCATCGCTGAAACCTCGTTTCGCCTGTTGATCGACACCGCCAGTGATATCGCCTTGCCCTGGCACTGGCGATCACTGTGTCTGGATCAAGCCTGGCGCCCGTTGCGCGACCTGGAAAAACTCTCTCATTGCGCCTGTCGCCTCAAGCGCTGGCAGGCCTTTGCCTGGCAGTTGGCAACGTGCCAGTTGCTGCCTTCCCTTTCTGTTTCTGACCTGGTGCAAGGATCTTCCGATGAGTAACACCCGTATCGAACGCGACAGCATGGGCGAACTGCATGTCCCCGCCGACGCCCTGTATGGCGCCCAGACCCAACGCGCGGTGAACAATTTCCCGATCAGCCATCAGCCAATGCCCGCGCAGTTCATTCGCGCGCTGATCCTGGCCAAAGCGGCGGCTGCCAAGGTGAACGTGGAGCTCAAGCAAATCAGCGAAGGGCAGGGCAAGGCCATCGTCGATGCCGCCCAGGGCTTGCTGGAAGGCGATTACATGCGCCATTTCCCGGTGGATATCTTCCAGACCGGCTCCGGCACCAGCTCCAATATGAATGCCAATGAAGTGATTGCAACCTTGGCCAGCCGTTTGCTGGGTGAGGCGGTCAACCCCAATGACCATGTGAACTGTGGCCAGAGCAGCAACGACATCATTCCCACCACCATCCACGTGAGTGCCGCGCTGGTCCTGCATGAGCAAACGCTGCCGGCCCTGCTGCATCTGGTGCAGGTGATCGAACACAAGGCTGAAGAGGTTCACCCCTTTATCAAGACCGGCCGTACGCACCTGATGGACGCTATGCCCGTGCGCATGAGCCAGGTACTCAACGGTTGGGCGCAGCAACTCAAGGCCAATATCGGCCACTTGCAGGATTTGCTGCCCAGCCTGCAAGCCTTGGCCCAAGGCGGGACTGCGGTGGGCACTGGCATCAACGCGCATCCGCAATTCGCGGCGCGCTTCAGCCAGCAACTCAGCAGCCTGACCGGCGTTAAGTTCACGCCGGGCAAGGACCTGTTTGCATTGATTGGCTCCCAGGACACCGCCGTCGCCGTTTCAGGCCAGTTGAAAGCCACTGCGGTGTCGCTGATGAAAATCGCCAATGACCTGCGCTGGATGAACTCCGGTCCGCTGGCAGGTCTGGGTGAGATCGAGTTGGAGGGGCTGCAACCGGGCTCGTCGATCATGCCGGGCAAGGTCAATCCGGTGATTCCGGAAGCAACCGCCATGGTCGCAGCGCAGGTGATCGGCAATGACACGGTAATCACCGTCGCCGGTCAGTCCGGCAATTTCGAGTTGAACGTTATGTTGCCGGTCATTGCCCAGAACCTGCTCAATAGCCTGCAACTGCTGGCCAACTCCAGCCGCCTGCTGGCCGATAAAGCCATCGCCAGCTTCAAGGTCAACGAAGCCAAGCTCAACGAGGCGTTATCGCGCAATCCCATTCTGGTGACAGCGCTCAACCCGATCATCGGTTACCAGAAAGCCGCTGAAATCGCCAAGAAGGCCTATCAGCAGGGGCGTCCGGTGCTCGATGTGGCGCTTGAACACACCGATTTGCCGCGCAGCCAATTGGAAACGCTGTTGGACCCGGAAAAACTCACCGCCGGCGGCGTGTAATCACCCGCCCTGCTTTGGAGGCTCACCATGGAGCACTGGAAACGCACGATCGAACGGGCTAATCGATGCTTCATGCAGGGCGAATGGGTGGACGCGCGCGAGGCGTATCTGCAGGCCCTTGCCCTGGCCCAGGTGCTGTTTGAACGCTGGGCGGACGCCGATGAGGCCGTGGCGGCCTGCGTGATTTCCCATCACAACCTCGCGGACCTGCACCTGCGCCTCAACCAGCCGGAAGAAAGCGCGGAGTATTTGTGCGCCATTCACCAACGCTTGCTGCAGACCATGCAGGACCCACGCCTCACCCCGCAACTGCGTGAGGCCGCAGCGCGCCAGAGCAGCAAAACCTACGTTGAACTGTTGAATTTCATCAGCGAGCACGGCGAGTACCCGCGTACCCATCGCTTGCTCGGAGGTGCCGCAGCCCAACCGACCACGCCTCACTACGGAGCACACTGATATGGCTTACACCTTGCCTGCCTTGCCTTATGCCTATGATGCCCTGGAGCCGCACATTGATGCGCAAACCATGGAAATTCACTACACCAAGCACCATCAGACTTATATCAATAACCTCAACGCAGCGGTGCAAAGTACTGAGTTCGCTGAATGGCCGGTAGAAAAACTGGTCGCCAGCGTACAACAACTGCCGGAAAAACTGCGTGCGGCTGTGATCAACCAAGGAGGCGGGCACGCCAACCATTCTTTGTTCTGGGAAGTGATGTCGCCCCAGGGCGGCGGCAAACCGGAGGGTGTGCTGGGTCAGGCAATTGACCAGCAGTTGGGCGGTTTCGAGCGTTTCAAAGAGGCGTTTACCAAAGCGGCGCTGACCCGCTTCGGCAGTGGCTGGGCCTGGTTGAGCGTCACCCCGCAGAAGACACTGGTGGTGGAAAGCAGCGGCAATCAGGACAGCCCGCTGATGAATGGCAACACGCCGATCCTTGGCCTGGACGTCTGGGAGCACGCGTATTACCTGCGCTATCAGAACCGCCGCCCGGAATACATCAATGCCTTCTACAGTGTTATCAACTGGCCAGAAGTCGCCGCCCGCTATCAGGCTGCCATGGCTTGATGCGTCTCTCCATGACAAGCACTAAGGCCGACTATGGGCACTGAAACTCTGGCGATCGGCAGCGTGCGATTGTTTCGTTATGCATTTGGCTCGCTGCTGCTGTTGGCAGGTACTGCATTGCTGGTGGCCCATGGTCTGGCCTGGCTCGACTTGGAACCGCGCATCCTGCGGGCGCTGCAGGGTGGTTCGATTTGCGCCCTGGGCACTGCACTGGGCGCGGTGCCGGTATTGGTGATAAAGCGCATGCCGGCTGCCTTGAACGATACGTTGCTAGGCTTCGGGGCGGGTGTGATGCTGGCTGCCACCGCGTTTTCGCTGGTGGTGCCGGGCATCGCGGCAGCTGAAAGCCTCGGGCTTTCGCCCTGGGGGGCCAGTGGCCTGGTCAGCTTCGGGATCATGCTGGGGGCATTCGGGCTTTATTTGGTTGACCGCAAGGTCTCAGGCGCCAGCCCGGAAATGCTGGTGGGTACGCCGGAGCACCCGGTGATTGCGCCACGCATCTGGCTGTTTGTGTTTGCGATCATTGCCCACAACATTCCGGAAGGCATGGCGGTGGGCGTATCGGCGGGGGGCGGTATGCCGGATGCCGATAGCCTGGCCATGGGCATTGCTTTGCAGGATGTACCCGAAGGCTTGGTGATTGCGTTGGTGCTGGCGGGTGCGGGCATGTCGCGGGTCAAGGCCTTCATGATCGGCGCCGCGTCGGGGTTGGTCGAACCGGTATTTGCCGTGCTCTGCGCCTGGCTGGTAAGCCTGGCGGAAATGCTGCTGCCCCTTGGGCTGGCGCTGGCCGCTGGGGCGATGCTGCTGGTGGTCACTCACGAAGTGATCCCGGAGTCGCGGCGCAATGGCCACGAAAAGCTAGCCAGCTTGGGCCTATGTATCGGGTTTTGCGTGATGATGGCGATGGATACCGCGTTGGGATAAAGCGCCGGGAGGTTATTCCCCTTCGTCGAAGAAGTTGTTGATCAACTCCACCAAGGCGTCCATTGCCTCTTTTTCTTGATCGCCTTCGGTCTCCAGGTGAATCGTAGTGCCCTTGCCGGCCGCCAGCATCATCATCGCCATGATGCTTTTGCCATCAACCATCGACTCCGGCGTGCGTCCTGCGCGGATTTTGCAGGGGTATTTTCCAGCAACGCCGACAAATTTTGCCGAGGCTCGGGCGTGGAGGCCCAGCTTGTTGATGATTTCAATTTCACGAGCGGGCATCGCGTGAGTGTTCCTTTCAGCTGAGGTCGCGGTGGCGAACCTGGACGTTCTTGAGGGTTTGTTGCAGCACCTGACCCAAGCGCTCCGTCAGGTAAACCGAGCGGTGATGGCCGCCGGTGCAGCCGATGGCGATGGTCACATAGGCTCGGTTGCTTGCGGCAAAACGTGGCAGCCACTTGAGCAGGTAAGTGGAGATGTCCTGGAACATCTCCTCCACATCCGGTTGCGCCGCCAGGTAATCAGCGACCGGCTGATCCAGCCCGGATTGATCACGCAATTCCGGCTTCCAGTAAGGGTTCGGCAGGCAACGCACATCGAACACCAGATCGGCGTCTACCGGCATGCCGCGCTTGAACCCGAAGGACTCCACCAGAAAGGCCGTACCAGGCTCCGGCTGGTTCAGCAGCCGCAGCTTGATGGCATCGCGCAGTTGATACAGGTTGAGACTGGTGGTGTTGATCTTCAGGTCGGCCAGATCGATGATCGGCCCCAGCAGCTTGGTCTCGTCCTCGATCGCTTCGGCAAGGGAGCGATGGGGGCTGCTGAGCGGGTGGCGCCGCCGGGTTTCGGAGAAGCGCTTGAGCAGGGTCTCCTCGTCGGCATCCAGGTACAGCACATCGCAGTGAATATGCTTGGCGCGCACTTCCTCCAACAGCTCAGGGAACCGGGAAAGGTGGCTGGGCAAGTTGCGGGCATCGATCGACACGGCAACCAGCGGCTGCGCTAGCTCAGTGTGGATCAGTGCGCGTTCGGCCAGTTCCGGCAGCAACCCGGCGGGCAGGTTGTCGATGCAATAAAAGCCACTGTCCTCCAGAACATTCAGGGCAGTACTTTTACCAGAGCCGGAGCGGCCACTGACGATGATCAAACGCATGATTACTTCTCGTTTTGTTCATCCAGAACAACCTGATAGAGCGCTTCATTGCTGCTGGCGCTGCGTAGTCTGTTACGTACTTCCTTGCGATCAAGCATGCTGGCGATCTGCCGAAGCAGTTCCAGATGCGCATCGGTGGCAGCTTCCGGGACCAGCAGGACAAACAGCAGGTCGACCGGTGCGCCGTCGATGGCGTCGAAATCGATGGGGGCTTCCAGATGTATCAGAGCGCTTATCGGATCTGCGCAGCCTTTGAGGCGGCAGTGTGGAATCGCGATGCCGTTACCAAAACCGGTGGAGCCCAGTTTTTCACGGGCGACGAGCGCCTCGAAGACATCTTGCATCTCCAGATCCGGCACTTCGCGGGCGATCAGGTTGGCAATTTGTTCGAGGGCTTTTTTCTTGCTGCCGCCCGGCACGTTCACGAGGGAACGGCCGGGGGTCAGGATAGTTTCAAGTCGGATCATGGGGGGGAGAGTTAACGACCTGTACCTTGCATCAGGTGCAGATTCTTTTCCTTATGCTTTATGAGTTGGCGGTCGAGCTTTTCGTACAGCGAGTCAATCGCGGCATACATGTCGTCATGTTCGGCATTGGCGACGACTTTGGCATTCGGTATGTGCAGGGTGGCCTCGATTTTCTGCTTGAGCTTATCGACCTCCATGATGACCTGCACATTGGTAATTTTGTCGAAATGCCCCGCAAGCTTGTTCAGCTTGCTCTCGGTGTACTCACGCAGGGGCTTGGTGACTTCCAGCTGGTGTCCACTGATGTTGACTTGCATACAGCTTCTCCTTCGTTGCCAGTGCATAAAGCGGCAGGCCGGGATGCCTGCCACTGGAACGCTATGGCCCGCCCGTCACATCAAACGCTTACGCTCGCTGGAAGGCGCGATCCCAAGGGATTCGCGATATTTGGCGACGGTTCGACGGGCGACCTGAATGCCTTGTGCCTCCAGTAAACCAGCGATCTTGCTGTCACTCAACGGCTTTTTCTGATTTTCCGCGGCAACCAGTTTTTTGATGATCGCGCGGATCGCCGTGGACGAGCATTCGCCGCCTTCGGAAGTGCTGACATGGCTGGAGAAAAAGTATTTCAGCTCATAAATACCCCGTGGGGTATGCATGAATTTCTGCGTGGTCACCCGTGAAATTGTCGACTCGTGCATGCCGACCGCCTCGGCGATGTCATGCAGCACCAGCGGTTTCATCGCTTCGTCGCCGTATTCCAGGAAGCCGCGCTGATGCTCGACGATCTGGGTGGCGACTTTCATTAGGGTTTCATTGCGGCTTTGCAGGCTCTTGATGAACCAGCGCGCTTCTTGCAGCTGATTGCGCATGAAGGTGTTATCGGCGCTGGTATCGGCGCGGCGCACGAACCCGGCATATTGCGGGTTGACGCGCAGGCGCGGCACCGATTCCTGATTCAGCTCCACCAGCCAGCGTTCGTTGTCCTTGCGTACGATAACGTCCGGGACAACGTATTCGGCTTCGCTGGACTCGATCTGCGAGCCCGGGCGAGGGTTGAGGCTTTGCACCAGCTCGATGACCTGGCGCAGCTCGTCTTCCTTGAGCTTCATGCGTCGCATCAGTTGGCTGTAGTCGCGGCTGCCCAGCAGATCGATGTAATCGGTGACCAAACGCTGGGCTTCGCTGAGCCAAGGGGTCTTGGCGGGCAACTGACGCAATTGCAGCAGCAGGCACTCGCTGAGGCTGCGGGCGCCAATGCCGGCAGGCTCGAACTGCTGGATGCGGTGCAGGACGGCTTCGATTTCGTCCAGCTCGATATCCAGTTCCGGGTCGAAGGCCTCAAGGATCTCCTCAAGGGTTTCGTCCAGATAGCCCTGGTTGTTGATGCAGTCGATCAGGGTCACGGCGATCAGCCGATCGGTGTCCGACATCGGCGCCAGGTTCAACTGCCACAACAGGTGGCTTTGCAGGCTTTCGCCGGCGGACGTCCGGGTGGTGAAATCCCACTCGTCATCGTCGCTGCTGGGCAGGCTGCTGGCGCTGGTCTGGTAGACGTCTTCCCAGGCAGTGTCCACGGGAAGCTCATTGGGAATACGCTCGTTCCATTCACCTTCCTCCAGGTTATCCACCGTCGGGGCGGTTTCCTGATAGGAGGGTTCCTGCACATCGGAGTTGGGTTTTTGCTCGATGTTGTCAGCCAACGGATCTGCATTATCGAAGTCGTCGCCTTCTTCCTGGCGTTCGAGCATCGGATTGGACTCCAGAGCTTCCTGGATCTCCTGTTGCAGGTCCAAGGTCGACAATTGGAGCAGGCGGATGGCCTGTTGCAGCTGCGGTGTCATCGTCAGCTGCTGGCCCATTCTCAGGACTAGCGATGGTTTCATGGCAGGGGCTTAACACCTTATTCGCCGGCGCAATGCGCCATCCACGACAGGGCGCGTGAGCGCCAAACATAAGCAAATTATATGCCTGATATCGAGGGCTTTGCCTAGAGCGCGGTAACAATAAAAATCCAGAGGCTTTCATTGCATCCGCGCACCAGGTTAACGTCCTGCCAACGCCTTGTTAAAGGCTGTTTACAGGCGGAACTCGTGGCCCAGGTACACTTCCTTGACCAGTTCGTTGGCCAGGATGGTGGCGGCATCGCCTTCGGCGATCAGTTGACCATCGTTGACGATATAGGCGGTTTCGCAGATATCGAGGGTCTCACGTACGTTATGGTCGGTAATCAATACCCCGATGCCCTTGGCCTTGAGGTGATGGATGATCTGTTTGATATCGCCAACCGAAATAGGGTCGACGCCGGCAAACGGTTCGTCCAGCAAGATGAACTTGGGCGCGGTGGCCAGTGCGCGAGCAATTTCCACGCGACGACGCTCACCACCGGACAGGCTCATGCCAAGGTTGTCGCGAATGTGGTTGATGTGGAACTCCTGCAGCAGGCTTTCCAGCTCCGCGCGACGGCCATCGCGGTCAAGCTCCTTGCGAGTCTCCAGGATCGACATGATGTTGTCGGCGACCGAGAGTTTGCGGAAGATCGACGCTTCTTGCGGAAGATAGCCGATACCGGCGCGGGCGCGACCGTGCATCGGTTGGTGGCTGACGTCCAGATCGTCAATCAGCACGCGGCCTTGGTCCGCTTGAACCAGGCCGACGATCATGTAGAAACAGGTGGTCTTGCCGGCACCGTTGGGGCCGAGCAAGCCGACGATCTGGCCGCTGTCGATCGACAGGCTGACATCGCGCACGACCTGACGGCTTTTATAGGCCTTGGCCAGATGCTGGGCTTTCAGAGTTGCCATTACTCGGCCTTCTTCTTCGGCTGGATAACCATGTCGATGCGTGGGCGCGGTGCGCTGACCTTGGTACCGTTGGCGCGGCCCGCCTGGGCGACCTGAGTCTTGGTGTTGTACACGATCTTCTCGCCTTCGGTGGAGTTACCGTCGGCGCTCAGCACCTTGGCCTGATCGATCAGCACAATGCGGTTTTGCTGCGCATGATACTGGATGGTCTTGCCATAGCCCTTCATCGGGCCTGGATCTTCTGCCTTTTGCTTCTGTTCGAAGTAGGCAAGGTTGCCCACCGACGTCACCACGTCGATGTCGCCTGCCGGGGTGCGCGTCAGAGTTACCGTGTTGCCGGTGATCTTCATCGAGCCCTGGATAATGATCACGTCGCCCTTGTAAGTGGCAACGCCTTGCTTGTCATCCAGCTGAGCATCGTCAGCCTGGATGCGGATAGGCTGCTCGCTATCGTTCGGCAGAGCCCAGGCGCTCACGCTTCCCAGTGCTGCGCCAAGACCGAGCAAAATCGGGAGAGTTTTAACGAGCCTCATACTGTCCTCTTACGTTCGATAGCAGGTGTATCCTGCTTTCTTTCAAATACGCTTTCATTCCCTTGCCAGTCGATACACCGCCAGCGCCGTCGATTCTAACGTCTTGCTCGGTCTGCGCATATTGCTTCTGTGGGAATACGGTCATGCGACTGCTGGTAATAATGGTGTCGCGGTTCTGCGCATCGGTACGCGCGACGCGCACTGAGTCGATCAGTTCGACTTCGGTGCCGTCGGGGTTCACCTCGCCACGCTTGCTAGTGACGTGCCACGGAAACTCCGTGCCGCGATACAGGTTCAAGTCCGGGTTGGTCAGCAGGGTCACCTCGCTGGCCTTCAAATGCTCGACTTTGTCCGAGGTCATTTCATATTGCACCTTGCCATCGGGCAGGAACTGCACGCTGTAGGCGTTGGTGGCGTAATAGTCGATAGCCCCATCGTCGACCTGCGCCACAGGTCGGTCGAGAAACCGCTCCGGGCTGATATTCCAGTAGCCCACCGCCAGGAACAGCGCGGCGATGACTCCGAATAACAGGAAGTTGCGAATCTTTTTGCTCAGCATAAAACGCTCTATAGGTAGGCGGCGTGGGCCGCTTCAAGACGGTCTTGGGCGCGCAGTATCAGCTCGCAGAATTCGCGGGCGGCACCTTCGCCGCCACGGGCAGTGGTGATGCCATGAGCGTGCTCGCGAACGAACGCCGCCGCGTTGGCCACCGCCATGCCCAGCCCGACCCGGCGGATTACCGGCAAGTCGGGCAGGTCGTCACCGAGGTAGGCGACCTGTTCATAGCTTAGGTTGAGTTGGCCCAACAGTTCGTCCAGAACCACCAGTTTATCCTCGCGGCCCTGATACAGGTGAGCAATCCCCAGGTTTTGCGCGCGACGTTCCACCACTGGAGTCTTGCGACCGCTGATAATGGCGGTCTGTACCCCGGCCGCCATCAGCATCTTGATGCCTTGACCGTCCAGCGTGTTGAATGTTTTAAATTCGCTGCCATCTTCCAGGAAATACAAGCGGCCGTCGGTCAGCACGCCGTCAACGTCGAAGACGGCCAACTTGATGTGCTTGCCGCGCTGCAACAGGTCGTTGCTCATTTACATCACTCCCGCACGCAGCAAGTCGTGCATGTTCAAGGCGCCGATCGGGCGGTCGTCACTATTGACCACCACCAGCGCGCCGATTTTGTGGTCTTCCATGATCTTCAGCGCTTCGGCTGCCAGCATGTCAGGGCGCGCGGTCTTGCCATGGGGCGTCATCACCGCATCGATGGTGGCGGTATGGATATCGATGGTGCGGTCCAGGGTCCGACGCAAATCACCGTCGGTGAATACGCCGGCCAGGCGGCCATCGGCTTCGAGGATCACCGTCATGCCCAGGCCCTTGCGGGTCATTTCCATCAATGCGTCCTTGAGCAGAGTGCCGCGTTGGACGTGGGGCAGTTCATCGCCCGAATGCATGACGTTCTCGACCTTCAACAGCAGGCGACGGCCCAGCGCACCACCCGGGTGGGAAAACGCGAAGTCCTCGGCGGTAAACCCGCGGGCTTCCAGCAGCGCCACAGCCAGGGCATCACCCATGACCAGCGCGGCAGTGGTGGAGGAGGTCGGGGCCAGGTTCAGTGGGCAGGCTTCGTGGGCTACATGCACGTTCAGATTGACTTCGGCAGCCCTCGCCAGGGTCGATTCGGGGTTGCCGGTGATGCTGATCATCTGGATGCCCAGGCGTTTGATCAACGGCAACAGCGTCACGATTTCGTTGGTGGTGCCTGAATTAGATAGGGCCAGGATGATGTCATACTTGGTGATCATGCCCATGTCACCGTGGCTGGCTTCGGCCGGATGCACGAAAAACGCCGTGGTGCCGGTGCTGGCCAGGGTGGCGGCGATCTTGTTGCCGACATGGCCGGATTTGCCCATGCCCACCACGACAACGCGACCCTTGCTGGCCAGAATCATCTCGCAGGCGCGTACGAAATCCGCGTCGATATGGGCCAGCAAACCTTCTACGGCTTCAAGCTCGAGGCGGATAGTGCGTTGTGCGGATTGAATAAGGTCGCTGGATTGGCTCATGTCTGAAATCGTATAGCCTGACGAAAAGTCGGCGATTATAGCGGTAATGTTCAATTCCCTCACGCAAGTTCGTCAGGGTTTGTTCGGTAGTCGCCTGAGATTCATGCTCAGCAACGTTTTTTCCTGGCCCCGAAACTGAACTGGCGCTGTTCCGGCCTTGGGGGCGTTGTACCAGCAGTGATATAGTTCGCGGCCAGTTCGGTCCGCTCAGTCCCTGTGGCTATCTATATTGCGCAGCCGTTGCAAACGTTTGTCGCATAGATGGTGTCTGAGTGAGAAGCTGCATCCCAAGGAGTTTAGATGAGTGCCGATAACGCCTACGCGGTCGAGCTGAAGGGACTGACCTTCAAGCGCGGGACGCGCAGCATCTTCAATAACGTCGATATTCGCATTCCCCGCGGCAAGGTCACCGGCATCATGGGACCTTCCGGTTGCGGCAAGACCACCCTGTTGCGTTTGATGGGCATGCAATTGCGCCCGAACGCCGGTGAAGTATGGGTCAACGGCCAGAACCTGCCGACGCTGTCGCGCAGCGATCTGTTCGATGCGCGCAAGCACATGGGCGTATTGTTCCAGAGCGGGGCACTGTTCACCGACCTCGATGTTTTCGAGAACGTGGCGTTTCCGCTGCGGGTGCATACGCAACTGTCCGATGAAATGATTCGTGACATTGTTTTGTTGAAGCTCCAGGCCGTGGGCCTGCGCGGCGCCATCGACCTGATGCCTGACGAGCTGTCCGGCGGCATGAAGCGTCGCGTCGCACTGGCGCGCGCCATTGCCCTTGATCCACAGATCCTTATGTACGACGAGCCCTTTGTTGGTCAGGACCCGATCGCCATGGGGGTGCTGGTGCGCCTGATCCGCCTGCTCAACGACGCATTGGGGATCACCAGTATCGTGGTCTCCCACGACCTGGCGGAAACCGCGAGCATCGCCGACTACCTGTATGTCGTCGGCGATGGTCAGGTGCTGGGGCAGGGCACGCCTGAGGAATTGATGAATGCCGACAACCCGCGCATTCGTCAATTCATGACCGGCGATCCCGACGGCCCTGTGCCTTTTCACTTTCCGGCGGCGGACTACCGCGCAGATCTTCTGGGGAAGCGCTGATGCGCAAGACATCTCTTATCGACAAGGTTCGCCTTTTCGGTCGCTCGGGCATCGACATCGTCGAAGTGCTGGGTCGCTCGACGATTTTTCTATTTCACGCGTTACTGGGCCGCGGCGGCATTGGTGGCGGTTTTGGTCTGTTGATCAAGCAGTTGCACGCAGTGGGTGTGATGTCCCTGGTGATCATCGTGGTCTCCGGGGTGTTCATCGGCATGGTATTGGCGTTGCAAGGCTTCAATATCCTGTCCAGTTACGGCTCGGAGCAGGCGGTGGGGCAGATGGTGGCCCTGACACTGTTGCGCGAGCTGGGGCCGGTGGTTACGGCATTGCTGTTCGCCGGGCGCGCGGGTTCCGCGCTGACTGCCGAAATCGGCAATATGAAGTCCACCGAGCAGTTGTCCAGCCTGGAAATGATCGGCGTGGACCCGCTCAAATACATTGTTGCCCCGCGCCTGTGGGCTGGCTTCATTTCTCTTCCATTGCTGGCGATGATCTTCAGCGTGGTAGGCATCTGGGGCGGTTCATGGGTCGCAGTGGACTGGCTGGGCGTCTATGACGGCTCCTACTGGGCCAACATGCAGAACAGCGTGACCTTCAACGGTGACGTGCTCAACGGCATCATTAAGAGCATCGTATTTGCCTTTGTAGTGACCTGGATCGCCGTATTCCAAGGCTATGACTGTGAACCCACCTCAGAAGGGATCAGTCGCGCCACCACCAAGACCGTTGTGTACGCCTCGCTGGCGGTACTGGGCCTTGACTTCATTTTGACCGCCTTGATGTTTGGAGATTTCTGATGCAAAACCGCACTGTGGAAATCGGTGTCGGCCTTTTCTTACTGGCTGGCATCCTGGCTTTACTGTTGCTGGCCCTGCGGGTCAGCGGCCTGTCGGCCAGCCCTACCGCCGACACATATAAACTTTACGCATATTTCGACAATATCGCCGGTTTGACTGTCAGAGCCAAGGTGACCATGGCCGGCGTGACGATCGGCAAGGTCACGGCAATCGATCTGGATCGTGACAGTTTCACGGGGCGAGTGACGATGCAGTTGGATAAGAAGGTCGATAATCTGCCGACCGACTCCACTGCGTCCATCCTCACCGCGGGTCTGTTGGGCGAGAAATACATCGGTATCAGCGTGGGCGGTGACACAGAGCTGCTCAAGGATGGTTCGACCATCCACGATACGCAGTCGTCGCTGGTACTCGAAGACCTGATCGGTAAATTCCTGCTCAATACGGTCAATAAAGACGCCAAATGAGGAATCTGTACATGATCTCTACCTTGCGACGTGGCCTTCTGGTGCTGCTTGCAGCGTTGCCTTTGATGGCTAACGCGGCGGGTTCTGCGCACGATCTGGTGCAGGACACGACCAACAAAATGTTGGCTGACCTGACGGCTAACAAAGAACAGTACAAGCAAGACCCGAGTAAGTTTTACGACGCACTCAATTCTATTGTTGGTCCGGTGGTGGATGCTGAAGGCATCTCCCGCAGCATCATGACGGTCAAGTATTCGCGTAAGGCGACGCCTGAGCAGATGCAGCGCTTCCAGGAAAACTTCAAGCGCGGCCTGTTTCAGTTCTATGGCAACGCATTGCTTGAGTACAACAACCAGGGCATTACCGTTGCGCCAGCCGGCGACGAATCGGGTAATCGCACCAGCGTCAATATGAGCGTCAAAGGCAACAACGGCGCGATCTACCCGGTGCAATACACCCTGGAGAAGATCCAAGGCGAGTGGAAGCTGCGTAACGTGATCATCAACGGCATCAATATCGGCAAGCTGTTCCGTGATCAGTTCGCCGATGCGATGCAGCGCAATGGCAATGACCTGGACAAGACCATCAATGGCTGGGCCGGGGAAGTCGCCAAGGCCAAGGAAACATCCGACAAAGAAGCCGGGAAGACTGTGCAATGATCGAGTCGGCTGTTCGTCTTGGCGATGCTGGCGAGCTGTTTCTCAGCGGCGTGCTGGATTACCGCACCGGGCCTGACCTGCGCAAGCAGGGCCAGGCACTGATCAAGACCAGTACCGCGCCCGCGCTGGTGCTGGATTGCTCGGCAGTGACCAAGTCCAGCAGCGTCGGCTTATCGTTGTTGCTGTGCTTCATGCGCGATGCCGAGGCGGCCAAGAAGTCGGTCAGCATTCGGGCGTTACCCGACGACATGCGCGAAATTGCCGAAGTTTCTGGTCTGACCGAGCTGTTGGCGCATCCTTAATACACATTTTCAAGCAAGCCCCCCGTCAGAGTCCTGCTATGCGGGGTTCGCAGGCGCGGGGCTTTTTTGTATGATGTGCGACCCGCGCGCACTGGGCGCCGATAGAGGTTGAGCATGCAGGCCCTAGAAGTTAAGAGCTTCCTTGAAGGAAAGCTGCCGAATACTGAGGTTGTAGTTGAAGGCGAAGGCTGCAATTTCCAGCTGAACGTGATTAGCGATGAACTGGCGGCATTGAGCCCGGTCAAGCGTCAGCAGCAGATCTATGCCCATTTGAACCCGTGGATCACCGATGGCAGCATCCATGCGGTCACTATGAAATTTTTCAGCCGCGCGGCCTGGGCCGAGCGCACCTGAGCCCCCAAGGCGTCGAGATTCTTATGGATAAATTGATTATTACCGGCGGTGCCCGCCTTGATGGCGAGATCCGCATCTCCGGTGCGAAAAACTCCGCCTTGCCGATTCTGGCTGCGACCCTGCTGTGCGATGGCCCGGTGACCGTGGCCAACCTGCCGCATCTGCACGATATCACCACCATGATCGAGCTGTTCGGTCGCATGGGTATCGAGCCGGTGATTGACGAGAAACTGGCTGTCGAAATCGACCCGCGTACTATCAAAACCCTGATCGCTCCGTACGAATTGGTGAAAACCATGCGTGCATCGATCCTGGTGCTGGGCCCGATGGTTGCCCGTTTCGGCGAAGCCGAAGTGGCACTGCCTGGCGGTTGCGCCATTGGCTCGCGTCCGGTGGACCTGCACATCCGTGGTCTGGAAGCGATGGGCGCGATCATCGACGTCGAAGGCGGCTACATCAAGGCCAAGGCACCTGAAGGCGGCCTGCGTGGCGCGAACTTCTTCTTCGATACCGTCAGCGTGACCGGTACTGAGAACATCATGATGGCCGCTGCCCTGGCCAACGGCCGCAGCGTGCTGCAAAACGCCGCCCGCGAGCCGGAAGTAGTCGACCTGGCTAACTTCCTGAACGCCATGGGGGCGAAGGTTTCCGGCGCTGGCACCGACACCATCACCATTGATGGCGTGGAGCGTCTGCACACCGCAACCTACAAGGTTATGCCCGACCGCATCGAGACCGGCACCTACTTGGTCGCCGCCGCCGTCACCGGTGGTCGTGTCAAGGTCAAGGATACCGATCCGACCATCTTGGAAGCGGTCCTGGAAAAACTCCGTGAAGCCGGTGCCGAAATCACCTGCGGCGAAGACTGGATCGAACTGGACATGCACGGCAAGCGGCCAAAAGCCGTCAACGTGCGTACCGCTCCGTACCCGGCGTTCCCAACCGACATGCAGGCGCAGTTCATTTCCTTGAACGCGATTGCCGAAGGCACCGGTGCCGTGATCGAGACCATCTTCGAAAACCGCTTCATGCACGTATACGAGCTGCACCGCATGGGCGCGAAGATCCAGGTTGAAGGCAACACTGCCATCGTGACCGGGATCGACAAGCTCAAGGGCGCGCCAGTGATGGCCACCGACCTGCGTGCCTCGGCCAGCCTGGTGATCTCCGCGTTGTGTGCGGACGGTGACACCTTGATCGACCGCATCTACCACATAGACCGCGGTTACGAGTGCATCGAAGAAAAACTGCAGATGCTCGGCGCAAAAATTCGCCGCGTACCGGGCTAGTCCTGGAACTGAAAACACCGCCACTGTAGTGAGCGGGCTTGCTGTGGTGAGTGGGCTTGCTGTGGTGAGCGGGCTTGCCCCGCGCTGGACTGCGCAGCAGTCCCCGCTTTGGGGGCGCTACGCAACCCAGCGCCGGGCATACCCGCTCGCTACAGACGGTGTTAGCTTGCGATATGCTGAGTTTGTTTCAAATCGAGGCTGTCATGGCCTCGATCTGTGTCTGGCGCCGTTTGCGACCGGACAGCAATAGCCTGATGAAGGATTGACGTTTCCCATGTTGACCATCGCACTGTCCAAGGGCCGTATCCTTGACGACACTTTGCCGCTTCTGGCTGAAGCGGGCATCGTGCCGACCGAGAATCCGGACAAGAGCCGCAAGCTGATCATCCCCACGACCCAGGACGACGTTCGTCTGTTGATCGTGCGGGCTACTGACGTGCCGACCTACGTTGAGCATGGCGCGGCCGACCTCGGCGTCGCCGGCAAGGACGTGCTGATGGAATATGGTGGTCAGGGCCTGTATGAGCCGCTGGACCTGCGCATTGCCTTGTGCAAGCTGATGACCGCCGGTCGCGTCGGTGACGTTGAACCCAAGGGCCGGCTGCGCGTGGCCACCAAGTTCGTCAACGTCGCCAAGCGCTACTACGCTGAACAGGGCCGTCAGGTCGACATCATCAAGCTCTACGGCTCGATGGAGCTGGCGCCGCTGATCGGCCTGGCCGACAAGATCATCGACGTGGTCGATACCGGCAATACCCTGCGTGCCAACGGTCTCGAACCACAGGAATTTATCGCTGACATCAGCTCCCGCCTGATCGTCAACAAGGCATCGATGAAGATGCAGCACGCCCGTATCCAGGCGTTGATCGACACCCTGCGCAAGGCAGTGGAGTCTCGACACCGCGGTTGACCCACCCGCGCGGCCTTAGGCTGCGCCCGTCTATCCGCCTCATAGCCAGAATTCTCAGGTGCCCAAGCGGAGCGAACGGTAGTTTAGGGCGCCTGAGTTTTTTGCCAATCCTATGAGGCCCTCGCTATGACCACGTCCACTGCAATTGCCCGACTCAACGCTGCCGATCCGGATTTCGCCCATCATCTGGATCATCTGCTGAGCTGGGAAAGCGTGTCCGACGATTCGGTCAACCAGCGGGTGCTCGACATTATCAAGGCGGTGCGCGAGCGTGGCGACGCGGCATTGGTGGACTTCACCCGACAGTTCGACGGTCTGGACGTCCAGTCCATGTCCGATCTGATCCTGCCTCGCGAACGCCTGGAGCTAGCCCTGACCCGCATCACCGCCCCCCAGCGCGAAGCCTTGGAAGTGGCGGCGGCAAGGGTGCGCAGTTACCACGAAAAACAGAAGCAGGATTCCTGGAGCTACACCGAAGCCAATGGCACGGTGCTGGGCCAGAAGGTCACGCCGCTGGACCGTGCAGGCCTGTACGTGCCGGGCGGCAAAGCGTCGTACCCGTCGTCGGTCCTGATGAATGCGATCCCGGCCAAAGTTGCCGGCGTGGCTGAAGTGGTCATGGTGGTGCCGACCCCGCGCGGTGAAATCAACGAATTGGTGCTGGCCGCCGCGTGCATCGCCGGTGTCGACCGCGTCTTCACCATCGGTGGCGCCCAGGCCGTGGCGGCCCTGGCCTATGGCACCGAGAGCGTGCCAAAGGTCGACAAGGTGGTCGGCCCCGGCAATATCTACGTGGCTACTGCCAAGCGCCACGTCTTTGGCCAGGTCGGTATCGACATGATCGCCGGCCCGTCGGAGATCCTGGTGGTGTGCGACGGCCAGACCGATCCGGACTGGATCGCCATGGATTTGTTCTCCCAAGCCGAGCATGACGAAGACGCTCAGGCGATCCTGGTCAGCCCGGATGCCGAGTTCCTCGATAAGGTCGCGGCCAGCATCGATAAGCTGCTGCCGACCATGGAGCGCGCCGAGATCATCGAGAAGTCGATCAATGGCCGCGGTGCGTTGATCCTGGTGCGTGATATGGAGCAAGCCATCGAAGTGGCCAACCGCATCGCGCCCGAGCACTTGGAGCTGTCCGTGGCTGACCCACAGGCCTGGCTGCCGTCGATTCGCCACGCCGGTGCGATCTTCATGGGGCGCCACACCAGCGAAGCCCTGGGCGACTACTGCGCCGGCCCCAACCACGTACTGCCCACCTCCGGCACCGCGCGCTTCTCGTCGCCGCTGGGGGTGTATGACTTCCAGAAACGTTCTTCGATCATCTTCTGCTCGCCACAGGGCGCGTCCGAGCTGGGCAAGACCGCTTCGGTGCTGGCCCGTGGTGAATCGCTGAGCGCCCACGCGCGCAGCGCCGAATATCGCATCGCCAAGGGAGAGTAAGACATGAGCAAATTCTGGAGCCCTTTCGTCAAGAACCTCGTGCCTTACGTGCCCGGCGAGCAGCCGAAAATGACCAAACTGGTCAAACTCAACACCAACGAGAATCCCTACGGTCCATCGCCCAAGGCATTGGCTGCGATGCAAGCCGAGTTGAACGACAACTTGCGCCTGTATCCGGACCCCAACAGCGACCTGCTCAAGCAGGCGGTGGCCACGTATTACGGGATCGACGCCAGCAAAGTATTCCTCGGCAACGGTTCCGACGAGGTGCTGGCGCACATTTTCCACGGCCTGTTCCAGCACGAGCTGCCGCTGCTGTTTCCGGATATCAGCTACAGCTTCTACCCGGTCTACTGCGGCCTCTACGGCATCCAGTCGGCGCCGGTGCCATTGGACGAGCAGTTCCAGATCCGCGTGGAAGACTACGCCAAGCCTAACGGCGGGATCATTTTTCCCAACCCTAACGCGCCAACCGGCTGCGTCCTGGCGCTGGACGCCGTGGAACAGATACTCAAGGCCAGCCCGGATTCGGTGGTGGTGGTCGATGAAGCCTATATCGACTTCGGCGGCGAAACCGCCATCAGCCTGGTGGACCGCTACCCGAACCTGCTGGTGACCCAGACCCTGTCCAAATCGCGCTCACTGGCCGGTTTGCGCGTGGGCCTGGCGGTGGGCCACCCGGACTTGATCGAGGCGCTGGAGCGGGTCAAGAACAGCTTCAACTCCTACCCCCTGGATCGCCTGGCGATTGTCGGCGCGGCGGCCGCATTCGAGGACCGTGAATACTTCGAGAAGACCTGCCGACAGGTGATCGACAGCCGCAACCAGTTGGTCGCGCAGTTGGAAGATAAGGGTTTTGAGGTGTTGCCGTCGGCGGCCAACTTTATCTTTGCCCGCCACCCACGGCACGACGCGGCTGGTCTGGCGGCGAAGTTGCGCGAGCAAGGCGTGATCGTGCGGCACTTCAAGCAGGAGCGGATTGCCCAGTTCCTGCGGATCAGCATTGGTACGCCGGAGCAGAATCAGGCGTTGATCGATGGCTTGGGTGACCTCTAAAACTCAGTGAAATCAAATGTGGGAGGGGGCAATCCCCTCCCACATTGGTTGGTGCTTTGGCAGTCAGATCAATGGCTCATCTGGCTTCTTGTTCTTCCAGCTATCATTGCCCGGCAGCAGCAGGTTCAACCCGATCGCTACCACGGCGCACAGGGCGATGCCCTTGAGACCGAAATCATCCGGGCCGGTGCCGGTTCCCACCAGCACGCCGCCAATGCCGAACACCAAGGTCACCGACACAATCACCAGATTGCGCGCTTCGCCCAGGTCGATCTTATGGCGAATCAACGTGTTCATCCCCACAGCAGCAATCGAACCGAACAACAGGCATAGAATTCCGCCCATCACCGGCACTGGAATGCTTTGCAGCAGCGCGCCGAATTTGCCGATAAACGCCAGGCTGATGGCAAAGATAGCCGCCCAGGTCATGATTTTCGGGTTGTAGTTCTTGGTCAGCATCACCGCACCGGTCACTTCGGCGTAAGTGGTGTTCGGCGGGCCGCCAAACAGGCCGGCGGCCGTGGTAGCGATGCCGTCACCCAGCAAGGTGCGATGCAGGCCAGGTTTTTTCAGATAGTCGCGCCCGGTCACGCTGCCCACCGCAATCACACCACCGATGTGTTCGATCGCCGGGGCCAGGGCCACCGGGACGATAAACAGGATCGCCTGCCAGTTGAATTCCGGCGCGGTGAAGTGGGGCAGGGCGAACCACGGAGCGGCCGCGATCCTGGCCGTGTCGACCACTCCAAAGTAGAACGACATGGCAAAGCCCACCAGCACGCCGGAGATAATCGGCACCAGGCGGAAAATGCCTTTGCCGAATACCGCCACGATCAGCGTGGTCAGCAGCGCCGGCATCGAGATCATCATCGCCGTCTGGTAATGAATCAGCTCGGCACCGTCGCCGGACTTGCCCATGGCCATGTTCGCGGCAATCGGCGCCATGGCCAGGCCGATGGAAATGATCACCGGGCCTATCACCACCGGCGGCAGCAAGCGGTCGATAAAACCGGTGCCCTTGATCTTCACCGCCAGGCCCAGGAACGTATAAACGAAACCGGCCGCCATCACGCCGCCCATGGTCGCCGCGAGGCCGAACTGGCCCTTGGCGAGGATGATCGGGGTGATGAAGGCGAAGCTCGAAGCCAGGAATACCGGCACCTGACGCCCGGTCACCACTTGGAACAGCAAGGTGCCTAGACCTGCGGTGAACAGCGCAACGTTTGGATCAAGACCTGTGATCAGCGGCATCAACACCAGCGCGCCAAATGCCACGAAGAGCATTTGTGCGCCAGACAGGATCTGGCGCCAAAGCGGGTCGTTGAATTCATCCTGCATGCTCACGCGTCCTTCTGCTTGGTGCCGAAGATCTTGTCACCGGCATCGCCCAGGCCTGGGATGATGTAGCCGTGTTCGTTCAAGCGTTCATCGATGGAGGCGGTGTAGATCTGCACGTCCGGGTGGGCGCTCTCGACGGCGGCGATGCCCTCCGGCGCGGCTACCAGCACCATGGCGCGGATGTCCTTGCAACCGGCCTTCTTCAGCAGGTCGATGGTGGCGACCATGGAGCTGCCGGTGGCGAGCATCGGGTCGATAATCATTGCCAGGCGCTCGTCGATTTCCGGAACGAGTTTTTCCAGGTAAGTGTGGGCTTGCAGTGTCTCTTCATTACGGGCCACGCCCACGGCGCTGACCTTGGCGCCCGGGATCAGGCTGAGTACGCCTTCGAGCATGCCAATGCCGGCGCGCAGGATCGGCACCACGGTGATTTTCTTACCGGCGATTTTCTCGACCTGGACAGGACCGGCCCAACCGGGAATCTCATAATTCTCCAGGGGTAAATCCTTGGTGGCTTCGTAAGTGAGCAGCGCTCCGACTTCCTGAGCAAGCTCACGGAAGTTCTTCGTGCTGATGTCGGCGCGGCGCATAAGGCCGAGTTTGTGTCGGATCAGCGGGTGGCGGATCTCGCGAGTGGGCATGGGAAAGGCTCCGGCGGCGGGCAAAAAAACCGGCCTAGATTAATCTATCCGAGGGTGTTGTCCTATAGACATGTAGCACGTTAGTCCATAAAGGCTTGCCCGGAGCGCATGAGAAGCGTACCTTCGCCCGCTTTTCTTGCCACAGCACCCCTTGGAGAGCGCCATGTCCGCTGATCTCGAGCATATCCGTCAAATCATGCGCGAGGCTGACTGCCTGTACACCGAAGCGCAAGTCGAAGAAGCGATCGCCAAGGTCGGCGCCCACATCACTCGCGAAATGGCCGATACCAACCCGGTGGTGTTCTGTGTGATGAACGGTGGTCTGATCTTCGCCGGCAAATTATTGACTCACCTGCAATTCCCGCTGGAAGCGTCTTACCTGCACGCCACCCGCTATCGCAATGAAACCAGCGGCGGCGACCTGTTCTGGAAGGCCAAGCCGGAAGTCTCGTTTATTGACCGTGACGTGCTGATCATCGACGACATCCTCGATGAAGGTCACACCCTGGGCGCAATCATCGACTTCTGCAAACACGCCGGCGCACGCAAAGTGCACACTGCCGTGCTGATCGACAAAGACCACGACCGCAAGGCCCGCCCTGAGCTGAAAGCCGATTTCGTCGGTCTGCCGTGCATCGACCGTTACATCTTCGGTTACGGCATGGATTACAAGGGTTACTGGCGCAACGCCAATGGCATCTATGCCGTCAAAGGGATGTGATACGTGGCGC
The DNA here is from genome assembly GCF_007858255.1 of Pseudomonas rhodesiae. Taxonomy (GTDB): domain Bacteria; phylum Pseudomonadota; class Gammaproteobacteria; order Pseudomonadales; family Pseudomonadaceae; genus Aquipseudomonas; species Aquipseudomonas rhodesiae. The sequence continues at coordinate 73,475 of NZ_VFEU01000008.1, read as the reverse complement.
GCTTTCTGGATCAGACACTGTTTACCGAGCTGGCCGAGAAAGCGAACGCCAGCACCCGTGGGCGGCATCATCACAATTTCCATGAGATGGACGAGCCGTGTCATCGCATGGCAGTGGGCCTGCAACCGAGCACCTACGTGCCCCCTCATCGCCACCTCAGTGCGGACAAGGCCGAAACCTTGCTCGTGCTCAAGGGCCGTCTGGGCCTGCTGGTGTTTAATGACCGCGGCGAGGTAATCGCCAAGCGCGTGATGCAGGCTGGCGGCGAGTGCGCCGGCGTCGATCTGCCGCCGGGCGTGTTCCATGGCCTGGTGGTGCTGCAGCCCGATACGGTGATGTTCGAATGCAAGGCAGGGCCTTATCGGCCGGTTGGCGAGGGCGAACTGGCCGAGTGGGCACCGCGCGAAGGCGACGCCGGCGTGGCGGCGTATCAACGTTGGATGCTTGCGCAGTTCGATTGAGCTACAGTGCTGGGCCCCTTGCCGTGGAGTGGCTCATGAGCCGGTTGATACGCAGTTGCGCCATGCTGGCGTTGTCCTTCAGTTTGCCCTTGGCCGCAGCGCCCGCGCCGATGCACGGCCAATTCCTGCCGCCGGATGACCTTGCCCTGCGTGCCGAAGCTCCTGATCAGCAGCAATTGCTGCAGGTCACCGAGTACGCGGTGGTGGTGGGCAATCAGCGTCAGTCCAATCAACAGCCGATCCCGGTTACGTCACCGCTGATGATCCGCCTCAAGGGCAAGCCCCTGAACAAAGGCGCGACCATCGCCCAAGTGATGCTCAACTTCGATGCCGAAAGCAAAAGCCTGAAAAAGCCGGTATTCGACGAGAAAACCCGCACGCTGACCTTGTCGTACCCGGTGGCTCAATACCGTGTAATCGTCGATCTGCTGCGCAATGACACTTTGTATGTGCAGTTCCTCAGTTATGCCAACGGTCATATCTGGGCGGATTTGCATACCGGCACGGTCAAGTCCAGATAGGCCGGCGCCTACACAAGCCCGTGCCCCGCAGGTAGACTTCAAGCCCCGTGTAAATGTCTGCAGGCTGGAGTCGGTAATGCGTAAAGATAAGAAACAGGTGATTGGCGACGAGATCGGCGACGATCAGATCAAGTTGTTCCTGGACTTCGAGCCAGTCGACGCGACTTCACCGTCCCTGCACAAACTGATCAAGGCTTACCGTGGCCTGCGCATCGACGACTTCGAGCGCTTCCTGGGCTTTTTCAAGGCCGCCGGCTTGGACCTGGATGGCAAGGATGAGCACGGCCAGACCTTCGTCGACCTGATCAAAGACCAGCGTAACGCCGCCGAATACATCGAGCTGATCGACAACGCTCGCGGCTGATTATTCCAGGCAAAAAAACGCCCCGTTCTCCTCGTGAGAGCGGGGCGTTTTTTATTGCAGCAAGGCCTTAGGCGAAGCTCTCGGCCTCGTTGTTCTGCTCAACCAATTGCAGGCTGATGTTGTTCTGGGCGTTGATCTTGCGATACAGCTCGGCATCGGTCTCCAGCACTTTTTCCCGCGCCGGGAAGATTTCATGCAGCTTGGCCGCCCACTCCCCACTGGCCTTGTCCGGGAAGCAGCGCTCGATCAGTTCCAACATGATCGAGACGGTCACCGAAGCGCCTGGCGAGGCGCCCAGCAGGGCCGCCAGCGACCCGTCCTTGGCTGCGACCAGCTCGGTACCGAATTGCAGCACGCCGCCTTTCTTCGGGTCTTTCTTGATGATCTGCACCCGCTGACCGGCCACTTCCAGGCGCCAGTCCTCGGCTTTCGCTTCCGGGTAGAAGCGGCGCAGGGATTCCAGGCGCTGTTCCATGGACTGCATCACTTCGCTGACCAGGTACTTGGTCAGGTCCATGTTGTCGCGAGCCACGGCAAGCATCGGGCCGATGTTGCCGGCGCGAACCGACAGCGGCAGGTCGAGGAACGAACCGTGCTTGAGGAACTTGGTGGTGAAGCCGGCATAAGGCCCGAACAGCAGAGATTTCTTGCCATCCACCACGCGGGTATCCAGGTGCGGCACCGACATTGGCGGCGAACCCACGGCGGCCTGGCTGTAGACCTTGGCCTGGTGATGCTTGACCACTTCAGGGTTATCGCAGCGCAGCCACTGGCCACTGACCGGGAAACCGCCGAAACCTTTGCTTTCTTCGATGCCCGAGGCTTGCAACAGCGGCAGGGCCGCGCCGCCGGCACCAAGGAACACGAACTTGGCATCCACTTCACGGCTGTTGCCGCTGTTGACGTCCTTGATGCTCACGGTCCAGCCAGCGCCGTTGCGCTTGAGGCCGGTGACGCGCTTGCAATACTTGACCTGGGCGTCGGCCGAGCTGGTCAGGTGGTTGAGCAGTTGATTGGTCAGGGCGCCAAAGTTGACGTCGGTGCCGTTCATGACGCGTGTGGCGGCGATTTTTTCGTCGAGCGGGCGGCCCGGCATCATCAGCGGCATCCATTCGGCCATTTCGCTGCGGTCTTCGGTGTAGTGCATGTCCGAAAACGCGTGGTGCTGGCTCAGGGTCTCAAAGCGCTTCTTGAGGAACTCCACGCCTTTGTCGCCTTGCACGAAGCTCAGGTGCGGTACAGGGCTGATGAAGGATCTGGACGAGCCAAAGGTGCCCTTTTTGGTCAAGTACGCCCAGAACTGCTTCGACACCTCAAACTGGGTGTTGATGTGCACGGCTTTCTTGATGTCGATGGAGCCATCGGCGGCCTGAGGTGTGTAATTCAGCTCACACAGGCCGGCGTGACCGGTACCGGCGTTGTTCCATGGGTTGGAACTTTCCGCGGCACCCGAGTCCATCAGCTCAACGACTTCCAGCTTGAGGCCGGGGTCGAGCTCTTTGAGTAGTACGGCCAGGGTGGCACTCATGATGCCGGCCCCTACCAGTACTACATCGACTGCTTCGTTATGCGCCATTTAACGCGTCTCCAAAATCTGCAGCACCAAATTGACGGCATGGCTGCCAGGAGTGACGGGGCGGTTCACGTATTGCCCCAGGTTACCCATGGCCAGGATCGCCATGTCCGTTTCGCAATTCTTTGCAACTCAGCACACGCTTGCTGCCTGGCCTGATCTGCCTATGAACGCATTCATGGGCGGCTGTGGCAATTCGACTTATGGTCAAAGCGTGCGATGCGTGCAATCAATCCGTAGCGGACAGGCTCAAGCTCCAGTGGTTGATGGGTGCTCGGTCCTGTGCGGTTGGGCTGTTCCAGACGCTGATGGTGCTTGTACAAACGCCAAACTATTCATTTGCTCGCCACACTCTTGTGAAGTTGTGAAAACCCGTTTTTTCACGCTCTTTTGAAGACGTGAACCTCAAAAAAGGGCTGCCCCAGCCTGGCACCTGGCCCGTAAACCTCTGCCGATAGGCAGCAAAACGGGCAAACAACTCAAGTGGCCGAGCGCAATGGCAGCTCTGGCAGATTCGGTAAAGGCGGGTGGTTTGCAAAGGAACAGCAAGCGCGCCGGCTTCACTCGATCTGTGTGGGCGGCTCTCTGTGGGCGATTCTTGGGGGTTAATACCGAGGCATTAACGATGCTGCGAGGCCCGATCAGGAGACGTCCTTATAATCGGGGGGAGATTGTAGCGAAGAACGTCAGGGAAATGGGCGTGTTTTATGACTTTTATTAGGCGTTTGGTCAGGCGGCCAACACTGGGTGGCGCGATGACCGTGTCGCGCGTGGGCTGACACGGGCCCGGGCCGGCAGCGGGCGATGCATCCAGCTCAGGCGGATTTCTTCGATTTCCACCCAGCCTTGGCCCACCGGCGGCTGGCTGCATTCTTTGAAGGCTTGGCAGCGGCCCTGGGAATCGAGCAAGGCAAACTGACGAAGCGCGGGCTTGCGAGTAAACAACGACCAGAGATATTGCATGGCGATCAACCTCCTGTGAATGAGGCCAAGCATGCCGATGCGGGATGACGCGGCGATGTATCGGCTGTGACACATCGGTGACAGCGAACCGCGCACAGTGCCGTGAGTCATAGGTTGTAACTGATGCTGGTTCCCTGGGATGACGCCCCGTTATACTGCCGGCCTGTCGGTACCTGATTTCTGGAGAGAAGCGCATGTTGCAACGCCTGTTGTTCGGTTTGATCACTGTGACCACGTTGTCCCTGGTTGGCTGCGCCAACAGCCCGCAACAACTCAGCCCGCAACCGAAACTCACCACGCAGTTGGCCCCGGTGGGTCATGGTCAGCCGGTGTCGGTGCGGGTGGTGGATGGCCGTCCGTCGCCGACGTTGGGTTCCCGTGGGGGCCTGTATCCGGAGACTGCGCTGATTTCGGTCAACGCCCAGGATGTGCTGCCCAAGCTGCAGGCCCAAGCCGAGGCGGCCGTGCGTCTGCTGGGCTTTACCCCCTCCAACTCGCCGGGCGTGCCGCAGTTGACGGTCACCCTGGCTGAGCTGAAATACCAGTCGCCCAAGGAAGGTTTGTATGTGACCGAGGCGTCCATCGGCGCGACCTTCAAGTCCGACGTCAACGCCGGCACCCGTCGCTACAGCGGCCGCTACGCCGCATCCCTGAACCAGCGCTTTGGCATGTCGCCGAACCAGGAGACCAACACCAAGCTGGTCAGCGACGTCCTGAGCGATGCCTTGACCCGTCTGTTCAAGGACCCGAGCATCGGCCAGTTGCTCAGCTCGCAATAAGCGCACCACAAAAAACCGGGCTCGCTAGGGCCCGGTTTTTTTACGTCTCCGGTTTCATGCCGCCGTATCGATACAGAAGTCCAGCAGGCTGATCCCGGTCAGCAGATCGGTTTCCGGCAAGTCCGCATGGGGATGCCCGCCCAGGGCGCAGTACACCAGCCAATGGCGGTCTTGAACGTTGAACGCCAAGCCGTCGATCAGCGCCTCCTGTTCATCGCTTTGAGCGATCAGATACAGCCGATCCTGGTTTTGTGCATGCAGCATGACAAGCTCCCGAACGTCCGAAGGGCCACAGAGTGGACTGTTAAGGTGACGTTCAGGTGACGCCGTAAATTACTGGATAGATTAGCCGTCCATGGGGTGGGACCGTTCACGCGCGGCAGGGGAGGTGCGCGTGCGGTTGTATCCAAACTGTTACCCAGGCACCGTTTTACCGAGGTTTGCGATGGCACTGCCCGCACTATTGATTAACACTGTCGCGCTGGCAATTGCCTGCCCAGGCGCCGCGCTGCTGTATGTCACCCGCCTGCGCGAGCAGCGCGCCTTGACCAAGCTCGCCGCCCAAAGCGAAGAACGCGCAATCGATCAGCCGATGCTGTTTCTGGATGTACGCCTTGTACGGGCGCATCGTGTGGCTTATCGCATCGGGTTCGCCTGTTTGGGGCTGGCACTGCTGACCTCGTGGGTCAGCACTCACCTTTAAAACACCGCAAAGCAAGCGTGGGAGGTGCAGGCCGCCCATTTTTTGCCCGATGTTTACAGCGGGATTCCAGCCTTGACCCGATACTGATTGCGCACCGGCGTTGCATATTGCACCACCAGGAATGGCCGGTGTTCCGCCGGGCATTCGCTTAAGCGCCGCTCCCACTCGGCCTTCGCCTTGGCCAACTCATCGGCGGGGAACAGCTCCTCGGCCTTGGGCACCTGCAATTGCGGGTCGGCGTCACTCCATTGGGCATAAGCCAGGTAGTGCACCGGAAACAAACGGTAGCCGCCGAGAATCTGCCGGTCCATTTCCACCGCCAGCACCTTGGTGTCTTCGAAGCGCTCGGTAATCGGCGGGGCGAAGTTGATATGCACCCGGCCCTTGTAGCCGGTGATGCCCAGGGCAATGCTCACGTCGTCCTCGCCCGGTGCCTTGGTGTAGGTGCCGGTGGTGGCGCGGATATACAGTTCGCGCGCTTTGGCCGCATCGCAGGGGTCGTATTCGTAGCTGATGGACACCGGCGTCAGGTTTAGCGACTGGATCACTTCGGCGAACGGTTCGTCCTTGCGGCTGACGTGGAACATCTTGAGGATCGCCGATTCGGTGCGATCGTCGCCGTCCTTGGCGCGGCCTTCGGCCTGGGCGATCCAGATCGATTGGCCGTCATTGAGGATCGAATGGTTGATGTAGGCCGACAGCAGGTTGAACGCCGCCATCTTTTCCTTCCGCCCGGTGATCGAGCGGTGCACGATGAAGCTCTTGTTCAGGCGCATCAGATCGCTGACGAACGGCTTTTGCAGCAGGTTGTCGCCGATGGCGATGCGCGGCGTCGGCAGGCCGGCGTGGTACACGGCGTAGTTGACGAAGGCCGGGTCCATCACGATATCGCGATGGTTGGCCAGAAACAGGTAGGCGGTGCCCGATTTGAGCTGCTCGACCCCGGTGTAGGTGACGCCGTCGGTCGCCCGGTCGATGGTGTGGTCGACGTAATACTCGACTTTGTCCTGCAGCGTCGCCACGGTGGTGACGCCGGCGAATTCGCGGCGCAATTTGCGGGCGATCATCGGCTTGAGCAGCCAGCCAAGGGTGCCGGCGAAGCGGGGGAAGCGGAAGTGGGTCAGGATGTCCAGAAAGGCCTTGTCACTGAACAGCCGCGCCAGCACCGCCGGGACTTCGCTGTCGTTGTAAGGTCGGATGGTATCGAATTCGCCCATCATGCTCTCTTGTTAGAAACGGCTAGGGTAAGTAGAAGAAATACCAGGGTACGGCCCGAGTCATTGGCTCAGCCGGGGTATAACCCTGTAAATAGACCGGCGATTATACGCACAAGTCACCTGGGAGACTGCGATGCTGGAAACTGCGCTGTACGATTGTCCTTATTGTGGCGAGTCGGTTGAAACATCGGTGGATTTGTCTGGTGGCGATCAGATTTACATTGAAGACTGCCAGGTGTGTTGCAGACCGATCATTTTCAATCTGCAGGTGCATGGCGACGAGTGGATGCTCGACACCCGCAGCGAGAACGAATAACAGGTACGCCTATGCAGCGAGTCTACGAACCGGAAAACCTGATGGAAGGCGAGCTGCTGCAGCAGATGCTCGCCAGCGAGGGTATCGAGGCGCACTTGGTGGGCCGCCATTTGCTCGGCGGCACCGGCGAATTGCCGATCTTCGGCCTGCTTGGCCTGGAAGTGGACAACGACCGCGCACTCGACGCCCGCGAGCTGATCACTGCCTATGTCGGCGCGCAACCGCTGCCCGGCGATGAACCCGACAGCTTCCCCGACGTGCTGGTCTGTTAGGCTGTCGGCCGGTTTATCCAAGAGTCGTGTTGCCCCATGTGTGGACGTTATGCCCTGTTTCGCTGGAACCCCACCTTCGCTGCCTTGCCGGGCTTTCCGGCCGATCAGCAGGCGCAGTGGAACATTTCGCCGAACGATTCGGTGCTGATCCAGCGCCTGGAAGGCGAGCAGCTCACCCTGGCCCGCGCTCGCTGGGGGCTGACGCCGCCCTGGCTCACCGACCTGTCCCGCACCCCGGCCCATGCCCGCGCCGAAACCCTGGCCGAGCAACCGATGTTTCGCGAAGCGTTTCGCCAGCGCCGCTGCCTTTTGCCAGCCAACGGTTTCTACGAATGGCGCGGAACCCAGCGCAAACGCCCGTACTGGCTGACGCCGGGGGAGGGCTCCTCGTTGTTTTTTGCCGCAATCTGGGAAGCCTACCCCGTGCAGGAACAGGTGTGGCTGAGCACGGCGGTGGTGACGCAGGCCGCACAAAGTCAGCGCCGGCCGTTGATCCTGGATGCAGCAGGGCAAGCGGCCTGGCTCAACCCCGACACACCGCTGCCGGCGTTGCAGGCATTGCTGGCCAGTGAACCGAGCGCGTTGCGCGAGCGGGTCCTGGCCAACCTGGTCAACGATCCCAAGCTCAATGGGCCGGAGTGCCTGACCCCGGCGTGAGCCTGTCGGCGCGCCCTACACCTTGAACTGATTGATCAGCCGCCGCTGCTGCTCCGCCAGCTTGGTCAAGTCCGCACTGGCCGCGCTGGACTCGTCGGCGCCGCCCGCCACTTCATTGGCCACCTGGCCGATATTAATCACGTTGCGATTGATGTCCTCGGCCACTGCGCTCTGCTCCTCGGCCGCACTGGCAATCTGAGTGTTCATGTCGTTTATCACCGACACTGCCTGAGTAATAGTCTCCAGCGCTTCAGCCGCCTTGGCCGCGTGTTGTACGCTTTCGTCGGTGCGGTTCTGACTGTCTTCCATCACTCGTACCACGTCCCGTGTGCCTTGTTGCAACTGCTGGATCATGGCCTGGATTTCTTCGGTGGCCTGCTGGGTTTTTTGCGCCAGGTTGCGCACTTCGTCGGCGACCACGGCAAACCCGCGACCTTGTTCGCCGGCGCGCGCGGCTTCGATGGCAGCGTTCAGCGCCAGCAGGTTGGTCTGTTCGGCAATCCCGCGAATGGCAGTCAGGATCGCGTTGATGTTTTCACTGTCCTTGGCCAGCGTTTGCACCACCGCCACCGCTTTGCCGATTTCCTCGGCCAGCACACCGATGGAGGCCGAGGTGTCGCGCACAATGCGCATGCCCTGACTCGCGGCCTGATCGGCGTGGCTGGCGGCTTGCGCGGCCTGGGTGGCATTGCGCGCCACGTCCTGGGCGGTGGCGGTCATCTCATGCACGGCAGTGGCGACCTGGTCGATTTCCACCATCTGCTTATGCACGCCCTGGTTGGTGCGGATCGCAATATCGGCGGTGTGCTCCGACGAATCGCTGACCTTCTGCACCGAGCTCACCACCTGGGTAATCATGGCCTGCAATTTGATCAGAAAGGTGTTGAACCCGCTGGCAATTGCGCCCAACTCGTCGGCGCGGTCGCTGGTCAGGCGGCGTGTCAGGTCGCCTTCGCCTTGGGCGATGTCATTGAGCATGGCCACCATCTGTTTGAGCGGGCGTGCAATCCCATGCCCAACCAGCCAGATCACCAGCAGGCCGAGCCCGGCCACCACCAGGCCGGCGATCGCCATGCCGACGGTATCGGTTTTGCGCTGGGCTTGCAGGTCGCTTTGCAGTTTCTGCGAGTCGGCCATCACCGCCGCCAATGGCAATTGCATCATCAAGGTCCAGCGTGCGTCGGTCTGGCCGATGCCGAAGGGCAGGAACAACTCGATATGGCCGTGCTCGCGGTCGATGTCGTAGCGCACTTCGCCGGGTTTGAGCTGGTTGAGGTTGGCCAGTTCGCTGGCGTCGAGCAGGTCGCTGGCCTTTTCGCCGAGCTTGCTGGCGTCCTTGGTGTAGGCCACCAAGCGGCCGTTGCTGGAGATCAGCGCCAGTTCGCCGGCGCCGTTATAGAGCTTCTGGTCGGCACTGGTGAGCATGTCCTGAATGAAGTTCACCGACAGATCGGCCCCCACAATGCCCTGGAACTTGCCATCGACCATGATCGGTTCGATAAACGAGGCCAGCATCACCATCACGTCGCCGACTTTATACGGGGCGGGGTCGATGGCGCAGGGCTTCTGGTTTTCCTTGGAGCACAGGTAGTACTCGCTGGCGCGCACGCCGGTGGAGAGCATTTTCTGGTCGGCCACGTCGGCGAGCTTATCCAGGCCCAGGCTGCCGTCCGCGTTGCGATACCACCACGGGATAAAGCGGCCGTCGGCGCCCATGCCGACGATGGGGCTGTTCACGTAGGCGGCGTCGTTATGATCGATTGCGTTAGGTTCCCAGCCGATGTAGGCGCCGAGGATTTTTGGGTTGCGCACCACACTTTCACGCAGCAGGTTGATCAATTGCTCACGGCCGATCTGCAGCGCGGGCTCGCCCTTGGCGTCCTTCATCGCAATCAGGGCGTTGGCGGTGGCCAAACCTTTGGCGGTCACCAGTGGCGCCTCCAGCTCACGCTGGATCTGGGTGGCCTGGGTTTGCGCCAGGGACGTCAGGCGCTGCTCGATGATCTGCTCGAACTGCGCCTGAGTGCGTTGCTGGACCATCTCTTGGGTGCGCGCGCCGGCGAACAACGCGTAGAGCACCAGCACCGCGACCACGGTCAGCGCAATGGCCCCGGCCAATGCGGCGACCGAAAACTGAATCGACTTGAATTTCATGAGCACTCCACGCGCAGAAGAGATGGGCTGCCCGTTGTATCGGCCTGGGGCGTGCAGGTCATGAGCGGTGGGCGATCAAAAGCCGGCCGTTTGTCGCAAACGGGACAGCCGCCGCCGCAGCGGGAGGTGTGAGATGTATCCGAAATTCAGCGGTTACACGTCTGGTGTATCTGGCGTCGATACAGTTGAACGCCTACGATACGCGCCATGTTTTCAGGGCGTCTTTTCAGGGAGAGTGTATTGATGAAGAAATCACTGGCGGTAAGTGTATTGGCGGCAGCGGTCCTGCTGGCCGGGTGTCAATCGGTCAACACCACCAGCGGCGGCGCCGTTGGGGTAGAGCGCAAGCAGTACATGTTCAGCATGCTGTCGAGCCAGGAAGTCGACCAAATGTATGCTCAGTCCTACCAGCAGACCCTGGGTGAGGCCAGCGGCAAAGGCTTGGTGGATAAAACCAGTGCCAACGCCAAGCGCGTGCAGGCCATTGCCAAGCGTCTGATCGCCCAGGCACCGACCTTCCGTGCGGATGCGGCGCAGTGGAACTGGGAAGTGAACCTGATCAAAAGCGATGAGATGAACGCCAACTGCGGGCCTGGCGGCAAGATCTTCGTGTACAGCGCGCTGATCGACAACCTCAAGCTCACCGATGACGAATTGGCCGCGGTAATGGGCCATGAAATCGCCCATGCCCTGCGTGAGCATGGTCGCGAAGCCATGTCCAAGGCTTACGGCATCGAAATGGCCAAGCAGGGCGCCGGTGCGCTGTTTGGCCTGGGTCAGGACAGTCTGGCGCTGGCCGACACCGTAGCCAACTACGGCATGACCTTGCCCAACAGCCGCAGCAATGAAAACGAAGCGGACCTGATCGGCCTGGAACTGTCTGCCCGCGCCGGCTACAACCCGAACGCCGCGATCACGTTGTGGAACAAGATGGCCAAGGCGTCCGAGGGCGCGCCGCCGGAGTTCATGAGCACGCACCCGGCGTCTGACAGCCGCATCGCCTCGCTGCAGGCGGCCATTCCAAAGGTCATGCCGCTCTATCAGCAGGCCAAAAAATCTTGACCCTGTGACGATCCAACGGTGGGAGAGGGTTTGCCCCCCTCCCACGTTGGATTGGGTTTGCAGGTTGAGACTCTTAGATCCAGCCACTGCTCTGCATGGCCTTGTACACCGCTACGATCGCCAGGATGAAAAACGCTGAGGCGGCCAGTCGGCGAATCAACGTCAGCGGCAGTTTCTCTGCGGCGAAATTCCCCGCCAATACCACCGGCACGTTGGCAATCAGCATGCCCAGAGTGGTACCGATAATCACCAGCCACAGTTCCGGATATTGCGCGGCGAGCATCACCGTGGCGATCTGCGTCTTGTCACCGATTTCCGCGAGGAAAAACGCAATCAGCGTGGTCAGGAAAGGCCCGAACTTGCGCGTGGTGCTGGCTTCGTCATCGTCGAGTTTGTCCGGCACCAAGGTCCACAGTGCGGTGGCGCAGAAGCTGGCCGCGAGGATCCAGTGCAGCACCGCATCCGAGAAGAAACTGCCGAACCAGGCGCCCACGGCACCGGCGGCGGCGTGGTTGGCCAGGGTGGCGGCGACGATACCGGCGATGATCGGCCAGGGTTTGCGAAAGCGGGCGGCCAGGATGAGGGCGAGCAGTTGCGTCTTGTCGCCGATTTCGGCCAAGGCAACGATTGCGGTGGGAACGAGCAATGAATCCAGCATCAGGTAGGTTTCCAGGGGCGGGTCGACACGGCTATGACACGTACAGCCTTCCCGCCCCGGGTAAGGTGTGCGTGTCATAGGTCTTGTCAAACCCCGGTCCGTCTGTGCGGACTCCTGAGTCGCATACGCCATGGTCTGCTGACCAAGTATGTTGACGTATGCCGGACGAGCGTGGTGCTCGTGGGAGACTACTCCCCTAGGACGGAGCGGATTCTGCCTAGGCAAATTCCATTCGGCAAGCGTTCTTTGCTAAACCTCGATCAGCCGCGCTTGGCGCGGTAGATACGAAAACCATTGCCCTCAGCCTTGATCGCACACACGCCCAGGTGCTCTTCGATCAACGGCTGGTACTTCAGGAAACTGTTGGCCACCAAGCGCAGTTCGCCGCCTTTTGCCAGATGTTTGGCCGCTTTTCGCAGCAAGTTCTCGGTGGCGAAATAGTCAGTGTGCACGCCAACATGGAACGGTGGATTGCTCAGAATCGCATTCAATCCCATCGGCGCGGCGTCGATGCCATCACCGGTCAGCACCTCGGCTTCCAGGCCGTTGGCGGCCAGGGTCAGGCGGCTGCTGGCGGCGGCGAAGGCGTCCACGTCGAGCAAAGTGACGGTGTTGTGCGGGTAGCGACGTTTGATTGCGGCTCCCAATACGCCAGCCCCACAGCCAAAGTCCAGCAGGTGACCGCTCGGCAATTTATCCAGATGCGCCAGCAATAACTCGGTGCCGCGATCCAGGCGACCGTGGCTGAACACGCCCGGCAGGCTCACCACCTTCAACGGCCCTTCGGCCAGCGGTACGTCGAACGTCTGTGCCAGGCTCTCCAACGCCACCGCCTGCGGGGCATTGGCCACGGTGACTTGCCACAGCTGACAATGCCGCGCGTTGTCGAGCTTGCGCGGTTTGCCCAAGGGGATCATTTGCTTGGCGGCGCTTTCGATACCGGCTTTTTTCTCGCCCACCAGGAACAGCTCGGCGCCGGGAAGGCGTGCGGCCACGGCCTTGAGCAGGTAGTCGGTCAGGTCCTTGGATTTGGGCAGAAAGATTACCGCCGCGTCGAACGCACGCTCCGGCACGCTGACGCCGAACTGGCTGCGCTCGGGGAAACGGGCGTCCAGCGCCGCCTGGTCGCCGGCATGCCAGCACCAGCCGTGGGCATTGGGCAGGCGCCCCAGCAAGTCGTCGGCGGGCAACCCCACCAATAGCAGGTTGCCTTGAAAAAGTTCGGCCTGGCGAAGCAGTACTTCACTGCGCGGATCCATGGTCTGCTCCTTGAAAAGGGGCGCAGTTTATCAACTCACAACCCGCAGCGGGGCACCGCTGAAAAAGCCACGGGCGTTTTGCGCCAGTTGACCGACGATACGCTGGCGCGCCTCGCGGCTGCCCCAGGCATTGTGTGGGGTGACGATCAAGCGCGGAATATCATCGGCCAGCAGCGGATTACCGTCGACCGGCGGCTCCACGCTCAACACATCGGTAGCCGCGCCGCCCAGATGGCCGCTGCGCAACGCGTGGGCCAGGGCTTGCTCGTCGATCAAACCGCCGCGCGCGGTGTTGACCACCAGCGCGCCGGGCTTGAGCAGCGCCAGTTCGCGGGCGCCGATCAAATGGCGGGTGTGCTCGTTGAGCGGGCAGTGCAAGGTCAGCGCGTCGACCTGGGGCAGCAGTTCATCCAACGGCACGCGGTCGGCCCGGGCAGGGCGCCCCGGAATCGCGCCCAGCACCACGCGCATGCCAAAGGCTTCGGCCAGACGCGCCACGGCGCTGCCCAATTCACCGTGGCCAAGCAGGCCGAGGGTTTTGCCCTCCAGTTCGATGATCGGATGATCCAGCAGGCAGAATTGTTTGGCCTGTTGCCATTTGCCGGCGGCTACATCCTGCTGATAGTCCTTCAGCCGCGTCGCCAGGTTGAGCAGCAGCATCATCGTGTGCTGCGCCACCGATGGCGTGCCGTAGCCCTGGCAGTTGCTCACCGTGATGCCCTGGGCGCGGGCGGCGGCCAGATCAATGTTGTTGGTACCGGTGGCCGACACCAGGATCAGTCTGAGATCGGGGCAAGCCGCCAGGGTTTGCGCGTTGAGCACGATCTTGTTACTGATGGCCACTTGGGCACCTAGCAGGCGTTCCAACACATTTTGCGGCGTCGTGTCCGAAAACAGCTGCAACTCTGTGAAGCTGTCTCGCAATTGGCTGAGGTCGAGGTCCCCCAAGTCCAGGGAAGGGTGATCAAGGAAGACGGCGCGGCGATTGTCAGTCATCAACTGTACCTTTTGCGACAGAGTTCGAAGGCGTAATCTGCCGAGCCTATCAGATGAAATAATCAGTTACTTAATGGAGTGAGCATGTACCTCGCCGAGTTTTTGACCGTAGCCTTGATTCACTTGTTGGCGGTGGCCAGTCCCGGGCCGGACTTCGCCGTGGTGGTGCGTGAGAGCGTGACTCACGGCCGCCGCGCCGGCACCTGGACCGCGCTGGGCGTGGGTTCGGCGATTTTCCTGCATGTGGGCTATTCGTTGCTGGGTATCGGGCTGATCGTGTCCCAGTCCATCGTGCTGTTCAACGCCCTCAAGTGGGCCGCGGCTGCTTACCTGTTGTACATCGGCTTCAAAGCCCTGCGTGCCCAGCCGGCCAAACCCGCCGCCGAGGGCGAGCTGCATCGCGAAGCCGGTGAACGCACCCCGCGCGGCGCTTTCACCGCCGGTTTCGTGACCAATGGCTTGAACCCCAAGGCCACATTGTTCTTCCTCTCGTTGTTCACCGTGGTGATCAATCCACACACGCCGTTGGCGGTGCAGGCCGGCTACGGCGTCTACCTGGCGGTGGCGACGGCGCTGTGGTTCTGCCTGGTGGCGATGCTGTTCAGCCAGCAACGCGTGCGCGCCGGGTTTGCGCGGATGGGGCATTGGTTCGACCGGACCATGGGCGCGGTATTGATTGCCATAGGTGTGAAGCTGGCTTTTACCAGCATGAAATAACATTGGCCCACCCGGTGCGCATGGCCAGTAATCGGTGCAAATGCTGGCGCAAAGCTAGCATTTGCTGAGGTCTGCAAATCATTCCTTTGGCTGATTTAGCGCACACATAACGTCTCTACAGTGCAGGTCTTCAAGCCAAGACCGTGCAGTCATAAAAGGGATTCGTATGTTGCAGACCCGTGTTATCCCGCCCGCCGAAGGTGCGTACCAATACCCACTGTTGATCAAGCGCCTGCTGATGTCCGGCACCCGTTACGAGAAGACCCGGGAAATCGTCTACCGTGACAAATTGCGTTACACCTACCCCACCTTGATCGAACGCGTCGCGCGCCTGGCCAATGTGTTGACCGAGGCCGGTGTGAAGGCCGGTGACACGGTGGCGGTGATGGATTGGGACAGCCATCGCTATCTGGAATGCATGTTCGCCATCCCGATGATCGGCGCGGTGATCCACACCATCAACGTGCGCCTGTCGCCGGAACAGATCCTGTACACCATGAACCACGCCGAAGACCGCTTCGTGCTGGTCAACAGTGAGTTTGTCGGGCTCTATCAAGCCATCGCCGGGCAGCTCACCACCGTGGACAAGACCCTGCTTCTCACCGACGGAGAAGCCAAAACCGCCGATCTGCCTGACCTGGTGGGCGAGTATGAAACCCTGCTGGCCGCCGCCAGCCCCCAGTACGACTTCCAGGATTTCGACGAACACTCGGTCGCCACCACGTTCTATACCACCGGCACCACCGGTAACCCCAAGGGCGTGTACTTCACCCATCGCCAGCTGGTGCTGCATACCATTGGCGTGGCGACCATCATGGGCAGCGTCGACAGCGTGCGATTGCTGGGCACCAACGACGTGTACATGCCGATCACGCCGATGTTTCACGTGCATGCCTGGGGTTTGCCGTATGTGGCTACCATGCTTGGTCTCAAGCAGGTCTACCCTGGCCGCTACGACCCGGAATTGCTGGTGGAGCTGTGGCGCAAGGAAAAGGTCACGTTCTCCCATTGCGTGCCGACCATCCTGCAGATGGTACTCAACGCCAAGGCCGCTCAGGGGGTGGATTTTGCCGGTTGGAAAATCGTCATCGGTGGCAGTGCGCTGAATCGTTCGCTGTATGAAGCTTCCAAGGCCCGTGGGATTCAACTGACCGCTGCGTACGGCATGTCCGAGACCGGACCGCTGGTGTCCTGTGCGCATCTCAACGAAGAACTGCTGGCCGGCAGCGAAGACGAGCGCATTACCTACCGCATCAAGGCTGGCTTGCCGGGGCCGTTGGTGGAGGCGGCGATCATCGACGCCGAGGGTCGTTTCCTGCCGGCCGATGGCGAATCCCAGGGCGAACTTGTGCTGCGCGCGCCCTGGCTGACCGAGGGATATTTCAAAGAGCCGCAGAAGGGCGCCGAGTTGTGGGCGGGCGGCTGGATGCACACCGGGGATGTGGCCACGCTGGACGCCTTTGGTGTGATCGATATCCGCGACCGCATCAAGGATGTGATCAAGACCGGCGGTGAGTGGGTCTCGTCCCTGGCCCTCGAAGACCTGGTCAGCCGTCACCCGGCGGTACGCGAAGTAGCGGTGGTGGGCATCGCCGACCCGCAGTGGGGCGAGCGCCCGTTTGCCTTGGTGGTGGTGCGCGAAGGCCATGCAATTGGCGCCCGCGAGCTGAAGGAACACCTCAAACCGTTCGTGGAACTGGGCCATTTGAGCAAGTGGGCGATTCCGAGTCAGATCGCCGTTGTTACGGAAATTCCCAAGACCAGTGTCGGTAAGCTCGATAAGAAGCGTATCCGCATTGACATCATCGAATGGCAGGCCAACAACAGCACGTTCCTGTCCACCCTCTGAGCGGATTTGCCGTGCCCCTGTGGCACGGCGATGCTCTATCTCGCGCCTTCACTTGTGATTTGCCGATTTTCAGCCATCCTTCCCGCGTCGGCCCCCGCCGACATGGCGAAAGGACTGTGGCAGACGGCTCGGTGATGCAAATCACACTTTAGAGGGATCAAGCCCTACCACCTGCTGGCTATAGTCCCACTCAGAGTTTTTCAAGGATGCACCGCTTCGGGCCACGGAGGTTCAGTTGCCAGGCAGCTTTGGAATCGTTGTATTCCGGCTGTTACACGCATCATCTAGAACTCACTGCCATAACAATAATGCACATGGAGTAGCGTCGATGACCTCAGTAAACCAGTTCTGGCGCCGGGCAAAATTGCCTCTGGCCGTCAGCCTCGCCTCTACGCTCGCCGGGCCCGCATTCGGCGTCAGCTTCAATATCGGTGAAATCGAAGGGAATTTTGACTCGTCGCTTTCCGTGGGGGCGAGCTGGTCGACAGCCAAGCCCAACAAGGACTTGATCGGCGCCAACAACGGCGGTCGGGGCTTGTCCCAGACGTCCGATGACGGCCACCTGAACTTCAAGCGCGGCGAGACCTTCTCCAAGATCTTCAAGGGTATCCACGACCTGGAGCTGAAGTACGGCGACACCGGCGTATTCGTGCGGGGCAAATACTGGTACGACTTCGAACTCAAGGATGAAAGCCGTGAGTTCAAGGACATCAGCGACAACAATCGCAAGGAAGGGGCCAAGTCTTCCGGCGGGCAGATTCTCGACGCCTTCGTTTATCACAACTATGCGATTGCCGATCAGCCGGGCAGCGTGCGCTTCGGTAAGCAGGTAGTGAGCTGGGGCGAAAGCACCTTTATCGGCGGCGGCATCAACTCCATCAACCCGATCGATGTGTCTGCGTTCCGTCGTCCGGGTGCCGAGATCAAGGAAGGCTTGATTCCGGTCAACATGTTCTACGTGTCGCAAACCCTGACCGATAACCTCTCGGCCGAAGCGTTTTACCAGCTGGAATGGGACCAGACCGTTACTGATAACTGCGGTACGTTCTTCTCGCAGCCGGATGTGATTTCCGATGGTTGCAGCAATAACCTGCGGGTGCTGAACAAGCGTTCGACCATCCCGGGCGCAGCCTTGCCGACCTTGACTGCCTTGGGTGTGGACGTTAACAACGAAGGCGTACTGGTCCGTCGTGGCCCCGACCGTGATGCTCGCGACAGCGGACAGTTCGGCGTGGCGATGCATTACAACTTCGAACCGCTGGATACCGAGTTCGGCGCGTACTTCATGAACTACCACAGCCGTGCGCCGATTTTCAGTGCGCAGGGTGCGCCGTCGTCGGCCTACACCCGTCCGCTGGGACCGCTTGGCGCCTTGCGCCCACTGGTCGTGGCCGGTAACTCCAATTACTTTGTCGAGTACCCGGAAGATATCCGCCTCTACGGTTTGAGCTTCTCCACCACGTTGCCGACAGGCACCGCATGGAGTGGTGAACTGAGCTACCGTCCCAACGCACCGGTGCAGTTGAGCACCACCGATATCCTCTTCGCCGGCGTGACGCCGATCCCAGGCTTTGGCAACGCGTCCGTACTCAAAGGCACCCCAGGTCAGGATCTGCACGGTTACAACCGCAAGGAAGTGACCCAGTTCCAAACCACCTTCACACACTTCTTCGACCAAGTGATGGGCGCGAGCCGCTTGACCACCGTCGGTGAAATCGGTGTGACCCACGTGGGTGGCCTGGAAAGCAAGTCCCAAGCCCGTTATGGCCGTGACCCGGTATTCGGCCCTGGCACCTTGCCAGGTGGCTTCTGCGACAGGCTTAACCTGTCCACCGCCAATGGCGCTGGCTTGCCCAACGCCTCAGGCTTGAACACCAGCTGCAACAACGATGGCTTCACCACCGCCACCTCCTGGGGCTATCGCGCTCGCGCCATCTGGGAATACCCGGATGTGTTCGCCGGTGTGAACCTCAAGCCTAACGTGGCGTGGTCCCACGACGTGAAGGGCTACTCGCCAGGTCCTGGCGGTAACTTCGAAGAAGGTCGCAAAGCGGTCAGCCTGGGGCTGGATGCCGAATACCAGAACACCTACACCGCAAGCCTGGCCTACACCAACTTCTTCGGCGGCAAGTTCAGCACCGTGGATGACCGTGATTTTGTCGCCCTGAGCGTCGGCGCGAACTTCTAAGCACACTGAATTTCAGGAAGACCGGAATATGAAAATAACTAAAAGTCTGTTGCACGTAGGTGTGCTGGGGCTGTCGATCCTGGCGAGCAACGTCATGGCGGCGGTCTCGGCCGATGAAGCTGCCAAGCTGGGTACCACCCTGACGCCGATGGGCGCCGAGATGGCCGGTAACGCTGCCGGCACTATCCCGAAATGGTCGCCGATGCCGACCAACGCCGGCGCTGTGGATGCCCGTGGCTTCCTGGCCAACCCATACGCCAATGAGCAACCGCAGTTCACCATCACCGCGGCCAATGTCGAGCAGTACAAAGACAAACTGGCGCCGGGGCAGTACGCGATGTTCAAGCGCTACCCGGAAACCTTCAAGATGCCGGTCTACCCGACCCATCGTGGCGCTACCGTGCCGGCCGAGGTGTTTGCCTCGATCAAGAAGAACGCCACCACCACCAACCTGGTGTCCGGTGGCAACGGCTTGGAGAACTTCGAAACCGCGGTGCCATTCCCGATTCCGAAAAGCGGCGTCGAGGTGATCTGGAACCACATCACCCGCTATCGCGGCGGCAGCGTGACGCGTCTGGTTACCCAGGCTACCCCGCAAACCAATGGTTCCTACAGCCTGGTGTACTTCCGCGACCAGTTCGTGTTTCGCGACAAAATGAAGGACTTCGATCCGAAGAACCCGGGCAACGTGCTGTTCTACTTCAAGCAGCAAGTGACCGCGCCGGCACGCCTGGCCGGTGGTGTGCTGCTGGTGCACGAAACCCTGGACCAGGTGAAGGAGCCGCGTTCGGCATGGGTCTACAACGCCGGCCAGCGCCGTGTGCGCCGGGCGCCGCAAGTGTCCTATGACGGCCCGGGCACCGCTGCCGACGGTCTGCGTACCTCCGACAACCTCGACATGTACAACGGCGCGCCGGATCGCTACGACTGGAAGCTGGAGGGCAAGAAAGAAATCTACATCGCCTCCAACAGCTACAAGATCGACGATCCGAAGCTCAAGTACGCCGACATCATCAAGGCCGGTCACATCAACCAGGACCTGGCGCGTTACGAGCTGCGCCGCGTCTGGCATGTGGTCGCCACCTTGAAGGAAGGCCAGCGACACATCTACGCCAAGCGTGACTTCTACATCGACGAAGACACCTGGCAAGCGGCGGTGATCGACCACTACGACGGCCGTGGCCAACTGTGGCGCGTCGCTGAAGCCCATGCCGAGAACTACTACGACAAGCAAGTGCCGTGGTACGCCCTGGAAACCCTCTACGACCTGCAGTCCGGCCGCTACCTGGCGCTGGGCATGAAGAACGAAGAGAAACAGGCCTACGATTTCGGCTTCACCGCCTCCACTAGCGAATTCACCCCGGCGGCCCTGCGTCAGGATGGTGTGCGCTAGGTTGCACGACCCAATGTGTGAGGGGCAGGCCCCCTCCCACATGGGATGCATTCCAGATTGAACGATAATTTGGCAAAGCTCGATCAAAGGGTGGGAGGGGGCTTGCCCCCGATAGCGGGATAACAGTCGGCATTTACGTTGACTGTTACCTCGTTATCGGGAGCAAGCTCCCTCCCGCTTTTTGCCTATCGCGATATTTTTTGTCGCAGTTCTTTTTCAGGCAGTTGTTGCAAAGATCTACAAAGCGGCGGCTTTTACCGCTAGTCTGCGGACATCTGCAATGCCGACAATAGCCTTCAATAAGAGCCCGGTGATGACTGATCTGTCCCGAATCCAAGGGCCTGCCAGTGCGGTGATCCCGTCTCTGGAAGCTCGCTTTTACAGGCCTCCGCTGCCTGACGGCTACGTGCTGCGACCCCGTCTGTGCGAACGGCTGAGTGCCGGATTGCAGGGGCGTTTGTTGCTGGTCAGCGCGCCGGCCGGGTTCGGTAAGAGTTCCCTGGCGGTCGAGTTCTGCCAAAGCCTGCCGG
Organism: Pseudomonas rhodesiae; assembly: GCF_007858255.1. Classification (GTDB taxonomy): domain Bacteria; phylum Pseudomonadota; class Gammaproteobacteria; order Pseudomonadales; family Pseudomonadaceae; genus Aquipseudomonas; species Aquipseudomonas rhodesiae. The sequence continues at coordinate 52,843 of NZ_VFEU01000008.1, read as the reverse complement.
CCCATTGGCAAAGTCTGTGGCTGGGCTTGGGCCCACGGGACAGCGACCCTGGTCGTTTCCTCGAGCGCCTGCTCGAAGGTCTGCAACAGTACTTCTCGCCGCTGGGTGCCCAGTCCCTGGGCCTGCTGAAAATGCGTCAGCGTCACCAACCCTTTGCGTTTGAAGAATGGCTCGATGGCCTGCTCGATGAGTTGGCCCACCATCTGTCCACCCGCGCGCCGCTATTACTGGTGCTGGACGACTATCACTTGGCTCAGGGGCCGGTGCTGGACCGTTGCCTGCAGTTTTTCCTCAACCATTTGCCCGATGGCCTGGTAGTGCTGGTGACCAGCCGCCAGCGCCCGGACTGGCATCTGGCGCGCCTGCGGCTGTCGCGGCATTTGCTGGAACTGAACGAACACGACCTGCGCCTGACCCATGCCGAATCCCTGGCGGTGCTGGATCGCCATAGCAACTCCTTGCGCGGCGAAGCCCTCGATAACTTGATCCGTCGTAGCGAAGGCTGGGTGGCCGGTTTGCGTTTCTGGTTGCTGGCGGCCTCCGAAGCCGGCAACGAGAGTGCCTTGCCCCAGAGCCTGCACGGCGGCGAAGGGTTGATCCGCGATTACCTGCTGGAAGAGGTGATCGACTGCCTGCCGGCCGAGGTGCAGGCGTTTCTGTTCGACACCGCGCCCCAGGAGCGCTTTTGCAGTGACCTGTGCGACGCCGTGCGCGAAGCCCATGACAGCGCGGAGATCCTGCGTTACCTGCAATCTCACCAAGTGTTTCTAGTGCCTTTGGACGAGCAGGGCGTTTGGTTCCGTTATCACCATTTGTTCTCCGACCTGCTGCGCAGCCGACGCGAAAGCAGCCCTGTGCTGCCGGCCGCCAGCCTGCACCTGCGCGCCTGTCGTTGGTTCAACGCCCAGGGTTTGATCGACGAGGCGGTGGAGCAGGCGTTGCGCGCCGGCCATCTGGATGTGGCGGCGAACCTGGTGCAAAACCTGTCCGAAGAACAACTGCTGGCCGAGCAGAATGTCGGCATGCTGCTGCGCTGGAAAATGGACTTGCCCGACAGCCTGCTGATCAGCACACCGCGCTTGATCGTGCTCTACAGCTGGGCATTGGGGCTGGCCTGTCAGTTGGATGCGGCGCAAGAGTTGTCCAGCTACCTCAGTCGGTTTCTGCCGGCGCCCTCGGCCACCGCGCAAAAATCCATGCTGGCGCAGTGGCTGGCGCTCAGCGGCATCATCGCCCGTGGTCGCGGCGATCGCGAGCTGACCCAGCGCTATTGCAGCGAGGCCTTGGACAGCCTGCCGCAGCGTCGTTACGGCCAGCGACTGATGTGCCTATCGACTCTGTCCAATCTGGCGATTGCCGATGGGGATTTATGGCGTGCCCGCGGTTTGAATCGCGAGTCGTTGGAGTTGGCGCAGCGCGTCGGCAACCCGCTGTTCGAGGCCTTGGCCCACTATGATCGCGCGCGGGTACTGCAAGCGCGCGGCGAAATTCTGCGTTCCCTCGACGAAGTGCGCCAGGGCCTGCAGCGCCTGCACGGTCTGGCGCCTCAACGGCTTTATGCGGTACGGGCTCGCCTCTCGCTGTATGAAGGTTACTTGCTGCTGGTGCGGTTTCAGCCCGAAGCCGGCATGGTCCGCCTGCGCGCTGGATTGGCTGAAGCCCGGGCCTGTCGCGATATCAGTGTGTTGATCGGGCATTGCGTGATCGCCAGTTTCGAAGGGCGGCGCGGTGATTTCCCTTTGGCGTTCGCCGAACTCGCCGAGGCCGAACGCTTGATGCATATCTGGGACGTGCCGCCGATCTACTACCTGGCCATGATCACTCTGATCAAGTGCGAGTTGTGGCTGGCCCAGGGCCGCACCGATCTGGCCGAAGCCTGGCTGGCACGGCTGGAGCAAACCTACAACGGCGAGCACGCCGCCGCCGCGCCGGAATTTCACCCGCACCTGCCGCAGCATATCGGCCTGCAACAAGCGGCCCTCGACGCCACGCGCCATCAACGCGCCGCCGCGTTGCAGCGCCTGGAAGAACTGGCGCAGCAAGCCCACGACAGCGGTCGCCAGATGATCGCCCTGATGGCCTTGACTCAGCAGGCACAGTTACTGCTCGAGGGAGGCCAGGAAACCAAGGCGCGCCCGATTCTGGCGCGGGCCCTGGAGGCGGGAGCGGGCGGCGCGCTGCAACCTTTTCAGCGTCTGTTGGACGCCCACCCGGATTGGATGCGCGAGCAACTGGGCCAGGACCCTCACGGCTTGTTGAGTCAAAGCTTGCTAGCCTTGCTGCCCAAGGCAGTAGCGATGTCGCCCACGCCCACCCATGAAGCCCTCAGTGCGCGTGAGCTGGCGGTCCTGCAACTGATCGCCGAAGGTTGTTCCAATCAGGAAATCAGTAACCGTCTGTTTATTTCACTGCACACGGTCAAAACCCATGCGAGCCATATCAACAGCAAGTTGGGCGTCGAGCGGCGCACTCAGGCGGTGGCGCGGGCGCAGGAATTGCGTTTGATTGGTTAAGCATCAAGCGAGCGTGCTTGGAGTGGTCTGCGCAGCGTTCCAGTCTGGTTTAATAGGGCGATTGTTGCGGCGCTACCCGCCCAAGACACCTGATTGATTTGCACTGGAAGACTGCCCATGGACACCACATCGCCCACGCTCATCCGCGAAACCTTCCCCGTCGGCCCCTTGCAGTGCAACTGCACGATCATCGGCGATCCCATCACTAAAAAAGCCATCGTGGTCGACCCAGGCGGCAATCATGAGCTGATCCTGGCGCGGCTCGATGCGCTGGGGCTGAAAGTGGTGAGCATCATTCATACCCACGCCCATCTCGATCACTTCCTCGCTTCGGGTCAATTGAAAGAGAAAACCGGCGCCACCCTGCATCTGCACAAGGATGACCAATTCTTGTGGGATAACCTGGAGATGCAATGTCAGATGTTTGGTGTGCCCTACACCCCGGTGCCGTCGCCCGACCGCTGGCTGGCCGATGACGAAGAACTGGCCTGCGGTTGCGGCGTGGCCTTGCACACCCCTGGGCATACGCCGGGCTCGATGAGTTTCTGGTTCGCTGAGGCCAAATTGCTGATTGCCGGCGACACCTTGTTCCGACGTGGCGTGGGGCGCACGGACCTCTGGGGCGGCGACCAGGCGACTATCGTGCGTTCGATCAAGCAGCGCCTGTACACCCTGGATGAAGGCGCCACCGTGGTGACCGGCCATGGGCCGGACACGCGGCTGGGGGATGAGATGCGTGAAAATCCGTTTGTTCGGGCCTGATGTAAGTGAGTGCATCGTTAAAGCGAAAACGCAGGTTCTATTCAGGAGGCGTCTGCTAGGGTTTTGATAGCGGCAAATGTGACCAATGTTTTGTTACAGCCGCGGCAACGGTCATGGAATTTTTGCCGTTTGTCGCGTTCCAAACTCGGCACAGGTCCATTGCCAATGTCCTTTGCACCACAGAATGCAAAAGTAGGAGCTTCTTTCATGTTCACTCCGCGTCGTCTGCTTGTTGTCGCTACCGCCGTAGCCTTGTTGTCCGGCTGCGCTTCCCCTAATCCTTATGACGGCAGCAGCCAGGGACAGGCGAATAATGAATCCGGCGGTATGAGCAAAACCGCCAAATACGGCGGTCTGGGTGCCCTGGCCGGGGCATTGGCGGGCGCTGCCATCGACCACAACAACCGTGGCAAGGGCGCGCTGATCGGCGCGGTAGTGGCAGGTGCAGGTGCCGCCGGGTATGGCTACTACGCCGACCAGCAGGAAAAGAAACTGCGCGAAAGCATGGCCAATACCGGGGTTGAGGTGCAGCGCCAGGGGGATCAGATCAAATTGATCATGCCGGGTAACATCACCTTCGCGACTAACTCCGACGCGATCTCCAGCAGTTTTTACCAGCCGCTGAACAACCTCGCCAACTCGCTCAAACAGTTCAATCAAAACACCATCCAGATTGTGGGCTATACCGACAGCACCGGTAGCCGCCAACTGAACATGGACCTGTCCCAACGCCGTGCTCAGAGCGTGGCTAATTACCTGACCTCCCAAGGCGTGAGTCCGGCCAACCTGAGCGCACGCGGTGCCGGCCCGGATAACCCGATCGCCAGTAACGCCGACGTCAATGGCCGTGCCCAGAACCGTCGCGTAGAGGTCAACCTCGGTCCGATCCCTGGCCAGCAATACGGTCAGCCGGGCCAGCAGGCTCCTCAGCAAAATAATCAGTTCCAGGGCAATCCATACCAGCAGTACCAATAAACAGCAGGCATTAAAAAGGGCGCCGTGCAATCCATGCACGGCGCCCTTTTTAGTGGGCGGCATTTACTTCAGTCGATGTACTCGAACACTTTCACAATCTTCTGTACGCCGGATACGCCTTGCACCAGGTTGGCCGCGCGAGTGGCTTCCGCCTGGGTCAGCAAGCCCATCAGGTAGACGATGCCGTTATCGGTGACGACCTTGATGCGCGAGCCTGGGATGGCGTTGTCCGTCAGCATCTGGGCCTTGATTTTGGTCGTCAGCAGCGCGTCGTTACTGATCGCCAGCAGGGTGATCGGGTCCATCACCTGCAATTCGTTGTGAACCTTCTTCACGCGCTGCACGGCCGCGGCGGCTTGTTCGGCCTGAGCCTTGAGGTCGGCGCGAGGTGTCTGGCCGGCCAGCAACACTACGCCGTTGAAGCTGGTGACGACGATGCGCGAGGCGCCATTGCCGAGGTCCGGCGCGGCCTTGGCGACGTTGACCTCGACCTTGGTTTCGATCAGTGAATCGTCGATCTTGCTGCCGAAGGTGCGCGTGCCCTTGTCGTCCTGGATGGGGGTGTCACGTGTCGCGGTGATTGCCGTGCTGCAGCCGCTGATGGCGAGGCACAGCGTGATGGCCAAAAGGCTGAGGCGGTTAACGGTCATTCTTCACTCCCGAACAGTTGGCTGTCGATCAGATCGCACAGGCAGTGGATCGCCAGCAGGTGGACTTCCTGAATACGTGCGGTGACATTGGCCGGAACGCGGATCTCCACATCTTCAGGCAGCAGCAACGAGGCCATGCCGCCGCCATCGCGTCCGGTCAATGCTACGACAATCATTTCGCGATCATGTGCGGCCTGGATCGCTTGAATAATATTCGCCGAGTTGCCACTGGTTGAAATCGCCAGCAGCACATCGCCCGGTTGGCCCAGGGCGCGGATCTGCTTGGAGAAGATTTCGTTGTAGCTGTAATCGTTGGCGATCGAGGTAATCGTCGACGAGTCGGTGGTCAGGGCGATGGCCGGCAGGCTCGGCCGCTCGCGCTCGAAGCGGTTGAGCAGCTCGGAGGAAAAGTGCTGGGCGTCGCCGGCCGAACCGCCATTGCCGCACGAAAGCATTTTGCCTTCGTTGAGCAAGGCATTGACCATGACCTGACTGGCTTGCTCGATGTGCGGTGCAAGTACGTCCATCGCCTGTTGCTTGGTGTCGATGCTGGCCTGGAAAAGCTGGCGAATTCGGGATTGCATGTCCATCTGTGTGACCTTAAGTAGCGCGGCTGTTTGGCACAGGAATGTGCAGCCCGCAAAGCAAAGAGCAAAAGTGTGTGGTGAAGATGTCCGGCGAATCAGCTGTCGAAGGCGTTCGGGAGCCAGTTCAGATCAGCGGTACCCGACGGTGTGCTTTCTATGGCAACCACATCGAAACGGCAGGGGGCGTCGGCCCAGCGATGCTCTTCTTGCAGAAAAAACTGCGCGGCGAGTATTAGCTTCTGACGCTTGCGCCCGTCGATACTGGCGAGCGCGCCACCCCATTGTGCGTGTTTTCTGTAGCGGACTTCGACGAATACTACTGTATCGCCGTCAAGCATGACCAGATCAAGCTCGCCGCGTTTACATAACCAGTTCTGCGCCAAAAGGCGCAGACCCTGTTGTTGCAGGTAGTTCAGAGCTTGAAGTTCGGCATCCTTGCCGCTTTGCGCACGGGACCGCTCGGGCATCAGCGCGGGGTGTCCGGCAGGCGCTGGATCTGACCACCGACGAACTTCGCCCACGGCATCTGGCGATCTACGCGTTGGTTGCCGCTGATTCCCAGGTTGCCCGAGAGACCGTCAATCCGAGTGTCCGGCAGCGCCTTGAGCTGGCCCAGGCGTGGCGCCAGACGATAGGCATCCACGCCCATCGCGTAGAGACGCCCGAGGCTGCCATTGGCTTGTGGCCATTGCGCGGCGACCTGGTTGCGCAGCGGGTCGGTGGTGTTGAGCAGCCAAGGGGTTTCACAGAACATCACGTTGGTCATGTCCAGGTACTGGTTCTTGTCGCCGCTGGCGCTGAATACGTGGGACGTCGCATACACGGGCACGTCGCCGGCGTACTGGAAGTTCAGGGTCGGTTTGATCTGCTGGGCCAGTTGCGGGGTCACGGCCAGGAAGATGAACTCGATGTCCTGGCGACGCGAAGGTTGTGCCGCCACATCGGTCCCGACCGTGTTTTGCAGGCTCTTGGCGCGGCCTTCGCTTTTACGCAGTTGGAACAGGTCGGCAATTTGCTGGGCCAGGGCAACCGGCTGGTCTACGTATTCCACACCCATCACCGTACCGCCATGAGCTTCCCAATCCTGACGGAAGGCTTTGTAGACCCGCTCACCCCATTCGCCACGCGGCACCATGGCGGCAGCGCGGTGCAGGCCATCGGCACGGGCACGACGCGATACTTCGCGGGCTTCGTCTTCGGCGGCCAGGCCGAACTGGAACAATTGCGGTGGTGCTTGATCGGTTTCGCTGTAGTTCAGCGCCAAGGTGGTGATCGGCAATTGAGGGCGCGCGCTGAGCTGTTTGACCAGTGGCTTCTCCAACGGACCGACCACCAGTTGCACGCCGGCGGCCTGGGCCTTGGCATAGAAATCGTCGATGGAGGTCAGGCGGGAACTGTCATAGAACTCGATGACCGGCGGCTTTTGCCCGGCCTGTTCGGCCTGGTAGTGAGCCGCCATGAAGCCTTCGCGCAACGCCTTGCCGACAGAAGCCAGCGGGCCGTCCTGTGGCAACAGCACGGCGATCTTGTTCAGGGGTTGGCTGGCCAGCTCCTTGAGCTTGATCAGTGGGGTCGGCAATTGCAACGCTGCCGGATGGTTCGGGTTCTGCGCGCGCCAGGTATCGATAGCGGCCTGCTGTTGCTCCAGGGTGCCGGCGGCCTTGACCGACTGCGCCAGGGTGATCCAGCCGTCGAGCACCGGGTTGCCGCTGGCTTGCAGTTGGTCGGCCGGCACGGCGGCAATCAGGACCCAGATGGCTTCATGGTTGCTATGGGCGGCGTCGCCGGTCAGCAATGGCGCCATGGCGACACGCTCGCGGGCGGCGGCCAGGGTCTGGCCGTCGGCCTCGTAAGCACGGGCATGCACGGTGCCGGTGCGAATCTGCTGTTCGGCCGGCAAGTCCTTGAGGTTCTGCAGGCTCGGGTGGCTCAGGGCGGTCAACGCGGCCTTCGGCTGGTTGCGGGTCATGGCCAGTTCGGCGGCCAGGGTGCTGGCGAATACTTGTGCGGCCGGTTTGAGAGCGTCCAGGGGCACTTGGGCAAGAATCTGCGACGAGCGGCCAGGGTTGTTCTGGTGATAGGCCATGTCCGCCGCGCTCAAGCGCAATAATGCCGCCTTTTCTGGCGTCTTGGCGGTCGTGGCCTGTTCGAGCAGTTGCTCGATACTGGCGTCCGGGGTCCGGGGGAGGTCGCCAAGGCTGGACGAGGGCGAGCTGGCACAGGCGGCCAGTAAGGCAGCGAGGCAGAGGGCGGAGAGCAGCCGCAGACAAGCGATCATGTAAGTGTTCCTGATACCGATCAAATTAGCGTGGAATTGTACCCAAGCACTGGCCCAGGCGCGATGTTACTGGCGTGAAACCGTCGATTTAGGTCGTGCAAATGTTGCTGATTGTGCGCTGTTGACCATTGGTGGCTGAAACATCATCGGTTTCGATGGCATATTTTCGAGGCATCTACGCGCTACAATGGATTTTTTGCCATTCATCGAGGTGTGCGTTTTGACTGCTCCAGGTTCCCTGAATTCCACTGCAGGCTCGCTTTTTGTCGTGGCGACGCCCATTGGCAACCTGGACGACATCAGTGCCCGCGCATTGAAAGTGTTGCGCGACGTTAAATTGATCGCGGCGGAAGATACTCGCCACTCCCAGCGGTTGATGCAGCATTTTGGCATCAGTACTCCTCTGGCCGCCTGCCACGAACACAACGAGCGCGAAGAGGGCAGCCGTTTTATCGTGCGTCTGCTGGCCGGCGATGACGTGGCGTTGATCTCCGATGCCGGCACGCCGCTGATCTCCGACCCTGGATATCATCTCGTCCGCCAAGCGCGCGCTGCAGGCATCAATATAGTGCCTGTTCCGGGGGCGTGCGCGCTGATCGCGGCTCTGTCAGCGGCTGGCCTGCCATCCGATCGTTTTATCTTCGAGGGTTTCCTGCCCGCCAAGGCCGTTGGGCGTCGTGCGCGCCTTGACGCGTTGAAAGAAGAACCGCGCACGCTGATTTTTTACGAAGCCCCGCACCGCATCTTGGAATGTCTGCAGGATATGGAGCTGGTGTTCGGCGGGGAGCGTCTTGCGTTGCTGGCGCGTGAGCTGACCAAAACCTTCGAGACCCTCAAAGGCCTGCCCCTGGAAGCGCTGCGTGCCTTTGTCGAAGGCGACAGCAATCAACAGCGTGGTGAGTGTGTGGTGCTGGTGGCGGGCTGGACGGCACCGGAAAGCGAGGATGCCGTCGGCAGCGAGGCCATGCGCGTGCTGGACTTGCTGCTCAAGGAGATGCCTCTCAAACGGGCCGCGGCTCTGGCGGCGGAAATTACCGGCGTGCGAAAGAACGTCCTGTATCAAGTGGCGCTGGATAAACAGAAAGCCGAATAGTTCCGGGTTGAATGCGGTATTTCGTCCGATGGTGATGGCAGTCGGGCACTTTTAATACTTGTCCTGAGGCCGTCGTGCCGTTAACCTGCGCGGCGGAGAGTCGATTGGACAGTCGCTGCCCTCTATGAAAATTAGGGGGGGGAGGAAAGTCCGGGCTCCATAGGGCGAAGTGCCAGGTAATGCCTGGGAGGCGTGAGCCTACGGAAAGTGCCACAGAAAATAACCGCCTAAGCACTTCGGTGCCGGTAAGGGTGAAAAGGTGCGGTAAGAGCGCACCGCACGACTGGCAACAGTTCGTGGCTAGGTAAACCCCACTTGGAGCAAGACCAAATAGGGTCCCAAGGCGTGGCCCGCGCTGGGACCGGGTAGGTTGCTAAAGATGTCCAGTGATGGCCATCGTAGACGAATGACTGTTCAAGACAGAACCCGGCTTATAGATCGACTCTCCACCTTATTTCCCTCTATCGGAATCTCGGGCAGAAAACCGGTAGTAACGCAAGAATCCCTCCCTGCCAAATCATTGGCAGATGCATCTTCGTAATACCAAAAAAATCTTACTCTTAATAAATCACTTTAACTTCAAGCAATAGCTCTATGAGCTTGCTGTGCTTGTTGGGTCAAAATTATCGCCGAACTCTGGTTTCTCCTCCTTTTACGCTCCTAAATCTCCGTTCTGTAAGGCTTTTCCTTGAATCCGTGCCTTGACGGTGTGGTGGGCGCATTCCTATAGTGTGCGCAAGTGGCGGAAAGTGGCACAAAGTGGGTTTTTTGAACGTAAAACGCTAAAATTTGGAGAAACGCATCTGTGTTTCGCGGAGCTAACGCTATCAGTCTCGACGCAAAGGGCCGTCTCGCTATGCCGAGCCGGTATCGCGACGAGCTGATTTCGAGAAGTTCCGGCCAGTTGATCATCACTATTGATGCCGTTGACCCTTGTTTATGTGTTTACCCCCTCGACGAGTGGGAGTTGATTGAAACCAAGTTGCGCGCCTTGCCTTCATTACGCGAAGAGAACCGCCGCCTGCAGCGTTTGCTGATCGGCAATGCCGTCGACCTCGAGCTCGATGGCAGCGGTCGTTTCCTGGTGCCACCGCGTCTGCGCGAGTACGCCAAGCTCGATAAGCGGGCCATGTTGGTCGGCCAACTGAACAAGTTCCAATTGTGGGACGAAGATGCCTGGGATGCTGTTTCTGCAGCTGACCTGGCTGCTATTCAACAACCGGGCGCCATGCCTGACGAACTGCGTGATTTGATCCTGTGACTATTGATAGCGGCTTTAACCACATCACCGTACTGCTTGACGAAGCCGTTGAGGCTCTCGCCGTACGCGCGGATGGCTGCTATTTGGATGGCACGTTCGGCAGGGGCGGGCACAGCCGGCTGATTCTCAGTCAGCTCGGGCCGGATGGGAAACTCCTCGGGTTCGACAAAGACCCTCAAGCGATTGCCACCGGGCAAGCGCTAGCGGCCGAAGACGGCCGCTTTGTCGTTGTGCAGCGCAGCTTTGCCGAGCTGGGTGCCGAAGTGGCGGAGCGTGGCATGGCAGGCAAGGTGGCCGGGGTGCTACTCGACTTGGGCGTTTCTTCTCCACAGCTCGATGACCCGGAGCGCGGCTTCAGCTTCATGAACGACGGCCCGCTCGATATGCGCATGGACCCCACCCGGGGCGTCAGTGCCGCACAGTTCATCGCCACCGCACCGGTGGAAGAAATCGCCCGTGTATTCAAGGAGTATGGTGAAGAGCGCTTCGCCGGTCGCATGGCTCGTGCCGTGGTTGAGCGCCGCGAAATCCAGCCGTTCGAGCGCACCGCCGACCTGGCCGAAGTGCTGAAAGTCGCCAACCCCGCCTGGGAAAAGGGCAAGAACCCGGCAACCCGTGCATTCCAGGGCCTGCGTATCCACGTCAATAACGAACTGGGCGATCTTGAGGCCGGCCTGGAGGCTGCCCTCGATGCGCTGGAAGTGGGCGGTCGCCTGGTGGTGATCAGCTTCCACTCTCTGGAAGACCGTATCGTTAAACTGTTTATGCGCCGCCTGGTCAAGGGCGAGTCCGACAACCTGCCGCGCAACCTGCCGGTACGGTTCGAAGCTTTTGTGCCGAAAATCAAAATCCATGGCAAAGCGCAGTTCGCTTCCGAAGCTGAACTCAAGGCCAACCCGCGTGCCCGCAGTGCTGTTATGCGTGTTGCGGAGAAGCTGCGGTGAGCAAGCTTTTCGCCAAGCCCCTCCCGGGCGGCAGCTTCTTTATGTTGCTGCTGTTCATCGGCGTACTGGTGTCCGCGATTGCGGTGTCCTACAGCGCCCACTGGAACCGCCAACTGCTCAACACTCTATATGGGGAGTTGAGTGTGCGTGACAAAGCCCAAGCCGAGTGGGGCCGGTTGATCCTGGAGCAAAGTACCTGGACGGCCCACAGTCGTATCGAAGTGCTGGCCACCGAGCAACTGAAAATGCACATCCCGAGCGCGGCTGACGTGCGGATGGTGGCGCCATGATGAAGCTTGAAGGCGCACTGTACCCATGGCGCTTCCGCCTGGTGCTCGGTTTGCTGGCGCTGATGGTGGGGGCGATCGCCTGGCGCATCGTTGATCTGCAAGTGGTCGATCGCGACTTTCTGATCGGTCAGGGCGATGCCCGCAGTCTGCGTCATATTCCTATTCCTGCGCACCGTGGCCTGATCACCGACCGCAACGGCGAACCCTTGGCTGTCAGTACGCCAGTGACCACCCTCTGGGCTAATGCCAAGGAATTGCAAGTCGCCAAGGACCGCTGGCCGGCCCTCGCCGCCGCCCTTGGCCAAGACCCCAAGGCCCTGGCTGAGCGTCTGGAAGCCCAGGCCAATAAAGAGTTCATCTATCTGGTGCGCGGTCTGACCCCTGAGCAGGGCCAGCAGGTGCTCGACCTTAAGGTCCCCGGTGTCTACGGCATCGAGGAATTCCGTCGTTTCTACCCGGCCGGTGAAACCACCGCCCACATGGTGGGTTTCACCGACATCGACGACCATGGCCGCGAAGGCGTAGAGCTGGCCTACGATGAATGGCTCGCCGGGGTTCCCGGCAAGCGACAAGTCATCAAGGATCGGCGTGGCAGGTTGATCAAGGATGTCCAGGTCACCAAAAACGCCAAGGCCGGTAAGCCCTTGGCGTTGTCGATTGACCTGCGTTTGCAATACCTGGCCAACCGTGAACTGCGTAACGCGATCATCGAAAACGGCGCCAAGGCCGGCAGCCTGGTGATCATGGATGTGAAGACCGGCGAAATCCTCGCCATGGTGAACCAGCCTACCTACAACCCGAACAACCGTCGCAACCTGCAACCGGCGATGATGCGCAACCGCGCGATGATCGACGTGTTCGAGCCGGGTTCGACCATGAAAGCCATCTCCATGAGTGCCGCCCTCGAAACCGGGCGCTGGAAGCCCAGCGACAAGGTCGAGGTCTACCCGGGCACGCTGCAGTTGGGCAAGTACACCATTCGTGACGTTTCCCGTACCGAAGGTCCGGTGCTGGATCTGACCGGCATCCTGATCAACTCCAGTAACGTGGGCATGAGTAAAGTCGCCTTCGATATCGGCGGCGAAACCATCTACCACCTGGCGCAGAAGATTGGCCTGGGCCAGCCCACCGGCCTGGACTTCCCGGGCGAGCGTGTCGGTAACCTGCCGAACTACCGCGACTGGAAAAAAGCCGAGACCGCCACCTTGTCCTACGGCTATGGCCTGTCGGTGACTGCAATCCAACTGGCTCACGCCTTCTCTGTGCTGGCCAACAATGGCCGCATGGTGCCGTTGAGCCTGATCCACGTCGATGAAGCGCCGAAAGCGACCCAGGTGATCCCGGAGAATGTCGCCAAAACCATGCAGGGTATGCTGCAGCAAGTGATCGAGGCGCCGCGCGGTGTATTCCGTGCCCAGGTGCCGGCGTATCACGTAGCCGGCAAATCTGGTACCGCGCGTAAGACGTCGGTGGGTACCAAGGGGTACGCCGAGAACTCGTACCGTTCGCTGTTCGCTGGCTTCGGCCCAATGAGCGATCCGCGCTACGCCATCGTCGTGGTGATCGATGAGCCGAGTAAGGCTGGATATTTCGGTGGCCTGGTCTCCGCGCCGGTGTTCAGCAAAGTGATGTCCGGCACCCTGCGCTTGATGAACATCACCCCGGACAACCTGCCGCCCACCCAACAAGCGAACGCCGGGCCACCGGCCGCTGCCGCAAAAGCCAATGGAGGGCGCGGCTGATGTCTCTGAGTTTGAACAAGATCTTCGCCCACGCCGGTCGCGACCTATTGATTCGTGAGCTGACTCTGGACAGCCGCAATGTACGTGCCGGTGACCTGTTCCTGGCCGTGCCGGGTGGCAAGCTTGACGGTCGTGCACACATTGCCGATGCGTTGCAACGTGGTGCCGCCGCCGTGGCTTATGAAGCCGAAGGCGCCACCGTGCTGCCGATCACCGACGTGCCGCTGATTCCGGTCAAGGGGCTGGCCAAGCAACTGTCGGATATCGCCGGGCGTTTTTATGGCGAACCTAGCCGCCACCTCAACCTGGTGGGCGTGACCGGTACCAATGGCAAGACCAGCGTGACCCAATTGGTTGCCCAGGCCCTTGACCTGCTGGGCCAGCATTGCGGGATTGTCGGCACCCTGGGGACCGGTTTCTATGGCGCGCTGCAAAGCGGCCTGCACACCACCCCGAACCCGATTGCCGTGCAAGCGACCCTGGCCGACCTGAAAAAGGCCGGTGCCAAGGCCGTGGCCATGGAAGTCTCGTCCCACGGGCTGGATCAAGGCCGCGTCAGCGCCCTGGCGTTCGATGTGGCGGTGATGACCAACCTGTCCCGCGACCATTTGGATTACCACGGCACCATGGAGGCTTACGCCGCCGCCAAGGCCAAGCTGTTCGCCTGGAATGATCTCAAGTGCCGGGTGGTGAACCTGGACGATGACTTCGGTCGCCAATTGGCCGCCGAAGACAGCGAAGCGCGCCTGATCAGCTACAGCCTGCACGATTCAAGTGCCTACCTGTATTGCCGCGAAGCCCAGTTCAACGACGAAGGCGTGCGCGCCACCCTGGTGACACCTCAGGGCGAACATCACCTGCGCAGTACATTGCTCGGCCGGTTCAACCTGAGCAACGTACTGGCTGCCATCGGCGCGTTGCTGGGCCTGGACTACGCCCTCGACGAAATTTTAAAAGTACTGCCGAAGCTGGAAGGCCCGGCCGGCCGTATGCAGCGTCTGGGTGGCGGCAAACAGCCGCTGGTGGTGGTCGATTACGCCCACACGCCGGACGCCCTGGAAAAAGTCCTCGAAGCGCTGCGCCCCCACGCCAAGGGCAAATTACTGTGCCTGTTCGGCTGCGGCGGTGATCGTGATCGCGGCAAGCGCCCGCTGATGGCCGAGATTGTTGAACGTCTGGCTGACGGTGTGTTGGTCACCGATGACAACCCGCGCAGCGAGAACCCGAGCCAGATCTTCGACGATATCCGTGCAGGCTTCAAAGACGTATCCAAGGCCACCTTCGTTGCCGGCCGCGGTGCCGCCATCGCCCAACTGATCGCCGGCGCCAGCGCCGACGATGTGGTGGTACTGGCCGGTAAAGGCCACGAGGACTATCAGGAAATCAACGGCGAGCGGCATGCCTTTTCCGATCTGGTCGAGGCTGATCACGCTTTGAGCGCCTGGGAGGTTGCCCATGCTTAAGCCGATGCGCTTCAGTGAGCTGACCCAGGCCCTGTCGGGCCGCATGTTGTCGAGCGACTGCCGCTTCGACGGTGTCAGCATCGACAGCCGTGCCATCCAGCCAGGACAACTGTTTGTTGCGCTGGCCGGCCCGCGCTTTGATGGCCACGACTACCTGAATGACGTCGCCGCCAAAGGCGCCGTGGGGGCCTTGGTGCAGCGCGAAGTGCCGGAGTCGAGCCTGCCGCAGTTGCTGGTTGCCGATACCCGCTTGGCCCTGGGCCAACTGGGCGCACTCAACCGTGCCGCGTTCGATAAGCCCGTGGCTGCCATCACCGGTTCCAGCGGCAAGACCACGGTCAAGGAACTGCTCGCCGGTGTCTTGCGCACCCGTGGCCCGGTACTCGCTACCCGTGGCAACTTGAACAATGATTTCGGCGCGCCGCTGACCCTGCTCGAACTGGCCCCGGAACACACGGCGGCGGTGATCGAGCTGGGTGCCTCGCGCATCGGCGAAATCGCCTACACCGTCGCACTGACCAAGCCTCACGTCGCGATCATCAACAACGCCGGTACTGCTCACGTCGGTGAATTCGGCGGTCCGGAAAAGATCGTCGAAGCCAAAGGAGAAATTCTTGAGGGCCTGGACGCTTCGGGCACGGCGGTGCTGAACCTGGACGACAAAGCCTTCGAGACCTGGCGTGTCCGCGCCGCCGGCCGCAAGGTCCTGACCTTTGCTGTGCTGAATGCAGCGGCGGATTTCCACGCATCCGACATCTCGGTGGATGCACGGGGTTGCCCGTCGTTCACCTTGCACACGCCCACAGGCAGCGAGCACGTACAGCTGAATCTGTTGGGCAATCACAACGTTGCCAATGCCCTGGCCGCCGCCGCCGCCGCCCATGCCCTGGGCATATCGCTGTTCGGTATCGCCACGGGGCTGGGCGCTGTGCAACCCGTCAAGGGCCGCACCGTGGCGCAGTTGGCCATCAACGGTATGCGCGTGATCGACGACACCTATAACGCCAACCCCTCTTCCATCAACGCTGCGGTCGACCTGCTCAAAGGGTTCGCCGGGCGCAAGGTGCTGGTGCTGGGCGATATCGGCGAACTGGGCGACTGGGCCGAGCAGGGGCATCGCGAAGTCGGTGCCTACGCGGCGGGCAAAGTCGATGCGCTGTACGCCGTCGGTCCGAACATGGCCCACGCCGTCGTCGCCTTCGGCCCCGGTGCCAGGCATTTCGCCAGTCAAGCCGAGTTGATCCAGGCCATCGGCGCGGCCGAACACGATAAAAACACAACCATTTTGATCAAGGGATCGCGCAGCGCGGTGATGGAAAACGTCGTCGTGGCCTTGTGTGGCTCAAGTACGGAGAAACATTAATGCTGCTGCTGCTGGCTGAGTATCTGCAACAGTTCCACAAAGGCTTCGCGGTCTTCCAGTACCTGACCCTGCGCGGGATTCTAGGTGTGCTGACCGCGTTGTGTTTGTCGCTGTTCCTCGGGCCGTGGATGATCCGCACCCTGCAGAACCTGCAAATTGGTCAATCGGTTCGCAATGACGGCCCGCAGTCGCACCTGTCCAAATCCGGCACGCCGACCATGGGCGGCGCGCTGATCCTGTCGTCCATCGGTGTCAGCACTTTGCTGTGGGCTGACCTGAATAACCGTTACGTATGGGTGGTGTTGCTGGTGACCCTGCTGTTCGGTGCCATCGGCTGGGTGGACGACTACCGCAAGGTGATCGAGAAGAACTCCAAGGGGTTGCCAAGCCGCTGGAAGTATTTCTGGCAATCGGTATTCGGCCTGGGCGCGGCGATCTTCCTGTACATGACGGCCCCAAGCGCGGTGGAAACCACGCTGATTCTGCCCATGCTCAAAGACGCCAGCATTCCCCTGGGCATCGGTTTCGTGGTGCTGACCTACTTCGTGATCGTCGGCTCCAGCAACGCCGTCAACCTCACCGATGGCCTCGACGGCCTGGCGATCATGCCGACGGTAATGGTGGGCGGTGCGCTCGGCATCTTCTGCTACCTGTCGGGTAACGTGAAATTCGCTGAATACCTGCTGATCCCTTATGTACCGGGGGCGGGCGAGCTGATCGTGTTCTGTGGCGCGCTGATCGGTGCGGGGCTTGGGTTCCTGTGGTTCAACACCTACCCGGCCCAAGTCTTCATGGGCGACGTCGGCGCACTGGCGCTGGGCGCGGCCCTGGGCACCATCGCGGTGATCGTTCGCCAGGAAATCGTGCTGTTCATCATGGGCGGTGTGTTCGTGATGGAAACCCTGTCGGTGGTCATCCAGGTGGCGTCTTTCAAATTGACCGGGCGCCGCGTGTTCCGCATGGCGCCGATTCACCACCACTTTGAACTCAAGGGCTGGCCCGAGCCGCGCGTGATTGTCCGCTTCTGGATCATCACCGTGATTCTGGTGCTGATCGGCCTTGCCACCCTGAAACTGAGGTAGAAACGAGTGTCCCTGATCGCTTCAGACCACTTCCGCATCGTTGTCGGCCTCGGCAAGAGCGGCATGTCCCTGGTTCGCTTCCTGGCGAACCGGGGCACGTCGTTCGCCGTGGCCGATACGCGGGAAAATCCACCGGAGCTGGTCACGCTGCGCCGTGACTACCCGCACGTGGAAGTGCGTTGTGGCGAACTGGATGTCGAATTTCTGTGCCGCGCCGACGAACTCTACGTGAGCCCCGGCCTGGCCCTGGCGACTCCGGCCCTGCAAGCGGCTGCGGCTCACGGCGTGAAGCTGTCCGGCGATATCGACCTGTTTGCGCGCAATGCCAAGGCGCCGATTGTAGCCATCAGCGGTTCCAACGCGAAAAGTACCGTCACCACCCTGGTTGGCGACATGGCGGCAGCGGCCGGCAAACGCGTGGCCGTGGGCGGCAACCTCGGCACACCCGCGCTGGACCTGCTCAGCGATGACATCGAGCTGTACGTGATGGAGCTGTCGAGCTTCCAACTGGAGACCACCCACGACCTCGGTGCCGAAGTGGCCACCGTGTTGAACGTGAGTGAAGACCATATGGACCGCTATAGCGGCCTACCGGCGTATCACCTGGCCAAGCACCGGATTTTCCGCGGCGCCAGGCAAGTGGTGGTCAACCGTCAGGATGCCTTGAGCCGTCCGTTGATGGGCGAGGGCCTGCCGTGCTGGACCTTCGGCCTGGGCAAACCCGACTTCAAGGCCTTCGGCATTCGTGAAGAGAACGGCGAGAAATACCTGGCCTTCGAATTCCAGAACCTGATGCCGGTGCGCGAGTTGAAAATCCGTGGTGCCCACAACCAATCGAACGCCCTGGCGGCACTGGCGCTCGGGCATGCCGTGGGGTTGCCGTTCGACGCCATGCTCTCGACCCTGCGCACTTTCGCCGGGCTTGAGCACCGCTGCCAGTGGCTGCGTGACTTGGACGGTGTTAGCTATTACAACGACTCCAAGGCCACCAATGTCGGTGCCGCGCTGGCCGCCATTGAGGGCCTGGGTGCCGATATCGACGGCAAGCTGGTGCTGATCGCCGGTGGCGACGGCAAAGGCGCCGACTTCAAGGATCTCAAGGCACCGGTGGGCGCCCACTGCCGCGCCGTGGTGTTGCTGGGCCGTGATGCCGAGCTGATCGCCGCCGCCCTCGGTGACGCGGTGCCGCAGATTCGCGTGGCCTCCCTGGACGAAGCCGTCCTGCAAGGCAAAGCCCTGGCCCAACCCGGTGACGCCGTTCTGTTGTCGCCGGCCTGTGCCAGCCTGGACATGTTCAAGAACTACGAAGAGCGCGGCCAGCTGTTCGCTCGCGCCGTGGAGGCCTTGGCATGAACCTGAACCTGAGAAACATCATCAAGCCGTACCCGTCGCCGATCATTACCGGGCGCGGTATCGACCTGGATTTCCCAATGCTCGCCGGTTGCCTGGCGCTGCTAGGCCTGGGCTTGGTGATGATCACTTCGGCGTCTTCCGAAGTCGCCGCCGTGCAGTCCGGCAACACCCTCTACATGATGATCCGCCATCTGGTGTACCTGGTGATCGGTATCGGTGCCTGCATCGTGACCATGATGATCCCCATCGCCACTTGGCAGCGCCTGGGCTGGTTGATGCTGATCGGCGCGTTCGGCTTGCTGGTGATGGTGATCCTGCCGGGCATCGGTCGCGAGGTAAACGGCTCGATGCGCTGGATCGGTTTCGGCGCGTTCAACGTGCAACCCTCGGAAATCGCCAAGGTGTTCGTGGTGATCTACCTGGCTGGCTATCTGGTGCGACGTCAGAAGGAAGTGCGCGAGAGTTGGATGGGGTTCTTCAAGCCATTCATCGTGCTGTTGCCCATGGCCGGCCTGTTGCTGATGGAACCCGACTTCGGCGCCACCGTGGTGATGATGGGTGCGGCGGCGGCGATGCTGTTCCTTGGCGGTGTGGGTCTGTTCCGATTCACCTTGATGGTGGTGCTGGCGGTGGCGGCCGTGACGATTCTGGTGCAGGCGCAACCCTACCGGATGGCGCGTCTGATCACCTTTACCGACCCATGGTCCGACCAGTTCGGTTCCGGCTACCAGCTGACCCAGGCGTTGATCGCTTTCGGTCGCGGCGAGTGGCTTGGCGTTGGCCTGGGCAACAGCGTACAGAAGCAGTTCTACCTGCCCGAAGCCCATACGGACTTCGTGTTCTCGGTACTCGCCGAAGAGCTCGGCGTAGTGGGCTCGCTGTGCACTGTTGCGCTGTTCGTGTTCGTGTGTGTACGCGGCATGTATATCGGCTTGTGGGCCGAGAAGGCCAAACAATATTTCGCCGCGTATGTGGCGTACGGCTTGTCGTTCCTGTGGATCGGCCAGTTCCTGATCAATATCGGTGTGAACGTCGGTCTGTTGCCGACCAAAGGGCTGACCTTGCCGTTCCTCAGCTACGGCGGCAGTTCCTTGGTGATTTGCTGCGCGTGCCTGGGTTTGTTGCTGCGTATCGAGTGGGAGAGTCGCACCCACCTGGGCAGCGAAGAGATGGAATTCAGCGAAAGCGACTTCGCCGAGGAGCCGACCCATGGGCGCTAATGTGCTGATCATGGCGGGCGGCACCGGGGGCCATGTGTTCCCGGCCCTGGCGTGTGCGCGGGAATTCCAGAGCCGCGGCTACACGGTGCACTGGCTGGGGACACCGCGCGGTATCGAGAACGAATTGGTGCCTAACGCTGGGTTGCCGCTGCACCTGATCAACGTCAGCGGCCTACGTGGCAAGAGCAAGTTGTCCTTGCTCAAAGCGCCGTTTGTGTTGCTCAAGGCGGTGTGGCAAGCGCGCAAGGTTATCCGTGAGTTGAAGCCTGTCTGCGTGCTTGGCTTTGGCGGTTACGTGACCGGCCCCGGCGGCGTTGCGGCCCGGCTCGCCGGTGTACCGGTGATCGTCCACGAACAGAATGCCGTGGCCGGCACCGCCAACCGCCTGCTGGTGCCGCTGGCGGCGCGGGTGTGTGAGGCGTTCCCGAACACCTTTGGCTTGTCGAGCAAACGCCGCACCACCGGCAACCCGGTGCGTACCGAGCTGTTCATGGGCATCGCTCGCGATGCCTTGGCCGGGCGCAAGGCGCACCTGTTGATCCTGGGCGGAAGCCTGGGCGCTGAACCACTGAACAAATTGCTGCCCGAAGCCGTGGCACAACTGCCGTTGGAGCTACGCCCGGAGATCTTTCACCAGGCCGGCAAAAACCACGATGAAGTCACCGCCGCGCGTTATCGCGAAGCCGGTGTGGAGGCCAACGTACAGCCTTTCATCAAAGACATGGCCCATGCCTATGGCTGGGCCGACCTGGTGGTTTGTCGCGCTGGTGCGCTGACCGTCAGTGAACTGGCCGCCGCCGGTCTGCCGTCCTTGCTGGTGCCTCTGCCCCATGCGATTGACGATCACCAGACCCGCAACGCCGAATATTTGGCCGGGGAGGGCGCTGCCTTCCTGCTGCCGCAAAGAACGACTGGCGCCGCCGATTTGGCCGCACGCCTGACCGAGGTTTTGATGCAACCGGAACGACTTAACAGCATGGCGAGCACCGCAAGCCGCCTGGCCAAACCTGAAGCAACCCGCACCGTGGTCGATATCTGCCTGGAGGTGGCCCATGGTTGAGAATCAGAAAGCCATGCCGCAGCCGGAAATGCGCCGTATCCGTCGCATTCACTTCGTCGGAATCGGCGGCGTGGGTATGTGCGGCATTGCCGAAGTGCTGCTCAACCTGGGCTATCAGGTGTCCGGTTCGGATTTGAAAGAATCCCAGGTCACCGACCGCCTCAAATCCTTCGGTGCGCAGATCTTTATCGGCCACCGTGCCGAGAACGCCGCCGAGGCCGATGTGCTGGTGGTGTCCAGCGCGGTGAACACAGCTAACCCGGAAGTGGCCACCGCCCTTGAACGTCGTATTCCCGTGGTGCCGCGCGCCGAGATGCTCGCCGAGCTGATGCGCTATCGCCACGGCATCGCGGTCGCCGGTACCCATGGCAAAACCACCACCACCAGCCTGATCGCCTCGGTGTTCGCCGCCGGTGGCCTGGACCCGACGTTTGTGATCGGCGGCCGTCTGAATGCAGCCGGCACCAACGCCCAGCTTGGCACCAGCCGCTACCTGATCGCCGAAGCCGACGAAAGCGACGCCAGCTTCCTGCATCTGCAACCGCTGGTGGCTGTGGTCACCAACATCGACGCCGACCACATGGCGACCTACGACGGTGACTTCAACAAGCTGAAGAAAACCTTCGTCGAGTTCCTCCACAACCTGCCGTTCTACGGCTTGGCGGTGGTGTGCCTGGACGACCCTGTAGTGCGCGAGATCCTGCCGCTGGTCAAACGCCCGACCGTCACTTACGGCTTCAGCGAAGATGCCGACGTGCGTGCGATCAATGTGCGTCAGGAAGGCATGCAAACCTTCTTCACCGTACTGCGTCCGGACCGTGAGCCGTTGGATGTGTCGGTGAACATGCCGGGTAACCACAACGTATTGAACTCCCTGGCGACCATCTGCATTGCTTCCGATGAAGGCGTCAGCGATGAAGCAATTGTCGAAGGTCTGTCGCGCTTTGCCGGTGTGGGCCGGCGCTTCCAGGTCTACGGCCAACTGCCGGTAGAGGGCGGCGACGTGATGCTGGTGGACGACTATGGTCACCACCCGACCGAAGTAGCCGCCGTGATCAAGGCCGTGCGCGGTGGCTGGCCGGAGCGTCGCCTGGTGATGGTGTACCAGCCGCACCGCTACAGCCGTACCCGCGATCTATACGATGACTTCGTCAATGTATTGGCCGATGCCAACGTGCTGCTGCTGATGGAGGTCTACCCGGCCGGTGAAGAACCGATCCCGGGCGCCGACAGCCGCAAGCTGTGCAACAGCATCCGCCAGCGTGGCCAGTTGGACCCGATCTACATCGAGCGCGGTGTGGACCTGGCGCCAATCGTCAAACCGCTGCTGCGTGCCGGTGACATTCTGCTGTGCCAGGGCGCCGGTGACATCGGTGGCCTTGCCCCTAAATTGCTGGCGAGCCCGCTCTTCGCCGCTGCCCAGGGGAAGTCGAAATGATCACGAACTACGAAGCCCTGTTTTCCACCGTCAGCCCTGCCGACTTCGGCCGCGTGGCGGTGTTGTTTGGCGGTAAGAGCGCCGAGCGTGAAGTGTCACTCAAGTCCGGCAACGCCGTGCTCAAAGCCCTGCAAAGCGCCGGCGTGAATGCGTTCGGGATTGATGTGGGCGATGATTTCCTCGCGCGCCTGTTGGCCGAAAAAATCGACCGCGCCTTTATCATCCTGCACGGTCGCGGCGGTGAAGACGGCAGCATGCAGGGCCTGTTGGAGTGCGCCGGCATTCCCTACACCGGCAGCGGCATCCTCGCCTCGGCATTGGCCATGGACAAGCTGCGCACCAAGCAGGTGTGGCACAGCCTGGGTATTCCCACCCCGCGTCACAGTGTTCTGTGCAGCGAAGCCGATTGTATTTCTGCAGTCGAGGAACTGGGCACTCCTTTGATCGTCAAACCTGCCCATGAAGGCTCCAGTATCGGCATGGCCAAAGTGAACTCGGCCGCCGAATTGATCGACGCATGGAAAGCGGCAAGTACCTACGATTCGCAAGTGTTGGTGGAACAGTGGATTTCCGGTCCCGAGTACACCATCGCCACCCTGCGTGGCCAGGTATTGCCGCCCATCGCATTGGGCACCCCCCACACCTTTTACGACTACGACGCCAAGTACCTGGCTTCCGATACCCAGTACCGGATCCCGTGCGGCCTCGACGCAAACAAAGAACAGGAATTGATGGACCTTACGGCGAAAGCTTGTGAGGCGCTGGGTATCGCCGGTTGGGCGCGGGCAGACGTGATGCAGGACGACCAAGGCAACTTCTGGTTCCTTGAAGTCAACACCGCACCAGGCATGACCGATCACAGCCTGGTACCGATGGCTGCCCGTGCCGCTGGTCTGGACTTCCAGCAGTTGGTGCTGGCGATCCTGGCCGCCAGCATCGAGGCAAGAGGCTAACGACATGAAAGGCGCATCGCTTCGTCATCAGCCCCCACGTGCACCGAGCCGCAAGCCGGTGCCCCGGGGTGCCAGTCGCATGGTGGCTAAAGAGCCGATGTCGGCGCGCCTGCCGAAAGCCAATTTTGCTTTCCTCAAGGCGCTGTTCTGGCCGGTGTTGCTGGTGGTATTGGGCTTCGGCACTTATGAAGGCGCGCAGCGTCTACTGCCGTACGCCGACCGCCCGATCACCAAGATCAGTGTGCAGGGCGATCTGAGCTACATCAGCCAGCAGGCGGTACAGCAGCGCATCGGCCCGTTCCTGGCGGCGAGTTTCTTCACCATCGACCTGGCCGGCATGCGCCGGGAGCTGGAGCAGATGCCGTGGATCGCCCACGCCGAGGTGCGTCGCGTGTGGCCGGATCAGGTGACGATCCGCCTGGAAGAACAATTGCCGGTGGCCCGTTGGGGCGACGAGGCGCTGTTGAACAACCAGGGCCAGGCGTTCACCCCGCGTGAGCTGGCCAACTACGAGCACCTGCCGCAGTTGTTCGGGCCGCAGCGGGCGCAGCAGCAAGTGATGCAGCAGTACCAGGCCTTGAGCCAGATGCTGCGGCCACTGGGCTTCTCCATTGCACGCCTGGAATTGCGTGAACGGGGCAGCTGGTTTTTAACAACCGGGGCAGGCAGTTCCGGCCTGGGCATCGAGTTGTTGCTGGGACGCGACCGCTTGGTGGAGAAGATGCGCCGCTTTATTGCCATCTACGACAAAACCTTGAAAGAACAGATTACGAACATTGCGAGCGTCGACCTGCGTTACGCCAACGGCCTTGCCGTCGGCTGGCGTGAACCGGCTGCGCCCACGGCAGCGCAACCCGCTGTCGCGAAGAATTAAGAAGAGGCAGGACCCATGGCAAACGTGCAAAGCGGCAAAATGATCGTCGGTCTCGATATCGGCACCTCCAAGGTGGTGGCGCTGGTGGGCGAGGTCGGGGAAGACGGCGCGATCGAAATCGTCGGTATTGGCACGCATCCGTCCCGGGGCCTGAAGAAGGGCGTGGTGGTGAACATCGAGTCCACCGTGCAATCGATCCAGCGCGCCATCGAAGAGGCGCAGTTGATGGCCGGTTGCCGGATTCACTCGGCGTTCGTTGGCGTGGCGGGCAACCATATCCGCAGCCTGAACTCCCACGGCATCGTGGCGATCCGCGACCGCGAGGTCAGCTCGGCCGACCTGGAGCGCGTGCTCGACGCCGCCCAGGCCGTGGCAATCCCGGCTGACCAGCGCGTGCTGCACACCCTGCCGCAGGACTACGTGATCGATAACCAGGAAGGCGTTCGCGAGCCTTTGGGCATGTCGGGCGTACGTCTGGAAGCCAAGGTCCATGTGGTCACTTGTGCGGTCAATGCCGCGCAGAACATCGAGAAGTGCGTGCGCCGTTGCGGCCTGGAAATCGACGACATCATCCTTGAGCAACTGGCCTCGGCCTACTCGGTGCTGACCGACGACGAAAAAGAACTGGGCGTGTGCCTGGTGGACATCGGCGGCGGTACCACCGATATCGCGATCTTCACCGAAGGTGCGATCCGTCACACCGCCGTGATCCCGATTGCCGGCGACCAGGTGACCAACGACATCGCCATGGCGCTGCGCACACCGACCCAGTACGCCGAAGAAATCAAGATCCGTTACGCCTGCGCCCTGGCCAAACTGGCCGGCGCCGGCGAAACCATCAAAGTGCCGAGCGTGGGCGATCGTCCACCGCGCGAACTGTCGCGTCAGGCCTTGGCTGAAGTGGTCGAGCCGCGCTACGACGAACTGTTCACCCTGATCCAGGCTGAACTGCGCCGCAGCGGCTACGAAGATTTGATCCCGGCCGGCATCGTGCTGACCGGCGGCACCTCGAAGATGGAAGGCGCGGTCGAACTGGCCGAGGAAATCTTCCATATGCCGGTGCGCCTGGGCGTGCCCCATGGCGTCAGGGGCCTGGGCGACGTGGTGCGCAACCCGATTTATTCCACCGGTGTGGGCTTGCTGTTGTACGGACTGCAAAAGCAGACCGACGGCATTTCCCTGTCGGGCCCGAGCAACCGTGACAGCTACCGCAGCGACGACGAAGCCAAGGCTCCGTTGTTCGAGCGGTTACAGGCTTGGGTAAAAGGGAACTTCTAACGAAGTTGGCTTCAAGCGACAAGTTACAAGCTTCAAGCTTGCAGCTCATGGCTTGCAACTTGGAGCTGCTGTAAAGCAGTAGGCGAAAAAACTAGAGAAAACGAAAGGAGAGGGAAAATGTTCGAACTCGTAGACAACATCCCCGCTAGCCCGGTCATCAAAGTGATCGGTGTCGGCGGTGGCGGCGGCAACGCTGTCAACCATATGGTCAAGAGCAACATTGAAGGCGTTGAATTCATCTGCGCCAACACTGATGCCCAGGCGCTGAAAAGCATCGGCGCGCGCACCATCCTGCAATTGGGCACCGCGGTGACCAAAGGCCTCGGCGCTGGCGCCAACCCGGAAGTCGGCCGTCAAGCCGCCCTGGAAGACCGCGAGCGTATTGCCGAAGTGCTGCAAGGCACCAACATGGTGTTCATCACCACCGGCATGGGCGGCGGTACCGGTACCGGTGCTGCGCCGATCATTGCCGAAGTGGCCAAGGAAATGGGGATTCTGACGGTTGCAGTTGTGACCCGTCCGTTCCCGTTCGAAGGTCGCAAGCGTATGCAGATCGCCGACGAAGGCATCCGTCTGCTGTCTGAAAGCGTCGACTCGTTGATCACCATTCCCAACGAGAAGCTGCTGACCATCCTGGGCAAGGACGCGAGCCTGCTGTCCGCTTTCGCCAAGGCTGACGATGTACTGGCCGGTGCCGTTCGCGGTATCTCCGACATCATCAAGCGCCCAGGCATGATCAACGTCGACTTTGCCGACGTGCGTACCGTGATGAGCGAAATGGGCATGGCGATGATGGGCACTGGCTGCGCCAGCGGTCCGAACCGTGCACGCGAAGCTACCGAAGCGGCCATCCGCAACCCGCTGCTGGAAGACGTGAACCTGCAAGGCGCACGCGGCATCCTGGTGAATATCACCGCCGGTCCTGACCTGTCCCTGGGTGAGTACTCCGACGTGGGTAGCATCATTGAAGCCTTCGCTTCCGAGCACGCCATGGTCAAGGTCGGTACCGTGATCGATCCGGACATGCGCGACGAGCTGCACGTCACCGTGGTTGCCACCGGTCTGGGTGCCAAGATCGAGAAGCCTGTGAAGGTCATCGACAACACCCTGCACAGCAGCCAGGCCAGCCAGGCGGCTGCCGCTCCAGCCCCTGCGCGTCAGGAGCTGCCGTCGGTGAACTACCGCGATCTGGATCGTCCGACCGTGATGCGCAACCAGGCTCAGGCCGGTGCTGCGGCGTCCCGTAGCCCGAATCCGCAAGATGACCTGGACTACCTGGACATCCCGGCATTCCTGCGTCGTCAGGCCGATTAATGGAATGTATCAGGGCTATGAAGGTGATTGGTGTTCAGCAAAGGTCTGGTCTGCTATTATCGCCAGCCTTTGTTGATACCAGTTCGCAATTTGCGCTGAAGCGGTCCAAGCCATGATTAAACAACGCACCCTGAAGAATATTATTCGTGCCACAGGTGTAGGTCTGCACTCCGGGGAAAAGGTCTACCTGACCCTCAAGCCTGCACCTGTCGACACCGGCATCGTGTTTGTGCGTGCCGACCTGGACCCTGTGGTGCAGATTCCTGCTCGCGCGGAAAACGTTGGCGAAACCACTATGTCGACCACATTGGTCAACGGTGACGTCAAAGTGGACACGGTGGAGCACTTGCTCTCGGCCATGGCCGGTTTGGGCATCGATAACGCCTACGTCGAGCTCTCCGCGTCCGAAGTCCCGATCATGGATGGCAGCGCTGGACCCTTCGTATTCTTGATTCAATCTGCCGGCCTGGAAGAACAGGACGCAGCTAAGAAGTTCATTCGCATTCTGCGGGAAGTGACAGTAGAAGACGGCGACAAGCGCGCCACCTTCGTTCCGTTCGAAGGCTTTAAAGTGAGCTTTGAGATCGATTTCGATCACCCGGTATTCCGTGACCGCACCCAAAGTGCAAGCGTGGATTTTTCCAGCACTTCGTTTGTAAAAGAAGTCAGCCGCGCCCGTACCTTTGGTTTCATGAGTGACATCGAGTACCTGCGCAAGCACAACCTCGCACTCGGCGGCAGCGTTGAAAACGCCATTGTGGTCGACGCGGATGGTGTACTGAACGAAGACGGCCTTCGCTATGAAGACGAATTCGTGAAGCACAAGATCCTCGATGCAATCGGTGACCTCTACCTGCTGGGCAATAGCCTGATAGGCGAGTTCAAAGGCTTCAAGTCGGGCCACGCCCTTAACAACCAGCTGCTGCGCAAGTTGATTGAGCAGACAGACGCTTGGGAAGTCGTGACCTTCGAAGATGCCAGCACCGCACCGATCTCTTACATGCGTCCCGTTGCGGCGGTGTAAGTAACAACTCTCTTTCTTTAGTTTTTAAAGGCTGCCTTCGGGTGGCCTTTTTTTCGTCTTGTAAAAACCTGGGTGGTTATTCAGAAAGGATACGTTCCATTCAGCGTTATAGAATTTTCTGGCAAAGATTTTACATTTTTCCTGAGTCGGAATTTGAGAGTTCCTAGTGTAGTGTTTCCTCCGAAGCTTGGCATGGATGCTCTGATAATGATGTTGGCCAGTTTCGGAGTTATGACTATGTTTTCTATTTTCAAGGCTGTTGGTATCGATATTGTTGTCGGTAGTTACTCGGCTTTATTGGCGCAGTGGGTTGTACGTTATGAATTTCGTGCTTTGGTTGGAGTTTGCAGAGTATGAAAAAAAATGACGCTGTGTTAAAGCTGTTCGGTGATCAGATTGGTCTGCCTGATCTTAAGTTTGATGAGTGCCAGATGTGCCAACTGAAGATAGAAGGCATGAAGTTGGCGATTTATGATAATCGGGCTCAAAGCTGTATCAGCCTGGTTTGCGAATTTCCCCATGTTGCGATAGATGGCTTGGAAATGGACAGCTGGTACCGTTTGCTATTTGAACGTCAGATGGGCTTCTTGCACGAACATATCCCTGTGGTCGGATTCAATAGTGCTTCCACAGCGCTGTTGGCAATGAGCCATATTGTCGATGGTGATGTGTCGCCCAAACGACTTAGCGAGAAGTTGAATGCCCTTATCGATTGGGTTTTGGAAAGTTCATATATGTTTGACACACGCACTCTGAATTCAGCTCGGGTTATACCTGCCCCGGCCCATCATCAATTCCTTCGTCTCGGTGGTGCTCACTATGCCTAGTATCAGCCAGATCCAGACCCCTGGTTTGATTGATTATGCTAAACACGCCGGAAATGAAGGCGTTTTGCAGGGTAATCATATAGAACGTGTGTTTGCGAAAGCAGACGTGGGAATCGGTAACGGTATCGCTAAACCTTATTCATCAAGCGGCCGGCCTACCATGAATGAAGATGTAGCTGCTCGCCAGATAACCAAAGGAATACGCCAATTTATCAGCGGGAAGTCCCACGAGCGGATGATAAAAAATGGAACGCTATGGAACACCGCTCCTGTCTCTTCGGAAAAAACTTATGTCGATGGTCTTTCTAAGACTAACCTGCGCAATCTTCGAAATGAGTTGGGTGCACTAACTCCGGATGAGAAGCAATTTTTGAATAACTATTTCGAAAGTTCGTTATATGCGACGCATAGTACTGGAGCTCCGGTAAAACGCGACGATGGCAGCGTCGGCTTGTTTTCACGTCAAAAATTGATTGATCGTAATATCATTTTTAATACGGAGAACTCTCCCCAAGAAGATATTAAGATTCTCGGCAATGACGACTTTGTATTTTTTGCCTTGGAAGCGGGTGGCGAGCCAAAAAAACCAAGCAGTCGTTTTGGCGGAACTACCTTTCGTTTTGACTTTGAAAGCCCGGCGTTCAAGGATGCTGCGTGGGTGAGTTTGGTAGAAATGAGGTTTGCGCAAACACCGTATCTTGAACGGCATATCGAACCGCTGACGCAAGGCGAATTTAAGGATATTTCCAGGCGAAAGCTGGAACCTTTCCAGACCGTATTTTCCGGGGACGACATGAAAGCGGGAATCGGACTGTCGATTATCAAGGATCTGCGCAAGTTACCGCCGGAATCAAGTAAACGTCTGCTGGCGGGCACAGGGGAAGAACATATGAATAAGTTGATTAACGGCTTGTATCGTCCTGAGATAAAAGTTGCGAGGCACTTTTTCTCGGATAGCTACATGGAGGCGGCCGTCAAAAAAGATGATAAGACAGGTAAATTGTAAGTGAGTCAGCCAATACTCTACAGACGTCGATAAAGCTTCCTGCGCTCACTGCGCGCGATCGTCTCAATGGCGGGTTGCATCGACTATACGATTACGT
The DNA here is from genome assembly GCF_007858255.1 of Pseudomonas rhodesiae. Lineage (GTDB taxonomy): Bacteria > Pseudomonadota > Gammaproteobacteria > Pseudomonadales > Pseudomonadaceae > Aquipseudomonas > Aquipseudomonas rhodesiae. The sequence continues at coordinate 23,396 of NZ_VFEU01000008.1, read as the reverse complement.
CCGCCATGCTTGGCCTCATACAACGCCTGGTCTGCACTGAGCAGCAGTGCTTCCAGGGATTGGCGGTTGCGTTTGTCCCAGGTACTCATGCCGATACTCACGGTAATCGGCCCTTCGCTGCCTGCCGCCCGTGGCAAGTGTTCGACGCTGCTGCGGATATGCTCGGCGATGACCATGGCGCCTGCGGCATCGGTATGGGGCAGCACCACCGCGAATTCCTCGCCGCCATAGCGCGCCGCGAGGTCGGCGGGGCGGCGTATGTTGCCGGCGATCACTTGGGCCACGGTGCGCAGGGCCTCGTCGCCGCCGCTATGGCCGTGGCGGTCGTTGAATGCCTTGAAGTGATCCACGTCGATCATCAGCAGGGTCAGTGGCTCGGTCGAGCGTTGGGCGCGATCCCATTCCTGGCGCAGGCGCTCGTCGAGGATGCGACGGTTGGCCAGGCCGGTCAGGGCATCCGTGGCTGCCAGTTCTGACAGCACCCGTTCGGCGCGATAGCGACGTCGCAGCTCGCGACGCAGCATCCAGGCCAGCCACAACAACCCGACGCACAGAATGCCGGTCGCGCCGCTGGTCAGCAGTGCGGCGCGTTTCCAGGGGGCGAACACATCCTCGCGAGACAGCGCCACCACTACGATCAGCGGCAGTGTGCCCACGGTAGTGAAGGTGTACAGCCGGTCCTTGCCGGTGATGGTCGAGGTTGCCTGGAAGCTGCCATTGCCTTCGCGCAACATGCGCTTGAAGTTCGGTCGCTCGCTCAAATCCTTGTTAATCATGTCGCTTTCGAGCAGCGGCTGTTGGGCCAGCAGGATGCCGTGGGTATTGAGCAGGTTGACGCTGCTACCGTTGCCGATGGCCAGGGTGCTGAACAATTGATCGAAATACGCCAGGCGCATGGTCGCCACTGCAACGCCGGCGAACTCGCCATTGGGCCCCGATACGCGCCGACTGAATGCTATGCGCCACACTTGGTCGCAGTCGCAACGGATCTGGAAGGCCCGGCTGATATACAAACCGGCCTGCGGGTCCTTCAGATGCACCTGGAAATAATCGCGATCAGCGAAATTGCGCGGGGTGGGCCGCAGGGTCGAGGAATCCGCGATCACGTTGCCATTGGCATCCAGCATCAGCACCTCGCCTTTAAAGGGCGCGGCGGTGGATAAATCGAATTGCACCAGGTGTTGGATAGTGGCGTCGACCTTGGTCAGGTCCTCGCGCTGCCTGGCGGCTATCAGCCCCTTGAGGGCCAGGTCGTACAGCTCGACGTTGCGCAGCACATCGGCGTTGATCAGCTGGGCGATATTGGTGGACGAGCGCTTGGCAGCCTGTAGCGTGCTGGTGTGTTCGCGGATCAATAACGCCGCGACGATAATGACGATCAGGACGACGGTGAGGCCGCTGCCCAGAAGGAGCAACAATTGCGGGTGTGCGGAAGGGTGGCGAGCACGGCGTGGACTCATCGGGCAGAACTTCAGCGGTGTGGATGCTGGCAGTTTAGTTCTACCCGATGAAAATTGGATACTCGGCTAATAAAGAAAGATCGGCGCCTCAGAACACATCAATCGGATAATCGACGATCACCCGGTATTCATCCACATCGCGGTCCACTGCCGAGTAGCCGTTGCTGCCACGGTGGGTCGCCCATTGCAGGCGCACGGCCAGATCCTTGACCTGGCCGCCTTGCACCACATACTTCAAATCGATATCCCGCTCCCAGTGCTTGGCGTCCTTACCGTCGGCGCTGTACCAGGCGCTATAGCCACGGCTTTGCGGGTCGACCTGGGTCAAGTCGGTCTTGCCGCTGATGTAGGACACCGCCGTGGTCAGGCCGGGCATACCGAGGCCGACAAAATCATAGGCGTACTTGAGCTTCCACGAGCGCTCATTCGGACCGTTGAAGTCCGAGTATTGCTGGGAGTTATCCAGGTACACGCTGTCGCCCTGGGTGATGTAGTCAAACGGCGTATTGCCGTTAACCCGCTGGTAGGCGGCGGTCACGCTATGGTTGCCCACGCCCACGCTGAAATGCAGGCTCCAGGTGTTGTTGTCGATATCCCCCAACAGGGATTGGCCGGTGTCCTGGGTGTGGTAGTAGTGCAGGCCCGGGTTGAGGCTGACCAGGTCGTTGAGGGCGTAGGTGTAGTCCAGGTCGTAGTAGTACTGATGCCAGACGTCCTTGAGCTCGGACGCATAGAGATTGCTGGTCACCCCCGGCACACCGCTGAACGACACACCGGCCCAATCCAGGTGTTGACTGCTGCGGTTATCGGGCAAGGCGCCGTAGCTCGTGCCGATGCGCCGATGGCCGCTCTGGTTGTAGAGCTTGGTGAAGCTGGCTTGGCCGCCCTCGAACAGCCAGCCGTCCAGGCTATGGTTGCTCAGGCTGACGCCACGAAAAGTCTGCGGCAGCATGCGGGTCATGCCACCGGCAATCACCGGGTTGTTGAGGAACAGGTCACCGGCTTTGAGTTCGGTGTCGAAGGCGCGCATTTTCAGGGTGCCGCCGGCCGTGGAGAACGAACCGGGGGCCTTGCCGCTGTCGCTGCCATAGGGAAGGATGCTGGAACCATCGGTGCCGCCACCACCGTCGAGCTTGAGGCCCAGCATGGCGTGAGCGTCCAGGCCGAAACCGACGGTGCCCTGGGTGTAGCCCGATTCGAAGGTGCCGATAAAACCCTGGCCCCATTCCTTGCTGTCGTCGGTGTGGATGTCGCGACGGTCGCGGTTCATATAGTAATTACGGGTGTCGATTCTAAGGTGTGAACCTTCGACGAAACCGTCGGTGGGGAGGCTGTCTGCTGCGTGGGCGAGGGGGATAATCGTTGCTGCAATCGCGAGAAATAACGGGGTGAACGTTAGTGAGTTCTTCACCGGTAAAGCTCCTTTGGGTCACTCGTAAACGGCCGGTGTCGTGGGGGATGCCCGGCCTTTTTGACGGCAAAAAAAAGCCGCTGAAGGTCAGCGGCTTTAAGACAGATTCCCAGCGTAGAGCCCTGGAAATAAGTCGAGGGAAATTCGGGTAAGCGGGTCAGCTGTCTTTGCCGTCGCGCTCATCGATGCGTCAAATTAACGCAGGCGAGCACTGCGAAACAGAGTGTAACAAGATAATAACTGTTGCCCAAACCGCAACAGTCACGCACTTAGAGCGGTAGGGTGATACCGAAAGTATTGCCACGGGTGTCGCTGCGCACAAACACATCCCCGCCGTGCATCAGCGCAATCGCTTTGACGATGGCCAGCCCCAACCCATGATTCGCCCCGCTGTTACGCCGCGAGGCGTCGACCCGATAGAAGCGCTCGAACAGCCGTGGCAGGTGTTCACTGGCGATTGTTTCGCCCGGGTTGGTCACGGCGATTGCCACCTGCTGCGCCTGCACCTCGATAGCTACGTCGATCACCTGACCTGGCGCGGTGTGTTGCACGGCGTTACTCAACAAGTTGATCAGCGCACGGCGCAGGTGGGCTTTTTCGATCTGTACCTGGGCGTCGCCGTGGACCCGCACTTGCACCTGGGCGTCTTCGAGGATGAAGTCCAAGTAATCGAGGGTGGTTGCCACCTCGTCGGCCAGTGAGCTTTCAATCAGTTTGGTGGCCTTGGTGCCCTGATCGGCGCTGGCCAGGAACAACATGTCATTGACGATCGAGCGCAGGCGTTCCAGCTCTTCCAGGTTCGATTGCAACACCTCCAGATAATGCTCGGCCGAGCGCCCGCGTGTGAGGGCCACCTGGGTCTGGCCGATCAGGTTGGTCAGCGGCGAGCGCAGTTCGTGGGCCACGTCGGCATTGAACGATTCCAGGCGCGAATACGCCTGCTCCACGCGGTCGAGGGTGGCATTGAACGAGTTGACGAATTGATTGAGTTCCGGCGGCAACGGCGATAACTGCAGGCGCCCGGAGAGTTTGGGCGGTGCCAGTTTCTGCGCTTCTTCCGAGAGTTTGCCCAACGGCTTGAGGCCAATGCGCGAGACCCAGAACCCCAGCAATGCCGCCAGCAACACGCCCACCAGCGCCAGGCTGACCAACGCCACCAGCAACTGATGCTGGGTGGCGCGGAAGTTTTCGGTGTCGACGGCGATCATAAAGCGCAGCGGCGGGCGCTGGTCCTTGGCCGGGAACTGGCTGACCAGCACTTTAAGTGGGTAGCGGTGGCCGGGCAGATGCAGGTCGCGCTTACCGGTGGGGCCGGCGGCGAAGGCGCGGATCTGCGCGTCGGGATTGCCGTATTCGTAGGCCGGGTCGTTGCTGACTACCCAGAAGTGAATGCGCTTGTCTTCTTCGCTCAACAGCTTGAGTTTGTTGGTGATCTTGGCCCAGTGGTCCGGCGTGCCGAAGCGGTTCACCGAAGATTCGAGCACGCTGTAGCGCGCGTCCAATTCGGCCCCCGGCAACAGGCCCAGGCCGCGATCCACTTGTTGGTACAGCGCACCGCCGATCAACAGGAAGATCAGCGCCGCCACCAGGGTGAACATGCCGCTCAGGCGCAGCGCAATGGAATTAGCCGGCACTGCGGTTCTCCAGCACATAGCCCATGCCACGGATGGTGTGCAGCAGTTTGTGTTCGAACGGGCCGTCGAGCTTGGCGCGCAGGCGCTTGATCGCCACTTCGACCACGTTGGCATCGCTGTCGAAATTGATGTCCCAGACCATCTCCGCGATGGCGGTCTTGGACAGGATCTCGCCCTGGCGGCGCGCCAATACACTGAGCAGCGAGAACTCTTTGGCGGTGAGGTCCAGGCGCACGCCGTTGCGACTGGCCTTGCGGCTGATCAGGTCGATCCACAGGTCGGCGACCGTCACCTGCACCGGCTCATGCCCGCCGCTGCGGCGCGTCAAGGCTTGCAGGCGCGCCACCAGTTCGAGAAACGAAAACGGTTTGCCCAAGTAATCGTCGGCGCCTTCGCGCAGGCCACGGATGCGGTCTTCCACGCGCTCGCGGGCGGTGAGCATGATCACTGGCGTCTGCTTGCGAGCACGCAAGGCGCGCAACACACCAAAGCCATCGAGGCCGGGCAGCATCACGTCGAGCACGATCACTGCGTAGTCATTCTCCAGGGCCAGGTGCAAGCCCTCGACGCCGTCGCGCGCGACATCCACGGTGTAGCCTTGCTCCGTCAGACCGCGATGCAGGTAGTCCGCGGTTTTCTCTTCATCTTCGATAATCAGGACGCGCATGACCCCGCCTCATTCTGTGGTCGCCAGCGCGGGCGCTGGTGTGGGCCGATGGAAAATTTTTTCGAGGTACAAGTATATGACCGGCGTGGTGAACAGGGTCAGCGCCTGGCTCACCAGCAGCCCGCCGACCACCGCGATACCCAGCGGTTGGCGCAGCTCCGCACCTGGCCCGGCGCCGAGCATCAGCGGCACCGCGCCAAGCAGGGCGGCCAGGGTGGTCATGATGATCGGCCGGAACCGCGTGACGCAGGCTTCATAAATCGCTTCCTGGGGCGCCAGCCCGCGCACGCGCTGAGCCTCCAGGGCAAAGTCGATCATCAGGATGCCGTTCTTTTTCACAATGCCGATCAGCAGCACCAGGCCGATCAGCGCCATGATCGAAAAGTCCTGGCCCATCAAGGTCAGCATGATCAGCGCGCCAAGGCCCGCCGAAGGCAGGGTCGAGATGATCGTCAGCGGATGCACGAAGCTTTCGTACAGCACCCCCAGGATGATGTACACCGCCACCAGCGCCGCGAGGATCAGCCATGGCTGGCTGGCCAATGAACTTTGGAACGCCTGGGCCGCGCCCTGGAAGGTGCCGATGAGGGTGCTGGGCATGCCGATCTCGGCCTTGGCCTGGTCGAGCATGATCACCGCATCCCCCAGCGCCACACCGGGTGCCAGGTTGAAGGACAGGTTGGCGGCCGGGAACATACCGTCATGGCTGATGGACAACGGCCCCACGGTCGGTGGGTCGACCTTGGCCAAGGCCGATAGCGGCACCATCTCGTTGGTCAGCGGCGAGCGCAGGTAAAAGTAGTTCAGGCTCTCGGCCTTGCCGCGTTGTTGGCGGTCCAGCTCCAGCACCACTTGGTATTGGTTGATCTCCGTCTGGAATTCGTTGATCTGGCGCTGGCCGAACGCGTCATACAGCGCTTGATCCACATCGGTGGCGGTCAGACCGAACCGCGCGGCGGCCTGCCGATCGATGCTGATGTGGGTGATGCTGCCGCCCAGTTGCAGGTCATTGGACAGATCGCGAAAGGCCGGGTTGGCGCGCAGTTTTTCGGTGAGGCGCTGGGTCCAGGTGTTGAGCGTCGGGCCGTCGTTGCTCTTGAGCACATATTGATATTGGGCGCGGCTGGGGCCGGAGCTGAGGTTGATGTCCTGGCCGGCGCGCAGGTACAGCACGATGCCCGGAACCTTGGCCAGTTTCGCGCGGACGCGGTCGATAAACTGGCTGGCCGATACATCACGCGACCCGCGATCTTTCAAGGCGATCCAGAAGCGGCCGTTGGCGATGGTCTGGTTGCTGCCGGTCACCCCAACCGCATGGGAAAACGCCTGCACCGCCGGGTCGTCCTTGATGATCTCGGCCAGTGCTTTGTGCTTGGCGACCATGTCCGGGAACGACACATCGGCCGCCGCCTCGCTGGTGCCGAGCACGAAGCCGGTGTCCTGCACCGGGAAGAACCCTTTGGGAATAAACACGTAACCGACCACGGCCAACGCGAGAGTCACCCCGAAGATCGCCAGCATGCTGCGCTGATGGGCCAGTGCACGCCGCAAGTTACGCGCATAGCCGGCCAGCAGGCGCTCGCTGAAACCGGGTTTGGCATGGGCGTGATGGCTGGGCGCGCGCATGAATAACGCGGCCAGGGTCGGTGCCAGGGTCAGGGACACCACCACCGAAATCAGGATGGTCGAGGTGGCGGTCAGCGCGAACTCCTTGAACAGGCGTCCGACCACGCCGCCCATGAACAGCAGCGGGATAAACGCCGCCACCAGCGAAAAGCTGATGGACACCACCGTAAAGCCGATCTCGCCGGCACCCTTGATCGCCGCCGCGCGTTGATCGAGGCCGGCCTCCAGGTGGCGGTGGATGTTCTCCACCACCACGATGGCATCGTCCACCACAAAGCCCACGGCGATCACGATGGCCACCAGGGTCAGGTTGTTCAGGCTGAAGCCCATCAGGTACATCAGGGCAAAACTGGCGATCAACGACACGCCGAGCACGCTGGACACAATCAGCGTGGCCGACAGTTGGCGCAGGAACAACGCCATCACCGCCACCACCAGCAGGACCGCGATCAGCAAGGTCACTTCCACCTCATGCAGCGAGGCGCGGATGGTCTTGGTGCGGTCGCTCAGCACACTGACCTGCACCGAGGCTGGCAGCATGGCTTGCAGGCGCGGCAATTGCGCCTGGATGCGGTCCACGGTCTCGACGATATTCGCGCCGGGCTGGCGTGAGATCACCAGGTTTACCCCGGGTGTGTCCCCGGACCAGGCCTGCACGTAGGCGTTTTCCGAACCATTGATGACCTTGGCGATATCGCGCAATTGCACCGGTGCCCCGTCCTTGTAGGACACGATCAACCGTGCGTAGTCCTCGGGATCAAACAACTGATCGTTGGTCGACAGGGTCGATACGCTGTTATCGCCGTAGATCGCGCCCTTGGCCAGGTTCAGGCTCGACTGCTGGATGGCCAGGCGGATATCGGCGAGGGTCAGGCCGATGGCCGCGAGTTTGTCGGGGGAGGCTTGCACGCGGATCGCAGGACGTTGCTGACCGGTGATGTTGATTTGGCCGACGCCGTCGATCTGGCTGATCTGTCGGGCTAGCAGGGTTTCCACGTAGTCGCTCAGTTCGGTGCTGGGCATGCTGTCGGAGCTGACGCTTAGGATCAGCACCGGGCTGTCCGCCGGGTTGACCTTCTTCCAGGTCGGCAAACTCGGCATATCGCTGGGCAGCTTGCCGGACGCGGTGTTGATCGCGGCCTGCACTTCCTGGGCGGCAGTGTCGATGCTTTTGTCGAGGGTAAATTGCAGAGTCAGCAGGGTGGAGCCCAAGGCGCTGCTGGAGGTCATCTGGGTCACGCCGGGGATCGCGCTGAATTGCACTTCCAGCGGCGTGGCCACGGACGAGGCCATGGTGTCGGGGCTGGCGCCGGGCAACTGGGCGCTGACCTGAATTGTTGGAAATTCCGCCTCCGGCAGTGGCGCGATAGCCAGGCGCGGGAAAGCAATCAGCCCGAGCAGCACCAGGGCGAGGGTCAGCAGCAAGGTGGCGACCGGATGGTCGACACACCAGGCCGACGGAGAGCGGCTGCCGTTCATGGCTGCACCGTGGCGTCGACGGTCTGGATCACCTGGGGCGGCTCTTTGAGCACCTCGACCCGGGCGCCGGCCTTGAGCCGCGACTGACCATCGCTGACCAGCACATCCCCGGCCTGCACACCCTGGATCAGGCTGAGGTCGCTGTTCTGATAGGTGACCTGCACCGGCACCACCTCGACCTTGTCACCGTTGACCCGGTACACAAAGTGCGAATCCAGACCACGCTGCACCACGGTCGGCGGCACTACCAGGGCATTTTTGTCGAGGGCGGTCTGGATTTTGATGGTCACCAGTTGCCCCGGCCACAGGCGCTGGGCGGGGTTACTGAACTCGGCCTTGGCGCGCAGGGTGCCGGTGGTGGAGTTGATCTGGTTGTCGATCAGGCTCAGATGGCCCCGGCCCAGTAAATCGCCAGTATGGCCGTCGGTGTCGGCGCCCAGATAGGCGTCGACACTGGCTTTTTCCGGCGCGGCGATCAGGCCTTGCAGGGTCGGCAGCATCTGCTGCGGCAGGGAAAATTCCACGGCGATCGGGTCGATCTGCGTCACGGAAAACAGCCCCTGGGCATCGCTGCTGCGCAAGAAGTTGCCTTCATCCACCGTGCGAATACCGACTCGGCCACTGACCGGCGAACGAATCTGCGTGTAGGAAAGCTGCACTTGAGCCGAATCAATCGCCGCCTGGTTGCCCTGGGCGGTGGCCTTGAGCTGGTTGACCAGGGCTTGCTGCTGGTCATAGGTCTGCTTGGACACGCCGTCATCGACACTCAACGCCTTGTAGCGCTTGAGGTTGACCAGCGCCACCTGCAACTGCGCCTGGCTCTCGCCCAACTGCGCCCTGGCCTGATCGAGGCTGGCGCGAATCGAGCGGTCATCCAGAGTAGCCAACAGGTCACCGGCCTTGACCCACTGGCCTTCCTTGACCAGCAATCGGGTGAGAATACCGTCCACCTGCGGGCGCACTACCACACTGTGCAGCGACAACACCGTGCCGATGCCGCTGACAAACCGAGGCACATCCTGCTGCGTCACGTTCACAACCCGAACCGGGATCGCGCTGGGCGCCGCCAGCCGGGGCTTGGCCGGGCGGGTCACGGCCCAGAGGGCAATCGCGGATACCACGAGGACAACCGCGATCAGGGCGGTTTTTCGCTGAATGTGCATGGGCTGAGGCGCCGGGACAGAGGAGTGAAAGGGTTGGCCGTCTTTATAGCCCGCCAACCCGGTCAGCAAGGTGACTGCTAACTGACAGCGCTGTCAGCAAACGCCGACCATTCGTACAGGCGGTGGTTAAAGATCCGAGGCGGGCAGGTATACTGCGCGCCAGCGAAGCCCGCAAGCCGGCTTCGCTTCATTTTTTGCATGCTCCGGAGCTTCCATGAATTCCCCGACACAATCCCCTGTTGAAGCGGCCGACCTCGCCGATCCGGCCAACGCCGAAGGCGTTGAAAAGGCCGAGATCCCGGCGTTCAAGTTTCCCTTCAAGCCGGGTGAGCTCGCCGGAGCCAAGAACGCCGCACAGCCTTGGTACAAGAACGGCGCCAAGAACGGCCACACCAAAACCCCGGGCATGGCCCCGCCGGGCACTCGGCGCTCCATGGGTAAACGCTGAGAATAAAGTCGGTCGGTTAGTTATGGCGTTTGCCTACAAATACTGCTGATATTTCTGCTTGTAGGATGACATCCGTTTCCAGAAAGCTTGCCAGCTTCTGCCATGCCCCCAGGGTTACCGCGCAGGGATGGTGAAGTTGGTCTTTCCGGAAAAGGATGTTTCCCGTGGCTTTGATACACCTGTGTGTAGCGCTTGCCCTGTTGCTGTCGGTGGATGCCGTGGCGGCCGCTGAGCAACCGCGTGACGAAATCCGTTTCGCCGTTGCCGCACAATTCCCTCCGTTCCAGAGTCGCAACCCGCAAGGGCAACTGGTCGGCTTGAACATCGAGTTGGGCAATGCCTTGTGCGTGCAATTGAATGTGCGCTGCACCTGGGTCGACCAAGTGCAGGTCGAAGACTTCCGTGCGTTGGATGCCCGCCACTTTGACGCAATCATGGGCATTGCCCCCACTTCCAAACGGCGACGTTGGGCGAACTTCACCGATCTTCTCTATCCCTTTACCACCCGCCTGGTGGCGCGCAAAGCCTCCGGCTTGCAGCCCTCTGCCCGCTCGCTCAAGGGCAAGCGTGTCGGCGTGCTGCTGGGCAGTAACCGTGAAGCCTTCGCCCGCTCGAAATGGTCGCCCAAAGGTGTGATCGTCAAAAGCTTCTGGCTCAATGACGAACTGGTCCGCAGCCTGGTGGCGGGGGATATCGATGCCACCTTGCAAGGCACCGTGGAAATTCGCGAGGCTTTACTCGATACCCCCGAGGGCCAGGCTTTTGACTTTCTGGGCCCTCCCGTTTCCGCCGAGTTGCTGGGCGATGGCGTGGCGATTGCGGTGCGCAAGCCGGATACCGCGTTGCGCCAAGCACTCAACCGCGCCCTTGAGCAGCTTATGCACAACGGCGAGTATCAGCGCATCGTTCAACCCTACCGCCTCGATGCCCCGCCCATCGGGCATGACGGATAGTATGTGAGCAGCCGAGGGGCGCAGCGACTTACGCCGCCCGCAACGGGATAAATGCGTAGTTGGCCGGCACCTCGGTCGCAATCTGCGCCCCGGCATCCAGCACCTGCTCGGCGATGTCCAGCCCAGACACATGAAACACCCATTCATTAGGTACTTTCGGTTGCTGCGCCGCGTGGTCAATCGCCTGGGCAAACGCGCCCATGTCCGGCAAGTAAGCCGTGAACCCATCGCCCTTGAGCGCGGTGGTGCGAATGCCCAGCAGTGCACACACCGCTTCCTTGGTCTGCACGTCGTCGCGGTCGGCCTGACGGGAGCGTTCAATCAACTGCGCCAATTCCCGATCCACCAATTGACCACCGACGATCAATGCCGGCCCCTGTTCCCAGGACTCCGGCGGGCATTCTTTGGCGGCAGGGTTCAACGGGATATGCGGGTTGATCTCCATCGGGTAGATGCGACACACCAGCGGGCGCCGTTCATAAATGCGGCATAGGTTGTCTTCGTCAAGATTCCGGCAGCGTCCGGCGTTATAGGCGGCAAACGTGATGGCCACAAATGCTTCGGCAGTGCCGCTGGGAACCACCACCGACCGCCGTTCGGCATGCTCGCGTTGATGGGCGGGCAGGCCCAGGCCGTTGCCGAGAAAGCCTTCCACCAGAACGATGACATTTCCGCCGTCGGCCGCCCACATACGGGCTTCGTCGAGGGTCAGCGGGACATGGTGGTCGGAACAGCATTTGCCACAACCGACGCAGGAAAAATGGGTATTCATGGCGGATCTGTTACCAGGCTAGGTCAGAGGGCACGCGGCAACGGTGACGGGTTTTTACCTCTGTTCGCCGTTGTGCGACTCTGGAAGCAAGTTATGCGCCAGTCACTCGCGATCAACCACGTCGCGCAGCACGAAGCCCATGCCCGCGCTTTCATACAGCCGCCGGGCGCGCAGGTTGCTTTCCAGTACTTTGAGGTCCACGTAGGGTTCGCCGCGCTGCTTGAACACCTGGAACGCGTGCAGCAACAACGCCCGCCCCAGCCCCTGGCCCTGAGCGCAGGGATGCACGCAGAGGTTCTTGATAAACGCGCTGGTCCAGCATTGCGCCACGCCGAGAATGCCCGACTGATTGCTGGCCACCAGACACAGGGTGGGGTCGAACTCCGCATCGGTGGTGAACTGAGCCTGCCAGGTGGGTAGGTCGGGCACGCGCCCGCCGCCTTGGTCCTGGGTCATGCGCAGGACCGCATGAATCGCCGGCGCCAGTTCTTCTCGGTAATGATCCAGCTGCGTACCGGCCGGCCACTGCGGGGCGGGCAGGCTGCCGCCGAGCGGGCGGCGTAGCAGTTGGAAATACTCAACCATCGATCAGCGGCCTTGTTGCGCTACGGTCTGAGCGGCGACCACCAGGCACTTGGTCAGTTCTGGGGAGGAAAACTTGGTCAGCACCGCGTTAGCCCCGGCCAGGCGTGCTTTTTCGCTGTTCATGGCGCTGTCCAGGGAGGTGTGCAGCAGCACATAGAGGTGCTGGAAATCCGGGGTTTCGCGCAGAGTGCGGGTCAGGGCGTAACCGTCCATTTCGGACATCTCGATGTCCGATACCACCACGTTGATCTCTTCGCCGGTGCCTTGCATTTCAAGCAGTACGTCGATGGCTTCCTTGGCACTGCGCGCGGTGTGGCAGGTCAGGCCGAGGTTGCGCAGGGTGTGCACCGACTGCTGCAACGCCACTTGGCTGTCATCCACCACCAGAATCCGCGCATGGCCGAGCACTTCGGCTTCTTCCATGGTCAGGTCGGTGGGTGCGGTTTCAATCGGTGCGGGGGCTATGCCGTGGATCACTTTTTCGATGTCGAGCACCTGCACCAGGCCGCCTTCCACCTGGGTCACCCCGGTGATAAACGCGCGGTTGCCGCCGGAGCCGTAGGGCGGCGGGCGGATATCGGTGGTCAGGCAGTGCACGATCTTGCTCACCGCCTGCACATGCAGGCCCTGCTTGGAACGGCTCACATCGGTGACGATCAGGCAGCCACCGTTCGGATCTTCCAGCGGCATCTCGCCGAGGGCGCGGCTCAGGTCGATCACCGACAGTGAGGAGCCGCGCAGGGTGGCGATGCCTTTGACGTGCGGGTGGGACTCCGGCAGTTTGGTCAGCGGCGGGCAAGGGATGATTTCGCTGACTTTCAGCAGGTTGATGGCCATCAGCTTGCCGCTGCGCAAGGTAAAGAGCAGAAGCGAGAGTGAGTCTGCGCGGGCTTTGGAGGTAGGCATAAAAACCTTCTGTGAATCAGGGAGGACGATCTATGGAAGGTTATCGACCTCCGCGGCCCAGGCTTTAGCCCTTCCACACTTGCGGGTTCACCAGGTCCTGGGGCCTGTGCCCGAGCAGGGCGCTGCGCAGGTTGTCCAGGGCGCGGTTGGCCATGGCTTCGCGGGTTTCGGTGGTGGCCGAGCCGATGTGCGGCAGGGTCACGGCATTGCTCAGTTGGAACAGCGGCGACTCGGCCAAAGGTTCCTGTTCGTAGACGTCCAGCCCCGCGCCGCGAATGATGTGGTTCTGCAAGGCATGGATCAGCGCCGGCTCGTCCACCACCGGGCCGCGGGAAATATTCACGAGGATGGCGCTGGGCTTCATCAGCCCCAGCTCGCGGGTGCTGATCAGGTGACGGGTCTTGTCGCTCAACGGCACCACCAGGCAGACGAAATCCGCTTCGGCCAGCAACTGGTCGAGACTGCGAAACTGCGCACCCAGTTCCTGTTCCAGCGCCGGTTTGCGGCTGTTGCCGCTGTACAGGATCGGCATGTTGAAACCCAGACGCCCGCGCCGCGCGACCGCCGCTCCGATATTGCCCATGCCGACGATGCCCAGGGTCTTGCCATGCACATCGCAGCCGAACAACGGTGCGCCGACGCTGGCCTTCCATTGCCCGGCCTTGGTCCAGGCGTCCAGCTCGGCCACGCGCCGCGCACTGCTCATCAGCAGGGCGAAAGCCAGGTCGGCGGTGCTTTCGGTCAGTACGTCGGGGGTGTTGGTGAGCATGATTCCACGCTCGGTGAGGTACGGCACATCGTAATTGTCGTAGCCCACCGACACGCTCGATACCACCTCCAGCTTGGCCGCGCCTTCGAGCTGCGCGCGGCCCAGCTTGCGGCCCACGCCGATCAGGCCGTGGGCGTGGGGCAGGGCTTCAGCGAACTGCGCATTGATATCCCCCAGCTTGGGGTTGGGCGCGATGACTTCGAAATCCTGTTGCAGGCGTTCGATCATCGGCGCGGTGATGCGGCTGAAGGCGAGGACAGTCTTTTTCATGGCAGGCGGGGCTCATCGACTACGAAAGAATGCCAAGCACGCTAACATTCCTGCCGGCGGTTGTCAGGACACCGCCGAGCCAATCTGAGCACAGGCCCCAATGGGTTGTTTGTTGGCCATCAATTAGCCAACCGCACCCCACCCAAGCTGCCGCTTAATTCATACGCCACCAATTCGGCCTGATGAGCCGCCAGAATCTCCGGCAGCGAGCCGCGCAGGTATTCCACCCAGGTCTTGATCTTCGCATCCAGGTATTGGCGTGATGGGTAGATGGCGTACAGGTTCAGCTCTTGGGAGCGGTAGTTGGGCATGACCCGCACCAGGGTGCCGTTACGCAGGCCTTCGATGGCGGCATACACCGGCAGCAGGCCGACGCCCATGCCGCTGGTGATGGCGGTTTTCATCGCATCGGCCGAGTTCACCAGGAACGGCGAGGTGTTGATCGCCACGCTTTCCTGGCCTTCGGGGCCATTGAACGTCCATTTGTCCAGCTGGATCACCGGGCTGACCAGGCGCAGGCACGCGTGGTTGAGCAAGTCCTGGGGGCGCTGTGCGCAACCTTTGGTCTTGACGTAGTCCGGCGAAGCGCAGGCGATGCTGTAGGTAATGCCCAGCCGCTGGGATACGAAACCCGAATCCGGCAATTCGCTGGCCAGCACGATGGACACGTCGTAGCCCTCGTCGAGCAGGTCCGGCACGCGGTTGGCCAGGGTCAGGTCGAAGGTAACGTCCGGGTGCGTGCGGCGGTAGCGGGCAATGGCATCGATCACGAAATGCTGGCCGATGCCGGTCATGGTGTGCACTTTGAGTTGCCCGGCGGGACGGGCGTGGGCGTCGCTGGCCTCGGCTTCGGCTTCCTCGACATAGGCGAGGATTTGTTCACAGCGCAGCAGGTAGCGTTTACCCGCCTCGGTGAGGGCAATGCGACGGGTGGTGCGGTTGAGCAAGCGGGTTTGCAGATGGGCCTCAAGGTTGGAGACCGCGCGCGAGACGTTGGCCGTGGTGGTGTCCAGTTGGGCGGCGGCGGCGGTGAAGCTGCCCGCTTCGGCCACGCAACTGAAGGCGCGCATGTTTTGCAAAGTGTCCATGGGGGGTTCTCAAGGGCGATGGCAAATTGTGACATGAAGTTGCCAGCAGGTGTGTATCCACTGGGCACGACCTAAGTCGAGGAAAACGCCCGCCAGCGCTCATTGCAATGTCCAGGCCTCGCTGACTTTCGCCACATAATGCGGCATGTAGGCCAGCAGCATCTGGTCCAGTGCCTGTCGCGTCCGCGCACGACTTTCCGGTGTCGGCGCCGCAAGCGCGTCGGCGGCCTGCTGTGTCAGCGTTTCAACCGCCTGATCGAGTGCCGGGCCGATGCGCCTGAGCGCGTCCAGCTCAGCGTTCAGGACACTGCCCGGCGATTGTCGGCCCATGGCGTCGAGCAACTTCGACAGGTCTTCGCTGTGTGCCTGTATATAAAGGTCCCAGCCGGGCCTGTCGTCGGGGTTGGCCAGGTAGCGGCGGGCGATCGGTAGCAGGTGGTCCAGCGAATCGGTGCCCCATTGCTCCTTGTGCAGCGATTGCCGGGTGCGCAAGGACTGCAACTGGACACCGGTGTAGTGGCTGATCGGTTCCGACAAGGCCAGGTCGCGATGCTTGTCGCGGGTATGACGGGTCAGAAGCACCACCGGTTGCCCATGCTTGATCTTGACCAATACATGGATGGACGGTTGTCGGGCGGGGTCGAGCAGCGAAGCGCTGATGGAGCGGATCAGTTCTTCCCAGTCAAAGGTCTGCTTACCCAGGGCTGCGAGTACTTCGCGCAGTGCCGCGGCCACCCCTTTTTTGCACTTGAGCGGGGCGATATCAATGGACAGGTAGTCGCCACTCAGATGTGGATCGTCGGATGTTCGGTGGCTGAGCTCAAGGGTCACGCCTTTACCACCCTCGGCTTGGGATGAGACCGAGGCGCTTACCGACCCGCTCAGTATTTGGCTCGGGGCCTTTATTTGATAGACGCACAACGCCTGCGGACGCAGAAGGGCGCGGTGCTGCTGGATCAGGTCGCGTATGTCGGCGTTTACCACTGGATCGACAGGTCCCAGGCTCTGAAGCAGTACGTAGCGCTCCAGCAGCGAGTGGGCCTGTTGAGTACGCAGGTCAACCACGGCGTTTGCGCGCGATGAGTTGAGCTGTTGAACAAAGTGTCGGCTGCTGGATGCCACATGCGCATTCAGATCCTCCAGCAGCTTGAACAGTGTGTCCGATGATGATTGCCGGGCGGCCAGTTGCTGCCGGGCTAGCCCCGGCGCGGTGTCGTACAGGCCTAGGATATCGAGCGTCTTGGATTGGACAGTGCGTTGCAATGTGAGCGCCATCGAAGTGTTGACCTTCAGGAAGCTGAAGACATCCAGCGCCAGTTTGCTGTCTGCAGTCATTTTAAAACCGCGTTCGGTCATGAGCGGCTGGTCGGTGTGTTGCAGGCAGGGCAATTCAACGTCGCCCAGGCCTTTGCCGGCCAGTGCCTCCCGGGTGTAAGGCTGGCTCTGTGCGCTGTAGTCCCGATGCCTTTGCAAATGAAAACGGTCACTCAAAATGGCCGGAAGATTCCGTACCGTCCGGGCGATATTTTCACTTAGGGATGTACGCACGGAGTGGCTGCGGGCGTCGGCATAGTGCCCAAGGCTTGGGTATTCCCGTGAAGATAAATAGCCAATTCCCAGTTGATGACCTGACGTGGCCGCCGTCACGTTCGCTAGTGTCGAGTTCAGCTTGCCCAGTAGGGCAACCACGCGGGTGCTCCTGATGCGCTGGTCGTCGGTAATTTCCACCAGGGAGTCGGCTGACAGGTAAGGTCCTGCACTTAACTGCCGCGTGGATTCCAGCGCGAATTCGTAGCCAAGGTGGCGATGGTTGATGCGTTTGCCACCGGCATCGATATAACCCAGCGCTGACAACACGCCTTGGGTCAGATGCGCGTGCCTGGCATCGCTGGCAGCGGCGCGGAACTGCCACTTGAGCGCGCGGCACAAACGATAGTCGGCTTCGATGTCCGGAGCATCGGCGCTGCGGTGGCGCTTGAGCAGGTGCTCGGCCTTTTTGAAAAAAACATAGCAGTCGGGTAGTTCTTCAGCTGTCAGCTCCAGCCTGGCCGGACTGTTGGACAGTGTGCGGTGAAGCGCTTCGATCGCCTGTTTATCACGCGGGTCGCCGGCCAGGTTCACCACTTGTTCCAGCACCGTGTCGAGGATCCAGCGCACATCGCGTTGCAAAGGCAACATGCCGGGGGTCAACGGTTCGGGATGGATATGCAGTTGCCTGCGCAAGCCTCTGGCACAGGCGTCGGCGGGTGTCAGATGGGCGGCAGTGGGGGCAATGACGCTCAAGGGAGGAAGCATGGGCGGCTCCGCAAGGTTGACTATCGCCCATTCTGTAGGGTTCTGCGCACCGAACTATGTAGGGCAAGCGCCAGGATTATCGCCTGAACGGTAACAAAGATTCACAGGAATGCCTGCTTATCGACATCCCCCGCGCGCCCTAGAATTGCGTCACCTCTCCCGCTTCACCCATCTCAGGAATTCGCTTGCCGTGCCGCGTCGCATCAGCAGAGAGCTGAAGACTCTCAGTGTTTGGGCTTTATCGTTAGCAATCAGCGGCTGCATCGGAACCGGAGGAATCGCCCCACAAGGCCAGGCCCTCGACGCCAATCAACTGGCCACCGACGAGGCGATCCAGCACGCCGCGCAAGACGCCCATTGGCCCACCGTGCAGTGGTGGCAAGCCTACGGCGACCCGCAACTGGATCACTGGGTCGACCTCGCTACCCAGCACAGCCCAAGCCTGGCCATGGCGGCGGCGCGAGTGCGTGAGGCGCGGGCCATGGCCGGGTTGGCCGAGTCGGCCGAAGCGCTGCAGGTCAACAGCGATACCACCCTCAAACGTCACAACTGGCCCAAGGATCAGTTCTACGGCCCTGGCGAGCTGAGCGGTGCCAACACCTGGGACAACAATACGTCCCTGGGCTTGAGCTACGCCCTGGACCTGTGGGGTCGCGAAAGCAACGCCACCGAGCGCGCGGTGGACCTGGCGCATATGAGCGCCGCCGAAGCGCGTCAGGCCCAGCTCGAACTGCAAAACAACGTGGTGCGCGCCTATATCCAACTGTCGTTGCACTACGCCAATCGCGATATCGTCGCCGCCACATTGGCCCAGCAACAGCAGATCCTCGACCTGGCCAACAAACGCCTCGACGCCGGGATTGGCACGCATTTGGACGTGAGCCAGGCCGAATCGCCGTTGCCGGAAACCCATCGGCAACTGGATGCGCTGGACGAAGCCATCGCCCTGAGCCGTAACCAATTGGCGGCGCTGGCGGGCATGGGGCCGGGGCAGGGCGCGCAGTTGCGGCGGCCGAGCCTGTCCCTGGCCGCGCCGCTCAAGTTGCCGGCGAGTGTCCCCGCGCAACTGCTTGGCCAACGCCCGGATGTGGTTGCCAGTCGCTGGCAAGTGGCAGCGCAGGCGCGGGGCATCGATGTGGCCCATGCCGGTTTCTACCCCAACGTCGATCTGGTCGGCAGCCTCGGTTATATGGCCACCGGCGGCGGCATGCTGGAATTTTTGGCCGGCAAAAAATTCAACTACAGCGTCGGCCCGGCCATCACGCTGCCGATCTTCGACGGCGGCCGCCTGCGCGCGCAACTGGGCGAAGCCAGCGCCGGCTATGACATCGCGGTGGCACGCTACAACCAGACCCTGGTCAATGCGCTCAAGGGCATCAGCGACCAGTTGATCCGTCGCGAGTCCATGGACAAGCAGCAGACCTTCGCCGCGCAATCGGTGGCCTCGGCGCAGAAAACCTACGACATCGCGATGATCGCCTATCAGCGCGGCCTCACTGACTACCTCAACGTGCTCAACGCCCAGACCCTGCTGTTTCGCCAGCAACAGATCGAGCAGCAAGTGCAGGCCGCGCGCCTGAGCGCCCATGCCGAACTGGTGACCGCCCTGGGCGGTGGCCTCGGTGCCGGCGACGACGTGCCGGCACCCGCCAAGACCGTTCCGAGCAAGACCCCGGCGGCGCTGGCCGCGTTCGATCACTGAGTAGGTTGCGATGACTCCCTTGCCTGCACCGCTGCGCTGGCTGCGTTCCCTTGAGTGGCGCCGTGGTTTCTTCGATTGGGCACGCAGCGACGGCGTGACCTGGGTATACATCTTCAAAGTGCTGATCGCGGCATTCCTTACGCTATGGCTGGCCATGCGTCTGGAGTTGCCACAACCGCGCACCGCGATGATCACGGTATTTATCGTGATGCAGCCGCAGAGCGGCCAAGTGTTCGCCAAGAGTTTTTACCGCTTCCTCGGCACCCTGGCGGGGTCGGCGGTGATGGTCTTGTTGATCGCCCTGTTTGCGCAGAACACCGAGTTGTTTCTCGGTGCGCTGGCGATCTGGGTTGGCATTTGCACCGCTGGCGCCACGCGCAACCGCAACTTTCGCGCCTATGGGTTTGTGTTGGCCGGGTATACCGCCGCGATGGTCGGCCTGCCGGCCCTGGCGCATCCGGACGGCGCCTTTATGGCGGCAGTCTGGCGTGTGCTGGAGATCTCTTTGGGGATCATCTGCTCGACCCTGGTCAGTGCCGCGATCCTGCCGCAGACCTCCAGCGCCGCCATGCGCAACGCGCTCTACCAACGCTTTGGCGTGTTCGCGCTGTTCGTCACCGATGGCCTGCGCGGGCGCAGCCAGCGCGACGGCTTCGAGGCCAGCAACGTGCGCTTTATCGCCGAAGCCGTGGGCTTGGAGGGGCTGCGCAGTATCACGGTGTTCGAAGACCCGCACATGCGTCGGCGCAACGGTCGCCTTAGTCGCCTCAACAGCGAATTCATGAGTATCACCACCCGCTTCAACGCGTTGCACCAGTTACTTGAACGCCTGCGCACCGATGCCGCCGACCATGTGGTGGCCGCGATCAAACCGGGCCTGCAAGACCTCGCCGAAGTGCTCGACGGTTTCTCCGGCCGCGCCCTCACCAGCCCCGATGCTGCGCGGCTGGTCAACCAGCTCAGCGCCTACAAGGACAGCTTGCCGGCCACGGTGCGCAGCCTGCGGGCGCGCTTTCAGGAGGGCAACCCCAGCGACGCCGAACAGCTGGATTTTCACACCGCCTATGAGTTGCTGTACCGCTTTGTCGACGACCTGCACAACTATGCGCAAACCCACGCCTCCCTGGCCGAGCACAGCCATGCGCGGGAAGACTGGGACGAACCCTACACACCGAAAACCAACTGGCTGGCCTGCGCCGCTTCGGGGATTCGTGCGTCGTTCATCCTGATCGTGCTGGGCAGCTACTGGGTGGCCACCGCCTGGCCCAGCGGCGCAACGATGACGATGATCGCAGCGGCCACCGTCGGCCTGTCCGCCGCCACGCCCAATCCCAAGCGCATGGCGTTCCAGATGGCCTGCGGTACCTTGATCGGTGCCCTGGTGGGCTTTGTCGAAATGTTCTTCGTGTTCCCCTGGATCGATGGCTTCCCGTTGCTGTGCGTGATGCTCGCACCGGTGATCATCCTGGGCGCATTCCTTGCCTCGCGCCCGCAATACGCCGGTGTCGGCGTGGGCCTGCTGATCTTTTTCAGCACCGGCTCGGTGCCGGACAACCTCACGGTCTACAACCCCTACACCTTTATCAACGACTACATCGCCATGATCATCGGCATGCTGGTGTGTGCGGCGGCGGGGGCGATCATCCTGCCGCCCAACAGCCGCTGGTTGTGGCGCCGTCTGGAGCAGGACCTGCGCGAACAAGTGGTGTACGCCATCAGCGGCAAGCTCAAGGGCCTGGCCTCCAGTTTCGAGAGCCGTACCCGCGACCTGTTGCACCAGGCTTATGGCCTCGCCGTCGGCCAGCCGCAAGTGCAGCGCAACTTGCTGCGCTGGATGTTTGTGGTGCTGGAGGTCGGCCACGCGATCATCGAGTTGCGCAAGGAACAGGCGATCCTGCCGGTGCACCCGGCGTATGCCGAATCCCAGCCGTGGCGCCAGGCGATTCGCGTGATGGGGCGCTCGCTGGTGCGGCTGTTTCTGCAACCCAGCGCGAGCAACCTGGAGCGCGGGCTGGTCGCGGTCGACCATGCGATCAGCCGCGTGCAGGCCACCGATGAACCCTTCGCCCCGCACTTCGATACCTCGGCCCTGCGCCGGGTGAAAAGCTACCTGCACTTTATCCGCACCTCGTTGCTGGACCCGCAATCACCCCTGGCGGCCCTCAAAGGAGCCCCGCATGCCCCGTGAAATCGCGTTCCACGGCATTTATATGCCGACCATGACCCTGATGTTCCTGATTGCCGCAGTGCTGGCCTGGGGCCTGGATCGCTTCCTGGCCGGCTTCGACCTGTACCGGTTTTTCTGGCATCCGGCGTTGCTGCGCCTGAGCCTGTTCGTTTGCCTGTTCGGCGCCCTGGCGCTGAGCGTCTACCGTTGAGAATGCACTGATGAAAAAGTTTTTCAGCCTGCTTGCCACCTTGCTGGTACTGGCCCTGGCGATCTGGATTGGCCACACATTGTGGGTGCACTACATGCAAACCCCGTGGACCCGCGATGGCCGTGTGCGCGCCGACATCATCAATGTCGCCGCCGACGTTACCGGTGAAGTGGTCGACGTGCCGGTGCGCGACAACCAGTTGGTAAAAAAGGGCGACCTGCTGATGCAGATCGACCCGGAGCACTACCGCATCGCGGTCAAACAGGCCCAGGCGCTGGTCGCCTCGCGCAAAGCCACCTGGGAAATGCGCAAGGTCAACGCCCACCGCCGCGCCGATCTGGACGCCCTGGTCATCTCCAAGGAAAACCGCGACGACGCCAGCAACATCGCCGACTCGGCCCTGGCCGATTACCAACATGCGCAGGCCCAGCTGGAAGCAGCCGAACTCAACCTGAAACGCACTCAGGTCGTGGCGGCCGTGGACGGCTACGTCACTAACCTCAACGTTCATCGCGGCGACTACGCCCGCATCGGCGAGCCCAAGATGGCCGTGGTGGATATGCACTCGTTCTGGGTCTACGGCTTCTTCGAAGAAACCAAGTTGCCCCATGTGAAAGTCGGCGACAAAGCCGATATGCAACTGATGAGCGGCGAGACGCTAAAGGGCCATGTGGAAAGCATCTCCCGCGGCATCTACGACCGCGACAACCCCGAAAGCCGTGAATTGATCGCTGATGTAAACCCGACCTTCAACTGGGTACGCCTGGCCCAGCGGGTGCCGGTGCGGATTCACATTGATGAAGTGCCTGAGGGCGTGGTGTTGGCGGCGGGGATTACCTGCACGGTGATCGTTGACCAAGCGCAGAATTGAAAGTGGGGGACAGATCAGGCACTGCTTCAGGTTTTTGCGTGGGCTCTTATTTTTCGTCGACGTTTGACCCGCAGCATGCTGACGTAGCGGCGATGGTTTCTTGTGTTAAGGATCAGCAGGCAGAACAGCGATTGAAACAATGGAAATAGCGCAAACAAGGTAACGGGGTGGTTACCTAAGTATTCCGCTGCAAGCAAAGCGTTCAAAATTGCAACACTCACAAGTGCGGGGGGGCCTGAACGAACCCCCCTCATCACCAAGGCTAAACCAATACACATAGTCATCACGAGTATGGCGCTTGCCGCTACCGCGTATGCGCTGGGGAGATAGTGGATTCGGGTGTAGTAAGACAGGCTATGTGACAGATTGCCCGCGCTACTGACCAAGCTCATCGAAACCGCGGTTCCTACAGTGAAAGCGAAGCGCTTGGTGTAGATGCGAACTGTACCGGAGGGCTGCAAGGGCTTGACTTTAGTGATCATAGCTCTCGAACTCCTCATAAATTGCGATGATGATGTGGTTGATATTTCCAGATAGGCTGCTGCCAGTCACGGCAAGAATGGCGCCCAGCTGATCGCCAAGTTGAAGGAGAATGTCCTGGCGTAGTTGGGGATTGCTTAAGCGTTTGGGAAGTTTCCCGGCCAGCTGTTTTAGTCGGATTATTTCTCGGGGATGACGGGGGTTTTGCAGGCGTAGTATTTCGTTGGTCAGTTTTGCGCGATCCTGGCGGCTCATGTGTCTTAAAATATCAGTCAGGTTGCGACCCGTCGCATGTTTGATAGTCATGACGGTTCTAAGGAAACTCTGAAAAAGACTTTCTGATTTGGCAAAATACCGCGACCCCACCCACCGAGTTTCCCGATGAAGCAGATGACCTTCGCCGACGCCGAGTACGCTGGCAAGCGCAAGCAAACCCGCA
>NZ_VFEU01000082.1 GCF_007858255.1 Pseudomonas rhodesiae | reverse complement strand
CAGGCAGACTGCTAAAGGGGGCAAGCCCCACCCACATTGGATGTCGGTATTACTTGGAGAAAGCAATTGCGCCGCTTCCAAACTGTGGGAGGGGGCTTGCCCCCGATGACGGCGCGTCAGTGACAGATGGGCAGGCAGACTGCTAAAGGGGGCAAGCCCCACCCACATTGGATGTCGGTATTACTTGGAGAAAGCATTTGCGCCGCTTCCAAACTGTGGGAGGGGGCTTGCCCCCGATGACGGCGCGTCAGTGGCAGATGGGCAGGCAGACTGCTAAAGGGGGCAAGCCCCACCCACATTGGATGTCGGTATTACTTGGAGAAAGCATTTGCGCCGCTTCCAAACTGTGGGAGGGGGCTTGCCCCCGATGACGGCGCGTCAGTGGCAGATGGGCAGGCAGACTGCTAAAGGGGGCAAGCCCCACCCACATTGGATGTCAGTATTACTTGGAGAAAGCAATTGCGCCGCTTCCAAACTGTGGGAGGGGGCTTGCCCCCGATGACGGCGCGTCAGTGAC
>NZ_VFEU01000081.1 GCF_007858255.1 Pseudomonas rhodesiae | reverse complement strand
AGTTGGAGCGCGCTGAACTGATGCCTGTGCCAGCGCCATTCGACGGTTACGTCGAGCGGCCTGCGCGGGTCTCCAGCACCTGCCTGGTCAGCGTCGGGCGCAACCGCTACTCGGTGCCGTGTGAGTACGCGGGTAAGTGGGTCAGCAGCCGTTTGTATCCGACCCGCATCGAGGTGGTGGCCGATGATGCGCTGATAGCCAGCCATGCGCGCTTGCTGGATCGCGACCAGGTCAGCTACGACTGGCAGCACTACATCCCGCTGATTGAGCGCAAGCCCGGCGCGCTGCGCAACGGAGCGCCCTTTGCTGATCTGCCGGTGCCGCTGCGTCAGCTTAAGCACGGCCTGGGGCGTCATGCCGGCGGTGACCGGATCATGGCGCAAGTCCTGGCTGCCGTACCGGTCGCCGGACTCGATGCCGTGCTGGTAGCCGTTGAGCTGGTACTGGAGAGCGGCAGCCTGAGCGCCGAACACATCCTCAATGTCGTGGCGCGCCTGGCCGCGACCGAACCACCACCCAGCGTCGAAACCCACTTGT
>NZ_VFEU01000080.1 GCF_007858255.1 Pseudomonas rhodesiae | reverse complement strand
GACCGACCATGCAGGTCACCAACTGGTCGTGGGTCAGCGCGCTCATGTCCTCGAACGTGCGCACGTAGCGGCCGTCCTTGAACACCGTGACCGCGTCGCAGATGCGGAACACTTCTTCCATGCGGTGCGACACGTAGAGCACCACTTTGCCCTCGTCGCGCAGGCGCGTGATGATCGCCATCAAGCGCTCGATCTCCCGCGCCGACAGGCTGCTGGTGGGCTCGTCGAAGGCGATCACATGGGCGCCACGGGACAGCGCCTTGGCGATTTCCACCAATTGGCGCTGGCCCAGGGACAGACGCCCGAGCTTCTGGTCCGGGTCGATCTCATCGGCCAGGCCCTTGAGGCACGCCAGGGCCTGCTTGCGCAGCAGGCCACGGTTGACCACGCCCCAGCGCGTGGGCAAATGGCCGAGGAACAGGTTCTCGGCCACGCTCATTTCCGGCACCAGGTGCAGCTCTTGGTGAATCACCGCCACGCCGCTGGCGATGCTGTCGGCCGCGCATTTGAAGGCCATGGTCTGCGCGCCGATCTGCAGCGCGCCGCTGCTGGGGATATAGGCCCCGCCGAGGATCTTCAGCAGGGTCG
>NZ_VFEU01000079.1 GCF_007858255.1 Pseudomonas rhodesiae | reverse complement strand
GAATCCCCGCCACGCCGCTGGCGATGCTGTCGGCCGCGCATTTGAAGGCCATGGTCTGCGCGCCGATCTGCAGCGCGCCGCTGCTGGGGATATAGGCCCCGCCGAGGATCTTCAGCAGGGTCGATTTGCCCGCGCCGTTCTCGCCCATCAACGCATGCACTTGCCCGGGCTGGGCGGTAAAACTGATGCCGTCCAGCGCCTTGACCCCGGGAAAGGTCTTGCCGATGCCGTCAAACCGCAAGGCCGCAGCGGTCATTTCCACAGCCCGATGTTGGTCAGTTCTTCCTGGAAGTTGGCGCGGGTGATCAGGGTCACTTCGTCCATGGCGGTGTATTTAGGCGGCTCTTTGCCGGTGGTCACCCACTCGAACATCATCTCGGCGGTTTTGTAGCCTTCGATATGCGGGCTTGGCAGCATGGAGCCGTAGAAGCCGCTGTCGGGTTTTTTCAGTTCGCCGATGGCATCGGTGCCATTGATGCCGATCCCGATTACATTGGCCGCCTTGAAACCGGCCGCTTCAGTGGCGCGCACGCCGCCGAGCACGGTGTTGTCGTTCATACCGCCGATGATCAGGTTTTTCACGCCGCTTGGGAGTTTGACCAGCGCCGAGTTGGCGG
>NZ_VFEU01000007.1 GCF_007858255.1 Pseudomonas rhodesiae | reverse complement strand
ACAAGCACCCACACGAATTGCTTGATTCAGTTGTTAAAGAGCGGTTGGTTAAGATCTTTCGTCTCAACCGAGGCGCGCATTCTACAGCAGCCTCATTTGCTGTCAAGTGATTATTTTCAGAAGTTTTCGAAGATTTCTTCAACAACTTCAACCACTTGCGCTTCCGATCTCTCGTTAGCGGGAGGCGAATTCTACAGCGTTACACGCTGCTGTCAACACCTCTTTTTCTCCGCTTTCGACCGAGAAGATCGAAACGTTAATAGAGCCAAACAACACTGCTCTACCAACTCCTTCTGGGCTTCGATGAACTGAAGCGACCCACTGTCGAATCTCGCGTAACTCTTTGTTTACCAAGGAGTTTTCCGTTTCGACTGCGCCGGAAGTGGGGCGAATTATAGACTTCTGGAATCTGCCGTCAAGCGTTAATTTGCGTTTTCTATTAACCCCCATGAAAGAAGCCAAAAACACTCTATGTAGATAAGCGCCTCACTATTGTTGAGCAATATATTGCTCATCCGTATCTACTTGAGCATCATACCGTCCTCGCCTATCCAATATGATCTCGGACGACAACAAATGACCTCCTCTCCCCGCAGCCTGGCATCAACACTGTTTCCGGTCGGCCTGCTCTTGATTGCCATGGCATCCATCCAATCCGGCGCATCGCTCGCTAAGAGCATGTTCCAGGTCGTCGGGGCACAAGGTACTACTGCTTTGCGCTTGATTTTCGCCAGCGTGATCATGCTGGTTCTGTTACGTCCGTGGCGCGCCAGGCTGACTGCAAAGTCTCTGCGTACAGTGGTCGTCTACGGCATGGCACTGGGCGGCATGAATTTTCTCTTCTATATGTCATTACGCAGTGTCCCTTTGGGTATTGCCGTAGCACTCGAATTCACAGGGCCGCTGGCCGTAGCTATCTATGCCTCCCGGCGAGCGGTTGATTTTCTGTGGATTGCCTTGGCGATCGTCGGCCTACTCCTTTTGATTCCGATGGGAGAAGCCAGCAATGGCATCGACTTGTTGGGAGGTGCCTATGCGCTGGGTGCCGGTATCTGTTGGGCGCTTTACATAGTGTTCGGGCAGAAGGCTGGGAACGATAACGGCGTGCAAACCGCGGCCCTGGGCGTGATGATCGCTGCATTGTTCGTGGCACCTATCGGCATCGTTCATGCGGGAACGGCATTGCTGACACCCGCCTTGATTCCGGTCGCCATCGGTGTGGCTATCCTCTCTACCGCGCTGCCCTACACTCTTGAGATGGTTGCACTCACACGTCTGCCGGCCCGTACTTTCGGCACGCTCATGAGCATCGAACCTGCATTCGGTGCACTCTCTGGTTTGTTGTTCCTACAAGAACACCTCTCCATCCCCCAATGGCTGGCCATAACCTGCATTATCCTGGCTTCGGTAGGTGCAACACTGACGATGCGCAATGAGTCCAAGCCGTTGGTTCCGGCGGATTGATGCATCGTTGAACGTAGCTCTGGTATTTGCCGCTCATTTAAGCCATGTTTAGCCCTCAACGAATGTCACTCATGGAGTTTTTCGACAAGGACAGCGCGAACGCCAAGCTCGGCAGCGAGCACAGCCTGCTTCAACTCTTACGAGGCGGCTTTTTAAGGATAGGAATGAGAAGAATATTGATACTGTTGATGGTCGTGGCGATTGCAGGCTGTGCCGCGACCACAAAAACAGAAGTAAAACGGGGCAAGAAAGGGCTGCATATCAACTGTTCCGGCCTGTCCTCCTCTTGGGAGCAGTGCTACACCAGCGCAACAAATTCATGCGGCACTAAGGGCTATCGGGTGATCGCGAAGTCCGGTGACAATTCCGAAGAACCTGGCGATTACCCCTTCGGCCTCAACCCGGCGGGTTACACCAGCCGGAGCATGATTGTCATTTGTAAGTAGCCGACTTTCAAAACGTGGGTCGATTTTATAGCCGCCCACGCTTTGAGAACCACAACCTTTAAATGGCCGACGTGCGTACCAGCAACCACTCAAGACCAGCGCCACTGAGCAATGGACTCAAACGTTCACGCACCTGTTCGTGATAGGCATTGAGCCACTCGCGCTCATCCGTTGTCAGCAGCGAAGGCTCCAGACAACGGGTATCGATGGGACAGAGGGTCAACGTTTCGAATTTGAGAAACTCGCCAAACTCGGTCTTGCCGGCCTCACGGTTCAACACCAGGTTTTCGATGCGCACCCCCCAACGACCAGGCCGGTAGGTAGCCGGCTCGATAGAGGTGATCATCCCCGGCTGCATCGCTGTTTGCGGCGCGGTAGCCGCCTGATAGGCAATCACTTGCGGGCCCTCATGCACATTGAGGAAATAACCTACGCCGTGCCCCGTGCCATGACCATAATCCACGCCTTCGGCCCAGATAGGAGCGCGGGCAATGGCATCCAACAGCGGTGACAGGATCCCTTTGGGGAAGTGCGCGCGCGACAGTGCGATCACACCCTTAAGAACACGAGTGCAGTCACGTTTCTGCTCGTCGCTTGGCGTGCCGATAGGCACCATGCGCGTAATATCCGTGGTGCCGCCCAAGTACTGACCGCCAGAGTCAATCAACAGCAAGCCGTCGCCCTCGATAACCGCATGCTCTTCTTCAGTGGCGTGGTAGTGGGGCATCGCGCCATTGGCGTTGAATGCCGCGATAGTGTTGAAGCTCAGCGAAACATAATCGGGACGACGGGCACGAGCTGCCGTCAGGTGTTCGTCGATCGTCAGTTCAGTGACGCGCTCGCGCCCAAGCGCGCCGTCCAGCCAAGCGAAGAATTCGCACAACGCGGCGCCATCCTGTTCCATCGCGCGACGGATATGTTCGGCGTCCGCCAGACTTTTGCGGGATTTGGCCAGCGTCGTCGGGTTTAGCCCCTCAATCAGCTTGACGCCGGCATCCAGGTTTTCCAGCAAACCGGCCGTCACGCGCGCGGGATCAACTTGCAGGCTGGCACCCGACGGCACCGCACGCAGCGCCTGCGTTACCTCGCTGTAGTCGCGTAATGTCACACCGTCCTGCTGCAGCACCGCACGCAACTCAGCATCGACTTTAGTCAACGCCACGAACAATGTGGCCTGCTGCTGGCTGATCAGCGCAAAGGACACAAACACCGGATTGAACGACACATCACCGCCGCGCAGGTTAAACAACCAGGCGATGTCATCCAGGGTGGCGATAAAATGCCAATCAGCACCCTTCTCTTTCAGACTGGCGCGCAATGCGGCGAGTTTCTCGCCACGGCCAAGGGTCGCTTGGGGCGGCAGGTGCTGATAGATCGGTTGATCGGGTAAATTCGGCCGGTCTTTCCAAACCTCATTGAGCAAATCGATATCCGTGCGCAACCGTGCGCCGCGCTCTGCGAGCTTGGCGCTCAAGGTTCGCGCCGAAGCAACCGCCATCACCGCACCGTCCACTGCCACTACACCCCCTTCGGGTGTTTGCTCGGCCAGCCACTCCAATGGCCCAGGCTGACCTGGCTGCAGCTTGACCAGCTCGATACCACTGCCTTTAAGTTCCTTGGTGGCTTGCTCCCAGTAACGGCTGTCAGCCCATACACCGGCGAAATCCGCCGTAACGATCAACGTTCCCACTGACCCATGAAAACCAGACAGCCACTGGCGCCCCTGCCAGTAACCCGGCAGGTATTCGGATAGATGCGGGTCGGCCGACGGCACCAGCAAGGCATCGATCCCCTCGCGGCTCATCAGTTCACGGGTATGCGCCAGGCGCTGGGGAACCGTTCCATGGGTCAAAGGCTGCATGCTCATTGTGTCTCCTGCTAACCACAAATAATTGTTATGCGTTGCGAATAAATATTCAGATGGCCCAGAAGGCCGGCGCACTGGCGAGTGCGGCCTTGATCAACTGTGCCGCCCGATCGATGTCCTGCTCAGAGGTAAACCGTCCCAGGCTCAAGCGAATCGTGCGACCGGCGCTACGGGCATCATGTCCCAATGCAAGAAGCACATGAGAAGGCGTATTACTGGCCGAGTTACACGCCGAAGTCGCGGAAAACGCAATGTCCGCACTCAGCGCAGCCGAATTGAATTCACCTTCGCCAAACGTAAGGCTCAGAGTATGGGGAATACGTTGGGTTGGGCTGCCATTGAGGCGCATCCCAGGAACACTGTCCAACTGATCCAACAAGCGTTGACGCAAGGCCGCGATCTTAACCTGTTCTTCGGCGAACGATTCGGCGGCCAGGGCAAACGCCATCCCCATGCCGGCAATCTGATGGGTTGCCAGGGTGCCGGAACGCAAGCCGCCTTCATGCCCACCGCCGTGGATCTGCGCCAATACCTTCTGCTGCGCACGTGGGCCGACGTACAACGCGCCGATGCCCTTGGGCCCATACAACTTGTGCGCGGAAAACGACATCAGATCCACTGGCCACTGTGCCAGGTCAATCGCCACCTTGCCTGCCCCCTGCGCCGCGTCAACATGCAGCAATGCGCCATGCTTGCGCACGCGCGCGCCGATGGTGGGGATGTCATTGAGGGTGCCCAGTTCGTTATTCACCAGCATCAGCGACACCAGGAAGGTGTCTTCACGCAGCGCCTCACTGACCGCATCGGCGCTGATCAACCCGCCGGCGTCCGGTACCAAGTAAGTCACGGCCACGCCGGACTCCTGCAATTGCCGCGCGGTATCCAGAGTGGCCTTGTGCTCAATCTGGCTGGTGATGATATGCCCACCGGCCACTCCCCGCGCCTGGGTCACGCCCTTGATCGCCAGGTTGTTGGATTCCGTAGCGCCGGAGGTCCAGACGATCTGTTCGGGCCGTGCGCCGACCAACGCGGCGACCTGCTCGCGCGCCTGCTCCACTGTCTGCCTGGCGGCTTGGCCGAAGGCATGGGAGCTGGACGCAGGGTTACCGAAATTGGCATTAAAGCCCAGGCATTCGACCATCACCTGGATGACCCGCTCATCCACCGGCGTGGTGGCGGCGTAGTCGAAATACAACGGACGTTTCGTCATAACGTTCAAACACTCGCAGAGCAGGTTCCCGAGAACAGCGTCTCAGGGGCATCGACCAGAACAAGAGGTCGTCAGGTTTACCCAATCGGATGCCATTGAAAAAGGACCACGTTATTTAAATGTGCGTAGGAACGCTCCTGAAATTGAGCTTAACAGGCTCGGGCGGCGCCAAGGCAAACAAAAAGCCCGAGGTCCTTAAAGGAAACCTCGGGCTTTTTGCTACTGGACGCAGGCTCAACTGGGACGACCGTGCAGCGTGACGCTACGCTCGGCGTTCATTTCACCCTGGCGATCGAAGCCGAACGGTTGCTGTGGCTGCCCCATCAAAGCGGCGCGCTGGCGTTGGTACTCATCAAAGGACAGCCCGCGACGACTGAGGGTTTCCAGCGCCAACTGCTTGGTTTCTTCCGCCGTGTAGGGACGCAATTCGGGCGAAGGATGGCTCGCACAACCGCCCAACACAGAGGCTACAAGTAATAAAGAAACAGCGAGAAATCGGTTCATGGCGACGGTCCTGTTGGTGGGCTCAAGGCAATGAACACAGGCTACTCCCGCCAATTCACAGTGAAAAATCACCGTCTTCGATAGTTGCTATCAACCGCTCAGGCACCTTCGATAGCTACATCGTCTAATATTCTATTTTGATCTATCAATATGGAAATTGATTAATTTACGGAATAACAACAACCCTCTATAACAAGCCACAACATGTGCCCGCGCTCCCACCATCGACGACATAAACCAGTCCTGACGCGCACTGACAAGAGAGGTATCCATGCAGCTTCTGACCTTGCCCTCCTCCCCAGCCCTGGCGACCTCTATCCGCGCCACGGCCCAGGTTTTCGAGGACCCGAAGTCTCAGGCCCTGCTCGCCCATATCCATCAAGTAGCGCCCAGCGAAGCCAGCGTGCTGATTATCGGTGAAACCGGTACTGGCAAGGAGCTGGTGGCGCGCCACATCCATAACCTCAGCGCACGGCGTCACCGACCGTTCGTGGCAGTGAACTGCGGGGCGTTCTCTGAATCACTGGTGGAAGCCGAATTGTTCGGGCATGAAAAAGGCGCCTTCACCGGCGCCCTCACTGCCAAGGCCGGCTGGTTTGAGGAGGCCGATGGCGGCACGCTGTTTCTGGATGAAATCGGCGATTTGCCCATGGCGATCCAGGTCAAATTGTTGCGGGTGCTGCAGGAGCGAGAAGTGGTGCGCCTCGGTTCGCGTAAGAGCATTCCGATTGATGTGCGCGTAGTGGCTGCTACTAATGTTCAGTTAGAGAAAGCCATCAACGCCGGACATTTCCGCGAGGACCTCTATTACCGCCTGGATGTAGTCAGCCTTGAACTCAGCCCGCTTCGCGAGCGGCCCGGCGATATCCTGCCGTTGGTGCGCCACTTTATCCAAACCTACAGCCAGCGCCTGGGCTACGGGTCGGTCACTATCAACCACGAGGCGCAGCTCAAGCTGAAAAGTTACAGCTGGCCGGGCAATATCCGCGAGCTGGAAAACGTTATCCATCACACCCTGCTGATCTGCCGAAATGGCTTGATCGAGCGCGAGGATTTGCGCCTGTCGAATCTGCGCATCGAACGCCAGGACGACTCCGCGCACGCGCTCGACAACAGCGCCGAAGCCCTGCTGGAGCGCGCATTCCAGAAGCTGTTCGAAGAACAGGCCGGTGCCCTGCATGAAAAGGTTGAAGACGCCCTGCTGCGCGCCGCCTACCGATTCAGCCATTACAACCAGGTACACACCGCCAACCTGCTGGGCCTGAGCCGGAATGTGGCCCGCAGCCGCCTGATCAAAATAGGTGAATTGGCGGTGAATAAACGTCGGCCAGGGGAAACCCTTCAAGGTGGGCGGATGCTGCACCTATCCGTTTAGACGACAGTGCAAAGCGTTATCGGGGCCACGTTCGAAACTCTGCAACACTTGGAAAGAACCAAAGGTCACCGCAGTGGCGCGATGGGTGCGAATCAGCATCCAGAAGTCCTCATCGCCCTGCTCGAAACGCTGGAACGCCGCCTCGCCCTCCTCACGCGATTGCCATTGCAGGTAATTAAGCACGCGTCGCCCGTCAGCACTGATCTGGACGCTGGCGCTCAGAAAACCCTCCTGGCTCTGGGCCAGGCGCTCACTCTGGGTAGACAAGGCCGCCACCAGTGCCAATTGTTGCGGGGGCTCGACGTGGAATTCGATCAGTTGAGTGAAGCTGCGACTTTTCTCTATTACCTGCATGGACTGTCTCCTTTCTATGTAGGCAGAATCTTGCGATTAGATGCCACGCAGGGTAAAACCTCGAGTTAAGTCAAGGTCAAGCACTGATTCGGAGTTTTCATGCTCAATAAAGAACTGACCGTCGGCCAATTGGCCGCGCGCAGCGGTGTGGCCGTCACAGCCCTGCACTTTTACGAAACCAAAGGGCTTATCAAAAGTCATCGCAACGCCGGCAATCAACGGCGCTACCCGCGGGACGTATTGCGTCGCGTGGTGGTGATCAAAATCGCGCAACGCCTGGGGATTCCGTTGGCGACGATCGGCGAGGCGTTGCAGGCCTTGCCAGATGGCCGTACTCCTACGGCGCAGGATTGGGAGCGCTTGTCGGCGCAATGGCGCGAAGACTTGGATGAGCGCATCCATAAACTGCAATTGCTGCGCGACAAGCTCAACGGCTGCATTGGGTGCGGATGCCTGTCATTGGAGGCGTGCCCGTTACGCAATCAGGGCGATCAGCTCGGCGAGCGCGGGCCAGGCGCGCACTTGCTCGAACCCGATTGACTGTCCTGGTCCACATCGCCGCCTCCCTGATTGGCGTGACCTATAGTGAAGTGGTCGGTAAACACCGGCGTCTTCCAACCCACCTGATCAAGGAGAGCGATATGAGCGTCAAACCTATCCCGGAAGGCTATCACCGCATCACGCCGTATCTGGGAATCAAAGAAGCCGCTGAGGCCATCGAGTTTTACAAGACAGCCTTCGGCGCCCAGCAAATCATGCGCTTGGACATGCCCGACGGCAGGGTCGGTCACGCCGAGCTGCGCATCGGCGATTCGGCATTCATGCTGGGCTCGCCCTGCGAAGAAAGCGCTCTACACAGCCCAAACAACGGTCATACCAGTGTTGGCCTGCATTTATATGTAGAGGATGTCGATGCGCAGTATCAAAAAGCCATCGACGCCGGCGCTAAAATCATCTCCAGACCAAGCGACCAATTCTACGGCGATCGTTCCGGCACACTGCGAGATCCTTTCGGCCATGTGTGGTTCGTAGCGACGCAAAAAGAGTCTTTGTCCGAAGATCAAATTAAAAAGCGCGCGAAGGCGTTGTTCCAGCAAAGCTGAGACCCTCGAGCTGTGTAGCACCAGGCTTGCTCGCCATGGAAGCCCGTTCGGCCATAGACGTCGCAGACCTGACTAGAGCAAGCCCCTCCCCCCATTTGTTGGGCGATATCAAGCAAGCGAAAAGGCACGACTGAAAGCTTGAAACATTTTCTTTCATTTGTGCCTTAGGGATTTCTCATTCTCATCCGTCTTAACTTAGATACAGCCTGTCGCGTCAGCAAAAGCTACGACTGGCCTTTTCCGGGCCCGCATTGCCCCTCCGATCAAGACCCTCATTCACATGTCGAAGAAGTCACGCTCCAAACTCTGGTTTCTCGTACACAGCTGGCTGGCGTTGCCCATCTGGTTTTTTGTACTGATCGTCTGCGTCACCGGCACCCTGGCGGTGGTCAGCCAGGAAATCGTCTGGCTGGCCAACCCTGACATCCGCGCGAGCAAACCGTCCGACGATGCCGAACCGCTGAGCTTTGACCAGGTGATCGCCGCCATCAAGCGCGACGATCCGCACGTCATCGTGCGCTCCATCATTCGCCCCGATGAATCGCACTTCGCCTTGAGTGTGGGCCTGAGCTATCCCGACGGACGTTCGGTGGAGGCGTATGCCAATCCTTACACCGGCGCGATCCAGGGCATCAGCCCTGCTTTCGATTTCCAGCAATTCACCCGCGCGCTGCACGGCTGGTGGCTGGTGCCGTTTACCAACGGCTACAGTTGGGGTTGGTACCTGGTTTCATTGCTCGGCTTGCCGTTGCTGGCGTCACTGATCACCGGCCTGGTGGTGTACAAGCGCTTCTGGAAAGGTTTCCTGCGCCCGACCTTGCGTATCCGCCACGGTGCGCGGATCTTCTGGGGCGACTTCCACCGCCTGAGCGGAATCTGGTCGATCTGGTTCATTGCGGTTATTTCCATCACCGGCACCTGGTTCTTGATCCAAGCGTTCCTGGGGGACAACCAGATCTCCATTTCCAGCGAACCCATCGTGCCGGTAATCGCCCGAGAGAAAGTACCGACATCCGCCCCTGGCGTACCGGCACCGATGATTCCCTTGGACGATGCCATCAAGATCGCCACCCAGCGCATTCCAGGGCTGGAAGCCAGCTTCGTATTCCTGCCGCTCAACGCTTACAGCCATCTGCAGATCGGCGGCCGCGGCTGGTACCCGCTGATGTTCCAGACCGCGCAACTGAACCCTTATGACGGCGATATCGCCGTTTCGCACCTGTTGTCCGACCGCACTGCCCTGGAGTTCGTCACCGAATCCATGCGCCCGCTGCACACCGGAGACTTCGGTGGCCTGTGGATCAAGCTGATCTGGGCGTTCTTCGGTCTGGTGCTGAGCATGATGGTATTGAGTGGCCTGCTGATCTGGACCAAGCGCACCGCCCTGGCCACCGCCAATGCCCTCAAACGCAGCCACAAAGCGCCGCGCCAGGCCGCGTCCATCCCGGCCATGCAGGCTGAAACTCCGGAGGCCAACCGATGAGCAAAGTCGCTGCCGCTGCACCGCCGTCGCCGCTGCGGGCGTTCTGGCTGAAATGGCGTTTCCATATCAACATCCTCCTCGTGCTGGTGCCGTTGGGCTTTATGCCCAAGTACTTCGCCGACGCCGCACTGTTTCGCGGGGACACCGGTATCGGCGAACGGGTAGCCGGTGAAGTGCAGGTCGGCCCCTGGAGCCTGACCCTCGCCGAGTTCCGTAACGAGGGCCCGCGCCCCGACCCGGCGGGCCCGATGAAATTCTTCAATGCTGCCCTGTGTGACGTCTGCGCCGATCAGGTCAAGGCCACCTATCTGCGTATCGGCAAACCCCGCAGCCTGCGCGCCGCCGGCGTGATCTTCTTTGGCACGCCGTATCGCATGGGGGCCGGTCTGCCGGTGCCGGAGCGCACGCCGGTAGACGCCGAACTGTGGGTCACCATGGAAGGCTGGGACGGCACGATGCACCAGGGTTCCATCCCGCTGAGCCAGGCCTCCCCTGCCACCATTGCCTGGCTGAACAAGCAAGGAGTCAAACCATGAACTCGTTCCTGCGCACCTATATCGCGCTGCTGTGTGTGGGCTTCAGCGCCACCGCCGTGGCCCACAATCCCATGTGCGAATGCAAGGAAATACCCGGCGAGCAAATCCAGTGCAAGGGCGGATTCTCCGATGGCAGCGGTGCACCCGGCGTGACCCTGGACGTGATCGGCTACGACGAGACCATCCTTATCCCCGGCAAACTCGGCGGGGATTCGACCCTGACTTTCAAGAAACCCGACGCCGAGTTCTACGTGCTGTTCGATGCCGGCCCCGGCCATGTGGTGGAAATCGACCAAGCGGATATCCAACCTCAATGAGTACCACACAGGTTGTACGCCCCGCCGGTGCCGGCCACGAAACCCTCTACGTGCTGCTGCTATGCCTGATCATCCTGGCGGTCGCCGGCACGGTGGTGGCCCTGCACGGCGAGTCCCAGCAGGTCGCGACTCTGCCCAGCCATCAATTGGACGCGCGGCGCGACCTGAGCGCCGCCGAGCAAGGCATCTACGCCGACCTGCGCGTGACCCTGGATGAAATCCATCTGTTGCAACAAGAGCAGAGCGCCCTGCCGACGCCCGAGCAACTGGCCGAGGAAGGCTTCGCTCCATTTGCTCAGGATGCCAGCTCGGTCAGCCGTGGCGATCACCGCTGGCAGTTGCTGGCACCGGCGGCTTATCTGGGAGTGAGCCAGGCACCTGGCGTGAGCGGCTCATTGCTGATGCGCGTGCAAGGCAGCGAACCGGATATCTGGCTCAACCGCTCCAACGACATCGCCTCCCCTTCCGACCTCACTGACCAGGCGCTGATCGCAGCCGGCTGGCAACAGGTGGTCGCGCAATTCGATGCCGGCGTGACCCGCCAGCACCGTCACTGAACGAGAAGACCGATTACCCATGTCTATTTCATCTCCCCTGTTGCGCCTGCTGCTGGTTGGCCTGCTCAGCCTGATGCTCACCCCTTTCGCCAACGCCGAAGCGGCCAAGCGCCTGCGCATCGGCATCACGCTGCACCCTTATTACAGTTACGTGGCCAATATCGTCGGCGACAAGGCCGAGGTGGTGCCGCTGATTCCGGCCGGGTTCAACCCCCACGCCTACGAGCCGCGCGCCGAGGACATCAAGCGCATCGGCACGCTGGACGTGATCGTGCTCAATGGTGTCGGCCATGACGATTTCGCCGACCGCATGATCGCCACCAGCGAACGCCC
This sequence comes from Pseudomonas rhodesiae, assembly GCF_007858255.1. Lineage (GTDB taxonomy): Bacteria > Pseudomonadota > Gammaproteobacteria > Pseudomonadales > Pseudomonadaceae > Aquipseudomonas > Aquipseudomonas rhodesiae. The sequence continues at coordinate 313,857 of NZ_VFEU01000007.1, read as the reverse complement.
GGACATCCCGGTGATCGAGGCCAACGCCAACGTGCCGTTGCTGGCCGCCACCGGCAACGCCGCGCGCGGCGCGGGCAAGGTGGTCAACCCACATACCTTCCTGTCGATCAGCGCGTCGATTGCCCAGGTCAACAACATCGCCCGCGAACTGGGCAAGCTCGACCCCGACAACGCCAAGACCTACACCCAGAACGCCCGCGCCTACGGCAAGCGCCTGCGCCAGATGCGCGCCGACGCCCTGGCCAAGCTCACCAGCGCACCCAACCCTGACCTGCGTGTCGCCACGGTGCACGCGGCCTACGACTACCTGCTGCGTGAGTTTGGCCTGGAAGTCACCGCAGTGGTCGAGCCAGCCCACGGTATCGAACCCAGCCCAAGCCAGTTGAAGAAAACCATCGATGAACTGCGCGCCTTGGATGTGAAGGTGATTTTCTCGGAGATGGATTTCCCGTCCACCTACGTCGATACCATCCAGCGCGAATCCGGGGTCAAGCTGTACCCGCTTTCGCATATTTCCTACGGTGAATACAGCGCAGAGAAGTATGAGGTGGAAATGACCGGCAACCTCAACACCGTGGTCCGTGCCATTCAGGAGTCGGGCGCATGACCGCCGCCGAACAGCTGAATGTCGCCAGCATCGGGCCGACCCTCGACTTCGACAAGGTGTCGCTGACCCTGGGCCGTACCGCGATCCTGGCCGAGGTGAGTTTTCAGGTCCAGCCGGGCAGCATCCACGCGCTGGTGGGACCAAACGGCGGCGGGAAAAGCTCGCTGATCAAGACCTTGCTGGGGCAGACACCGCACCAGGGCCGCTTGAGTCTGGCGTGGCCGTCCTCACCCGGCACCATCGGCTATGTCCCCCAGGCCTTGGAGTTCGACCGAGGTTTGCCGATGACCGTCGACGATTTCATGGCTGCAATGTGCCAGCGGCGCCCGGCGTTTCTTGGCCTGTCCCGGCATTACGCGGCAGCCATCGGCGAAGCGCTGGAGCGAGTGGGCATGCAGGATAAGCGCAAGCGCCGCATGGGGGCGTTATCCGGCGGCGAACGCCAGCGCGTGCTGCTGGCCCAGGGCCTGATCCCGGCCCCCCAATTGCTGGTGTTGGATGAACCGATGTCGGCCCTCGATGAGGCCGGTATCCAGGTGTTCGAACGCCTGCTCAACGACTGGCGCCTGGCTGGCATCACCGTCCTGTGGATCGAACACGACCTGGAAGCGGTTGGCCGCCTGGCCGATCGGGTAACTGGTCTGAACCGCCGCGTGCTGTTCGATGCCACGCCCAAAGAAGCGCTGACGCCCGACCGCCTGCTGACCCTGTTCTCTACTCACCCTCGGAGCACGGCGCCATGAGTTATGAAGCATTTCGCCTGATGGTCCAGGGCTGGGCTTCTTCGGGTTACCTGCCGGAAGCCTTGGCCTACGGCTTTGTAGTCAACGCATTGCTCGCGGGCCTGCTGATCGGCCCGGTACTGGGTGGACTGGGCACCCTGGTGGTAGTCAAACGCTTTGCGTTCTTCTCCGAAGCGGTCGGCCACGCCGCGCTGACCGGCGTAGCCGTGGGCATTTTGCTCGGCGAGCCCTACACCGGGCCGTACGGCAGCCTGTTCGGCTACTGCCTGTTGTTCGGCATCCTGCTCAACTACTTGCGCAACCGCACCGGGCTGGCGCCGGACACCTTGATCGGCGTGTTCCTGTCGGTTTCCCTGGCATTGGGCGCGAGCCTGCTGTTGATCCTGGCGGGCAAGATCAATGTGCACATCCTGGAGAACGTGTTGTTCGGTTCGGTGCTGACGGTTAACGGCAACGATCTGCTGGTGCTGGCGATTGTCGGTTCCCTGGTGATGGCCCTGGCATTGCCGCTGTACAACCGCATCATGCTCGCCAGCTTCAATCCCCAACTGGCGGCCGTGCGTGGCGTGGCAGTGAAGACTTTGGATTATCTGTTCGTGATCCTGGTGACACTGATCACCGTGGCGGCGGTCAAGGTCATCGGCGCGATCCTGGTGGGCGCGCTGCTGGTGATTCCGGCGGCGGCGGCGCGGCTGTTGAGCCAGTCGCTCAAAGGGTTTTTCTGGATCTCGGTGGTGATCGCCACCGTCAGCACCCTCTGCGGCATTCTGCTACCAATCATATTTGACCTGCCCATCCCCTCCGGCGCCGCGATCATCCTCGTCGCCGGTATCGCCTTCGCCTGCGCGGCCATCGCGCGCGGCGTCGTCCCCAGCCTGAAAGGGAACCTTGGATAATGCGCTTCGTTCTACACCCTCTGACTCTGGCCTTCGCCTGCCTGATCGCCACACCGCTGATGGCGACCGAATCGGTGAAACCGGCGGTGCATGCCGCCAAACCTGTGAAAGTGCTGGCCTCGCTACCCATCACCTATGGCCTGGCGGACGTGTTGCTCAAAGGCACCGACGTGCAGCTGGAACGTGCCGCGCCGGCCAACCTACCCGGCACGCGACAGGTCTCGTATTTCACGGGGCGTGGCGCATCGGCGCTCAGCACATTGGCCCAAGACGCCGACGCCGCCATCGGCCTGCGCTCGCTATGGCCGGATGACCCGCTGTACCCGGTGGCGCGACGCAGCAATATCCGTATCGTCGAAGTGGATGCCGCGCGTCCAGTGGACGGGGGGTTGCCGGGGATCGCCGTGCAACCCGGCGCCTCCGACGGTTTGAATAGCCAGCCCTGGCAATCGAGTAACAACCTGGGCCGCATGGCCGATGTAGTGGCCGCCGACCTGAGCCGTCTGGCGCCGGGGGCCAAAACGAAGATCGACGCCAATCTCGCCGCCCTCAAGCAACGCCTGCTTAAATTCAGCGCCGACAGCGAGGCACGCCTGGCCAAGGCGGACAACCTGAGCGTGGTCAGCCTGAGCGATCATTTCGCCTACCTGATCAGCAGCCTGAACCTGGAAGCGCTCAGCACGGACGCCCGCCCCGACGCCGAGTGGACGCCCGACGCGTTGCGCAAACTCACCGCTGACCTGAAGGACAATGACGTCGCCGTGGTGCTGCATCATCGTCAGCCGAGTGAGGCGGTAAAAGCCGCAGTGACAGCAGGTGGCGCGCAGCTTCTGGTACTCAACGTCGACGGAGCGGATCCGGTGACGGAGTTGGAAAACAATGTGGATCAGGTGATCAAAAGCCTTACGCCGCGCGGCTAAATGACAGCGGTCTTAAGGGGACTTGGATTGGCCGCTGTTCACTCAGACGACATCCACCCCCACGTGAATCGCGTCATGCCGCCAAAACTCCAGATCGCAGTCGATCAGGCGCTGGTGCTGGTCATAGTTGACCCGGGCAATGCGCAGGCCGGGGCTGCCCACCGAGACGCGCAACGCAGCGGCCGCCTCCACGGGCAGTGAGGTCGGGACGATCTCGAAACGCACCCGCCCGTAATGCACGTCGTACTTGCGTGCGTACAGCTCAGTCATCGACTGGGTCAAATCACACGCCAGGATTCCGGGAAAATACTGCGGGTTCAGGTAGTGCTCTACATACAACACCAAGCGCCCATCGATCCGCCGGCCCCGGCAAATCTGGATCACGCTGGACAACGCCGGCAACTGCAGCCAGGCGCACACCGCCGCCGAGGCCGGTTGCAAGCGTGCGCTGAGTACTTCGGTGGACGCCACCCGGCCCTGGTCACTGACCATCGCGTGAAAGTGGCTGCGCTGCATCAGGTTGTAGGCCAGTCGCGGCGGCGATACAAACCAGCCACGGCGTTCCTCGCGATAGATCTGCCCTTGAGCCTCCAGTTGTAACAAGGCTTCCCGCACGGTTATGCGAGTGGTACCAAACAACTCGCTGAGCTTGCGTTCGGCAGGCAATTTGTGGCCGGGGGGCAATAGACCGTGATCGATCTGCTCCTGCAGCGCCAGGCCGATGGAAGTCACCGCCTTGATTGCTTCATCACGCATCAACGTTACCTATCTGGACTAGACCAGCACCGTTCAGGTGCATAAAGCGCTCGATAAATGGGCCCTTGTTACTGCGTGTCAGCCTAGGCATTACAAATGACCGAGAGATGACAGCACCTGCCGCGGTGGCATACCACACTCTGCAATACATCGGCCAAGTCCAGTCAATGCGGGCCCTGGGGCATGGTCTACGCTAAGTTTGCGCTGACCGACATCAGCGCTTTAAAAACGACATCGACATGAAACTGTCATCCATCGAGCCTAGATTGGCTCAGGTATTGCTGACCTAGACCAAACCACCGCAATCGTTCGTAAAAACGCAGCGTTGTTAACGCCCATAGGAGCTTCGGATGAAACAGCTTTTCCTGGCATCACTGTTAGGCTCGACCATTGCCATGTGCACCGCCGCCATGGCTGCCGATACCGATCTAAAAACCCTGGAAGCCGCCGCGAAAGCGGAAGGCGCCGTCAACAGCGTCGGCATGCCCGATGACTGGGCCAACTGGAAAGGCACCTGGGACGATCTGGCCAAGACCTACGGCCTCAAGCACATCGACACCGACATGAGTTCCGCCCAGGAAATCGCCAAGTTCAAAGCCGAGAAGGACAACGCCAGCGCCGATATCGGCGACGTCGGCGCTGCCTTCGGCCCGATTGCGGTGAAGCAGGAAGTGACCCAGCCTTACAAACCGTCCACCTGGGCACAGGTGCCGGATTGGGCAAAAGACAAGGACGGCCACTGGGCGCTGGCGTACACCGGCACTATCGCGTTTATCGTCAACAAAAAGCTGCTGCACGGCTCTGAAGTCCCCCACAGCTGGGCCGACCTGCTAACCGGCAAGTATAAGGTTTCCGTGGGTGACGTCAGCACAGCGGCACAGGCGGCCAACGGCGTATTGGCAGCAGCCATCGCCAACAAAGGCGACGAGAAGAACATTGCCCCCGGCCTGCAGTTTTTCACCAAGATCGCCCAGCAAGGGCGCCTCTCACTGTCCAACCCGACCATCGCCACCATGGAAAAAGGCGAAGTCGAAGTGGGCATCGTCTGGGACTTCAACGGCCTGAGCTACAAAGCCAAAATGGCCAACCCGGATGACTACGTGGTGCTGATCCCATCGGACGGCTCGGTGAAATCCGGCTACACCACCATCATCAACAAATACGCCAAGCACCCGAACGCGGCCAAGCTGACCCGCGAGTACATCTTCAGCGATGCCGGCCAGCTCAACATGGCCCGTGGCAATGCGCGCCCGATCCGTGCCGAAACCGACCTGAAACTGCCGGCCGATATCGCCAAGAACCTGATCCCGGGCGAGCAGTACACCAAGGCCAACCCGCAGCCGATCAAGGATGCCGATGCCTGGGAAAAAACGTCCAAAAAGTTGCCTCAGCTGTGGAACGAGCAGGTCATCGTAGAGATGAAATAAGCCTGTCGCCCACATTGGAAATCCACTGGAGATCCAATATGAGAGGGGGCTAGCCCCCTCCCATACTTTTGACCTCGTTCCTCCTGAGGAATTGAGTCAAGTCTATTGCTGCGGAGCGCTCTCCCCCATGAAGCACAACGTCATCCTTGTCGTGCTCGACGGCCTGAACTTCGAGGTTGCAAGGCACGCCATGGGACATTTGCAAGCGTATGTCAGCGCAGGACGCGCAGCCCTCTACAAACTGGATTGTGAACTGCCCGCGCTGTCCCGCCCGTTGTACGAATGCATCCTCACCGGCGTACCGCCGATCCAGAGCGGTATCGTCCACAACAACGTCTCGCGCCTGTCCAACCAGCGCAGCCTGTTCCATTACGCCACCGACGCCGGCCTTAGTACCGCAGCGGCGGCTTATCACTGGGTCAGCGAGCTGTACAACCGCACGCCGTTCATGCCCGCGCGGGACCGTCATACCCACGACCCGGCGCTGGCGATCCAACACGGGCATTTCTACTGGAATGACCACTACCCGGACTCCCACCTGTTCGCCGATGCCGAAAGCTTGCGGCTCAAGCACACGCCGAACTTTCTGCTGGTGCACCCGATGAACATCGACGACGCCGGCCACAAACATGGCCTCGACACCGCGCAATATCGCAACAGCGCGCGCTCGGCCGACATCATCCTGGCCGACTACCTGCAAGGCTGGCTCGATGCCGGCTACCAGGTGCTGGTGACCGCCGACCACGGCATGAACAACGACCGCTCCCACAACGGCCTGCTGCCGGAAGAGCGCGAAGTACCACTGTTTGTGCTGGGCGATGCCTTCAGCCTGGATGCCGGCGCAGCGCCGAAACAAACCGAGCTGTGCGGCACTGTCTGCGAACTATTGGGCGTGCCCCACGACAAACCTGTCTGCCGGGAGTTGCTCAAGTGAATGCCATGACCCGCGGCAAATGGCTGGCCCTGCTGTGCCTGATGCCTTTTGCACTGTTCTTTATCGTGTTCGAAATCGCGCCGTTGGTATGGGTGCTGATCAACAGCCTGCAAACCGAAGAGTCCGGCTGGGGCGTGGACAACTTCACGCGGATCTTCAGTTCGAAGTTCTACCTGCAGGCCATCCAGTACAGCCTGGAGATCAGTTTCTACTCCAGCGTGTTCGGGATCATCATTTCCGTGCTGGGCAGCTACTCGTTGCGCCGGGTGGACTCGCCCCTGCGCAATTTCGTCACCGCCTTCGCCAACATGACCAGCAACTTCGCCGGCGTCCCCCTGGCCTTCGCCTTCATCATCCTGTTGGGGTTCAACGGCAGTATCACGATCATGCTCAAGCAGGCGGGCATCATCGAAGACTTCAACCTGTACTCGAAAACCGGGTTGATCATCCTCTATACCTATTTCCAGATTCCCCTCGGCGTGTTGCTGCTTTACCCGGCCTTCGATGCCTTGCGCGAGGACTGGCGTGAGTCGGCAGCGCTGCTGGGCGCCAGTGGCTGGCAGTTCTGGCGACACATTGGCCTGCCGGTGCTCACGCCCGCGCTGCTCGGCACCTTCGTGATCCTGCTGGCCAATGCCCTGGGCGCCTATGCCACGGTGTACGCATTGACCACCGGCAATTTCAACGTCTTGCCGATCCGCATCGCCGCGATGGTGTCCGGGGATATCTCCCTGGACCCGAACATGGCCAGCGCCCTCGCCGTGGTACTGGTGGCGTTGATGACCGTGATCACCGTGGTCCATCAATTGCTGCTCAAGAGGAGCTACCATGTCTCGCGCTGAAGCCGGCCCGGCCTCCCTCTACCATCGCGTGATGGTGTACCTGCTGTTTGCCATTCTGGTACTGCCGTTGGTGGGCACGTTTGTCTATTCGATTGCCAGCAGTTGGTCGGCGACCATTCTGCCGGCCGGATTTACCGTTAAATGGTATGTGCAGCTGTGGAGCGACCCGCGCTTTCTGATGGCCTTCGGCCAATCATTGGTAGTGTGCGTGGGCGCGCTGATCCTGTCGGTGGTGTTGATCCTGCCGCTGCTGTTCGTGGTGCATTACCACTTTCCCAAACTCGACGCGCTGATGAATATCCTGATCCTGCTGCCGTTTGCGGTGCCGCCGGTGGTGTCGTCGGTAGGCTTGCTGCAGCTTTACGGCTCCGGGCCGATGGCGATGGTGGGCACGCCGTGGATCCTGATCGGCTGCTACTTCACGGTCGCGCTGCCGTTTATGTATCGGGCGATCACCAACAACCTGCAGGCCATCAACCTGCGCGACCTGATGGACGCCTCGCAACTGCTCGGCGCCAGCACCTGGCAAGCCGCGATCCTGGTGGTGCTGCCCAACCTGCGCAAAGGCCTGATGGTGGCGCTGTTGCTGTCGTTCTCGTTCCTGTTCGGTGAATTCGTGTTCGCCAACATCCTGGTGGGCACCCGCTACGAAACCCTGCAGGTGTACCTCAACAATATGCGCAACAGCAGCGGCCACTTCACCAGTGCCGTGGTCATTTCCTACTTCTTCTTTGTGCTGGTACTGACCTGGGCCGCCACCTTCTTGAACAAGGACAAAAGCCAATGAGCTTCGTCAGCGTGCAACACCTGCAGAAAAGCTACGCCGGCACGCCGGTGTTCAGCGACATCAATTGCGAAATCGCCAAGGGCGAATTCGTCACCCTGCTCGGCCCGTCCGGTTGCGGCAAATCGACCCTGCTGCGCTGCATCGCCGGCCTGACCGCCGTGGACAGCGGGCAAATCCTGCTGGATGGCCAGGACATCGTTCCGCTGAGCCCACAGAAGCGCCACATCGGCATGGTGTTCCAGAGCTATGCGCTGTTCCCCAACATGACCGTCGAGCAAAACGTCGCGTTTGGCCTGCGCATGCAAAAGGTCAACGCCGCTGACAGCCACAAGCGCGTGCAGGAAGTACTGCAACTGGTGGAACTCAAAGACCTGGCCGGCCGGTATCCGCACCAGATGTCCGGCGGCCAGTGCCAGCGTGTCGCCCTGGCCCGCTCTCTGGTGACCCGCCCACGCCTGTTGCTGCTGGATGAACCGCTGTCGGCGCTTGATGCCCGGATTCGCAAGCACCTGCGCGAACAGATCCGCGAGATTCAGCGCGAGCTGGGGCTGACCACGATTTTCGTGACCCATGACCAGGAGGAAGCGCTGACCATGTCCGACCGCATCTTCCTGATGAACCAGGGCAAGATCGTGCAGAGCGGCGATGCGGAGACGCTCTATACGGCGCCGGTGGACGTATTCGCCGCCGGTTTTATCGGCAACTACAACCTGCTGGACGCCGACAAGGCTAGCCGCTTGCTGCAACGCCCGATCAGCGGCCGCATTGCGATTCGCCCGGAATCCATCGAACTGAGCCGCAGCGGCGAACTCGACGCACTGGTGCGCAGCCACAGTCTGCTGGGCAACGTGATCCGCTATCGTATCGAAGCCCGCGGCGTAGAGCTGGTGGTGGATGTGCTCAACCGCTCGGCGCAGGATCTGCACCCTGACGGCCAGCGCCTGGCACTTTCCATCGACCCCAGCGCGCTATGTGAAGTAGCCTGAGCAGTGATTTATTGAGAGAGCGTAACGGATGGCATTGGTAATTTTTGATTTGGACGACACCCTGATCCACGGCGACTGCGCCACCTTATGGAGCGAGCAGATGGGCCGTCTGGGCTGGGTCGACCCCGAGTCGTTCATGCGCAGGAACAACGAACTGATGGACGCCTACAGCCAGGGCAAACTGGCGATGGAAGACTTTATGGACTTCAGCCTGGAGCCGATGATCGGCCGCACGCCGGAGGAAATCGAGCACTTGGTGGAGCCGTGGGTCGAAGACGTGATCGAACCGCTGATCTACAGCGACGCCACCAAAACCATTGCCCGCCACCGAGCTCAGGGCGACCGGATTCTGGTGATCTCCGCGTCGGGCACGCATTTGGTCAAGCCGATTGCCGCGCGCATCGGTATCGATGAGGTGCTTGGCATCGAGCTGGATGTCAGCCATGGCGTTTACAGCGGCAAAACCGTAGGGGTCCTCACCTACCGTGAGGGTAAGATCACGCGCTTGCTGGATTGGTTGGCGCAGGAAGAGCAAACCTTGGACGGCGCGTACTTCTATTCGGATTCGCGCAATGATTTGCCCTTGCTGTTGAAGGTCGATCATCCCCAGGTGGTGAACCCCGACCCAGTGTTAAGGGCCCATGCCGAACAGGCGGGTTGGCCGATTCATCATTGGGATTGATGCGTGTGGAACGCGCGCCGATCGAAGTGCAAGCGTCACTGTCAGACAATGGCAAAAAGAGCCGCCCATGCTGTCATACATCGGCGCGATCAAGGTTCGAAGTCATCATTGAAATGCGAAACGAGCCTACATCGTATGTAGGACTCGAGACGCCAAGCACATCACATGATCTTCAACGCCTTGCAATGCTTTCACAGTGCCTCCATAGTGAGTCTGGACTGAGCCCGTAGCAGTAGCGTCGGGCTTTTTGCATTATGCGACCGGCCCACACGGAACCGGCGACTTCAAAGACGGCCTAATATGCGTTATCAATTGCCCCCGCGTCGAACCAGCATGAAGCATCTGTTCCCCAGCACCGCCCTCGCTCTTTTCATTGGTCTCGGCTTTGCGTCGATGTCGACCCATACGTTCGCAGCCAACAGCTGGGACAACCTTCAGCCGGATCGCGATGAGGTGATCGCCAGCCTAAACGTCGTCGAGTTGCTCAAGCGCCATCACTACAGCAAGCCGCCGCTGGACGACGCGCGCTCGGTGATCATCTACGACAGCTACCTCAAGCTGCTGGATCCGTCGCGCAGCTACTTCCTGGCCAGCGATATCGCTGAGTTCGACAAGTGGAAGACCCAGTTCGACGACTTCCTCAAGAGCGGCGACCTGCAACCCGGTTTCACCATCTACAAGCGCTACCTGGACCGCGTCAAAGCGCGTCTGGACTTCGCGCTGGCTGAACTGGACAAAGGCGTCGACAAACTTGACTTCACCCAGAAAGAAACTCTTCTGGTGGACCGCAAGGACGCCCCTTGGCTGACCAGCACCGCTGCCCTCGACGATCTGTGGCGCAAACGCGTCAAAGACGAAGTGCTGCGCCTGAAGATTGCCGGCAAAGAGCCCAAGGCCATCCAAGAGCTGTTGACCAAGCGTTACAAGAATCAGCTGGCGCGTCTGGACCAGACCCGCGCCGAAGATATCTTCCAGGCGTACATCAACACCTTCGCGATGTCCTACGACCCGCACACCAATTATCTGTCGCCAGATAACGCGGAAAATTTCGATATCAATATGAGTCTGTCGTTGGAAGGCATCGGTGCCGTCCTGCAAAGCGACAACGACCAAGTCAAGATCGTGCGTCTGGTGCCAGCAGGTCCGGCCGACAAGACCAAGCAGGTCGCACCGGCCGACAAGATCATCGGCGTGGCCCAGGCCGACAAAGAGATGGTCGATGTGGTCGGTTGGCGCTTGGACGAAGTGGTCAAGCTGATCCGTGGTCCGAAAGGCAGCGTGGTGCGCCTGGAAGTGATTCCACACACCAATGCCCCCAACGACCAGACCAGCAAGATTGTGTCGATCACCCGTGAAGCGGTGAAGCTCGAAGACCAGGCCGTGCAGAAGAAAGTCCTTAACCTCAAGCAGGATGGCAAGGATTACAAACTGGGCGTCATTGAGATCCCGGCTTTCTACCTGGACTTCAAAGCCTTCCGTGCTGGCGACCCGAACTACAAGAGCACCACCCGCGACGTTAAGAAAATCCTGACAGAATTGCAGAAGGAAAAAGTCGACGGCGTGGTCATCGACCTGCGCAACAACGGCGGCGGTTCCTTGCAAGAAGCCACCGAGCTGACAAGCCTGTTTATCGACAAAGGTCCGACCGTGTTGGTACGCAACGCCGACGGCCGTGTCGACGTGCTGGAAGACGAAAACCCGGGCGCGTTCTACAAAGGGCCGATGGCGTTGTTGGTCAACCGCCTCTCGGCGTCGGCTTCGGAGATTTTCGCCGGTGCCATGCAGGACTATCACCGCGCGTTGATCATCGGTGGCCAGACCTTCGGCAAAGGCACCGTGCAGACCATCCAGCCGCTCAACCATGGCGAGCTGAAGCTGACATTGGCCAAGTTCTACCGGGTGTCCGGGCAGAGCACCCAGCATCAGGGCGTGCTGCCGGATATCGATTTCCCATCGGTCATCGATACCAAGGAAATCGGCGAAAGCGCTCTACCGGAAGCCATGCCGTGGGACACCATCCGCCCGGCGATCAAACCGGCGTCCGATCCGTTCAAGCCGTTCCTGGCGCAGCTCAAGGCTGATCACGACACCCGCTCCGCCAAGGACGCCGAGTTCGTGTTTATCCGCGACAAGCTGGCCCTGGCCAAGAAGTTGATGGAAGAAAAAACCGTCAGCCTCAACGAAGCGGACCGCCGCGCTCAGCATACCGATATCGAAAACAAGCAACTTGTACTGGAAAACATCCGCCGTAAAGCCAAGGGTGAAGATCCGCTCAAAGAGCTGAAGAAAGAAGACGAGGACGCCTTGCCAACCGAGGCGGATAAAACCAAGCCTGAAGATGACGCTTACCTGGCCGAAACGGGCCGGATCCTGTTGGACTACCTCAAGATCAGCAAGCAGGTAGCCAAGCAGTAAATGATGGCGATTTAATGTGAACGCTCTCCGGAGTGTCATCAAATAGACATCATTCTGTCGTGAAATAAAGGACCCCAGGCATCATGCCTGGAGTCCTTTTTTTTCGATCGAGATCGCCATGACCATGACCGAACAGCTGAACGCATTGGGCTCAATCCTGGCTCAAGGCAGTTTGCACAGCCTGTTCCAGCCGATCCTCTGCTTATCCGAACGCCGTATTCTGGGCTACGAAGCGCTCAGCCGCGGCCCCTCCAACAGCCCCCTGCACTCCCCCGTCGCACTGTTCGCCGTGGCCAGCCAGGCTGGACGCCTGAGCGACCTGGAAATGGCATGTCGCGAAAGTGCCTGCCGACGCTTCAGCGAACAGCAACTGCCGGGCAAGCTGTTCCTCAACATCTCGCCGGAATCCTTGATGGAAACGGCGCACCAGCCGGGCCGCACCCTGCAATTGCTGCACGACTTCGGTATTCCGCCGAGCCAGGTGGTGATCGAACTCACCGAGCAAACCCCCACTGACGATTTCGATCTACTGCAGACCGCCCTGCACCACTATCGCAACATGGGTTTTTCCATTGCCCTGGATGATCTGGGCGCCGGGTACTCCAGCCTGCGCCTGTGGTCGGAACTGCGTCCCGACTACGTGAAAATCGATCGACACTTTATCGACGGCATCCACCAGGATGCGCTCAAGCGTGAGTTTGTCGGCTCGATCCTGCAAATCGCCAGGGCATCGCGCGCGCAAGTGATCGCCGAAGGTATCGAGTTGCCGGAAGAGCTGGCGGTATTGACGGAAATGGGCGTCGACCTGGTCCAGGGCTATCTGCTCTGTCGGCCACAGGAACAGCCACCGCAGGAAGCGCGGTTGATGCTGCCCAAACCTGAGAGCGCCAACGTGTCCCTCAACGAAGAAGGCAGCGACCTCAGTGCCCTGCTGAGCGAACAACCAGCGGTGGATCAAGACACCGCCACCGCCCAGGTCCTGGAGGCCTTTCGCCGCCAGGCCAATCTCAATTCACTGGCGGTGCTCGATGGCCGCGGCCATCCGGTGGGCATCGTGCACCGGCATTCGCTGTCCGACGCGCTGCTCAAGCCGTTCGCTACCGATCTGTTTGCGCGCAAGCCCATCAGCCGCCTGATGAGCAGCGACTTCCTGGCGGTGGAACTGAGCCAATCACTGCAACAGGTCAGCCGTCTGCTGACCAGCCGTGCACGGCAGCGGATCGAGGAAGATTTCATCATCACGCTCAATGGCGACTACCTGGGCCTGGGCCGAGTGATCGACGTGCTGAAGTTGATCACCGAGCTGAAAATCCAACAGGCGCGCTACGCCAATCCACTGACCTTGCTGCCGGGCAACGTGCCGATTCAGCAATGCCTCACGCGCCTGTTACAACAGCAACGGGAGTCGGTGATCTGTTACGTGGACATCGACAGCTTCAAGCCCTTCAACGATATCTATGGCTACGGACGGGGGGATGAGGTGTTGCTGTGCCTGGCACAGTGCCTGAACGACCGAGTTGACCCAAGCCGCGACTTCGTCGGGCATATCGGCGGCGATGATTTTTTGCTGGTGCTGGGGCCGCAGGATTGGCGCAAGCGGCTCAACCAGTTGCTGGATGATTTTCACACCCAATGCCGGCGCTTCTACCGCGCCGAACACCTGGATGCCGGCTGCTTCGTCGCATTGAACCGCCAGGGTGTGCGCCAGGAGTTTGCCCTGCTTTCGCTGTCGATCGGCGTTGTCCATCTACATCCACAGGCCTGTGAACAGCTCGACGCCAGCCAGTTGGCAGAGCTGGCGTCGCAGGCCAAGCATCATGCCAAGGACATGGAGGGCTATAGCGTCCATGTGATCAACAGCATGGACATGCTCTCGGCAGCGGTTTAAGCCTCGGCGGATTCCGGATACTCGTATTCGAACACCCGTACCACTTCGGAAGCATGCCAGGAGGCAGCGGCCACACCGTCGGACGGTCCGCTGAAACGTCCCAGACGCTCCACGCATTCAAAAAAACCAGTACGCGGCAGGCGACTGGCGCCCTGGCTGATCACCAAGGAGCTACGCAGCGGCTGATCGGCCTTGGCATCCAAGGCCGCCAGGTGCTCCAGGGCGGCGGCCAAGGTCTGCATGGCCGGTGAGGGAAACTGCAAACGCTCCAGCAGCGCCCGATACGTCAGTAGATGGCGCTGGCGGCGCGCCTGGTCCAGCTCGTTGAGCAACCCATCCCAGTGTTGACGGCTGATACGTAGGCTCAAGATTCATCCCTCCAACCTGCCACACCCAATTCCCAGGCCAGGCTGCGGCGGATCGCAGCATCCGGCTGACGCTCGCTACTCTCGATCAATCCAAGATACGAGGGGCTGATACCCACGGTGCGGGCCAGCACTTCAATAGCAAGGCCCTTGGCTTCACGTAGGCCGCGCAGGTCGGCGAGCGGACGCAGATCCTGATCGACCGTGCTCTGGGCAGGAGAGGAAACAACTGACGGAGGCTGTTGCTGACCGGCCGCTTTAAGCAGCGCCTGGTACTGCTCCCATGGCAACACCGCGTATTCGGGTGCGCCGTCGCGTGAAATTATCTGAATATCCATGACTGCCCCGTAGGATAACAACACTTACAACGTAAGCACTTTCCTTAGGAGTGTAATCCTAACAGCCATAGAGGTCGCAGGGGGATAGCGATGCCATCAGTTTTTTTGCGGGTTTTCCTGGGCGAGCAGCGCCGGTGTGGCAGGCAGGCGCTCGACTACGGCGAGCTTCTCCGGGCGCTGCGCCTCACGCCAAGCGCGGAAGGCGTTAAGTTCGCCGTCCAGCGTCTTCATGATCCATGCTAGTACGGCGATATCATCGAACATACCAAACATCGGGATAAAGTCCGGGATCGCGTCGACCGGGCTCAGGAAGTACATCAGCCCCGCCACGATCGAGATCAGTGCCTTGGGGCTGATGGCGCGGTATTCGCCGCGCCAGTAAGCCAGGCAAAGGGCCTGAAGCAGCTTGAGGTCATCTTTGAGTTTGCCCAGGCGGCCGCCTTGGCTGGAACCCTTGGCAGCGACGGCAAACAACAGGGTCGGCAAGCGCCCACGCCCTAGCAAGCGTGCCGCCATGGGCAGAAAGCGGGTGAAATTGAAGGGTGGTTTCATCGGTCACTCCAGTTCCAGTCGACACACAAGGTTATCCACACAAATTGTGGATAACCTTGTGAACAGAGCCTGTTTTGCGGCCTGAAAGCCACGGGTTACAAGGCTTGCAGTCAGATCGGGCGTTTTTTGCGCACCTCAAAAAAACCCAAGATTTCATTGACTTGGCGTTGCTGTGCGGTTACCCGTGCTCGAGTGTTATATCAGACTGTTACAGGTTGCGGACGTTCGTTTGGATGTACGCGAACCGCAGAAACAACAACGCCCCGTCGAGACGGGGCGTTGTGTGTTCAGGCGCCGATTACTTCTTGGCGGCCGGTGCGGCAGGAGCTTCAGCCTTGGCTGGGTCCTTGATGCCCAGCAGCTCCAGGTCAAATACCAGCACGGAGTTGGCTGGAATCGCCGGGCTCGGGCTCTGAGCGCCGTAGGCCAGGTCGGACGGTATATACAGCTCGACCTTTTCGCCAACGTGCATCAGTTGCAGGCCTTCGACCCAACCCGGAATCACGCCGCTGACCGGCAGGTCAATCGGGCTGCCGCGATCCACGGAGCTGTCAAAAGTGGTGCCGTTGGTGAGTTTACCGGTGTAATGCACGGTCACCACGTCGGTTGGCTTAGGCTGCGGGCCGTCGGCCTTCTTCACGATTTTGTACTGCAGGCCGGACGCAGTGGTGACGACGCCGTCTTTCTTGGCATTGTCTTCGAGGAATTTCTTGCCGGCGGCTGCCGACTCTTCGCTCATCTTGGCCATGCGTTCTTCAGCACGTTTTTGCAGTGCGGCGAACGCTTCAACCAGTTCGTCGTCTTTGAGCTTCTGCTCTTTCTTGCCGACGGCATCTTCGATGCCTTGGGCTACTGCTTTTGAATCCAGATCATCCATGCCTTCCTGGGCAAGGCTTTTGCCCATGTTCAGGCCGATGCCGTAGGAAGCTTTTTGCGCCGGGGTTTTCAGCTCTACGCTGGTCTGCGAATCACAACCCGCAAGTACCAGGCTAACCAGGGCCACCGCCGCCGCCAACCGATGCTGTTTCATGCTATTTCCTTGTTCATGCGCCAATAGGGCATTTGAATAAAGTCGCGAGCTTATCAGGCGGCCACGACCAATGGCTACCGGCATGTGAGCAGGAAACTTCCGATAAGTTCACGTGTTTAAAAGCATTTTCATTCATTATGAGGGCCCGCGACGGACTGCGGGACCGCCTTTATCCAGGCTCATGGCCACTTGCCGCACCTCTGGCGTAGTGGCATAACAACGCAACCCCTCGACAAGGATAGTTATCTTGCGCATTTTTTCCCGTATTTTGCTGCTGATCGGGCTCGTGCTGGGTCTGATTCTGGCTGTGGTGATCTATTACACCGCCAATCCCAAGCTGCCGGATCCTGTGCCGGTGAAGCAGGTGCATTACCAAGACCAATGGAGCGCCGCCGACCGCCAGACCTACTACTTCACGCCTCAGGGCACCCAGGTAAAAGGCCTGCATTACGATTGGTTCACTGCCCTGGAATTGCCGTTCTCCGAGCGACGTTTCGCCACACCAGAATACCTGGCGCGCTTCGGCTTTCTGGTCGACCCCAAGCAAGAGCCCACCGCACAAAACCCCGGCAACCTGCCGGTGGGGTTCGCCCGTCATAAAAATGCCGACAGCAAGGTTGAATACCTGGATATCACCTGCGCCGCGTGCCATACCGGCGAGTTGCATTTCCAAGGCCAGGCGCTGCGTATCGACGGCGGCTCAGCCCAACACGTTTTGCCATCTAGCGTACCCACCCTGCGCGGCGGCAGCTTCGGCCAGGCCCTCGTCGCCAGCCTGGCGGCAACCTATTACAACCCCTGGAAATTCGAGCGCTTCGCCCGTCAGGTGCTGGGGGATCGATATGAAACCGACCGCAGCCAACTGCGTCAGGACTTCAAACAGTCGCTGAATCAATTTCTCAAAGTAGCCTGGAACGATACCCACCGCGGCCTCTATCCCACCGAAGAGGGCCCCGGTCGCACCGACGCCTTTGGGCGCATCGCCAACGCCAGCTTTGGCGATGGGATTTCGCCGGACAACTACCGCGTCGCCAATGCCCCCGTGGACTACCCGCAGCTGTGGGACATCTGGACCTTCGACTGGGTGCAATGGAACGGCTCGGCGCAACAACCCATGGCACGCAACATCGGCGAAGCCCTGGGCGTCGGCGCGACCCTGACCTTCTTCGACAGCGCCGGTCAACCCCTGCAAGGCGAGGCGCGCTACCCTTCCAGCGTACGGGTGCGCGACCTCAACCTGATTGAAGAAACCCTGCAACGCCTCAAACCGCCCACCTGGCCGGAAGACCTGTTCGGCGCCATCGACAAGCCTCTGGCCGCCCAAGGTCGCGCGCTGTTCGCCGAAAACTGCGCAGGCTGCCACGTACCGAATGTGACCGAGGAAAATGGTCGGCCAGTGCAGCACTTGAAAATGCTGCCGGTTGAGTACATCGGCACCGACCCCGGTACCGCCAGCAACATTGCCGATCAACGTTACGACCTCAGCACCCTGCAATGGGACCCGGCCGAACTGGCCCGACTGAATGTCGAACTGCACCCCACCCCGACCGAACCGTTGGACCTGAAGAAAATGTCGGTGGCCAAGGGCCTGGCCTACGTCACCGCCTTCGTCGAAGACCACGCCTACCGCGCCGCCGGCGTGACTCCGGCCGAGCGCCCACGCCTGGATGGCTATGGCCTGCCGATCGGCGTGCGCGAGTTGCGTGCCTACAAGGCGCGCCCACTGGCCGGCGTGTGGGCCACGCCACCGTTCCTGCACAATGGTTCGGTGCCGACTATTTACCAACTGCTCTCGCCCCAGGATGAGCGCAGCACCACTTTTTATAAGGGCACCTTCGAGTACGATCCGCGCCATTTGGGCTTTGAGACCGCGGCGTTCAAGAATGCCTTCCTGTTCGACACCCGGGTGACGGGTAACCATAACAGCGGCCACGAATTCCGTGCCGGCCAACGAGGCAACGGCGTGATTGGCCGTGGCCTGCTGCCCCAGGAACGCTGGGCGCTGCTGGAATACCTCAAAGTACTGGGCGGCCCTTTGGAGCAACAACTGCCATGATGATTCGATCTCAATATGACCGCCCTTCCCTGTTTGCACGCCTCTGGTTGTGGGTTGGCCGCTTTCTTGGCAAGACGTTGCTCTGGCTGGTAACGCTGGGCCTGATTGGCTGGCTGGCGACCACGGCCTGGTATGCGTGGCAACATAGCGGCCCGGTGTCGGCGGATGAGCAAGTGCCGCCGGGTGAAGCAGCGATGACCCAAGGCATCATCCAGACGGCGGTGCGCATCGTCGATCAGCATCGCGAAGGCACGCGCTACCTGCGCGACGCCCACGCCAAAGCACATGGCTGCGTGAAGGCCGAAGTCAGTGTATTGAGCGATCTGGACCCTGCGCTGCGCCAGGGCGTGTTCGCCGAACCCGGTAAGACCTGGCAGGCCAGCATGCGGCTGTCAAACGGCAATGCCTACCCACAGTTCGACAGCATCCGCGACGCGCGGGGCATGGCGCTCAAGTTACTCGACGTACCGGGCAAACAACTGCTGGCGGATCAACAAAGCCGTACCGAACAAGACTTTGTGATGTTCAGCCATCCCAACTTTTTCGTCAGCGACGTCGCGGAGTACGCTCAGAACATCGGCGCCCAGGCGGACGGCAAGAAAGTGCTGGCGTTCTTTCCCAAGATCGACCCACGCACATGGCAAGTGCGCCATCTGTTTATCGCCCTGGCAACTCTGGCGCCGGCACCGGCCAGCCCGACGCAGACCACCTACTTTTCGGTATCGCCCTACAAGTTCGGCGCGGCCAATGCCAAATTCCGCGTAGCGCCCGCCCCACAGAACTGCCCGGAGTACGTGCTGCCCAAACAGAACCAGGACCTGCCGAACTTCTTGCGCAGTGCCTTGAGCCAGCAGCTGTCGACAGATCGTGTACCGGCGTGCTTCGTCTTGCAGATCCAGCGGCAGAATCCGCAGAAGTTCATGCCCATCGAAGACACCAGCATCGAGTGGAAAGAGAGCGACGCGCCCTATGAAACCGTAGCCACCGTCCGGATTCCCGCTCAGGACTTCGACACCCCGGCGCAAAACCTGGCGTGCGACAACCAATCGTTCAACCCCTGGTTTGGCGTCGCGGAGCACCGCCCCATCGGCGGTATCAACCGCCTGCGCAAGGCGGTGTATGAAGCAGTCAGCGACTACCGCCATAGCCGCAACGCACCGTAAAGAGTACGTAATAAAGGGCCCGACGCTGTAAGGATTGCGTCGGGTCTATTGAGGAGTTTTCGCCATGCACTTAGCGTGATTTCCTATCCCATCATTTAGGAAATCACTGTGGAAAGCTCAACCCTCGGCATGATCGTACTCACCCTTATCGCGGTTTTCGGCACGGCCTCGTTTTGCTTCGAGCACCTGGCTATCCGTCAGCCGCGCAAGGAAAAGCGGGCTAACCAAATCCCAGACACAAAAAAGCCCGCTCAATGAGCGGGCTTCTTGTGGTGACCTGGCGTTCAGTGGTCCAGGTTACCGAATATGGCGCAGCGGACGGGACTCGAACCCGCGACCCCCGGCGTGACAGGCCGGTATTCTAACCGACTGAACTACCGCTGCGCGTAACACTTGAAGCGAATGGTGGGTGATGACGGGATCGAACCGCCGACCCTCTGCTTGTAAGGCAGATGCTCTCCCAGCTGAGCTAATCACCCTTCACTTTCGGTGTGGGCGGCATCATACAGCAAAATTTCGCAATGTCTTGATTTAAATGCACTTTATTTAAAAATTTTTCTTATGACCGGAAAAGGCCCGTAAAAACAGGCTCCACTCCCCTTCAAACGCGAGTCTATTGCGTTTACCTGCTGCTTGGCCGCACAATTAAAAACCATTCTCAATAACGCCTGAGTCACGCCTATGTCTGTGGGTGAACCGCCATTCCAACGGGAAATTTCCCAGCTCTACAGCGAGCATCATGGCTGGCTGCTCACTTGGCTGCGACGCAAACTGCGCTGCCGGCATCATGCGGCCGACCTGGCCCAGGATACGTTTGCACGCATCCTGGACGCGCGCGAATCCGTGGCCGGCATTCGCGAACCCCGGGCTTATCTGAGCACCACTGCCCGGCGCCTGATCATTGACCAGACGCGGCGCCGACAGATTGAACAAGCCTACCTGCAGGAATTGGCCCTCACGGTGGACGCATTGGAGGGGTTTCAATCCCCGGAGCAGATCCACACCACCCTTGAAGCCCTTGAACAGATCGCGTTTATCCTGGAAGGCATGCACGAATACGCGCGTCAGGCATTCGTGCTGTATTACCTGGAAGAAATGACCCAGCAGCAAATCGCCCGCCAGCTCAAATTGTCGGAACGCACTGTACGCAAATATCTGATCCAGGCGCTCATGCACTGCGGCCATAGCATGGATACTTGATAAAGCATGTCGGATAGCCACCCAGAGATCGAAGAGCAAGCCGCCGAATGGCTCCTGCACCTGCATGAAGGCGAACTGAATGAGCCCCAGCGCCAGGCGTTCGAACGCTGGAAACAGCAAAGCCCGCATCACGCTGCGGCCGCCGCTCGAATGGAAGTAGTCATTGCCCGCATGCAGGCCCTGCGCGGCAAAAAAAACCTAGCCAAGGCGGCGCTGAACGCGGCTTTCGCGCAGCCTAGAAACCGCCGTAGCAAGAACGCCGTGCGCGCATTGGTATTGGCGTGCAGCCTGGCGATTCCAACAACCGCATTGCTTGTCAGCCCTTACCCCCAGCAATGGATGGCCGATGTACGCAACGGTCCGGGCCAATGGAAAACCCTGCAATTGGCAGATGGCTCGACGCTGGCCTTCAACGGCGTCAGCGCGGCGAACCTGCATTTCGATGGCAAGCAGCGCCGTATCGATTTGCTGCAAGGCGAAATCCTGGTGGAAGTGGCCCACGACAGCACGCGGCCGTTTGTCGTGCAGACACCTCAAGGCACATTGCGCGCGCGGGGCACACGGTTCGTGGTCAAGCGAGACGGTGATGTCACCGTGCTGAGCATGCTCGAATCCCGCGTAGCCGTACACAGTGCCGATGGCGAGCAGACGCTGGAGGTCGACGCAGGCTCGCAGGCCCTGATGCGCTCGAATGACGTCCGCCTGAGCGGCACGGTCGACCCGGCCAGCATCAACGAGGCGTGGCGCCGTCATCAATTGGTGGTCGAGAATCGGCCATTGCCCGAGGTGCTGGACGAAATCGCCCGGCATCGCGCCGGCCGTGTGCAATTCGATCGCCATGCGCTCCAAGGCATACGAGTGTCTGCCGTCATACCGCTGGATGACAGCGACCATGCCTTGCAACTGTTGGCGCAAACACTGCCGATACGGGCCCAGGCTTTCACCCCTTGGCTGATCGTCGTCACACCCGAAATGCCGCCCAATGAATAATTATTCGCATTTGCTTCCGGTTTTTGTGAAGCTGCCCGTCAAGGAAGGTAATTCAGCACATAAAGGACTACCTTCACCATGCCTACCCCCTCCCCCGCGGGCAGACGTTTTCGACTCCTGAAAAGCGCGCCACTGTCGCTGGCGCTGATCACCACCATCACATTAAATATGAGTCTGGCCCATGCAGACGTCGCCAGCATCACCACTCGGACTTACGACATTCCAGCCGGGCCGCTAGGCAGCTCGCTCAATCGGTTTGCCCAGCAGGCGGGCGTCGCCATCGTGTTCCAGTCCCACGAACTGGAAGGCCTTCAAGGGCAAGGTCTGAAAGGCACCTACGGCATCCAGGACGGTTTCGACAGTTTGCTGCAAGGCAGCGGCTACCGTGCGGTAAAAAGCGATCAAGTCTATGCGCTGGAACCCGCGCCCGTCAGCGGCGGCGGCACCATGGAGCTGAGCCCGACCCAAGTCAGCGGTAACCAGCTCGGTAACGTCACCGAGGGCACCGGATCCTACACGCCCGGCACAATCGCGACCTCGACACGGCTGGTGCTGACGCCCAAGGAAACGCCGCAATCGGTCTCGGTAGTCACCCGCCAGCACATGGATGATTTCGGCCTGAACAACGTCGACGATGTGATGCGCCATACACCCGGCATCACTGTGTCAGCCTTCGACACCGAGCGTACCAACTACTATGCCCGGGGTTTTTCCATCAACAACTTCCAGTACGACGGCATTCCGTCCACGGCGCGCAATGTCGCTTACTCAGCGGGCAACACCCTGAGCGACATGGCGATCTACGATCGCGTCGAAGTGCTCAAGGGTGCCACCGGCCTACTCACTGGCGCAGGCTCGCTGGGGGCGACAATTAACCTGGTGCGTAAGAAACCTACCGCAGACTTTCAAGGACACGCCACCCTCGGCGCCGGCTCCTGGGACAACTACCGCAGCGAGCTGGATGTCAGCGGTCCGCTGACCGAAAGTGGCAACGTGCGCGGCAGAGCCGTGGCGGCGTACCAGGACAAGCATTCGTTCATGGACCACTACTCGCGCCAGAGTCCCACGTACTACGGCATCATGGAGTTCGATCTGTCACCCGACACCCTGCTGACCGTAGGCGGCGACTATCAGGACACGCTGCCAAAGGGTTCTTCATGGTCGGGCAGTTTTCCGCTGATCAACGCCAAAGGCGATCACAATAGCGTCAAGCGCTCGTTCAACAACGCCGCCGACTGGAGCAGTTGGGAGCAATACACGCGCACCGTATTTGCCGTGCTTGAGCACGATCTGGGTGATGGATGGGTGACCAAGCTGCAATTGGATCACAAGATCAACGGCTACCACGCGTTGATGGGTTCGATCCAAGGCGATCAGCCTCAACCGGATGGCACCGCGCAACTCACGTCGGGCAAGTACACCGGGGAAACTGTCAGCGATTCCGCCGATCTATACGTGAGCGGCCCGTTCAGCCTGGGAGGTCGAGAACATGAACTGGTGCTGGGCGGCTCCATCAGCGCCTCCGAATGGAAAGGTAAAGGCTACTGGAATCTCTCGCCGAATATCGTCGATTTCAATAACTGGCACGGGCACGCCGCCATACCGGATTGGGGTCAGGCACAATCGCTGACCGATGACACCGTGCGCCAGACAGGCGCTTATGTCACCACGCGCCTGAACCTTGCCGACGACCTCACGCTGCTGCTGGGCGGACGCGTGGTCAACTACCAGGTCACAGGCTACAACCCCAATTACCGTGAGTCTGGACGTTTCGTGCCTTACGTCGGTGCCGTGTACGACCTTAACGACACTTACTCGGTGTACGCCAGCTACACCGATATCTTCATGCCGCAGGAGAATTACAACCGCGACCGCGACAACAAGCTGCTTGAGCCCGACGAAGGCCAGAACTGGGAGCTGGGCCTGAAAGCCGACTTCCTCGACGGTCGCGTGAACGCCAGTGCAGCCTACTTTGAAATCCATGAATCCAATCGCGCGCTTTCGGATGACGAGTACAACAACCAAACGCCAATCCCAAACAACTACGCCTACAAAAGCAGCAAGGCCGTTACCAAAGGTTATGAGTTGGAGATGTCCGGCGAGATTGCTCCCGGCTGGCAACTTCAGGCCGGCTACACCCACAAGATAGTGCGCGACGACAAGAACGAAAAAATCTCCACCTTCGAGCCTGAAGATCAGGTCAAGCTGTACACCACCTACCAACTCAAGGGCCAATTGGACAAGTTGACCGTCGGCGGTGGCGTACGCTGGCAGAGCGTTGGCTGGCAGGACATCTACAACAACCCGCATAAGCAATACGAAGAGTTCTCCCAGGACGCTTATTGGCTGGTGGATGTGATGACCAAGTACCAGGTCACTAAGAATCTGTCGGCCACACTGAACGTCAACAACCTGTTCGACAAGCACTACTACACCAATATCGGCTTCTATAACTCCGCCGCTTACGGCGAGCCGCGCAATTTTATGGTGACCACGCGCTGGGATTTCTAGAGCCCCAATAAAAAACGCCGCTGATCAAACCTGATCGGCGGCGTTTTTCAGTTTATGCAAAGTCCAGACAGCAAAAAGCCCGCTCAATGAGCGGGCTTTCTGTGGTGACCTGGCGTTCAGTGTTCCAGGTTACCGAATATGGCGCAGCGGACGGGACTCGAACCCGCGACCCCCGGCGTGACAGGCCGGTATTCTAACCGACTGAACTACCGCTGCGCGTAACACTTGAAGCGAATGGTGGGTGATGACGGGATCGAACCGCCGACCCTCTGCTTGTAAGGCAGATGCTCTCCCAGCTGAGCTAATCACCCTTCGTTTCGGTGTGGCGCGCATTCTACGGAGCGCCCCTAAGTCTGGCAAGCACTTTCTTAAATCTTTTTTTTGATAGCTTCCAATGGCTTAGGCAGGGTTGGCCTGGCGCGATATGAAGAGAATAATGCCCCCCTTTGTATAAAGGAGAGACTCACCCCATGTGGTTCAAGAACCTGCTTATCTATCGCCTGACCCAAGATCTGCCTGTTGATGCCGAGGCGTTGGAAGCGGCCATGGCCACCAAGCTGGCGCGCCCATGTGCAAGCCAGGAGTTGACCACTTACGGTTTTGTCGCCCCGTTCGGCAAAGGTGAAGATGCGCCCCTGGTGCACGTCAGCGGTGACTTCCTGCTGATCGCCGCGCGCAAGGAAGAACGCATTCTGCCGGGCAGCGTGGTGCGCGATGCGCTCAAGGAGAAAGTCGAAGAGATCGAGGCCGAGCAGATGCGCAAGGTCTATAAGAAAGAACGCGACCAGATCAAGGATGAGATCATCCAGGCCTTCCTGCCCCGCGCATTTATTCGTCGCTCGTCGACCTTTGCCGCCATCGCGCCGAAACAGGGTCTGATCCTGGTGAACTCGGCCAGCCCCAAGCGCGCCGAAGATCTGCTCTCCACCCTGCGTGAAGTGATCGGCACCCTGCCGGTACGTCCGCTGACGGTGAAAACCGCACCGACCGCCATCATGACCGACTGGGTCACCACCCAGAGACCGGCCGATGACTTCTTCGTCCTCGACGAGTGCGAGCTGCGCGACACTCACGAAGACGGCGGCATCGTGCGTTGCAAGCGTCAGGACCTGACCAGCGAAGAAATCCAGCTGCATCTGACCACCGGCAAAGTCGTGACTCAGTTGGCCCTGGCCTGGCAAGACAAATTGTCCTTCATGCTCGACGACAAAATGACCGTCAAGCGCCTGAAGTTCGAAGACCTGCTGCAGGACCAGGCGGAACAGGACGGCGGCGACGAAGCCCTGGGCCAGTTGGATGCCAGCTTTACCCTGATGATGCTGACCTTCGGCGACTTCCTGCCGGCGCTGATCGAAGCGCTGGGCGGAGAAGAGACCCCGCAGGGCATCTAAGCCGTGTGAGGTTCGGGAGGCGTTAGGGGCGCGTGTTCTGGATTGCGCTGTGTCGGTCAACTTATTCATTGGCTGACACAGTGCGATCGCGGGCAAGCCTCCTCCCACATTTGACCGTATCAACCCCTCAAAAAAAGACCAACGAAAAAGGACATTCCCATGCGCGCCCTCGCCAGCCTGAGCCGCTTCGTCGGCAATACCTTCGCCTATTGGGTGTTGATTTTCGCCGTTGTGGCGTTCTTCGAACCGTCCTGGTTCATTGGCCTGAAAAGCGCCATCGTGCCGTTACTGGGGCTGGTGATGTTCGGTATGGGGCTGACCCTGAAGCTGGATGACTTCGCTGAAGTCGCCCGGCACCCATGGCGCGTGGCGCTGGGCGTGGTGGCGCACTTTGTGATCATGCCCGGCGTGGCCTGGTTGTTGTGCCAGGTGTTTCATCTGCCGCCGGAGATTGCCGTCGGTGTGATCCTGGTGGGCTGCTGCCCAAGCGGTACCTCGTCCAACGTCATGACCTGGCTGGCCCGTGGCGATCTGGCGTTGTCGGTGGCCATCGCCGGCGTCACCACCCTCCTCGCCCCGCTGCTGACGCCGGCGCTGATCTGGTTACTGGCGTCAGCCTGGTTGCCGGTGTCGTTCATGGAGCTGTTCTGGTCGATCCTGCAAGTGGTGCTGCTGCCGATCGTGCTCGGCGTGGTGGCGCAACGCGTGCTTGGTGAGCGCGTGCGCCATGCGGTGGAGGTACTGCCGCTGGTGTCGGTGATCAGCATCGTGACGATCGTCGCGGCGGTGGTTGCGGCGAGCCAGGCCAAGATTGCCGAGTCGGGCCTGTTGATCATGGCAGTGGTGATGCTGCATAACAGCTTCGGCTACTTGCTGGGTTACTTCACCGGTCGCCTGTTCAAACTGCCCTTGGCACAACGCAAATCCCTGGCGCTGGAGGTGGGCATGCAAAACTCCGGGCTGGGCGCCGCGCTGGCCAGCGCGCACTTCTCGCCATTGGCGGCGGTGCCGAGCGCGCTGTTCAGCGTCTGGCACAATATTTCCGGGGCATTGCTGTCGACTTACTTCCGCCGGATGAGCGAAGCGCAAGACCGTCTCCCACTGGAGAGCACCCCGCCAACTTGATCGCGTGATCGATGTTCGGCACTCTAACGCCCTTCGCGGGGACGACCCCGCGACGCTTCCAAGCGCCAATTCCGGGGACGACCCCATCCACAGAAGGGGTTACCCATGTCTTGGATCATTCTTTTTTTTGCCGGGTTGTTCGAAGTGGGCTGGGCCGTCGGCTTGAAGTACACCGATGGTTTCAGTAAGCCGCTGCCCACCGTCCTGACGCTTGCCGCCATGGCCGTGAGCCTTGGCCTGCTGGGGCTGGCCGTAAAAGAGCTGCCGCTGGGTACTGCCTATGCCGTATGGACGGGCGTGGGTGCCGTCGGGACGGTCATCGCCGGGATTATCCTGTTTGGCGAATCCATGGCGTTGTTCCGGCTGGCCAGCGTGGCATTGATCATCTTCGGGTTGATTGGTCTCAAGCTCAGCACCTAGGTCGCCAGCGCTTACCGTGGGCAAACCCGACCGCGGTAAGCGCTGATTAGCCGTACAAATCTAACGGACCGTGCCGCGCAGTCCCGCTACCACTTCCTGCAACTGCGCAGGTGTAGCCGCCTCCACCGCAACCGGCTCGCCGGCCACCAGCACCACCCGCGACCAGATGCGATGGAAGAAGCCTTTATTCGGATCGCGACTGAAGAAACTGCCCCATAACCCCTGCAACGCCATGGGAATCACCGGCACCGCCGTCTCTTCCAGAATGCGCGTCACACCACCGCGAAACTCATTCATATCACCATCGGCGGTCAGCTTGCCCTCCGGAAAGATACACACCAACTCCCCTTCTTTCAGGTACTCGGCAATCCGCTTGAAGGCTTGCTCATAGATCTGGATATCTTCGTTGCGCCCGGCAATCGGAATCGCCCCGGCGGTGCGGAAGATAAAGTTGAGCACCGGCAAACGGTAGATCTTGTAGTACATGACAAAACGAATCGGCCGACGCACCGCGCCACCGATCAGCAGCGCATCGACAAACGACACATGATTGCACACCAGTAACGCCGCGCCTTCGTCCGGGATGGCCTGCAGGTTGCGGTGCTCCACGCGGTACATGGAATGGCTGAGCAGCCAGATCATGAAGCGCATGGTGAACTCGGGGACGATTCGGAAGATGTAGGTATTGACCGCGATATTGAGCAGCGACACCACCAGGAACAGCTGCGGAATCGACAGCTTGGCCACGCTCAACAGCAGAATCGACACCAGCGCCGACACCACCATGAACAGCGCATTGAGGATGTTGTTGGCGGCGATCACCCGTGCGCGCTCATGTTCAACCGTGCGCGACTGGATCAACGCATACAGCGGCACGATATAGAAACCGCCGAACACACCCAGGCCGAGAATATCCGCCAGTACCCACCAGGCCTGCCCGTAGCTGAGCACCGCCAGCCAATCGTTGGCCTGGACGTTCTGCGGGAAGCCGCCGGAATGCCACCACAGCAACAGGCCGAACACCGTCAGGCCGAATGATCCGAACGGCACCAGACCAATTTCCACCTTACGGCCGGAGAGCTTTTCGCACAGCATCGAACCCAGGGCGATGCCCACCGAAAACACGGTAAGAATCAGCGTCACCACGGTTTCGTCGCCGTACAGCCACTCCTTGGCATAGGCCGGGATTTGCGTCAGGTAGATCGCGCCGACAAACCAGAACCACGAGTTGCCTACAATCGAGCGCGACACCGCCGGCGTTTGCCCCAGGCCCATGCGCAAGGTGGCCCACGATTGGCTGAAGATATTCCAGTTCAGGCGCAATTGCGGCGTGGAGGCCGCCGCGCGCGGGATGCTGCGGCTGGCCAGGTAACCCAGCACCGCCACGCCGACAATCGCCACCGACACCACCTTGGCGTAATGGGTGGACGACATCATGATCCCAGCGCCGATAGTGCCCGCCAGGATCGCCAGGAAGGTGCCCATTTCCACCAGGCCGTTACCGCCGACCAACTCGTCGTCGCGCAATGCCTGGGGCATGATCGAATACTTCACCGGGCCGAACAGCGCCGAGTGCGTGCCCATGGCGAACAGCGCCAGCAGCATCAATTCCAGGTGGTTGAACAAAAAACCGGTGGCGCCCACGGCCATGATCACGATCTCGGCGATCTTGATCACCCGAATCAGCGCGTCCTTATTGAATTTTTCGCCGAACTGCCCGGCCAGCGCCGAGAACAGGAAGAACGGCAGAATAAACAGCAGCGCGCACAGGTTGACCCAAATGGCGCGATCGCCGTCGATTGCGAGTTTGTAGAGGATCGCCAGGATCAGCGATTGCTTGAAGATGTTGTCGTTGAACGCACCCAACAACTGGGTGATGAAAAACGGCAAAAATCGCCGAGTGCGCAGCAAGGTGAATTGGGAAGGATGGCTCATCGTCGTCCGTGTTCCTGCGTGGCCTGAAGGCTTATCGATTATCAGGCCACGACTTTACCTAATCCTGGTTACTTATTCCCTAATCCTGCAATACACGGTGAAACAAAAAGCTCACCTTTATAGGCCCCCACCACGGTGCGCTTGGTCACGATCAACCACATCCATGCCAACGCCGCCACCAGCACGCTGCCCACTACATTGAAGAACGCCAAGTGCAACACGTTCGCCAGTTTCAGAGTGGTCAATGCGTACACCCCCAGAGGGAAGGTAAAGCCCCACCAGCCCAGGTTGAAGGGGATTTCGGCGCGCAGGTAACGCAGCGTGATCAACACGGCGATCAGCATCCACCACAAACCGAAGCCCCACAGCGTAATACCGGCCACCATGCCGAGGCCGTTGGCGATGTCACCGATGCCTGGCAAGCCGTTGGCGGCGAAGATCGCCGGTGCATCGCCCCCCAGCAGCAACATGCCGAGGGCGCCGGTGCCGATGGGACCTAAGGCCAGCCAGCTGGATGCGGCCATGTTGGCGTGGGGCAGTTTGTGCAAGGCCATGCGCAGCATCAGAATGGTCAGGATGCTGAATGCCACCGGCAGGGAAAACGCCCACAGCACGTAGCTGGTCACCAACATCACCAGTTGCGAATGGGCATCGGCCAGGTGCGGCGCCAACAGCCCACCACTGGCAGCAGCGACCTCGGCGGCGACCACGGGCAACAGCCACACGGCGGTCATCTGGTCGATGCTGTGCTCCTGGCGCGTGAACATCATGAACGGGATCAGCACGCCGCAGGCCAAGGCCATAGCCACATCCAGCCACCACAGCACCTCGGCCAACGGCACCACGGCACTGCCCCCGCGCGGCAGACCGAACAGCAGCAAGCCGTTGAGAATCGTGGCCAGGCCCATGGGGATGGTGCCGAAGAACATCGAAACCGTGGAGTGCCCGAAGATCCGTCGCGCTTCATGGAAGAACATCACCCAACGCGCGGCATACAGCCCACTGAACAGCATGAACAAGACGATGGTGAACAGCCACAGCGCTTCGGCCAAAACATGCAGGCCCGGCAGCGCCACCGGCAATTGGGCCAAGGCCAGCGCGAGCACGCCGGTGCCCATGGTCGCGGCGAACCAATTGGGTGTGAACTGGCGAATCACTTCCCGAGGCCGGGTCAGGTGACTGAAAGGTTTATATCTAAGCGTTGTGGAGCAGGTCATCGTGTCAGTCCTCTTCCTCTTATGAGGTTGATTTCATGATAGAACCTGTTCACATATCTATATAACGGGTAATTTCTCTAACTGTTATCTATTTAACCGATAAGCATCAGACACTGCCTTCACTTTCGATCACCAGGATGCGTGCCGGACCTTGGGGATGGGCGACATGCTCGGTACCGACGCTGGCATAAAAGATGTCCCCCACCGCCAACTCAGCTACCTGTTCAAAGCCGTTATCGCGGTAGTGCATCAGCACCCGACCGTCGAGCACGACAAATACTTCTTCGCCGTCGTTGATGTGCCAGCGGTATGGTTGATCGGTCCAGTGCAAACGGGTGGTAATGCCGTTCATAGTGGCGATATCCAGCGCCTCCCAGGCACGGCTGCCGGTGAAGTCTTTGCTGCGGATAATCTTCATCGTCGAACCCTTCGGCTGTTGAAGTCGCGGATTATGACCGGATCACCGACTGGATGTCGCGCGGCTCCTGGTGCAGTCCTGGAGCAGCAACACCATCAAGGCACTGAGGGCCAACACGATCAACGAGGCGCCATAGCCGTCGGTGGTGGCGATCAGGCCGAACGTGCGCGTCAGGGTGCCCGCCAACAACGAGGGTATGCAGAACGCCAAGTAGCTCAGGACGTAAAACGCCGACATCAAGCCTGCGCGCTCGTGGGGCTGAGCCAATGGCACGACGCTGCGCACAGCGCCCAGAAACCCGGCGCCGAACCCGCTGCCGGCGATCAGGGTGGCGACGAAGAACAGCGGCAGGCTGGCTGTGTGTACGGCGCCGAGGATCAGCGCCACGCCCAGCGCCAACAGCATGGCGCCCAGACGCAGGACTTTGTCAGCCGCACGGTGGCGCAGGCCGTAAATCATCAGCGCTCCGCTGACGGTCAGCACCGCCACCAATCCACCGCCGATCAGGTTCGATGTCGACCCGGTCGCCGCCCGCACCAGAGAAGGCGCCAGGGATAAATAGAAACCGCCCATGGCCCAAACCGCGATATCCACCGGCAATGCAATCCACAATGCGCGGCGCGCCTGGGCAGGCACATGCAACGTAGGCCACAACGACGCCAACGCCCCGGCGATGGGACTGACGGTTTCCGGCAGGCGCAACACAAGCAAGGCTTGTAGCAGCATCGCGCCGAACAGCACCCAGTAAATCAACTGGGTCGGAAATGGCGCGAACTCCACCAGCAGGCTGCAGCCCATCGCTCCGCAGGCCATGCCCAGCAACGGCGCAAGGCTGTTGATCAGTGGGCCCTGTTCGTGATCGGTATCCAGCAGCGCTGCGCCCAGCACTGCGGTGGCCATACCAGTGGCGAAGCCCTGTAATGTGCGCGCGACGATCAGCCAGGCCACACTGCTTTCATTGATAAACAGCAGCATCGCCAGCATTTCAAGGATCAGTGCGGCGAAGATCACCGGCTTGCGCCCCAGGTAATCCGACAGCGAGCCCACGGTCAGCAGCGCCGCTAACAAGCTCAGGGCGTACACACCAAAGATCAGCGTGAGCATGCCTGCGGAAAAGTCCAAGTGCTGCTGATACAGGTGATACAACGGCGTCGGCGCGCTGGAGGCGGCGAGAAACGTCAGCAAGGTGATCGCCAGGAACACCAGGCTGGGGCGATGGGAAGTGAGACTGGACATGGGCACGCTCCGCTAAAGCTAATATTTTGCTTTTGCGCAGTGTGCGACTCGCCGACGCTTAAAGCAAATTCTTTGTGTTAAGGTCGCGTCCATGGTGATTAAAGAAGGCCTTCGCCCGGGAGGCCGCAGTGCCCGGGTACAAGCATCGGTACATTGTGCCGTGCGTGAACTATTGGAAGCCCACGAGCGATCCAGCGTGACTGTGCCGATGATTGCCGCGCGCGCCGGGGTGACGCCGTCGACCATCTACCGACGCTGGGGGGACCTCTCCGCCCTGCTCGCCGATGTGGCCGTGGCACGCATGCGCCCGGACAGCGAGCCGGCCGATACCGGCAGCCTGCGCGGCGACCTGCGAGCTTGGGCCGAGCAGTACCTGGATGAGATGAGTTCGGAACCGGGGCGCATGATGATGCGCGACGTGCAATGCAGCCCAACGCCAGGCTACTGCGTTAGCATTCTGAGCGGGCAGTTGCAGACAATTGTCGATCGCTACCCCGGCGAAACAGCGCCAAGCGTGGACCGCTTGATCAACCTGCTGGCGGCGCCGACAGTGTTTCGTATTCTGTTCTCGAGCGCGCCGTTGGCAGTTGAAGAACTGCACGAGCTGATCGAGCTGGCACTGAAGACCTGATGCAAAACCATAGGTGGGAGAGCGCTTGGCCCTCCCACATTTTCACTGCGTTCGGAGCAGCTTAGGTGCGCATCCCGCGCCCACTGACCAGCAACCGTGCACACCCGATGTAAAGCACCACAGTGGCCACGATCATAAAAGTGATCGCCACGCTGATCTTGATATCCGATACGCCGAGGATGCCGTAACGGAAGGCATTGACCATGTGCAGGACAGGGTTGGCCAACGATACGGTCTGCCAGAACGGCGGCAGCAGGCTGATGGAGTAGAACACCCCGCCCAGGTACGTCAGCGGTGTCAGCACGAAAGTCGGGATGATCGAGATGTCATCGAAATTGCGCGCAAACACCGCGTTGATAAAGCCCAGCAGCGAGAAAATCGTCGCCGTTAGCACCACCACCAGAATCGTCACCCCCAGGTGATGCACCTGCAGATGGGTAAAGAACAGCGACAACAGCGTCACGATCACGCCCACCATCAAACCGCGCAACACACCGCCCAGGGTGTAACCGATAAGGATGGTGTGGGGCGACACCGGCGACACCATCAGTTCCTCGATGGAGCGCTGAAACTTGCTGCCAAAGAAGCTGGAGACCACGTTGCCGTAAGAGTTGGTGATCACCGACATCATGATCAGGCCCGGCACGATGTACTCCATGTAGGTGAAGCCACCCATGTCGCCGATCTGCCGACCGATCAGGTTCCCGAAGATTACAAAGTACAAGACCATGGTGATTGCAGGCGGCAGCAACGTCTGCGGCCAGATCCGGGTAAAGCGCTTCACTTCGCGATAGACGATGGTCTGCAGGGCGACGAGGTTGGGTTGCAGTTCGGAACTCATACCGCCACCTTCGCCAGATTTTTCTCCACCAGGGACACGAACAACTCCTCAAGGCGATTGGTTTTATTACGCAGGCTCAGCACTTCGATGTTCTGGGTCGCCAATTGAGTGAACAGCGCGGTGATGCCCATGGCTTTGTCCACCTGGACTTCCAGGGTATGGCTATCCACCAGGCGGCAGGGGTAGCCGAGCAGTTGCGGTGCGACGGTCAGATTGTTCTTCAAGTCCAGCAGGAACGTTTCCACATGCAACTGGCTCAGCAGGTTACGCATGCTGGTGTTCTCGACGATGGTGCCGTGGTCGATGATGCCGATATTGCGGCAAAGCTGCTCAGCCTCTTCCAGGTAGTGGGTGGTGAGGATGATGGTGATGCCCTTCTCGTTCAGCTCGGTGAGAAAGGTCCACATCGAACGCCGCAGCTCAATGTCCACGCCGGCGGTGGGCTCATCGAGGATCAGCAGGCGCGGCTCATGCACCAAGGCGCGGGCGATCATCAAACGCCGCTTCATGCCGCCGGACAGCGAACGCGAAGGCACGTCGCGCTTGTCCCACAGGCCCAATTGGGTGAGGTACTGCTCGGCGCGCTCCTTGGCGATTTTCGCCGGGATGCCGTAGTAGCCCGCCTGGGTCACGACGATGTCGAAAGTCTTTTCGAACTGGTTGAAGTTGAATTCCTGGGGCACCACACCGATGCAACGCTTGAGCGCCGCCGGGGACTGGTCCAGGTCGTTACCGAAAATATTCACCGTGCCGCTGGTTTTGTTGACCAGGGTCGACAAGATGCCGATGGTGGTGGATTTGCCGGCACCGTTGGGGCCGAGCAAGGCGAAGAAGTCACCCTCAGCAACGTCCAGATCGATACCACTCAGGGCCTGGAAACCGTTGCCGTAGGTTTTGGTTAGCTGCCGGATGGACAGAGCGGAACTCATATCGGATTACGCACCAGAGAAGGGAATAGAAAGAGTAGATGAGGGCGCACCGCCCTTAGTTCAACGACAGCGCAGGACAGGCATGGTGCTTGGCCGCGCCGCACAAGTACAGTCACCCGTATTAATAGTAGGTATTAAGTCAACGCGGTCATGACGGCTTTTCGGTAGGCCGGGCGTTGCTGCAAACGCTGGTACCACGCCTCCAGATGCGGCATGGCCGGCCGTTCGATGGGCATTTCAAACCACGCGTAGATAAAGCTGCCCAGGGGAATATCGCCCATGCCGATGGCGTCGCCGGACAGGTAGGGATGTTCGGCCAGCGCCTTGTCCACCATACCGAGCGCGTCAATGCAGGCGTTGCGCCCGGCATTGATGGCATCCCAGTTCCGTTGCTCCGCTGGGGTGCGCACGATGCCCCAGAACACTGCTTTGAATGGCTCGGCGAGGGTCGAGGTGGTCCAGTCCATCCACTTTTCCGCGTTGGCGCGGGCCTTGAGGTCGGTCGGATACCAGCTCGCCCCGTGCTTGGCGCACAGGTAGCGCACGATGGTATTGGATTCCCACAACACGAAGTCGCCGTCTTCAATCATCGGCACCCGACCATTGGGGTTCAAGGCACGGTACTGCGGCGTGTCGACCACCCCAAAAGCGCCGCCCGCATCGATGGCCTCATAGTCCAGGCCGAGCTCCTCGGCGCACCACAGTGCCTTCCTGACATTCGATGAATTTTTACGACCCCAGATTTTCAGCATGACCGCGCCTTAGTGGGTGGGTGGACGCAGCAGCATACGCCGGTTCACGAGCGGCTTAAATCCGTCTGCAAGTCGCCGAGCAAGGGAGGCAGCCCATCGTCAAACAGGTGCGGGTAACATTTCTGCAGGTGGGAAAAGAAAAAAGCCTCCGGCACATCGGTAAATTGCCCATGGTCCACCACGTATTCCATCGAGCGCTGGCCTTGGCGATTGAAGGGGTGGAAAACGCTATCGTTGATACCGTCGAACGCCAAGGGCGGCACATCGAAAAGTTCACACAGCTGGGCATTGAACGCCGGCGTGGCCTTGACCCAGCGACCGTGCAGATACAGTTCGGTGTACCCATGCATGGCGAACACATCACTCTTGAGCAATGCGATCAGGCGTGGGGTCGACAGGTGGTTGCGCACGTCCGCCAGGCCGATGCGCGCGGGGATGCCGCAATGCCGGGCGCAGGCGGCGAGCAAAGTGGCCTTGGGCACGCAGTAACTCTCACGGCTGGCCAGGGCGAAACTGGCACTGAGGGTGCGCGGATCGCGACTGAAGGTGTAGGGGTTATAGCGAATCGCCTCACGCACGGCATAGTAAAGACTGACCGCCTGGTCACTTAAATCCGCGCTGGTTCCGCGATGTTTTACCGCGAACTCCACCACCGCAGGGTGGTCACTATCGATGAAGCGGCTGGGACTCAAGTACGCATTCATGATGTTTCATCTCCGAGGCAAGCCTGGAGTTTAACCACAGGCTCACCCCACGGATAACGACGATTCGGCCAAATGTCGGCGCCCGCTGCAGGTGGCTGTCAGCACAACTGGTTACACCCTGACCACCGCGTTTTCTCGGATGCCGACTAAGCTCCTTGGTGGTTTCGCCCTTGGTTTCACGGAGGATTGAATATGCTGTTGTTGTGGATACTGGTTCTGGTGGTCGGCATTGCCTACCTGGCACACCGCCGCACCGCGCCCCTGCCCGCCCTGGGAGTGGTCGCCGTTTACCTGTTGGCGATGGGCGCCTGGAGCCACGCACCGGGCTGGTTGTTGGTGATCCTTTGGGTGCTGCTGGCCGTCGTCGCGGCGCCGCTGCTGCTGCCGGACCTGCGTCGCCAATATTTCACCAAGCCGCTGTTCAGCTGGTTCCAGAAAGTCCTGCCGCCGATGTCCGAAACCGAGCGCGACGCCATTGACGCCGGTACGGTGTGGTGGGACGGCGAACTGTTCAGCGGGCGTCCCGACTGGGACAAATTGCTCGCCTACCCCAAGGTGCAGTTGACTGAAGAAGAACAAGCCTTCATCGACGGCCCCACCGAAGAACTCTGTGCGATGGTCAGCGACTGGGAAATCGGCCAGGCCATGGACCTGCCTCCAGCCGCCTGGGCGCACATCAAGACCCACGGTTTCTTCGCCCTGATCATTCCCAAGGAATACGGTGGCAAGGGCTTTTCGGCCTACGCCCACTCACAGGTTGCGATGAAGCTCGCAACCCGCAGCGGTGACCTGGCTTCCACCGTAATGGTGCCCAACTCCCTCGGCCCGGCCGAATTGCTGCTGCATTACGGCACCGACGAACAACGCAACCACTACCTGCCGCGCCTGGCGCGTGGCGACGATATCCCCTGCTTCGCCCTGACCGGTCCGCTGGCCGGTTCCGACGCCGGCGCCATGCCCGATACCGGCGTGATCTGCAAAGGTGAATGGCAAGGCCAGGAAACCATCGGTCTGCGTTTGAACTGGGAAAAACGCTACATCACCCTTGGCCCGGTCGCGACCCTGCTGGGGCTGGCGTTCAAGGCCTACGACCCCGACCACCTGTTGGGCGAGGAAGAAGACCTGGGCATCAGCCTGGCCTTGATTCCCACCGACACCCCCGGTGTTGAAATCGGCCGTCGCCATCTGCCTTTGGGCGCGGCCTTTATGAATGGCCCCAACTCCGGCAAGGACGTCTTTATCCCCCTGAGCTACCTGATCGGCGGCCAGGAAATGCTCGGCAAGGGCTGGATGATGCTGATGAACTGCCTGTCGGTAGGCCGTTCGATTTCCCTGCCGGCGGTGGGCACCGGCGCCGCGAAGTTCACCAGCCTGGTGACCGGCCAGTACGCCCAGGTACGTGAACAGTTCAACGTGCCGCTATCGGCCTTCGAAGGCATCCAGGAAGCCCTGGCCCGTATCGGCGGTAACGCCTGGCTGATGGACAGCGCGCGGATGCTCACCGCCAATGCCGTCGACCAGGGCGAAAAACCTTCGGTGCTGTCGGCGATTCTCAAGTACCACCTCACCGAGCGGGGCCGCGAATGCATCGGCCACGCCATGGACGTGCATGGCGGCAAGGGCATCATCATGGGCCCGAACAATTACCTGGGCCGCAGTTGGCAAGGCGCGCCGATCTTCATCACCGTGGAAGGCGCGAACATCCTGTCGCGCAACCTGATGATCTTTGGCCAGGGTGCAATCCGTTGCCATCCCTTCGTGCTCAAGGAAATGGCGCTGGCCGGGCGTGAAGATAAGGACCAGGCACTCAAGGAATTCGACAGCCTGCTGATGCAGCACATCGGCTTCGCTGTCAGTAACGCTGCCAGCACGCTGGTGCTGAACCTGGGCATCGGCCACTTTGAGAAAGCACCGGGCAACCGCCTGAGCCAGGGCTACTTCCGTGCATTGAACCGCCAGGCAGCGGCGTTTGCGCTGCTCGCCGACCTGAGCATGATGTTGCTGGGCGGCGAATTGAAACGTCGCGAACGCCTCTCGGCGCGTCTGGGGGATGTACTGAGCCACATGTACCTGGCATCGGCGGCACTCAAGCGCTACCACGACCTGGATTCGCCGGATCACTTGGAACCCTTGTTCGTCTGGGCCATGGAGGAAAGCCTCGGTGAGTCGGAGCGTGCATTGGATGAACTGCTGAGCAACTTCCCGAACAAGGTGCTTGGCTGCCTGATGCGGGTAATCGTATTCCCGTTTGGGCGTCGCCATACTGGCCCGTCGGATGCGCTGGATGCCGAAGTGGCCGCAGTGATCGGTCGTGCGAAAGGCGACCCGACCCTGGAAGAATTGCTGGCCGGCTGCTATCGCCCGCAATCGGCGGAAGATCCGGTGGGCGCGCTGCAACATGCCTACGATCTGCTGAACGCCAGCCACCCGCTGCAAAAGAAACTGCATACCGCGCTCAAAAGCGGCCAGCTCAAACCGGCTGCCGGCGAGCACGCCATCGACGCGGCACTCAACGCCGGCGTGTTGCAGGCGGCTGAAGCGCAGACACTGCGCGACGCCGAAGCGGCACGCCGCAAGGTGATCGACGTGGATGATTTCAGCAAGGAAGAACTGGCCCAGGCTGAGGGCAAAGTCCGCTGATACGAGCGGTCATATAATTACGGGCGCGTGAGCTATATACTCTCGCGCCCGTTTTTGCTTTGAGGACTTATCTCGTGTCCAACGTCGTTGCCGATCATCTCGTCTTGCTCGACCACCTGCGCAGCATCCTGGTAGCCGTCGGCGAAGCCGAACAGGTGCCCGAGGAAAGTCACGCCCTGTTCCTGGAGCGCTTCGACGAACTGCGCGCCCTGTTGCCCATCGACCCAATCGAAAGCCAGTACCTGGGCCAAGACCTGATGAGTCAGGTCATCCTGCGGTACCCGCAAATTGCCCACCTCGTACCGCGCGACCTGCTGTGGTTCTTTGGCGGCGACTGCCTGCACTTCATGCCCGATGAAGAACTGGACCTGTACCAGGCCCTGGAAGAACGTCGCTACGAAGCCGAACAGAACGACGAACCGTTCGACTGGAACCAAGAAAAGCAGCTGCTAGCCATGCCGGACGACCAGAGCAAACACTGATCTGCCAGGAGCGAGCCTGCTCGCTCCTAACGTTTTCTCAGCGTCGGCTCCTTGGCCATGCACGCCACCAGGTAATCGATAAATACCCGTAGCTTCGGCGGCAAATAGCGTGTCGGCGAATGCAGCAGCCACGCCTCGCCGTGGTACGACGCAATAAAATCCCACGCCGGCAACACCTGCACCAAGCGCCCCTCCTCCAAGGCATGGCGCGCCGTGAAATACGGCAGGCTGCCAATACCCACATGCTGCAACACCGCATCCAGACGCACGCCGGTATGGTTCGCGGCATAACGCCCGCGTACCGCGACGGTCACGGCCTTGGTGCCCTGACGAAACTTCCAGCGTGAATCCGCCGGTGTCTCGCCAAGATAAATGCAGCTGTGCGCCGCCAGATCATGGGGATGGCCCGGCGTACCGTGCTCGGCCAGGTACTGCGGTGTCGCACAGAGCAAATGTTCGATCGGCAACAACTGCCGGCCCACCAGCCCCGGCGGCGGGCTGTCGGTGATGCGGATACTCAGGTCGACGTTGTCGTCGATCAGGTCCACATGGCGATCCTCAAGGATCAGCTGCACATCCACCTGGGGATAGCGTCGCAGGAATTCCGGCATGTGCGGATGTACGACAAACCGCCCCACCGCCTTGGGCACGCTGACCCGCACCAGCCCCTCGGCTTCATGGGTGAACTGGCCACTGATCTCCATCACCGAACGCGCCGCGTTGACCATTTCCTGGCAGCGCTTGAACACCTCTTCACCGCCCTCGCTAAGGCGCAGTTTGCGCGTGGTGCGTTGCAGCAAGCGGGTCGCCAGCGCCCGCTCAAGACGCGAAATACTGCGACTCACCGCCGAAGGCGAAACGCTCAGTTGGCGCGCCGCTTCGGAAAAGCTGCCGGCCTCTACCACTTTGACGAACATCGCCATTTCCCCCAACAGGGGCAACGGAAGATTAATGCTCATGACGCACAGGTCCATTGATAATTGAACGGATTATCACCCATTCGAGCAGTATTTATACTGCCCGTAGAACCCTGATGCGGATGCAGATGATGACCGAACGCCTGTTTTTTACCCACGACCACCTGACCGCCGAGCTTGAAGTGCTGAGTTGCACGCCCCACGACGATCACTTCGCGGTAATCCTGCAATCGACCCTCTTCCACCCTCAAGGCGGCGGGCAGCCGTTCGACACCGGCTGGCTGGGCGAAAGCCAGGTGCTGCGTGTCACCCAGGAGGCCGACCGCGTGGTGCATTATGTCGACCGCCCTGTAGAACCCGGTCCGATCACCGCAAGGGTCGATGAACAGCGCCGCGCCCTGCACACGCGCCTGCATTCGGCCGGTCACTTGATCGGCAACGTCGGCGAAACCCTCGGCTGGATGCCGATCAAAGCCCACCACTGGCCGGGCGAAGCCAAAGTGACGTTTATC
The DNA here is from genome assembly GCF_007858255.1 of Pseudomonas rhodesiae. GTDB lineage: Bacteria > Pseudomonadota > Gammaproteobacteria > Pseudomonadales > Pseudomonadaceae > Aquipseudomonas > Aquipseudomonas rhodesiae. The sequence continues at coordinate 273,619 of NZ_VFEU01000007.1, read as the reverse complement.
CGAGGCGAAGCGGCGCAAGCCATGCAGGCCGAGGCGATTCAACAGCAGCTCAACGAATGGATCGCCACCGACTATCCCCGTCATATGGCCGTGGACAACGGCACTCGCGAAGTCGGCTTCGGCGAACTGCCCGCCTACGCCTGCGGCGGCACGCATGTGCAGACATTAAGCGAATTGGGCCAAGTTACCATCCAGGCCCTGTCCGAGAAAAAGGGCGCGCTGTCGGTGCGCTATACCCTGGATTGAAGCGTGTGTTGAGCGTTCACCCATTACGCCCTCAAATCGCGACCGCCCCTGCTCTCCCCGGCTCCACCGCGAACGATTTGAGGGTCGACACCGTCGCCGCAGGGTCCTGCGGGTCACTGATGACACGCAGGTGCGTAAGCATCTGCCGCTCCTGCATCTCCACCGAAACGTAGCCGCGCTGGCGGCTGTCGAAAAACTTCACATGGGGGTTCATGGGCAGGATTTTGCTGAACGCCTCGAACGGCGGCCCATCGGAAGTCACCGAGGTGCCGACGAATTCGGTGGCGATCACCGGCGAATCCGGGTCATTGCCATCGACGTGTAGGTCGTTGGCCCAAAACGAGTGGATATCACCGCCCCAGAACACCGGGTTGTTCACCCGGTTGCGCTGAATAGACGCCAGCATCCTTGAACGATTGGCCATGTAGCCATCCCAACCGTCGGTCCAGCGCCCCGGCTTGTGGTTGGTCAGGTCCCGTTGCACCAGCGGCGCCACCAATAAGTCTTGAGCGATCACATTCCACTGCGCCCTGGAGTGGGCAAAGCCCTGATCCAGCCAAGCCTCTTGCTGCCAACCCAGCATCGTGCGACCAGGATCGCGCAACTCGCTGCACGGGTTAGTCACCACATGCCCCTGATGACTGCCATTGGCCAACACGCAGGGTTGCTCGGAGCGGTATTGCCGACCATCGAGTACATGAAAACGGGCGAGTCGTCCGTAGTCCAGGCGCCGGTAAATGCGCATATCGGCGCCTTTGGGCTGGCTGCTGGCGCGCAGCGGCATATGTTCGTAATACGCCTGATAAGCCGCCGCCCTCTGCTGGAGAAATGGCGCCATCGGGGTTCTCGGGTCCTGGGACCAACGGTTGGCGTAGTCGTTCTGCACTTCGTGGTCGTCCCAGGTCGCCACGCTGGGGGCGGCAGCGTGCAGGGCCTGCAAATCCGGATCGGTTTTATACAGTGCATAGCGGTTGCGGTAATCGCTGAGGCTCACCGCGTTGCCACTGCCATGGGCGCGAAATACCTTGCCTGACTCCGGCGCGTAGGAACTGTCGTAGATATAGTCGCCCAGGAAAAACACCAGGTCCGGCTGCTCGGCGGCCAAGTGGCGATACGCACTGAAATAGCCACGCTCCCAATGGGAGCACGAGACAAATCCCACACGCGCCGATGTCATTGCCTGCAACGGTGGCGCCGTACGTGATTGCCCCACCGGGCTCTGGGCGCCCAGCCCTTCAAACTGATACCAATACGGCCGCCCCGCCTGCAGCCCTGCCACCTCCACATGCACCGAATGCGCCCAGCGCTCGCTGGCCATGACCTCCCCCTGGCGCACGATGCGCGTCATCGCCGCATCGCTGGCCACCCGCCAACGCACCGGCACCGCGCGGCTCAAGCCACCGCGTCCGTCTACGGCATTGAACCGCGGCGCCAGCCGCGTCCAGATCACAAAGCCATCCGGCAGCGGATCCCCCGAGGCCACCCCGAGGGTGAACGGATAGTCCACCCCGGCACTGCGGGCGAATGGACTGAGGATCGAAAACGTGGTGGCCACCGCCAGCCCGGCCAGCACCCGACGTCGCCCCTGATCGACCGGGCCGTTCATACGCGGTGCTCCCACTCAGAACGCAGGGCGGCGAACACCAGCATGTCCTCATGCACACCGTTCTTAAGAAACGCCCCGCGCAGACACCCCTCGTAGTGCAGACCGATTTTTTCCATGACCCGCGCCGATTCTTTATTACGGCTGAAGCACTGACTGCCCACGCGGTGCAGCCCCAACGCCTCAAACCCATAGGCCATCAAGGCAGTGGCGGCCTCAGCCGCAAACCCTTGGTTGCGCTCAGACGCCGCCACCCAGCCGCCCAAGTGCCCATACCCGTGTGCCGCGTTGATGCGCAGACTGACGACGCCGATCAATTCATCATCGTCGCGCCGGTGCATACCCAGGCTCAGCAACCCCGTGGCGCGAAACTTTTCCTGCATCCCCTCGATAAAATCCTGCGCGGTTTGCAGCGTGTAGGGCGACGGAATGCTGGCCGTGTTATCGGCGATCTTCGGCCCGTTGGCCAGGGCGCATAACCGCTCGGCCTGGTGCGGTTCCAGTGCGTGCAGCAGCAGGCGCGGGGTCGACAGATACGGCAATTGGCAACTCATTCCTAAGGGCCCTCAATGTAAATTTTTTGAGAATGCGCGCCTTGGATTTCAATTCTGTTACGCCGGAAAAATGACCCTAGAGTCTTCTGTAAGACCCGTCCTAGAGCCCTCAAAACGTCAACTAAAGTTAACCAATCGGTCATTTTTGCTTGTTAGCGTGTCGCCCCTAATTCAATAACGGGGTAAGGGAATGAGAACCTGGGACGAACCGAAAAAACGCAAGGCGCACATCGAATTGATCCCGATGATCGACGTGATGATGTTCCTTCTGGTGTTTTTCGTACTCGTGAGCCTGAACGTGATTCCGGCCCTCGGCATGAAGACGCAACTGCCCAGCGCCAGCAGCTCGCAGCAGCTCAAGCCGCAGAACAAATTCATCCTGACCCTGGGCGTGGAAGGCCAGTTGCAACTCGACGGCAAGGACCTCACCGTCGACGCCCTGGTACCGGCGCTCAAAGCCGCAGAGAAGCCCGATACCAAGTCGACGATCATCGTCAACAGCGATAAGGGCGTGGAGGTTTCGCGCCTGGTGGAAGTGATGGACACCCTGCGCCTGGGTGGCTTCACCTCCGTGTCCATTGCCACGCGTAAGTCCTGACCATGTACGTTCTGTTTCGTGTGCGCCAACTGCTGGGCAGTGTCCCGGCCGTGATCGCCCTGGTGCTGATTGCCATGGGGATCCAGTCCCAGACATTGAAGGTCGAGCCGGTGTATGACGAGTCGGCGGTCGAGCTGGCCCTGGTCGATCCGGAGCCAGAGCCGCCAGTCATCCCGGAACCGGTGGTTGAGCCGCCACCACCGGTGATCGAGGAAGCCGACGCCGAGCCGGCGCCGCCGCCTCCACCGCCTAAACCGTTGCCAAAACCCGAACCCAAGCCCAAGCCCAAACCGCTGCCCAAACCGGTAGTGGCGAAAGCCGCGCCTACTCCGCCCCCGGTTGCCGCCGCCAAACCGGTACCAGCCGTAACCGCCCCAGCGGCACCTGCGCTGGCACCGCCCGCGCCGCCGAAAGTCGACGGCCAAGCCTTGGAGGGTGGCTATCTCAAGGGCCTGCGCAACGAGTTGGACACGTACAAGCAGTATCCCACCGGCCGCCAGGCATCCCTCGAACGCCCGAGCGGCGAGGTGGTGGTTTGGTTGTTGGTGGATCGCCAGGGCCGCGTGCTGGATTCCGGCCTACAGACCCAGGCGTCGAGCATGTTGCTCAACCGGGCCGCCATCAACAGCTTGCGTCGTATCAAGCAAGTCAAGCCGTTCCCCGAGCAAGCCTTCGGGGGCCGCAATGAGCAGCGCTTCACCGCCACCTTTAACTACAGCGTGCAATAAGCACCCGACACCAGGACGACACTGATGAGGTTCACACGGATTCATCTGGCACTCGTTGCCGCGAGCATGGGGCATGGCATGGTCATGGCCGACACCAACGACAGCGATGTCGGCACCATTGGCGTGCAAGGCAAGGCCACGGCGGGTGGCGGCTACATGGTGCAGGAAGAAAGCATCAAGGGCCGCTCCACGGTGACCAAGGAAGCGCTGGATAAACAGACCGCCACCGGCAACGCCGTGGACAAGCTCAAATACACCCCGGGCCTGAACATCTCCAGCGAAGACAACACCGGGCTGTCGGGCTTTCGCTTCACCATGCGCGGCCTCAACTCCGACCAGGTGGGGATGTCGGTGGATGGCATGCCGATCAACGACTCGGGCAACTACGCGCTGTATTCCAACCTGCTGGGCGACCCGGAAAACATCGAGCAGATCTTCGTCACCCAGGGCTCAGCGGAGGCCGACGGCCCGCACATCGGCTCCAGCGGCGGCAACATCGGGATCGTGACCGTTCGCCCAACCAAAGAAACCGGCGCATTCGTCAAACAGATCATGGGCAGCAACGCCACGCGCAAGACCTTCGCGCGGCTAAATACCGGAGAGATCAACGGCCTGAGCAACTGGCTGTCGGCTTCGCATACCGAAGGGGACATGTGGCGTGGTTCCGGCGCCGTGCGCGCGGATAAAGTCGAGTGGAACAGCTTTTTCGACGCCGGCGATGGCAACACCGCCAACCTGATCCTCAAGTACCACGAGCAGGACAACAACAGTTACAGCCAGTTGACCAAGAGCCAGTTCCAACAGAACGGCCGCAAGTTCGACCCCTACCCCGCCACCCCATCGGTGGGCAGCAACGGCAAGGTCAACAGCTATTACGCCCTGGCACAGAACCCGTTCCAGACTTTTACCGGCGTGCTCAACACCCAATTCAAACTGGCCGACAACCTGGCCCTGTCGGTGATCCCGTATTACTACTGGGGCAACGGCAGCGGGGTCGGTTCGTCCAGCTATGCACTCAACCGCGGCTCCAACGTCGGTGGGGTGTTCGACCTGAGCAATTTGCCGACCGCCGCGCAGTACAACGCCGACGGTTCGTCCACCACCGGCGTTTACTACCGTCCTTCACGCACGCAGACCTGGCGCCCCGGCATCACCACCAAGCTGAACTGGGACCTGGAAGAGCACAGCCTGCAATTCGGTTACTGGTATGAGCGCGCGCGCCAAAGCCAGACCCAGCCGTTCATTGCCCTGAAAAACAGCGGCAAGCCCAGCGACACCTGGCCGGATGGCGATGCCGTGGTCGATGCCAACGGCAACACCGTACAGGGTCGCGACCGCTTTACCGTGACCCCGGCGCAGAAGGTCTGGGCCCAGGACACCTGGTACATCAACCCGGACTGGACCCTGGTGGCCGGCCTTGCCTACATGAACGTCAAGCGTGACGGCACCAACCACGGCAGCCTCACCGAGCAAGCCGAAAAACGTAACCAGACCTACAACAAACTGCTGCCCAACGCCGGCCTCAAATACCAGTTGGATGAGCGGGACCAGTTGTTCTATAGCCTCTCGCGCAACATGCGCATCCCGCAGAACTACGTGCTGTACGACAAGGGCGCCGGCTCCATCGACGCCAAACCGGAAACCAGCTGGAACCACGAGCTGGGCTGGCGCTACACCGATGACGACATGACCGTGGCCGCCACGCTGTTCTACATGCAGTTCAAGGATCGCCAGGTCTCCTCCAAGGACATCAACGGCGACTTCGCCGATATCAACGCCGGCTCCGTCAACAACAGTGGCCTGGAACTGGAATGGAGCGGCCTGCTGCCCCACCACTTCAACTACTACACCTCCTACACCTACACCAAGGCCGAGCAGCAAGACGACCTCACCGTTTATAACGCCGGCAAAGCCATCCTGTTGCCCACCAGCGGCAAGCAGTTCGCCAACGTGCCGAAGAACATGCTGGCGGCCAACATCGGTTATGACGATGGCCACTACTACGGCACCTTCGGCGGCAAATACACCAGCAAGCTCTACGGCGACCTGACCAACGACGAAGCCATCTCCGGCCGCACCGTATTCAACGCCGGTGCCGGTATCTACCTGCCGGTGGACAAGAAAGTGGTGAAGGACGCGACCCTGCGCCTGAACGTCGACAACCTGTTCGACAAGAAGTACCTGGACGGCGTCTACACCACCAAGACCAACTCCGCCAGCTACAGCGGTTTCCGCGACGGCGACCCGGCGTACATCGTAGGCCTGGAACGTACCGTGACGGTTTCCCTGGAAGCCAATTTCTAACTTGCGAGGTCAGTGAACATGGACATGAATTTGCTCCACGACATCACCTTCTATGTGATGTACGCCGCGATGGCGATTGCCATCTTTATCACCATCGAGCGCGGCATCTACTTCGCCTATGTGCGCCGCCAGGCCCGCGCCCTTAACAAAGTGCTGGGCGCCAATGTGCACAGCGAACGCGACTTGCCTCAGGAGTTGGCCCGTCGCCATAGCCTGCCGTTGGATATGGTCTTGCCAGTACTGGCACAAAAAGCCTCCCACGGCTCGCGCAAAGACCTGGATGACGTAATCGAAACCCAGTACCTGAGCACTCGCGCACCGTTGGCCCGCAGCCTGTGGATCATCGAAACCATCACCACCGCCGCGCCTTTGTTGGGCTTGCTGGGCACCATCCTCGGCATTATCGACACCTTCAAGGCGTTGGCCACGGCGGGGGTGTCGGACCCTGGGCAGATTTCCGGCGGCATCGGTACGGCGTTGTTCGCCACGGGCTTGGGGATTGCCATCGCGCTGTTCTGCGTGGTGTTTCATAACTTCTTCCAAGACAGCCTGGAGCGCATCAACGATCAGTTGAAAATCCTGCTGATCCGCGCCGCCACTGGCGCCCGCGTGCAGAGCGAAACGCCGCACCTGGTGCCGACGCCGTTGCACAGCCGCACCGCATAACCGTTTGCGCGGGCGCGCAATGCGCCCGCTTCTATTTATTAAAAGAGAGTCTTATGTCCGTCTCCTTGAAAATGCGTATCGCAGGCCTTGCCGGCTTGCTCCTCAGTCCGCTTGCCCAGGCGGACTTTTCAATTCCAGGATTTGAATTGGTACACACCGTACCAGTGGACACTGCCCTCGGCACCGCCGATCTACGTCAGCCGGGCCCGGTCTGGATCGAACTGTTCGACGGGGCGAAAAACACCATTGATATCGGCCAGTTCTACGCGGCCGATCATCCCGGGTCGGTCATGGACAAGGTCATCGACCACCTGGAAGCCGCTGGCAAGCGCGGTGTGAAGATTCGCTTTTTGATGGAAGAAAAAGGCATCAAGTTATCGGAGGGTTCAACCCTGGAACGCTTGCGTGCGATCCCCAACCTGACCTTCCGCGTGTTGCCCTACGGGCAAGTCAGCGGCGGCATCATCCACGCCAAATACATGATTGTGGATGGTCGGCAGGCATTTGTCGGCAGCCAGAATTTCGACTGGCGCTCCCTGGAACATATCCATGAAACAGGGTTGCGCATCAGCGATGCCACCGTGGTGGGCCAGGTGCAGGCGATTTTCGATCAGGACTGGCAAGCCCAGCAGGCGCTGGCCGAGCACCGACCGGTGCCATTGCCGGCGACCGGCCAGGCGCCTGCACGCACCGGCAATTACCTGGTGGCCAGCCCGCAGCGTTACAACCCGCCGGGGGTGGGCGACTCACAGCTGGAATTGCCACGCTTGTTGGCGGAAGCGAAGAAAGAAGTCCGCGTGCAATTGCTCGACTACGCACCGCTGTCCTATGGACCGGACAATACGCGCCCTTACTATGCAGTGATCGACAATGCCGTGCGGGCCGCGGCCGCGCGCGGTGTGTCAATCAAGTTGATGGTGTCCAACTGGAACACCGACAAACTGGAACTGCCTTACCTCAAGAGTCTGGCCGTGCTGCCCAACGTGCAGATCAAGATCGTCACCCTGCCCGAGGCCAAACAGGGGTTTATCCCCTACGCGCGGGTGATTCACAGCAAGACCATGGAGATCGATGGTCAGCTCGCGTGGGTGGGCACCAGTAATTGGCTGGGCGGCTATCTGGATAATTCGCGCAACCTGGAGGTGGTGATGCGCAGCGAAACCATGGCCAAGCGTGTCGGGGATTTGCACCGACAGTTGTGGGACGGCCCCTACGCTAGAGCCCTGAACGTGACCGATGAGTATCCAGCGCCCCACCCTGGCCAGCATTGACCCGATACACCTGAGTGGTGGTAGTGTGTAGAAATGTTTCTGACAGTTTGATCAGAAACGTCCTACTCACTACTGGCAAAGGAATGCGACTTTCCATGCACTTTCCACTCAAGCAATTGGTGGCTGCGAGCCTGTTCGCGGCCACGCTAACGGCAGTCAGCACCCCGGCATTCGCCAATATCACCGCCGAGCAAAGCACGGCGATTCTCAAGCACTTCGGCGAAACGCCGGTCAGCGATTTCCGCGGTTTCCTGGCCACCCTGAGCAAGGGCGATCTGGGCAAGACCGCCGATGTGGGCCCGGCGATCAACGCCTTTCTCGACAACAAAACCCTGAGCGCCGAGCAGCAGAACGAAATCAACCGTTTGCTGGGCATTTACACGCGGATCAAATACGGCAAGGCCGCTCTGGAGACGCTGCGGGAACTGGTGGAAATTCCGACCTTCAACGTAGACGGCGTACCGCAGTACCAGAACCCGGAATTCCTCAAGATCGCCGACAAGATCCAGGCCCTGGCCAAAGCTTTCAACCTGAACTTCCGTAACGTCGACAACCGCGTGTACGAAATTTCCCTGGAAGGCAGCGGCGATGAAGTGGTCGGCATCCATGCCCACGCCGATGTGGTGCCGGTGACCCCGGAAAATTGGGTGCTGAAGGACGGCACCAAGCTCGACCCGTTCAAAGTCACACTGATCGGTGATCGCATGTACGGCCGCGGCACCGAAGATGACAAAAACGGCATCGTGGTGGCGATGTATGCCATGAAGGTGATCAAGGAAGAGAAGCTGCCGCTGGCGCGCCAGTTCAAGCTGCTGGTGGACACCACCGAGGAAACGTCCGGCGACGCCATCCCGTATTACTTCGAACACAACCCGACCCCGCAGTACAACCTGGCACTGGATGGCGGTTACCCGGTGGTGATTGCCGAGAAAGGCTACGGCACGGTCATGGCCACGTTCCCGCGTCGCAAAGGTGACGGCAGCGGCGCGGAAATCGTGGCGATGACCGGCGGCATGGCCACCAACCAGATTCCATCGGCATCGGTTGCCACGTTTGTCACCGATCAGCCGGCCGAACTGGCGGCTAGCCTGCAAAAGGCCGGCGCGGAATATGCCAAGCGCAACGGTGGTGATTTCGAAGTGGCCGCCAAGGTTGAGGGCAAGGATGTGAAACTAACCGTCACTGGCGTGTCGGCGCACTCGTCCGAGCCGGAGTCGGGTGTCAACCCGGTGGCGCGCATGCTGGAGTTGATCCACAGCGTCGACGGCAAGATTGCCCTCAAACACAACCACATCACCGATGCCGCGCGTTATGCGTCGGACAATTGGGGCCTGGATTACCTGGGCGGCAAGTTGGGCGTGGGCTTTGCCGACGACTTTATGGGCCCGCTGACCACCTCGCTGACGTTCGTCGGCCAGGACGACAAAGCCTTCAAGCTAGCGGTGAACCTGCGCGTGCCGAAGGGCAAGTCGCCGGAAACGCTCAAAAAAGAAATCGCCGACAAACTCAGCGCCTGGGACAAACACAGCAAAGTGGCGGTGGACTTCACCTATTCGATTGCCGAGCCGATGTACCGCAACCCGGAAGGCGAATGGGTCAAAGCGTTGCTGGCGGTCGCCACTGAAAACCTGGGCATGGAACATAAATTCGGCACCTCGGCCGGCGCCACCTCGGTGCATGAACTGCCCAACGGCGTGCAATTCGGCCTGGCTCGCCCGGAAGTGAAGTACACCGGGCATACCGACAATGAGTTTAAGACGGTCGATCAGTTCTTGCTGGACTTGCAGATCGTCACTGAAATGATGGGGCGCGTCGGGCAGTTGCCGAAGCTGTAATAGCAAAAAGCCCGCCGTGTTGGCGGGCTTCTCCAGCTTGATAAAAATCAAGCGCACACAAAAACGCCGATCATCGCTGATCGGCGTTTTCATTGAATATGGAGCGGGAAACGAGTCATGCACTAGAGCGCTAAGTCTCTGTTTCCCAATCACTTTCTCCACTGTGGTGATCAGCGAAGAACTCAATTATAGCCTTGTTTTTCGCCCTCGGCAACAAAGTTCATCCAACCACTTCCACCAGCGTCCAAGGATGATCCATCCACCCGTCGTTACGCCTGATGCGTCCAGCTGCTGAGCGGGTTCGCTATCGAACTCCAACTTGCGACGATCATGACTTGCGCTCGCTCCGCAGGCAGCGCGGGGTGGTGTCGCGTGGACTACCTGGCACCTGGACGGCTGTAGGACACAACCGCCGGCATCGGAACACCGCAAGTCCTCATCTTTACATCGCTGCGGCTAACTTCGCCGGAGCGCAACGCGGCGCCAGTGTAGTGGCAGCCAGCCTCAACGAAGGCGTGCAGCAATCCGGTTCATCTGCTCGATCTCCGCGCGCTGGCCATCGGAAATCGCTTGGCATAGGTTGACGAGTTCCGGATCTGAGAGCTGCGCCTCGCGGCACATGAGGATCGCTCCCGAATGGTGCGGGACCATAGACGCGATGAACTGTCGATCGCCGATTCCGGTTTGAGCACGGGTAGCGGCAAAAGAACCGAGTGTGAGAACGGCAAACAAGCCGTACAGCACGAGATTGAGCCGCCGGTTTGGAAACATGCCGGGCATTGTCGCTAGCATGAAGATGCCCATTGGCGCCCACATAGTGACCGCCATGTAGAGCATGTTGAGATTGTTTCTGAAGTCCCTGGCGCCGTCGATCATGCTGAACATTACGAAGTACATGACGACGAGGCCCAACACCATGTTCACCCAGAACTTGGCGTATGGTCGGCCGTGCTTACCCATCTGACCGGATGTGTGATGTTGATGTTCATGGGAATGTTCAGCCATCTCCGTCTCCTATGTGCTGGGGCAACCTGGCAGGGTCACTGGTACTGCGGCAGATACTTTGTCGATATATCAGCATGTGGAGCGATGCATCACTAACCGCTGATTTCCAGTCCCCAACTGGACGTAGGGGCGTCGAACGCTTCAACTCGCTGGTCTTGAACCGTCTGGATATCAGACCATACCAAATCGGTCTTGATGGGCTTTGCGCCACCTATGACGCTGGTACCGTGAGCGCCAATATCGAGCTTGCGTCCTCATCGCTCGATGGGCCGGCAACTGATCGATTCTTGCATATCAAGCAAGACAAGGCCACCTGCGGCGGACGCCAATGGCCTCCTCCGCCTTCGCTTAGGGCATCGCCTCAAGCGTCCGTCGCAGGCCATAACGACACAACAGCCCTTGGGCAAGAAAGGAGCCGGTGATGTAGCGCACCCGAAAGGAGACGAAGACATGCACAAGGACATTTCAACATCAAAGGTGTTCTATCGTCCCATCGAGGCGGCCATCCGATGGGCTGGGTTGCTGCGGTATCTCCCGATGATCCTGGCCACGATCGCGTCACCGCGTGTCCTGCCTCGGTCGCTGAACTGCCCTCGATGGAATGAGTGCCGGCTGCACTCGGAACGTATCTATGACGGCATCCTCAACGGAGAGCTGCCCTACGGCAAGAACGGGATCACGCTCAATGATCCGAACCTGCTCAATTCTCTGGATCTGACTGTTCGCCATGTCGATCTAAAACGCTGGATGCGCACCCACTATCCCGAGCACCGGCCAGGATTTCTGTTCAGCCGTGGCGAACGCATGGCGCATCCTTTCATCACCATGGAAACAGGACAGGCGATCCTCGTGGAGCGGCTGGCCCTTCAGGCCGCGCTTGAACAAGCCCGACGTGAGATGCGAGAACTGCAGGAGCAGCACGACACGCTACTCAAGCAATCCTCGGTGCTGTTGGCATCCAAGCAATGCGAGATCAGCGAACGGGCGGAAACGACCTATCTCAACATCATTGGAGGGATGTTGACGCTGATGCTGAGCCAGTCGCCTTCAGGCGTGCCCTATTCCAGCTTCAAAACGCAGGAGGCCCTTGTCTCTGCATTGGTCGCCCACTACGGCGGCACCATGGGCATCACTGAGCGCACCTTAAACGGAAAGTTCGCCAACGCTAAGAGGTACGTTCGTAGCGCAAGCGCATGAGGTTATCCAGCTTGTATGTGCAATCGCGGAGATTGCATTTGCAATGTCTTTCCGCAGCCAGGTCTATTGAATAGAGGTCACGCCAACAAACGCCACCGAGCGTTCAGGAGTGACCGCCATGTCGCAGACCCCTGTACTCCCGCCGAACGAGCGCCGCATCCTGCGGCTCGATGAAGTCGAAGCGAAGTCCGGCTTCAAACGCGCCCACATCTACAACCTGATGAAGAAGCGCCAGTTCCCTCAGGCGCTGCGCCTGGGCGTGCGCGCTGTCGGCTGGGATTCGATCGAAATCGACCAGTGGATCGCCGAGCGCCTCAACCACCGGACCTGACCCGCTCTCCCGCGGACTTCCCATTCCCAGCCGGAGAGCGCCATGCAGGTCGTGTCCATCATTTCAACGAAGGGCGGCGTCGGCAAGACCACGACGGCCGCCAACCTGGGCGGGCTCGCCGCGGACGCGGGCCTGCGCGTGCTGCTGCTCGATCTCGACGTGCAGCCCACCTTGTCCTCCTACTACGAACTGACCCAGCGCGCGCCGGGCGGCATCTATGAGCTGTTGGCCTTCAACGAGCGCGACCTTGGCCAGCTCGTGTCCCGCACGATCATCGCGGGCCTGGACCTGGTGCTGTCCGACGACCACCGGGGCGAGCTGAACACGTTGTTGCTGCATGCGCCGGATGGCCGCCTGCGGTTGCGGCATCTGCTGCCAGCACTTGCTCCCCTCTACGACCTGGTGCTGATCGACACCCAGGGCGCGCGTTCCGTGCTGCTGGAGATGGCGGTGCTCGCCTCCGATCTCGCGCTGTCGCCCGTCACGCCGGAGATCCTCGCGGCACGCGAGCTGCGGCGCGGCACCATGCAGTTGCTCGAAGACATTGCGCCGTACCGGCACCTGGGCATCGAACCGCCGCCGCTGCACTTGCTCATCAACCGCGTCCACCCGGTGTCCGCCAACGCACGGCTGATCCAGCAGGCCTTGCGCGACCTGTTCCAGGACAGCGCCGGCATCCGCGTGCTCGCCACCGACGTGCCGGCCATAGAAGCGTATCCACGTGCCGCAACGCGCGGCCTGCCGGTGCATCGGGTCGAGCACCGCCAGCCGCCCGGCAGAGTCGCCCCTGCCGCGCTCGACACGATGCGCGCGCTCGCCAGCGAGTTGTTCCCGCAATGGCAGGACCGACTGGCTCAAGTATCCGGCCGCCCGCAGCGACCTCTTGATCCTGGGAGGCCCCATGGCGAACGCACATGAGCTGGCCCGCGGCCACAAGCGGCTGCGCGCCCTGATCGAGTTCGCGGTCGGTGAGGGCTGGCACGTCAAGCGCACGCCGGGCGGGCACCTCAAGTTCACCAAGGCCGGCTGCGCGGCGATCTACACGAGTTCGACAGCGAGTGACCACCGGGCCGAATTGAACGCCCGTGCGCAGATCCGCCGCGCCGAGCGAGAGGCCCGCATGGCGCCGGCCGGCGGTCGTGGGGACTGCGAGGGGTGCGGCCATGGCTGACATGACCTCGCAGGACATGGCAGGCAAGCTGCTCGCGGCCGGCTTCGAGCGCAGCGGCCCAGCGGCTACGGCCTTGAGCGACCCGATCGCGGACACGCCCATGGTCGTGACGCTGGACCAGTTGCGGCCCTACGACCATGACCCGCGCATGAAGCGCAACCCGGCTTACGAGGAAATCAAGGCATCCATCCGCGAGCGCGGCCTGGACGCGGCGCCGGCCATCACGCGCAGGCCCGGCGAGGACCACTACATCATCCGCAACGGCGGCAACACGCGACTGGCGATCCTGCGCGAACTCTGGTCGGAGACCAAGGAAGAACGCTTCTTCCGCATATCGTGCCTGTTCCGACCATGGCCGGAGCGCGGTGAAATCGTCGCGCTGACCGGGCATCTTGCCGAGAACGAACTGCGCGGCGGCCTCACGTTCATCGAGCGCGCGCTCGGCGTCGAGAAAGCACGGGAGTTCTACGAGCAGGAGAGCGGCGCCGCCCTGAGCCAGTCGGAACTGGCCCGCCGCCTGGCGGCCGATGGCTTCCCCGTCCAGCGGTCGCACATCACCCGCATGGCCGACGCGGTGCGCTACCTGCTGCCCGCCATTCCCACTGTGCTCTATGGCGGCCTGGGGCGCCACCAGGTCGAGCGGCTGTCGGTCATGCGCACGGCCTGCAAACGCACCTGGGAGCACTACGCCAAGGACCGTTCGCTGCCGCTGGACTTCGACAGTTTCTTTCAGGAGGTGCTGGCGCAGTTCGACACGCAGGGCGACGAGTTCGCGCCGCAGCGCGTGCAAGACGAGCTGATCGGCCAGATGTCCGAGCTGCTGGGCATCGGCTACGACGTGCTGGCGCTGGACCTGACCGAATCGGAAAGCCGCCACCGGGCGCTGGTCAGTGACCCGACGCCACCTGCGGCGCAGCCGGCGTTGCCTTCGCCCACCGCCGGCACGCCGACTCCGCCGGGCGCAGCATCGTCCATCGCCACGCCTGCAGCGGCGGCCGGTCCTCCACCCGCCAGCCCTCCGGCGTCCGAGCCCACCTTGCGCCACGACGACACGGCGGTTGGCGAAGCGGCCACGGGAAGCCAGCCGGCCGCACCGGGCGATCTGCTTCGCGAGCACATCGTCTCGCCAGCACCGACGACAGAACGGCTCCAATCGATCCAGCGCATGGTCGCCGACCAGTTGGGCGATGCGCTGCCGCCCGACTTCTCGGCGAGCGTGCTGCAGTCCATCCCGGTGCAAGCCGGCGGACTCTATCCGATCTCCGACGTCTGGTACATCGACGCCGGCCTGGACACGCCCGATCGGCTGCGCATCCACATCGCGCAGTTCGCGCGCGAGATCGCCGGGGAGGCAGGCCTGGACGAGTGCATCGAGGATCGCGCCGATGGCATCGGGTTTGCGTGCCGCGCCCGCGGCCAAGCCCCGTCGCCGCTCGGCCGCGCGGTGCTGACGCTGCTCACTTCCCTGACGGGTCAGCCCGTCGCCGAAGCGGGCCTGGACGGCGCGCAGCTCGCCGCCGACCTGCCGACCCTGTTGCACGGCCAGAGCCAAGGCCATGGCAGCGGCGCAAGGCGCTTGAGCGACACGGCGTTGGTCAAGCTCTTTCGGCTGCTGCGCCTCGCCCGGCGTCTGCTGGACCTGGAAGCCGGCACCACGGCGCCCGGGACGTGAGCGAGGGAGGCCGCATGTCCACATCGCATCCGCTCAACCAGGCCGTGATTGCCCAGGCGCTGTATGACCTTCGCAACGGCCAACTGCGCCGCTGCAAGGCCATGGGCTTCGGCGAGGCCGAGCTGGATGCGCTCAAGCACCCCGCGCTGATCAGCGTGCTGGCCAACGCCAGCGTCTCGTGGTGCTCGGTCACGGTCAACCGCGAAGTGCTGCAGCGCCTGCTCAACCAGGCACAGGACGTGGAGAAGGAAATCGCCACGGTCGATCGCATGCTGCGGCTGGGGGCCAGCACGGAGATGGTCAGCCGCTTCTATGGCCTGACCCATCAGGAAGTCGCCCTGCGGCGGGAGATCCTCGGCCTGCCCAAGCGCAAGGGGCGCCACCCCGTCCTGGACGAGACCCAGGACACCGAACTGTGGCGGCAATGGAAAGCCGTGACCAGCAGCAGGAACGTCGATCTGGAGGACGAGACCTCGATTCTCGATGCGGCCATGGACCTGGCCGAGGGCATGTCGCTGCCGCTCTCGGTGGTCTGGGCCGCGATCAGGAACTGGGTCGATCAGGGATTGGGCTAGGCCATGGCCGTGGACGACACCGCCCCACGAGCCCAGCGCCCTGGCCCCATCGCACTCGCCGACCTGTTCGACGCTGCGCTGAAGGACCTCGCGCCCAAGTCCAGCTCTGGCGCTCCCGCGTCCCTGCCTGCTCCAACGCCCACGCCTCCTACGTCCGGCGACGCCTTCCTGTTCAGTGGCAATCGGCACGAGAGCGTGCCGCGGCGGCTGTTCCTCGACCGCCGCCTGACACCGCTGGAGCGCAACGCCTGGCAGGTGTTCCGATTGATGCTCAACGACGATGGCGTCACGGCATTTCCCACCTATGAGCAGTTGCGCCCCTGGCTGGCGTCGATGCCCTGCGCAGGCCAGGCCTCCCATGAGACCGTGGCGCGGGCGCTGACGCTGCTGCGCCTGACGCGCTGGCTGAGCCTCGTGCGACGACGGCGCGACCCCAAGACCGGTCGCATCCTCGGCAACCTCTACGTCCTGCACGACGAACCGCTGACGCCGTTCGAGGCGATGCAACTCGACGCCGACTACCTGGCCCTGGTCAGCCAGTCGCTGGGGCATTCGGCCAAGGCCGTCCAGGTGGTGGGACTCAACACCCTCCAGGAGATCGCGGACGACCCGATGCTGTCCGGACGCACCTTGCCGTCGCGGCTGCAAGTGCTCGCCGAGCGCCTGGCCGACCAGGGCATCACCGCCTCCGAAAGTTATCCACAGGAGGATGCGGTCCACGATTCCGAAGAAGGGCCCGCGAGCCTTCTTCGGAATGGCGATCGCCCATCTTCGGAATCCGAAGCAGGGCCGAAACCCGCGCCAGACGGCGCTCTTCGGAATTCGAAGCAGGACCGTACAGTACGTAGTAGTCGTATTGATGAAGTACGTACTACCGCGCAGGCGCGTGCGCTGGGCGACCTGCAATGGCCCAAGCGCTTCGCGGAACTGAAGGCGGAACAGCAGGCCGGAGCCAAGATGGCGTTGCAGCAGGTGGACGCTGCCCTGCGGCAGGCCGTGCTGGACGAATGGGCCGCACGGTGCGGCAAGCATGGCATCCGCAACCCCGCCGGTTATCTGTTCGGCATCATCCAGCGCGCCATGCGCGGCGAGTTCAATGCCTGGGCCAAGCAGACCGGCCCGGCACCGCCAACACCATCGGCGGCGCGAGCGCCACCAACCGAGCCGCCGCGCAACGTCGTGCCGCCCGAGGTGGCCCGGCAGCACATCGAGCGCCTGCGCGATCTGCTGCGCAAATCCTGAGCACAGGGCTTGTCAAAGCCGTGAAGTAGATCTCCATGGCGGTCGGCAGAAACGGTCCCCTGGGGACGGCTGTGCGGTGAAGCGCCGGGCGACGGCGCGACATGCTGCGCAAAACCTGAGTAGAGCGCATGCAAGACCATGAAGCAGACCTCCATGGCGCTCAACGGAACGGTCCCCTGGGGACGGCTGCGCGGCGAAGGATCGTGTCGAACGGCAGCGCGACGTGCGGTGCAGCACGCATACCGTCAACAACCGAGGACGGGAACGCCGATGTGAGTGCCCATCTGCGGAGCGGTCCCCAGGGGACCGTTGCGCGCTGCGCCGCCAGCGCGCACAGAACCGGGGGTCGGCTCATTTCGGTTTGTTGACTGACTGCCTTCCGCTGCATGCGGATGCTGGCGGCTCCCTGTCCACCAGCGAGCGATCACCATGGCAACCAGCAACGAACCATTGCAACTCAACCTCGGCTCCCTGCGCAGCGCGATGTCGCTGACGCTGCACACCCACCACGCCTCGCGCATCTGGCATGGCCGCGCCGCCGCCGAGGGGCGACCGGGCATCGTCGGCCTGAACGGCTACATCGCCGTCATGAACAAGATGAAGCGCGGCTCGGAGCAGGACGACCCATACAGCGACTGGTGGATGCTTCGCATCGAAGACAAGCTCGACCAGACCAGGACCACGCTGCAGACGCTGCGCGACCAGGTGGACCAGGCCCTGGCCGGCGTGCCCGCCGCGTTGACCCTGGGCGAGAACCTCAACGTGCAGCCCGTCAAGCTTCCGCTGTTCGTCAATGCGCAGTTGGGCTTTGCCGCCGTCTATCTCCTGGCCGACTACGACGACATCGCGCGCAAGCTGATCCTCGCCCACCACACCGCGCTGATCGATCGCTCGACGTTGGAGCGCTGGCTCAACGAAGGTGCCCACGCGCTGCGCAGCCTGTTCAGCCTGGCCCAGCAATACCGCTACTCGGGCTGCACCCGCGACGACTTCGCGGCCAAGAACGCCGCAGCTCGGGCAGCATTGGAGAAGTTCGGCGAACTGCCGCAGGACGTGCTCGAAGGCATGCGCCGCTCGAAGTTTGCGCCGCCCGTCGTGCGCCGTGGTCTGCAACAGCGTGGTGATAGCGCTGCCGCAGCCGCATCTCCCACCGACGAAGGCGCTGCCGCCGATTCGGCCGAGGCCAAGTCCACAGCCGCCGGCGAGGACGAACCGGCATGAGCGACCCGAACCGCGAACCGCGCTACTTCCGTCGTCTGGAACAGCCAGCCTTCATGCGGCTGGAACACGCGGCCTCTCTAAAAGGCCTTTTAAAGCCTTTTAAAGGTAAAGGGGACTTCGAGGCCTGGGCCAGCCAGTGCTTCGCCATGCGCGACGAGTTGATTGCCCTGGCGCAGCGACAGGTGCTGCCACAGGCGTGCGGGCATCCCTTCCACCTGCTTCCCGTCGAGCTGGCCCAGCAGACCACTGGCGCAGGCACGACCTTTCTTCGCTGGCGCAAGCACGATCGATCGGCCATGGGCGTGGCGTTGTGGCAGGAGCTGATGGCGAGCCCCAGCACGCCGGTCAACCTGCTGCACGACCTGCACGAGATCGAACTGCAGCGCGTCATGCTGAACATGCAGATCAGCCTGCTGCACACCCTGGGCAGGCAAGCACAGGAATGCGCCAGCAAGGCCGCGCAGGCGGACAACACCTACCTGCGCCGGCTCGCGTCCGTTCCTGCCGCAGTGCGCGATCGGTGATTGCGCCTGCCATCCGAGCACGCGCCCGAGCCCAACGAGGCACGGGTATTTCAACCACCACGGAGATTCCAACATGAGCACACAATTCATCGGCGAGGGCAACATCGGATCGCCTCCCGAGTACCGCGAATTCCCCAATGGCAACGACGATCCTCGCCGGTTGCTCCGGCTGAACGTGTACTTCGACAACCCCGTCCCCACCAAGGGCGGCGAGTTCGAGGACCGCGGCGGCTTCTGGGCGCCGGTGGAACTCTGGCACCACGACGCCGACCGCTGGCAGCAGCTCTACCAGAAGGGCATGCGGGTGCTGGTCGTCGGCCGCATGGAGCGCGACCCCTGGACGGACAACGAAGATCAGCCGCGTGAGACTTGGCAGGTCAACGCGCGCAGTGTCGGCATCCTGCCGTACCGCATCGAGTCTGTGGCCCTCAGCCCGAAGCCACAGGAGGCAGAGCCGAAGCCCCAGGCCACCCAGGAATCGACGGCGCCGAAAGAGACCAAGCGCAGGAAGTGATCGGGCATGGAGGGCGGCTGCCGCAGTGCTTCGCCGCCCTCCATGCGCTGCGAATTATCCCCAGGGGATAGCTCCACCAACGTCCACCGAGTTCCACGCGCGCTCCCGGAAATCGCGGCTCTCGGCCCGCACACTTCCGGCCACGCACCTTCCCCGCACTCGCCATTTCATCGGCGTGAAAGCGGTCGCTGCCGCATGCGGCTTGTTTGCTGCTGCCAGGGGCTGCGCTCGGCATCCTCGATCCCAGCAACTCCATGAACAACAGGAATCGGGATGGACGGATATGCGGCTGTTCTTGTGCGAGAAGCCCTCCCAGGGCAAAGACATTGGCCGGATTCTCGGCGCCACGCAGCGCGGTGAAGGCTGCCTCAACGGTTCCGGCGTCACGGTCACCTGGTGCATCGGCCATCTCGTGGAGGCGGCGCCGCCCGAGGCCTACGACGAGCAGCTCAAACGATGGTCCGTTGAGCAGTTGCCCATCATTCCCCAGCACTGGCGGGTCGAGGTCAAACCGAAGACCGCCACGCAATTCAAGGTCGTCAAGGCGCTCTTGGCGAAGGCGACTCACCTGGTTATCGCCACCGATGCCGACCGCGAGGGCGAATTGATCGCCCGCGAGATCGTGGAGCTTTGCGGCTACCGCGGCCCCATCGAACGCCTGTGGCTGTCGGCGCTCAACGATGCGTCCATTCGGGCGGCACTGGGCAAGCTGCGGCCTTCGGCCGAGACGCTTTCGATGTACCACTCGGCGCTGGCGCGCTCCCGTGCGGATTGGCTCGTGGGCATGAACCTGAGCCGGCTGTTCACGGTGCTGGGGCGACAGGCGGGTTACGACGGCGTGCTGTCGGTCGGCCGCGTACAGACCCCGACGCTCAAGCTCGTTGTGGACCGCGACCGCGAGATCGCGCGCTTCGTGTCCGTACCATACTGGGCCATCGCCGTGTCCCTGTTCGCAGGCGGTTCGACTTTCGCCGCGCAATGGGTTCCACCCGATGCGTGCACCGACGACGCAGGCCGCTGCCTGCGGCAGCCGGTCGCACAGCAGACCATGCAGCAGATCCGCGCTGCGGGCAGTGCCCACGTCGTGTCGGTGGAGACTGAGCGTGTCCGCGAAGGCCCGCCGCTGCCGTTCGACCTGGGCACCTTGCAGGAAGTGTGTTCCAAGCAGCTTGGGCTGGACGTGCAGGAAACCTTGGAGATTGCCCAAGCCCTGTACGAGACGCACAAGGCCACGACGTACCCCCGCTCGGACTCCGGCTACCTGCCCGAGAGCATGTTTGCCGAAGTGCCCACCGTTCTCGACAGCCTGCTCAAGACCGATCCCTCGCTGCGCTCGATCATGGGCCAGCTCGACCGCTCGCAGCGCTCGCGCGCCTGGAACGATGGCAAGGTCACGGCGCACCACGGCATCATCCCGACGCTCGAACCGGCGAAGCTCTCCGCCATGAGCGAGAAGGAACTGGCCGTGTACAGGCTCATCCGGTCGCATTACCTGGCGCAGTTCCTCCCTCACCACGAGTTCGACCGCACTGTGGCCAAGTTTTCGTGCGGGGGGCAGAACCTGGCGGCCACGGGCAAGCAGGTTGTCATCCCGGGTTGGCGCCAGGTGCTCGCCGAGCCGCAGGCCGAAGACGGTGATGGCGAGGGCGATACTGCGGTCCGCGCCCAGGTGCTGCCCGCGCTGCCGAAACTGTATGAGGGCCTGGCATGCCAGGTGGCCGACGTCGATCTCAAGGCACTCAAGACGCTGCCGCCCAAACCGTACACGCAAGGCGAGTTGGTCAAGTCCATGAAAGGCGTCGCCAAGCTGGTGTCCGATCCCCGCCTGAAGCAGAAGCTCAAGGATACGGTTGGCATCGGCACCGAAGCGACGCGGGCCAACATCATCGGCGGCCTGATCGCTCGCGGCTACCTCGTGAAGAAGGGGCGCGCCATCCGCGCCTCGGATGCGGCTTTCACTTTGATCGATGCCGTGCCTGCGGCGATTGCCGACCCTGGCACCACCGCCGTCTGGGAACAGGCGCTCGACATGATCGAGGCCGGACAGCTCACCCTGGACGTGTTCATCGGCAAGCAGGCCGCGTGGATTTCGCAGTTGATTGCGCAGTACGGCAGCGCCTCCCTGTCCATCAAGGTTCCCCAAGGGCCGGCATGCCCGCAGTGCGGCGCACCCACGCGCCAGCGCAGCGGCAAGAGCGGCCCGTTCTGGTCGTGCAGCCGCTACCCGGACTGCAAAGGCACGCTGCCAGTCGAATCCGGCAGCTCCAAGCGCGGCGCCTCGCGCCCGCGCCGTAGCGGCCGCAAAGGCTCCTGACCGCCCCCGTTCCCCGTGAGCCGTGCCCGCCTTCGGCGGCGTGGCCCCTGTCCCGCACTCCGCCGCATGCCCTGCGGGACGCCCAGCGCGCAACGCCTTCTTGATCCGTGTGCGCGTCCCGCCCAGCCGTCCCCGGCCGCGGGACCTGAAGGTAGCTTCTCTGCGAGCCGCACCACGCGCGTTCTGTTGATCTGCGTTTCTTCCGCCCTCTGCGAAGGGTCTCCCGGTGGCTTGCCAGGCTGCACGAGCCACCGGGAGACCCTTCGTGGTCAGCGGTAATCGGTGCCGGTGCCCGCCGGTGCAAAAACGGGCTCCCTTTGTGCGCGGATGTGCGCCAGACGATGCCGGCCCCAGCCACGACATGGGCCGGGTGTGATTGCTTGATGAGCAGACGGTTCTAGCGACGACCGG
The DNA here is from genome assembly GCF_007858255.1 of Pseudomonas rhodesiae. Taxonomy (GTDB): domain Bacteria; phylum Pseudomonadota; class Gammaproteobacteria; order Pseudomonadales; family Pseudomonadaceae; genus Aquipseudomonas; species Aquipseudomonas rhodesiae. The sequence goes on along the minus strand of NZ_VFEU01000007.1, from coordinate 251,637 downwards.
GCCTGCCAATCAGCCCACGGGTGGTTCCTCTTTTCTCCCGAGCCGAAGGCCGTTGGGCCTTCGGCGCCATTCTCCTGCCCATCAACGTCCCGGCCCGGCCATTGGCCTGGGCCACACGAACAGGAGAGACGACATGCACCCTCAACCTTGCGCACCGCTGCTGTACGGCAGACGGAGGTCGAGAACGGCATGCCCGCCTATCGCGCGGCCATCGCCAATGGTACGCTCGGCTGCAGCCGAGGCCGTAGCCCAAAGGCTGGACTACCTCTTTTGCAGAGGTAAACCTCGGGATGAACTGGGCGAAAACATGCCTTATGTGCCCGCCTTACGGCGAGCTGTTTCCGATGCTTCGCGCAGGATTTCCCGCCCCCCATTCGCTGCGATTGCGGCCACGATGACGCCCAGCACCAGATCCGGGATGTTCGACCCGAACCCCATCACCAGCACCCCGGACAGCACAATCGCACCATTGACGATGGAGTCGTTGCTGGTAAAGATCGCTGACGCCTTGAAGTTCACATCTTCCCCGCGATGGCGGCGCAGTAGTCTGAGGCACACTAGGTTCAAAGCCGCGTTCAGCGCGGCCATGGCCATCATGGCTGGGCCGACAGGCTCTTCCCCTCCAGCGAAGCGGCGTAGGACTTCCAACAGCAGCAGCGCGGCCAGGCCGATTAGCAAGAAACCCGACAAGCGGGCCGCGCCCACCTTGACCGTTGCCGCACGACCGACGGCATACAGGCTAACCGCATAGACCGACGCATCGGCGAGGTTGTCCAACCCGGCGCCCATCAGCGCCGTAGAGCCAGCCCAGATGCCAAGGGCAATGCCGGCGGCGGACTGCGTCAGGTTGATCAGCAACACAGTCAGAAGAATCTTTCGGTCCTTCGCATCGCTCGCATCTAGGCGGCCCAACTCGTCGTTTTCGTGATTTCTGTGGTTTTCAGCCATGCATTGTTCCTTCCAAATCGATGGATGCTGAAGCCTGTAGCGGCTGGAGAGTCAAGGCGCAGATGCAACGAACTTGCCACAGGGTCTTCCCGGACGCCCTTGACTCTACCGTAGCTAGAAGGTTTTCCAATCCAGTCAGAGCTTTAGGACAGAACAGATGAGCACCAATGCGCCCCCTTCATTGCGACTGTCATCCGGTATGGCTGCTATCCACTGATCCGTGGCGCCACTGCGGTTGTGCTCTTCGGCGAGCTCGCGACCGGCCGGCCGTCTTTTCCGACGGAGCTACTCACAGTGATCGTCGCGCTCGCTTGTGCCGCCTTGCTAGAGGGCGGGCGGCCTTTCCACTCCCCGTTGAGCCAGTAGCGGCGTTCCAAGCTGTGGTTGGCCGTCGGCGCATGGCTCGGCTTCTTGGTCGTGCATCTGGCCTTCCAGCACTCCAATCTGGGATACCGGGTCGGGCCGTTGGGATTGTTGATCGGGGTGGCTGAAGCCCATCGCTGGCATCACAAGCGTGAGCACGAAGACGCCCAAGTCAACTACGGCGATTTCTGGATGCCCGGGGGCCACTTGTTCAGCGCTTTCCGGTCGCAAAAGCACACGCTGGGCGCCAAAGAGTGACACTCAAGAAAGATGGACTTTCCAATGGACTACGGCCCGCAGCTTGTCTATCCCTTCCGGAGCCGGCCAGCAGCGGCAAACGCTTGCGCTGCTGGCTATACGATCTTGCCCACGTCGCATTCTTGCGCGAGTCGGGCCTTGCGGCTTCTTGCGAAGCGATCGCGAGTTGCGTGGCGTGCCCATGAGTCGGGCCGCGTCGTGGCGCACTGCTACCTTGGCCTGCACCTGCACCTGCACCTGCGCAGCCACGCCGCGATGCTCGGTCTGGCCTGGAGAACCCGTAAGGTGGCGGAGATTGCGGCGCGCAGGTCGTCCGGCTCGCGCTGGCTCCTGTGGGCCACGCCCTCGGTCGCACGCCGTCTCAAAACGTCAGAACCGCGCGCTTTCGCATGATGGAGCGCGGCACGTGGCTCTCAGAACTGGACCCGATCACTTCCAGCACCGATGACACGCTCGAGCTTCAGGCGGGCTCGGCCAAGCTGTTGAGAATGCCGCACTCGCGCGAGGTTCGGGCGCTATCGCAGGAGCGTCGCAGATCCATTAACTCGCGCTCCAAGGCGCGCAATTCCTTCATCTTGGTCCGCACTTGCGCGATATGAGCGTCGACCAGCGCGTTCACCTCGCCGCAGCCCAACTCTGGCCGATCCCGTAAGTTCAGCAGTTGACGGATCTCATCCAGCGTCATGTCCTTCGCCCGGCAGCGGCGGATGAACAGCAAGCGCTGCAAATGGACTTCGTCATAGAGCCTGAAGTTGCCCTCGCTACGTGCAGGCTCGGGCAGCAAGCCTTCTGACTCGTAAAAGCGCACGGTCTGCACCAAGCAATCTGCCTTCTTGCCCAGTTCACCGATCCGCATCATGGTTGCTTCCTATAAAAAACTTGACTCTATATCTACTAGAGGTTTTCTAATGATGGCATCCGGGGAAAACCTTGTCAATGAAGAGCGATCTATGAACAAAGAACCTTCCAGCCCATGCGCCTGCTCCGGCGGCAATGGCCAACAGACGGCGTGCGCCAGTGAGCAGGCCAGCACTGAAACCACCGTTTTCCACGTGAGCAACATGGATTGCCGCAATGAGGAAGCACTGGTGCGGCGAACGCTGGAGGGCATGCCCGGTGTCGAGCGGCTCCTGTTCGATCTTCCGCAGCGTTTGTTGACCATTTCGCACCGCGAAGTCTCGGCCGATGCCTTGGAGCAAGCGCTGAATTCGGTGGGCATGAAGGCTCAGGCTGTCCGAGACGCCGCCGTGTCGACCACCTACCGCATCGAGAACATGGACTGCCCGAGCGAGGAGAAACTCATCCGCTCGCACCTCGGGGCAGTCGAGGGAATTCAGGACCTCGACTTCGACCTCGCTGAGCGCACCCTGTCGGTGAAACACCTCGCTCAGGCACGCGCGCAGATGGAGCAGGTCCTGGCCTCGATCGGCATGCGCGCCAAGGAGCAGACCTTCGGCCACACGGGGCCGATCGAAGCCGCGGCTGTGATCCCATCCTCGGCCCTGCAGCAGCAACCAACCGCTGCCGTTTCCGCGCCGCCGATCGGCGAGCGGGTGACGTACCGGATCGAGAACATGGATTGCCCGACGGAAGAAGCGCTGATCCGCGACCGGCTGGGCAAGCTGCCGGGTGTGACCGCGCTCGACTTCAATCTGATGCAGCGTGTGCTGGGAGTCCAGCACACGCTGGCGACCTCAGCGCCGATCGAGAAGGCGCTTGCTTCCATTGGAATGCAGGCTGCGCGGCAGGACATGCAGACAGCCACCACGGTACTTCGCATCGCGAAGATGGACTGTCCGACCGAGGAAAGTCTGATCCGCGGCAAGCTGCAAGGCATGCCGGGCGTGCAGGGAATGGATTTCAACCTGATGCAGCGCACGCTCACGGTTCGGCACACACCCGACGCGATCAAGCCGGCAGTCGAAGCCATCGAATCGCTGGGCATGGAAGCCGAGGTCCAGAGGACTGATGAGCCGCGCGATGCCCCGGTGGCCGCGCACAAGACCAATTGGTGGCCGATGGCGGTTTCGGGCGTTGCGGCGGTGGCCGCCGAAGGCGTGTACTGGGTCAACGACGGCAATCATTGGGCCGTGATCGTGCTGGCACTGGTTTCGATCTTCACCGGCGGCCTCAGCACCTACAAGAAGGGCTGGATCGCGCTGAAGAACCTCAACCTGAACATGAACGCCCTGATGGCCATCGCGGTCACCGGCGGCATGGCGATCGGCCACTGGCCGGAGGCCGCCATGGTCATGTTCCTGTTCGCGTTGGCGGAAGTGATCGAGGCGAAGTCGCTGGACCGCGCCCGCAACGCCATTCGGGGGCTGATGGACTTGGCGCCCGAGACCGCGACCGTGCGGCAGGCCGATGGCTCATGGACAGAGCTGCCGGCCAAGGAGGTCGCAAAGGGCGCGGTGGTCCGCGTGCGTCCTGGCGAGCGCATCGCACTGGACGGCCTGATCACCTCGGGTCGATCGGCCATCAACCAGGCGCCCATCACCGGCGAGAGCCTGCCCGTCGAGAAGGCCGAAGGTGACCAGGTCTTCGCCGGAACCATCAATGAGACCGGCTCTTTCGAATACAAGGTGACCGCAGGCGCCAGCGACTCGACGCTCGCGCGCATCATCCATGCCGTGGAGTCCGCGCAGGGCAGCCGTGCGCCCACGCAGCGCTTCGTCGACCAGTTCGCCCGCGTCTACACGCCGGCGGTGTTCGCGGTGTCCGTGCTGGTTGCCGTCGTGCCGCCGCTCGCCTTCGGCGGCGCATGGTTTGACTGGGTCTACAAGGCCCTGGTACTGCTGGTGATCGCCTGCCCCTGCGCTCTGGTCATCTCCACGCCGGTCACCATCGTCAGCGGCTTGGCCGCTGCCGCCCGACGCGGCATCCTGATCAAGGGTGGCGTCTACCTGGAGGGCGGGCGCAAGCTCAAGGCGTTGGCCCTGGACAAGACCGGCACACTCACACATGGCAAGCCCGAGCAGACCGACTTCGTGCCGCTGATCGGCGAGGCGCAGGAAGTTGCCGCCTGGGCCGCAAGCCTCGCGGCACGCTCGGACCATCCTGTGTCTCAGGCCATCGCCCGCAAGGCGAACCGTGACGGCATCGCGCTGCACGAGGTCGACGACTTCGCGGCGCTGCCTGGCCGCGGCGTGCGCGGCCGCGTCGCCGGGCGCATGTTGCACATGGGCAACCACAGGCTCGCCCAGGAGCTGGGCCTGAGCGAAGCGACGCTCCAGGCTCGGCTGGAGACCCTGGAGCGCCAAGGCAAGACAGCGATCCTGCTGATGGACGATGCGACCGTGCTCGGCATTTTTGCAGTGGCCGACACCGTGAAGGAAACCAGCCGTGAGGCGGTGGCCGACCTGCAGGCGCTGGGTGTGCGCACGCTGATGCTGACGGGGGACAACCAGCACACGGCCGCGGCCATCGCTGCCCAGGTCGGAATCTCTGAAGCCCGTGGTGACCAACTGCCCGAAGACAAGCTCAAGACCATCGAAAGCCTGGTCGGCGGCGAGGGCCAGGTGGGCATGGTGGGCGACGGCATCAACGATTCGCCCGCGCTCGCCCGTGCCGACATCGGCTTCGCCATGGGCGCGGCCGGCACCGACACCGCGATCGAAACAGCCGACGTCGCCCTGATGGACGACGACCTGCGCAAGATCCCCGCCTTCATCCGGCTGTCGCGTAGCACTGCGGCGATCCTCACGCAGAACATCGTTCTGGCCCTTGGCATCAAGGCGGTGTTCCTTGCGTTGACGTTCACAGGGCATGCCACCATGTGGATGGCTGTGTTCGCTGACATGGGGGCAAGTCTTTTGGTTGTCGTCAATGGGCTGCGCCTCCTGAAGTTCAAGGCGGCATGAACAATGGATGAACCATCTCTTCGCAAGACGCAGTGGTACTCACTCGCGATCGTTATATTCGCCGGCGATCAGGCAGCTAAGAGCTACATTGACGCGACAACTCCCTTGGGTTGGTCGCACGAGGTGGCGTCATTCTTCAACCTAGTTCACGCTCTCAATCCCGGCGCGGCGTTCAGCTTCCTTGCTGGCGCGGGCGGCTGGCAGCGGTGGTTTTTTCTGGCGATCGCGTTCGCAATATCGGCATGGCTCGCATGGCTGCTCTCCCGGCCGCTGCGCAAAACGGAAGGCCTTTCGTACAGCCTCATTCTGGGCGGCGCATTGGGCAACGCGTTCGACCGCGCCACGCGCGGGCACGTTATCGACTACATCGACTTTCACCTGCACGGCTGGCACTGGCCCGCCTTCAACATCGCTGACATGACCATCGTGGGCGGGGCGATCGCGCTGGTGGCCCAGTCGTTCATGAGCGTGGAGAACCCGGCCGCCACAAAGGAGTCCCAGTGACATTGGGACGATCCGGAAATTCGCAATGCACACGGTGCAGGACACCAATCTGAAGAGAACGGCCCCCAGCATGAGCGGCCGCGGCTTGGCCCTCATGCTAGCGCCCACCGCCGCTTTTGCTGCAACGCCCTGTTGCGATGGCGGCGATTGCTGCAACGACGTCGCAATGCCTTGCTGTGAATAAACAGCACGCAAGCCAGTTGACCTGGCAATTATGAAAGTCCATCACGGCGATGCTGGCCTTTTTCGTTCCAATGAGCCGTCACGGAGAGGTGATGATGAAGCTATGCCGGGATCCTGCAAGCTTTAGGACGGTCTTCTTTACCGCATAGCGATATGCTGATGTCACCCGTTCGCCTCGCCTGGCAAGTACAAGTAGTTCGTCGCGGTTTTCTGGCCGTGTCCGCCCGCTTCGCTGGCCCTTTTGCCCCAAACAAGCGCAATCATGCCTGCGTTACCACCAAAGTTCGCCCCCGCCAGTTGCTGTTCCTAAAGGGCATCAAGCTCAACGCCATCGCCGACCGGCCAGCGTATTTCGCATCGCTGCGTGCCCGTCGGGGCCAGCCCATCGTCATCCTCGCAGAGCTGGGACCGGACGAGGCATTCGCCCTGTGGAAGCAGCATGTACTGGGCGACAGGCCTCGCTGACCCAGTTTCGCCTCATCCTCCTGACAGCCCCGCACTTATTGCGGGGCTTTCTTTTTTCCGCGTTCGCCAATCGGGGCTGTTGCAAATGCCGATTTCCGGCTGACGCGGCTCGCCTCGCGCATGAAGCTGCCCGCATGTGTCGCTGATTCGTCAGCACCATGCCAGCAGCCAGAGTTTCCAGGCTGCCGCGGATTCTTTCCGCGCTACCCGCCAGTCCGCCATCGCATCGAGTCTGCGGACGCGCGTCACCCGTGACGCCGATGCTTTTTTCTCAACCGCGTGCGGGAGCTGCCATCCCGTGAGGGACGAGGCCCCGCTTTTTCCAAGGAGCCCGTCCATGTCCCAGCAAGCCTCTTTCGGCCAGTTGGCCTTGATCCATTGCGGCAAGTTCCTGCCGCTCGAAATCCTGCATAGCGCCGCCGGCCACTACATCGGCACGCGCGATACAGAAGGTCCCGTTTCGCGGGAATCCTGCCAGTACTTCCGCAGCTATGCCGCGGCTCAACGTGCCCTCGAAAGAGGCGGCTGGTCCCAGCTCGCCACACCCTGATCCAACTGGAGGAACCACGTCATGAACCAGCTTTTGCCCCAGGAAGTCGTCGATCAGATCATGCGGGAAGAGCAGCATTTCGCCGCCGCGCCCCAAGCCTTCTTCGAGGTCTGGAAGCGCGGCGTCGAGATCGCAGGCCCGCAATGGTTTGGCGACGGCACGCGCGAAGGCCTGAACCAGGCAAAGAGCAAGTGGGATCTGCGTCCCGACATGCTGCGTGCCAACGACGCACTCGGCGTCCTGAGCAGCGGGGAACGCATGTTCCTGTCCGCCATGTTCAGCTTCTACAACGCGCGCGAGGGCGGTGCCATGCTCAAGCGCTGCCACTTCCAAGGACTGTCGGACTTCGATGGTCTCGATCTGCAACGCCGCAAGGTCATCGCCGATCTGTTGGTGAACTACAGCGGTTGGTGAGCCGGTCTGCGGCATACCACCGTCTTTTTGTTCACTGCCCATGAGGGACATGCGTCCACGCGGCCATGTCCCTCGATTTTTCTTCCGTCAGCCTGCGCCGATTGGCCCAAAGCCCTCGATCAGTGCCGCCTGACGCTTTTTCCACTTTCAACCCACCGGGGTTCAATTCCCGGTGGCGGGAATTGGCTCCATTATTCAATCTGGAGAAATTCCATGACCCAGAATCCCAATCCCTTTGTACGCGGCTACTGGAATCTGAGAGTCGTCCGAACGCTGTGCATCTGCTACGGGGACGGAAGCCCGCATGTCTGGCGATCCATCCACACGAGCCAAGCGCATCTTTCCGACAACGACCTGATCTCATCGCCTTGCATCGTCACCAGCGACTTCGCGTTGATCAAAAGCGGCACTGACGCCATCAGCGACGAGCTGATTGCTGAATGTGATGCTGTTGAAGGCATCAACGGCGAAGGCGTGGTGGGCGCCGTGGTCTATGCCATCCATGGCGACGACCTCGACGGCCGCCCGGTCCATGTCGGTGATACCTATTCGGCCGAAGCCGCGCGAGACGTGGTGCAGCGGTTGAGTTTCGAGACCGGCTATTACAGCCGGTGCTGGGAAGTCAGCAGCGCGCACATCTGCCAGGAAACCGGCCAGTACCTCGCCAACCTGGCAGACCTCGCCACGCCGGAGGCTTTTCTGTTCATCGCCTTTCGGGTTCCGTACAGCCCGGCGATTGGCGTCAAGCTGATCTCCACGCCCTGGACAGACAAGAACCTGGAATATGCCGAGGGCATCAGTGCTGAGCAGCTTCGACAGGAGCACCGCGACAAGGGCATGCCTGACGACCTGGCGAACATCCTTGAACTGGCCGGCCAGGCAGATGTGCGCATCCTCATCCTCGATGCCGACGCACCCGCGCTACTGGGCTTGCCACTGGCCGAGACCTAGCAGACACGCGACGCGCAAGCCTTCCCCTTTATCCCCCATATGCCAGCCCGCCTCCCACCAGGAGCCGGGCTGGTTCAATTCCATAGGAGCAATCTCATGTTCCCCGATCTCATCTTGCCCACGCCCGACTTCGAGAATCAGCTTGGAGCCTGCGTCAACGCCATGAGCCAGGACGACGCCATCGGCCAGATCCTGGTGTTCGAGCGCATGAGCGGTACGCTGCACATGCGCCATATCGACAGCGCCGATCTGGTGGACACCGACATTGACGACTACGAAATGGTCGTATTCGACGGTGGCAACACAAGCGGCGACACGTGGAAGCACGTGTTCTTCCCGCGTCAGCGAGAACACTACTTCGTGTACGAAGCCTGACCCCCAAGCCCCTTTCGAGGGGCTTTTTCTCGCCCGCAGCGCTGGAAAGCGGGTGCGATGGGGTGCCGTTTCCTGCAAGCGGGCCGCTTACTCCCGGGCCATTCTTGCCCCATGTTCGTCGGCGTTGCCGACACATGCCCAGGCAGCCAAGACCTTCAAGGCTGCAAGCACGGGAAGCCGTGCTGGTCGATGTTTTCCACGGACGTACCGCGTCCATCCACACCACCCACAAGGGACCTCTCCCTTGCGGGCGGGGAATCCCTTGTTTCTTCCTCAAGGAGATTCCCATGGACCGTTCCCTCATCAAATCCATGATGCCTTCGCTAGTCGCAGGCCACGTGCCCCGCAACGTGCGGTCGTTCAAGTACCGCGTGTTCGACGATCAGCCGCAATCTTCGACATTGGGCTTCGCCGTCGACCCCCAGCCCTTCGACGGGAAGGTAGTCGCCATCACCGACGATGCCATCGTCGTCAAGCTCAAGCCGAGCGAGTTCGCTGTGCTCGATTCCAAGCTGGTGACCACCGTCCCCGACGAAGGCGCCAAGGTGCATGTCCAACCCTACGCACGGCGCCGTTTCGATGGGCTGCGGGCGGACACGCCGGAAGAGCGCACCGAGATGACGTCCGACGGCATTCCCTACACCGTCAAGACGCACATCCTCGGCTCCGCGCCGGCCAAGCTGCCCATTCCCGAGCCGCAGTGCATGGAGCTGGGTCAGCTCATCCAGCAGTTGGAGGAAATGCCGGCGCCCGATGGCTTCCGGCGCATCACCCACATGCTGGTCGATGCGGGTGCCCGGGATTTCACCTGGGTCGATCCGACGCCGTCCAAGATCATCGAGACGCCTCCGGCGATCAGCTTCACGGTCTCGACCGCGAAGTTCGAGGGCCGGGTGACGGTGCTGTACGACCGAGGCGGCGACACCTACGTGGTGGAGCTGCATCGCGACGGCGAATTGGTCGATCGGCATGACGAGGTGTATTTCGACATGCTCGGCGAAGTGCTGGAGCGACTCATCGACGACGGACGTTGGCGCCTGATCGATGTGAGCGTGATCGACGCCAAGGCTACCCGGCAGCGCCAGGCGGTGCCGGCATGACGCCGGAAACTGAATCCTGCCGGTTCTACGGCTGACCCGTGGGTCCCGCCACGAAGTTTCGCCCATGGGCCATGTGCCCACAGGCCCTCCATCCATGCGGATGGAGGGCCTTTTCTCTATTCCACATAGGAGATTTCAACCATGTCACTGCGATTCAAAGGCTCCGACCTGCGCCCCGTGCTGACCGAGGCCATCGCCAGCCAATGCCGCGTCATCCTGGTCAAGGACCAGGGCGTGTACTTCCTCGCCGAGCAGGGAGAGCGCCGCCCGGATGGGCGTGTGAAGCTGCTGGCCTATGCCGTCGGCTGCAACCCGGATACCGACCCGTTCGACGACTGGTGGGAACTGGCGCGCGCCGAACTGGGCGGCGACGACTTCGGGGAGTACTTCGACCCGAAGGACGGCGTATTCACGCGCATCCTGCACACCGAAGACGACCTGATGCTGTCGGCCACCGCCACACATCTGTCGCTGGAGGTGGTGCCTCCCGCATAGCGCGGCAACCGCCACTCGACTCTCGCAGCCCCCCACACCGGGGGCTTTCTTTTGCGCTGAGCCGGGCTGCGTGGACAAAGGGAAACGCGCGGATGCCAATTGATTGCTGTCGCGCGCGCGAGGCCCGGCCATGCTGACCCCATGCCTGCTGACGCTGTCAGCGACATGCCAGGCAACCATCGGTCTTCGAGGTTGCGGCGCAGTTTCCACTGCGTGACCGAGCCAGCTCGCACCGCATCCATCCGCGAGCGGCCACCAGTCCCTGGTGGCGGATGCTTTCGCCTTATCAACCCACCGCGGGGTTACGCACCTTTCCCCGCATGCGTGGGCTCGGTGTGTCTCCGCTTTTCCCTATGGAGATTCACCATGAACACCACTTCCAACGAGAAATCGTATTTCGACCTCCACACCTCGGGCATCGGCTACCTCCAGCGTGTCCGTGAGGTGCCCGTCAGGGGCGGCCGCCGTGCGCAGCCCTTCCTGGCCTGCACCATCGCCGCGCTGGTCGGCCCCGCCAGGGACCCGAGCTACCGCTACTTCGACGTCAAGGTCTCGGGTGCCGAGGCCAAGAAGCTCGTTCAGCGCTACATCGGCGTTGACGATTCCAAGCAGCGACCGCTGGTGCGCTTTCGCCTCGGCGACCTCTGGGGCGATGCCTACATCCGCGACAAGGGCGAACAGAAAGGCCAGGCCGCCGCATCCCTCAAGGCGCGACTGCTCAAGGCCGAGCTGATCGAGCGGGCCGAACTGGCTTCGATCGAGCAGCACGAGTTGATCACCCGTGGCATCGGCTACCTCAACCGTCCGAAGGACGTCACCCCCAAGGATGGTGACCCGTTCCTGTCGTGCTCCATCGCCGCGCTGGCCGGACCTGTCGATGAACCGGAATATCGGTACTTCGACACGATCGTCGCCACCCCTGAAGCCGAGCATCTGGTTCGCCGATGCGTGCAGGCCATCGAAGGGGATCGCAAGGTGCTGATCGCCTTTCGTCTGAACGACATGAAGATCGATCCGTACATCCGCACCAAGGGCGAGCACGCTGGGGAACCGGCCGCAAGCCTGGAATCGACGCTGGTCCACATCGGTCTGATCAAGATCGACGGCACCCAGGTCTATCCGACGAGCCAGGCGCATGCCGAGGCAGCGCCAGCGGAGGACGCACCCGCGTCCGAAGCCGCCAACGCCATCGACACTGCCGCCGACGCCGTTTCCTACCAATCTGCCGAGCCCGCCGAGCGCGAGCCCGAATGTGCAGTCGAGGAGCAGGAGCCGGCATTGGCTGCTTCGTTCTGATCCGGCACGGCCCCTCACGGGGCCTTGCCTTTTTCCTATTCGTCCAAGGAGAACCATCATGGCAGCCACATCGGCACCTACGAGATCAGCCCTACCCATCGTCGTCCCGGGCCAGCTCACGTTGCGGACCATCCGGGGCAAGAACGGCCCGTTCACGGTTGGGCGCCTTTCTACCCCCATCGGCGAGTTCGCGGTTAAAGACGCGGAGTTGGAGCAGTACCCCGAAGGAAAGTACGACGGGGATTTCGTCATTCGCTACATCTTCGCGAAGTCCTATCCGGTCGCGGGCGGCGCGCGGTTTGAAGTGCGCGCAAACCTCGACGGCATGACGCTCAACGGCATCGACAAACTGAGTCGTGATGAGGCCCGCAGCTTCGCCACCCAGGAAGTCGATCCACTCGATGAAGAGCTGGGGACGCAGCCTGCGGAAACGCCGGCCAAGCCCGCCAAGGCCTCCAGACCCGCCAAGCCCGCACCCGTGCAGGCCTCGGCGGACCCGCTGGTCGATACCACGCCCTTCGGTGTGGATGCACCGACGCCCGCTGCGGCGGCTGCCCCTGGCAGCACCGAAGAGGGCGACGTTGCTTTGTTCGGCTTGCTCTGGCCGCTGGGCGATTCCGTGAAATTGGATTCGACCATCGACCGCCGCGCCCTGCGCGCGCAGATCGCCCGCCTGGGCGATCTGGGCTACGCGCTGGACTTCAAAACGCAGGAGTGGAGCCGCCAGGCCGAACTGCAACCTGCGTGATCGCAGACACCGCATGCGCGGTGTTCTTCATCCACCCGCCGGGGCTCTTTCCCTATGCGGGGAGGCCCCCGGCTTTCTTCTGGAGGTCTCCATCATGTCCACCATCGATTGCGATACACCCCGTTCTTCGCTGGGTGAACCCGCGTGGCGAGCTGTTTGCAAGACAGCCGCCGAGCACGCCCAGCGTGGTTGTGGCCTGTCCTGGGACCACTGGGTCACGCTTTTCAGTTCGGAGATCGACGCGCAAGCCAGTCGATTGCCGGAAGAGCAACGCGCACAGGCGCTGCAGATCGCACAGGAATGGGGCTACGCCACACCGGCCGAAAGGCAGGAAACCCAGGACTGGAACGCCGAAAACGGCTACTGCTCGCACGGAATCGAACTGGGTTATTGCCCGTCCGGTTGCGATTCGGACTATTGAGGTCCGGCACACGTCATCGCCGCTTGCGCGGCTTTTCTCCACCCCTTGGGGCAGCACCTGCCTCAGGGGCGGTGCTGTTTCCGATTCACCGAGGACATCACCATGAGTCGGCACTACTTCGACACCGTTCACAAGGGCTTTCCCATCACCGTCGTACTGGGCTGGGACCGGCCGGCAAATTACTTCTTCCTATTCATCGAAAAGCCGGCCGAGCTGATCGACGATACCGCGAAGGTCGAGAGCGACGACTTCTTGTACAGCAACCTGCACGAGAGCGACCCGTTCAACCACTACCTGGACTACTACCGAGTGGTCCTGCGCCATTTCCACATCGACGTGCCCGAAAGCATGTTCACCGAAGTCCAACAGGACTGCGAGGGCAACGTTGGCAACCGTGTAGTCAAGCATCAGGCCGACGGCTCGTTCACCGAACAGACGTTCTGAACGCCCAAGCGGATCGAACACCTTATCCGCATTCCTTCATCCCTAACGGGGCATTCGCTGCCCCTGCGGGCGGTGCTGCCCCTCATTTCATCGAGGACACCACCATGCACGCACACACTTCATCCACCACGCTGTTCCACATCGACGAATGCCCGGACGTTATGGCCGACGCTTGCGTCGGCGATGACCAGGGCAACCTGATCTTCCTGTCCATCTGGGCGCGCGACACCGCCGTCCAGCAGTTCCTTGCACGCCTGACCCTCGGGCGCGACGAGCAGGGACTGGACCAGTTCCACGTCATCACCGACCAGGGCGGCAGCGTCCCGGTATTCATCGGCAACGTCGATCGCCTGGAAAAGCGCATCACGCGCGCCTACCGGCGAACGCTGTTCGGTTCGCTGTCCAACGTGTGGCTGTTCGACCGGCGCTGCGTCAAGCCCGACAAGGCCAACGCCAGCGCATTGGCACTGCTGCCACGTGACAGCGCCCACCGGCTTGACCGCCTGTGGATGCTGGTGCGGGACACCTGCCCGTTGCCGCTGCTCGACCACTGGCGCGAGACCGTGCTGGAACTGCTGCAAAGCCGCGAGATGCTGGCCCGCCTTCCGTCCGCCCTCGGGCCGCTGGAAGGCCATCGGCTCGCCATCGACGTGCCGGCGCTGAGCTTGGCGCTGGGCTCCCTGATCCGCAGTGACGCGCTCACCGCCTATCCCTATCCGGCCAAGATTTGGACGCCGGAAGCGGTGGCGGCTTGACCCACCCTCGGAGGCACGCCTTGGCGTGCTTCCGTCATTCATCCCCGCCAACCAGGAGACTTCCATGGCTCTCATGTTCCCGCGGCTCGCCCGCAATTTCGCCAAAAATGGGTACTACCCGACCGACGAACCCACGCTCGAAAGAGCCCTCAACGCACTGATGCCCAGCGACGGGCCGATGTGCATCCTCGATCCCTGCGCCGGTGAAGGCGTGGCAATCGCCGAAGCCTCTCATGCCCTCGGGCGCGAACAGGCCAAGGCGTTCGCCGTCGAATTCGACGCCGAGCGGGCGCGCCATGCCCGCGGCCTGGTCGATCACTGCCTGCACGCGGACCTGATGGACACGATGATCTCCAAGCAGTCCTTCGGACTACTGTGGCTGAATCCACCGTATGGCGACCTGTCCAAGGACGTCAACGGCAACATCGGCTATCAGGGCCAGGGCCGTGCCCGCCTCGAAAAGCTGTTCTATCAGCGTTCGCTGTCGCTGTTGCAATACAGCGGCGTGCTGGTCTTCATCGTCCCCGGCTACGTGCTCGACGCGGAGCTGGTCGGCTGGTTGACGCGCCACTACACCGATCTGCGTATCTACCGAGCGGTGGAAACGCAGTTCAAGCAGGTGGTGATCTTCGGCCGCCGGGTCCGTCAGCGGGAGCTGGCACCCGATGGCGTCAAGGCCGTGCGCAATCTGCTGCTGCAGGTTGGGCTTGGCGAAGTCGAAGCCGAGGAACTGCCGAGCGAATGGCCGTTCCTGCCGTACATCGTCCCCGCCAGTCCGGCCGAGCCGGAGCATTTCTTCCGCGTGACGATGGAGCCCGAACAGTTCGCCGACGAGGTTGGCCGGCTGCAAGGCCTTTGGCCGTCGCTGGACACGCACTTGGGGACCGCGCAGCAGTCGCTGCGTCCACCGGCGCGGGCCTTGTCCCACTGGCATCTCGCCCTGGCTCTGGCCGCGGGCGCGATCTCCGGCGTCGTGCGCTCCCAGACGGGGCGCGTGCTCGTCGTCAAAGGTGACACCCACAAGGACAAGACGCTCCAGCGGGAATTCACCGAACGCGAAGACGGCTCCATCGCCGAGACACGCATCCTCACCGACAAGTTTGTGCCCGTTATCCGCGCGTGGGACATGACGCCTGGCTCCCCGACAAGGGGCGAGGTGCTGACCATTCGCTGATCCACCGGACGCGCTGCCGTCCTGCTGTACCACATCGAAGGAGAAACACCATGTTCCCCAATCCGTTCAAGCGGCCTGCGCCGCGCAAGCAACCCTTGTTCGCACCGAGTACGTTGAAGTTGAGCGAGAAGGTGCATTGGCTGGCTCGGCGAGGCCTGATCGACCCCTTGGCCTATGTCCAGCGCCATGTGCGCGGGGACTGGGGCGAGATCGATGAGGCCACCCGCCAAGCCAACGACGTCGCAATCCAACAGGACAACCTGATGATCTCCCAGTACCGGATCACGCCGGAACTGGTGTTGCTCGTGAAGACCAGCGAAGACCACCAGACCACGGTGGTCCAGCTTCCCGAAGAGCGCGACCTGATCTGAAGGCGCCGCCTCGTCATCCCATCCACTTGACGGAGCCACTTCACTCCGCCAGGGGTGTCGTGGCTCAATAGCCTTTCAAGGAGGAGCCCATGGCATCGCATCGCATCGAAACCTACTGCCAGAGGCTGGCGTTCCCCATCGGGGCGCTCATCTTCAGCCGAGGCATTGATCGCCTTGTCCGCGCGGGTCGCCTGGACCCGATTCCGTACTTCAGGCGCCACACCCGTGGCGACTGGGGTGACGTCAACGTCTGCCAATGGCACGCCAACGGCGTTGCACTTCAATCGGGCGCGTCGCTGGAATCGCACTATGTGATCCACCCGGGACTCGCCATTCGCATCATCACCGATGCGGGGCGCAGCGTCACTGCCATCGTGCTGCCGTCCGAAGACTGAGCACGGTTCACCCGCAGGCCACTCAGGCCAGCATCTTCAACCACCTTCGGCCGCGCGCCGATTTCCTTCCCACCACGGGGCATGCCATTGCCCCGCTGGGGGTGGTGCATGCCCCATTTTTCATTGGAGCATCACAATGTCCTTCGATCTCGAAACCACTGCCGCTGACGCCGCGCCCGTACAGGGCGAACTGCTCGACGCGGAATCATCCCCTCTGACCCTGAGCCTTCAGGATTTCGTCGGCGAGTTCGGCGACGAACTGCTCGACGCCCTCAACAGCGCCAACCCGCCTGTCTATACCGGCCAACCGCAGGCGCACCGGCAGCTCATCGTCGCCAGCCTCAAACGCAAGCTGTTCCCGGCCCAGGCCGAAGTCGTCCACGCCGCCGCCGAGCTGCTGATCGACCGTGGCGAACGCGCCGCGATCGTCAATGGCGAGATGGGCTGTGGTAAGACGACCGTTGGCATCGCCGCGGCCGCCGTGCTCAACGCCGAAGGCTACCGCCGCACTCTGGTCCTGTCGCCACCGCACTTGGTTTACAAGTGGCGGCGGGAGATCCAGGAGACGGTGGCCGGCGCCAAGGTATGGGTGCTCAATGGGCCGGATACGCTCGTCAAGCTCCTCAAGCTGCGTGAGCAGTTGGGCGTGCAGCCCACGGGCCAGGAGTTCTTCGTCCTGGGGCGCGTCAGGATGCGGATGGGTTTCCACTGGAAGCCCGTCTTCACCCAGCGGCGCACCCGCCACGGCGACGTGGCGGCCTGCCCGGACTGCGGCACGGTCATCACCGACCTCGACGGCGAGCCGGTCAACCCGGTCGCGCTCGAAGCCGAGGAGTACCGCAGGAAGTGCAGCCATTGCGCTGCGCCCCTGTGGACGCTGATCCGCCCGCGCAGCCTGTCCGGCAGCGACCAGTCCTCGGCCGTCCTCAAAGCCCTGAAGCGCATCCCGACCATCGGGGAAGTCACTGCGCAGAAGCTGATGCAGAAGTTCGGTGACGGCTTCCTGGCCTCGATGCTGGGCGACAACATCCACGAGTTCATCAACCTCATGGATGGCAACGGCGAGCTGGTGTTTTCCGACCGTCAAGCCACGCGCATGGAACGTGCGATGGCCAACATGGAGTTCGGCTTTGGCGAGGGCGGTTATCAACCCTCGGAGTTCATCAAGAGGTACTTGCCGCAAGGTACGTTCGACCTGCTCATCGCTGATGAAGCGCATGAGTACAAGAACGGGGGCAGTGCCCAGGGCCAGGCCATGGGCGTGCTGGCGGCGAAGGCTCGCAAGACCTTGCTGCTGACTGGCACGCTGATGGGCGGCTACGGTGATGATCTTTTTCACCTGCTGTTCCGAGCCCTTCCGGGGCGGATGATCGAAGACGGCTACCGCCCGACCACGAGCGGCAGCATGACCTCGGCTGCGATGGCGTTCATGCGCGATCACGGGGTGTTGAAGGACATCTACTCCGAGAGCACCGGCACGGCGCACAAGACGGCCAAGGGCACCAAGGTATCGGTGCGCACGGTCAAGGCCCCGGGCTTCGGCCCCAAGGGCGTCTTGCGCTGCATCCTGCCATTCACGATCTTCCTCAAGCTCAAGGACATCGGCGGCAACGTCCTGCCGCCGTATGACGAGGAGTTCCGTGAAGTCGCGATGGACACGGCGCAAGCCGCGGCCTACCGCGATCTGGCGGGTCGGCTGACCGCCGAGCTGAAACAGGCTCTGGCGCGACGCGATACGACCTTGCTGGGTGTGGTCCTCAACGTGCTGCTGGCCTGGCCGGATTGCTGCTTCCGGTCGGAGACCGTGGTGCATCCGCGCACGCGCAACACCTTGGCGTTTGTCCCGGCTCAGTTCAACGAGTTCGAGATCAGCCCCAAGGAGCGTGAGCTGATCGACATCTGCAAAGAGGAGAAGGCGCAGGGCCGCAAGGTCCTGGCCTACACGGTCTATACCGGCACGCGCGACACCACGTCGCGCCTGAAGGTGTTGCTGGAGCAGGAAGGCTTCAAGGTGGCGGTGCTGCGCGCGAGCGTGGATGCCAGCCGCCGCGAAGACTGGATCGCCGAGCAACTGGACCGTGGCATCGACGTGCTCATCACCAACCCCGAGTTGGTCAAGACGGGGCTGGACCTGTTGGAGTTCCCGACGATCGTGTTCATGCAGTCGGGCTACAACGTGTACTCGCTCCAGCAGGCGGCACGCCGCTCCTGGCGCATCGGGCAGAAGCAGCCCGTGCGTGTGATCTACCTCGGCTACGCCGGTTCCTCGCAGATGACCTGCCTGGAGCTGATGGCCAAGAAGATCATGGTCTCGCAGTCCACCTCGGGCGACGTGCCCGAATCCGGGCTCGATGTCCTGAACCAGGACGGTGATTCCGTCGAGGTCGCACTGGCCCGGCAGCTTGTCGCCGCATGACACGTTCCACTTACGGCCCTTCGGGGCCGTTTTTTTTGCCGCTCCCGGTAAATCGGACGCTGCCTGGTTCGCATTGTTTGCTGCCGCTCGCGGCCTGAGCGGCGATGGTGAGGGCTGGATGTTTCAGGACGCCGAGCTATGTGCCCCTCTCCACCGTGGTTTCACTATCCCGAACGCCGCCTTCTGGCGGGATTTCTCGGCCTGCTGTGGTCGGTGCTGGCCGGTGGCTGCGCGACGACGACTGCGCCGGTCGCGCCCGACACCATCGCGGAAGTCTTGGCCGCGCCTGAACCCGAGGCTTCCGAGTACATCCCGGTCGTGCGCTACGCCCGCTACACACTGGTCGAACTGGCACCCATGGCGGCGCAGCGCGACCTGTTGTTGCAGACCATCGACGTGTCCATGCCCGAGGATGCCCGCGCCACGGTCGGGGATGGGCTTCGGCACGTGCTCAAACGCAGCGGCTATGGCCTGTGCCAGACCGCGCATGCCGTGATCGAGCTGTACGCGCTGCCGTTGCCGGCGGTACACCTGCACCTCGGCCCCATGACCTTGCGCGATGCGCTGCTCACGCTGGCTGGCCCGGCCTGGGAACTGCACGCGGATGACCGCGCACGGCAAATCTGCTTCGAGCGGCCCGGCGATCGCGCGGTCGCCGAGTCCCCATCCGAGCCACCCGCCACCGAGGCGGTGCAGACGTTCCCGCTGGCACCCATGGTTTCGGGAGGCCAGCCATGAACGCCCCGCAACCTGCCCAGCGATCGACCGCCGCCGTGGTGGTGCAGAGCCTGATGTGGCTCTGGTTGATCTTCCTCAGCGTCTTGGCGGCCCTGGGCTACCAGGCCCTCAGCGACCAGGCCGACCAGGAGCGGCTGGATTCCCGCCTGCAACGCCTGGAAGCGCAGGCAACTGGCTTGGCCGAGACGATCGAGGCCATCCAGCAGCGCCCGGCCGTCGCGACGGACGCTGACCTCAAAGACACCCGCCAGATTCTGGAAGCACGCGCGGCCCAGGTCGAGAAATCTCTCAGTGGCTACGCAGCGGCCGACGACCTCCAGGCGCTGCGCGCGGAGGTCGAGCAGATCAAGGCGCGCCAAGCCGCCGCGCGTGCCACCGCACCCGCCCAGCGGCGCGCATCGCGCACGTCCGCCGCCTCCAAGACCGAGCTGCCGCCGCTGCCATTCCGCGTCGTCGGCGCCGAACTGCGCGCCGGCCAGCGCAGCGTGTCCGTCGCGCCGAGCATCGGGGACTTCACGCCCGCCCAACTTCAGGTGCTGCTGCCCGGGGATGCGGTCGGCCCGTGGCGCCTGCAGGCGATCGAGGGCAACACCGCAGTGTTCCAGGCCGGCAACCAGACCCGCCGCGTGGCGATTCCCTGACCGGAGCACCCCATGAAGCCGTCGATCCTCCTTTTCGCGGTCCTGGTGGCGTCGTCGCAATGGCCCGCCTGGGCGCAGCAGCCCGCAACGACCTCGGCGCGCAACGCACAGAGCCAGGAGCGCCCGCTGGCCGCCCGCGTGCTGGACGACCGGGTGGCAACCGAATGGGGCTTGCAGCCACAAGAATGGGCACGCTACCGCGAGCTGATGGATGGGCCGCTGGGTATCTACTCGCCCAACCTGGACCCGCTGTCCGCCCTGGGCATCGAAGCTCGCACGGACGAAGAACGGCGCCGCTATGCGGAACTGCAGGTGCAGGTGGAAGCGCGCCGCGTCGAGAAGCTGCTCGCCTACCAGCGCGCCTACGACGAGGCCTGGCAGCGCCTGAATCCGGGGATGCAGCGCGTGAACCTGCCCGACGACAAGCCGGGCGCCGGCCCATCCAGCAGTCCCTTGCGCGGCAGCGGCCGCATGGCGGTGTTCGTCAAGGACGGCTGCGCAGCCTGCGGACAGCTCGTGCAGCGCCTGCAATCCTCGGGCGCGGAGTTCGACCTGTACATGGTGGGCAGCCGCCAGGATGACGCGCGCATCCGCGACTGGGCCAAGCGCGCGCAGATCGACCCGGCGCGCGTGCGCGCCGGCAGCATCACGCTCAACCACGACGGCGGCCGCTGGCTGTCACTGGGCCTGCCCGGCGATCTGCCCGCCGCCGTGCGCGAAGTGAACGGCCAATGGCAGCGCCAGCCGTAGCCATGCCCCTGCGCGCACTGGTGCTCACTGCCGGCCT
Source organism: Pseudomonas rhodesiae (assembly GCF_007858255.1). GTDB lineage: Bacteria > Pseudomonadota > Gammaproteobacteria > Pseudomonadales > Pseudomonadaceae > Aquipseudomonas > Aquipseudomonas rhodesiae. Next base: position 230,982 of record NZ_VFEU01000007.1, on the reverse strand, counting down.
GTATGCCGTTGCCGCCCTGGCCCAGGAGGTTCCGCCACCGGCTTACCAGCTTGCCGCCCAGCGCGCAGGCATCCCCTCGACCGTGCTCTACGCCGTGGCCTTGCAGGAGAGCGGCATCCGGCGCAACGGGCGCCTGGTGCCGTGGCCGTGGTCCCTCAACGTCGCCGGCCAGTCGCGCCGCTTCGCCACGCGCGCCGACGCCTGCGCTGGCCTGCAGCAGGCGATGCGCGCCACGCCGCACACGCGCATTGATGCGGGCCTGGGCCAGATCAACCTCGGCTACCACAAGCACCGCTTTACCGGCGCGTGCGACCTGCTGGATCCGTATCGCAACCTGGCCGTTGCCGCCGAGATCCTGAAGGAGCAGCACACCCCCGGCGAGGACTGGCTGCTGGCGATCGGCCGCTACCACCGCCCCGCAGGCGGCGAGCCCGCCGCCCGCTATCGGCGCAGCGTGTCGCGCCACCTTGCCCGCGTGCAGGGCACGCGACCAGCCGCCGCGGTCCTCGCGGCGCGCCAGGAGACCTCCCCATGACGAAACCCCATCCCGCCCATCTCGCGTTCACGGGCCTACTCATGCTGCTGTCAGGCCTGCCGCTGGCCTCGCGTGCCGGCGAGCCACTGATCGTTGTCGAGGACCGTGGCGGCACGTCGGCATTGCCGTACTACGAAGCCCTGAATCTCCAGCCGCGCGCCAACGCACCGGCGCGGCCGTCCATCCCGACGCCCCAGGTTCCTGCCACACGGGCGGACGAAGCCGCGATGCTGCCGGTGCGCAGCGCCAAGCTCACGCCCGGCACCGTCGCGCGACGGGTGATCGAAGCGCCCGGCCTGCGGCCGTTCGTGGTCATCGGCGACGACGAGGCTTCCCGGGCCTGGTTGCAGCGCCGCGCCGCCGCTTTGCGCGAACGTGGCGCGGTCGGCCTGGTCGTCAACGTCGAGACCGCGCAGGGCCTGGCGCGGCTGCGCGCCCTGGTGCCGGGCGTGCCGCTCGCGCCCGTGGCCGGCGACGACCTGGCCGATCGCCTGGGCCTGCGGCACTACCCGGCGCTGATCACGGCCACCGGCATCGAGCAATGAAGCCATGTCGGGCAAACAGCCGGTCGAGGTTCTGCTACGCCCAGCGGTGGAGCTATACACCGTCGCGGCGTGTGCAGGCGCCGCGTTTCTGTGCCTGGTGGCCCCATGGTCGCTCGCGCTGAGCCCGGCCATGGGCATCGGCAGCGCCTTGGCGTTCGGCGCCTACGGCGCGATCCGCTACCGCGATGCCCGCATCATCCTGCGCTACCGGCGCAACATCCGCCGTCTGCCGCGTTACGTGATGACCAGCAAGGACGTGCCGGTCAGCCAGCAGCGCCTATTCGTGGGGCGCGGCTTTCTCTGGGAGCAGAAGCACACGCATCGGCTGATGCAGACGTACCGGCCCGAGTTCCGCCGCTACGTCGAGCCGACGCCGGCCTACCGGCTGACCAGGCGCCTGGAGGAACGGCTGGAGTTCGCGCCATTGCCGCTCTCGCGCCTGCCGAAGCTCACCGGCTGGGACGCGCCTTTCAACCCCGTGCGCCCGTTGCCGCCTGTCGGCGGCCTGCCAAGGCTGCACGGCATCGAGCCCGACGAAGTGGACGTCAGCCTGCCGCTGGGCGAGCGCGTCGGGCACTCGCTGGTGCTGGGCACCACGCGGGTGGGCAAGACGCGCCTGGCCGAGTTGTTCGTCACGCAGGACATCCGTCGCAGGAATGCTGCCGGCGAGCATGAGGTCGTCATCGTCATCGACCCCAAGGGGGATGCCGATCTCTTGAAACGGATGTACGTCGAAGCCCAGCGCGCTGGCCGCGAAGGCGAGTTCTACATCTTCCACTTGGGCTGGCCGGAAATCAGCGCCCGCTACAACGCCGTGGGCCGCTTCGGTCGGATCTCGGAAGTGGCGACACGCATCGCGGGGCAGCTCTCCGGCGAAGGCAACAGCGCGGCGTTCCGCGAGTTCGCATGGCGCTTCGTGAACATCATCGCCCGCGCCCTGGTGGAACTGGGGCAGCGCCCGGACTACATGCTGATCCAGCGCCACGTCATCAACATCGACGCGCTGTTCATTGAGTACGCCCAGCACTACTTTGCCAAGACGGAGCCCAAGGCCTGGGAGGTGATCGTCCAGATCGAGGCCAAGCTCAACGAGAAGAACATCCCAAGGAACATGATCGGGCGCGAGAAGCGTGTGGTGGCGCTGGAGCAATACCTCTCCCAGGCGCGCAACTACGACCCTGTGCTCGATGGCCTGCGCTCGGCGGTGCGCTACGACAAGACCTACTTCGACAAGATCGTTGCATCGCTGCTGCCGCTGCTGGAAAAGCTCACGAGCGGCAAGATCGCCCAGCTCCTGGCGCCGAACTACTCCGACCTGGCCGACCCGCGCCCGATCTTCGACTGGATGCAGGTCATCCGAAAGCGGGCCATCGTCTATGTGGGTCTGGATGCGTTGTCTGACGCCGAGGTCGCCGCAGCGGTCGGCAATTCGATGTTCTCTGACCTGGTTTCGGTGGCCGGACACATCTACAAGCACGGAATCGACGATGGCCTGCCCGGCGCAGTGGCTGGCGCTCGCGTGCCGATCAACGTGCACGCGGACGAATTCAATGAACTGATGGGCGATGAATTCATCCCGCTCATCAACAAGGGCGGCGGTGCCGGCCTGCAAGTCACGGCGTACACGCAGACGCTCTCGGACATCGAGGCCCGCATCGGAAATCGCGCGAAGGCCGGCCAAGTGATCGGGAATTTCAACAATTTATTCATGTTGCGCGTGCGCGAGACGGCCACCGCGGAACTGCTGACGAGGCAGTTGCCGAAGGTCGAGGTCTATACAACCACCATCGTCTCGGGCGCGACGGACAGCTCAGACATCCGCGGCGCGACGGATTTCACGTCGAACACCCAGGACCGCATCAGCATGGCCAGCGTGCCGATGATCGAGCCGTCACACGTCGTCGGCCTGCCCAAGGGCCAGTGCTTCGCGCTGCTGCAGGGCGGCCAGCTCTGGAAGGTGCGTATGCCGCTGCCGGCGCCGGACCCGGATGAAGTGATGCCGGCGGACCTGCAGCAACTGGCCGGGTACATGCGCCAGAGCTACAGCGAGGCCACGCAGTGGTGGGAGTTCACCAGCTCGTCGGCCTTGCAGGATGCGGCCTTGCCCGACGACCTGCTGGACGATGCCGCTGCGGCCGAGCCCGGCGCGGTGGCCACCGGCGCCGACGATGGCGCGGGCAACGAGGCCGTGCCATGAAGGATGCCGCCTCGACCGCGCAGCGGGAGCAGAACCATCGCCAAGGCTTGATCGTCGGCACCATCACCTTACCGTTCCGGCTGCTCGGGGTGCTCATTGGCTCGCTGCTGTTCTCGATCGTGGTGGAGTGCGCCGGCATGCACCTGTTCTGGAAGGACCAGGGCTGGCGCCACTCCCAGCAGATGCTGCGGTACGAACTCGGGCACCTGTCCAACCACTTCACGCGCAGCGTGGTGGTACAGGAGCCCGGGCGCACGGCGCACGAGTTGGTGGATACCGGGTACGAGTGGGTGTTCGTGCGCTCGGGGTTGCTGGAGCGCATGAGCCAGACCGCCGAGCGCGTCCGCGCGCCCAGCCACGGGCAGAGCCGCAACTTCCGCTACTACATCAGCCAAGTCTATGTCTGGGCCGAAAGCTACCTGATCGCTGCGGCCTTCACGACGCTCACCTTCCTGGTGCGCCTGCTGGTCCTGGTGCTCACGCTGCCGCTGATCCTCACGGCGGCATTCGTCGGCCTGATTGACGGCCTGGTGCGACGGGATGTGCGCCGGTTCGGCGCGGGCCGCGAATCCGGCTTCATCTACCACCGCGCGAAGGCCAGCCTGATGCCGTTGGCCGTGCTGCCTTGGGTCACCTATCTCGCTCTGCCCATATCGGTGCATCCTCTGGTCATCCTGCTGCCCAGCGCGGCGTTGCTGGGGATGGCAGTCAGCCTGACCGCAGGCAGCTTCAAGAAGTACTTATGAGGTGACACGGGCGGCACGGCTCTGCAAAGCCGTGTGCCGTTCATCGGTTCTGCAGGGTATCAAGAGCAGCATCCAACGCCGTAACCGCCTCGACGACCGTTCTTACCGTCGCCCGATCAAACTCATGATCGCGCTGAGCGTCGTGCACACCGCTATTGAGGTAACCCCATTCAATACTCGTACCGCTGACATTGAGCAGCCGGACCAACGCCCCTACGGCATCCGGCGCACCCGCATGTTGCGCCGCGATACGCTCGACGGCCGACCGCAACTTGGTGCATTTATTGTTCAGCTCCCAAGGCGCGCGGGGCCCGCTCAGCTTGATGTCGATCCGGCCGTCCGCCCGCCGACCCAGCCACGTCCACAGGCGGTCCGTCAGACTCTCCAGCGCCGGCCGGGCCTGACGCAGTGCCTCGCGTTTCTCGTCAGCCGCCAACGCCTGCTGGGCCAGAAGAACATAGTTCTTCGCTGGCGGGTCGCTGTCGACCCGCAGTTCGTGCTCTCCCTGATGCGGGAGAAACTTGTAGCGCTTAATGGCCGCGGCGCGGCGCACGCCCAACTCCTGCTGGATGCGGTGCAGGAACTCCTCTGCGTGCGAGGTGAGGATAACCTGCTTGCCGTGGAGCAAACCGTCCTCGAAGAAGGTACGCCAGATGCCATCGCGATGGTCGTCGTCGATCGCGTTGACGACGTCATCGAATATGACCACGGGGCAGCCCTGCGCGAGGTTCTTGGCAAGCAGAATCGCCAGGCCCAGGCATTTGATGTGCCCTTCGCTGAAGACGATCAACGCGTCGTAGCGCGCGCCCGGCTCGCCGGCGAACTCCACCTCGATCTTGCCGTTCTCGGCCACGGGCAACCACAGCGCGTGCAGCAGATCGCCGGGCGGATCGGCCCGGTTGAATGCGTTGTAGAGATGGCGGGCTTGGTCTCCCAGCCCCTGTAGCAGAACCCCCGGCAGAGCGGTCAGGTATGCCTGAATCTCGGGCAGGAAGCCGTCGTAGGCGGCCTTGACCCGCTGATGGTGCACCACCACCGGCATTTCGTCCGTGGCCGCCTGGATCAGGCCGCGGTTCGCGTCGTCGAATTGGGCCACGGTTTGGCGGGCGGCCGCCAGCTCCTGATCCGCAGTCGTGCGCATGGTCCGCAGCCGTTCGATCTCCAGCTGATGCTGTTGCAGGCGGTCCCGCTCCTGGGCCATCGCGCCGCGCTGGGCATTCACGTCGCGCGCCTGCGCGTCGAAGCCTTCGATGATCTGTGCGATCCGTAAGAGGGCTTGCCAGGCGCGCTGGTCCCCATTCACCCCGCCGCCGAGCCAATTGCCCGCCGACGTGGGAGGCAGCAGTGGCAGGCCCGCGGCCTGCGATTCGGCAGGACAAGCGACCCCAGCCGCCGCCACCACGCGGCGCATTTCGTCACACAGCGCTCGGACCGCCTCGCTCAACTGCGTCCGATGCCCGGCCTCCTGCTGCTGCAGGACGGCCAGTTGCGCGAGCTGCTCCAGGCCCATTCGCGCCCTGGCGAACGGGTCCTGCGCCACGGCGGCCAGTTCGGTTCCACATGCCGGACACGCGGTCGCCCCGTCCGCCAACGCTTGCACGGCCTCGTAGAGCTTCGCGTACGACACCTCGCCGGCGCGGGCCGCGAGTTGCGCGGAAGACGCTTGCCACAGTCCCTGGACGCGGTAGGCCTCTGCCAGCAACGCTTGCAGGCGGGCCTGGGTCACCTCGTGAATGGCAGGCGGGTTGGCGTCCAGCTGAGCCTGGACATACGGTAGCCGTCCTTGCTGCTGCGGCGTACCCAGCAGCCAGTCCACGCAGGTTTGATAGGTCGCGCCAGGTGACATGCGCTGCGCCAAAGCTTGTTCCAGGCCCTCGACCGCTGCGATCTTCTGCGGGTAGGCGGCGATGGTCTGTTCGGAGTTCGCCAACTGCAGGCGACGCTGCGCCAGCTGCGCCGCCTGCACGCCGGCAAGCATCAGGTCCTGATCGAGCGAGGGGTTGAAGCCGCGCACGAACTCGCTGAACTGGTCCACGCCGAACAGGGTGGCGATGAGCTGGCGCTGATCGCTCGGGGTCCGCGCGGCGATTCGGGCGAAATCGTCGAGGCGGTTCTTCTCGATGAAGCAGAAGCGATACTCAGCTTCGTCGGGCTGGACGGCCTGCGCCTCGCCCGCCGCCGTAGACGACAGGACTGGCGCGATGTGGCGGCGCAGGCGAGCGTTGTTGCAGTACGTCCGCTGGTCGACCCGCTTGGCCTGCGCTTCGCTGATCGAACCGAGCATCGCCACTTCCAAGGCTTCGCAGAAGCTGCTCTTGCCGGTGCCGTTGGCACCGTAGACCAAGGTGATGTCATGGCTGAGGTCGAACGTCTCCTGCCGCATGAATCCTCGAAACGGCCCGACTTCGAGCTGGTGCAGTCGCCCGAGCGCCGGCCCGTTTTCGGGGCCGCGCGCGTCCCCGTCGTAGGCGACAGGCATCTGCGCCAGATGCGCGATGGCCAGCGGCGCCAAGCGCGTGGAGCGCCCCCGGCGTGCAGCACCGACCTCGGCCAGTGGCTGCAGGTGATCGAGCACCAGGTGCGCCAGCCGGCGCACGTCGTCGTGCACGTGCCGCTGCGTCAAGTGCGCCAGGAACCGGTGGTACTCCGAACGTATGCTTGCCACAGCGACCCCTCACTTGGTCAACCACTGACCGTAAGCCTCCACATCGATCATGGGGACCGTTCCACTGAACTGAAGCTGCGCGATCAGCTTGAAAAGAAACGCGGTCGCCGGCTTGTTTTCGTTGGTGTAGCTGTACGCGCCGCTGGCTTGGTCATAGAAAAAGTGCCCGTGGGCGGCAACGCATCCGATGTCCAGACGCCCCTCGGTGAGGTTTGCGTTCAGCGCCTTGTCCATGGATGGGCCCAATGCAGGACTCCATTCGCTCTCGAAGGTGAGCAAGCCACCCAGAATCGGAATCAACGGCTTCGCTGGGTAGGTCCCGCCAGCGTGCGGGATCGGCAGGCTCGTGCGGTGCAGCCTGCGCACACTGGCGACCTTCTCCTGGGCATAGGCCACAAGCCCCGCGTCAGCCGTCTGCTTGGCCTCGAACACGGCGTACACGCTTTCGGCTGGAATGATCGTCTCGTTCTCGTAGGTGAAGATAAAAGGCGAATATTGCCGATCAAACACCACCACATCGATCTGCTGGCTGAAGTTCCCCAGGCTGTCCACCACATGCGCCTTCGCCGCCTGGTACCGTTTGGGCAGATAGGTATCCAGCATGTCGATCCAGACGTTCTCGCTCGCATCCCCCTTCGTACCCGGGTGACCGAAGGTCTTGCGTACTACGGACAAGCGCTGCTGGATGTCTTCATGCAGGGACGACAGGAGCTGGGAAAGCGACCACTGGGACATGCTGTACCTCGATGGGACGTGTATGGAAGCCGATGGAATCAGGACAGTGGGAACTTGGGGCCAAACAGTGCGCGCCAGGCGCGAAGCGCTTCGATATTGCGACCACGACGCGCGTGGTCGATGGCGATGCTTGCGTCCTGGCTCGCCTGGAACAGCAGCTGCTGCGCGCGCTGCTTGCGCGCGGCATCCATATCGTTGCTGATCGCCGGGCCAAGTCCGGCGGGATCCGGCCACTCGTCATGAACACGATCGGCAAGCGTGGCAAAGAACGACTGGATCTCGCGATCGAACGATCCTCCCCAGCCGCCGTAAAGACACTCAAGGGCCATTACCTCGATCAGGAACGAGGGCTTCACCGGCTTCTGATCGCCGTGCTTGGGATTGTTGTTCCAGTACTTCACCATGCGCACGAGACCTTTCCACTCATTGCCATAGGCTTGGTGCGCTGCGGTCGCCTTGTCCTTATGGATCTCCGGGTCCGTCTTGATCCACTTTCCGGACGCCGTATCGGGGATCTCATACTGGTCGCCGGTGTCGAATGCGGGCACCGCATCCACGCTGACCACCCGGTAGTCCGTGTTGTCCTCCGCGTCGATGTGAACACCGAAATCCACGTTGATCGAGCGCGCCTGTTTGCGCACGGCCGCCGAACCGTATTTCTCCACCAATGCAGAGTGGAAATCATCCAGCACTACCGATGCGGCCTTGCCGTGGTAATGCTTCTCCGAGTCCTTCAGCACGAAGAAGATGTCGATATCCTTGAGCGGCTTCGTCTTCGTGTATCGAGCATAGGACCCGGTCAGGAAGCTGCGCGCAATGCCGAACTTGGTCTGCAGGTAGTCCCGCACTTCGTTCTGGCGTTGCGAGGCATTCTTCTGTTCGCGTTCGTTGAGTTCCAGACGCGACTTGAACTTGCGAAAAGCTTCATCGATCGACAGCATCAGCGTTGCCTCCAATATCCGGCCTGACCCGCCAGGCCGCTGTGTTCGACAGTCGAGCCTAGGCTCTGCTTGACCATTCCATCCGTCGAGCGATAACTTCCTTTGCTCCACCCCTCCACATCAGGCCGCCCTGGCTTTGTATCGAGCATTAACTTGTACTTGGCCTGCGATGGCAGCAGCCCAGCTTTCTTGATCGCGTACTTCAACTGCTCGGTATCTGTCCAGAAGCTGCCGTCGCCATCGGACCACCCATACACGATGTCGATATCCCATCGGGTCACGAGTTTGTCGGTTGCCGGGTTGTAGATCTCCAGAATCACCTTGCGCAGATCACCGGTCCCGAGCCACGTCTTGATGGCTCGGGTATTGCTCTCCCAGCGATCCGCGAAGTGCTCGGGGTCCAGCCCACTGAGCAGGATGATGTCTTTCAAGCTCTTGAGGATGTTGTCGGTCACATAGGTAACCGAGTGCGTGTACGAGTAGGTGGCGACGGTGCTCATGACTTGAGGAAACCTCCGAGGTCGAGCGACAGCGCTTGTCCAGCATCGGCCTGCGCCTGCGTGGCAATTCCTTGGCTCAAGTCCCGTGCAATGATGCGAGAACTGTGCTTTTTGAGCGCGGTTTGCACCCAGCCGAGCTGCTCCTTCGGACACGGCAGCGAGACTCCCCAGTCTCCCTTCAACGGCTCGAACCCCAAGACTTCTTCGTTGGCATCATCACCATCGATCGCGTCTTCGTCGAAGAGGCAGTAGATCCTGGTCCGTGGTCCATCGCATGTCGCAACGATGGGCGCGCTCTTGGGTGCCTGGTCGGCGATCAAGCTGGCGGCCACGCCCGCCACGGCCCTGAGTTCAGAGCGAGCCGTGCCGTCCTTGCCCTGAGTGAGCAGTTCGACAATGGCATCCCACGTCTGCAACGCATCGCGGTGCGGCGAGCTGCGAAACGTCCGGCTGACAACGGTGGTCATTTTTGCTTCCCTCCTTGAAGGCGCATTTGCGTTGCCTGTCGTATCGCACTGCGCAGGTGCTCTACGGAAAGCTTGTTCGGATCGATAGCCACTTGCGGGTCGGCCGCGAGGGCGTTGGCTACGACCTTGCGAATGGCCCGACCATCCAATCCGACGCACTCGCCAGCGCACGCGTCGAACTGGTGAGCCGAGGAAAGCTTGCCAATCCCCGGAAATGTCTTTGCCAGGCCATTCAGGCAGTCCACCAGGATCTGCTTGCAGGCATCCTTGCCGGGCAGTGGCACCTCCATCACCATGTCGCAACGAGATAGGAAGGCACTGTCGACGGCCTGTGGGAAGTTGCTGGTGGCCACGAACAGCAGATGCGGGTTGCGTTCGGCCAACATGTCCAACTGCACCAACACCGCGTCGGTGGCCCGGTGCACATCAACCGGGTTGGCTTCCAGGCTGAGCTTGGCTCGATCAGCCGCAAGCGTTTCGACCTCGTCCAGAAGGACGATCGTCGGGCCCGCCGCTGCGGATTCTGCGATCGATTGCGAGAACAGGTCTGCCACGGCGCGTTGAGTCTTTCCCATTGCAGAGCTCGTCAGCGTGTGAGGCTCTACTTCCAGCAATCGAAACTTCGCAGAAGAAAAAGATTCGGCCACACGATGCGCCAAGCCCCGTGCCAAGGAGGTCTTCCCAGTCCCCGGCGGGCCGACCAACAAGATCACGCCGTGCAGGGGGAGTACCGTGCGCTCCACCTTGGGGCGCACCGTGAAGTTGACGATCGCCTGTGACAGCAACTGCTTCTTGAGAGCTTCGTCCATGACGATGGAATCCCACAGGGCGCCCAGCGACGTGTCCGGCAGCTTCCAGCTTCGATGGATGCCTTTCGGCAAAGTGGCGTCTGATGAAGGATTCTTGGTCATCCGTGGCTCTCGGCGGGTCAGAGAATGGTGCGATAGGTCGCCAGCACCTTGGTCGTTTGCACAAGGCCCTGGCGCAGCAGGATTTCGAGATAGCGGTCCACCTCGATCGGCGGATGCTTGAGTTGGGCACGCTGGCGCTGCGCAGCCGACACCACGGCGGCCGCGTCCAGATCCAGTAGGTTGTCCACAAACTCATCGGGGTGCTGCGATTCGATGCCGTACGGAGCCAGCAGATCGTTCGGGAAATCCCGTTCGTTGAACGTCACAATCACGCTCGCACCGCAGCGAATCGCCGCAGCCAGGACGTGCCGGTCGTCCGGATCGGGCAATGTCAGGCCTGCCACGAGCGCTTCGTAGCCCTCCACCAAGCCGTCCGGAATTGCCCGGTCCATGAGATCCGACGTCCTGTCGACCTGAACCCGGGTGAGATCGGGGCGGTTGATCAACAGGTTGCGTTTCCACTCCTCATGAATGGCTTGGCTCCACCGCGCCCGGAAGCGGCCAGACAGGCCGAGCCACATCAGGAAATCCCGCAGTGGCGCGGGATATAGAACGCACGCGTCGTAGACGGCGGTGAATGGGGAATGCCTCATTCGTATCCCATTCCCAACTCTTGCGACTGCTGAGCGAGTTCGGCCATCGCCTGCTCACTGGCGCGCTCGCGCGCTTCCTTGTACTGCATCAGATCGGCGAACCTCACCCTGCGGTGCTTGCCGGTGCGATGAAATGCCAACACCCCATCTTCGAGCAGCTTGACGAAATGGGGACGGGACACGTTGAGCAAGTCCGCCGCCTCTTGGGTCGTCAGCTCTGCATGGACGGGCACCACCTTTACTGCATTGCCATCGGCCAACTCGGCCAGGATGTCGACCAGCAGGCGTAAAGCCGAGGTAGGCAGTTCCACCTGATGAGCCTGTTTGTGGTCATCAAAGATCTGGATGTGCTGCGTCTCGAACTGGGTTGCGAGGTAAGCCGCCAAGGCACGTTGACCCTGGACGGCTGCCTTCACCTCTCCCGCGGCGGGAAGGGTCATCTTGGATTGGGCAGTGGCGGTGGTCATGGGTAGCTCCTAAGCGAAAACGGTTGCAGAGCCGATCATATTCGAAATACTCGAAAAACGCAATAATCGAAGCGCGACCCGTGCTTTTGTAGGTTCGCTCGCAGCATGCCCAATCCGGTCGTCCGCCAGTTCCTATTGTTTGCGGCCTGAAACAGCCCTGATCTCCACGATCAACCCATTGCTGATCACACAGGAATGGCGCGATGGTGGCTTCGATCTGGCTGCGCGCCGCGCATCGCGGCGTGCCCACTTTTTTCGTGACGGCCCTCGTGCTGGGCCAGTCCCCGATGGCATTGGCCGAGTCCCCGGCGCAGCGCCAGGAGTTGGTCGCCGCGCTGCGCCAGCTCGACGCGCTGGAACGCACCGTCGCGGACAGCGCCGCGCATGCCCCCATCCAGCCGGGCGAGCGCTACCACTTCGATTACCCACGGCTGCTGGCTGACCTGGCGCGCGTGCGCGCCGGCATCCAGTTCCACCTGACGCCATCACGCGCTCAGCCGCGCGACCCCTCCGAACTGGCCGGCGACTACCGCACCGAGCGGGCCGCTTCGCCATCGCCGAAGACGACTGCGGAGGGCGAGCAATGAACGGCGCCCAGGTCTCGGCATTTCAAGCCAACAGCGGTATCGCGCCTTCCGCGATGGCGACCGTCCTGGTCGGCGTCGTGTTCGCGGTCCTGCTCGTGTGGGGCGTCTGGGCCATCCGAACGGCCTATGTGGGGTGGTCCGAGAGCCGCCTCAACCAGCGCCAGTTCCTCGGCGTCTGCATCCGCTTCGTCGCGATGTACCTCGTCCTGAGTTTCTTCCTCCTGTCCTGACATGAAAGGCCCGACCATGCACAACCGCAACCTCACTTCCCGTTTTGCCCAGCGCGCCGCCGTGGCCCTGGGCGCCGCCGCGCTGCCCGCACTGTCGTTCGCGCAAGGTCTGCCGCAGTTGGAGAACCCGACGCGCGGCACCGGCAACGGCATCATGGAGACCATCCGCAACTACGGCTACGACATCATCATGCTCGTGGCCCTGCTGGTGGTGGCGTCGATGTTCATCGGCGTCTGCTACCACGCCTACGGCACCTACGCGGAGATCCACACCGGCCGCAAGACGTGGGGCCAATTCGGCCTCACGGTCGCCATCGGCGCCGTGCTGCTCGTGATCGGCATCTGGCTGCTCACCGAAGCCACCGGCATCCTGTAAGCGAGGCCGGTATGTCCGAGCAGCAGCACGTCCGTGCGGACGGGACGGTCACGTTCCTTCCGCACCGGCTCAACCGCCATCCCGTGGTCGTGCGCGGCCTCACCGCCGACGAGCTGTGGATCTGCTGCGGCCTGTCCGGCGCGGCCGGCCTGCTGGTCGGCGCGCCGCTTTCGTGGGTGTTCCGCACGATCGCCATCGCACCGACGTTCGTTGTCCTGGGCGTGGCCTTGGGCGTGTTCATCGGCGGCGGCATCCTGCGCCGCCTCAAGCGTGGGCGCCCCGACACCTGGCTGTATCGACAGTTGCAGTGGCGCATCGCAACGCGCCATCCGCTGATGGCCGGCTGGGTGGGCGGCCACGTGCTGATCTCGCGCTCGGGCTTCTGGTCCACCCGCAGGAGCATGCGATGAGCCGCTTCAAGAACGAGATCGCCCACCTGCAGGCGCACATCAAGACCTTGCGCCTGGGCGCGGGCGCGCTGGTCATTGTCGCCCTGGTCATGGGCGGCGGCTGGTGGAGCGCGCCGCGCGACCTGACCATCCACGTCCCGCCCGACCTGCGCTCTGGCAGTACCCGCAAGTGGTGGGAAGTGCCGCCCGAATCGGTCTATGCGTTCACGTTCTACGTGTTCCAGACGCTGAACCGCTGGCCGACCAATGGCGAAGAAGACTACTCGCGCAACCTCCATACGCTCTCGCCGTACCTCACCCCGTCCTGCCAGGCCTTCCTGCGGGCGGACTATGACTACCGCCGCTCCACGGGCGAGCTGCGTCAGCGCGTGCGCGGCATCTACGAGATTCCCGGCCGCGGCTATGGCGACGACCCCACGGCGCGCGTGCGCACCGTATCCGATCGCGACTGGGTGGTGACGCTGGACATCACGGCGGACGAGTACTACGGCGCCGAGCAGGTCAAACGCGCCCTGGTGCGCTATCCGATCAAGGTCACGCGGGTGGACGTCGATCCCGCCCGCAACCCGTTCGGCCTGGCGCTGGACTGCTACGAAGGCGCGCCCCAGCGCATCAGTGCACCGGAGCCGGCGCGCCCGGCGCCGAGTGACCTGAATCCGCAAGCGCCTCAAGGAGGAAACACCCCATGAAGCATCCTGTACTCGCGCTGCTGGGGCTACTGGCCGTGGCCGCGGCACCCGTCGCCCAGGCGGTGGAGATCCTGCGTTGGGAACGCATGCCACTGGCAGTGCCGCTGAAGGTCGGTCAGGAACGCATCGTATTCATCGACCGGAACGTGCGCGTGGGCGTGCCCGCAGGCGTGGGCAAACGCCTGCGCGTGCAGAGTGCGGGCGGCGCGGTGTACCTGCGTGCCAGCGAGCCGATCGAGCCCACGCGGTTGCAACTGCAGGACGCCGACACGGGCGCGCTGATCCTGCTGGACATCGCAGCCGAACCGCCCAAGGACGGGGAAGCCGAGCTGGAGCCGGTGCGCATCGTCGAGGGTGACAGCGCACCGGGACGCTATGGCGAGCAGGCCGACAGTGCCGAGGCCCCGGCACGCGCCCAGGGCCAGGCAGGTGCGCGGACCGCGCGGCGCGAAACTCCGGTCCCTGTCGTGCTGACGCGCTTCGCCGCGCAGAACCTCTACGCACCGCTGCGCACCGTCGAGCCGCTTCCGGGCGTCATGCGGGTCAACCTTCCCCGCGACCTCGACCTGGACACACTGATGCCAACGCTGCCGGTGCGCGCGGCCGTGCTCGCGTCGTGGCGCCTGGAAGACCAATGGGTGACTGCCGTGCGCCTCACCAACACCGGCGCCGACTGGGTCGCGCTCGACCCGCGCGTGCTGCAAGGCGATTTCCTCACCGCCACCTTCCAGCACGAGGCGCTGGGCCCGCGCGGCACGACCGAGGACACGACCGTGCTGTACCTGGTCACGCGCGGCCGCGGCCTCGCGCAGTCGCTGCTGCCGGCGATTCACCGCTTCGACCCTGCCGTGCATCTGCCGCAGCCGGACGGCGACGAGAACGCCAAGGAGGCCCGCCATGCGCAGTAACGGCCTGCTCAAGTGGCTGATGATCCCTGTCGCCATCCTGGTGCTGTTCGCCGGTATCCGGCTGTTCTCGGGTGGAGGCGGCACGGCGCCACCCGCGGCGGACAACGGCGCCCAGCTCACGCCCGAGGAAATGAAGGCGCTGGGCATCGAAGGCGACACCCCGCGCGACACCGTGGCGACGCTCGTTGCCCAAGTGAAGCAGTTGCGCACCGAGCTTCAGACCGCGCTCTCGGACAACAAGTCGCAGCGTGAAGAGAACCAGCGGCTGCGCCAGCGCGAGAACTCCATCGACCAGCGCATCAACTCGGCGCTCGAATCCGAGCGGTCCAACCTGCGCCGCGACCAAGAGCAGGCGGCCAGCGCGCGCCAGCAGACCGAAGGGCTGCTCGCCGACCTGCAGCGGCGCCTGGACAGCATCGGCGGGCGCGGCGGCGGCCATGCGGACCTGCCCGTGGGCCTGGGGCTGCAGGGCGGCGACGAGGCCGGCATGGAGGGCGGCGTGCGGTGGGTCGAGCCGGACGACGCAAAGCCCGCCGAGGGGCGCAACGGGGGGCGTGGCGCGAGCGGCGGCATGAGCTTCCCCACGAGCTTCGGCCCGGCGCAGAGCACGCTCGAAACCACCGCTGAAACCGTGGCCAACGCGGGCGCCCGCGCCGCCGGGGTCAAGAATGCCAAGCCGGTCTATACCGTGCCGACCAACTCGACGCTAATGGGATCGGTGGCGATGACGGCCCTGATCGGCCGCGTGCCGATCGACGGCACGGTCAACGATCCCTATCCGTTCAAAGTTCTGGTCGGGCCGGACAACCTGACCGCCAATGGCATCGACATTCCCGACGTGGCCGGCGCCGTGTTCAGCGGCACCGCCTCGGGCGACTGGACGCTCTCGTGCGTGCGAGGTCAGGTGCGCAGCATCACGTTCGTCTTCAACGACGGCACGATTCGCACGATCCCCGAAGACCGCGAGGGCAACCAGCAGAACAACCAACAGCGCGACGGCTTGGGCTGGATCAGCGATCCCCACGGCATTCCTTGCGTCAGCGGCGAGCGGCGCAGCAACGCCCAGCAATACCTCGGCTCGCAGGCCCTGATCACCGCGGCCGGTGCCGGTGTGGCCTCGCTCATCGAGAGTGGCAGCGGCCGCATGTCCTATGTCGGCTCGGACGGCTCCATCGGCACCGTGGGCATCACCGGCCAAGAAGCGGTCGGCCAGATTCTCGCGGGCGGTGTCCGGGACATGTCGGCCTGGGTCAACAAGCTCTACGGCCAAGCCTTCGCCGCCGTCTATGTCCAACCCGGCGCCAAGGTTGCCGTCCACCTCGAAAAGCCGCTCGCCATCGACTTCGATCCCGAAGGCCGCAAGGTCGATCACCGCGCAGGAGAAAGCCATGCCCTTGAACTTGACTAACCTGGCCCGTGGCCTAGCACTGGCCCTCGCCGTCGCGGTGCTCGCCGGCTGCGCCACCAGCAAGGAAAAGCTGTTGACCCACGGTGACCGCACGATGATGGACATCTGGCAGCAGGAGGCCGGCGACGGCGGTGGCGCAGCCGGACGGAACGCCGGCCGCCAGTTGCTCGATGCGCGCCAGAGCCTGCGTCGGCCCCTGACCGACGCCGACGTGCAGGCCGCACCTGTCGAGCAGATGCGCTACACGCGCACCGCGCGCAATGAGGTTCACCGCCAGTTCCAGCGTCTGCCCAATCCCGATCTCGTGATGTACGTGTACCCGCACCTGGCCGGCACCGACCCCGTTCCCGTGCCGGGCTACACGACGGTTTTCCCCTTGTACCAGCGCGTGCAGTACGCGATGCCTGGCGAGAGGACGGAGGACTACTGATGCGGTGGAAACTTCCATGGCCGAAGCTGGCTGCCGTCAGCGCCGAAGACACCGCCGCCGACGAGCAGCCGGACGGCTGGCAGCGCCACGTCGAGGCCTTGCAGCAAGCCGGCATCCCCGAACCCGGCGCCGCGGTCCAGGGCCGCAAGCCGGCGACCGTGGCCGACGAGCAGGCGCTGTACGACGTCGCACCGTCCTTCGTGGAACTGCTGCCCTGGGTGGAGTTCTTGCCCGAGTCGAAATCGATGCTCCTGGAGGACGGCCAATCGGTGGCCGCCTTCTACGAGCTGGTGCCGCTGGGCACCGAAGGCCGGGAACCCGGCTGGCTCGCGCATGCCCGCGACGCCCTGGAAAACGCGCTTCAGGACAGCTTCGATGAACTGGACGAGAACCCGTGGGTGCTCCAGCTCTATGCCCAGGACGAACCGAGCTTCGACCAGTACATGCAGACCTTGCGCGATTACGTGCAGCCACGTGCGCGCGGCTCGGCGTTCACCGAGTTCTACCTGCGCTTCTTCGGCCACCACCTGCGCGCTGTGGCCAAGCCCGGCGGCCTGTTCGAGGACACGGTGGTCACGCGGCTGCGCTGGCGCGGCCAGACGCGGCGCGTGCGCATGGTGGTGTACCGCCGCGCGAGCGGACAGGGACAGGCAAACCGCCGCGGCCAGACACCCGAGCAGATGCTGGGCATCGTCTGCGACCGCCTGTGCGGCGGCCTGGCGAACGCCGGCATCCAGGCCCGGCGCATGGTCGCGGCCGACGTCCACGACTGGCTGCTGCGGTGGTTCAACCCGCGCCCCACGCTGCTCGGGCCTGGGGTGGAGGACCGGGAGCGCTTCTACGCGTTGGCGCGCTATCCGGACAGTACCGAGGAAAGCGAGGCCGGCGAGATCGAGCTGGCGAGCGGGCGGGATTTCAGCCAGCGGCTGTTCTTTGGGCAGCCGCGCTCGGACGTGGCGCAAGGGGCCTGGTACTTCGACGGCATGCCGCACCGCGTGCTGATCACCGACCGGCTGCGCATGCCGCCCGGCACCGGGCACCTGACCGGCGAGACCCGCAAGGGGGACGCGATCAACACGCTGTTCGACCAGATGCCCGAGGACACCTTGATGTGTCTCACCATGGTGGCCACGCCGCAGGACGTCCTCGAATCGGACCTCAACCATCTGGCGAAGAAAGCTGTGGGCGAGACGCTGGCGTCGGAGCAGACGCTCAAGGACGTGCATGAAGCCCGCTCCCTGATCGGCAGCGCGCACAAGCTCTACCGGGGCACTCTGGCGTTCTACCTACGCGGGCGCGACGAGGCGGAACTGGATCGGCGCGGCCTGGACCTCGCGAACGTGATGCTCAACGCCGGCCTGCAGCCGGTGCGCGAGGACGACGAGGTGGCGCCGCTCAACAGCTACCTGCGCTGGCTGCCGTGCTGCTACAACCCCGGCAAGGACCGGCGCCGGTGGTACACGCAACTGATGTTCGCCCAGCACGCGGCGAACCTGTCGCCAGTATGGGGCCGCGCCCAGGGCACGGGGCATCCCGGCATCACGATGTTCAATCGCGGCGGCGGCCCGATTACGTTCGACCCCTTGAACAGGTTGGATCGGCAGATGAATGCCCATCTGTTTCTATTTGGCCCCACCGGCTCGGGGAAGTCCGCCACGCTCAACAACCTGCTGAACCAGGTGACGGCCATCTACCGGCCGCGGCTTTTCATCGTGGAAGCCGGCAACAGCTTCGGCCTGTTCAGCGACTTCGCCAGGCGCCTGGGCCTGACCGTGAACCGGGTCAAGCTGGCCCCCGGATCGGGCATCAGCCTGGCGCCGTTCGCCGACGCACGCCGGCTGATCGAAACGCCCAGCGACGTACAGACGCTCGATGCCGACGCGCTGGACGAAGACCTGCCCCCCGATGCCTCGGCCATGGAAGCGGACGAGCAGCGCGACGTGCTGGGCGAACTGGAGATCACAGCGCGGCTGATGATCACGGGCGGCGAAGACAAGGAAGAAGCGCGGATGACGCGGGCCGACCGCTCGCTGATCCGCCAGTGCATCCTCGACGCCGCCGAACATTGCGTGGCCGAAAAGCGCACCGTGCTCACGCGCGACGTGCGCAACGCGCTGCGCGCCCGTGGCCAGGACCCGACGCTGCCCGAGATGCGGCGCGTGCGGCTGCTGGAGATGGCGGACGCGATGGACATGTTCTGCCAAGGCACGGACGGCGAGATGTTCGACCGTGACGGCACGCCGTGGCCCGAGGCCGACATCACGCTGGTCGATCTGGCGACCTATGCCCGCGAGGGCTACAACGCGCAGCTCTCCATCGCCTACATCAGCCTGATCAGCACGGTGAACAACATCGCCGAGCGCGACCAGTACCTGGGCCGGCCGATCGTCAACGTGACCGACGAAGGTCACATCATCACCAAGAACCCGCTGCTCGCGCCCTATGTCGTGAAAATTACAAAAATGTGGCGCAAGTTGGGCGCCTGGTTCTGGCTGGCGACGCAAAACATCGACGATCTGCCGCGCGCCGCAGAGCCCATGCTCAACATGATCGAGTGGTGGGTGTGCCTGTCGATGCCGCCGGACGAAGTGGAGAAGATCGCCAGGTTCCGCGAACTCTCGCCGGCGCAGAAGGCGCTGATGCTCTCCGCACGCAAGGAAGCGGGCAAGTTCACCGAGGGCGTCATCCTCTCCAAGAGCATGGAAGTGCTGTTCCGCGCCGTGCCGCCAAGTCTCTACCTCGCGCTCGCGCAAACCGAGCCCGAGGAGAAGGCAGAACGCTACCAGCTCATGCAGCAGCACGGCGTCAGCGAGCTGGATGCCGCCTTCAAGGTGGCTGAGAAGATCGACCGGGCACGTGGCATCGAGTCGCCGACCCTGGACCTGCCCTGAATCTGCCGTACACCGGAGAACGCCATGGAACAGAAACGCCCATCCATTCCGATGCAGGTACAGGCGTTCCGCCGTCGGCGCTGGAGGCTCAGCTGGCCCTGGGTGTTGGCCGCCGTGCTGGTAGCGCTGCTGCTGATCTGGCTCGTGTCCCGCTATTCTGGCAAGTCCACTCCCCAGACTTCAACGCCGGTCAGCGTGACGCAGGTGGCCGGGCCTCCGTGGCAGATGGGAAATCCGGAAGGGCGTTTCACGCTGACGCTCTACGCGGACCTCGAATGCCCGTTCTGCCGATCCTATTTCCCAGTGCTCAAGCGTTGGGTGGCCGGCAACGCGGACGTGGCCTTGCAATGGCACCACCTCCCGTTGGCCGCGCATGAGCCGGCCGCGTCTGCCGAAGCGAGCCTGGCGGAGTGCGCCGGCGAATCTGGCGGCCATGCCGCCTTCTGGCAGGCTGTCGAGTGGGTCTATGCCCACACGCGCAGCGACGGCCAGGGCTTGCCCGAGGACCTGCGGTACCCCGACCTTACGCCAGCCATCGAGCAGTGTCTGGCGAGCGAACGGCCCGAGGCGCCGATCCGCACCCAGACGGCGGAAGCCACGAGCAGCGGCGTGACCGCCACGCCGTCGCTGCGGCTGCACGATCGCGAAACCGGCAAGGCGATCCTACTGCAGGGTCCGATCGAGGGCGATGCCTTGCTGTCGGCCATGGACATGCTCGCGGCCGGCGATCCCGCCGCCACACCTACTACATCGGAAATGCCTGCCGACGTCGTCGGCGACATGCCCAGGTAGCCCCGGTCTTCAAGGCTACGGCGCAGTCCACTGCGCTGACCGAAACCCGTTCGCCTCGCATCCTGGCCGCGAACGATCACCGCTGCCGCGGTGATGGATGCACCTTGTTCGTTCCCCAGGAGGGCTTGCCCTCCCAGGGCGCGCGCCCTCCGATCTCACCGTCTGGAGGTTCGCCATGTCTTTCGTCGTCAATGACTCCTGCCTGGAGTCGCTTTCCGCCATCGCTGCCCAACACGAGGACTGGATCATCCAGCAAGCCATTGCACTGCTGGAGAAGCGGGTTTTCAAAGCGGGTGCGAAACTCCTCGACCCCACGGCCGTGCGCGACTACCTGCGCGTGAAGCTGGTCGCCGAGCCCAATGAGATATTCGCCGCGGTGTTCCTGGACAGCATGCACCAGGTGCTGGCCTACGAGCCGTTGTTCAGGGGCACGATCAACTCGACTTCGGTCTATCCGCGTGTCGTCGTGCAGCGTGTGCTGGAGTTGAAGGCCGCCGCGGTGGTCTTCGCGCACCAGCACCCCTCGGGCATTTCCGAGCCGTCGAGCGCGGATCGCATGCTGACCCAGCAACTGCAGGCCGCGCTGGCGCTCATCGATGTGCGGGTACTGGACCACATCATCGTCGGCCAGGGTGCCCCGTTCTCCTTTGCGGAGTCCGGCCTGCTGTAAGGGTTGCACTGCTTCGTTGATCAGCGCGGAGGCTTCGGCCTCCGCTTTTTTCTTTGCGGCGACGCAAGCAGGTATGCGGGGTGGCCGCGATGCGCATTGTTTGTTGGGGCCGCCTGGGGTTCGGCGTTTGACTATGGCCCTGATCAACTTCCGGGGCACATGACATGCCAGCAGCTTTTACCCGGTTCGCACCAGGCTGGCGAACCCTTGGCCTGGCCGTGGCGCTGCCGACGTCTCTGGCGGTGTTCAGCCCGGCCACCTTCGCCGCCGACGTGGTGGTCGTCACCGACAGCCGCCACCCGGTCAAGACCATGGGCGGCGAGCGACTGATCGAGTTGGGCGAAACGCCCCGGATCGAGGCCGAGCTTTCCGCGAATCTTCCAGCCGACCCTGAGCGGGCAGCAGCCATCGTCCGGCAACGCCTGAAGCAAGGCGGCACCGATCTTCAGCGCCGCATCGGCACCGCCTACCAGGGCGTCACCGACGCATGGAGTTTGGGTGTCACGACCATCCCGGCCGTCGTGGTGGATCAACGCTTTGTGGTCTATGGCGAGCCGGACGTGGCCCGGGCCGTCGCGCGCATCGAGCAACACCGGAGGACGCAGCCGTGACCCATCGCCCATTCGACCTGCTGCGCCGCCTGCGCGTCGCCGTGGCCTCGCTGCTGCTGATCAGCGCCACGGGCAGCTACGCCTTGAACACCGCCACCATCGTGTCCTCCGTCATGTCGCCGGACTGCCTGGAGTACCGGGTGGTGGGCATCTGCTACTGGCTCTACTGCACCTGGACGGGCTGCACGGTGCGCACATCCACCAAGGTCCGGCACTACGTGCCCGATGCGGTCGTCTCCAGCTACAGCAACACCGGAGAGAACCCCTGGGTCGAGGTGCAGGCGATGAGCACGCCCAACCCATCCGCACAGGCAGGTGGGGATGGGACCACGAACGAAGACCACGAAAACAACCTCGCCAAATTCAAGAACAGCGATGTCATCGGCCATCCTGGCGGCGAGGTATTCAACCAGTTCGCATCGTCGTCGGGCTATTTCTGCCAAGGCGCGGGCACGGCCTTCATGCCGTATCTACTCAGCACCCTGGACACGCTGGCTTGGCGCTACAACGTGCCTGAAATGGCCTACCCGGAGGCGTTGATTCCGGGCATGCGCGAGGTCGGTGCGCGCACCACGATGAACCTCTGGGGCAATGTCTATCCGCGCGGCGGCTTCCTGCATCAGACCGATGACTACAAATCCGGGGCCGTCGTGGCCCAGCGCGCCGGTGATGTCGTCACGCGCCGCGGGCAGATCCACGTGTACCAGCCGCTGCTTGTCAACGCCCGCGACGGCTACTGGCCGGCCGGCGCGCTGATGGAGGGTGATGCCTCTACGGGCAAGTGGCAGGAGCTGACGCCGCGCCTGTCCAACACCTGCGTGGTGTTCCCGCACAGCGGCACGCTGACCCAGGCCCAACAAGGCGACTACGCCTGGGCGCTGTGGCGTCCCTATGCGTGCTGCGAACGCCGCGGGCAGGTGTTCCTGGGCAGCGTCGATTTCCTCTGAGGTGCCACGATGAAGCGTCCTGAATCGATGAACCTTTCCGCCAAGGCGTGCCGCCTGCTGCGCCCGAAGGCGCTGGCCGGCCCGCTCGCTCTGGTCTGCGGCCTGGCGTGGGCGCAGGTCGGATACCAGAACAGCGGCCCCGTCCTCGGCGATGACGTCATGTACTCGATCGGCGGTGGCAGTGCGGTGTCCATGGGCCGCGCGGCCGGCATGCGCTCCATCGGGGTCGGCGTGGGGTGGAACAGCAACCTGATCTGCGGCGACATGAGCATCCAGACCACGCTGCGCAATCAGCTCAACGGCATCACGAACGGCTTTCAGCAGATCATGAGCAACGTGATCCAGAGCGCGACCAGCGCGGTTGCATCGCTGCCGGCGCTGATCATTCAGCGCGCCGATCCGGGCCTGTACAACCTGCTGACCAACGGCGTGCTGCAGGCGCGGCTGGACTTCGACCGCTCCAAGCTGACGTGCCGCGCCATGGCGGAGAAGATGGCCGAGACTGCGGGTGGCCAGCTTGGCTGGAGCCAGATGGCCGAAGGCATGGCCTTGCGTGACGCGGTTGGCAGCAACGATGCCGTGTCGGCCGTCGAGCAGGCCGAGACGCGCCGCGGCAACGACGGCCTTCCCTGGGTGGGCGGCAGCAATGCCGGTGGCGCAGGCCAGTCCGCCATCCGCGTGGTCGGCGACGTCACCCGCGCGGGCTACAACCTGGTCAACGGGCGCGGCGTGACGGACACATCCTCCATCGCGTCCACCAGTTGCGCGAGCCTGTCCTGCCAGACCTGGACGTCGCCGCAGCAGGCGACCGAATGGGCCACCCGGGTCCTCGGGGAACAGGTGCAGCGCACGTGCGATTCCTGCACCAAGACCGAGACGGTGCCCGGCGTCGGGCTGACGCCGCTGATCCAGGAGGAGTACGAAGCCAAGCTGGAAGTCTTGCAGGAACTGGTTTCCGGCGTGCGCAACACCACCTTCGAGAACTTGCGCGAGGCCGGCAGCACGTCGCTGCCGATCACGCGCGGCGTCATCGAGGCGCTGCGCGACGAGCCGGACCAGGACCTGCTGGCGCGGCGCCTCGCGTCCGAGGTGGCGCTTTCGTCGGTGCTGGAGAAGGCACTGCTGCTCCAGCGCACGCTGCTCACCGGCAAGAAAGAGCCCAACGTGGCAGCCAACGAGTTGGCAGTCGAGGCCGTGAACCACGAGAGCGACACGCTCGACCGGGAGATCCGCAACCTCAAGACCGAACTTGAACTGCGGCGCGAGCTGGCGAACAACTCGCCGATGGCCATCATCCAGCGCCATGGCACGCGCGCGGCAGGCTCGCGCGGCATCTATGAGGGCGATCCGGTGCCCGACCGCCTCGACCAGTTGCAGAAGGGCAATCCGGGAGGCCGGCCATGAGCGCGGAGCGCATGGCCTGGCGCCCCTTGCGCTGGCTCATCAGCCGGCGTGCGGCGAAAGCACTGCTGTGGGCGGCCGTGATCGTCGCCGCTGCGGTGGGCGCCAACATCGCCGGCATCTATCTCGTTGGCAGCGTGGCCGGCTGGGAGCGGTGGCTCGCGGCCGCATCGGGCTACTTCTTCGTGTGGCGGTTGTTCCTGTACGGGGCGACGGCCTGCGGCTGGGTCTGGATGCGGCGGCGGCTGCTGGCGCGCGAGGACAGCACGCTGGCCCGACGCCGGCTGATTCGCGCTGAGGTCGCCGGCATTGTTGCCATCGTGGCGCTGGAAGCCAGCCTGTTGATGCAGGCCGCTTGAGGGGATCGAGGCCATGACGCTTTTCACGACCGACTACCTGGAGTACTACCTAACCCTCGTGTCCTGGATCGTCAACAACGGCATCTGGGCGGTCCTCGTATCCAGCGGGGTATTCGCGCTGCCTTTCGTCGCCATCATCGTGCAGGAGTGGTTGAAGGCCCGTGCGGAAGGCGCCGACGAGGGCAACAAAGGCGTGCTGAGCGCCGCCCGCATCGAGAACCGGGTCTTCGTCGCCATCGTGGTGGTGATGTTCGCCGGCATTCCGTTCATCGACGTGGACCTGAACACCATCCAGTACGACAGCTCGCGCTCGGCCCAGTGCCAGGTCAGCGTGGCGCAGCCCGGGGATACCGGCTGGTCGCAGTCCTTCAGCACCATCAACAACCAGTCGGCGAAGGTGCCGGTGTGGTGGGCGTTCATGCACGCGCTCTCGCGCGCCGTCACGGGCGCTTCGGTGGCAGCGATCCCGTGCGGCACGGACCTGCGGCAGATGCGCATGGAGATCGACGCTACGCGCATCGATGACCCGGTGCTGGCTCAGGAAGTAGCGGATTTCTCGCGGGATTGCTATGGGCCTGCACGGGCCAAATTGTTCATGCAGCGCCCTCAGCTCGATGAGCAGCAGATGCACGACGTGACCTGGATCGGATCGCGGTTCTTCACCGACACGAACGGCTACTACGACACATACCGTTCCAGCACCCCACGCGAGGACTGGCCCTATGACAGCACCCGCGACGCAGGGCTTGCGCAGGTGGCCAGCGGTGGCGGCTACCCGACCTGCCGCCAGTGGTGGAGCGATGGAAGTAACGGCCTGCGGGCACGCCTGCTGGGTCAGGTGGACCCGAGCCTGTTGAGTCGCCTGGCGGGCTGGGCCGGGTTCCTGAGCCGGGCCGAGGTGGACGACTCGGTGATCCGAGCCATCGCGTCACCGCGGCAGCAGAAGTTGAACCAGGGCAGCGTCTATACGGACTACGGAGGCCAGATCGACAAGACCTTGCCGAACATCGTGACACGGGCCACGGGAGACGTTGGGATGGCCGTCGGCGCGATTGCCGCGTTTCCCGCCATGGACGTCGTGAGACAGTCTCTACCCATGGTCCTCGCCTTGCTCAAGATGGCGCTGGTCATCTGCATCCCGCTCGTGCTGGTCGTGGGCACCTATGACCTGAAGACGGTCGTCACGGTCAGCGTCGTGCAATTCGCGCTGTTCTTCGTGGATTTCTGGTTCCAGCTCGCTCGCTGGATCGACAGCACTATCCTCGATGCGCTCTATGGCTGGGGCTTTGGCTGGAACCGGCCACACACGAACTTCGACCCGCTGGTGGGGCTGAACAATGCGTTCGGCGACATGCTCTTGATGTTCGTCGCGGGCACGATGTTCCTGGTGCTGCCAGGATTCTGGCTGGCAAGCCTGACCTGGGTTGGAATTCGGGCGGGACATGCCATTCAGGGGTTGTCGGACGGCAGCAAGAGCGCCGGCCAAGCCGGGGGCAAGGGGGCTGGGGCACTCACGGGAGGCAAGCTGAAGTAGCCCGGAGTCCGTCAGTCGTCGGTGTACAACTCGTGCGACGTATCGTTGTACAGATTGGGATCGTAGCCCGGTGTCTTGCGCAGTTCTGTGAGATCGGTGAAAGGCCACTCGTCCTCGTCAGAGGTATTGGCAGCAGCAGCCCACGCCGCCGCCACGACGCCCAACAACACGAGTGCGAACCAAAAAGCAACGTAGAGCAGCAATCCCACCACAGACAGCTTGACCACCCACACGAGCGCGGTGGCAACGGCCGCCGGCACCCCCTTGGACACCAACCAGTTCGACGCCCGACGTTCGCCGCGCGCGTAGGCGCGCCATCCGCGGCCAAAGGTGCGGCCGAGGCGTTCTGCGGTGCTGATGCGGGTCGTGGTGTTCATGGTCGTCTCCTGCTACAGAGGGATGCCTATTCCAGTTTGGTCCATTTCATTCTGTTTGGGGCTTCAATGTGCTCTCTTGCCGCTTCAGGACGCTTCGTCATCCGGTTCCACCGGCCCGGGATCAGGCTCCACGCCGACGCGATACGTGGCAACGAAGCGCGGCCAGTCCACATGGTCCACCAGGTCGATGTCATCGACAACGCCGACTCTTGCTGCCGCACGCTCGAACAGGGCGATGCTCTTGGCGGGATAGTTGTTGCGCGACGGATAGAGCACCCCGTCGAACAGCGGCTGGCCATCATCGCCGAGCATCGCATGCACCTGGGCGGACACCTGCTGCGTGTGCGTGTAGTCGCGGCTGGCCAACTGTTCCAGGTTCAGGCCGAAGTAACCCGCCATGACACCCTCGGCCGTGAGATCGGCCAAGCGCACGTCGTCCAGGACCCCCACGGCCCGCACGAGCCGGCTCTCGACTTCCTTCAGCGCAATCGAGCGCTTCTCGTCCGCCAGCCACTGGTGCTTGTGAAACACCGACTCCATCAGCGCCGTGGACAGGTCGCGGCCCAGGTAGAGCACGCCGTAGGTCCGCGCCGGGTCGTCGTAGCGATTGGTGCCGCTGCGGCCATAGTACAGCGGGCTGCCCCGATAGACGACGCGGCTCACATGCTGGAGCAGTTCACCCGCATCGATCAAGAACAAGGGCAGTTCGCGGCTCATGGCGGTCTTGCCTCAATGCACCTGGACGCCCAGCACGTTGAACACCGCTTCGGCCACGTCATCGATTGTGCCATGCGTCACCGCATCCACCGGCGAGCGTCCGCCCAAGCCTTCGAGCGGTTCGGATAGTGCGCGGTAGATCGTCCAGTGGTCGATGCCCTCGACCTCTTGAAGCACGGTTTGGGTCAACTGCTGCTTCACCGGGTCGAGCTGCCAGTCGGGCAGCTTCTGGCCGCGCGGCCCCACATTCAGCGCCAGCAGCCGGCGCGCGAGGATGTCCTTGTAGATCTGCTGGCGCGACTTGTCCGCCAGCTTGGCGTACTCGGGGATCGGCAGGTTGTGCGGCTGGTTGAAGGATTCCAGCAACACGGCGCGGCCTCGCTGGACGTCGGTTTCAGTCGGGGTCCAGCGCGTTTCGGTGCGCAGCGCGGCCGCCTTGCGCGCCAGGGCCTGCTCCACCGTTTCGCCTTCGAGGTTGGCTGGCAGTTTTACCGCCTCCACGCGCTCGTGAATGAACGCCTGCAACTCGGCCGCGAAAGCCGGCGCATCCCGGATTTCAACGGTATCCGCGAAACGGCGCACGTCCTCCACGGTGACGCGCGGCAGACGATCGGCAATGAATTCAATGGCGGTGGGCATGGTCATCTCCCAAGCAGGTTTGAGACAGGATTCACTCTAGTCGCCCTTGTCGCATTTGTCAACTTAGTCTCCTGAGCGAGAGCCTACCTGCCGGGGGTAGCGTCCCCGCAGCATAGGCAGGGGCCAGCGCCAGGTCTCCGTCCAATCCATTCGTGCGGGTTCCACATTGACGCTGGAGACGCAACCCAGGCCCGGCTATACCGAAACGGTTAAAGGCCAAAGGGCCGAAACGGCAAGGGAATGGGGTGCAAGGGGAAAGGCCCTACCTCGAAAAGGCGAAAAGGCCTCCCGGCCGGCCCCCCAGAGGACACCCGCATGCTCTCCCTGTTCCAGCGAAAACGGCCCCCGGTCGCTGCCCCGTCGCCAGCGCCCGCCACCGACCTCCCGAAAGGGTTGCTGCGGCCCGAATCGGCCGCATCGCTGCTGGCAACACCGCGCCGGCAGAAGCTGCTGGAACACATCTGGCAGCGCACGTCGCTGTCGCGGCGGCAGTTCGCCACCCTATACCGCACGCCGCTGGAGCACTACGCCGAGTTGGTCCAACAATTCCCCGCATCGGAAAGCCATCACCACGCTTACCCCGGCGGCATGCTGGATCACGGGTTGGAGATCGTCGCCTATGCGCTCAAGCTGCGGCAGTCCCATCTGCTGCCCATTGGCGGCAGTCCCGAAGACCAGGCGGCGCAGTCTGAAGCCTGGACTGCCGCAGTCGCTTATGCCGCGCTGCTGCACGACATCGGCAAGATCGCCGTCGATCTGCACGTCGAACTGTCCGACGGCTCGCTGTGGCACCCCTGGCACGGCCCGCTGCACCAGCCATACCGCTTCCGCTACCGCGACGATCGGGAATATCGGCTCCACAGCGCCGCGACAGGTTTACTCTACCGTCAACTGCTCGACCGTGATGCCCTGGACTGGCTCAGTGGCTATCCCGACCTGTGGGGACCGCTGCTCTACGTCCTGGCCGGCCAGTACGAGCACGCCGGTGTGCTGGGCGAACTGGTCGTACAGGCCGACCGCGCTTCCGTGGCCCAGGAACTGGGCGGCGATCCCGCGCGCGCCATGGCCGCGCCTAAGCACTCGCTGCAACGCAAGCTGGTCAACGGACTGCGCTACCTGCTCAAGGAAGAGCTGAAGCTGAACCAGCCCGAAGCCTCCGATGGCTGGCTCACCGAGGACACGCTGTGGCTGGTGAGCAAGACGGTATCGGACAAATTGCGTGCGCATCTGTTGTCCCAAGGTGTCGATGGCATCCCCGCGAACAACACCGCGGTGTTCAACGTCCTGCAGGATCACGGCATGCTGTGGCCCACGCCCGACGGCAAGGCGATCTGGCGTGCGACCGTGACCAGTTCCACCGGCTGGTCCCACTCGTTCACCTTGTTGCGCCTCGCGCCCGCGCTGATCTGGGAGCCACGCGAGAGGCCGGCGCCGTTTACCGGCACGGTGTCGATCGACGCGGCGGCCACGGCCAAAGAGGCCGATGTGTCCGCCACCATTCCGCCGGCAGAAGCGCAGTCCGCTTCGGAGGGCCAAGAGGTTCCGCCATGGGAGAAAGGTAACTCCTCTCCTTCAACGGAAGGTGAGCCGCTGCCCGACGCGATGGAAGACATGCTTTCGATGGTGGGCATGGGGGATTCACCCGCGACCCGGCAGGATGCTGAAGCACTTTCTGAGCTGGTGTCTGCCGCGCGTACCGAAGCGCCACCCTTGACCACCCCTCAGCGTTCGTCCCCAGCGCCGACGCCCAGGACAACGCAGCCATCCGGAGAGCACTTCATAGCGTGGCTGAAACAGGGCATCGCTTCCCGCCGGCTCATCATCAACGACGCGAAGGCGCTCGTGCATACCGTGAGCGGCACCGCCTATCTCGTCAGCCCAGGCGTCTTCCAACGCTATGCGCAGGAGCATCCGCAAGTGGACGCACTGGCCAGGCAAGAAGAGCAACAGGATTGGCAGTGGGTGCAGAAGCGCTTTGAAAAGCTCCAACTACACGTCAAGCACCCCAATGGCCTGAACATTTGGACGTGCGAAGTCACCGGGCCAAGAAAGTCCCGCCGCCTGCACGGATACCTTCTGGAAGATTCGAGCCTGCTTTTCCCGGAAACGCCTCCGAGCAATCCCTATCTATGCCTGTTGGGTGACACCAAACACGGCGACGAGACTTCAGGAAGGTGACGAGGGTCAACATGAACTTCTCAACTTCGCCGGGACTGGCTCCCACGCCATACCTTCATTCGGAGGGAGTCAAAGGCGCCATCAGCGCAGCGATGATGGGACAAGGCAGCGCCTCTCCCGTCTCTTCGCACCTCACCAGCATGTCCCGCAGAGCGCCTCGCATGCGCTCAAGATCGCCGACCTTCTCATCGATCTGGTCAAGGCGCCGCCGTGTCACCGTCTGAATAGCACGGCGATTCCGCCCATCCTCCAGGTCCAAGAGCGATTTCACCTCGTCCAGCGAGAACCCAAGGCTCTGAGCGCGCTTGATGAAGCCGATCCGCTGGATCATCGAACCGGGGTAGCGCCGGAAGCTGCCGGCGTTTTTCGGAATCGGCAAAAGGCCACGTCCCTGGTAGTAGCGGATTGTCTCCACGCCGACGCCAGCGACCTTCGCCAGCCTGCCGACCGTCATCCAATCACCCAAACCTTCGTTCATCGAGCGATCCACTGTCTATTCACGAGCAACACAGGATAACGCAGTACCGCGTAGTTGACCCTTGCCTCCATTTGATCCAAATCAATTTCCCGCAGCTCAGTTGGGAATATGATCACAGGTGTCAATGGGTCAATAGGCCGCACATGCGCACACTTCTCAACCACCGCAGGATTCGCGCCATCGCGTGGATGGTGCTCGGGGTATGGCTGTTTGCGCTCGGGGCCGGGGTGGCCAATGCCTGCCTTCTGGAGTCTCCGCAGCAACATCGGCATGCTGTCGGATATGAGCATGTCCCATCGTCCGGGCATGGAAATCATGAAGGCCTCCATGGTGAGCACGAAGAAGGTTCCCACGACCCGTCGAAGGCCCCGTGCCTGAAGCTCTGCGGCGACGTCAACCAGTCCGCCATTCAGAAAGCACCAACCTTCGCGTTCGACCTCGTCGGTTTGGCGCCTCCCGCCTATGGAGACCAGCTGCTGGCTCCGACGTTGGCTCTGCGAGCCATCCCATCGAGGGGTCACGAGCGGCCTCCTCCAAAGCAGCCTTCCTGGCTGCTGTTTGAGCGTCTCGCGCTGTAGCGCCTCCTTTTGAGTTGCCGTGTCGGTCACAGCCGGCGCACAACTCATAAGCCTTGACTCTGTACCCGACTACGGAGTTTTCATAGGGCTTTGTCCGCTTGCGGCGACATCGGTTTCGCCCCAATGGCAGGCACCCGCGGCTAAAGGAGAGAGAAATGAAATTCACGCATTCGATCGCGGCCATCGTTGGCGCCGCACTGGTCACCTTGTCTGCGTTCGCGCAGGACAACCATCAGGCCCATCACCCCGCAGGTGCGAGTCCGACTGCGGCCGAGACGCCAAGGGCGCCGACCACCGAGGGCATGGATGCGCAACTGAAGTCGATGCAGGCCATGCACGAACGGATGGTGGCTGCGAAGACGCCTGCGCAGCGCAAGGCGCTCATGGCCGAACACATGCAGGCCATGCGGGCTGGCATGGCGATGATGGGCGCAATGAAGGATGGAGCCGAGTCGGCGCCGACAGCTGAGCGGCAGCAAATGCTCGAAATGCGCATGGACATGTGCCAATCTATGATGCAGATGATGATGGACCGGATGCCTGAGCCGGCGATGTGAGGAGGACAACCATGACAACTTCTCACCGCACCGGTCCAAGGTTTTCGCGCTCGCGATGGTTCCTGGGCTTTCTGGTCTTCCTGGCCGTGAGCATCTACATGCTGCTGACGGAACACCGCGGGCACTACCTGGCCGCGCTGCCACTGGTCCTCTTGGCGACTTGCGTCATCGCTCATGTGCTGATGCATCGCCATGCCGTACCAGGCGACGGTAGCAAGGCGAATTCACCGTACCCGGGAGAGCGCAAATGAACCACGATGCGCCCGCTTATGGGCTTTGGCTGCTCGTCCTCGTGAACTCGGCGGTCTTCATCATGTTCGCCTTCAGCTTCTTCAAACCGCAGACCTCGCGCGACTGGAGAACCTTCGGGACATTCGCAGCGTTCATTGTTGCCTTGTTCGTCGAGATGTACGGCTTTCCGCTGACGCTGTACGTGCTGTCCGGCTGGCTTCAGACCAAGTATCCCAGTCTGGACTTGCTGTCGCACAACAGCGGCCATCTCTGGTCGACCCTGCTGGGCGAGAGCGGCGACCCTCACTTCAGCCCGCTTCATATCGCAAGCTACATCTTCATCGGGGGCGGCTTCTGGCTTCTGTCGAGCGCCTGGACGGTGCTCTACCACGCGCAACGGCACGCCCAACTTGCCGTGAGCGGCCCATACGCCAGGATTCGGCACCCGCAGTATGTGGCCTTCGTGGCGATCCTTTTCGGCTTTCTGCTGCAGTGGCCGACGCTGTTGACGCTGCTGATGTTCCCCTTCCTCGTCGTGATGTATTCGAGGCTGGCAGTCAACGAGGAGAAGGACATGCGCAAGCAGTTCGGCGCCGAGTTCGACGCCTATGCCGCGCGCACGCCGCGCTTCCTTCCCTCCCTCTCGGACACGCGCCAGCGAGGCTGACATGAAGAAGACCCGCTGGCGTCAGCGCATCAATCGACCGTACCTGGCTGCAGCCTACGGACTAGGCGATGGCTGCGGCTCCCGCTCGGATGCGGACATGAGCGCCGCGCCCCGCCGGGCGTCGACACACGCAATGCTGATCGCCTGCGACCAGACCTAACGGAGAACCCATGGCAAAGAACAAGAAGGGTGCCAAAGGCGCCAAGCACAAGGCCGATGTGGACGGCACCGGCACTGCCCACGGCTCAGCGCGCGACGAGACAGCGACACGCTCGATCGGCCGCGAGGACTACGAAGCACAGTTGCACATGCTGCAGATCGAACTGGTGAAACTGCAGCGGCATTTCATCAAATGCAACGACCGTATCCTGATCCTCTTGGAGGG
Organism: Pseudomonas rhodesiae; assembly: GCF_007858255.1. Taxonomy (GTDB): domain Bacteria; phylum Pseudomonadota; class Gammaproteobacteria; order Pseudomonadales; family Pseudomonadaceae; genus Aquipseudomonas; species Aquipseudomonas rhodesiae. Next base: position 198,630 of record NZ_VFEU01000007.1, on the reverse strand, counting down.
AAGGGACGGCGCAGGCAAGGACGGCAGCATCAAGCGGCTGGTCGAACACCTGAGTCCTCGGGAAACACGGGTCGTCGCGCTAGGAAAGCCCTCCGACCGGGATCGCACGGGCTGGTACTTCCAGCGCTACGTCCCGCACCTGCCAGTTGGCGAAGAGCTCGTGGTGTTCAACCGCAGTTGGTACAACCGTGCGGGCGTGGAACCGGTGATGGGCTTCTGTACCGCCGAGGAGCACGAGGAATTCATGAACTCAGTGCCCAAGTTCGAGGAGATGCTGGTCAACTCCGGCATCAAGCTGCTGAAGTATTACCTCGACATCGGCAAGAAGGAGCAGAGCCGCCGGCTCGGGGAACGCCGCCGTGATCCCCTCAAACAGTGGAAGTCGAGCCCGGTGGATGCCGTCGCGCTGAAGCACTGGGACGGCTATACACGGGCGCGCGACGAGATGTTCATGCGCACCCATACGGCCGCGGCGCCCTGGTCTGTCGTGCACGCCGACAACAAACGGTTGGCGAGGCTCAACCTGATCAGAGACATCCTCTCCCGGCTGCACTACGCCGGCAAGAAGCACAAGGTCATCGCTCCCGACCGGGAGATCGTCTTCGAGTTCTCGCAGGACTGCCTGGACTCGGGCCGACTCGCTCGTTGAGACCACGAACACAGCGAACAGGAAGAACAGCCATGAAGTCGATCAACGTTGAAGTCGGAGGGCTCGTATCGAGCCTGAGCGCGGAGGGAGTACGCCGCAAGCTGCTGCAGCTTCCCGGCGTCCATCATGCAGATGTCAACTATGTTGCGGGAAGCGCAACGGTCCATCTCGATGAGGGACAACTCAGTGTCGAGGATCTGCGCCAGCGCATCGCCGAATGCGGCTATCACTGCCGTGGCGAGCAGACGCCCAAGCACGTGTGCGCGCCCGCCGCTGGCGTCTCTGCCGACCCCAGCCATGCGGTGCACGGCCATCACGGCGCACCCGCACGTCAGGCGCAAGAGATGGGGCATGAGGGGCACCACGCGCATGCCCCCGCCACGGCCGCACGCGCGAAGGCTGCGGCCACGACGCCCGCCGCCCATGCTGCGCACCAGGCCCACGCAGGCGACCCTGCGATGGCCGACATGATGCACGACATGGGCCACGGGTCGGGCTCGATGCAGGACATGGCTCGGGACATGCGCAATCGCTTCTTCGTGGCCCTGGTCTTCGCCATTCCCGTGTTCTTCTATTCCCCGATGGGGAAGATGTTCGGCGACTTCCAGACGCCGTTCGGGCTGGACGACAAGCTCTTTCTTTTCTTCCTCGCAAGTGCCGCGATCATCTATCCAGGTTGGCCTTTCTACGTGGCGGCGTGGCGCGCGCTGCGCAACGGCGTCGCCAACATGGCCACGTTGGTCGTGCTGTCGGTGGGCACCGGCTACCTGTTCAGCATCGGCGCGACCTTCTTCTACGAGGGTGAGGTGTTCTATGAAGCGGCATCGGTGCTGCTGGTCTTCATCCTGCTGGGGCACTGGCTGGAGATGCGCGCCCGCGCGGGCGCATCCGACGCGATTCGCGCGTTGATGGATCTCGCCCCACCCATGGCCACGGTCGTGCGCAACGGGGTGGAGACCAAGGTACCGACCGCCGAGGTTGCAGCCGGGGAACTGGTCGTGATCAAGCCCGGCGACAAGATCCCGGTGGATGGCGAGATCGTCGAGGGCGCGTCGCAAGTGGACGAGTCGATGCTGACGGGCGAGTCCATGCCGGTCAAGAAGGGCGTGGGCAGCACCGTCGTAGGCGCCAGCATCAACAAGAGCGGGAGCTTTCGCTACAAGGCCACGAAGGTCGGCGCGGACACGGCCTTGGCGCAGATTGTCAAGCTGGTCCAGGAGGCCCAGAACTCGAAGGCCCCCGGCCAGCTGCTGGCCGACCACGCATCCCAGTGGCTGGTGCTGGCGGCGATCGTGATTGGCCTGCTGACCTTCAGCGTCTGGTACTGGGTGATGGGACAGACATTACTGTTCGCACTCACCCTGACCATCACCGTGTTCGTGATCGCATGCCCTGATGCGCTGGGGCTGGCCACCCCGATGGCCATCATGGTCGGGACCGGGCTGGGCGCAATGAACGGCATTCTCTTCAAGAATGCGGCCGCATTGGAGAACGCCACCAAGTTGACGGTCGTGGTGTTCGACAAGACCGGCACCTTGACACTGGGGCAGCCCGATGTCGTCGAGATGGTGGCCGCGCCCGGTGTCGAGGAGACGCGGCTTCTGGCGACGGCCGCCGCAGTGGAGAAGTTCTCCGAGCACCCCCTCGCGCTCGCAGTGCTCAAGCGTGCGGGAGACATGCCGACGGAGGTCACCGAGAACTTCACCAACATCGATGGGCAAGGCGCACGGGCCACTATCGGGGGCGAGACGGTGCTCCTGGGCAACCGGCTGCTGATGCAGTCGGAACAGGTGGATCTGGCCCCCCTTGCCAGCGAGGCGGCGCGGCTGCAAGGCGGGGGGCGCACTGTGGTCCACGTCGCGCGCGGTGGCCGGCTGATCGGCCTCATCGCGATCGCCGATGCCGTGCGGCCGACCTCGCGCGAGACGATCGCCAAGCTGCAGGCACGCGGCGTGAAGGTCGCGATGCTGACCGGGGACAACCAGGCGACCGCCGAGCGCATCGGCAAGGAACTGGGTATCGACATCGTGCTTGCGGATGTGTTGCCCGGGCAGAAGGCTTCCAAGATCAAGGAACTGCAGCAGCAGGGTCACAAGGTCGGCATGGTCGGCGACGGCATCAACGACGCTCCGGCGCTGACGCAGGCCGACGTGGGCTTTGCGATTGGCGCGGGGACGGACGTTGCGATGGAAAGCGCCCAGGTGGTGTTGATGAAGAGTGACCCCTACGACGTGGTCGGGGCCATCGAACTGTCCCGGGCGACGCTGCGCAAGATGCACCAGAACCTCTGGTGGGCCGTGGCCTACAACGTGATCGCCTTCCCGCTGGCCGCCGGGGTGCTGTATCCGTTCACCTTGTCGCCCGAGGTCGCTGCATTGTCCATGTCGGGCAGTTCCGCGATCGTCGCGATCAATGCGCTGATGCTCAAGCGCACGCGCCTGCCGGGGATCAAGCGCGTGACGTCGCGTGCCAGTGTCCCAGCGGCCGCGTCAGCCTGAGCGGCGGGCCACCATGGTAGAGAGCCGCGCCATGCGATCACCGCGCGAATCCGGGCCCACCCGCCAGCAAGACCTCGGCGTCGCGCAGCTGGGTTGGCTCGCTGCGGCCGTATTCGTCGTCTCGGCCGGATATGGGGCACTGATGCCCTTGATCCCCGACTGGCTGCGGCCCTTGATGGGCGACGCGGATCCTGCGACGCTTGCGCGCCATGTCGGCTACCTCAGCGGCATCTACACGGCGGGCATACTGCTGGGTGCGCCCCTGTGGGGCATGCTGGCGGACAGGCTGGGGCGTGCCCGCGTGTTGCTGGTGGGCCTGATCGGCTACGTGGCCAGCCTGCTCCCGCTGCTGCGCCCCGAGTCCCTGGGCGTGATCGGCATCTATGCGCTGCGCGGCGCGACGGGCTTTTTTGTGGCCGCGGTCGTGCCGGTGGTGCCGGCGCTCGTCGCGCAGTACACCGCAGAATCGATTCGCGCCAGGCGCTTTGCATGGCTGGGTGCGATGTCGCTGCTCGGGTTCCTGTTCGGCCCCGGCCTGAACGCCGCTGCAGAACGGCTTGTCGGCCTGGGCTTCTTGAGCGTGCTGGTACAGGGCTCATCGACCACGCTCGTGATCGCACTCTCGGCCGCGCTCGGCGCGCTGATGATGCTGGGCCTGGCCGCAACGCTTCCCGCACCTTCCTCCCTTGGAGAGGCGGACGCAGCCGATCACGACGGAGCACCCCGGAGCCGCTCCCTGGCGCTCTGGATTCTCAACGGTGTGGTCATGTTCGTGCTTGCCGGCTTTGAACTCGGCATCGTGCTGCAGGGCCAGCGCCACCCCGATCTCTCCTCCCGAGAGGTGTCGTTGATGTTCGCCGAGTGCAGTCTGGTGATGCTGGGCGTCAACGCGGTGCTGTTCTTCACCGGCCTGCTGGAGCGCGCCGACCCACGCCGCGTACTGGCCTGCGGCATGGTCCTGGGCATCGCCGGGCTCCTGATGCTGGCCCGCCATGGCAGCGAGATGTGGCTGTACGTCGGCGTGAGTTTCACGGCTGCGGGCACGGGTCTTGTGCTCCCCACCCTGGCCTACCTCGCTGCCGGCACCTCGGCGCGGCGGCTCGGTATCGCGATGGGAGGGCTCGCCGCGGCAGCCGGCCTCGGACAAACACTGGGATCGGCCGCCACCGGATGGCTCTTCGGCGCTGTGATGCAGAGCACCTTTGCGTGGCTGTCGATTCCACTGGCCGCCACACTCGCGCTGCTGCTCATTCCGCGGCATTGGTGGCCAGCCAACCCCGTCCTGGTGAGCGCTTCACCGTCCCGCACTTTTCTCACTTCCACGGAAACCGAACCATGAGACTGATCCTGATGTCCCTGCTTGCAGCGCTTGCCCTGTCGCTGAGCGGATGCGGCTACAACGACTTCCAGCGGCTGGACGAGCAGACCAAGTCCGCCTGGTCCGAGGTGCTGAACCAGTACCAGCGGCGCGCCGACCTGATCCCGAACATCGTCGCGACCGTCAAGGGCGAGACCAACTTCGAGCAGGAGACGCTGACCAGGGTGGTCGAGGCCCGCGCGAAGGCGACCTCGATCCAGGCCACGCCGGAACTCGTCAACAACCCCGAGGCGTTCCAGAAGTTCCAGGCGGCACAGGGCGAACTGTCCGGCGCGCTGAGCCGGCTGCTGGTGGTGAGCGAGAACTACCCGCAACTCAAGGCGAACCAGGCTTTTCAAGACCTGCGTGCCCAACTTGAGGGCACGGAGAACCGCATCACCGTGGCGCGTGGGCGCTACGTGAAGGCGGTGCAGGATTACAACGTGCTCACGCGCAGCTTCCCGACCAACATCACGGCCAAGCTGTTCAGCTACGACGTCAAGCCCAATTTCTCGGTCGCCGACGAGAAGGCCATGGCGGCGCCGCCACAGGTCGATTTCGGCGCCTCGGCGCCGGCGGCGCGCCCCTGACATGAGAACGCCCAGAACAGCGGTGCTCTCTCCGGCGGCCCCTCTTCGGCTGGCCCACGCTCTGGCCTGGCTGCTGCTGAGCCTGTTCCTTTCGGTCGCGTCCGCGCAGGAGTTGGTCGCCGTTCCCCCGCTGCAGGCGCGCGTCACCGATCTCACGGGAACGCTCGCCGCCGATCGTGTCGCCGCGCTGGATGCGCAGCTTCGGGCCTTCGAGCAACGCAAGGGCGTGCAGATCGCCGTGCTGATGGTCCGCTCGACGCGGCCCGAACCCGTCGAGCAGTACGCCCTGCGGGTGGTAGAGCAATGGAAGCTCGGCCGTCGCAAGGTGGACGACGGCGCGTTGCTCCTGGTGGCCAAGGACGACCGCACCCTGCGCATCGAAGTCGGATACGGCATCGAGGGTGCGCTGAGCGACGTGGTATCGCGGCGCATCATCGACGAGGTGATCACGCCGCGCTTTCGCCAGGGCGATTTCGACGGCGGCATCGCCGCAGGCGCCGAACAGATCATGCGGGTGATCGATGGCGAGGCCCTGCCTGCGGCGGACCCACGGCGCCAGGGGCAGACCAACGACATCGGGCAGGCCTGGCCCTTCCTGTTCGTCGCGGCCCTGATGCTGGGCGGAGTGCTGCGCAACGCCCTCGGCCGCCTTCCAGGCTCCCTGGTCACGGCTGGCGTGCTGGGTGCCGCTGCGTGGCTGTTGGTGGGCACCTTCGCGGTGGCCGCGGTGGCTGGACTGGCGGGATTCCTCGTCACGCTGCTGGGCATCGGCATGGGTGGCCACGGCGGCCTGCACGGGCGCCACCGGGGAGGCGGCTGGCCGGGCGGAGGATTGGGCGGTGGTGGCGGTGGATTCCGCGGCGGCGGCGGCGGCTTCGGTGGCGGCGGCGCGTCAGGACGGTGGTGAGATGAACATGCAACGACTTCTTCGCCACCTTGCGACCACGGATCGCGCAGTCCGCCGCGCCTTCCCCCCGCGTGCCCTGGATGCGATCGAGCAGGCCATCCGCACGGGAGAGTTCCAGCATGGGGGCCAACTGCGCTTCGTGGTCGAGGGTGCGCTGGACGGATCGCCACTGTGGCGCAACCAATCGCCGGGCGAGCGGGCGCTGGACCTGTTCGCACGCCTGGGTGTGTGGGATACGGCGCACAACAGCGGCGTCCTGATCTACGTGCTGCTGGCCGACCGGGCCGTGGAGATCGTGGCCGATCGCGGCATCCATGCCTGTTGCGGTGCCGAAAGGTGGTCGTCTGTGTGCCAGCGCATGGAAGCCCAGTTTGCGCAGGGACGCTTCGAGGCCGGAGCCCTGGAAGGCATCGTGGCCGTCAGCCACCTGCTGGTGCAGCACTTTCCGCGGGGCGCGGACCACGGCAACGAGTTGCCGGATCGGCCGGTCCTTCTTTGAACGACAACATCCTTGGAGACCTACCATGCAACTTCAGTTTCTGGGTGCCACCGGCACCGTGACCGGTTCCAAATACCTGCTGCGCCATGGCGACGCGACCATTCTGGTGGACTGCGGTCTGTTCCAGGGATTCAAGCAGCTGCGCCTGCGCAACTGGGAGCCGCTGCCGGTCGCGCCCAAGACCGTCGACGCGGTCGTGCTCACCCACGCCCACATCGACCACAGCGGCTACCTGCCACTGCTGGCGCGACAAGGCTTTCGCGGCCGGGTTTACTGCACGTCCGCGACGCACGAGCTGTGCAAGATCCTGCTCACCGACAGCGGCCATCTGCAGGAGGAAGAGGCGAAGTTCGCCAACCGGCACGGTTTCTCCAAACACCAGCCCGCGCTGCCGCTGTACACCCGTGAGGACGCCGAGCGCTGCCTGAAGCTGTTCGCGCCACGTCCGTTCTCTCAGGACTTCGAGGCGCTGCCCGGACTCACCGCGCGGTTGACGCCTTCCGGGCACATGCTCGGCTCGGCCTTCGTGCACCTCAACGACGGCCGGCGATCCGTGCTCTTCTCCGGCGACATCGGCCGGCCTAACGACCCGGTGCTGCGCTCGCCGGTGCAGGTCCCCGGCGCCGACTACCTGCTGGTGGAATCCACCTACGGCAACCGCAAGCATGAAGCGTCCGACGCACTGGCGCAGCTGGAGACTGTCATCAACAAGACGGCCGCCCGTGGAGGGGTCGTGGTCATCCCCGCGTTCGCTGTCGGCCGAGCGCAGAGCCTGATGTACGGCATCTACCAGCTCAAGAAGCAAGGGCGCATCCACCAGCACCTGCCCGTGTACCTGGACAGCCCGATGGCCATCGATGCCACACGGCTGTACCACGCCCATCGCGACGAGCACCGGCTCTCGCCCGAGGAATGCGAGGGCATGTGCCATGCCGCGAAGATCGTCAACAAGGTCGAGGATTCCAAGGCGCTCAGCGCCGGTCGTGGACCGATGGTCATCATCTCCGCCAGTGGCATGGCCACGGGAGGACGCGTGGTGCACCACCTCAAGTCATTCGCGCCCGACCATCGCAACACCATCCTGTTCGCCGGCTACCAGGCGGGCGGCACCCGTGGCGCCGCGATCGTGCACGGCGCGTCCACCGTCCGCATCCATGGCCAGGACGTGCCGATCCGCGCCGAGGTGGCCTCGCTCGACAACCTTTCCGCCCACGCCGATGCCGACGAGATCCTCGCGTGGATGCGCGGCTTCACGCAAACACCGCGCCGAACCTTCGTGACCCACGGCGAGCCGGAGGCGGCCGATGCGCTGCGCGCGCGGATCGACCATGAACTGGGCTGGTCGGTTGCCGTGCCCGAGTACCTGCAGACGGTGGATCTGGTATGACGGCGCACCTGCACGAGACCGGCACCGGAGAGGATGGCGTGAACACGCTGCAGGCGTGGCGCACCGGCATCGACACCCATCAGGAGCCGGTGGTCTACATGCGGCGCGACTGCCCTGTCTGCCGGTCGGAGGGTTTCACGACCCAGGCGCGCGTGCAGCTGACGGCCGGCCGCCGCAGCATCGTGGCGACGCTCAGCGTCGTCGATGGGAATTGGCTGGCCGAGAACGTCGCTGGCCTGTCCGAATCGGCATGGGCGTCGCTGGGGGCGCAGCCGGGCCAGCTGGTCACGGTGACCCATGCACCGCCGCTGGATTCGCTCAGCCATGTCCGGGCCAAGGTCTACGGCAATGCCCTGGGCGATGCCGAGTTCAGCGCCATCATCTCCGACGTCGCGGCGGGCCATTACTCGGACCTGCATCTGGCCACCTTCATCACCGCCTGCGCCGGCGATCGCCTGGACCTCGCGGAGACAGTCTCGCTCACGAAAGCCATGATTGGCGTCGGTGACCGCATCGATTGGGGGCGCCCGCTGGTGGTGGACAAGCATTGCGTCGGCGGCCTGCCCGGCAACCGCACGACCCTGCTCGTGGTGCCCATCGTGGCCGCCTGCGGCCTCACGATGCCCAAGACCTCCTCGCGCGCCATCACCTCGCCGGCCGGGACGGCCGACACGATGGAGGTGCTGGCGCCGGTGAACCTGGATGTGCCGAGCATGCGGCGCGTGGTCGAACGCACGGGCGGCTGCATCGTCTGGGGCGGCTCGGTACGGCTCAGCCCCGCCGACGACATCCTCATCCGCGTCGAGCGGCCGCTGGACCTCGACAGCGAGGGCCAGCTCGTCGCCTCGGTCCTGTCCAAGAAGGCCGCCGCGGGCTCGACCCATGTGCTGATCGACCTGCCCGTGGGTGCCACCGCCAAAGTGCGCAGCGCGCAGGCCGCGGCGGCGCTCGGTCGGCGCCTGCAGGAGGTGGGCAGCGCCATCGGCCTGCACGTGGCCTTGCGCGTCACCGATGGTGAGCAGCCGGTCGGCCGCGGGATCGGCCCGGCACTGGAGGCCCGCGACGTGCTGGCCGTCCTACAAGGGACGCCCGAGGCCCCGGCCGACCTGCGGGAGCGAGCGTTGCGGCTGGCGGCGGACATCCTCGAAATGGGCGGTGCAGCGCCCGCCGGCGGCGGCCTGACGCTCGCCGCGCAGGTGCTGGCCGACGGCCGCGCCTGGGCCACGTTCCAGGCGATCTGCGCTGAGCAGGGCGGCCTGCGCAGCATCCCGGTGGCAACGCATCGGCACACCGTCGCATCGCCGTCCACGGGACGGGTCTCCCGAATCGACAACCGGCTGCTCGCGCGGGCGGCCAAGCTCGCCGGAGCACCGACCGCCGCTGCCGCCGGCATCGACGTGCATGCGCGCCTGGGCGACCAGGTCGAAGCGGGACAGCCGCTCTTCACGCTGCACGCCCAGGCGCCGGGCGAACTGGCCTATGCGCTGCAGTTCGTCCGCTCGCGCCCACCGATCTTCCAGATTTCGGAGAACCTATGAAACCTCTCGTTTTTCACCTGCCGGGCGACGAAGACTTCGCCGATGGACTGATCCGGGCGTTGGGCGCGCAGCGGGCTGCCCTGCAACTGCACCGGTTCCCGGACGGCGAGTCGCTGGTGCGGCTGGACGCCGACGTCACCGGCCGCACCGTCGTGATCGTGGCCAGCCTGGCCCAGCCGGACGCCAAGGCGCTGCCCTTGTTGTTCGCCGCGGACGCAGCGCGCGACCTCGGCGCCACCCGCGTGTTGCTGGCTGCCCCGTACCTGGCGTACCTGCGTCAGGACCGGCGCTTCAACACGGGCGAAGCCATCACGTCCCGCACGTTCGCTGCGCTGGTGTCGACGGTGTTCGACGGTATCGTCACCGTCGATCCCCATCTGCACCGCTACCGCTCGCTCGGCGAGGTCTACCGGGTGCCGACCCGTGTGGTCCAGTCCGCGCCCGCCATCGCGGCCTGGGTCGCAGCCCATGTGGACCGTCCCGTGTTGATCGGACCCGATGCGGAAAGCGAGCAATGGGTCCAGGAAGTCGCGCGCTTGGCTGGCGCGCCGTTCACGGTGTTGCAGAAGATCCGCCGGGGCGACAAGGACGTGGAGGTCAGCCTTCCCGACACCGCGGCCCTGGCAGACCGCCAGCCCGTGCTCATCGATGACATCGTGTCCAGCGCGCGCACGATGATCCAGACAATCGCCAGTGTGCGCAGCGTGGGATTGCCGCCACCGGTGTGCATCGGGGTGCACGCCCTATTCGCCGCCGACGCGTACCACGCACTTCTTGCGGCAGGACCCCAGCGGGTGGTGACCTGCGACACCGTGCCGCATGTCTCCAACGGCATCAGCGTGGTGGCACCGCTGGCGACAGCGGTGCAGGAACTGATGGAAGCCGGCGCGCCATGAGCCGCTGCGCCGCGCTCGCCATGACGCTCACGATCGAGGGGAGATGACTGCCCATGTGCTTTTCCGCACCCGCCAGTTTCACGTCCGCAGCGGTTCTGCTGGGCCTGGGGACCGTCACCATGCGCCGGGCCCGCTCACGGCGCGAACTGCCGTATGCCGCCATCCCGCTGCTGTTCGGGGTCCAGCAACTGCTCGAAGGCATGCTGTGGCTGACGTTCCCCGACCGCGCGCCCTTGCTGAACGTGGCGCTAACGCATCTCTACTCGTTCTTCTCGCACGTCCTGTGGCCGATCTACGTCCCGCTGGCTGCGCTGGCGCTGGAGAGCGTCCGTTGGCGCCGTCGGGTTCTGGTGGCCATTGCAGTCGCGGGCGCGCTCGTCGGTCTGTACCTGCTGGCGATGCTGGTGAAGCTGCCCATCACGGCCCGCGTGGTCGGCCAGCACATCCTCTACGACTCTCCGCACTTCTACGTGATGACCACGATGGCCCTGTATCTGATCGGCACCTGCGCAAGCCTGATGGTTTCTAGCCACCGGCGCGTGGCGGCTTTTGGGGTGGCCGCCTTTGTCTCCGCAATCGCCGCCTACATGTTCTATGCAACCTGGTTCATCTCGGTGTGGTGCTTCTTTGCCGCTGTGCTCAGCTTCATCGTGCTGTGGCAGTTCCGTGAGCCCCGAGCGAGGCTGGCCGTGCCATGACGAATCCTCCGGCCAGATTCAAGCCCGCACTGGCCTACGCGGACTGCGGCCGCACGCAGGGCCCGATGCGCCGCGCGGCGTTCTTCACGGTTCAGTTGCTCGACGGATTCGAGACCATGCGCGATGCGGTCGCCGGCCGGCTGCCGACGGTATTCGCGCAAGCGGAACTCGCGCAAGGCACCAAGACCGGGCACTTCATCGCCGCGTTCTGCATCCTGTCCCTGCACCGGGTAATCGAGGAGGGCTCATGACCGCACAAAACCGTCTGTCCGTTCTGTTCTCCGACATCGCACCGGCGGACCAGGCCGCGCTGCAGCAAAGGCTTCCGACCCACTGGCACGCGCACTTCGTCCAGAACGAACGCCTGGTGGTATCCGATGTCGGCGATGAAGACACCGAGGTGCTGTGCGTCTTCGTGCGCACGCGCGTTGACGAATCAGTGCTCCGGTTGCTGCCGCGCGTGCGGCTCGTGGCAACGCGCTCCGCGGGCTTCGATCACATCGACCTGCAGGCTTGCCGCCGACGCGGCATTGCCGTGTGCCACGTGCCGGACTATGGGTCTGCCAGCGTCGCCGAACATGCCTTCGCGCTGCTGCTGGGCGTGGCTCGCCATCTGACACAAGCCCACGAGCGGGCGCGCCAAGGTTCTTTCGCTTACCGCGGCCTCACCGGCTTCGAGCTGGAAGGCAAGACGCTGGGCATCGTCGGGCTGGGCCGGATCGGGCGCCACGTGGCCCGTATCGCCCTGGGCTTCGGCATGGAAGTTCTCGCGTACGACCCGGCCCTCGCCCCATCGCTCGACATCACGGCAGCACCCATCGCCGGCGTCCGCGTGGTGACGTGGGAGCAGATGCTGCAAAGCAGCGATGTTCTGAGCCTTCATGTTCCGGCCACGCAGGCCACGCACCACCTTCTCGATGGCCAGGCCTTCGCGCGCATGAAACCGGGCATGGTACTGATCAACACGGCACGGGGTGCGCTCATCGACGAGGCCGCCCTGCTGCACGCACTGGAGGCAGGTACCGTCGCCGCAGCAGGACTGGACGTGCTGGAACAGGAAGGGGATCTGTCTCCCGAAGTGCCCACGGGCTGCGGCGGACTGGGTTGCGATACCGGCTGGTCGGCATCCAGCCCACTGCTGACGCATCCGCGTGTGCTCGTGACACCGCATGTCGGGTTCAACACGTCGGAGGCGATCGCGCGCATCCTCGACGAGACCATCTCGAACATCGCAGCCTGGCATGCGGGCCGCCTGCGCAACAGGTTGGATGAGCCATGACGCGACCGAACCGCCCCGTTTCCACCGTGCGTCTTGCGGGCCGCCCAACGCAACGCTCGGCGCTGCGCCGGGCCACGCAGATCGCTATGGCCCTGAGCGGGTTCCTGCTCTGGGTGGCCTGGCACCGGGGCCTGATGCGCTGCGATACCCACCGGGCGGCCGACCGCTTCGCCGAAGTGCTGCAGCGATTGGGCACGACCTTCGTGAAGCTGGGCCAGCATCTCAGCCTGCGGGCCGACATTCTGGCGCCCGATGCGCAAGAGGCTCTGGCCAGCCTGCAGGCCAATGTGGCGCCGTTTCCTCCCGAGCAGGCGGTCCAGGAGGTCGAGGCGGCGCTCGGCCGCCCATGGCAGCAGGTCTTCGCACGCTTCGACATGCACGCGCTCGCCGCGGCCTCGATCGCCCAGATTCATCGTGCAGCCCTGCCGGACGGGACGGAAGTGGTGGTGAAGATCCGCCGCCCTGGCGCGGCCGAGCAGGCCGAGACCGACATGCGCATCCTGCGCCGCATCGTCCTGGTCATGCAGGGGCTCGTGCCCTCGCTGCGTCGCTGGGGGCTGGCAGCCATCGTGGACGAGGTTGCGGCCAACTTCCGCTACGAGATGGATTTGTCGCGCGAGGCAGCTTCCGTGCGACGTTTCGCCGACGCCTGGCGCGGCTCTGCCGACATCGTGATCCCCGACGTGGTGGACGGCCTGTGCACGCCGACCGTCATGGTCCAGCAGTTCAGCCACGGAGCTCACCTGCACGGTCTGCCTTCGTCCACCGCGGTGGCGGCCGCGGGCAAACTCGTGGACAGCTACGTCGCCCAGATCTTCCGCGATGGCTTCTTCCACGGCGACCCCCATCCCGGCAACGTCTTCGTGATGGACGATGGCCGCATATGCCTGCACGACTTCGGCATCGTGGGCCGGGTCGACGGCAACATGCGGCGGGCGCTGGTGGCGTTCGCCCTGGCCTTCGTCGAGCAGGATGCCGAATGGGTGGTCGATGCCTGGCTCGACCTGGGCCTGCTCGGCGACGGCACCGATCGGGCCGTGTTCGTGCCTGTCGTGCGTGCCCTGGTCGCAGACTGCGCACAGAGGCCGCTGAAGGACTGGTCGCTCTCAGGTGCTCTCGCGCAGCTCGTGGCGGCGGGCCGGACCCAGGAAGTCCGGCTGCCCAGGGACCTCCTCGTGCTCACGCGTACCCTGTTGTTGCTCGAAGGGACGGTGCGCCTGCTGGCACCCGAGTTTTCCATCATCGAAGCCATCTCTCGCCACACGACCACGGGCGTCTTCGACGAGCCCAAGTCTGCGGCATCGCAGCGTCTGCCCTATGAACTGGGGAACGCGGCCCACGCCCTGCCCTCCCTGCTGGCGCGGCGTCTGCACAGCGTCTTGCGGCAGGGTGACCTGCTGCAACTGTCGATCAAGCCGGATGCCAGGATGCTGAGCGGGATCGACCGCCTCGGCCGTCGCGTCGCGCTGGCGCTCGTGACGCTCGGCCTGTACATCGCATCGAGCTTGTTGATGCAGCACGGCGTGGGCCCGCGCTGGGGCGACATGCCGGTACTCGCGCTGCTGGGCTATGCGCTGGCGATCCGGTTCACGTTTTCCATCGCGCGCAGCCGCGGCTGAGGCGCCTCATCAAGCAAGGAGTCAGGCATGAACAAGGTCAGAGTGGCGGTGAACGGATACGGTGTGATCGGCAAGCGGGTGGCGGATGCGGTCGCACTCCAGGAGGACATGGCGCTAGCCGGCGTCGCGGATGTGGTGCACGACTATCGCCTGCAGGTGGCCGCGCAGCGCGCTTTCCCGATTTACGCGGCGACCGCTGAAGCCGCACAATCGATGCGTGCTGCGGGGCTTCCTGTCGCGGGCGATCTGGCCGACCTGCTCGCCAACGCGGACGTCGTGGTCGATTGCACACCCAAGAAAGTCGCCGCGGTCAACAAGAGGGCGTACGACGCTGCCGGTGTGAAGTCCATCTTCCATGGCGGCGAGTCCCACGCGTTGACCGGTCATTCGTTCGTCGCGCAGGAGAACTACGCAACCGCGATCGGCCGCACCTCCACCCGGGTGGTGTCCTGCAACACGACGTCGATCGTGCGCACCCTCGGGGCGCTTCGGACAGCGGGCCTGCTCAAGCGAGCCCGCGGGACGCTGATCCGCCGGGCTTCCGACCCGTGGGAGGCGCATGCGGAGGGCATCATCAACACGCTCGTGCCGGAGAAGACGATCCCCAGCCATCAGGGACCGGACGCGCGCACTGTGATCCCGGACCTGGACGTCGTCACGATCGCGGTCAAGGCGCCGCACAACAGCAGCCACCTGCACACCTGGTGGGTCGAACTGACGAGGCCGGCCACGCGCGACGAGGTGCTGGCGGCCTTTCGCGCTGCGCCACGGATCGCGTTCGTGCGATCCTCGGATGGTCTCGTGGCCCTCAACAGCACGGTGGAACTGATGGCCGATCTCGGCCGCCCGCGCGGCGACCTGTGGGAGGTCGCGTTGTGGGAGGACGTGCTTTCGGTCGAAGGCGATCAGGCGTACTACACCTACCAGGTCTTCAACCAGGCGATCGTGATTCCCGAAACCATCGATGCCATTCGCGCCTTGAGCGGCATCGAGACCGATCCCCAGGTGTCGATGGCGCGCACCGATGCTTCGCTGGGACTGCAGCGTGATTTCATCCGCGACCGCGTCCAGGTTCGACGATGAGTGAATTCGATGATCCCGCGCTGGTCGGGCTCGGGCTGGCACTCGCTTCGGGACTTCTGATCGGCCTGGAACGGGGATGGCAGCAACGCGAGCGGCCCGAGGGACATCGCGTCGCGGGCGTTCGCACCTTTGCGCTGATCGGCCTGCTCGGCGGCCTTGGCGGGCTGCTGGCCCAGCGCTGGGGAGCCGGCATGCTCATCGCGCTGCTCGTACTCGTCGGGGTGTATCTGGTGGTGGGCTACCTGGTGACGGCGCATATGCATGCCGTGATGGGACTGACCACGTCCGTCGCCGCCCTTGCGACTTTCGCCATCGGGGCGCTGGCGACCAGTGGCGCTTGGCGCGTTTCGGCGGTCGCCGCCGTGGTCGTGCTGGCGCTGCTGCGTTTCAAGCAGCTCTTGCACGCCGGCGTCGGCAAGCTGTCCGAGGCGGAGATCAGCAGCGGCACGCAGTTGCTGTTGATCAGCGTGGTCGTACTGCCCGTACTCCCTGATCGTGGCTTTGGCCCCTATGAGGCGTTGAATCCCTATCGCCTTTGGTGGGCCGTTGTCCTGCTGGCAGTGCTGTCGTTCGCTGGGTTCGTCCTGATGCGCTCGCTCGGCAGGAAACGAGGGCTGGTATTCACAGCGCTGCTCGGCGGGATCGTGTCGAGCACCGCCACCACGGCCACGTTGGCGCGCTGGGCCGGGCAGACGCCAGGCTGGCGTCCACTGGCAGCGGCGGGGGCGGCGCTCGCCTGCGCAGCCATGTTTGCGCGCATGGCGGCTCTCGTCGCCATCGCAGCCCCCGGCATCGGCTGGGACCCGGTGGTCATCTTCGTGGCCATGGCCGTGGCTGGCGGTGTTCTGGGGACGTTCCTGGCGGCGCGGTCGCCCGCCGACGACTTGCCCGAACTTCAGCTTGGCAACCCATTGCAGCTGCGCTCCGCGCTCCAGTTCGCAGCCTTCCTGGCCGCGGTGATGCTGGCAGGCCGCTTTCTTGCCGATCGCTTCGGGGATGCCGGCGTCATGCTGACCGCCGCTGCCTCGGGTCTGGTGGACGTCGATGCGATCACGCTCTCGATTGGCCGCCTGGTGACCGAGGGCGCCGTCACCGCCGCTTCGGCCACCCTGGCCTTGTTCATCGCCGCATCCGTCAATCAGGTCACCAAACTTGTCCTGTTGATGTCGCTGGCCGGTAGGGCGCTCGCATGGAGAGTGCTGCCGTCGTACGCGGCCATGGCTGCTGCTGGCTTTGCCGTCGCCCTGGGCTTGACCTGAAACAGCGATCAGCTATCGAAGGCCACCGATCGCGCCAGACTCTCCTGCGCTTCAAGAGCAGACAGCCTGCCCTTGAGCGCCGCCTGGATGACGCCGAAGGCGTCACCGCCCAGCGCCACCCGAAGCGGTGGCTTCTCGCTCGTGGCCGTGTCGAAGATCCGGTGCGCGATCTTCTGCGGATCGAGCGTGTACAACTCGTCACCCGCGTTCTCGAACATCGCGCGAATCTGTCCAGCAGGCGTGTCCTGATAGGCGGGGTTCGCCAGCGCGTACTGCAAATTGCGGCTGAAGCTCGTGCGTGCGCCGCCCGGTTCAATGAGTGTGACGAAGACCCCAAACCCCTCCAGTTCCTGGCGAAGGCATTCGCTGAAGCCTTCCAGACCCCATTTTGCGGCGTGGTAAAGACTGCTGGTCGGCAGGGAGCCTTGGCCACTGGCGCTGGAGATTTGGATGATCCGACCGGCTCGCCGTGTGCGCATGGCGGGAATGAAAGCCCGCGTGACGTGCACCGGCGCCAGCAGGTTGAGGCTGATCTGCCCTTCGATGTCCGCGTCGGAAAACTCTTCGGTGGCGCCGATGATGCCACCGCCGGCGTTGTTGACCAGGACATCGACCGGGCGGCGGGCCTCGGCGCGCTGGACCACGGGTGCGATGTCCCCCTTTACGGTCACGTCGAGCCGTTCGACAACGAGCTGGTCACCGTAGCGTGCTGCCAGGTCGTCGAGCGTCTCGGGACGCCTGACGGTGGCCGTGAGGTCATCCCCCGAAGCCAGGATGATTTCAGCAAGATGGCGACCGATGCCGCTGGATGCGCCGGTGAGGAACCAATGTCTGGACATAAATGCACTCCTGTGGTTTACTTACCAACTAGTTTGTAAGTTAATGGCGCCCGTGTCAAGCGATGATGGGTGCTCGGATGAAATGTTGTTGAGGAGTAACGGCCCATGGCCAAGAGACGTCCCGCCGAGACCCAGCAAATGCTGCTGGACGCTGCGCTGGGGGAATTTGCCGAGAACGGGCTGGCGGGGGCACGAATTGACCGGATCGCGGCGGCTGCAGGCATCAGCAAGCCGATGCTTTATGTCCATTTCGGGGACAAGGAGGCTCTCTTCGACGCCGTGCTCAGCCGGGAAATCCTCGCCGCGGCGCAGGACGAGCGCTTCGATGCGGACGATCTTCCCGGCTATGCAGGGCGCACCTACGATTTGCTCACCGAGCGGCCGCACCTATGGCGGCTCATGACCTGGTTCCACCTGGAGCGAGGCCAAGAAGTGCTCCTGCTTCCCGCCGGTCACAGCGTACTGGAAGCCAAACATGCGGCCATCACCGCTGCCCAGGCGGAAGGACGCATCACCGCGGATTTCACGCCTGATGAGATCGTGCGACTGGTAGCGACGGTCGTGCAAACGTGGTGCATGGCACCGGCGGCGAGGGATTCGCAGGAGCACGAGGCGCGCAGACGGGCGATTCAGTTGGCGATTGCGCGGATGCTGTCGCCTGGCGAATCCCCCCTCCAGCGCGGGAAAATGGTTGACGCCTCGCGCTGAACCCGGACAAGGAAGTGCTACTTGGCACGGGAGGACGACATTCAGGCGCGACGTGGCCATCGGTCCCACAGCCATTCGTCAGACATCCGAACCCAGTGCGACCTGGCAACGCACATGCAGGAGCAGAGTGCGTCGGCGCAATCAGCGCATGGTCGTGGGTCGTGCTGGAAGGGGGTTAAGCCGAGACCGTGATGACGCGCGGGTCGCCACGCCCCTGCACGGCCGCCCACTCCTCGGCGCTCAGCAAGCTCTGCGGATCGACACCGAGCCCTTGAGCGGCCTCCGCCGCGACGTGCGCCCACGTGCAACGGTTCGCGAACAGCATGCCGGCCACATCGAGTGTTCCGCCGCGCGCCTGGTAGCCCAAGGCACGGGTCTGCCGCGCCCCTGTATCGATCCGGCGCATCAGGCCCAGCGTCGGCTCGGGTCGCATGTGCGAGACGATGACGCGCACGGCGGCAGTCTCCGGGAACAGGGCGCGCAAGGCCTGGTCGCCGGCCACAAAGTCCTGCTCGCGTTCGTCGCGGGGTGCTCTGAAGCGGCCCGGCTCGATGACGCAGGTCACTGCGGTCCGATGTCCAGCGGCTTCGAGGCGCCGCCCCGCAAGCAGGGCCTGCTGTAGCTGGTATGCGCCGATGGCAACCAGCAACACCTCGGGGGCGTCGCAGGGCTTCACCACCCAACCACCCTGATCGACCAAGCGTTCGGCCTGCTCGGCACTCAACTGGCTGGCGACGGCCCGCTTGGGAACGACCAGCGTCCAGAACTGGCCATGCGAGGCGTAGGCCGCGCGCAGCGCCGCAACGGCACTGTTGGCATCGACCGGGAACAACACGCGCGAGGTGTCGGACATTTCGCCCAACAGCGCTTCGGCCAGCGTCGGATCCTGGTGCGACTGCTCGTTCTTGCCGTTCTCCCAGGTGTGGGACGTCGCAACCGTGACCACCGACAGCCATCCGGGTGGTGTGCCTGCCTGCGCCTGATGTCGCGCGAACAGGATTTCCTGGCGCAGCGCGCCCAGCATCTTGACGGCAAATGCCTCGTAAGAGACGACCAAGTTGATGCCGCCCTTGTTGCCCAGCGCCGCGCTGACCACCGCTTCTTCGTTGAGCGCCGTGATCACGGCGCCATCGACGGCCTCCGCCAGGCCCGGTTCGGGCGTGAAGACGCGGTGTTTG
This sequence comes from Pseudomonas rhodesiae, assembly GCF_007858255.1. Taxonomy (GTDB): domain Bacteria; phylum Pseudomonadota; class Gammaproteobacteria; order Pseudomonadales; family Pseudomonadaceae; genus Aquipseudomonas; species Aquipseudomonas rhodesiae. The sequence goes on along the minus strand of NZ_VFEU01000007.1, from coordinate 179,646 downwards.
AGCAGGTCCAATGTCTGGCCCATGCGGTTGCTGCGCAGCTCGTCCGGATTGCCCACCCGCGGACGCAGCTGTGGGTTGGCTTGGACGAGGGCCGCGAAGGCTCCGTCGAGTGCCGCCATTGGCGAGACCTCGCCCTGGCCCGCAACATGCCACTGCGGAACCGGAAGTCTGGGGGCCGCCACCTGGCGGTGCGCCAGGGCATGGTCCCGCTCCAGGGGACGATGCTGCACTTCGTGCTGGCACAGTAGTGCCACCGCTTCGTCGAGTTCGTGCGACGGCACGAAGAGAGCGCGAGCACCCTCGTTGAATTGCTGAAGCGCTATCTGGTCGACCCGGGGGTTCCCCTCCAGCGGGAGGTTGTGCGCGGCATTGGTTCCAGCACCGGGGAAGCCGAATCCCTTGGGCGCTTCGGCGATGGTGTAGTGGAGGGGTACCGGGTACTGAACGGTGCCCTGCGAAACTCCAGCCGCGCAGGCCGACAACCGCTCCTCCATCGCGTGAACGGCCCAGGCGAACGCGGCGGGGTCGGTGCCGTCGATCTCCATCGGGTCGAAGCCGTTCAGCCGCAGATGCTGGTGGAACCATTCTCGGCCCCCCTGCTGCTGCATGGTGCTGCGCTGTTCGATGCGGCGACCGTTGAGGATCATGAACGGAGCCACGAAGCCGCTGTCTTCTGCCCGCCACCAGCGCGGCGCCCAGTCACTGCCACGCTGCTCCTCGAAAGCGCCGTCGCTGAGGAACACCACCAGCCGCTCGCCGGGCAAGGGCATGTGCACGTACTGCAGTTCGGCAAAGCCGAGATAGCCGCCCTCGGACAGACCGCCTGCCGTATTCGGGCCGACGTGGCTGCCCAGCGGCGAGGCGGGACGCCCCTGTGCGTCGATCGCGTAGCTATAGAAATCCCGGGCAAAGCGCGTGAGGCCGCTTTCGCTGCGGTCGTATCTCTCGGCGTGGCGCGGCGTCATGTTGCCCACCAGAAGGTTGCAGGCATCGATGCCCGCGACGCAATGGCCCTGGCCCATCAACCAGCCACGCGTCAACCCACTGAGCGCGTTCGCGGCCAGGTAGCCGACATAGGCCGGCACGATGTTCAGCGACCCACCGGTATGCCCCTCCGGCGTCTCCTTGAAATCCTCGGCTCTCATCCCCCGGCCATCGGGATAGACCCGGTCGGCATAGGTCATGTGAACCGTCAACCACATGCCTGCCACGGCCAGGCGGTCCGCCGCCCACAGCGTGCGATACACCGCGGTTGTGTCGCTCGCCTTGCCTTCGGCAACCAGCACCTGTGCGAGATCGTGGACTCGCAGTTGCGTGAGATCGTTGTGGGTGATGGGGCCGTGGCCGCGCGCCCAGCGGGCGAACTCGGGATCAGACTCGCGGAACACGCGGACGCGCTCGGCGACCCAGGGAAGCTCGTGGTTCATGTGGAAAGTCCTTGAGAGCCGGCACGCAGGTAAGCGCGACGGCGAGATTGGGAAGGCTGGCGTCTGCGATCGTCTTTCGCGCGCCAGCGGCACGGCCATCTAGCGTTCATGGCTGGTGTTCTCCATAAAGATCAGAGCGGGTCAAGGGCACGGGCCAGCTTCCGCCGTCGCGTTTGGACGCGACGATCTGGTAGATCCCAGTTCCCCCGGCCTCGAATTCCAGTGCACACGCCGCCATGTACAAGCGCCAGATGCGGAAGGTCACCTCATCGACCTCCCGCAAGGCCTCCTCCCGGCGCGCTTCGAGCCGCTGGACCCAATGACGCAAGGTCAGCGCGTAGTGGGGTCGAAGACCTTCGACGTCATGGATCTCGAAGCCGGAGCGCTCCATCCCTAGCTGGATATTGCTGACGCAGTCCAATTCGCCGTCGGGGAAGACGTAGCGGTTGATGAACTCGGTCGCGACGGTTCGGTTCCAGCCCTCCTCGTCATGGGTGATCCCATGGTTGAGGAAGAGTCCTCCTGGCCGCAAAACCCGCTGGACCACGGCGTAGTAGGCCGCTAGGTTCGCGAGTCCCACGTGCTCGAACATGCCAATGCTTGACACCTTGTCGAAAACGGCCGTGCCTTCGAGGTCACGGTAGTCGCGCAGTTCAACAGTGACGAGATCCTGCAGGCCCTCCGAGCGGATGCGCTCGCGCGCGTATTCGAGTTGCTGTTGGCTGAGCGTGATGCCGTGCGCACGGACGCCATGTTCTCTTGCCGCCCAGCATACGAGCGCGCCCCAGCCGCAGCCGATGTCGAGCAGGCGTTCGCCTCGCTGCAGACGCAGCTTGCGGCAGATGTGCTCCAGCTTGTTGCACTGAGCCTGGTCCAGCGTGTCATCCGTCGCCTTGAAATAGCCACATGAGTAGACCCTCTCGGCATCGAGCCAGAGGCCATAGAACGCGTTGGACACATCGTAGTGAAAGGAGATCGCGGCCTGATCGGTTTGACGCGAATGGCGATGGGAGAAGCGACGTGCGACGCGCGAGGCCAGACTCCGCGAGGGCTTCAACCCGTCCTGGTCGGACACGCGCAGCAGCAGTGCGTCGCGCAACAGGGCCAGTTTGTCGCGCCAAGAGAGCGAAAACTTCTCGAAATGCGCCTTGAGCCCGAGCGCGGTGTACAGGTCTCCCTCAATGTCGATGGTGCCGCGGAAATAGGCTTCCGCCAGCAGCAGCGGATCCGGGCGCAGGACCAAGCGACGCAGCAGGCCCGGGTCACGGATGATCAGGGTGTATTCCGGGTGCGATTCGAGCTCGTGCAAGAGCATATCGCCCAGACGCAACGCCGGCGGGCGCTCGATGCCGGCCAGCAGCCGGCGCAAGATCCGTAGCGCGGCGGCATATCCGTCGGGCGATACGGTTCGATCCCGTGTCGTGAGGTGGCTCATCGGGGGCGCCTCGCTCGCTCGTGTGCAGCGGATGCTGCGAAGTGGATAGACGACTCACACTTGGCGCTGGCGTGATCGGCACGACCACAACCGCTGCACCGCATGTACGTAGAGCGTCGTGATGCCGGGGAATGTCGACGATGATCAGAGCGATTCATGCGCGTACACGACGGGACTTCGCGCGCACCGAATTGCGCTGAACGTCCGCATCCGCTCCTTCGATCAAGCCGCAGACGGAATGGCCATCCGGGACGCCGTCCGGCAGCCGCTTCCAGTCGCGCTCTGCCTGCTGCATGCGGCGATGCAAATCCGTCGCCTCCTTCAGCCGCCGGGCCTGCTCGTCAAGCCGTTCGCTCAGCAGCGCCCGCGCGCGCGGACAAGGCGATGCACCCCGCTGGCTCATCTCGACAAACTCTGCAGCGTCCTTGAGCGTGAAGCCGAGGGCCAATGCATTGCGTATGAAACGCACCCGGGCGACGCTTCGATCCGAGAATGCGCGGTAGCCGTTCGTGCCCCGGCCATCGGGCACCACAAGCCCCACCCGAAGGTAGTGACGCAACGTGTCCGGTGTGACGCCTGCCGCCTTGGCGCATTCAATGAGTTGCATCACCATCCTCCAGCAAGGTTGTCTTGAATCCCTTCACTTTCGAGCGAGTTTGAACCCAGGTGCTGCACATGGGTCAAGGGCCCGGTGTCTGAACCGCTCCGTTTCTTCCTTCAACGTGCGGTTGGATGGGCAACTGGACCATCTTCGGCGCGAGCATCAACGGGCGTGGCTCCCGGCCCGGAGGAAGACTTATCGTGGTCTTGTCCCAGTTCATTGCCTATACCAAACCACTTGCCTGGTCATTCAGCGTTCGGAACGTCTCACGCGCGATCGCTAACTGCTCGCGTGCTTGAACCACCAGCACGGCGACGGCGGATCGGGATGACTGCAACTGGGCGACTTCAGTGTTGGGCGAGTAGGCGCGATTGCGCTCTTCGTCTAGTTCCAGGCCGATGAACTCCAGGCCATCAACGATGCGCCGACGCAACGCGGCCGAATTTTCTCCAGCTCCGCCAGTGAAGGCCACAGCATCGCAACCGCCTATCGCGGCGGCGTAGGCGCCGATGTACTTGCGCACGCGGTACGCGTGTACCTGCAATGCCAGTTGGGCGGCTGCGACTCCTTCTCCCGCGCGCTTCTCCACAATCCGCAGGTCCGAACTCTCACCCGACAATCCTTTGAGTCCACTGTCGCTGTAAAGCGCCGCCTCGATCTGCGCCAACGTCAAACCCAGTGCGCGTGCGACGAAGCCGGGTACGCCAGGGTCGAGGTCTCCACAGCGCGTGCCCATCACAAGACCTTCAAGCGCGGTCATTCCCATCGATGTATCGATCGACCTTCCTCGATCGATCGCGCAGACGCTGGCGCCGCTTCCAATGTGGCAGCTCACGATACGAAGTTCTGACGGCGGCCGTTTCAGCTCGGTGCTGACGGCGGCCAGTACACCCTGGTGGGACAGGCCATGGAAGCCGTATCTCCGTACCCCTGCCGCGCGCCACGATGGCGGAACAGCATAGGAATGGGCGTATTCGGGCATGTCGTCATGGAAAGCGGTGTCGAAGACCGCGACGTGGCGCACGCCGGGCCAACGCTCGCGCGCGAGCCGTATGCCAGCCAGTGCGACGGGATTGTGCTGCGGAGCCAGAACCGCAGCCTGGCCAATCTCGTGCTCGACCTGCTCATCCACAAGAGCTGCGTCGCTCAACAGGGGGCCACCGTGTGCGACACGGTGGCCGATACCATCGAGCGATGTCACGCCAGCCCTGCGCAGCTGGCGCTCGATCTTCTCGAACGCGGCAGCATCAACTGCGGGATGATCGATCGCCGGCTCGATCACGGAGACAGTGGAGTCCGATACGAAGACCCCGAACTTGAGCGTCGCGCTACCGGCATTGATGGCGAGGACGCGCATGTCAGCCCCGGTCAGCGCAGTCGGCGCCAACGCCACCACCATTGGCTGCGTGCGTGCGCTGGAAAGGCAGGACAGCACCCAGCGAGAACGGGACAATGGTCCACCAGCCCAGTCCATCGGCCTGGCGATGGGGCACCGCCGCTGGCGGGGCAGGCGTCAGAACGACGCAACGCGATCGTTCAATTCGCATAGGTCTGCTCGAACACAAGCTCCGCCCACAGATCGCGGACCCGGCGCCACGACTGCATCGCCTGTTCAACCACGTCTGCACCCGCGCGTTCCAACTGATACCAGGGATTGACCGTCCGATGGGGATCCTGCGCCCCCCACTGCTCAAGCCATCGCTGCATCCAAGGTAGCAGCGCGAGAGCTGGCGTCATCTGTTCAGACCAGACCTTGCGGCTGACGCGCATCGGATGCAGCGCACGAAGAGCACGGGCCGATTCGGGGGTGACGACGAAGCGGACCCACGGTGACACCCACTGCGCATAGAAGCGCTCGGTAGCCTCCGAAAGCGCCTCGACCTTGTCGAACCCAGCGGGGATGGCGTCGAAGGGCAGGTCTTCCAGCCGCCGGGGCTCGAACCGCGCGCCGGCGGCCGACTCCGCAGAGGTGCTGTCATCCAGAACCATCTCGTAGAAACCGGGATCGAGCGCCTGGATCGAATCGGCATGATGCAAGATGGCACGATGCTCCCGTCGCGCCACTGCGGCGGAGACGAATATCCCGAGGTGGCCCACGTGCTGGTGCATCAGGTAGACGACGCGCTGGCCTGCAGCGACCAGGTCCGCGGTCGTTGGATAGACTGCCTTGAGCCAGCCAAGCGCCTGATGGGGGGGCGTGATGTTGTCCCCGTTGGAGCAGAAGATCATCAGGGGCGCGCCAACGCGTCTCAGATCCGCGCGGCAGTGGCCATCGACGACGACCTCGCCCTGCTCCAGATGATTGCCGACGAAAAGATCGCCTGCAATCGACAGCATTTCCTCGCGGGCAAGTTGGTAGAAGCCATTCCACCAGCGCTCGAACTCCAGGAAGCGATCGCGCTCGATCTCCGGTTGCGCGAACAGCGTGTCGTATTTATTGAACACGCCCTCGGGCCGCAACGCCTCGAAGTTCTGGACCAGCCAGGCGCCATCGAAGCGCCCGGCACCGAGGTCCGAGACCCAGTGCGCTGGCCAGATGCCGCCCGTGAACCCACCGAGCAGTCGCATGGGGTTGATGCCTCTCTCGCCTGCCCAGTACGACAACGGCGAGCCGTTCAACACCGCCAACGCGGCGCGGTGCTCGCAATGTGACAGTGCCAGTGTGATCGCCCAACCGCCTTGGCAGTTGCCATAGACGATCGGGGCCTTTCCTCGGTGGCGCTTGGCCACGATGTCGATGAACGCAGCCAGTGTCTGCACCACCGCGCCCATCGTCTGTCCCTCGACGGGCTCTGGATCGAACACCACGAAGTACACCGGATGGCCTTCGAGCAGTGCCATGCCAACTTCAGAATCGCGTTTGAAGCCGCCAATGCCAGGGCCATGGCCGGCGCGTGGATCGACGACCAGCACCGGCGCGGCGCCTTTGCGCACATGCTTCTCCAAGGCGTCAGTGCCACAGCGAGTGACGCGCAGGAGCCGGTAGTTGCTCGCCGGTTGCAAGTCGTGGCCGTCAGCCACCTGCTCTGACTCGAAGTGGAGCAGCGGCGGCATACCCGCCGCTTCGTGTTCGGTCATGTTGTTGGCGCGCTGTCTCAGCGCTTCGCCGGACGCGACGGTCCGCCACAGCATGTCGCCCCAGTAGGCAGCAAAGAGCCCAAGCGGTGCGGCGGCGATACCCTGGGAGTTCGTGCGTGCGTCCATGGCGTCGATCAGCGGCAGCAGCAGCCGCCATGCCCCTTTGAACGGGCAGCGGCCGGCGCATGGGAGGCACCGGCACCCGCCGCAATGCCCGGCGAGGAATCAGCGGATGCCTCGTAGCCCGCGGCAGCTAAGGCCGCGATCAGCTCAGGCGTCTTCTGGGCCGTCTGGTCGCCGGTGACACTCGCTGTGCCGCGAGCGAGATCGACATGCACGTCTTGCACACCAGCTACGCGCTTGAGCGCCTTGCTGACCGAGTTCGCGCAGGAGGCGCAGGTCATGCCGGCAACCTTGAGTTCGATGGTTTCCATGATGATGCTCCGGTGGTTTCAGTGGTGGTGCCCGGACTGGCCGACGGATTTCGGGCGGCTCCGGTCGTCTGATTGGCGCGCAGGCGAACCCTCTTCATCGCCCCGAGGCGGCTGATCTTGATGGTCATGACCACCATGTGCGCCGTGACTGCCATGGCCGAAGATGTGCATCAACGGACAGGCGAGGATGAAGAGGAAGGGAAGCAGTTGCAGAAGATGGGCGTTGTGGCGGTAGAACATCCAGGCAACGGCGGCGGCGAGGCCGAGCCACAGCAGCCACTGGTTGATACGAGACCAGTTCGGGCTGTTTCCTGTGCTCTTACTTCGATCGGGCGGAATATTCATGGCGATGCTCCTTCGTGAAGTTGACCCTTGTCGATTGGCGAGATTCCCGCATTCGAGTGCCGTGCAGGGCGCTGATCAGGCCCATCCATGAGACATGGTATGCCAGAAGAATGGGGCTGAACACCGGAGATTTCCATGGCCCCGGGCTAGAAAGTCCTCGATAGTTTCTGAGCATGATCGACCCGTGCCAAATGTGGCTTGTTAAGCTCAGCATAGAGCTGAGGTAAAGGCAGTACCTTGATCTTGATCAAAAAGACTCTCTGTACCCAGCTACGGGGTACATACCCCGCGCAGCGAACTAGCAGACCAGCTCACCTCAGGGGCTCAGCGCACACCGCCAAGTGAGCGCGCGACAGATGTGCCGAGCAGGCAGACGTTCGGCACCGATCGGAGGCTATCTACGAACGGTGTCCGGAACTGTGACCGGATCGCGGCCGAGCAAAGGCCCTCGCGTGCGGTGTGGACGTAGCGATGGGATACACAAGCGCATGATGTCGGCGCTTGCCGCTAGGACTGGGCACGTGGCAGTCACGGAGAAAAAATGTCCCGCTCGCGTAGCAACGTGGCCGGCCGGGTAGATCCCAGAATCAGGCAAAGAGATACGCCAGTTGGCTGGACGGACCGCAGCGCCCTCGGACTACTGCCGCAGATGGGGCAATACCAAGTCAAACCTGGTGACAAGCTCACTGGAGGTCACGGCAACGGAGCCACCATGTGCCTCCGCAATCGATTTCACGATGGCAAGGCCAAGACCGGCGCCCGCCGTATTTCGTTGCCGTGCCGGATCAACTCGGTAGAAGCGGTTGAAGAGCTTTGGTAGATCGGGCTCAGGAATTCTCTCACCCGGATTGACCACACTGATCGTTGTCCACTGCTCATCCTGCGAAAGCAAGACCGTGATGCTCTTGCCGCGAGGCGTGTGTCGAATTGCATTCGAGAGAAGATTGTTCAGCGCCCGGGTGAGCATTTCCCGATCCGCCGCTATGCTGCCGATCGCCCCTTTAACACCAAGCGTAATGCCGCTATCTTCTGCCAGCGCCTCGAAATAGTCGAACAGACTCCGCACCAATTCGGACAGATCAATGGTAGACAGACGCAAGTTGCGGGGATCATTTTCCGTTTGGGCAAGAAACAGCATGTCCCCAATCATGCGTCCCATCCGATCAAACTCTTCCAAATTTGAATAGAGGATTTCTCTGTATTCCTCGTTGCTGCGCGGCTGGCCAAGCGCCACGTGAGTCTGCGTGACCAGGTTGGTGACGGGCGTGCGCAACTCGTGCGCGATGTCTGCGGAAAAGTGTGATAGCCGGGTGAAGCCTTCCTCGATTCTCGCCAACATATCGTTGAAGGCGAATACCAGTTCCGCCAGTTCGATCGGCACATCCCGAGGATCCAGCCTCACATCCAGCTTTGAAGAGCGAATCGCCCGAATCTCTTCATTGACCTTGCGAATCGGCAGGTGGCCCCACTGCACCGCCAGCCAAGCCACACCGAGCGCCAGACACATGACCAAGCCGGTTGCCCACCAGAGCATGCGCTTGAACTCCGCCAGGAAGTCGAGATGAAAGCCGATGTCCATGGCGGCGACGATGCGGTAGCCGGACGCCGCTGAATCGTCAGCAGGCAGTTGTACCACCACACCTCGATAGGACCTCTGATCCTCCTGCCACACGATCAAATCGTCAGCGGTGATGCGGTTGACCAACTTTTTGCTACTGGCAAGTTTCGACAGGTCAGGGCCGGGCGTGGCATAGATGCTATTGCCAGACCCATCGTAGACGCCGTACGTCATCCCATGATGCCCTGCGACTGCGTTGGCCAAGTGTTGCTTCAGTTCGTCGCTTGCGATGTCACTTGCAAGCTGGTGCAAGGGCTGAGCCAAAGCGGTTGTCACTGCCTCCAGTTCGTGGGCATCCTGTTGAGCAAAGTGGTGCTCCAACGACCGGAGAATGACCCAGTTGAACACAAGAAACACCAAGGTCGTGGCAATACCAACCAGGGCCGTGACCCTTAATGCAAGCGACGCTGGACGGCTTTGCCGCGGCTTATGGCGAAGGGGCATCATCGGGCGCATCGAGCGTGTATCCCATTCCACGCACGGTGTGGATGAGCTTCGGATTGAACGCATCGTCGATCTTCGCGCGTAGACGGCGGATGGCTACATCGATGACGTTGCTGTCGCTGTCGAAATTCATGTCCCATACCTGCGACGCGATCAGAGAACGTGGAAGGACCTCCCCCTGGCGACGGGCCAGGAGCTCAAGCAACGCGAACTCCTTGCTGGTGAGATTGATGCGTTGGCCAGCGCGCGTTGCGCGCCGGCGCGCCAAGTCCAGTACCAAATCGGCAACCTGGATGCGATCAGGCTGGCTCGGAGCGCTTCCGCGTCGCAGCAGCGTCCGCACCCGCGCCAGCAACTCAGAGAACGCGAATGGCTTGACGAGGTAGTCGTCCGCTCCCAGTTCCAATCCCTTGACACGGTCGTCTACACCGCCACGCGCCGTCAGAAAGAGCACAGGGACCTGTTTACCGGCATCTCGAAGGGCACGCACGATGCGCCAGCCATCGACATCCGGCAGCATGACATCCAAGACCACCAGATCGTATGTCTCGCCCATGGCCAGGTGGTGTCCGTCCAATCCGTTGCGCGCCAGGTCCACCACGAACCCTGCCTCCATGAGACCTTGGCGGACGTAATCCGCAGTCTTGTTCTCGTCTTCGACGACCAGCAACTTCATCGCATGCCCCATGAATCGCTGCGGCGTAAGGAATTTGTCCGCTCACGATGATTCATCCATTTGATTCTGGTCAGCAATTTACCGGCCGCCACCTTCCACGAACATGACGCGACCATTACATAAATGTAATTCAAGGGTCATTCGCTGGAAAGTGCCCAACCCATAGCATAACCTGCATTGCGTCGAACTGTGCCGCCCAGGACGGGGGCACTGAGAACGACTTTCAAGTCATCTTTGGAGGATTTCAGGCCATGCCGCCTCGTTCGCCCTTTCATATCGCCCACCCCCTGGGCCTGTCTCGCCGGCGTTTTGTTCAGGGGCTGGCCGCTGGCGGCGTCCTGGCCGGCCTGTCCACGCCAGCGCTCAGGGCATTCGCCCAGCAGGGCTCCGCTACGCGCGGTGCCGCTCCGGTGCTGAAGGGCACCGAGTTCGACTTGGTGATCGCCGAATCGCCCGTGAACTTCACGGGCAAGCCAGGCGTGGCTACGACCATCAACGGCTCGCTGCCGGCACCGACATTGCGTTGGCGCGAGGGCGACACCGTCACCATCCGCGTGACCAACAAGCTGCGTGAATCCACATCCATCCACTGGCACGGGATCATCCTGCCGTATCAGATGGATGGAGTGCCGGGCATCAGCTTCAATGGCATCGCTCCCGGCGAGACCTTCACGTACCGCTTCAAGGTTCAGCAAAGCGGCTCCTACTGGTACCACTCGCACTCCGGCTTCCAGGAACTCACGGGCATGTACGGGGCGATCATCATCGACCCCGCTGGCGCCGAGACCATCCGCGCCGACCGTGACCACGTGCTGCTGTTCTCGGATTGGACCGACGAAGACCCGATGCGGGTGTTCACCAAGCTCAAGTCCCAAAGCGACTACTACAACTACAACCAACCTACCGTCTTCGACTTCTTCCGGGACGCCTCGCGCGACGGCATGGCCGCTGCGATCGACAAGCGCAAGATGTGGAACGAGATGCGGATGAACCCGACGGATCTCGCCGATCTGTCTGCCGCCACGCTGACCTATCTGGCAAACGGCGTCACCCCCGCCGGGAATTGGACGGCGCTGTTCCGACCGGGTGAGCGCGTGCGGCTGCGCATGGTCAACGGTGCGGGCAACACCTTCTACGACGTACGCATTCCCGGACTGAAACTCACGGTGGTGCACGTCGATGGTGTTGACGTGGAGCCGGTGACCGTCGATGAGTTCCGATTCGGTCCGGGCGAAACCGTCGACGTGATCGTCCAGCCACGGGATGACGCTTACACGATCTTCGCTCAGGCGATGGACCGGACAGGCTACGCGCGGGCCACGCTGGCCGTGCGTGAAGGTCTTCAAGCTCCCGTGCCTGCCCTCGATCCGGTCGAATGGCTGACCATGAACGACATGATGGGCGGCATGATGGGGGGCATGGACCATGGCGGGTCCGGCCAGGCCATGGAGATGACCGGGATGACGGGCATGACGGGGATGACGGGGATGACTGGGATGGGCTCGGGTTCGATGTCCGGGATGGATCATGGGGCGATGGCTGGCATGAACCACGGCGCCATGAACCACGGTGGCATGGCGATGGATCACAGCCAACACGCCGCGGCTGCGGGGGGACTGGCCGTGCCCAGCACTACTGCTCGCCACGCTCGCACCGAGTATGGCGCCAGCACGGACATGCGCGTTGACATGGCGCGCACCAACCTCGATGACCCCGGCATTGGACTGCGCAACAACGGTCGGCGCGTGTTGACCCTCGCGGATCTGCATACCCCGTCGGGGCCGCTGGACAAGAGAGGCCCTGGCCGGGAGGTCGAATTGCACCTTACGGGCAACATGGAACGCTACGCATGGTCCCTGGACGGGCTGGAGTTCGGAAAGTCCACGCCGGTGCACTTCAAACACGGCGAGCGGCTGCGGGTCATTTTGCACAACGACACGATGATGACCCATCCCATGCACCTGCACGGCATGTGGAGCGAGCTGGAAAGCCCCGACGGTCGCTTCCTTGCGCGCCGCCACACCCTGCCGGTACAACCGGCACAACGCATCAGCTTCCTTGTGACAGCCGACGCGCTCGGCCGCTGGGCTTGGCACTGCCACCTGATGTTCCACATGGATGCCGGCATGTTCCGCGAAGTCGTGGTGTCTTGAACCCAGCGCACAAGGAAGACCAAGAATGTCCAAAGCACTCCCCACTCGCGCACTGGCCACGACGCTCCTGGCGCTGGTAAGCGTCGCCGCCCAGGCACAAGCACAGAACGACCATGCAGCGCACGGCCAGGCCGACACCCAGACAGCCGTGCCATCCACTCGGTCCGCACCTCCTGCCGCCGCCGACCCGCACGCGGGTCACACGGCGCCGGCGAGCGACACGGCTGCGGCCCCGGCCATGGATCACGGCAACATGCAGATGCAGGGCGGGTCGGCGCCTCCTGACGCCCGCGATCCGCATGGCTACTCCAATGGCCTGACATTGGGATCGGGCGACTACGCCGTACCCGGTGTGCCGCGGCTGATGCTGGCCGACGAACACAGGTTCTTCTCGTTGCGCGGCGAAACCCTGGAACGCCGCTTCACGCGCAAAGGGGACGATTCCACGGCCTACGACCTCCAGGCTTGGTATGGGACGACCTACAACAAGGCCGTCGTGAAGGCCGAAGGCGATATCGCCAAAGGAAAGCTCGAAGAATCGCGTACCGAGCTTCTCTGGGGGCACGCCGTCGCACCGTACTGGGACACCCAGCTCGGCGTTCGGGTGGATAACGGAGAAGGCCCGAGCCGTCAATGGTTGGCTTTCGGCATCCAGGGCCTCGCCCCCTACTGGTTCGAGCTGGAGGCGACGGGCTACGTGGGAAGTGGCGGACGTACGGCGCTGCGTGTCGAAGGCAGCTACGAGCTGCTGCTGACCCAGCGACTGATTCTGGAGCCTCGTGCCGAATTGCAGTTCTATGGCAAGGACGACCCGGAACGCGGTATCGGCAAGGGCTTGGCCGAAGCGTCTGCTGGCTTGCGCCTGCGCTATGAATTCAGTCGCCAGTTCGCTCCCTACATCGGCGTGGAACGGGCGGGCAGCTTCGGACGCACAGCGGACTATGTGCGTGCCGAAGGTGGCCGCGCGCAGCAGACGCGCTGGGTGGCTGGCGTGCGATTCTGGTTCTAGAACCTTGTGGGTTTGATCATCTGATGAGAGGCAATCTATGAACATGCACTACGACAGAAGCCAGGGCAAAGTGCCGAGACGCCAAGCATTGATCGCTGGCTTGTTGGTGATGGCACTCGCAGGACCGAGCCTGGCGCAGAGCCGACCGATCGCCAAGGTGTGGAAGGACCCGAGATGCGGTTGCTGCAAGGACTGGGTCTCACACCTGCAAGGCGCAGGCTTCGATGTGCAGGTTCTTGACACCGGGAACACGGCAGCGCGCACGCGGCTGGGCATCCCGCAGAAGTACGGTTCGTGCCACACGGCGCAGATCGGCGGCTATGCCATCGAGGGTCATGTGCCTGCCTCGGACATTCAACGCTTGCTGCGCGAAGCCCCGCAGGCCATCGGCCTCGCGGCGCCAGGCATGCCGGTCGGTTCGCCCGGCATGGATGGTCCGGCCTATGTTGGACGCAAGGACGCCTACGACGTGCTGCTGATCGGGAAAAACGGTAGTAGCACGGTCTATCAGTCGCATCTCTGACCATCCATCAACTCTTTTCCGTGGAGATATGCCATGCAGCATCAGCACACACAGACCCCCAGCGATCGTCCCCGGTTCTGGCGATCGCGCTACGGCGTGGCGTTCCTCATCATCGCCGCTGTCGCCGCGTATTTCCTGCTCAAGGAGCACACGGCACATGTTGCCGGCTATCTCCCCTTCCTGCTGCTGGCGGCTTGTCCGCTGATGCACCTGTTCATGCACCGTGGTCACGGCCACGGAGGACACGATCATGCCGCGCGTCAGGGTGAGGAAGGTGCCGCAGCCTCCAAGGAGCAGAAGCAATGAGTCGAGGCACTCGCACCGTGCGAGCACGCGACGCCGCGCTTGTCTCCTTGCGCGCCTGCGGCCTGCTGCGATCACCAGACACCAACAGTTAACGGCGGAGGGCACTTGTCACTATGAATTCACCCAGCAAGTCTTCAGGACATGAGCACGCAGGCATGGCGGCGGGTGCCACAACGTCCGGCCCGCATACCCACCACCATCACGCCAGCCATGCTGGAAGTGACGACGCGGGCGGGTCCTCAAGCCACACGCAGCCCGATGCCGCGACGCGAGATCCGGTGTGTGGCATGGCGGTCACGGCGGCGTCGGAGCACCGCTCCACGCACTTGGGGAACACGTACTTGTTTTGCAGCACCGGATGCAAGGCCAAATTCGACGCCGATCCGGCGCGATATGCCAGCGGTGACGCGGGCATAGGCACAGGCAGCGGCCATGCACCGCATCACCATGCCAGCACCGCAGTTTCACCGGCCCCGGCGGCATCGCCAACCGCGCCCGGAACCATCTACACCTGCCCGATGCACCCGGAGATCCGCCAGGATCATCCGGGAACCTGCCCCAAGTGCGGGATGACGCTTGAGCCTCTGCTGCCCGACCTCGATGACGACAACCCGGAGTTGCGTGACTTCTCGCGTCGCTTCTGGTGGACCTTGCCGCTGACGCTCGTGGTCCTGGCGCTGGCGATGCTGGGCGAGCGGCTGCACCTGATGGACATGGCTACACAGAGCTGGGTCGAGTTGGTGCTGTCGTTGCCGATCGTGCTGTGGGCCGGCTGGCCCTTCTTCTCCCGCGGCTGGCTGTCCGTGGTCAACCGCAGCCCGAACATGTGGACACTGATCGGCCTGGGAACGGGTGCGGCATTCATCTACAGCGTTGTGGCAACCGTTGCGCCGGAAGTGTTTCCAGCTTCCTTCATGTCCATGGGACGGGTCGGCGTGTATTTCGAGGCCGCCGCCGTCATCATCTCGCTGACACTGCTCGGCCAGGTGCTGGAACTCAAAGCCCGCTCCCAGACTTCGGCGGCCATCAAGTCGCTGCTGGGGCTGGCGCCCAAGACCGCACGGCGCATCAATGCGGACGGCAGCGAGGAAGACGTGCCGCTCAGCCATGTGCACGTCGGCGACCTGCTGCGCATCCGACCCGGCGAGAAGGTGCCGGTGGATGGCATCGTGCACGAGGGCAGCAGCTCGATTGACGAATCCATGCTGACCGGCGAACCGCTGCCCGTCAGCAAGCGCGCGGGCGACAAGGTCATCGGGGCCACACTCAACACCAGCGGCGCGCTGGTCATGCGTTCGGAGCGGATCGGCTCGGACACCGTTCTGTCGCAAATCGTCCAGATGGTCGCCCAGGCGCAGCGTTCCAAGGCGCCGATGCAACGCATGGCCGATGTCGTGGCCGGCTACTTCGTGATGGCCGTCGTCGCCATTGCGGTCACGACGCTCGTTGTATGGGGATTCTTCGGGCCGCAGCCCACCTGGGTCTATGGACTGATTAATGCGGTGGCCGTCCTGATCATCGCCTGCCCGTGCGCGCTGGGTCTGGCCACGCCGATGTCGATCATGGTCGCAACGGGCCGTGGCGCCACACAGGGGGTGCTTTTCCGCGATGCCGCGGCGATCGAGAATCTTCGCAAGGTCGATACCCTCGTCATCGACAAGACAGGAACCCTGACCGAGGGCCGACCTGCTTTCGATCAGGTCGTCGCAGCACCCGGCTTTACGAACGATGAGGTGCTGCGTCTTGCGGCCAGCCTGGACCAGGGTAGTGAACACCCCCTGGCCGACGCCATCGTGCAGGCCGCGCGTGCCCAGGGCCTCCAACTCGTGAAGCCTCAGACCTTTGAATCGGGAACCGGCATCGGCGTGCGCGGGAAGGTTGAGCACCGGCAACTGGCGTTGGGCAACACAGTGCTGATGGAACAGTCTGGCGTGTCGGTGGAACCGCTCGTACCCCAGGCCGAAGCTCTGCGCGGCGAAGGGGCCAGCGTCATGTACTTGGCTGTGGACGGGCAGCTCGCGGGCTTGCTCGCCGTATCCGATCCGGTCAAGGGCAGCACCCCCGAGGCCCTGGCCGCGTTGAAGGCTGCGGGCCTGCGGGTCATCATGGCCACCGGGGACGGGCAGACCACCGCCAAATCCGTCGGTGCGCGCCTAGGCATCGACGAGGTGCATGGTGAGGTCAAGCCGGCGGACAAGCTCATGTTGATCGAGCGGCTGCAGAAAGAAGGCCGCATCGTCGCCATGGCCGGAGACGGCATCAACGACGCGCCGGCCTTGGCGAAGGCAGACGTGGGTATTGCCATGGGAACCGGAACCGACGTGGCGATGAACAGCGCCCAAGTCACGCTGGTCAAGGGCGACCTGCGTGGCATCGCTGTCGCTCGCACGCTCTCGGTGAGTACCGTGGGCAACATGAAGCAGAACCTCATGTTCGCCTTCCTCTACAACGCGCTGGGCATCCCCATCGCCGCCGGGGTTCTCTATCCCCTCACGGGCTGGCTGCTGTCGCCGCTGATCGCAGCATTGGCGATGAGCCTGAGTTCGGCGTCGGTCGTTGGCAACGCCTTGCGCCTGAGAGCGAGCCGACTGTGACCGGATCTTCTTTCTGAACCTACAGGAGCCTGCTATCGCCCAGCGAACCGCATTTTTCGTTCCACGCCGTTACGAAGGTGCAAGCCTTATCTCGGCATTTCGTTCTTAAACCACCCTCACACATCAAGGTAGGAATCTCTATGACCCGTTCACATTTCATCGCCAAGCTCGTCGCGCCGATCGCTGCTGGCCTGTTCGCCACCGCCGCATTCGCGCATCCTTCGCTGGTGTCTTCAACGCCGGCCGACAAGTCGCAGGTTTCCGCGCCAGCCACCATCGAGCTGAAGTTCTCCGAAACGCTGGTGCCGCAGTTCTCCGCCGCGAGCCTTGTCATGACGGGCATGCCGGGAATGGCGAGCCATGGCCCGATGAAGATCAACGCCAGCGTCGCGGGTGCCGGCGACGGCAAGACCATGGTCATCACACCGGCACAAGCGCTCCAGCCGGGCGACTATCGCGTCGAATGGCGTGCCGTCTCCTCGGACACGCATCCGATCACGGGTAACGTCACCTTCAAGGTGAAGTAAGCCCATGGCCGGGGATTGGTTGACCATCGTCCTGCGCCTGGCGCTTTATCTTGATCTGGCGGCGGCGTTTGGCGTCGCCATGTTCGGTCTCTATGCTTTGGGCAACGACGAGCGATCCTCGACGATCTCGCGCCGCTATCGCGTACTCATTGGCGCATCCGCTGCCATCGGCATTGCCCTGTCGATGTGGGGCATGACGGTCATGGCCAAGGCCATGTCCGGCGCCCAAAGCTACGCGGAGTTGTCAACGCACGTTTTCGACATGCTCATTACGGGCACGCATATGGGCATCGCCTGGTGCATTCGCATCCTGGCGCTGTTGGTGTGTGTGCTCGTCGCAATGTTGAAATTGAACGCTACCTTGCGATTTGCAGTGATGGCGCTCTCCACCGGCGTGGCGCTGGCGACCCTTGCGTGGGCAGGCCACGGTGCGATGGACGACGGCGTTCGCGGCTACATCCATCTTGCGTCGGATATCACGCACCTCTGGGCAGCGGGCGCTTGGGTGGGCGCATTGGTGGCGTTCTTGATGCTGGCATCCCACAAGCGGGATGTCGCGCAAGACCCGGTAGCGGTCCTCAGTCGGACGTCGAATGGCTTTGCTCGCATAGGTACAGCGATCGTGGCCGCACTCGTCGTGAGTGGAATTCTCAATTACCTGTTGATCGCCGGACCATCGTTTGATCCGCTCATCTCGACGCTGTATGGCCGGCTGCTGATGGTAAAGCTCTTGCTTTTCGCAGGCATGCTGGCGTTGGCTGCTGCCAATCGGTATCGGTTGAGTCCGAGCCTGGAGGCAGCTTTGAAGGCAGGCAATCGCGCGCAGGCAGTCATCAAGCTTCGGCAGAGTCTGTTCACGGAGGCGACCTTGGCCGTCTTGGTTCTGGCGAGCGTTGCGTGGCTCGGCATCTTGTCTCCCACTAGGACCTAGTCCTTCATGGGCGTCAGATGGGGTCGCAGCCACGCTTCTCGATAAGAGGAGATGAAATGGTTTTGGACGACTTGAGCCAGGAGGCGGCCTATGGAACTGCGACATCTTCGTTGCTTCGTAGTCCTCGCTGAGGAACTGCATTTCACGCGGGCCGCCGAGCGCTTGCATATCGAGCAACCCCCGCTATCTCGGGCCATCAAAGAGCTTGAAGACGAGCTTGGGGTGGTCCTTTTCGACCGGAACCGCCGAGGAACAGAACTGACGGCCGCAGGTGCCACATTCTTGCAAGACGTTCGCAGGCTGTTCACCGTGCTGGAACAGGCACGGGAGAATGCCAAGGCCGTCGGGGCGGGCTTGCGAGGAAGCATTCGCATCGCGGTATCTGACGGAGCGATCGATCCTCGACTAGCGGCGTTTCTCGCCCGTTGCCGTGCAGAGGAACCGGAGATCGAAATCCGCCTCTGCGAACTTCCTTTGGCCGAGCAGTTGCGCGGCCTGCGATCGGGCGACTTCACAATCGGGTTCGCGCACACGGCCGATGTCGGTGAGGGCATCGTTGCCGAACCGCTCTGGCAAGACCCGCTGGTGATTGCTGTGCCGGCCCGACATGCACTGCTCGCCCACAAAGAGGTTCCACTTCACGAACTCGGCGGGCATCCGCTTGTCTTGTGCGACCCACACGCATGCGAGGGCTATTGCCGCGAACTTGGGCGCCTTCTGCAGGTGGTGGAGCACAAGCTGAACGTCGTGGAAGAAGTGTCCTCGCTGGACATGATGCTCACCTTGGTTGGTGCCGGCTACGGCGTCGGCTTCATGACGGCGACCAAGATTCCGGTTTCTCAGCGGCCGGATGTAGTCATCCGTCCCTTGGCAATGGATTCCGCCGTCATCACCACCTACCTCCTTCGGCCGGACAACAGCAATATGTCGGCTTCGCTGGAGCGGTTTATCGTTCGCCTACGTGACTCCGCGGGCGGCTGACAAAGCCTCGCTGGCGGATATCCTCTCAAGGATCGGTTTCGGCACGCAGATTGCGTTCGGTCGCCGCCATCAGCTCAGCCGCACCTATCCCGAGCGCCGTAGCAATTTTCAGTATGAGGGGAAGCGTGGGCACGTGCTCACCACGCTCGATCTTGCCCATGTGCGAGCGCGAAATGCTTGCCCGAGATGCGAACTCGTCTTGCGCGATTCCTTGTGCAACGCGCGCAGCGCGCACGGCCTGTCCGAAAGCTGTTGCCGCCGCGGATTCATACGTTGTTGTGCCAGAAGGACGGCCTGGCTGAATGGTTGATTTCTGCATTAGCAGAAGCGTCAAACAATCCGCCAAA
The DNA here is from genome assembly GCF_007858255.1 of Pseudomonas rhodesiae. Lineage (GTDB taxonomy): Bacteria > Pseudomonadota > Gammaproteobacteria > Pseudomonadales > Pseudomonadaceae > Aquipseudomonas > Aquipseudomonas rhodesiae. The sequence goes on along the minus strand of NZ_VFEU01000007.1, from coordinate 160,217 downwards.
ATTAACCACGTTAAAGATAACGGCGTTAAACTTCACTCTTGACTACGACGCAGGTTCGCCTTCTTGGCCAGAACCCTTTTTGGGGGCTCTCATGCATGATGCCACCAGCCAGTCTTCTCATCTCAAGCTCGCCATAGCACCTGGCGTGCCGTCCTCATGCTTCTCCACGTTGCTCGCCCTGCAGCGCGCGGAAGAGCCGAACATCACCATCGCGTTTTTTGAGACATCAAGTGACGACCTGGTGACGGGCCTTGATGATGGCCGCTACGACGCCGGGATGTCGCTTCGGAACGTGAGTGCTTCATCCCTGAAAAGCCAACCGCTGTGGATCGAGAATATCGCTGTTGCCATGCCATTGCGGTCCCCCTTGCTTGCCCAGACGAAGCTCACGATCGCCGAGCTTCTGGACTACCCCGTGTTTCGCTGGCCAGCAGAAAGCTGCTCACTGCTGGATCAGCGGCTTTCATCCCTCCCGCCGTTGAGCCAGCAGAGCATCCAGCACGTGACCTCTTTCGAGATGTTGGCGCTATGGGTCGGCGCTGGCTATGGTGTCGGGCTCACTGCGCAATCGCGCATCGAGCGCGCTGATGCGTGGGGGATCACCGCGCGGCCGCTGGCCGAGGGGCCCTATGAGGTCGTGACATACCTGCAGCGGCCCAACGGACGATCCAATGCTGTTTACGAGCGGTTCGAGCGCAGAGCGATGCAGGTTGCCCGAAGTGGCGCATGACAAGGGCGGGCGAGGCAAATCCCATCAGCACACCGTCCTGAACCGGCTGCGGTATTCGGCCGGTGTGGTATCCAGCTTCCTGCGGAACGCACGATTGAGCGTATCGGTAGTGTTGAAGCCGCAGGCCGCGGCGATGCGCTCCAGCGGGTCGTCCGTGGTTTCCAGCCGGTTGCGTGCCATCTCCACGCGCACCGATTCGATGTAAGCGGCCGGTGTCATGTTCAGTTCCGTCTTGAAGATGCGGGTCAGTTGCCGGTCGCTGACGTGCGCCTGCTCGGCTAGTTGCGCGATGGTGACGGGCTCGCCGATGTGGCGCATGACGTAGTGGCGTAGCGCATCCATGCGCCGAGTTGTCGAGGTCGGCTCCAGCGAGGCGCTGAACTGGCTTTGTCCACTGGGGCGTTTGAGGAACATGACGAGCTGGCGCGCCACGCGCAGCGCCAGCCGCTCGCCGAAGTCGTCGGCGACCAAGGCGAGCGCCAGGTCCAGGCACGCTGTCAGCCCGGCGCCGGTCCAGACGTTGCGGTCGCGGATGAAGATCGGGTCGGCGTCCACCTTGACCGCCGGGTGCTCCTCGGCGAGCTGCTGCGCGGTGGACCAATGGGTGGTGGCTCGCCTGCCGTCAAGCAGGCCGGCCGCGGCCAGCACGTGCGCACCCACGCAGACGGACGCAATGCGGAGGGTGTGGATCGCGAGGGCCTTCACCCGCGCGGCGATCGATGGCGCCACGACGGCGCGCACGCGGCGCTGTGCATCGACCTCGACCGCGCCGGGGACCACGAGGGTGTCGATCCTGCGGCGGGTTAAGTCGTCGAACGTCGCATCGGGCAACACGCGCACGCCAGCCGAGGTGGTGACCGGCGCGAGCGTCTCGGCCGCCAGCACCACCTGGTAGCCCGTGGGCTCGTCCATCTCGCGCTGAAGCAGCGAGAACACCTCCGCCGGGCCGGTTACGTCCAGCAGATCGACGTGCTCGAACAACACGATGACGATGAGGCGCTTGATGGTGGCCATGCGGGGTTCCCTTGGAAATAGCGGAGGGCAATGTCGGAATTTGCATGTTAGACGACATTGCGGACATTCCGTGGCGTTCCTAGTATGTGAAGACGGTCATTCCAATGGCCCGGAATGGTCAATTCACATTTCAAGGAAGCACAGTCATGAATCCCTCGACCACTCTGCGCCAGCTCAACGGACTGGACGCCAAGCCCGCTACGCTGGCTCATTCCACCCTGATTCTGGTGGACTACCAGAACACCTACACGCGCGGCGTCATGGAACTGGCCGGCTGGCTGGCAGCACTGGCAACAGCGTCCGACCTGCTCGTCCGGGCGCGCGCAGCCGGTGCCAAGATCATTCACGTCGTCCACGATGGCGGCAAGGGCTCACCCTACGACCTCGCCACCGAGATCGGGCAGATCCATCCCGCCGTCGCACCGTTGGCGGATGAGCCCGTTGTCGTTAAGACGGCGCCCAATGCCTTCGTCAACACCGACTTGGGCGAACGCCTGGATGCGGCCGGAAACAAGCAGGTCATCGTCATCGGGTTCATGACCCACATGTGCGTCACCTTCACCGCCGAGGGTGCATTCCTGCGCGGCAATGAGCCGACCGTCGTGGCCGATGCTTGCGCGACGCGGCCGATCCGCACGGACGCAGTGGATGTGACAGCCGAAACGCTGCACGAGGCCGCGCTGGCAACAATTGCCGACCTCTATGCGATCGTGGTGCGCTCGGGCGCGTCGTTGCAGTAAGGCGAATGCAGCGGCCAGCGACAGGGAGCATGCCGCTGGCCGCCGCACCGTCGAACCTCGGATTACACCGTCTCAAACACCGCAGCGCTGTCCACCAGCCGACGAACGCTCTGCTGCACCTCCTCGGGGATGGGCCTCGGCGGCAGGCCAGCCTCCGGCACACCTGTCTGCTGGCGGGCCCCTGCGATAACGCGGACGACCATGCCCAGATTGCCCGGGGTCACGATGTCGATGGCGGCGCGATCCCCCAGGTCCGGGTGTGGCTGGGTCAGCATGCGATACAGCTCCCACGAATCTGCCTGCGGACGTTGGTTCATGAGCACCTGGGCCAGCTTGTGCTTGAGCGGCACCAGTTGCCAGTCGGGGACACGCTGCCCCCGGTTACCCAGACTGATGGAGAGCAGCTTGCCGGCCTTCAATTCGCGGTTGATCTGGTCCTTGGACTTTCCGGCCAGCTTGCCGAACAGGGGCACCGGCAGGCTGCTCGGCGACTCGTAGATGGCCAGCATTTCCTCGCGCTCGCGCTGGATGGCGGACACTTCGGGCTCCGGCGCGTGCGTCGGAGGTGGCGGCACCTGCGACAACCGTTGGAAGGTGATGCCCCCGTCGTTCGGCGTCACGACGATGGGGGTAGCCACCACCGGCGGAACGGGTGTCGTAGAGGAAGCTGCAACGATGGCGTCAGACTTGTCCTCCTCCGCCATCGCCGGCACGCCTCCGATGTGGATAGTGAGGTGTGCGCTGGCCGCTTCGACTTGGCCCTGTTCGAGCAGGTCGAGACGGTCGGCCCAGTCCTGCATCATTCGGCGGCGCGGCTCCACGTACTTGGCGTGGTTGTAGGCCGAACTCACCTTGTTCGGATCGGAGTGCGAAAGCTGGGCGTCCACCCAAATCTTCGGGTAGCCGATCTCGTTTAGCGCCGTCGAGATGGTTCCGCGAATACCGTGGCCGGTCAGTTGGTCCTCGTAGCCTATCCGTTTCAAGGCGGCGTTGAGGGTGTTCTCGCTGATGCGCTTCTTGAGTTCGCTGCGGTGCGTCAGCAGGTGGCACTGGGCGGGCCGCATCACCCCTAGCAGGTAGCGCACGATCTCGATGGCCTGAAGGGACAGCGGCACGATGTAGGGTGGTACGTCCTGCGGGCGCTTGCCGGCCTTACGCATTTCGTCCTGAAGCTGCTTGACGATCTGCGGAGGAATGATCCACAGGCCGCGGTCGAGGTCGAACTGATCCGGGGTCGCCAGCCGCAGTTCGCCGGTGCGCACGCCGGTCAAGAACAGCAGGCGGATACCGAGCTGGGTTTGCCAGCCGCGCGGGTTGTAGAGCCTGAGCTTTTGGAGGAACTCGGGAAGCTCAGGCAGATGCAGGTAGGGGTTATGGGTCACCGCGGGCTTGGGCTCGGCCACCACGTCCAGGTCTGTGGCCGGATTGGCCTCCATTCCCTCGACGATAACCAGCGCGTAGCGGAACAACTGCCCCAGCCAGGTACGGACCTTTTCGGCGGTGGTGAAGGCTTCGCGCTTTTCAATCCTCGCCAGGACGCCGAGGAGCTGCGGCCTGCGAATGTCGTAGATCGACATCTGCTTGAGGCTGGGCAGCACGTCTTTGCCGAAGATCCGCTTGATCTGCGACAGCGTGCTGTTCCTGCCTTCCTTGAGTTCCTTGGCGCGGTGCTCGACCCAGGCATCGAAGACGGCCTTGAACGTGTAGTCCGAAGCCAGCTTGACCGCGTGTCGCTTCTGCTTGCGATCGGTGTGAGGGTTGATGCCTTGGGCCAGAAGTGCCCGAGCTTCGTCGCGCAGGGTACGGGCTTCGCGCAGGCCGATCTCGGGGTAGTTGCCCAAGGAGATGCGTTTTTGCTTGCCGAGCCAGTAGTAGCGCAGGTGCCACGACTTGCCGCCGGTCGGGGCGACCACCAGGCCGAGGCCATCGGTGTCGGGGATGCTGTAGGTTTTCTTGGCGGCCTTGGCTTGCCGCACGGTCAGATCAGAGAGTGCCATCATCAAACTCCTAAGTCGTGAGACTTAGGCTCAATGCTGCTGGTCATCCCGATCCAACCCCAGCAACAACCCGGAACCGGCACCACCCGCATTCTTTGGCCTTGTTTTTGGCCTCAAAAACGCTGGCTGTCGGTGGATTTCCGTGGCTTTTGCTGGAATGAAAAAAGGAGCCGAAGCTCCTCTTTTCAACGACTTACAGACGCCAGTGGAAGTCTGTAGATCATAAATTGGAGCGGGAAACGAGACTCGAACTCGCGACCCCGACCTTGGCAAGGTCGTGCTCTACCAACTGAGCTATTCCCGCAAATGGCGTCCCCTAGGGGACTCGAACCCCTGTTACCGCCGTGAAAGGGCGGTGTCCTAGGCCACTAGACGAAGGGGACACGCTACTGAAACACATGGTGTGTATTTCAGTGCCCAGAGGCCTCATCCGAAGACTTGGTCCTGGTTTCACTCAGTGCCGCCCGAGAGCAACACTGCTTAAAAATTGGAGCGGGAAACGAGACTCGAACTCGCGACCCCGACCTTGGCAAGGTCGTGCTCTACCAACTGAGCTATTCCCGCATTGGCGTCCCCTAGGGGACTCGAACCCCTGTTACCGCCGTGAAAGGGCGGTGTCCTAGGCCACTAGACGAAGGGGACACACGTACAACATTCACTCCCTACCGCGTTTCGCTGTGTGCTTTACGCTGTAAGTGGCGCGCATTCTATGGATGGATTGAAAGGTCGTCAACCCCCAAGGATAAATTTATTTAAATCAATGACTTCGCCCCCGTTTTGCGGCCTGCGAGGGCACTTTGCCCGCCCGCACCTTGACGCCTATATTCTGGCGCATGACAAGACGCTATAGTCCACCCTGACGAGTGATGGCAATATGAAAGCCACCCAGTCAGCGCTCACCTATATAGATAGCAAGGGAGCCTGAGAAGAAAGAACTACGCGGCATCTGGTCGATCAGACCTATCCGCCTGATGGTCCAGTCACTACACTCTCCTGTAAACCCTTTAAAGAGGTCACACCGGTGACACCACTCATGATCACCCTGCTGGTAATAGCCGGGATCGCAATACTGATCGCCATTGGCTACATGAACCATGTGGTGGAAAACAACAAGCTGGAAAAACAGCGCACCGAGATCGAACTCAACGATCGCCTGCGCCGTTGCGGTGAAATCACCGAGACGTTTCCTGGCCAGCTCATGACCCCGGCACTCAAGTTGCTGATGACCCGCCTTGAACTGAACGTCAATCAGCGCCTGTTGAACCTCAATAAGACCAACGCCGCGCTCAAGGCCCGTATTACTGAGCTGAATGCGCTGGTTGGCCAGGGCGAATCGATACCGGTTAACAACCCGCCCGCACCGATCCAGACCGAAGCCAAGGCCAAGGATGTACGCTTCCTCCTCGAAGCCCTGCATGGCCAGGTTACCCGCGCCGCCCAGGATGGTTTCCTGCCAGCCAACGAAGCCAAGCACTGGATCAGGGAAATTCGCCACATCCTGGTGTTGCTGCACATCGAGTTTTTCAACAATCTCGGCCAGCATGCGCTGCAACAAGGCCAGCCGGGCCAGGCACGCCTGGCTTTCGAGCGTGGCGTGCAGTACCTGCGTAAGCAGCCGGAGCCGGTACTCTACAGCGCCCAACTGCAAATGCTCGAATCCCAGCTGGCCCGCGCCAACTCCACCGTGCTGACCAACAGCAAGCCGGCCGAAGACGAGGTCAATGAATTGACCGAAGGCTTGAAAGTGGTGGACGCCGACGCCGAGTGGAAAAAGAAAGTCATTTACGACTGATCCCCTCCTCCGTCTCTGGCGAACCCGGGTTCGCCAGATGCCATCACTTTGCATCTATCCCCCCGCCTACGACTAGCGTAAAGAAGTGCCCCTCACTCCGTGAAGAAAGGGGCCTGCTATGCCTGTCGCCGTGATTGATGGACAACCGCTGCATTACATCGACCAGGGCTGCGGCCCGGCTGTCCTGCTGGGCTCGAGTTACCTGTGGGATCGCACTATGTGGGCGCCGCAGGTCGAGGCGCTGTCGCAAAAGTACCGCGTGATCGTGCCTGAGCTGTGGGGCCATGGCGAATCGGGCCAACTGCCCCCGCGCACCCAATCTCTTGAGGACCTGGCGCGTCAGTCCCTGGCCCTGCTGGACCAGTTGGATACCCCCAGCGTAAACCTGGTGGGTCTGTCGGTCGGCGGCATGTGGGGCGCGCGCCTGGCGTTGCTCGCGCCTGAGCGCGTAAACAGCCTGGTGCTGATGGATACGTACCTGGGCGCCGAGCCCGAGGCCACGCGTCAGTACTATTTCTCACTGTTCAAGATGATTGAAGAAGCCGGCGCTATCCCTGAGCCGCTGCTGGATGTGATCGCACCGATTTTCTTCCGCGCCGAAATTGACCGCGAGTCGGCGTTGTATCAGAACTTTCGCCAGTCCCTGCGAGACTTCCCCCGGGAACGCCTGCTGGACAGCATTGTGCCTCTGGGCCGGCTGATCTTCAGTCGCAAGGATGTGCTCGCGCAGCTGCCGCGCCTGGACCGCGACACCACCTTGGTAATGTGCGGCCAGCAGGACAAGCCCCGGCCACCGACAGAATCGGCAGAAATGGCCGAGCTGATCGGTTGCAGCCTGATCCTGATTCCGGACGCGGGGCATATCTCTTCGCGGGAAAACCCGGACTTCGTCAATGAAGCCCTGCTGACGTTTCTGGCCAACCACGCTTAATTGCCCGCGCCTTTGGTCGCCGTCAGCGCGGCGATCAGAGGCGGAAGTGCCCCACCATACCCTTGAGTTCGGCGCCCAACTGCGCCAGCTCGATACTCGACGCGGCGTTCTCCTGCATGCTCAACGCCGACTGATCGGCGCTGGCTCGGATACTGGTGACACTGCGGTTGATCTCTTCGGCCACCGAGCTTTGCTCCTCAGCGGCGGCGGCAATCTGCTGATTCATCTGCTGGATCAGCGACACCGCTGACGCAATGCTGCCCAGAGCACTTTCGGTTTCCAGCGCATCGCTGACCGCCAGCTTCACCAGTTCACCACTCTGTTGAATCTGCTGCACCGACGTTTGTGCGGCGCTGCGCAAGGTGCCGACCAGCCGTTCGATCTCTTCAGTCGATTGTTGCGTACGCTTGGCCAGCGCTCGCACTTCATCGGCCACGACGGCAAAACCGCGGCCCTGTTCGCCGGCTCGTGCGGCTTCAATGGCGGCGTTCAGCGCCAGCAGGTTGGTCTGCTCGGCAACACTTTTGATCACGCTCAACACCGTACCGATATGCTGGATTTCCGCACTCAGGCTTTCGATGCTGGCACTGGCGCCTGTGCTGGACGTGGCCAACAGCTCGATGCGCTGCAAACTCTGACGCACCACCTGCTGGCCGCTGTCGACTTTCTCGTCGGCGGTCTGTGCGGCCTGCGCCGCTTCTTCGGCGTTGCGAGCCACATCGTGCACAGTGGCAGTCATCTGGTTCATGGCGGTGGCGACCTGCTCGGTCTCTTCCTTCTGGCTGCTCACCTCGACATTGGTCTGCTCGGTCACGCTGGACAGCGAATGCGCGGAGCTGGCCAATTGCTCGATACCGGCCTGCAACCCGCTGACCATATGGCTTAAACCATTACCCATCTGCTGCATGGCCTGCATCAACTGGCCGATTTCATCGCGCCGGTTGACCTCCATCCGACCGCTTAAATCGCCATCGGCAATCCGCTGAGCCACGGAGATCACACTGCGCAGGGGCGCAACGATCAAGCGGGTAATCAGCCAAGATGCAATCAAGCCCACCAGCAGGGCCAGTGCCGACGAGCCGATTATCAGCAACGCGCTTTTCTTCAATTGCGCCTGCATCGACTGATCTTCGGCGTTATAGGCCTGGTTGACCCGACTGACCACCTGCTGCGCTCGATCATGCAATTGTGTGTAAACCAGTTTTTCCTGAGCCAGCAGGTCCGTGTATTCGCCGAGTTTTTCGCCGAAGGCGGCAATATGTCCCGACACCTCGCCAAGTACGGTCTGGTAGCCCGCATCCTTGACTGAGGTTTTCAACTGCTCTACCTGCGACAGGGCCTGCTCGGCCTGCTCGATCTTGCCTTGCTCGGTATTGTCTTCGTCAACCTTACGGCTCTGATTCAGACGCACATGGGCTTCGTTCATGGCTTGCAGCATCAAGCGCGACACCTGGCTAACCTGACCGGCCTGCTCGATAAATTCGGCGCCCTCCTTGCCCTGGCTTTCCTTGAGCCCATAGGCACCGTCGTCCGCCAGACCGGCCTGCAACACATCAAGGTTGTTGGCCACACTGGACACGGACCAACTGGCCATTTCCAGGGCCAGGTCCTTGGTCTGGGTCAGTTCGACAAACTCATCGAAAGCCTTGCGATAGGCGGCAAGGGTCTGCTCGACATCGGTCATGGCTGGCACATTGGCAGCGGATTGGGTTTTGAGGCTGGCCGCCTCAGCGGCCAGGGCATCGACGGCCTCATGCAGCGCGTCGACCGCCTTGGGGTCGGCGTGCAAAGCGTAGTCCTGTTCGATCAAGCGCACCTTGAGCAAGCCGCTGTTGAGCGAGGACATGGCCTTGAGCCCTTCGAACCGGTGCCCGACGGTTTGCAGGGACCATACGCCGATGGCCGCCACTACCGCCGTCAACAGCAGCACCAAGGTGAAACCCAAGCCCAGTTTTTTCGCCATACCCAGGTTGGCGAAACGTCGTTGCACGGCCGAAATCATTGCACTTGATCCTCTTGCAATGGCAGATGCCATCAAGCCCGGTAGACAAGCAGCAGATTGGCAACGACAGGGGCCTCAACACAAGACACTGACGCCGGAATAATGGCAAAAAGCTACACGCCCGTCGTTTTCAGAATGGTCGAGGTCGATCTAGCGGGCCCCACGGCACGCATCAGCGCCAAAGCCCGTTGATCTGAAGCATAGGCCACATTGATGCGCAGCCACTCACTGTATTCGCCGGTTGGGTTGAAAAGTGAGCCCGGCGAGAGCAAAACACCGAGCCGGCGGGCAAATGCCTGTACCCGCGAGAAGGCATTCGCCCCCGGTCGCGCCCATAGGAACATGCCGCCGGCGGGCACGGTGAACACCTCCCACTCTTCGTCTTCCAGCACCTGTAAGGTAGCGGCCATCTCGGTGCTCAGCCGCTTGCGCAAGCGCTGCACCCATTTGCGATAGGTGCCGTTGGCCAGCAGCGTGCTGACCACCGCCTCGGCAAACCGCGAGGTGCCGAAACCGGTGGATGTCTTGAGGGTGGCCAGCCGAGCGATAAGACTTGCCTCCGCGCTGAGGTAGCCAACGCGCAAAGCACTGCTCAAGGTCTTGGAAAAACTGGCGACGTAAATCACCCGACCTTCATGGGGCAACGCCGCGAGCCGGGTGCAGGTGGCGTGCTGCAGGTCGCCGTAGACATCCTCCTCAATGATCAGGAAGTCATCGCGACGGGCCAGCTCCAGTAGCCGCTCGGCCACGACACGGCACAGGCTGGAGCCAGTCGGGTTGTGATACAGGCTGTGAGTGAACAAGCATTTTGGACGATGGCGCTGCAGCAGCGCTTCTAGCGCCGGGATGTCCGGCCCGCTAGGTGTGCGCGGCACTTCCAGTAGGTGCACACCATGGAACGCCAGCTGCCGGTAAAGATTGCCGTATCCCGGGGTTTCCACCACCACGCAGTCACCGGCGCGCAGTAACACACGGATCAGCAAATCCACGGCATGACTGGCGCCACCAGTGGTGAGAATGCAATCAAGACGAGTGTCGATATGGAGGTGCGTCAGGCGCTTGAGCAGTTGTTCACGCAACACGGGCAAGCCCAATGGCGTGCTGTAATTGAACAGCCCGGCGGTGTCGGTGCGGCTGACTTCGCGAATCGCGTAACTGATGTCATCGCTTTCATGCCAGGCCTCCGGCAGCCAGCCGCAGCCTAGCTTCAACTCGCCCAAGGGGCTATCGGCAAAATCGCCCCAGTCGCGCTCGGCGCCTTCATACCATTGGCACTCATGGGCCACAGGCGGCTCAGCCACCATAAAGCCGGCGCCGTGCCTGTGGGCCAGCAATCCTTGGGCGACCATGCGCTCTAAAGCTTCGATCACGCTGGACTGACTAAGCAGGTTATCGAGGGCCAACCGCCGCACGGACGGCAAGCGAGTGCCGGGGCTCACCTCGTTCTTGCGAATCCATTGCGTCACTGCACTGACGATTTGCTGCACTACCGGTACAAGGGCTTGTCGATCGATCCCTAAATCCATGCGCCACTCACTTCAACTGTTTGTTTTCAACCCAACGAGTTAAGCACAGAAGCGCGTGATGACCGGTCGCCAAGATTTATTAAAGTATTGATTTTATTGAGTTATTTACCTTGTGATACATATTCGATCGCGGCGTTTGGCCAGCTCCGGAAACGCCCCACATCCCTCCCAGACCTTTTCGAATGGGGCGTCACACCGCGTCCTAAATCGCCGTTGCCCCCCCGTCCACCGCCAATGCCTGGCCGGTGGTGAACGCTGCGCCATCGCTGCACAGGTACAGCACCGCGCTGGCGATTTCCTCGACCTTGCCGATACGCCCCACCGGGTGCATGGCGGCGGCGAAATCGGCCTTGCGCGGGTCGGCTTCATAGGCGCGCCGAAACATATCGGTGTCGATCACCGCCGGGCATACGGCATTGACGCGGATTTTCTTTTTCGCATATTCGATGGCCGCCGACTTGGTGAGGCCGATCACCGCATGCTTGGACGCGGCATATATGCTCATCTTCGGCGCCGCCCCCAGGCCCGCCACCGAAGCGGTGTTGACGATGGCACCGCCGCCCTTGGCCAGCAGCAGCGGCAACTGGTGCTTCATGCACAGCCACACGCCTTTGACGTTGACGCCCATGATGGCATCGAACTCGTCCAGGCTGCCGTCGGCAAGTTTGCCCTTTTCGATCTCGATACCGGCGTTATTGAAGGCGTAGTCCAGACGCCCATACGCCGCCAGGGTCTGCGCCATCAATTGCTGCACCTCGGCTTCCTGAGTCACGTCGCAGCGCACGAACAACGCCTCGCCACCGGCCTGACGGATCAGCGTCACCGTCCCTTCGCCGCCGGCCACATCCAGGTCGGCCACCACCACTTTCAAACCTTCGGCGGCGAACGCCAGGGCAGTAGCGCGGCCGATACCCGCAGCGGCGCCGGTGACCAGGGCGACCTGGCCGGAAAACGTCATGCTCATGGAGGGATGTCCTATGGAGGAAATATACGTGGCGGGAGTCTAGCCAAGGTCATGATGCACACGTCAGCACTATCAAAAGGCCGGTTGGCGCTGCATGAGCGGCAGTGATAAGGCGACTGGGCCTACCATCAGCGCGGCCTATCGACGAGCATTCGCACCTCTCGCCGACCTTGCTCCCAGGCCCGCCAGGGTCTATCACTGAGCATTCATTTCTAACGAGTCCCTGCCATGACCGCCCAGACCAATCGCCAATTCCTGCTCGCCAAACGCCCGGTCGGCGCCGCTACGCGGGATACTTTCACGTACCAGGAAGTCCCAGTGGGCACCCCCAAGGACGGTGAAGTACTGGTGCGTAACGAATACCTGTCCCTCGACCCGGCCATGCGCGGCTGGATGAATGAGGGCAAGTCCTACATCCCACCGGTCGGCATCGGCGAAGTAATGCGCGCGCTGGGCGTGGGCAAAGTGATTGCGTCCAACAACCCCAAGTTTGCAGTCGGCGATTACGTGAACGGCGCCCTGGGGGTGCAGGATTATTTCCTCGGCGAGCCGCGGGGTTTCTATAAGGTCGACCCAACGTTGGCGCCATTGCCGCGTTACCTGTCCGCCCTGGGCATGACCGGCATGACCGCCTACTTCGCCTTGCTGGAGACTGGCGCGCCAAAGGCCGGTGAGACGGTGGTGATCTCCGGTGCCGCCGGCGCCGTGGGCAGCATTGCCGGTCAGATCGCCAAACTCAAAGGCTGCCGCGTGGTGGGCATTGCCGGCGGTGCCGACAAATGTGCATTCCTAGTGGATGAGCTGGGCTTCGATGCGGCCATCGATTACAAGAACGAAGACGTACCCGCCGCCCTCAAGCGCGAATGCCCCAAAGGTGTGGATGTATATTTCGATAACGTTGGCGGCGATATTCTCGACGCGGTGCTCAGCCGCCTGGCCCTCAAGGCTCGGGTCGTGATTTGCGGCGCAATCAGCCAGTACAACAACAAGGAAGCGGTCAAAGGCCCGGCCAATTATCTGTCACTGTTGGTCAATCGCGCGCGGATGGAAGGCTTCGTGGTCATGGATCATGCCGCGAACTTCGCCGCCGCTGGGCAGGAAATGGCCGGCTGGATGGCGCAAGGCAAGCTCAAAAGCAAGGAAGATATCGTCGAGGGGCTGGAGACGTTCCCGGAAACCCTGATGAAACTGTTCAACGGTGAGAACTTTGGCAAGTTGGTGTTGAAGGTCTAAGCGCCAAAAAAAACGCCTGCATCCGTCGGTTCAGGGTGCAGGCGTTCTCGTCAGTGGCTCGCGCTCGACGTGATCAGGCGATCTCGGCAACTACTGCCGCCAGCGCCTTGGCCGGATCCGCCGCTTGGCTGATCGGACGGCCGATCACCAGGTAGTCGGAGCCGGCGTCCAGTGCCTGGCGCGGGGTCAGGATGCGGCGCTGGTCGTCCTGAGCACTGCCCGCCGGGCGAATGCCGGGGGTAACCAGTTGCAGCGACGGGTGCGCGGCCTTCAGCGCCTGGGCTTCCAGCGCCGAGCACACCAGACCGTCGAGGCCGGCTTTCTGCGCCAGGGCCGCCAGGCGCAGTACCTGCTCCTGAGGCTCGATATCCAGGCCGATCGCGGCCAGGTCTTCGCGCTCCATGCTGGTCAGCACGGTCACACCGATCAACAGCGGCTTGGGGCCGCTGCGCTGTTCCAGTACTTCGCGGCAAGCGCTCATCATGCGCAGGCCGCCGGAGCAATGCACGTTGACCATCCACACGCCCATTTCCGCAGCCGCCTTGACGGCCATGGCGGTGGTGTTGGGGATATCGTGGAATTTCAGGTCGAGGAACACCTCGAAGCCTTTGTCACGCAGGGTGCCGACGATGTCCGCGGCGCAGCTGGTGAACAGTTCCTTGCCGACCTTGACCCGGCAGAGCCTTGGGTCCAACTGGTCAGCCAGCTTCAGTGCGGCGTCACGGGTGGGGTAATCCAGGGCGACGATGATAGGAGTCTGGCAGGCGGACATTGGAATGGGCTCTCAGGCAAGTCGAAATCGGCGCGGATTGTAGCGCAAGCGACGCCGTTGCGGGATCCGATGATCGGTAAATACTGACCAAGCGCGCGCAGGCGGGCATTTCGCGCATATATTTCAAAGCCGATACATTCACGACACGCCCCCTACACGCCCCGCCGCTAGCCTCGCTCGCACGACCCACCGACCAGCACTACCAGCCATGGGGCTGGGCGCCTATGCTGACCGCAATCACCTGGCAGATGACCGCACTATGCAAACTCCTTGCGCCCCTGTGAACGACGAGCAAAAAGGCCCGGCCAGCGCCGACGACAAGCGCTGGACGACCCGCGCACTGGTGGTCGACGACGATGTGCCGATCCGCGAACTGCTGATCGACTACCTGGCTCGCTTCAGTATTCTGGCCACCGGAGTCAACGATGGCGCCGAGATGCGCCAGGCCATGCACGCCGAGACTTTCGACGTGGTGGTGCTCGATCTAATGTTGCCGGGCGAGGATGGCCTGTCGCTGTGCCGCTGGCTGCGGGCCGAGTCGGATATTCCGATCCTGATGCTCACCGCGCGCTGCGAACCCACCGACCGCATCATCGGCCTGGAACTGGGGGCCGATGACTACATGTCCAAACCCTTCGAGCCCCGCGAGCTGGTGGCGCGCATCCAGACCATCCTGCGCCGCGTGCGCGACGATCGCAGCGAGCAGCGCGCCAATATCCGCTTCGACACCTGGCGCCTGAACAGCGTGCTGCGCCAGCTGGTGGCCGACAACGGCCTGGTAGTGCCGCTGTCCAATGCCGAATTTCGCCTGCTCTGGGTATTTATCGAACGCCCGCGCCGGGTGCTGAGCCGCGAGCAATTGCTGGATGCCGCGCGCGGGCGTTCCATCGAAGCATTCGATCGCAGCATCGACCTGCTGGTCTCGCGCCTGCGGCAAAAACTCGGGGATGACCCCAAGGCACCGCAGTTGATCAAGACCGTGCGCGGCGAAGGCTACCTGTTCGACGCACGGGACATCGGCTGATGCGCGGCACCTTCAACACGCTGTTTGGGCGGCTGTTCGGCGTGTTGCTGGTGGCCATTGTGCTGGCCCATGGGCTGGCGTTTTTCTGGTTTCACCACTACGGCCCGCCCCCGCCGCCGCCCGAGGAGACCTTTATCGAGCAGTCGGACGGTACGATGAAACCCTTGCCCAAGCATCAACGACCCTGGTTCGGCGGCCCGGTGGTGCCCCTGACGTTTCAATTTATCTCGCTGATCATTGCTGCCTGGTATGGCGCCAAGCTGCTCAGCCGGCCGATACAGCGCCTGAGCGAAGCCGCCGAACGCTTGAGCCTGGACCTCGATAGCCCGCCGCTCAACGAATCCGGCCCGCTAGAAGCGCAACAGGCCGCATCGACCTTCAACCTGATGCAACGGCGCATTCGCGAGCAGGTCAGCCAACGCGCACGCATGCTCGGCGCGGTGTCCCATGACCTGCGCACGCCGTTGTCGCGCCTCAAGTTGCGCCTGGAGCAGATCGAAGACACCCGCCTCCAGGGCCAGATGCGCCAGGACCTGGACGACATGATCGGCATGCTGGACGCGACGTTGAGTTACCTGCACGAACAACGCACCAGCGAAACCCGACACTGGCTGGACGTGCAGGCGCTGGTGGAATCCCTGAGCGAAAACGCCCAGGACCAAGGCTGCGACGTGCAGTTTGCCGGCACCTGCGCACCGCTGCAGGTGCAACCCATGGCCTTGCGTTCGTGCCTGAACAATCTGATCGACAACGCCCTGCGGTACGCCGGCACGGCGCGTATCGAACTGACCGACAACCGTGAAGCGCTGGTGATCCGGGTAATCGACCACGGCCCCGGGATTGCGGCGGACAAGCGCGAGGCGGTGTTCGAGCCGTTTTTTCGACTGGAGGGCTCGCGCAACCGCAACTCCGGCGGCGTCGGCCTGGGCATGACGATTGCCAAGGAAGCCGTTGAACGCCTCGGCGGCCGCCTGTGCCTGGAAGAAACCCCAGGCGGCGGCTTGACCGCGGTGATGCGCTTGCCCAGGGCTTAAAGAGCCTGGTCGTCCCGACGGCCCTGGGCGTGAGTTGCGCTCCAATCCATCAACAGGCTGTAGGCCACTGCGAGCAAGGTCGGGCCGATAAACAAGCCGATAAAGCCAAAGGCAATCAAGCCGCCGAACACCCCTAGCAGCACGATCACCAGCGGCAGGTTGCCGCCACGGCTGATCAGGTAGGGTTTGAGCACGTTGTCCACGCCACTGATGATGAAGGTGCCCCACACGCCAAGGAATATCGCGTAGGTGTAATCGCCCTTCCAGGCCAGCCACGCCGTGGCCGGGATCCACACCAGCGGCGGGCCCATGGGAATCAGGCTGAGCATAAAGGTGACGATGCCCAGCACCAGCGCCCCTGGCACACCGGCAATAATGAACCCCACCAACGCCAACACGGCCTGGGCCGCAGCCGTGCCGATCACGCCGTTGACCACCCGTTGCACGGTTCCGGCCACCAGTTCGATGTAGTAACCGGCGCGGTCGCCGATCAAGCGTTCCAGCAAACGATGGACGAACATCGCCAAACGCGGCCCGTCGCGGTAGAAAAAGAACACGAAGACCAGGCTCAGGGTGAGTTCCAGAATGCCCCCGCCGATCTGCGCGCTACGCGCCAGCAGCCAGTTGCCCACCTGCCCCAGGTACGGTTTGAGGCTGACCATCAACGCAGCGCCCTGCTGATCGATGCTGTCCCACATCGCCGCCAATCGCTCGCCTACTAATGGGATCGCGCCCAGCCACGTCGGCGCCTCGGGCAGGCCATCGACCTGAATATCCTTGATCAACGCCACGGCATCACGCACATGGTCGGCCAGGTTAAACCCCAGCCATACCAGCGGCACCGCCACCAACAGCATCCAACCCAAGGTCAGGATCGCGGCGGCCAGGGACTCGCGCCCACCCAGCCAGCGCGTGAGCAACACCATCAGCGGCCAACTGGCAAATGCCAGCACCGCGCCCCAGAACAGCGCCGACCAGAACGGCGCCAACACCCAGAAACTGGCACCGAACAGCACCAGCAGCAGGATTTGCACCAGCAGGCGATCGTTATTGAGCATGGGGAATCTCTGAAAAAAGGAGGCTTTAGGAAGAAAGATTAGGCGAACGGCGCAGGCCCGTTCGCCAGGTGGCGATCAGCGTATCAGATGCAGGTGCAGACCTTGGGTTTCACCGTTGCCGCTCTCCATACGCGCCGCGCGCACGCCCTGCTCGATCAGCGCCTGACGCCAGGCTTCGGCATTCGGGCCGCTGAGGCTGACGCGCAGGGTGGTATCCAGGTTCAGGCCACGGGAAATGAGGGTCAGCCACGTGGCGTCCGGCTCACCGCTCAATGCGGGGAAGTCCAGCTCGCCGGTGCTTTTGAGCTCACGCAACAGTGTGGCCGAGGTGGGTAACAGGTCGCCCAGCGGCGTCGCGGCGTCCAATTGCTCGACGTGCAAGTAGGCGCGACGATTACCGCGGGTGATGCCGTACAGGGCGACCAGCGAATTGGCCTGGGGCTCGGCCAGACGCACTAGCAGGTATTCCTGCTGACTATCGGCGCCCACCAGCTTGGCGTTGCCGAAAATCTCGTTGGCCCACAGGCTGCTTTCACCACAGTCCCGAGCCTTGCACCAGAACAGCAGTTGCGCGCCCTGGGCCTGCAACGCCTCGCGCGTGGCGGTGAACGCCGCACTGGAGCTGTGGTCGGCGGGCAGTTCATAGGTAATGGCGGTGGTCTGGCCCCGCGCGAGGGCCTGGCCTTCGTAACGCAGTTGGCCGCTGATCTTGCGGATCGCGCCCAGGGGGTAGATGCGTTCTTTTTCTTCGGCGGGGCGATAATCGACAATCTGCGCGTCGACCTGACGGGCCACGGCGGGCAGGTCCTGGCTGCCCGGCACGTCGGCGGCGAACACCAACGGGCTGAATACGCATAACCCCAGAGCACGAATAGATCGGTTGCGCACGCTCATCGGATTGGTGAGCCCGGACCGAGGGTAAGCGTCGCGGTACTAAGATCGGTGTTGAATATGTGCATGGTTGACTCCCGTTCAATCCGCCCAGCCTCGGCAGTTGACCGCGCCAAGTCAAGGCGCGGAGAAGAACCGATTGAAACAGTCTGCAACAAGGACCGCGCCAGGCTCATCATTCAGGTGTAAATGATGGCCACCAGGCAGCGTGGTTACCGTAAAGGGTAGCTGGGAAAGCAATTCGGGATGTTTCGATAGCATGCCGTCGGCAGCGACCACCAATTGCGTAGGGCAGTCAACTCGCCGTATGAAGGCCATCGCCTGCTCATCGGTCAGGCGCATTGGCGAAGCCAGGGTCAAGCGACTGTCCGTGCGCCAGGTGTAACCGCCAGGCACCGGCATCAAACCGCGCTGGGCCAGCAGTTCAGCGGCCTCGCGGCTGACGGCCACCAAGCCTTTCATGCGCGCCTCGACCGCGCGCTCCAGCGTGCCGTACACCGGTTTACGTTTGCCCTGCAGGTTCAATTGCGCCTGCAATGCCATGCCCAGCCGCTCGGCCGCATTTTCGCCCGGCGCAGTGGGTGGAATCACACCGTCAATCAACCCCAGATGGGTCACACGCGCGGGTAAGGCCCCGGCCAGCACCATGGACACAATGGCGCCGAGGGAATGTCCCAGCAGTGCAAAACGTTTCCACCCCAGTTGCTCGGCCACTTGCAGCACGTCGAACACGTAATCCCACAAGGCATAGCCGGCGCCCACCGGGCGGTGCGCCGAGTGCCCGTGACCGGCCATGTCCAGGGCCACAATGCGCAGCCCGGTCAACTTCGGCGCCAGGCGCGCGAAGCTGTTGGCATTGTCCAGCCAGCCATGCAAGGCGATCACTGGCAAACCGTCCTCGGGCCCAAACAAATGGGCGGCCAACTCGATATGGGGCAAGCTCAGGCGCACTTCTTCGACTGATGGGCTCATGCGCAGCTGCGCTCACGGGCGTCCCAACGGGCGAACAGGTTCTTGATCAAGGTCGCGGTGTCCTGCGGGCGTTCGAGGGGGAACATATGGCCGCCAGGCATGGTGAGCATTTCGCCCATGGGCAAACGCCCGACGCCGCTGGCGTGGTGACGCATTACCACGCGGCTCTGCCGACCGCGCACCACCGCCAGCGGCACCTTCATCTGGCGCACTTGGCCGGGGCTGGTGTGGGGCACGCCGCGGTAGATACTGATTTCGGTAGCCGGGTCGAAGCGCAGCCGCAGACGATCGCCCACCGTTTGCAGGCCATGTTGCAGGTAGGCGTCGAAGCAATCCGGATCGAAGCCACGAAACAGGGTCTTGCCGGCGAAGTAGCTGCGCGCGGCATCCAGGTCGGCGAACTCCTCGCGCCGGCCGAGGGTGCGCCCGGCCGGGGTCAGCCGGTCGATAAACCCAAAACGCTTGGCGGCACGGATCACCCAGCGGTCGGCGCGGGTCAGTACCGGGGAATCGAGCATCACCACGCCGCGATACAGCTGCGGGCATCGCAGGGCGGCGTGCAAGTGCAAAACGCCGCCCAGGGAATGGCCCACGCCCCACACCGGTTGCGGCTGCTGCTCCAGATGATGGATCAGTTCATCCACCAGGTTCTGCCAGTTATCATCCACCGGAAACCGTGGGTCGTGACCGTGCTGCGGCAGGTGGGCCACCGTATATTCCGGGGCCAGGGCCGCAAAGAGCTTGCCGTAGGTGGCCGATGGGAACCCATTGGCGTGGGCGAAAAACACGTGCTGCGACATACCGGATCCATCTGCAATAACCGAACTCGATTGTCAGCATGCCCGGCAGGCACGGCAATGACTGTAACTGCCAGGAATGATGACACTCACGCCATGCCTATCGGGCCGGCGGGTTCTCGCCCAACGGCACCACGGCCATGGTCAGGCGCGAGATGCAGGTGGGCTTGCCTTCTTCGTTGCTCAGGCGGATATCCCATACCTGCGTGCTGCGGCCGATATGCACGGCCCTGGCCACCGCCGTTACCCGCCCGCTACGCACACCGCGCAGGTGGTTGGCGTTTACTTCAAGGCCCACGCAGTAGTACTTGCTGGTGTCCACGCACAGGTACGCGGCCATCGAGCCGATGCTCTCGGCCAGCACCACCGACGCGCCGCCATGCAGCAGGCCAAATGGCTGGTGCGTGCGCGCATCGACCACCATGCTCGCGGTCAGGGACTCGTCGTCGAAGCTTTCGAAGCGGATATCCAGCAATTCACCGATGGTGTTTTTCTGGCTGGCATTGAGGTGTTCGATATTCGGTTGGGTGCGCCACAGGCTCATGCAGGTGTCCTTTGGTGTTTTTATGATGACCCTAATCCTGCCACACAATCGCTTCGGTGCGCTCGCTCCAAGCGTGCAAATGTGCGCCGTAAGTCGCTTCGATCACGTTGCGCTTGATTTTGAGGGTGGGCGTGAGAAAGCCGTTTTCCACGCCCCATACGCCGTTGACCACCACCAATCGGCTCAAGCGCTCATGTTTATCCAGCGTGGCGTTGGTCTGTTGCAACCAACGCTCAAGGCTGCCTTGCAAGGCCGCGCGCGCTTCGCTCGGGGCCGCTTGCGACAACACGCACAGGCCCATCGGCGCCGCCAGGCCATCGCCGACCACGCACACCTGTTCGATCCGTGCATGCTCGGCCAGGCGGTTTTCGATGGGCGCCGGCGCGACGTATTTGCCCTTACTGGTCTTGAAGATTTCCTTGAGCCGTCCGGTCAGGCGCAGGCGCCCGTCGGCATCCTGCTCGCCCTTGTCACCGGTACGCAGGAAGCCGTCGGCGGTGAGGGTTTCGCGGGTTTTATCCGGGTCTTTGAAGTAACCGAGCATGGTGGCCTCGCTGCGCACTTGCACTTCACCGTCGGGGTCGATGCGCACCTCGACGTCGGGGCATGGGGTGCCGATCCAGCCGATGGTCTGCTGGCCGGGGCGGCATACGTGGGAATAGCCGCAACTTTCGGTCATCCCGTACACCTCCAGCACATCCAGTCCGAGGCGCCGATACCAGTGCAGCAGAGCTTCGGGCACTGGCGCCGCCCCGGACAGCGCAATGCGCAGCGCGTCCAGCCCCAGGCCGGCAAGTACTTTGCGGCCAATACGCGGCCCGATAAACGGCAGGCGCAATAGCCTATCCAGGCGGCGCGGCGGCACCTTGGCGTAGACACCCAGTTGGAATTTGCTCCAGATCCGCGGTACGCCGAACAAAGCGGTGGGCCGCGCCCGGCGCAGGTCGGTTAAAAATGTGTCGAGGCTCTCGGCGAAAAATACCGTTTGCCCGGTGTAGATCGCCGCCAATTCCACGAACATCCGCTCTGCCACATGGCACAGCGGCAGGTACGACAGCAACCGATCGCCCTCCCCCAGGCCGAACAGTTGCGTGCCACGGGTGGCGGCAAACCCCAAGGCGCCGAAGCTGTGCATCACGCCTTTAGGCAGGCCGGTGGTGCCGGAGGTGTAGATGATGGTTGCAAGCGCCGTGGCATCGGGCGTCGGATCGTCCTCAATCGATGCGCAGGCTTGTAGATCGGCCCAACTGAAATCGAACACGCCAGACGGACACAGCGGCAGACTGATGGTCGGCACGCCGTGGGGCACGCCAGGCGCCATGGCGGGCCAGTCGTCGAGTTTGCCGACCAGCACCAGCGCCGCCTCGGAATGGGTCAGCACATGGGCGACGGAATCAGCGGTGAGATTGGGGTACAGCGGCACCGAAACGTGCCCGGCCATCCAGATCGCCAGATCGGCGATGATCCAGTGGGCGCAGTTTTTCGAAATCAGGGCAATGTGCGAGCCGGGGGGCAACGCCCGCTCACGCAGCCATTGGGCGGCGCGGCGGGCCTGCTGGCCCGCGTCCGCCCAGGTAAGGCGCTGCACCTCGCCGCCGCCCAAGGGCTGCACCAGAAACGTCTTGTGGGGGTGACGGGTTTCTCGCTCGAAGAACACCGGTAGCGGCAAACGAACAGCGACAGGCATGGAACGCGCTCCTTTGTGGTCCGACTATAACCAACCAAGCACTTGCTCGGCTGACTATAGAGCACCCACAAAGAAGATCCATCCCCTAAGGATTTTTTACGCTCACCAGGCTCATCAGCCCCGCCAAAGCAAATTCGCCCTCCAGCTGCGCCAGGCTGGCGGTGTACATCGGCTGCGGCTGGCGCGAATGGCCGTGTTGCAGAAAGCTGATGAGATTGCCCACCAACGGTTGATGGCTGACCAGCAGTACGTTGTCCTCAGCCACCAGATGCGCCAGCACTTGCTCTGGGCTGCCCTCGGGCGTCAGCCACGGCACCGTGCGAATGTCCGGCACAAAACCCAACGCCTCGCGCACCAGTCGGGCGGTCTGCTGTGCCCGCACGTAGGGGCTGGCGATGATCGCGCCAAGGGGCTGACCGATCAGGTGCGCGGCGCTGCGCAATACTTCAGCGCGGCCACGCTCGGTAAGGTTGCGTTCAGCGTCGGTGCGCGCATGGGCCTCGGCCTCGCCGTGGCGCAGAATCCACAGCTTCACAGTTTCGGCTCTTCATCGCGGACCGGGTGCGGCGCCGGTGGCACGCTATGAGCCGCTTCGCCTTCGGGTGCGCGCGGTGCCGGCCAATCAGCGAACGGCCAAGGCTTCTGCTCGGTATGGAAACTGCCGAAACGACCGATCTGCGCCAGGAACTGGCTGAGGCTGTCGCCTACATTCATCAAACCGAGGTTCGGCGCGCCGTAGATCAGGCGATAAATCAGTTGCACCACCACCAGCACACCGAGGAGGAACTGCGCCACTTGCCAGACCAGGGCAAACACCAGCATCCACAGGATGCGCAGGCCGATGGCTTCATACTTGGGGGCTGCTTTCGGATCGTTCATGGTGCGTTCCTCAGTTGAAACCACTGGTGGAAATAAAGTCGACGTCGGTTTTGGGCTCGGCCCGCATCAGTAGTTCGATGACCTGATTCAAGGTGCGCCCTTCGAACAGGATCGCGTGCAACCCGGCGACCAGCGGCATATACACACCCGCCTCCTGGGCCTTGGCCTTGAGCACTTTGAGCGTGTTGACCCCTTCGGCTACTTCGCCCAGGCGCGTGACGGCCTCATCCAGGCTCAAACCCTGGCCGAGGGCGAAGCCCACTTGGTAGTTGCGGCTTTTGGGCGACGAACAGGTGACGATCAAATCGCCCACGCCGGCCAGCCCGAGGAAGGTCATCGGATTGGCCCCCTGATTCACCGCGAAGCGGGTCATCTCCGCCAGGGCGCGGGTGATCAGCATGCTCTTGGTGTTTTCGCCCATGCCCAGCGCCACCGCCATGCCGGCGATGATCGCGTAGACGTTTTTCAACGCGCCGCCCAGCTCCACGCCAAAACGGTCGCTGCTGGCGTAGACCCGGAACGTGCGGCCATGCAACACCGCCTGGACGCGCTCGCACAACGCCTCGTCGTCACTGGCCACCACGGTGGCGGTCAAGGCGTGCTCGGCCACTTCCCGCGCCAGGTTCGGCCCAGATAGCACGCCGATGCGGGCCTGGGGCGCGATTTCTTCGAGGATTTGGCTCATCAGCTTGAAAGTCTGCGCCTCGATGCCCTTGGTCAGGCTGACCAGCATCTTGCCCGCCAGGCGTTCGGCATGGGGCGATAGCACCGCGCGCAAGGCGCTGGAGGGCAGCGCGACGAAACACAGCTCGCAGTCTGTAAGAGTGGCCAGCAGATCGGTGACCGGCTCGACTGCCGGGTGGATCTTGATGCCTTTAAGGTAGCGCGGGTTTTCCCGGTGTACACGGATGGCCTCGGCCTGCTCGGGATCACGCATCCACTGGCGCACCGGGTGGCCGTTCTCCGCCAGCAGGTTAGCCACGGCGGTACCGAAACTTCCGCCTCCCAGGACCGCAATAGGGCGCTGTTCAGTCATATGCAATCCGTTAATCCATACCAGTGGCGATGGCGGCATTATACGGAGCGACCCGCTTGCGGCCAGCCCCCGTGTCAATTCGCGCGTTTGTCGGAAAATGCCATAGCGGCATGACGTAATTACGGGCGCGGCGAATGGCAAATGGCCGCGCCTCAGTTAACATGGGCGGCTATCCGTCATTATCAAGGCCGCACCGTGTATCTGGGCCCTCCTCCGCGCTCCTCTCTCTTGCTGATGCTGTTGTGCAGCAACGCCGTGCTGGCCGACGATCTGTTCCTCGACAGCCAGCCGCTGCCGCAGGTATTGACCGCCACGCGCCTCAAGCAATCGGCCGCCGCCGTACCCGGCAGCATGACGGTGATCGACAGCGAGTTGATCAAGGCCAGCGGCGCGCGGGACATCAGCGAACTGCTGCGTCTGGTACCGGGCATGATGGTCGGCTACACCACCGGCAATCAGGCGGCGGTCAACTACCACGGCACCAGCGCCAGCGACGCGCGGCGCATGCAGGTGTTGATCGACGGCCGTTCGGTGTATCGCGCGGGTCTGGCCACCGTGGACTGGAGCGACATCCCGGTGGCCATGGAGGATATCGAGCGCATCGAGGTGTTCCGCGGCCCCAACACCGTCAGCTATGGCGCCAATGCACTGATGGCGGTGGTCAATATCCTCACGCGCTCCCCGGCCAACAGCCACGGTTCGCGGGTCAAGGTGATTCGCGGCGAGCGCGGCATCAACGACTTCTATGCCAGCCAGGGCGTGGGTTGGGAGACCGGCGATCTGCGCCTGTCTTTGTCCGGGCAACAGGACGACGGCTTCGACAGCGACGCCGCCGGCGCCGACCGCCGTGACGGCCGACGCCTCAACCGCTTCAGCCTGGCGGTCAGCCAGACGCTGAATGCGCAGCAGAGCATCGACTGGCAATTGGATGCCAAGGAAGGCACCAATCAGCGTCCATATACCTACAGCCCGGTGTTCGCCGGCATCACCGAAGGCGGTAATAATTCTGACGTTACCGCCAAGGACTACGCCGCTTCCCTGCGCTGGAACGTCGACTTCAACCCCGAACACAGCCTGTACATCCAGGGGTCGGCCCAGCAATGGGATCGTCGGCAAATCTGGAAAGCCTGCGACGCCAAGGTCTCGTTCAGCCCGGAGCTGACCCAGCTGTGGCAATTGAACCCCAACTACGCGGAAAAATTGGCCCGGCATATGGACGTCTATAGCCAGGGCAGCGCACCACCGGGCAGCGCCGCCGAACAAGCGCTGGCCAATCAGGTGTTGGATCAATGGCGCAACGGCGCCAACCAGAGCGTCTGCGGCGATATCGACCAAAGCACCCGCGAAAGCCGCTACGACCTGGAGCTGCAGGACACGCTGAGCCTGTCCGACAGCCTGCGACTGGTCAGCGGCATGAACTACCGCTACGACCGCGCCGACTCCGACACCTACTTCAACGGCACCCTGGACGACACCACCTGGCGCCTGTTCGGCCAATTGGAATGGCGCGCCAGCGAACATTGGCTGCTGCAGGGCGGCGCCATGTATGAAGACACCCACCTGAGCGGCAATTCACTGACACCGCGGGTGGCGCTCAACTATCTGATCAACCCGCGCCATGGCCTGCGCGCCGTGTACTCCGAGGCGATCCGCTCGCCGGACATGTTCGAGAACAACGTCAACTGGAGCTACCGCGTCACCAACCTGAGTTCCCCGGCGTTTGGCCAGACCTCCGCGCAATACTTCGTCAAGACCCGGGGGCCGGGTAACCTCGACAAAGAGCGGATGCGCTCGCGGGAACTGGGCTATAACGGCTTCTTCGCCGACCTCGGGTTGAACATGGACGTAAAACTGTTCTATGACGAAATCACCGACATGATCAGTTCGCCATTGCGCAATAACCAATACATCGCCAGCAACGCCAACAGCTCGCGCTTTACCGGCGCCGAATCTCAGTTCGACTGGCGCGTGAGTAACGCCGACCGCCTGCGGCTGACGTATGCGTATGTCGATGCCAGCGCCAGCAACCGGTTGGACAAAGCGCAAACCGCGCGTAACAGTGGCTCGGCCGGCTGGCTGCGTGAATGGGGACATGGCTGGTCCAGCGCGCTGTTCTACTACGGCGACGATGCGCTCAACCAATACCGCTTCGAGCGGGTCGACCTGCGGGTGGCCAAGCGCATCGCGTTGGGCAAAGCCAATGTGGAACTGGCTGGCATGCTGCAACAACGCCTCGACGACCAGCCGACCACCTGGGCCGATAACACCTACGACCAGCGCCATGTGCTGTATTTCAGCGCAGAGTTAGAGTTCTAGCATGGCCGGCCCGTCACGGATGACTTCCCTTTCTATCCATAAGCTCTGGCGCCATTGTGCGCTGCTGGCGTGCCTGCTGCTGGCGTCGCCGACGTGGGCGGCCGAGATCCTGCTGACCGCCGCCGAAGACAGTGACGGTGTGCATGCTTTCACCCAGGCCCTGGCCCAGCAACGTCCCGAAGACCACGTAACCTTCACCCCGCTCAAAGACTTACCCGCCCCCGGTCGCGTGCCTGCCAGCACGCGCCTGATCCTGCTGGACTTGGCCAGCCTCGATTGGCGCCTGCAAGACAACATGGGCCCACCGACACTGGTGCTGCGTATCAGCCGGTTGCAAGCTCACGAACGTCCTGGCGCCGCCCAGCATCCGCGCGTGAGCCTGCTGTGGAGCGATCCGCCTCTGGAACGGCAATTGCGCCTGATCGCCAGTATCCTGCCGCGAGCCCGCCGCATCGGTGTGCTTTACGGTACCGAGAGTGAGTTCCTGCTGCCGGAACTGCGCCAGCATGCGGAGCCCCTGGACATGACCATCGTGCCCCAGCGCTGGGACACCATCAGTGACAGTCGCCCGCTGCAAAACCTGTTCAGGAATAGCGACGTACTGCTCGGCCTGGATGACCCGCAGCTGTACAACCCGAAAACCGCGAAAAACCTGTTACTGAGCAGTTATGCCCAACAGTTGCCGTTGGTGGGCCCAAATGCAGGATTCGTGCGCGCCGGCAGCTTGGCCAGTACCTACAGCGACCAGGCCGATTGGCTGGCGGTGCTGGACCGCCTACTCGACCGAGCCCCGGCGAACTGGCCGCGCTCGCTGTATCCGGACCACTTCAAAGTCGTGGGCAACCCGCAAGTGGCGCGCTCACTGGGCATCGAACAGTTCGACGAAGCCAACGTCGCCGCCCGCCTGGCCGAAGGAGAAAAACGCCCATGAGCCTGCGCCGTCGTTGGGGCATCAACACCCGCACCCAGCTCATTACCCTGGGGCCGGCGTTGTTACTGACGTTGCTGTTGATCAGCTTCTTTACCTTCGTACGTATCCAGGACTTGCGCCAGGAGCTGGATCACACCGGCCAATTGATCGCCAACCAACTGGCCCCGGCCACCGAATACGGGGTGATTTCCGGCAACAACGATGTGCTCGAAAGCCTGCTGCGCGCCACCCTGGCAACGCCCCATGTGCGTTTTCTGGAAATCCAGGACAGCGCCGAAAACATCTTGGTATATGTCGAACAGCCCTCGGAAAAACATGACCGCTCGCTGTCGGTAAAAGTGTTCCAGGCGCCGATCCGTCTGCAGCACATTCAGCTGGGCAATGACTTTTTCCAGGACAACCTCACCGAGCCGAAGGCCCCGCGCGCGGATTATCTGGGCCGGGTCATTGTCGGCATGTCCAACGATGCGTTCAGCCAACGCCAGCAGGAAATCCTGTTCAAGGCCGGGATTCTCGCGCTGTTCACGCTGCTGTTTACCTTCTTGCTCGCCCGACGCCTGGCCGCCAGCCTGTCCCAGCCGATCAGCGCGATGGGCAACGCTGTAAAGGCCATCCAGCAAGGCCAGTACAAGACGGCGCTGCCGATTGTGGACGACTCGGAACTGGGTGACCTGTCGCGGCATATCAACAACCTGGCCGAAGGTCTCAACCAGGCCAGCCGCGAACAGCAGCAGGCCATGGCCCAGTTGATCCAGACCCGCGAAGAGGCCGAGCGCGCCAACAATGCCAAGTCGGATTTCCTGGCGATGATGAGCCACGAATTGCGCACGCCGATGAACGGTGTACTGGGCATGCTGCAATTGCTGGAAACCACCGAGATGACTGAGGAGCAGACCGAATACGCGGCGCTGGCCTCCGAATCCACCGAGCATCTGCTCAAGGTGATCAACGATATTCTCGATTTTTCGCGCATCGAGCGCGCAGCTCTGGAACTTGAACATATTCCGTTCAACCTCGCCGACCTGATCAACAGTTGCGCCCAGGCCTTCCAACATAGCGCCCAGCAACGAGGGCTAGCGCTGCGCTTGCCGATCCCGCCGGGTATGGACGCACTGCGGGTGCGGGGCGACCCTACGCGTATCCGCCAGATTCTAGTGAACCTGATCGGCAATGCGCTGAAGTTCACCGAACACGGCAGCGTCAGTGTCGAGCCGCACTGGCAGCCCCTCGACCATGAACTGGTGTGGTTCACCTGCACGGTGCGCGACAGCGGCATCGGGATTTCCGCCGAACGCCTGGAATTGATGTTCGACGCGTTCCAGCAAGCCGACAGTTCCATTTCAAGACGTTACGGCGGCACCGGCCTCGGCCTGCCCATCGCCCGCACACTGGCCGAACGCATGGGCGGCACCCTGCGCGCCCAGAGCGAAGAAGGTCGCGGCTCGGTGTTTACCCTGGAAATCCCTCTGGCGATTGATCAGCAGAGCCTGCCGTCCATCGCCCCGGATGCCGAACGTAAAAATAGCGCTGGCGAAGGGCGCCATGTGCTGTTGGTGGAGGACAACCCGGTCAACCGCACGGTGGTCGAGGCCATGCTGCGCAGTCTGGGATTTGAGGTGAGCCTGGCCACTGACGGCGCCGAGGCGATACGCAGCGCCGAGAGCCTGATTTTCACCGCGATCCTGATGGACTGCCGACTGCCGCTGATCGACGGCTACGAAGCCACCCGACAGATTCGCCAGTTACCCGGCTGCGCCGATTTGCCGATCATTGCGCTCACCGCCAATGCCTTGCAGGGCGACCGTGAAGCCTGTCTGGCGGCCGGAATGAACGATTACCTGGCCAAGCCGTTCAAACGTACGGATTTGCAGCATGTCCTGCAGCGTTGGGTGCAGTAATACGGCCTTATCAGCCAACTGCGACTGGCGTGAAAGACGAAAGTGCGGCAGTCTTAGGCACCCAAACGGGCCCTTGAACGGGCCCGGTTTAAAATTTCAGTGAACAAGTGTACATTCAGTACCTTGACGCTGTGACTTTCACTACAACGCAATAGTCTATGTGTAGGCTGCCGGTCTGAGGCATGAACGCTTCAGTCGGTTCGGGAAGATTTGCCCTACCCTGCCGCATGGGATTATTGAGGAGCTCGCATGACCAAACAAAACGCCTTTACCCGGGAAGACCTGCTGCGCTGCAGTCGCGGTGAGCTGTTCGGCCCAGGTAACGCGCAACTGCCCGCCCCTAACATGCTGATGGTGGATCGCATCACCCATATCAGCGAAGAGGGTGGCAAGTACGGCAAAGGTGAATTGGTCGCCGAGCTGGATATCACCCCGGACCTGTGGTTCTTCGCGTGCCATTTCGAAGGCGACCCTGTCATGCCGGGCTGCCTGGGCCTTGACGCCATGTGGCAGTTGGTCGGTTTCTTCCTCGGCTGGCAAGGCCTGCCGGGCCGCGGCCGCGCCCTGGGTTCGGGCGAAGTGAAGTTCTTCGGCCAGGTCCTGCCGACCGCCAAGAAAGTCACCTATAACATTCAAATCAAGCGCGTCCTCAAGGGCAAGCTGAACCTGGCCATCGCCGATGGTTCGGTGAGCGTCGACGGTCGCGAGATCTATACTGCCGAAGGCCTTCGGGTCGGCGTATTCACTTCCACTGACAACTTTTAAGGGTTATCCGCATGCGCCGCGTCGTTATCACTGGTCTGGGCATCGTTTCTTGCCTGGGCAATGACAAAGAGACCGTCACCGCTAACCTGCGTGCAAGTCGCCCTGGCATCCGCTTCAACCCGGAATATGCCGAAATGGGTCTGCGTAGCCAGGTTTCCGGCTCCATCGACCTACCCCTCGAAGAACTGATCGATCGCAAGATCTACCGCTTCGTCGGCCACGCCGCCGCCTACGCCTACCTGGCCATGAAAGACGCCATCGCCGACTCCGGCCTGAGCGACGACCAGGTTTCGAACGTGCGCACCGGCCTGATCGCCGGCTCGGGCGGTGCATCCACCCTGAACCAGATGGAAGCGCTGGATATCCTGCGCGAAAAAGGCGTCAAGCGCGTCGGCCCGTACCGTGTCACCCGCACCATGGGCAGCACCGTTTCGGCCTGCCTGGCCACGCCGTTCCAGATCAAGGGCGTGAACTACTCGATCTCCTCCGCCTGCGCCACCAGTGCTCACTGCATCGGTACCGCGGTCGAGCAGATCCAGCTGGGCAAGCAGGACATTGTCTTCGCCGGCGGCGGTGAAGAAGAACATTGGAGCCAGTCGTTCCTGTTCGACGCCATGGGCGCGCTGTCCACCCAGTACAACGAAACTCCGGAAAAAGCCTCCCGTGCCTACGACGCCAAGCGTGACGGTTTCGTCATCGCCGGCGGTGGCGGCATGGTGGTGGTCGAGGAGCTGGAACACGCTCTGGCCCGTGGCGCCAAGATCTACGCGGAAATCGTCGGCTACGGCGCCACTTCCGACGGCTACGACATGGTTGCGCCAAGCGGCGAAGGCGCCATCCGCTGCATGCAGATGGCCATGTCCACCGTGGATACCCCTATCGACTACCTGAACACCCACGGCACTTCGACCCCGGTCGGCGATGCCAAGGAAATGGAAGGCGTGCGTGCGGTATTCGGCGACAAGGCTCCGAAAATCAGCTCCACCAAGAGCCTATCCGGTCACTCCCTGGGCGCCGCTGGCGTTCACGAGGCGATCTACTGCCTGCTGATGATGGAAGGCAACTTCATGGCCGGCTCGGCCAACATCGAAGAGATCGACCCGGTCGTCGCCGATATGCCGATCCTGACCAAGACTGTCGAGAACGCCAAGATCGACACCGTGATGAGCAACAGCTTCGGCTTCGGTGGCACCAACGCCACCCTGGTGCTGAAGCGCTGGCAGGGCAAGTAAGCCCTGTAGGTTGTTCCCATAAAAAAGCCCCGACTGGTTCGGGGCTTTTTATGGGCTACGGAAAATCCTGGTGCAGGTACGGGCTCAAGGAGCACCGTCATCTTGATGGCTCTTAGGCAGCACGGCCAGGAAGTTATCGCGCGCCACTTTACGGGCCACCGCTTCAGGCAGCGCGTCAAGAAAGGGATCGAAGCGGTGCATTTCCTTACCCAGCTTGTTGAAGCGTCCGACGACGTCAGAGCCCAGCATAAAGCGCTCCGGGAAGCGCTCCACCAGGGCCACCCACTCAGGCCGTGGTTTGCCCGCCTCGTCCAGCAGATAAGGCGTGAGCATGCTCCAAGACAAATCCACATACAGGTTGGGGTAAGACTCCAGCAGACGGTTCAAGGTGGGCAGTAGAAAGTCCATCTGCACCTGATGCCGGTGAATCTCTTTGCTGGTACCGGCATGCGCCCAGATAAACCGGGTGTGCGGGTGGTTGCGCAGCGGTTCTTCCACTTCGGCCAGGTACAGCGGGTTGCGCTCGCGCTTGGAGGTGATGTTGGAATGCAGCATCACCGGCAGGTCGTTTTCGGCGGCCAGGTGATAAATGCGGGTCATGGCCTCGTTGTTCGCGCGCGGGGTGTCGCCGGACGTCAGGGCCGTCAGATCATCGTGACGGGTGAACACCTCGCCGATGCCCTGCCACAGCCCCGGATTGAGGTCGAGCATGCGCTGGATATGCGCGTCGGAGTTTTTGTCATTGGGGTTGAAGCCAGACAGAAACGGGTGAAAGTGCCGGCGCTGGGCCGGGGTCAGCTTGTTCACAGCGGCCGCCACGATCACATCGGTGGCGCTGTACCAGTAGGCATCAGCATCATCGCCAGCGTAGTAGCGTGGGCGCTTGGGTTCGTCTTCATGCCATTTCTTGGCCACGGGTATGCCAGAAATCATTACATGCTCGATGCGATTTTCCGTCATGGCCTTGAGCAGTTTGTCCATGCCCGCGCTTTCTTGAAAGAAATCCACGTAATGCAGGTGCGCATCGCTGTAGGCATAGTCGCGCGCCTCCAAGGCGGTGCTGCTGCAGGCGACCAACAGGGCAAGACTCAAGCGGGTCCAGGGCACGGTAAGCTCTCGATAGGCGTGGGATACAGGTAGACCCTGCCCTCCCTTGGCGGGTTCATCCCAAAAAAAGCAGGAACACCTAAGTGCCAGCATGCTCTATAACTGCATGACCTTCATCCTGCCATCCCTGTGAGGTTTGCCATGTCTGTTATCGTCAACACGCTGAACACCGAAAACTATCGCCACAGCGTCAATATCAATCACCACGAGCTGTTTACCGACCTTCCCAAAGACCTGGGTGGCGACGACTCTGCGCCCTCCCCCCACGATTACTTCGACGCCGCGCTGGCCTCGTGCAAGGCCTTGACGGTCAGGCTCTACGCGCAAAAAAAGGATATTCCGCTGACCGGTGTCACCGTTGAAGTGACCCACGACGCCGCCCAAGAGCAAAAAGGCCGCTACGCGCTCAACGTCAAGCTGACCCTCAAGGGCGTGCTCAGCGATGCTCAGCGTGATGAGCTGCACCACGTGGCCGATCGCTGCCCGGTCCACAAACTGATGACCACCGCCGACATCAACATCGAGACCACCCTCTCCGAAGGCGCCTTCAGCCAATAGCGGCAAGCTCCTGTCGAGCGGGTTATGCTCAGCGCATTCCAACCCGCTCAGACAGGGATGCACCATGACCACCCTCACCGTGATTCGCCCGCGCCAGGAAGATGTCGAGGGCCAACCGATTCTGCGCCCGCTACCGTCGCGAGACTGCCGCAACGTCGGGCCATTCGTCTTCTTCGATCATATGCTGCCGACCCGCTATGCCCCCGGCACCGGCATGGATATCCGCCAGCATCCGCACATCGGGCTTTCGACCCTTACCTACCTGTTCGAGGGCGAATTGCAGCACAAAGACAGCCTGGGCTCCGATCAAGTGGTGCAGCCGGGCGATGTCAGTTGGATGACCGCCGGCAGCGCAATTGCCCACGTCGAGCGCACACCCGAGGCGCTCAAGGCCAGCGGTTTTGCGCTGCATGGCCTGCAAGTGTGGCTGGCGTCCCCCAGGGACCACGAAACCGGGCCAGGCCATTACAGCCATCACCCGGCGGCGAGTTTGCCAGTCAGCGACGCACTGGGCGTGCAGATCCGCTTGATTGCCGGCACTGGCTTCTGCCTTAAGTCACCGGTGCCCGTACTTTCGCCCACGTTGTATGCCGATGTGCACATGCAAACGGCCACCACGCTACTGATCCCCGATGAGTATGAGGAACGCGCCGTGTATATGCTGGCAGGTGACGCGCAGCTCGACGGCGAACCGTTGCAGGTGCATAGCCTAGTGGTATTGCCGAAGGGAGAGACGATGACGTTGTTTGCCGAATCCGACTGTCATCTGGTGGTGTTGGGCGGCGCACCGCTGGATGGACCGAGGCGGATCAATTGGAATTTTGTCGCGAGTGATCCTGCGGTGATCGAGCAGGCCAGGCAGCGTTGGGCGGCTGGGGATTGGCCAACGGTTCCGGGGGAATCGGAAAGGATTGAGTTGCCTGGGAGATAGCCATCGAGGGCAAACCCCCTCCCACATTTTGACGATCTGAATCCAATCATGTGTGGGAGGGGGCTTGCCCCCGATAACGCCGGTACAGGCGCTGAAAACTCAGCCCTTGAACACCTCATCCAGCAAATTATGCATCGACTGGAAGGCCCGCGCGGCAGTTCTCGCGTCGTACATCATCTTGCCCGGCACATTGGCGTGCGGGTCGGTAAAGGAATGCACCGCACCGCCATAGCTGAGCAACTGCCAATCCACACCGGCGGCGTTCATTTCATCCTCGAACGCCGGCAACTGCTCCTTGGGCACCAAGGGGTCCGAGGCGCCATGCAGCACCAGGACTGAACCTTGGATGTTCTTGGCATCCGCCGGGTTCGGTGTGTCGAGGGTGCCGTGGAACGATACCGCAGCCTTCAACGGCGCGCCGGTACGGGCCAGCTCAAGGGTGCAGCAACCGCCGAAACAGAAGCCGAACGAAGCGAGCTGGGAGGTATCCACTGCCGTCTCGGTCTGGGCCTGCAGTTGGTCGAGAGCAGCCTGCATACGCTTGTTGAGCAACGGGCGATCATTTTTCAACGGCATCATCGCCGCACCGGCCTCATCGGCATTGGACGGGCGCACGGTTTGCCCATACAGGTCGGCGATTAGCACCACATAGCCCTTGCCGGCAACGGCCTTGGCAATTTCTTCGGCGCCGGCACTGACGCCCATCCAGTTGGGCGCCATCAACAGACCCGGCAGCGGGCCTTTTTGGCTGGCGTCGAACGCCAGGCGGCTTTCATACGGCTGGCCATCGATCTGATAGACCACGGAACGCACGGTGACTTGGCTCATCATTGACTCCGATTAAGGTGCACTGGAACGAAAAAACCCGCCGAAGCGGGTTTTTCCTACAACGTTGTTAAACCGACAGTTCAACCAACAGCTTGTTCAGTCGGCGCACATAGGCGGCCGGGTCTTTCAAGCTGTCGCCGGCGGCCAGGGCTGCCTGGTCGAACAGGATGTGCGACAGGTCGCCAAAACGCTCTTCGTTCTGCTCGCCGTCGAGCTTCTCGATCAACGGATGCGCAGGGTTGAATTCGAAGATCGGCTTGGAGTCTGGCACTTTCTGCCCGCTCGCCTCAAGGATCTGACGCATTTGCATGCCCAGGTCCTGCTCGCCGATGGCCAGGATCGCCGGGGAATCGGTCAGACGGTGGGAAACCCGTACTTCGCTGACAGCTTCGCCCAGGGCGGTCTTGATGCGTTCAACCAGGCCTTCTTTGGACTTGGCCACTTCTTCAGCGGCTTTTTTGTCCTCTTCCGAATCCAGGTTACCCAGGTCCAGGTCGCCACGGGCCACGTCGACGAACGACTTACCGTCGAACTCGCTGAGGTAGCTCATCAGCCACTCGTCGATACGATCGGTCAGCAGCAGCACTTCGATGCCTTTTTTACGGAAGACTTCCAGGTGCGGGCTGTTTTTGACCTGAGCGTAGGTTTCGCCGGTCAGGTAATAGATCTTGTCCTGACCTTCCTTGGCGCGTGCCAGGTACTCGGCCAGGGACACCACTTGCTCGCCGTCTTCGCCCTGAGTCGAAGCGAAACGCAGCAGGCCAGCGATTTTTTCCTTGTTGGCAAAATCTTCCGCCGGGCCTTCTTTCATGACCTGGCCGAAGTTTTTCCAGAAGCCTTTGTATTGCTCAGGCTCGTTCTTCGCCAGTTTTTCCAGCATGTCGAGTACGCGCTTGGTCAGCGCCGACTTCATGGAGTCGATGATCGGGTCTTTCTGCAGGATTTCCCGCGACACGTTCAGCGACAAGTCGTTGGAGTCGACCACGCCTTTGATAAAGCGCAGGTACAACGGCAGGAAGGATTCCGCCTGATCCATCACGAATACGCGCTGTACATAGAGTTTCAGGCCTTTCGGCGCCTCACGCTGGTACAGGTCAAACGGCGCGCGGGCCGGTACGTAGAGCAGCGAGCTGTATTCCAGCTTGCCTTCAACCTTGTTGTGGCTCCAGCTCAGCGGGTTTTCGTAATCGTGAGCGATGTGCTTGTAGAACTCTTGGTACTCCTCGTCCTTGATCTCGGTGCGAGGACGGGTCCACAGGGCGCTGGCGCGGTTGACCACTTCCCATTCCTGGGCCGGGGCTTCTTCGCCTTCGGCGGCAGCCTGTTCTTTAGGCAGCTCGATCGGCAGTGCGATGTGGTCGGAGTACTTTTTGATGATATTGCGCAGGCGCCAGCCGTCGGCGAATTCTTCTTCACCGGACTTGAGGTGCAACACGATGCGAGTACCGCGGTCTGGCTTATCGATGGTGGCGATTTCAAATTCGCCCTCGCCTTTCGACGCCCAGTGCACGCCTTCGCTGGCGTCGAGGCCGGCGCGACGGCTAAACACTTCAACCTTATCGGCGACAATAAAGGCCGAGTAGAAGCCCACGCCAAACTGGCCGATCAGATGCGAATCCTTCTTTTGGTCGCCCGACAGGTTCTTCATAAAATCGGCAGTGCCAGATTTGGCGATGGTCCCCAGGTGGGTGACCGCATCGTCACGGCTCATGCCGATACCGTTGTCTTCGAGGGTGACGGTTTTGGCGTCCTTGTCGAAGCTCACGCGGATTTTCAGTTCGGCGCCACCTTCCAGCAACTCGGGCTTGGACAGGGCTTCGAAACGTAATTTGTCGACAGCGTCAGAGGCGTTCGAGATCAATTCGCGAAGGAAGATTTCCTTGTTGGAATACAGCGAATGGATCATGAGGTGCAGCAGTTGCTTCACCTCGGTCTGGAAGCCCAGGGTTTCCTTTTGAGTTTCCACACTCATGGTCATCAAACTCCAATTGGATGGCAGTGGCCCCGACCTTTAGGGTCGGCGGCGGGTTGTCATCAAAGTTGGGGGCTAAGACCAGGATTTCAAGGGCGACTCGCCTCCTCAATCTTGAAATGCGCACGGGCCGTGGCAATCGGCTCTGCCGCCGTGCTTTGCCACGCGGTGATCGCCACATTCGCCACACGCCGCCCCTGGCGCCACACCTGACAGGTGGCGTAGGTGTCGCGGAACTGACCGGCACGCAGGTAATCCAGGGAAAAGTCGATGATTTTCGGCAGCCCTGGCGCCCCGGTAAACACCAGCAAGTGCAACGCTGCCGCCAACTCCATGAACCCGGCGATCACACCGCCGTGCAAGGCCGGCAAAATGGGGTTACCAATGTTGTCTTTGTTGGCCGGCAGGCGAAACAGCAATTCATCGCCCAACCGCGTGCATTCAATGCCGATCAATTGGGCATACGGAATCCCGTCCAGCAGCGCCGTATAGTCACCGCGGGCATGGGCTTGTTCGAGGCGTGTTTTGAATCGATGGGTCATGCCTGCGCTCCCTTGATCGTATCGCCCAGCCCCTGCGTGCCCTTGAGACGCTTGCCCATGCGCATAAACGTGCCCACCACATGGGCGATGGGCTGCTGCGGGTCATCCTGATAGGCGAAGCCACGGGTGAAGATCACGTCGGTCGTGACTCGGTAGCACTGGGCGAAGCCATACACCGGCTTGTGAGGTGCGGCCGGATGCATGTAATCGATGCGTAGATCGAGGGTCGGGCACACCTCGAATTCCTCCAGCGCACATAGAGTCGCCATGCCGCAGGCCGTGTCCATCAAGGAGGTCAGCGCGCCGCCGTGGATCACGCCGGACTGGGGGTCACCAACAATCGCCGGGCTGTAAGGCAAGACGAGGGTCATGCCGTCCCGATTAGCCTCATGCACGGTAATGCCCAGCACGTGGCAATGGCGCAATGCCGAAACGAAGCGCCGGGCACGTTCTAATAGTGGGTTTTCGGTCATTCGGTCTAGACTCTTATTCGTGTTAATCCGCGGAGTATGTGGTGCGGGCCAAAGTTCCTTGCAGGGTGCGGTTTATATATCTGCGTAATTAAAGGAACTAATGCTGAACCCTCAGGCTCGAAAGGCCAGTAGATATCTTCAATAAGGAGAAACACCCCATGCGCAAGACTTTAGCTATTTCCATGATGCTGGCCGCTGCCCTCGGTCTGGCTGCCTGCGACAAGAAATCCGAAGACAAAGCCCAAGACGCCGCTGCACATTCTGAGCAAGCTCAGAAAGATATGGCGAAGGCTCAGGATAAAGTGAACGACGCTGCGAAAGAAAACGCCGATGCTGCCAAAGCTCAGGCTGAATCCAACGAAGCCGCCGCGAAAGAAGCAGCACCTGCCACCGGTTCTTGAGACCTGGCTTGAATTAGCAGTGCTGCAAAAAGAAAGCCCGCTTATATAGCGGGCTTTACTTTGTCCGGCATTTAACTAGATGGCTAAGACACCGCCTCCTTCGCCGGCTCCGGCAATGGCGTGTCGGTTGGCGTATACACCATCACTTCCAATACGTCGGAATGAAACTCTCGGCGATACAGCACGAACACTACGCCGGCGCTCATCAACATGAACAACCATGGGCTGACAAACCACGCCAGCATGGTCATGCCGAAGTAATAAGAACGCAGGCCGAAGTTGAACTGGTTGGCCGCCATGGAGATCACCCGCGCCGCCCTCAGTGCGAAGGCTTTACGCTCCTGTTCGGACACATGTCGCTCGCCGATCATCGGCGCCGACCCCACCAGCACCGCCGCAAAATTGTATTGGCGCATGCACCAACTAAACGTGAAAAACGCGTAGACAAACACCAGCGCCAGGCACAGCAATTTGATTTCCGACATGCCCTGGGACGCCTGTTGTACCCAGGGGATATCCGCCAGCAACGACACGGCGCGTTCGGAGGCGCCGAGCACAGTGAGAATACCGGCGAGGATGATCAAGGTACTGGAGGCGAAGAAGGAGGCATTGCGCTCCAGATTGCCGATCACGCTGGCGTCGGCGATACGGTTGTCCCGCAGCAGCATGCGCCGCATCCAGTCTTCGCGATACAAGTGCAACACACTGGCCAGGCACGCGGTGTCTCGCGCCTTCCAAGTGGCATAACGGGTATAGCCGCCCCAACACAGCACGAACCACAGGGCGGCAAGCAAGTGGATCTGATTGGCTTCGACGAATGACATGAGGGTCCTGTTAGAAGGTGAATGGTGGCGCGATGCGCTCCAACGTTGGGAGGGAGCCGGCCCCTCCCACATTGATCCAGTTGCAACTTTAGAAGCTGCACTCTCATAAAGCATAAAAAATGCCCCGTATCGATTGATACGGGGCATTTCAATAATCCTCGAAGCGGGCGCTTTATGCGATGGCTTCGCTGCGCTTGCCGAGCAGACGGTCAATCACCACCGCCACGACCAGGATCATCACCGACGGCACCAGCCAGGCCAGGCCCTGCTCGCTCAGCGGCAGGTTAGCCAACTGCGCCGGCAGCCAATCCGCCAAGCCCGCGCCCTTGAGGGCATCGATGCAGCCGAAGATAAACGACACCAGCATCACCGGCCCAACGATACGTCCTTGCTCCTGCCAGAAGCCTTTGCAGAAGCTCAGGGCCACCAACACGATGCAGGGCGGATAGATCGCGGTGAGTACCGGGATCGAGAAAGCGATCAGCTTGGTCAGGCCCAGGTTCGACACAAACAAGGAGAACAGCGCCAGGATCACCACCAGAGTCTTGTAGGACAGCGGCAGGATGCGGCTGAAGTACTCGGCGCAGGCGCAGGTCAGGCCCACCGCCGTCACCAGGCACGCCAGGGAGATCAGCACGGCCAGGAAACCGCTGCCCAGAGAGCCGAAGGTATGCTGCACGTAAGCATGCAGTACCGCAGCGCCGTTGCTGGCCCCAGCGGCTACCGCATGGCTGCCCGAACCGAGGCGGAACAGGCTCACATACACCAGCGCCAAGCCCACACCCGCGATCAGGCCGGCAATGATGGCGTAACGGGTGATCAGCTTCGGCGATTCAACACCACGGGAGCGAATCGCATTGACGATGACGATGCCGAACACCAGCGCTCCCAGGGTATCCATGGTCAGGTAACCATTGATAAAACCCTGGGAAAACGGCGCAGCGACATATTCCGGGGTGGCGACACCGACCTCACCGGCCGGCAGCGCAAATGCGGCGATCCCCAGCACGGCCAGCGCTATGATCTTCAGCGGCGCGAGGAAACGCCCCACCGTATCCAGCAGGCGCCCTGGGTACAGGGACACAAAGAACACCACCAGAAAGTACACGGAGCTGTAGAGAAACAGCGCCAGAGGGCTTTCGCCAGTCAAGGGCGCAAGGCCCACTTCAAAGGACACGGTCGCCGTACGCGGCGTGGCGAACAGCGGGCCTACCGCCAGATACGCCGCTGCCGCCAGCAGGCCACCGGCGATTTTGCCGATTGGGCTGCTCAACGCGTCCATGCCGCCACCGACTTTGGCCAGCGCGATTACAGTGACCACCGGCAGGCCGACCGCAGTGATCAGAAAACCCAGTGCCGCCATCCAGACGTCAGGTCCGGACTGCAAGCCAACGATAGGCGGGAAGATGATGTTGCCGGCGCCCACGAACAGGGCAAAGGTCATGAAGCCCAACGCCAGGATATCCTGGCCTTTCAACACTTTCATTTAAGGAAATACCACACTGCTGAATCGGAATTTAGAGAGGGATTCCCTGTGGATGAGGGAAATACCGGCGGCCCTTTTGGGGACCGACCGTTCCAGCGCGAAGCGTCCTTTTGGGATGCGGGCGCATAAAGAGGCGGCCAGAGTACAGAATTAGGGCGACAAACGCACTGTTGCGGGGCGTACTGTCCGATAAGCGACATCACGATGTCGCATTTTCGTACTTAACTTGGCAATACGAACACGGGTGGGAGGGGTCTTGCCCCCGACGGCGGTGTGTCAGCCAATGATTGCGTGGCTGAATCACTGCCATCGGGGGCAAGCCCCCTCCCACACTGATCGAAGGCATTCAAGAAGCACAAAGGCCACCCGAAGGTGGCCTTTGTGGGGTAAAGCGTCAGTTAAGCGCGAGGCTTATTTGACAGCCCAACCGGTCAGCTCGGCCAGGGCCTTGCCGATGTCTGCCAGCGAACGCACGGTTTTCACGCCTGCGTCTTGCAGCGCAGCGAATTTCTCGTCTGCAGTGCCTTTGCCGCCGGAGATGATTGCGCCCGCATGGCCCATGCGCTTGCCAGCAGGGGCAGTCACACCAGCGATGTAGGAAACAACCGGCTTGGTCACGTGTGCCTTGATGTAGGCAGCCGCTTCTTCTTCAGCCGAACCGCCGATCTCACCGATCATCACGATCGCTTCGGTCTTCGGGTCTTCCTGGAACAGCTTCAGGATGTCGATGAAGTTGGAGCCTGGGATCGGGTCACCGCCGATGCCGACGCAAGTCGACTGACCGAAACCGGCGTCAGTGGTCTGCTTCACAGCTTCGTAGGTCAGGGTGCCGGAACGGGAAACGATACCGACTTTACCTGGCAAGTGAATGTGACCTGGCATGATGCCGATCTTGCATTCGCCTGGGGTGATCACGCCTGGGCAGTTAGGGCCGATCAGGACTACGCCCAGTTCGTCACACTTAACTTTAGCGTCCAGCATGTCCAGGGTAGGAATGCCTTCGGTGATGCAAACGATCAGCTTGATGCCGCCGAATGCCGCTTCCAGGATCGAGTCCTTGCAGAAAGGAGCCGGAACGTAGATCACGCTGGCGGTTGCGCCAGTGGCAGCTACAGCGTCTTTCACGGTGTTGAACACCGGCAGGCCCAGGTGCTCGGTGCCGCCTTTGCCTGGCGTTACGCCGCCAACCATCTGGGTGCCGTATTCGATGGCTTGCTGGGTGTGGAAGCTACCTTGCGAACCGGTAATACCCTGGCAGATAACTTTGGTGTCTTTATTGATCAGGACGCTCATTATTTGCCCTCCGCAGCTTTGACAACTTGTTGAGCAGCGTCGGTCAGGCTGGTAGCCGCGATGATGTTCAAACCGCTTTCTGCCAGTACTTTAGCGCCCAGTTCAGCGTTGTTACCTTCAAGGCGAACAACAACCGGGATTTTAACGCCGACTTCTTTCACTGCACCGATGATGCCTTCGGCAATCATGTCGCAACGAACGATGCCGCCGAAGATGTTGACCAGTACTGCAGCGACGTTGGCGTCGGACAGGATGATCTTGAAGGCTTCGGTCACGCGTTCTTTGGTAGCACCACCGCCCACGTCGAGGAAGTTGGCTGGTTTGCCGCCATGCAGGTTGACGATGTCCATGGTACCCATGGCCAGGCCGGCACCGTTGACCATGCAACCGATGTTGCCTTCCAGGGCCACGTAGTTCAGTTCGAACTTGGCAGCGTGCGCTTCGCGCGGATCGTCTTGCGACGGATCGTGGAAAGTCTTCAGCTTAGGCTGACGGTACATGGCGTTGGCGTCGATGTTGATCTTGGCATCGAGGCAGTGCAGATCGCCGTCAGCTTTGATCACCAGCGGGTTCACTTCCAGCAGAGCCAGATCGTGATCCTGGAACAGTTTGGCCAGACCTACGAAGATCTTGGCGAACTGAGCAACTTGCTTGCCTTCCAGGCCCAGCTGGAAAGCCAGCTCGCGACCCTGGAACGGCTGAGCGCCAACCAGTGGATCGATGGTGGCTTTCAGAATTTTTTCTGGGGTTTCGTGAGCGATCTTTTCGATGTCCACGCCACCTTCGGTGGAAGCCATGAACACGATGCGACGGCTCGAACGGTCAACGACAGCGCCCAGGTACAGCTCTTTAGCGATATCAGTGCACGATTCAACCAGGATCTTGGTGACTGGCTGGCCATTGGCATCAGTCTGGTAAGTCACCAGACGCTTGCCCAGCCACTGCTGTGCGAAGGCCTTGGCGTCTTCTTTATTGCGAACCAGCTTAACGCCGCCCGCTTTACCGCGACCACCAGCGTGGACCTGGGCTTTGACAACCCACTCGGTACCACCGATTTTGTCGCAAGCTTCTGCTGCTGCTTCCGGGGTGTCTACTGCGTAGCCCTTGGATACTGGCAGGCCGTATTCAGCGAACAGCTGCTTACCCTGATACTCGTGAAGATTCATGCTTTTTACCGTCTTCGTTAGGTACTGCGCATTCGGCGCTGCGCTCATTATGAGTGCCGCACCACCTGTGACTGCTGCTTGCGCAACTTGCGGGGCTTATGGCCCGTAAAGCTGCGCAAGGCTGCGTCCAGCGGATATTCCGCGGTGAGTCTTGCGCGCAAGGCTCACGACGGGCAACTCCGCCGTGGTTTCTTATTATCTCGCTTAGCGCTTCTTGCGGTTGGCGACGTGGATGGCGCCGCCATTCACTGCCAACGCGGCTTCGTGCAACGCTTCGGACAGGGTCGGATGGGAGAAGACCATCATGCCCAGGTCCTCGGCACTGGTGCCGAATTCCATACCGATCGCGCCCTGCTGAACCAGTTCTGCTGCACTTGGGCCAATCACGTGGACGCCCAATACACGGTCAGTCTTGGCATCAGCGATGACTTTGACAAAACCACCGGTGTCGTTGGCTGCCATGGCACGGCCAGAAGCGGCAAACGGGAAGGTGCCGACGTTAACTTCAACGCCTTCAGCTTTCAACTGCTGTTCGTTCTTGCCGACCCATGCAATTTCCGGGTGGGTGTAGATAACCGATGGAATCAGGTCGTAGTTCATCTGGGTTTTGTGGCCCTTGATGCGCTCGACAACCATGATGCCTTCTTCGGAAGCCTTGTGCGCCAGCATCATGCCGCGCACCACGTCACCGATGGCGTACACGCCTGGAACGGTGGTAGCGCAGTGATCGTCAACGTGGATAAAGCCACGCTCGTCGATGTTCACGCCGCTGTCGGCCGCCAGCAGGTCGGTCGTCACTGGACGACGGCCTACGGCCACGATCAGCTTGTCGAAGGTGATGGTTTGTTCGCCATCTTTGTCGGTGTAGGTCACGACCACTTCTTCGCCATTGACCTTCGAGCCGGTCACGCGAGCGCCCAGCTTGATGTCCAGGCCCTGTTTGGTCAGGGTCTTGAACGCTTCCTTGGAGACTGCGGTATCGGCAGCCAGCAGGAACGTGTCCAGAGCTTCCAGAACAGTCACTTCAGCACCCAGACGGGACCACACCGAACCCAGCTCCAGGCCGATCACACCAGCACCGATCACACCCAGGCGCTTAGGCACAGCTTGGAATTCCAGGGCGCCGGTCGAATCAACGATCACGTTGTTGTCGACTGGAGCAGGCGGAATGTCGATTGGGCGCGAACCTGGGGCCAGGATCACGTTTTCAGCTTCGATCACTTCAACCGAACCGTCAGGCTTGGTGATTTCGACTTTCTTGCCGGCCAGCAATTTGCCGTGGCCCTGCAGGGAAGTCACGCCGTTGGCCTTGAACAAGGTGGCAACGCCGGAAGTCAGGCCTTTAACGATGTTGGCTTTACGGCCGACCATTGCTGGTACGTCCATGGTCACGCCAGCATGGTTGATGCCGTGGATCGCGAAGCCATCTTGGGCTTCGTGGAATTTC
The DNA here is from genome assembly GCF_007858255.1 of Pseudomonas rhodesiae. Classification (GTDB taxonomy): domain Bacteria; phylum Pseudomonadota; class Gammaproteobacteria; order Pseudomonadales; family Pseudomonadaceae; genus Aquipseudomonas; species Aquipseudomonas rhodesiae. The sequence goes on along the minus strand of NZ_VFEU01000007.1, from coordinate 116,424 downwards.
CAGGAGCTGTCCAGCAGCGCCTTGGAAGGAATGCAGCCAACGTTCAGGCAAGTACCGCCCAGCGCCAGTTTGCCTTCCTTGTCAGTGTATTTTTCGATGCAAGCAGTCGAGAGGCCCAGTTGAGCGGCCTTGATGGCGGCAACATAGCCGCCAGGGCCCGCGCCAATCACTACAACGTCAAATTTCTGTGTCATAAAAGGTTCCCTTTTAGCAACAAGCTACAAGCCGCAAGCTACAAGTTTGAAACCCACCCGCTCTCGAGCCTGGGGCTTGTCGCTTGCAGCTTGCCGCTGCTTTTTAGATATCCAGAAGAAGACGAGCCGGGTCTTCCAGCAGGTTCTTGATGGTCACCAGGAAAGTCACGGCTTCTTTACCATCGATCAGGCGGTGATCGTAGGACAGTGCCAGGTACATCATCGGGCGGATCACGACTTGGCCGTTGATGGCCATCGGACGCTGGATGATGTTGTGCATGCCCAAGATCGCGGCTTGTGGCGGGTTGACGATCGGCGTCGACATCATCGAACCGAAGGTACCACCGTTGGTGATGGTGAAGGTACCACCGGTCATCTCGTCGATGGTCAGCTTGCCGTCACGGGCTTTCTTGCCGAAGGTGGCGATGCCGCCTTCGATTTCAGCCAGGCTCATCAGTTCGGCGTTACGCAGGACCGGAACCACCAGGCCACGGTCGCTGGACACGGCAACGCCGATGTCTGCATAGCCATGGTAGACGATGTCGTTGCCATCGATGGAAGCGTTGACTGCTGGGAAGCGTTTCAGCGCTTCGGTGGCCGCTTTCACGAAGAACGACATGAAGCCCAGGCGCACGCCGTTGTGGGACTTCTCGAACAGGTCCTTGTACTTCGAACGCAGGGCCATGACTTCGGTCATGTCGACTTCGTTGAAGGTGGTCAGCATTGCCATGTTCGACTGGGCTTCAACCAGACGCTTGGCCACGGTGGCACGCACGCGGGTCATCGGTACGCGCTTCTCGGTGCGGTCGCCGGCAGCGAACACAGGAGCAGCGGCAGCCGGGGCAGCAGGCTTGGCAGGTGCGGCAGCTGGAGCGTTTTTCTTGGCTTCAACCGCAGCAACCACGTCTTCCTTGGTCACGCGGCCGTCTTTGCCGGTGCCTTTGATGGAAGCCAGGTTGATACCGTTTTCTTCAGCCAACTGGCGCGCAGCCGGTGCAGCGATCGGGTCTTCAGCACCAGCGGCCGGAGCGGCAGCTGGCGCCGAAGCAGCAGGTGCAGCAGCCGGAGCGGGTGCAGGTGCAGCAGCGCCGCCCTCTTCGATCGAGCCCAACACCTGGTTGGACAGGACGGTAGCGCCCTCCTCGGCAACGATTGCGCCCAGTACACCGTCAGCTTCGGCCAGCACTTCCAGCACGACTTTGTCGGTCTCGATGTCGACGATCAGGTCGTCGCGCTTGACAGCTTCACCTGGTTTTTTGTGCCAGGTGGCAACGGTGCCATCGGCAACCGATTCCGGGAATGACGGGGCTTTGATTTCGATAGCCATTATCTGTGGGTCCTTAAAATTCGGTTTCAGTCAGCGCGAAGGCGTTAAACAGTGAAAGCATCTTGCAGCAGTTTTTCCTGCTGTTCGGCGTGCATCGACGCATAACCACACGCAGGTGCGGCGGAAGCATCACGGCCGGCGTATTCCAGGCCCAGGGCCTTGTTATGGTTGCCAATGCTGCGACGCAGGTGATGCTGGCTGCTGTACCACGCGCCCTGGTTCATCGGTTCTTCCTGGCACCAGACCACATTCGTGAGGTTGGTGTAAGGCGCGATGACCTCCATCAGGTCGTCTTCCGGGAACGGGTAAAGCTGCTCGATACGCACGATGGCGATATCTTCGCGGCCTTCGGCACGGCGTTTTTCCAGCAGGTCATAGTAGACCTTGCCGCTGCACAGGATCAGGCGAGTGACCTTGGCCGCGTCCAGCGTGTCGATTTCTGGAATCACGGTCTGGAACGAACCGTCCGCCAGATCTTCCAGGGTCGAGACGGCCAATTTATGACGCAGCAGCGACTTCGGAGTCAGCACAACCAGCGGCTTGCGCAGAGGACGAATCACCTGGCGACGCAGCAAGTGGTAGATCTGAGCCGGGGTGGTCGGTACGCAGACCTGGATGTTGTGCTCGGCGCACAGCTGCAGGTAACGCTCCAGACGGGCCGAGGAGTGCTCCGGACCCTGACCTTCATAACCGTGCGGCAGCAGCATGGTCAGACCGCACAGACGGCCCCACTTATGCTCGCCGCTGGTGATGAACTGGTCGATCACCACCTGGGCGCCGTTGGCGAAGTCGCCGAACTGGGCTTCCCAGATCACCAGCGCATTCGGCGTGGTGGTCGAGTAACCGTATTCAAAGGCCAGTACAGCCTCTTCGGACAGGAACGAATCGTACAGGTCGAAACGTGGCTGGCCTTCGTACAGGTTCTGCAACGGCACGTAGGTGCTGGCGTCTTTTTGGTTGTGCAGTACCGCGTGACGGTGCGAGAACGTACCGCGGCCGATGTCCTGGCCGGTCATGCGGATCGGGTGACCTTCGAACGCCAGGGTCGCGTACGCCATGGTTTCGGCGTAACCCCAGTTGATCGGCAGGCCGCCGGCTTGCATCTTCTGACGGTCTTCGTAGATCTTCGAGACCTGACGCTGAACCACGAAGCCTTCCGGAATTTCCAGCAGCTTGGCGGACAGTTCCTGCAGGGTCTTGAGGTCGAACGAGGTATCGTGACGCGCGGTCCAGGTGTGGCCCAGGTACGGACGCCAGTCTACGAACAGCTCTTTGTTCGGCTCTTTGACCAGGCTTTTCACTACATGCAGACCGTTGTCCAGAGCGTTGCGGTATTCATCGACTTTCGCCTGAACACGCGCTTCGTCCACCACGCCGGCCTTGGTCAGGCTTTCGGCGTACAGCTCACGGGTGGTGCGCTGCTTGGTGATCTGCTGGTACATCAACGGTTGGGTGCCGCTTGGCTCGTCCGCTTCGTTGTGACCGCGACGGCGGTAGCAAACCAGGTCGATCACCACGTCACGCTTGAACTGCATGCGGTAGTCAACGGCCAGTTGGGTCACGAACAATACGGCTTCCGGATCATCACCATTCACATGGAGGATCGGCGCCTGGATCATCTTGGCAACGTCGGTGGCGTACTCGGTGGAACGCGAGTCCAACGGGTTGCTGATGGTGAAGCCCACCTGGTTGTTGATGACGATGTGAACGGTACCGCCAGTCTTGAAGCCGCGAGTCTGCGACATCTGGAAGGTTTCCAGAACCACGCCCTGACCGGCGAATGCCGCGTCACCGTGGATGGAAATCGGCAGAACCTTTTCACCAGTGGTGTCGTTACGACGGTCCTGGCGAGCACGCACCGACCCCTCGACCACTGGCGAAACGATTTCCAGGTGGGATGGGTTGAATGCCATGGCCAGGTGAACTTCACCGCCGGTGGTCATCACGTTGGACGAGAAGCCCTGGTGGTATTTAACGTCACCGGAACCCAGCTCGACCTTCTTCTTGCCTTCGAACTCGTCGAACAGCTCACGCGGGTTCTTGCCGAAAGTGTTGACCAACACGTTCAAGCGACCACGGTGGGCCATGCCGATCACGACTTCCTTGGTGCCGTAGGAACCGGAACGCTGGATCAGCTCGTCGAGCATCGGGATCAGGCTTTCGCCGCCTTCCAGACCGAAACGCTTGGTGCCCGGGTATTTGGTGCCCAGGTATTTTTCCAGGCCTTCGGCCGCGGTCACGCGCTCAAGCAGGTGGCTGCGAACGTCGGCGGACAGCGCCGGACGGCCGCGCACACCTTCCAGGCGATGCTGGAACCACTGGCGCTGCTCGGAATCGGTGATGTGCGTGAACTCGGCGCCGATGGTGCGGCAATATGTCTGCTGCAACGCCTCGTGAATTTCGCGTAGGCTCGCTTCCTCTTTGCCGATGAACAGGTCGCCGGCACGGAAGGTCGTATCAAGATCGGCATTGGTCAAGCCGTAATGATTGATCGACAGGTCAGCCGGTGCAGGACGCTGCCAGAGCCCCAGCGGGTCAAGCTGGGCAGCCTGGTGGCCACGCATCCGGTAGGCCTGGATCAGTCGCAGTACTTCAACTTGCTTCTTCTCATGCTCACTGCTCACGCTGCCGGCGGAAACCGGTTGGGCGCGGCGCTGGTTCTTTGCCAGCAGCACAAACTGATCGCGAATTGTTGCATGCGATACATCGGTGGCAGCGTTGCCGTCTGAAGACAACGTCTGAAATTTGGTGCGCCATTCTTCTGGCACAGCGTTAGGGTCGTGCAGGTAGAGCTCATAAAGCTCTTCCACATAGGCAGCGTTACCACCTGAAAGATAGCCGCTGTTCCACATGCGCTGCATCACGCTTTCTTGCATGCTTGGTCACCCTCGATTTGGGGACACCACCGGCGAAAACACCGAGTTTGCTTGCAAAAGGCCAAGTGCAGCGACCAAAACAAGCCACTTAGGATCACGCTGATAGTTCGGGTACCAACCCGAATGCCCCTGCTTGTCTCATTTCTTCAAAATAAGAGCCGCGGCTTTGTAAGTCGCTGCTCAAGTTAAAACTACGGCGCCGGTTGAAGCCTGCGCCGCAGCATTTACGGGCACAACGGTCCTGCTTTGTTACAACGTCAGTTACACGCCGCTTTGCAGCAGCATGTTACGGATGTGACCAATGGCCTTAGTCGGGTTCAGGCCTTTGGGACATACGTTGACGCAGTTCATGATCCCGCGGCAGCGGAATACGCTGAACGGGTCATCCAGCGAAGCCAGACGCTCGGACGTCTTGGTGTCACGGCTGTCTGCCAGGAAGCGGTACGCTTGCAGCAGGGCAGCTGGACCCAGGAACTTGTCCGGGTTCCACCAGAAGGACGGGCAGGAGGTCGAGCAGCAGGCGCACAGAATGCACTCGTACAGACCGTCGAGCTTGTCGCGCTCTTCCGGGGACTGCAGACGCTCGATGGCCGGGGCCGGCGTGTCGTTCTGCAGGAACGGCTTAACTTTCTCGTATTGCTTGTAGAAGATGCTCATATCGACGACCAGGTCACGGATAACCGGCAAACCTGGCAGTGGACGAACGATCAGCTTGTTGCCTTTCACCACGGCGGACAGCGGCGTGATGCACGCCAGGCCGTTTTTGCCGTTGATGTTCATGCCGTCGGAGCCGCAGACACCTTCACGGCAAGAGCGACGATAGGAGAAACCTTCGTCCTGCTCTTTGATCAGGGCCAGCACGTCCAGCACCATCAGGTCTTTACCACCGGTATCGACCTGGAATTCCTGCATGAACGGCGCAGCGTCCTGATCAGGGTTGTAGCGATAAACACTGACTTTCAACATGGCAGCCACCCTTAGTAAGTCCGAATCTTCGGTTCAAACGTCGGAACCGTTTTCGGCGAGAAGTTCACGGCACGCTTGGCAACGCGCTTTTCACCCGGGAAGTACAGGGTGTGGCACAGCCAGTTCTCGTCGTCGCGGTCTTCATAGTCTTCACGAGCGTGAGCACCACGGGATTCTTTACGAACCTCGGCGGCAATCGCGGTCGCTTCGGCCACTTCTAGCAGGTTTTGCAGCTCAAGGGCTTCGATACGAGCGGTGTTGAACGCCTGGCTCTTATCGTTGATCTTGACGTTGGCGATGCGCTTGCGCAGGTCGGCCAGCTGGGCAATACCCTTCTGCATGTATTCGCCAGTACGGAATACACCGAAGTAGTTCTGCATGCAGCTTTGCAGCTCGCGACGCAGGGTTGCCACGTCTTCGCCATCGGTACGCTCGTTCAGAGCGGACAGGCGCGCCAGGGCGGCCTCGATGTTGGCGTCGGTGGCGTCATCGTACTCGATGCCATCGCTCAGGGCTTTTTCCAAGTGCAGGCCAGCGGCGCGACCGAATACCACCAGGTCGAGCAACGAGTTACCGCCCAGGCGGTTGGCACCGTGAACCGATACACACGCCACCTCACCCACTGCAAACAGACCAGGGATGATCGCATCGACGCCATCGGCGTCCTGAGTGATCGCTTGACCATGAATGTTGGTCGGCACGCCGCCCATCATATAGTGGCAAGTCGGAACAACCGGGACCGGAGCAACAACCGGGTCAACGTGCGCAAAAGTCTTGGACAGTTCGCAGATGCCTGGCAGACGGCTGTGCAACACTTCTTCGCCCAGGTGATCGAGCTTAAGCATTACGTGGTCGCCATTCGGACCGCAACCGTTGCCAGCAATGATCTCTTTAACCATCGAACGGGCAACAACGTCACGACCGGCAAGGTCCTTGGCGTTCGGCGCATAGCGCTCCATGAAACGCTCGCCGTGCTTGTTGATCAGGTAACCACCTTCACCACGGCAACCTTCGGTCACCAGAACGCCGGCGCCGGCAATACCGGTCGGGTGGAACTGCCACATTTCAATATCTTGCACCGGCACGCCGGCACGCAGGGCCATGCCCACGCCGTCGCCGGTGTTGATCAGGGCGTTGGTGGTCGACGCGTAGATACGGCCTGCACCGCCCGTTGCCAGCACGGTAGCCTTGGCGCGGATGTAGGTGGTTTCACCGGTTTCGATGCAGATAGCGATCACACCGACGAACTCGCCTTGGGCGTTCTTGACCAGGTCGACAGCGTAGTACTCGTTCAGGAACGTGGTACCGGCTTTCAGGTTGCCCTGATAAAGCGTGTGCAGCAGCGCGTGACCGGTACGGTCGGAAGCGGCGCAAGTACGGGCGGCCTGCCCGCCTTTACCGTAATCCTTCGACTGGCCGCCGAACGGACGCTGGTAGATACGGCCTTGCTCGGTACGGGAGAACGGCAGCCCCATGTGGTCCAGTTCGAACACCGCTGCCGGGCCTTCCTGACACATGTATTCGATAGCGTCCTGGTCACCGATGTAGTCGGAACCCTTGACGGTATCGTACATGTGCCAGCGCCAGTCATCGTTCGGGTCGGCCGAAGCGATGGCGCAGGTGATGCCACCCTGGGCGGACACGGTGTGGGAACGTGTCGGGAATACCTTGGTGATCACGGCAGTCTTGTGACCGCCCTGGGCCAGCTGCAGCGCAGCGCGCATGCCGGCACCGCCGCCACCAATAATGATGGCGTCGAAGGAAATAGTTGGAATGTTAGCCATGACTCAGATACCCCAAAGAATCTGCACACCCCAGACGAAGTAAGCGAACATCGCGACGCCGCATACTGCCTGGAAGAGGAAACGTACTGCAGTCGCGGACTTGCCCAGCGCCATCGGCGTGAGGTAGTCGGTCGCGATGGTCCACATGCCGACCCAGGCGTGAGCGCCCAGGGCTACAAGGGCCAGCAGACTGAAGATTCGCATCGCATTGTGGGAAAACAGGCCATGCCATTGCTCATAGCCGATGCCCGGATTTGCGACGAGGTATCCGATCAGGAAAATGAAATAAGCCGCGAGAACAACCGCAGACACACGCTGCGCCATCCAATCATAGAGGCCCGAACGCGATAGGTTCGTAACGCTGGTTACCATATCCAAACTCCTGCGAGAACAATCAGCACCACGGAAATGGCGACGATGATTTTCGAGCCCAGGCGGCCGCCTTCCAGCGTCTCACCGATGCCCATGTCCATGATCAAGTGGCGCACACCGGCTACCAGGTGATACAGCAGAGCGGACAGGAGGCCCCATGCTACGAACTTGGCCAGCGGGCTGGTCAAGCATGCCTTCACCTCGGCGTAACCTTCCTCGGAGCCCAGGGATTTGCTCAATGCATAAAGCATGATGCCCAAGCCCAGGAACAGGATGATGCCGGAAACACGGTGCAGGAACGACGTAACGCCGGTGATGGGGAGTTTGATGGTCCTTAGGTCTAGGTTTACAGGTCGTTGGCTATTCTTCACGGCTTTTTTTCACACTGAAGAGCCCCTAACAATCAGGGCAAAGTTGTAGGGGAGTGCACTGGTCAGGTAAGCACCACCCAGGGAGTGCGACCCCCAATGAAAGCAAGCCCAAAAGCCCTTGGCGGTCGGTGGCCGAGTATAGACAGTTAGGTTACTAATGACAACGCGCGCTCCTCACCCTAATAGCGGATTGCGCTGGCGGGATAAAAGGCGTAAATGGCAGGCAATTTCGACGAAAAAGTCCGGTTAAAGCCTTCTGGAGCAAGACTTTAGGCAAATTGACATCTGAATTTATCTCACTATAGTGGTGCGGGCCCTGCGTGGGGGGTCTGTCTGATGATTTGAAGCATAAATAGGAGGCCACATGGCTGACAAAAAAGCGCAGTTGATCATCGAGGGCGCAGCCCCCGTCGAGCTGCCCATTTTAACCGGCACCGTTGGTCCCGATGTTATCGACGTACGGGGCCTGACGGCCACGGGCCGTTTCACTTTCGACCCAGGCTTCATGTCGACCGCCTCTTGCGAGTCGAAGATCACCTATATCGACGGCGACAATGGCATCTTGCTGCACCGGGGCTACCCGATCGAGCAATTGGCAGAAAAGTCGGACTACCTGGAAACCTGCTACCTGCTGCTCAATGGCGAATTGCCAACAGCCGAGCAGAAAGCCCAGTTTGTCAGCACAGTCAAGAACCACACCATGGTTCACGAGCAGTTGAAGACCTTCTTCAACGGCTTCCGTCGCGACGCCCACCCGATGGCTGTCATGTGCGGCGTGGTCGGCGCCCTGTCGGCCTTCTATCACGACTCCCTCGACATCAATAACCCGCAGCATCGCGAAATCTCCGCGATCCGCCTGGTTGCCAAGATGCCGACCCTGGCCGCAATGGTTTACAAGTACTCCATGGGTCAACCCATGATGTACCCGCGCAACGACCTGACGTACGCGGAAAACTTCCTGCACATGATGTTCAACACCCCGTGCGAGATCAAACCGATCAGCCCGGTGCTCGCCAAGGCCATGGACCGGATCTTCATCCTCCACGCCGACCACGAGCAGAACGCCTCCACCTCCACCGTGCGCCTGGCGGGCTCCTCGGGTGCCAACCCGTTCGCCTGTATCGCCGCCGGCATCGCCGCACTGTGGGGCCCTGCCCACGGCGGTGCGAACGAAGCCGTGTTGACCATGCTCGATGAAATCGGCGATGTCTCGAACATCGACACCTTCATCGCCAAGGCCAAGGACAAGAACGATCCGTTCAAGCTGATGGGCTTCGGTCACCGGGTCTATAAGAACCGCGACCCACGCGCTACCGTGATGAAGCAGACCTGCGACGAAGTATTGAAGGAACTGGGCATCAAGAACGATCCGCAACTCGAACTGGCCATGCGCCTGGAAGAGATCGCCCTGACCGACCCGTACTTCATCGAACGCTCCCTGTACCCGAACGTCGACTTCTACTCGGGGATCATCCTCAAGGCGATCGGCATTCCAACCAGCATGTTTACCGTGATCTTCGCCCTGGCGCGGACCGTGGGCTGGATCTCCCACTGGAAAGAAATGCTCTCCAGCCCTTACAAGATTGGCCGCCCGCGCCAGCTGTACACCGGCTACGAGTCGCGTGATATCACCAAGCTGGAAGATCGGCACTAAATCCCAGCCAGAAAAAACGGCCTCCTGATGAGGCCGTTTTTTTTGGCTGGAATTTAGTGAGCTGCAAGCTTCCAGCTATAAGCCGCAAGCAAAAAAATACCCCTGTATCTCCACAGGGGTATCTCTCTACACAGCACCGCTTCTAACTTACAGCTTGAGGCTTGCCACTTGCGGCTACATCAATGATTCACTGCCCCACTCGCCCCCAGACCAGTCTGCGAACGCACAAACTGCGGGAAGTACAGCGCACGCTCTTTCTCTGCCGCCGCCGACTTGTCGGTGATGGAGAAGAACCAGATACCGATGAACGCGATGATCATCGAGAACAGTGCTGGGTACTCGTACGGGAAGATGGCTTTTTCATGGTGCAGGATCGAGACCCAGATGGTCGGCCCCAGGATCATCAGGCCCACGGCACTGACCAGACCCAGCCAACCGCCGATCATGGCGCCACGGGTGGTGAGGTTTTTCCAGTACATGGAAAGCAGCAGCACCGGGAAGTTGCAGCTGGCGGCGATGGAGAATGCCAGGCCGACCATGAACGCGATGTTCTGGCTTTCGAACAGGATACCCAGGCCGATTGCCAATACACCCAGGGCCACGGTGGTGATCTTCGACACGCGAATCTCATCCTTCTCGTTGGCCTTGCCTTTCTTGATCACGCTGGCATACAGGTCGTGAGACACCGCCGATGCACCCGCCAGGGTCAAACCGGCCACCACGGCCAGGATGGTGGCAAACGCCACGGCCGAGATAAAGCCCAGGAAGATGCTGCCACCCACCGCATTGGCCAGGTGTACCGCCGCCATGTTGTTACCGCCCAGCAAGGCGCCTGCCGCATCCTTGAACGCCGGATTGGTGCTGACCAGCAGGATCGCGCCGAAACCGATAATAAAGGTCAGGATATAGAAGTAACCAATAAAGCCCGTGGCATACAGCACGCTCTTACGCGCTTCCTTGGCATCGCTCACCGTGAAGAAACGCATCAGGATGTGCGGCAAACCGGCGGTGCCGAACATCAGCGCCAAGCCCAGGGAGAATGCAGAGATAGGGTCTTTCACCAGGCCGCCTGGGCTCATGATCGCCTCACCTTTAGGGTGAACCTTGATCGCCTCTGAGAACAGCGTGTTGAAATCGAAGTTGACGTGCTTCATCACCATCAGCGCCATGAACGACGCACCCGACAGCAACAGCACCGCCTTGATGATCTGCACCCATGTGGTCGCCAGCATGCCGCCGAACAGCACGTACAGGCACATCAGGATGCCCACCAGAATCACCGCCACATGGTAGTCCAGGCCGAACAGCAACTGGATCAGCTTGCCCGCCCCCACCATCTGCGCGATCAGGTAGAACGCCACCACCACCAGCGAACCGCAAGCCGACAGGCTGCGAATCTGGGTCTGGCCCAGGCGGTAGGACGCCACGTCAGCAAAGGTGTATTTACCCAGGTTACGCAGGCGCTCGGCGATCAGGAACAGAATGATCGGCCAGCCCACCAGAAAGCCGATCGAGTAGATCAGCCCGTCGTAGCCGGACGTAAACACCAGTGCGGAAATCCCCAGGAACGAGGCCGCCGACATATAGTCGCCAGCAATTGCCAGACCGTTCTGGAAACCGGTGATCTTGCCGCCGGCCGCGTAGTAGTCGGCCGCCGATTTATTGCGCTTGGAGGCCCAGTAAGTAATGCAAAGGGTTGCACCGACGAAGACGACAAACATCACGATGGCCGAGACGTTCAGCGGTTGCTTGTGCACTTCACCGGTCAATGCGTCGGCCGCCCACAGGGCGGGAGCAAAAAGCGAAGCGCCGAATACTGCTAGTAGACGACGGATCATTGCGCAGCCTCCTTGAGAATCGCATTGTTCAAATCGTCAAATTCGCCATTGGCCCGACGCACATAAATGCCGGTCAAGACGAACGCGGAGACGATCAACCCGACGCCCAGGGGGATGCCCCAGGTAATCGACGAACCAGGGCTGAGCTTGGCCCCCAGCACTTGTGGCCCGTAGGCGATCAAAAGGATGAAACCGGAGTAGAGCCCTAGCATGATGGCCGAGAGAATCCAGGCAAACCGCTCCCTTTTTCTCACCAGCTCCTTGAAGCGCGGGCTGTTTTGAATCGATAGGTAAATGCTGTCGTTCATTGTTTTTATCCTCGCAGCACAGCTTTTTTATTATTGGAACGTAGCCACTGTATGCGGCTGTGGCACAGGTTCCAGACGACCTTAGTAGTAGATCGAGTGTAGCGAGGGATTGACGACGCGAATGAAGATTTGCAGGAAACAGAAATTAATGTGGGAGGGGGCTTGCTCCCGATGGCGGTGAGTCAGTCAGATCATTGACAACTGACACTCCGCTATCGCGGGCAAGCCCCCTCCCACGGGGGTTGTAACAGGATCTCGGGGGTTATTTACCGGTCCACTCGGCTACGCGCTCAGGGTGTTTGGCAACCCAATCCTTGGCTGCGGCGTCAGGCTTGGCGCCCTCTTGGATAGCAAGCATGACTTCGCCGATTTCGTCCTTGGAGGCCCACTGGAATTTTTTTAGGAAGGCCGCAACTTCCGGCGCCTTGGCTTCCAGGCCTTTGCTACCGATGCTGTTGACGGTCTCAGCAGCGCCATAGACGCCTTTTGGATCTTCGAGGAAGCGCAGTTTCCACTTGGCGAACATCCAGTGCGGCACCCAACCGGTGACGGCGATGGATTCCTGTTTGTCTTCGGCACGGGTCAGTTCGGCAATCATCGCCGCACCCGAGCTGGCTTGCAGCTTGTAATCGAGGCCGTACTGCTTGATGGCTTCGTCGGTCTTGAGCATTACGCCCGATCCGGCGTCGATACCGACGATTTTGTTCTTGAAGGTGGTGTCGGTCTTGAGGTCTTCGATGGACTTGGCCTTGACGTACTCCGGCACGATCAAGCCGATCTTGGCATCCTTGAAGTTAGGACCGTAGTCGACAACCTTGTCTTTGTTCTTGGCCCAGTATTCACCGTGAGTCACGGGCAACCACGCCGAGAGCATGGCATCGAGCTTGCCGGTGGCTACGCCCTGCCACATGATCCCGGTGGCAACCGCCTGCAGTTTCACGTCATACCCGAGCTTTTCCTTGATCACCTCGGCCGCCACATGGGTGGTGGCTACGCTGTCGGACCAACCGTCCACGTAACCGATGCTCAGGGTTTTGCTGTCGGCGCTGGCCAGTGTAGAGCTCATCGCAACTACCAAAGTGGCAGCTGCGCCCAAGAGTCGTCGCATCTTCATCGTACTTCCCCGAAAGTGCTGCGCTCGGCGGATGCCGAGCGACGTCAACCTGTTGTTGTGTAGTGCACCGCGCCCCTTTCACGCGCATCGATCCAGCGGCTGCGACATCAGTGGAGTGCTGACCCTTGGATCATCGGCCTGCGCCGGCCTTCGACCTGCTCTGTCAGCGACCTCTTACAAGCAGGAAACGACATCACATAGCCAGTAGGGCGCTTTGCTGAACGAGCGTTCAAAAACCCGCCCGAACTTTGCATGTCAAAATCGTGCGGTCCTCCTTGAGACGCACAATTGCAGGTAAGATGCGCGCCTTTGCTTTCCAGATAAGCCGACCATGACCGCGACTGCCCGCTTCCCTGCCCTGCCCTATGTATTCGCCCTGATCCTTGGCCTGCTGGCCCTTGTCGGCTACTGGTACGGCCTTGGCCGGCCGGTGGTGCTGCCGGACGTCGCCAGCGCCAGCCACAAGCTGCAATGTGCGTCCTACACGCCGTTCGACAAAGACCAATCCCCCTTTGACCAGCCGTTCACATTGCGCCCGGCGCGCATGGACGCCGACCTGGCCTTGCTGGCTACCCGCTTCGAATGCATCCGCACCTACTCCATGACCGGACTGGAAGGCTTGCCGGCCCTGGCGCGCAAGCACGGTTTGAAGCTGATGATCGGCGCGTGGGTCAGCGCCGACCCGGTAGCCACCGAAAAGGAAGTTGATCTGTTGATCGCCGCGGCCAACGCCAACCCGGATGTGGTCAGCGCTGTGATCGTCGGCAACGAGGCGCTGCTGCGCAAGGAAGTCACCGCCGGGCAACTGGTGAAGCTGATCCAGAAAGTCAAAAGCCAGATCCAGCAACCGGTCACCTACGCCGACGTCTGGGAATTCTGGCTGCAACACCCGGAAATCGCCCCAGCGGTGGATTTTCTGACCATTCACCTGCTGCCCTACTGGGAAGACGATCCGTCCGGCATCGACCAGGCGCTCAAACATGTGGGCGATGTACGACAGACCTTCGGCAACAAGTTCGCGCCCAAAGACGTGCTGATCGGCGAAACCGGCTGGCCCAGCGAAGGCCGCCAGCGCGAGACGGCGGTGCCGAGCCGGGTCAACGAAGCCAAGTTCATGCGCGGCTTCGTCGCCATGGCCGAGGCCAACGGCTGGCACTACAACCTGATTGAAGCCTTTGACCAGCCGTGGAAGCGCGCCAGCGAAGGCGCCGTGGGTGGTTACTGGGGCCTGTTTGATGCCGATCGTCAGGACAAAGGCATCCTCGCCGGCCCAGTGAGCAATGTGCCGTACTGGCCGTTGTGGCTGGGCGTCGGCGGCGTGATCCTGCTGGGCACGTTTGTGCTTGGCGGTCGCGTTCGCAGCCCCCGTGCCGCGCTGGCCCTGCCTTTACTGGGCGCTATCGCGGCATGCTCGATCGGCACCTGGGCCGAGCTGACTCGCCTGACTGCGCGCTTCAACGATGAGTGGGTGTGGGCTGGGCTGCTGCTGGCGCTGAACCTGCTGGTGTTGGCCCATGCCGCGCTGGCCCTGAGCGCTCGCGAGGGGTGGCGCGAGCGCGTGTTCAATTGGTTGGAACAACGCGCGGGCTGGCTGGTGGCATTCGCCGGCTTCGCGGGCGCGGTCATGATGCTGGCGCTGGTGTTCGATCCGCGCTATCGCAGTTTTCCTAGCGCCGCACTGGTATTGCCGGCGCTGGTGTACCTGGCACGCCCGGTAACCGGCCCACGGCGGGAGATTGCGCTGCTGACCTTCATTATCGGCGCCGGCATTGCGCCGCAGCTATTCCGTGAAGGCTTGCTGAACCAGCAGGCGTGGGGTTGGGCGGTGGTCAGCGGATTGATGGTGGTCGCATTGTGGCGGTGCTTGCGGGTGCGCAGGGCTTAAGACTGCGATCGGGGGCAAGCCCCCTCCCACACTTGATTGGGTTTACACATTTACAATTGTGAATACCGGCGAATGTGGGAGGGGGCTTGCCCCTGATTGACCCGATCAAACGCCCCGAGGCTGCCTGACCAACCGCAACCCCGCAATCACCACCGCAAACACCGCAAAGGTTGTGTTGTACAACGCCAGCGCCGGCAGCCCGAACACCAGCCCCGCTACCGCCAGGCCCCACCCAGTGCGGCCCGCTACGAAAAATGCGAGCACCGAGGTCACCAGCGCCGCCCAGCCCAGCACTTTGAAATGGATCATCAAGCCCAGGTTCGAGCGCAACTGGCATTCCCAGCGACTGGCCTCGTCGACGCAAATGCCGACCCACCGGCCGTCCTCCATAAAGCCATAACGCGCGGCATAGCTGGCAGCCAGCCAAAGTGGCAAGGCAATAAGCAGCAGAATCAATGGCAAACGACGGGACATGGAGCACTCCGAAAGGCAAAAACGGCGCTCAGCTTAATGCGCCAACGGCCGTTAGCAAGGTGCATACACACAATTAGTGTTCAGCAGGGGCTGGCAAAGTGTATCGTCTGGCTACTATTACCCCGACTCCGACGGTTTTTTCCGACTTTTCGCACCGAGTGCTGGCACTTCGGTGGTACGGCGGTGGTCATAGCCTGCGAACTTCATTCAGCACGTTTCCTCTTAGGGATTAAGTCATGCTCCGTTCCTTGCGCTGTGCTGCCTTACTGGGCAGCCTTTTTTTGAGTGCGTCAGCACTGGCCGTCGATATCGACCAAGCCAGCTATGGCTACCCTTTGACCAACCCGTTCGAAGCGACCATCGCCACGACCCCGCCAGACCTTCGGCCTAAGCTGCCGACCGACGACGAAATCAACCAGTCCGACTACACCCTGAATATGCGCCCGGAGCGCGAGTTCAGCCTGCCGGACAATTTCTGGGCGGTGAAGAAACTCACGTACCGCATCGCCAAGCAAGACCGCGCCGCGCCGTTGATCTTCCTGATCGCCGGCACCGGCGCGCGCTATGACAGCAGCCTCAACGAGTACCTGAAAAAGCTGTACTACCAGGCCGGCTACCATGTGGTGCAACTGTCGTCGCCCACCAGCTTCGACTTCATCGCCTCGGCATCGCGCTTCGCTACCCCCGGCATCAGCCAGGAAGACGCCGAGGACATGTACCGCGTAATGCAAGCCGTGCGCGCCCAGAACGCCTCGTTGCCGGTCACCGACTTTTACCTCACCGGCTACAGCCTCGGCGCTCTGGATGCGGCGTTCGTGAGCAAACTGGACGAGACCCGTCGCAGCTTCAATTTCAAGAAAGTGCTGCTGCTCAACCCGCCGGTGAACCTCTACACCTCGATCACCAACCTCGACAAATTGGTCCAGACCGAGGTCAAGGGCATCAACAACACCACCACCTTCTATGAACTGGTGTTGAACAAGTTGACCCGCTACTTCCAGCAAAAGGGCTACATCGACCTCAATGACGCCCTGCTCTACGACTTCCAGCAGTCCAAGCAGCACCTGACCAACGAACAGATGGCCATGCTGATCGGCACCTCGTTCCGCTTCTCGGCGGCCGATATCGCCTTCACTTCGGACCTGATCAACCGTCGCGGCCTGATCATCCCGCCGAAATACCCGATCACCGAAGGCACCAGCCTGACGCCGTTCCTCAAGCGCGCGCTGCAATGCGACTTCGATTGCTACCTCACCGAACAAGTGATTCCAATGTGGCGCGCCCGCTCCGACGGCGGCAGCCTGTTGCAACTGGTCGACCAGGTCAGCCTGTACGCGCTCAAGGACTACCTGCACGCCAGCCCAAAAATCGCCGTCATGCACAACGCCGACGACGTGATCCTGGGCCCGGGCGACCTGGGCTTCCTGCGTAAAACCTTCGGCGATCGCTTGACCGTCTACCCCCTGGGCGGCCACTGCGGCAACCTCAATTACCGCGTCAACGCCGACGCCATGCTGGAGTTCTTCCGTGGCTAAATATCTTCTGCTGCTCGCTGCCCTGATGTGCGCGGGCGTGGCCAATGCCGATAACAGCAAGGCTCACGAGCCGACGCTGCTGGGTGATGACGGTTTCAAGCAACCGCTGACCAAGCTTAAATTCAACCCCGGCCTGGACCAGCGCGAGTTCGAGCGCTCCTCGCTCACCGCCCTCAATGTGTATGACCCGCTGGAGTCCTGGAACCGTCGCGTCTACCACTTCAACTACCGTTTCGACCAATGGGTGTTCCTGCCCGTGGTCAACGGTTACACCTACGTGACCCCCAGTTTCCTGCGCACCGGCGTGAGTAACTTCTTCAACAATTTGGGCGATGTGCCCAACCTGTTGAACAGCCTGCTGCAACTCAAGGGCCACCGTTCCCTGGAAACCACCGGGCGTCTGCTGCTCAACACCACCGTCGGCATCGCTGGCCTGTGGGACCCAGCCACCGCCATGGGCCTGCCGCGCCAGAGCGAAGACTTCGGCCAGACCCTGGGTTTCTATGGCGTGCCTGGCGGTGCATACGTGGTACTGCCGATCTTCGGCCCGTCGAACCTGCGCGACACCGCTGGTTTGCTGGTGGATTACACCGCCGAGTCGCAGATCAACTTCCTCAACGTCTCCGAAGTCAGCTCCAACCACCCGGAAATCTGGGCCCTGCGCGCGGTGGACAAGCGCTACCAGACCAGCTTCCGCTACGGTCAGATGAATTCGCCGTTTGAGTATGAAAAGGTGCGCTACATCTACACTGAATCGCGCAAGTTGCAGATTGCCGAGTAAGTGACGCGCACAAAAAGGCCATTCGCTTGAATGGCCTTTTTTGTGTCCGGTCATGGCTGCAATGACATGGGTTGGAACCTTTCTTACCGATTCGCCACGCAAAGTTCGGTATCACGACCAGACTGGCCTGACAAATATCCGGCCAGGGCTCTGTTACCAACCTTGAACTTTGCAGTGGACCTTCCCTATGACGCTATCCGTTAACGCCCTCAACACCTTCGCGCCAACCCCTTCCTTCGCACCGGCAACCGCCCCTGAGGCATCAGCCCACGTTGACGTGAGCACCCCACGCGGGGCTTATGGCCGGCCTGCCGGCGATAACCGCAGCGCGCAAGAGATTTTCAAAGACAACCCGATTCTGAAAGATGTGCTCAAACAAGACGGGGCTTTCTCAAGCGATTTTCTCAACCAGCTCAAGCAACAGACCGGCGATTGGAGCGCCGCCAACACCAATCCCGAATCACGCGCGAACGCCGCCTATAACCTGGCAGAAGTAGCTAACTACGTAGATGCACGCGAAGGACTCAAACGGCAGGACGCTTCGCAACTGCACGATCAACACCTGCAGGGGTTTGGTCAATTCGGCAGTGTTTCGGCAGGTTCCGAAGCGCAGCTACTCAAGGCGTTCAGCGTAAAGGGTTACGCAGCGTTGCAATAACCTGACTCTGCAGCAAGCGCGTGGGGGCGCTGAACTCATGCCTTCACGACTCGCCACAGCTTGCTTGCGGTCGACACCAGCGCCAGCACAATCGCCCCGGCAATAATTCCCGCCACCGCGTTAAGCAGCGTCGGCATCAACCACGCCACGGCGCCCGTGCTCTGGCTGACCGTCTCGATCCAGTGATGCACCACCGGCACGCCATGGGTCAGGATGCCGCCGCCCACCATGAACATCGCCGCCGTGCCGATCACCGACAGGCTCTTCATCATGTACGGCGCCGCGCGCAGGATGGCGCCACCGACGCTGCGGGCCATCTGGCCGGGTTTCTGGCTTAGCCACAGGCCCAGGTCGTCCAGCTTGACGATGCCCGCCACCAGCCCATAGACGCCGATGGTCATGACAATCGCAATGCCCGACAGCACAACCACCTGCTGCATCAACGGCGCAGCGGCCACAGTGCCGAGGGTGATCGCGATGATCTCGGCCGAAAGAATGAAGTCGGTACGCACCGCGCCTTTGATCTTGTCCTTTTCAAAGGCCACCAGGTCGGTGGCCGGGTCTGCTACGGCCTTGGTCAACTGCTCATGCTCGGCCTGGTCTTCGGCCTTGCTGTGCAGAAATTTATGGGCCAGTTTCTCGAAGCCCTCGAAACACAGAAAAGCACCGCCCAGCATCAACAAAGGGGTGACCGCCCAGGGGACGAAGGCGCTGATCAACAGCGCGGTGGGCACCAGGATCAATTTGTTGATAAACGAGCCCTTAGCCACCGCCCACACCACCGGTATTTCCCGCTCGGCGCGCACACCGGACACCTGCTGGGCATTGAGCGCCAAGTCGTCGCCGAGCACGCCGGCGGTTTTCTTCGCGGCCATCTTTGTCATCAGAGCGACATCGTCGAGTACCGTGGCGATATCGTCGATCAACACCAACAAACTGCTTCCTGCCATGAAACGCACTTCCGTAAGAGAAAAGATGACGCGAGCATAGCGCGGCGCAAGGCGTTGCGGACACATTGTTGAGGCTCGCGGATAGCCGGTGCTACCATGCCCGACCGCCTGCACTGGCAAGGAAAACCCTGGTTTATGAGCACCATTCGCGAGCGCAACAAAGAAAAAATCCTGCGGGCGGCCAGCGAGGAGTTTGCCGACAAGGGCTTCGCCGCGACCAAAACCAGCGACATCGCCGCCAAGGCCGGGCTGCCCAAGCCCAACGTCTACTACTACTTCAAATCCAAGGACAACCTCTACCGCGAGGTGCTCGAAAGCATTATCGAGCCGATCCTGGCTGCGTCCACGCCGTTCAACCCCGAGGGTGAGCCGGCGGTGGTGCTGAGCAATTACATCCGCTCGAAAATCCGCATCTCCCGCGACCTGCCCTTCGCCTCCAAGGTGTTCGCCAGTGAAATCATGCACGGCGCCCCGCACCTGAGCGCCGAACAGGTCGAGCAGCTCAACGCCCAGGCCAAGCACAATATCGACTGCATCCAGAGCTGGGTGGATCGCGGATTGATCGCGCCAATCGACCCCAACCACCTGATGTTCAGCATCTGGGCCGCGACGCAGACCTATGCCGATTTCGACTGGCAGATTTCCGCGGTGACCGGCAAGGCCAAGCTGGATGAAGCCGATTATGAAGCGGCGGCGCAGACCATTATCCGGTTGGTGCTCAAGGGCTGTGAGCCGGACTGATACACCGCAGAGCCGGTGCCCATCGTGGGCAAGCCCGCTCTCACAATCAACATTGTGGGAGGGGGCTTGCCCACGATGGGGCCCTGAAAGTCACACACTGTTCAAGCCGACACCCCCGCATCCGCCATTAACCCCACCCCCTCGATCGCCGTGATCGCACACTGCTCGTCAATATCCGACGTATCCCCACTGATCCCGATCGCTCCCAGCACCCCACCGTCCTGATCGCGAATCAACACGCCACCCGGCGCCGGCACCACGCTGCCCTGCCCCAGGCTGTTCAGCGCTGCGATAAACGCTGGGCGTTGTTGCGCGTCCAGCGCCAGCAGGCGCGAACCCTTGCCCAGCGCAATCGCGCCCCAAGCCTTGCCGATGGCGATCTGCGGGCGCAGCAGGCTGGCGCCGTCTTCGCGTTGCAGGGTGATCAAATGGCCGCCGCTGTCGAGCACTGCGATGGTCAGGGGCGCGGCGCCAATCATACGGCCCGCTGTAAGGGCCTGACTGGCGAGTTGAGTGGCGGTTTTCAAGGTTAAAGCGCTCATGGTGCCGTCCTTCTTTTGTTATTGGGAAAGCGATGGAGGTCTGATTGATCAGATGCTCGATCGCACAAATAGAACACAATGAGTTACTATTTTGTATACAATATTTTCGCACAAACCCACCACACGTCGAAAAAATGCGTTCTGGCGAGCACAATCGGTCACGAATAAAATGCGTTGACCTGCACTGCTCGCCGTGAATACACTTTGGACAGATACCACTTGTATACAATTACAAAACGCAAGAGGCACCAAAATCATGAGCAAAATGAGAGCAATCGAAGCCGCCGTCCTGGTGATGCGCCGTGAAGGTGTGGACACTGCCTTCGGTATCCCCGGCGCCGCAATCAACCCGCTGTATTCGGCTTTGCAGAAAGTGGGTGGCATCGATCACGTCCTTGCTCGCCACGTTGAAGGCGCCTCGCACATGGCCGAGGGTTACACCCGCACCAAAGCTGGCAATATCGGTGTGTGCATCGGCACGTCGGGCCCGGCGGGCACCGACATGGTCACCGGCCTCTACAGCGCCTCGGCCGACTCGATCCCGATCCTGTGCATCACCGGCCAAGCGCCCCGTGCCCGCATGCACAAGGAAGATTTCCAGGCCGTGGACATCACCAGCATCGTCAAGCCGGTGACTAAATGGGCAACCACTGTGCTCGAACCCGGTCAGGTGCCCTACGCGTTCCAGAAAGCCTTTTATGAAATGCGCTCCGGCCGCCCCGGCCCGGTGTTGATCGACCTGCCGTTCGACGTGCAAATGGCTGAGATCGAGTTCGACATTGACGCTTATCAGCCACTGCCCCTGGCCAAGCCTCTGGCCACTCGCGTACAGGTGGAGAAAGCCCTGGCCCTGCTCGACCAGGCGGAACGCCCGCTGTTGGTCAGCGGCGGCGGCGTGATCAACGCCGACGCCAGCGAGCTGCTGGTGGAGTTCGCCGAACTGACCGGCATCCCGGTGATCCCGACTCTGATGGGTTGGGGCACGATCCCCGACGATCACCCGCTGATGGTGGGCATGGTCGGTCTGCAAACCTCGCACCGTTACGGCAACGCGACCATGCTCAAGTCCGACGTGGTGCTGGGCATCGGTAACCGCTGGGCTAACCGCCACACCGGTTCGGTCGAGGTGTACACCGAAGGCCGTAAATTCATCCACGTGGACATCGAGCCGACACAGATCGGCCGCGTTTTCACACCGGACTTGGGCATCGTGTCCGACGCCGGCTCTGCCCTGACGATGTTCATTGAAGTGGCCCGCGAATGGAAAGCCGCCGGCAAGCTCAAGGACCGCAGCGCCTGGCTGCATGATTGCCAGCAACGCAAGGCCACCTTGCAGCGCAAGACTCACTTCGATGCGGTGCCGGTCAAGCCGCAACGGGTGTACGAAGAGATGAACCAGGTGTTCGGCAAAGACACCTGCTACGTCAGCACCATCGGCCTGTCGCAGATCGCCGGCGCGCAGTTCCTGCACGTCTACAAGCCGCGCCATTGGATCAATTGCGGCCAGGCCGGCCCGCTGGGCTGGACGATTCCGGCGGCGCTGGGGGTGGTCAAGGCCGACCCGAGCCGCAAAGTAGTGGCGTTGTCCGGCGACTACGACTTCCAGTTCATGATCGAAGAGCTGGCGGTGGGCGCGCAGTTCAAACTGCCGTACATCCATGTGGTGGTGAACAATTCCTACCTGGGTCTGATCCGCCAGGCCCAGCGTGGCTTTGAAATGGACTACTGCGTGCAGCTGTCTTTCGACAACCTCAACGCCCCGGAACTCAATGGCTATGGCGTGGACCACGTGGCCGTCGCCGAAGGCCTGGGTTGCAAGGCCCTGCGCGTGTTCGAACCCAGCCAGATCGCGCCGGCCTTACGCCAGGCCGAGGCCATGATCGAAGAATTCAAGGTGCCGGTGATCGTTGAGATTATTCTGGAGCGGGTGACCAATATTTCCATGGGCACCGAGATCAACGCCGTCAACGAATTCGAAGACCTGGCCCTGGTCGGCAACGATGCGCCGACTGCCATTTCCCTGCTCGATTAAGGAGAACCCTATGCCGCGCTTTGCCGCCAACCTGTCCATGCTGTTCACCGAACAGGACTTTCTCGCTCGCTTCAAAGCGGCCGCCGATGCCGGTTTTCAGGGGGTGGAGTACCTGTTCCCTTACGAGTTCAGCTCTGCCGAGATCAAGGCGCAACTGGACGCCCATGGCCTGACTCAAGTGTTGTTCAACCTGCCGGCGGGTGACTGGGCCAACGGCGAGCGCGGCCTGGCGTGCCATCCGGACCGGGTCGAGGAATTCCGCGCCGGGGTCACGTTGGCCATCGCCTATGCCCAGGTGCTGGGCAATACGCAAATCAACTGCCTGGCCGGTATTCGCCCCGCCGGTGTCGACGACCAACAGTTGGAAGACACCTTCGTCGCCAACCTCAAGTACGCCGCCGACAAACTGAAAGCGGCGGGCATCAAACTGGTGATGGAAGCGATCAACATCCGCGACATCCCGGGCTTCTACCTGAACAACACCGCTCAGGCCCTGGCGATCCGCGAGCGGGTGGGCAGTGACAATCTGTTCCTGCAATACGACATCTACCACATGCAAATCATGGAAGGTGACCTGGCCCGCACCATGGCCGCGCACCTGGGTGAGATCAATCACATCCAGCTGGCGGACAACCCGGGGCGCAACGAGCCGGGGACCGGGGAGATCAACTATCGCTTCCTGTTCGAGCATCTGGACCGGATTGGTTACACGGGTTGGGTCGGCTGTGAATACAAGCCGTTGACCACCACCGAAGCGGGTCTTGGCTGGCTCAAAACCCTGTGGGAGGAGGCTTGCACCCGATAGCGGCAGCTCAGTCAACACTGTTTTGCCTGGCACACCGTCATCGGGGGCAAGCCCCCCTTCCACATAACAAGAGGATTTCATCATGGCTAAAATCGGCTTTATCGGCACCGGCATCATGGGCCAACCCATGGCCGCCAACCTGCAAAAAGCAGGTCATCAACTGTTCCTCTCCGAGCACCACGGCAAGGCCCCGCAAGCACTGATCGACGCCGGCGCCGTGGCGCTGGCCAGCCCGCAACAAGTGGCTCAGGAAGCCGAGTTCATCATCGTCATGGTGCCGGACACCCCACAGGTCGAGGACGTGTTGTTCCGTACCGACGGCGTGGCCGCCGGGCTGTCGCCGAACAAGGTGGTGATCGACATGAGTTCGATCTCGCCCACCGCCACCAAGTCCTTTGCCGCCAAGATCAACGAGCACGGCGCGCAGTACCTCGATGCGCCGGTGTCCGGCGGTGAAGTCGGCGCCAAGGCCGGTACTTTGAGCATCATGATCGGTGGCGAGCCACAGACCTTTGAGCGCGCCCTGCCGCTGTTCCAAGCCATGGGCAAGAACATCACGTTGGTGGGCGGTAATGGCGATGGCCAGACCGCCAAGGTCGCCAATCAGATCATTGTGGCGCTGAACATCCAGGCGGTGGCCGAAGCGTTGCTGTTCGCCGCCAAAAACGGGGCCGACCCAGCCAAGGTGCGCGAAGCGCTGATGGGCGGTTTTGCTTCGTCGAAAATCCTTGAAGTACACGGCGAACGCATGATCAAGGGCACCTTCGATCCGGGCTTCCGCATCAACCTGCACCAGAAGGATTTGAACCTGGCCCTGGCCGGAGCCAAAGAACTGGGGATCAACCTGCCGAACACTGCCGGTACTCAGCAGGTGTTCAGCACCTGTAATGCGCTGGGGGGCGGGAATTGGGACCATTCGGCGCTGATCAAGGGCTTGGAGCATATGGCGAATTTCTCGATTCGCGATCAGTAATGCCTTGATCAAATGTGAGAGGGGCTTGCTCCCGAGAGCATGTCTTCTGTAGCGGATAGACCGCTATCGGGGGCAAGCCCCCTCCCACAGGTGGCTCCATTTCAAAGTAGGGCCTATTCCTAGGCCAAGGCTGAAATAGCTGCACGTCTAATAACAAAAATATCCGGGAGCCCGCTTATGTCGGTCGATCCGCAACACCTGCTTCGCGAGCTGTTTGCCACAGCCATCGACGCCGCCCACCCCCGGCAAGTCCTTGAACCCTATCTGCCCGCCGACCGTAGCGGCCGTGTGATCGTGATCGGTGCCGGCAAGGCGGCCGCCGCCATGGCGCTCGTGGTCGAAAATTGCTGGCAAGGCGAAGTCACCGGCCTGGTGGTTACCCGCTACGGCCACGGGGCTCCTTGCAAGAAAATCGAAGTGGTCGAAGCCGCGCACCCGGTGCCCGATGCCGCCGGCCTGGCGGTAGCCCAGCGCGTGCTGGCGTTGATCAGCAACCTGGGCGAAGACGATCGTGTGATCTTCCTGCTCTCCGGCGGCGGCTCAGCCTTGCTGGCTCTGCCCGCCGAAGGCATCAGCCTGGCCGACAAACAGGCCATCAACAAAGCCCTGCTCAAGTCCGGCGCGTCCATCGGCGAGATGAACTGCGTGCGCAAGCACCTCTCGGCGATCAAGGGCGGGCGTCTGGCCAGGGCCGCGTGGCCGGCCACGGTGTACACCTACGCGATTTCCGATGTGCCGGGCGACCAGGCCACGGTGATCGCCTCCGGCCCCACCGTCGGCGACCCGAGCACGTCGCAACAGGCGCTGGCGATCCTCAAGCGCTACCGCATCGACGCGCCCGCCTCGGTGCGCAGCTGGTTGCAGAACCCGGCGTCGGAAACCGTCAAGCCCGGCGACCCGGTGCTTGCCCGCAGCCATTTCCAATTGATCGCCCGCCCGCAGCAATCCCTTGAAGCGGTGGCGGTGAAAGTGCGCCAGGCCGGTTTCAGCCCGCTGATCCTCGGCGATCTGGAAGGTGAAGCGCGGGACGTGGCCAAGGTGCATGCCGGTATCGCCCGGCAGATCGTGCAGCATGGCCAGCCGCTGGCGGCGCCGTGCGTGATCCTGTCCGGCGGCGAAACTACCGTGACCGTACGCGGCGACGGCCGTGGCGGGCGCAACGCAGAGTTCCTGCTGAGCCTCACCGATAGCCTCAAGGGACTGCCCGGCGTGTACGCACTGGCCGGTGACACCGACGGCATCGACGGCTCCGAAGACAACGCCGGCGCGATCATGACCCCGTGCAGTTACGCGCGCGCCGAAGCCCTCGGCCTGTCGGCCAGCGACGAGTTGGATAACAACAACGGCTACGGCTATTTCGCCGCCCTCGACGGGTTGATCGTCACCGAGCCCACGCGCACCAACGTCAACGACTTCCGCGCCATCCTGATCCTTGAGACTGCCCACCATGACGCCTGACAAAAAGGTCAAAATCCTCGCCACCCTGGGCCCGGCCATCGACGGTATCGATGACATCCGCGAGCTGGTGGAGGCCGGAGTGAATATCTTCCGCCTCAACTTCAGCCACGGCGAGCACGCCGATCACGCCCAGCGCTACCAGTGGATCCGTCAGGTGGAGCGCCAGCTCAACTATCCGTTGGGCATCCTCATGGACCTGCAAGGGCCGAAGCTGCGGGTCGGGCGTTTTGCCGACGGCTGCGTGCAACTGGTGCGCGGCCAGGCGCTGCGCCTGGACTTGGACGAAACCCCGGGGAATGAGCGCCGGGTCAACCTGCCCCACCCGGAAATCATCGCGGCCCTGGAACCGGGCATGGACCTGTTGCTCGACGACGGCAAACTGCGCCTGCGGGTGGTCAGCAAACACAAGGATGCCATCGACACCACGGTGCTGAACGGCGGCGAATTGTCCGACCGCAAAGGTGTGAACGTCCCACAAGCGCTGTTGGAACTGAGCCCCCTCACCGCCAAGGATCGTCGCGACCTGAGCTTCGGCCTGGAACTGGGTGTGGACTGGGTGGCGCTGTCGTTCGTGCAGCGCCCGGAAGATATCCGCGAGGCCCGCGAGCTGATCGGTGATCGGGCGTTCTTGATGGCCAAGATCGAGAAGCCCTCGGCCGTGCAGCACCTGCGTGAAATCGCCCACCTGAGCGATGCGATCATGGTGGCCCGGGGTGACTTGGGGGTGGAGGTGCCGGCCGAGAGCGTGCCGCAGATCCAGAAAACCATCATTCGCACCTGCCGCGAGTTGGGCAAACCGGTGGTGGTGGCCACGCAGATGCTCGAATCCATGCGTTTCTCCCCGGCGCCGACCCGCGCCGAAGTCACCGATGTGGCCAACGCCGTGGCCGAAGGCGCGGATGCGGTGATGCTGTCGGCGGAAACCGCGTCGGGCGACTACCCGTTAGAAGCCGTGCAGATGATGAGCAAGATCATCCGCCAAGTGGAAAACGGCCCGGACTACCAGACGCAACTGGAGGTCAACCGGCCCAAAGCGGAAGCCACAGTATCGGACGCCATCAGCTGCGCGATCCGCCGCATCAGCAACATCCTGCCGGTGGCGGTGCTGGTGAACTACAGCGAGTCCGGCAGCTCCACCCTGCGCGCGGCGCGGGAACGACCGGTGGCGCCGATCCTCAACCTGACGCCGAACCTGTCCACCGCGCGGCGCTTGAGCGTAGCGTGGGGCGTGCATTCGGTGGTCAACGATCGGCTGCGTCAGGTCGATGAGGTGTGTTCGACGGCGCTGGAGATTGCCCAGGCCCAGGGTATGGCAGAGCGTGGGGATACGTTGGTGATTACTGCCGGGGTGCCGTTCGGGCAGCCGGGGTCGACCAACTCGCTGCGCATAGAGGTGTTGATCTAGCGTCTGTAGCGGCCCCATCGGGGGCAAGCCCCCTCCCACATTGGACTGCATTCACAGCTATGACTTTGTGAACCCAATCAAGTGTGGGAGGGGGCTTGCCCCCGATGGGTTTCACCCCAGTCCAACTGAATACCCACCATGCACAACCCAACCTGCCCCGACTGGGCCGAAGCGTTGCTCAACGGCTTCAGCCAGATTTTCCTGCAACGCCATCCTCTGTGCGGCCTGCTGTGCCTGCTGGCGATCCTGATCAGTGCCCCGGCGTTGTTCGGCGGTGCGTTACTCGGTGGCGTCGCCGGTTTGCTCACGGCCCAGCGCCGCGGCTATCCCAAAGCCGAGCGCCAGGCCGGTTTGTATAGCTACAACGGCGTGCTGCTGGGGTTGCTGATCAGCCAGCACTTGCCGTGGACGGCGTTGCTGCCGCCATTGATCCTGGCGGGCGGCGGCGTCAGCGCTATGCTCACGCGGCAATGGTTGAAACACGCCAGCCAGACCGATGACTTGCCGGCCTACACCGCGCCTTTTGTCGGTCTAGGTTGGCTGCTGCTGGGCCGCGCGACGCCCGGCGAGGCGGCCACGCTCAGCGCCGACGCCTTCGGCCTGTTCAGCGCGCCTTTCACCGGCCTGGCCCAGGTCATGTTGCTGGATCAGCCACTGGCCGGCGGCCTGATTGCATTGGGCCTGTGGCTGGCCAATCGGCGCGCCGTGTTGTGGGCGTTCATCGGTGCCGGCAGCGGCGCATTGTTCGCCCTGGGGTTGGGTGAAACCACACAAGCCCTGCTCGGCCTGCACAGCTACAACCCAGCGCTGGCAGCCCTGGCGTTGAGCCAGATCAGTCGTCGGGCCTGGCTGCCCCTGGCCGGTATCCTGCTGGCGATCCTGCTGACGCCGGGCTTCGCCGCCCTGCACCTGCCGGTACTGACCGCGCCGTTTATCCTCGCGTGCTGGCTGGTGCTCGCCAGCCGCAGGATGCTTCGGAAACCGCGCATGGACAGCCCCTTCGAATCCCCCTAGGCTTGCTCGAAAATCGACTCGGGCAGGATTTATGGACAGCAACAACGATTGGCGTCAGCGTCTCTACGTCATGGTTTTCCAAAGCGACACCGTGGCCGGGCGGCGGTTTGACGGGATCTTGCTGCTGATCATTCTGGCCAGCCTGGTGATCGTGATGCTCGACAGCATCGACCAAGTGCACCAGAACTACGCCGACGTGCTGGCCTATATCGAATGGGGCTTCACCCTGATCTTCGCCATCGAGTACGGCCTGCGCCTGTACTGCTCGCCCAAGCCGTTGCGCTATGCGTTCAGCTTTTATGGGTTGGTGGATTTGCTGGCCATCGTGCCTGGCATCCTTGCCCTGTATTACAGCGACGCGCAGTACCTGCTGATTATCCGCATCATCCGTATGTTGCGGATCTTCCGCGTGCTCAAGCTCAGCCCCTACCTCAAGCAAGCCAATTACCTGATGTCGGCGCTGCGCGGCAGCAAGCAGAAAATCGTGGTGTTCCTGGTCAGCGTGTGCACCCTGGTGACCGTGTTCGGCACCCTGATGTATGTGATCGAAGGCCCGGAACACGGGTTTACCAGCATTCCCAAGGGCATCTACTGGGCCATCGTGACCCTGACCACTGTCGGCTTTGGCGATATCGTGCCCAAGACCCCACTGGGTCAGGTGATTTCGTCGCTGGTGATGATCACCGGTTACTCAATCATCGCCGTGCCCACCGGGATTTTCACCGCCGAACTGGCCAGTGCCATGCGCGGCGAACAGCTGCAGACCGACTGCCCGGTGTGCCAGAAAAACACCCACGAACCCAATGCGGCATTCTGTTCGCGCTGTGGCAGCAATCTGTTTAAGAAAGTGGAATAAGCAAAGTTCTTTTTAATCTTTAAGCGACTATGCGGCCCCGGCTATAGTCGCTGGCATTGTGCCTGTCCCCTCTTCTCGAACAACAAGGAATGAGCAGTGAAAAAACGCCTTAGCGCCTCCCTCCTGGCCGCCGGAATTGCCCTGGCGAGTGCCGTGCAAGCCGCCCCCGTCACGCTGCTGAACGTGTCCTACGATGTGATGCGCGATTTCTACAAGGACTACAACGCGGCTTTCCAGAAACACTGGGACGCCGAGCACCCAGACGACAAGCTGACCTTGCAGATGTCCTTTGGAGGTTCAAGCAAACAGGCACGCTCGGTGATCGACGGCCTACCGGCTGACGTGATCACCATGAACATGGCCACCGACATCAATGCCCTGGCGGACAACGGCAAACTGGTGCCGGACAACTGGGTCACGCGCTTGCCGAACAACAGCGCTCCGTTCACCTCAGCCACGGTGTTTATCGTGCGCAAAGGCAACCCCAAAGCCCTGAAAGATTGGCCCGACCTGCTCAAGGACGGCGTGCAGGTGATCGTGCCCAACCCGAAAACCTCGGGCAACGGCCGCTACACCTACCTGTCGGCCTGGGGCTATGTACTCAAGAACGGCGGGGACGAAGAGAAAGCCAAGAGCTTTGTGGGCAAGCTGTTCAAACAAGCTCCCGTGCTGGACACCGGTGGCCGCGCCGCCACCACCACGTTCATGACCAACCAGATCGGCGACGTGCTGGTGACCTTTGAAAACGAAGCGGAAATGATCGCCCGTGAATTCGGCCGCGATCAGTTCGAGGTGATCTACCCAAGCGTATCCGCCGAAGCCGAGCCGCCGGTGTCGGTGGTGGACAAAGTGGTCGAGAAAAAAGGCACCCGCGCCGCCGCCGAGGACTATCTGAAGTACCTGTGGTCGCCGCAAGGCCAGGAAATCGCCGCGAACAACTACCTGCGCCCACGTGACCCGGCGGTGCTGGCCAAGTACACCGACCGCTTCCCCAAAGTCGATTTCCTGTCGGTGGAAAAAACCTTCGGTGACTGGCGCACGGTACAGAAAACCCACTTCAATGATGGTGGTGTGTTTGACCAGATCTACTCCGGTCAATAACTGAACAAACGCAGTAAAACTGTGGGAGGGGGCTTGTTGTGGTGAGCGGGCTTGCCCCGCGCTGGGCTGCGAAGCAGCCCCAAACCCAGGCACCTCGGTGTGTCAGCTAAAACCACATCGCCGGGAATGGGGCCGCTTCGCAGCCCAACGCGGGCGGTGCGACGATTCGACAAGCCCGATCACCACAGCAAGCCCCCACCCGCAGAGTTATTTCAGCCTTTGAGACTTGTGTAGCCCCCTCCCACATTGGTTTTGCCCGGGGGGCTGGGTAGATGTTTCAGAATGTATCATCAGCCGACATAAGTACTATCATTCCAAGCGGCCTACTCGTCGCTGAGCCTTGCATTTACCCTCGCAGGCCATCTTCCTTCGCTTTTATGAGAACACCATGAACGCTACCCCACACCCAACGAGCACCATGACCCGAGGCATGGTGATGCTGTTTGCGTTTTGCTGCGGCGCCATCGTCGCCAATATCTACTATGCGCAGCCGATCATCGAACTGATCGCGCCGGATATTGGCCTCACCCCCGCCATGGCCAGCCTGATTGTGTCCCTTACGCAAATAGGCTACGCCTTGGGCCTGTTCTTTTTGGTGCCCCTGGGAGACTTGCTGGAAAACCGCAAATTGATGATCGCCACCACGGTGGTGGCCATTGCCAGCCTGCTGGGCGCGGCGGTTACCGAGCAACCGAACCTGTTCTTGCTGGTGTCGCTGTTGATCGGCTTCAGCTCGGTGTCGGTGCAGATCCTGATTCCCCTGGCCGCGCACCTGGCGCCCGCTGAATCCCGTGGTCGGGTGGTCGGCAGCATCATGGGCGGGCTGCTGTTGGGCATTTTGTTGGCGCGTCCGGTGTCCAGCGTGGTCGCCGATCACTTCGGCTGGCGCGCGATGTTTATGGCTGCGGCGGCGTTGATGGTGTTTATCAGCGTGGTGCTGATGCTGACCATCCCCAAACGCCAACCCGATCACAGCGCCAGCTATGGCCCACTGCTGCGCTCGCTGGGCACCTTGTTGCGTGAACAACCGCTGTTGCGCCAACGCGCCTTTTACCAGGGTTGCCTGTTCGCCACCTTCAGTTTGTTCTGGACCGCGGCCCCGCTGGAGTTGGTGCGCAACCATGGCTTGAGCCAGACCCAGATCGCGATTTTCGCGCTGGTCGGTGCCATCGGCGCCATCGCCGCGCCCATCGCCGGGCGCCTAGCCGATGCCGGTCACACCCATCGCGCATCGTTGCTGGCAATGCTGTTCGCAGCGCTGAGCTTCCTGCCGGCCTTGGTGCATCCGCTGTACAGCGTGATCGGCCTGGCGGTCACCGGTGTGGTTTTGGACTTCTGCGTGCAGATGAACATGGTCCTCGGCCAGCGGGCCATTTACGCGCTGGACGCCAACAGCCGCAGCCGCCTGAACGCGCTGTATATGACCAGCATCTTTATCGGCGGCGCCTTCGGCTCGGCGATTGCCAGCAGCGTGTACGAACACGGCGGCTGGCTGGCGGTGATGCTGGTGGGCAGCGCGTTTCCATTGGTGGCGCTGCTTCGGTTCCTCAGTGCGTCACGTCAGGCCCCGGCGCGGGCTGCGGCCTGACGCGCAGCGGCTGACCCAGATTCAGGTGCGCTGGCCACGGGCGCCCGATGACTGAAGAAAGCTTTGCATCCATTGCATCAACAGGGTCAACGCCTTGACCAGCACGTCTCTGAACGTTGCGTTGCTGTCTGGGTTCACGTTTGGTGGTGGCGTGGGTGTCGGTTGCGGCACCACCCTGGGGAGGGGTTTGACTTCCGGCTGTTGCCCATTCCACAGCACATCCCCTGGGGTGATCCTGCCGATGCTGTTGACCTGGAAACCGCCACTGCCGGTGCCCTTCAGGTCGATCTGCAGGCTTGACCGGCCGGTGGCCGCATCGTGCTTGAGCACAGCCTCGCCTGCACGCCCGGTGAAACGTTCAGTGAATACCAGGGCGCTCAACCCGGCCTCCTTGAGCACGCCGGATACGTCGAGCTTGTCGGTGCCACTGGTGAAATCCTCGATCAGATCCGGTTGTTGAGGCGTGGAATCGCTGGCCTTGTCGTAGGAAAAAATATCCGCGCCGCCACCACCGCGCAGGGTGTCCGCACCGGCCCCGCCCTTGAGCCGATTGCTGGCTTCGTTGCCAATCAACACATCGCGCCCGGCACCGCCGATGGCGTTCTCGACCGTGCAGCCCTTGGCGATGGACACATTGCCCTTCAAGCCACCCACGTCGGAAAACGATTCGGCGTTCAGATTGATCTTCTGGTTCTGGGAAAATCCGGAAAAGTCCAAGGTGTCTTCGCCCCCGCCATCCCACACGCAGAAGATGGGCTTGTCGGAGGCGCTGTTGAGGGTCATGGCTTCGCGCTCGCAGTTGGCATTGAAGCCATAGGTGGTGTCGGTATTGCGGGTTTGGTGATTAGCGCCGTACAGCCGTTGGGCCGCAGCGATGTCATCCATCATCGGCGCGCTGGGGTTGAGCATGTTGAAGTCATGACCCGCCTGGTTCCTCTCCGACCAGTAACTCATCACACTGCGCGCCTTGGTGTCTCCGGCATACACCGCGCCCCGCTGGTAATCACCACCGCCGTTGTAGTTGCCTGGGTGCTGCAGACCGATGGCATGACCGATCTCATGCACGGCAGTCAGCGAAAAATGACTGCCCAATGCCGGGGAAGTGCTTTCCCTTAGCGTGCCGATGCGTGCCGTGGTACTGGCGGTGAAACGCGTGGGTGAAGTGGCGACGCCACGGTCGCTACGCGGGTCTCTTTTGATGTGGACCGTGCCGTCGGCCGCCGTTGCTCGCTCCTTGAACGTGATATTGGCCACGTCCTCCCAGGACTGTACGGCCTGGCGCACCCGGCGTTGCTGCGCGGCGCTGAATTGCGGGTCCACGGTGTAGGAAAGTTCAAGCCTCTTGTCGTTGTTGCGGTCGTGAAAGCGCAGATTATCGCGGGTGATTTGCTTACCGGCCTGGTCCGTGGTGTAGGTCGGTTTGTTGTTGGCGCCCACACCGAACGGGCCTGGGTCGGAAATAGGCAAAGTTTCAAGGGAGGGTTTAGCGACCACTCGATCAGCATGAATCATGGGGCAGTGCACTCACTCAGGTTAATAAACAAGCCGAACCCATCGGCATCGATTTATTAACGTCCCATGCCGACAAACCTTCGGAAAGTGCCGATTTGCTACGCACTGCAACAGCGAGCTGTCGGGGTAACGCGCGCTAAATAAAGGAAGAGCCCCATTACACTTCTCACAATCGGACACAGACCGACCGTGCTGAAAAGCGCTTGAATCCACAGAAATAAAACAAACGGCTACACACCAACAGCCCTTGAACTACGCCCGTTGCCCATTAGCCGGGATACATCCGCTCAAACTACCGATGCCTTGCCGGCGTTCATGCACAGGCTGAATGCCCTTGCTCCAGGCAACACAGCAAACGCTCCACGGTATGTTCCAGCGGGCCGGAGTTATCCAGCAGCAAAAGCCCCGCGCCGTCACCGGCCAGCATCTGCGCCGTGAACCGGGCATTACGCGCCAGGCGCTTTTCAATATCCGCCAGTAGTTCCCGCCCCCGCGCCACCAGACGTTCGCGTAACACCGCCTGATCCACGGTCAGCAATAACACCAGCAACGTTGGATAGCGCTCGCGGGTCAGCGCCAGGTGCGCGCGCGAACCATTGACCAGCACGTCCTCCCCCGCCGCCAGCCAGTCGTCGATCACCTTTGGAATGCCATAACACAACCCATTGGCCTGCCAGCTAAGCGCAAACGCCCCTTGCGCCTCCATTACGGCGAACTGTTCGGGGCTCACACCTTGCGCCGCCTCGCCTACCGCTTCCGCCGAGCGGGTAATCACGCGCCGCACAATGCGGCAACCGCGCTCGGCCAGACGCGCACGCGCGGCCTCCAACAGGCTGTCCTTGCCCGAACCCGATGGGCCGATGAGATAGATCAACCTGCCTGCCATTGAAACAGCCTCTGCGTATATCTCCAGCCGTATTGAGCGGCTGGCAGCACCTGGGAAATTGTCGCGGGACAGTATAGAGGGTGCACAGAGACTCAAAGCAACGTATCAGTGTGAGGTGAGGTAGATACCTTGGGCCTCAAGCAATCGGATCCGCTGATAATCCGCAGCGATCACTGCTGGATCAGCATGTACCAGGTACACCGTACCTGGCTGGCTGAATACATCTTGCGTCGCGCTCAGGGGTTGTCCCTCCTCAACGTAGAACACCGCCTCAAAGAATGACGCCAGCTTGAGCAGTTCCTCCACAAACCGCGCCTTGTGGAAGTAGCCTTCAGTGCGATTGATCAGGCACACATTGTAAGTACGCTGCAGGCGCTGATAATCGAAGTCCCTGGCCAGCAACTGCGCGAATGCCTCGGGTTCGGTGATGGACAACACCACCGCCTCGATCTGCCCCAGCCCGGTGGTCTGACGGGATACGCCAGGACGAAGAATGCCATCGGTACGCGCGGCGATTTCCACCAGTTTGGGCCCTTCGTCGGTGAACATGACTTCCGCGTGGCTAGGGCCGTTGCGGATGCCAAGGCACTGCACCACGGCGCGGGTGTATTCCAACAACGGCAAATAGAGTGGCGAGTCTGGCCCGATCAGTTCATCGATGTCATAAAGAATGCCGCCTCTCGGGGCGCGCTGTTTTTGATAGCGCACCACCTCGGTGACCAGTTGCTGGCCATCGACGGAAACCATGTTCACCACATACTCCAGGCCGGCCAGATACTCCTGAATCAACACCTGCGTATTGCGGCCGTTCAACCGGTTCACCGTGCCCAGCAGCGTTTGCACCGCCGCCTCGCAGGCCGGCAAATCCTCGCAGATAAACACCCCATCTGCCCCCGCGCTGTCGAGCGGCTTGACCACCACAGGAAAACGCCCGTGGGCGTTGATCCAAGCATGTGCAAGGGCCCAACTGTCGGCAACGCACTGTCGTGCTACGGGCAATTGCGCATGGGCGACCGTTTCG
Source organism: Pseudomonas rhodesiae (assembly GCF_007858255.1). GTDB lineage: Bacteria > Pseudomonadota > Gammaproteobacteria > Pseudomonadales > Pseudomonadaceae > Aquipseudomonas > Aquipseudomonas rhodesiae. The sequence continues at coordinate 81,403 of NZ_VFEU01000007.1, read as the reverse complement.
ATCATGGCGAACTTGTTTCGACGGGCATGGGTGTTATCGAAGTCATTCCGATACGGTAACTGAAGGCGCTCGTTCAACTGATCGGCGAGCAGCACACCGGTTTCGGCACCGGCGATGATGAACTGGGGCGCGAAATGCTCAACGCTGGCGAGCGTCGTGACGACGTCGGTGTGCACAATCATGCGGTCATACAGCGAGTGATCGAAGCCCCTATAGTAGTAGTCATCGAGATTGGCTGACGACGCCACATGCATCAATCTGCAGCCTCTCTCGAACAAGCCTTTTGCTACGCATTTCCCGGATGAAAAACCATCCACGACGACCACCGTGATCATGCTGCCTCCCTCCTCATTGCATATAAGGCCCGGCCCGACAGCAACAACACGATGACGCAGACGGACGCGACACTGGCCAGCGAAAAAATCACGCGATCGTCCAGGTACTGGAGTAACAGCACGAACACTGGAAGGCTCAGCAACACCAGGGACACGTGGATCGGCGAGAGGCAATAGATGGTTTTCTGGATCAGGTAGATCGGCAGCAAATGCCCAGCGACTACCAGAACCACCATGGGCGCGATCAACCCGGACTCGAGGTAAAAACCTGTGCCAGTCAGAGGAAGCGCCAGCAGGCACACCACGATCATCGCAATATTTCTGACAGCCAGGATTTCATGAACCGACCACTGCAGAGCAAACATCCGCTTTGAAAACACCGTGTACATCACCGTACCCAGCGCGCACATCAATACACTGGAGACCCCGAGCAAACGCTCCCCGATCGTGGCGGTTTCCACACCGCTCACACCCGCCAGGGAGTTGGATAGCATGATCCCCACTGAGGCGAGCACCAGGCACGCTATCAGCGCATCCGCAAAAGCAACTTTCGCGCTGCTTTTATCGAACCAGGAAATAACCAACGTAAGCGCCGGACCGCAGGCCACCGAAGCGACACCAACAACGGCTGGCTCCAGATAACGCAGGGCGTAAAACAGGCCGCCCCAGTTGAGCAAAACTGCGACGTTCACTACCAGTACGCGGTCCCAATCGGCTTTGACTCTGGAACAAAAAGAAGCCGGGTCATGAAAGAGCGCGACTGCCAGGAACAGCGCAGAAGACGCTATAAAGCAATAGAAAATGACCAGCAACGTGTTAAGCGTTTGCGTGACGAAGCCCACGTATACGTCGAACGCGGCACTTAGCAGGCAGAACAGCAATCCGAGAAAAACGCCGTGCTTTTGCATCGCACTTCACCTGGGAGGCAACAAGTGCTTCAACTTAACAAAACAGCAGTCGGGTCAGTACTGACCAAACGGATAGGTAAACCGGCGGTACATGAGCGCACCTTGCCTGGATATCTAGAGGGATCCACTTAGGGAGGGGGCTTGCCCCGATAGCGGTGCGTCAGTGGTAGATAGGCTGACTGATACATTGCTATCGGGGGCAAGCCCCCTCCCACAGTGGATTTCAGGTGCTTGGAGGAATGGATTTCAAGATAAAAAGGCGACCCTTGAGGTAATGCCAACCAGTTAAAGCTCAATTAGTTACTTTCTGCACAGGGCTGTCTTGAAGAGCTCCGGAATCATTGGCACTGATTTTTTTGTCAGTGCCCATCTAGCCTTAACTGAGTGGCATTGACCCGAAGGTCGCCTTTGTCACTGCGCGTACTCCTTACTCAACCCCAGAGGCACGCCTTGCAAGTAGGCTTTTGATATCGAAAAAAATGACCAGAAGAGCTTTTTCATATATCACGTTACAAGCAGAGAACGCCCTTGCCATACCGCAAAACCAATGAGTAGCACGCCACTGATACGATTGATCATGTTGAAATCGGAATGATCAATCAACTTGGTCCTAATGATGCTGCCACCTGCCACATACACCATCTGACCTACAAATGAGCCCACCAGAAACCCAGCCAGGCTCAGATAAAATTCGATGCCTTCAAATAGCGCCCCTCTGGCGAGCGCATAAGACGAGATGGTTACGATGGTGAGGGGATTGGTCAAGGTCAACAAGAACACCGGAATAAATCCCGCTGACTTATTGAGTCGGGTCAACGATATACGCTTTCCAAAGATAATAGCGCCTAGAAAAAATAGATAGGCGACTCCTATCCAGCTCAGTATCTGCTCATGGGCAATCCAAAACATTTTAATTGTCTGTAATCCGGAAAATGCGACAGCTGCAAAGATAGTATCTGCAACTGCCGCACCTAAGGCCCCAGGCAATGCGCTGACAAATCCGCGCGCAATAGTTTGCCTAATTATCATTAGCGCTATTGGGCCAAAGCTTATAGAGAGCACCACAGCGAATGCGGTGGAGCTCACAAAGTCCCCCATCTAACCCCGAACCTCAATAAACACTTTTTTCGTTGCCTGACAGTGCGGGCAACGAAACTCATCCCCTATCTCATCCCAGGCCGTACCTGGCACTATATTCATTAAGGGTTCACCAGTGCTCTCCGAATATAGATAGTGACAAATCTGACACTCATAGGATTTATCCATATTAGCAACCCTCGCTTCATAATTTCAGGCAAGCCGACGATTTAACGCGGCAAACATTTGCTCAAAACCGTCCATAAACGCCAGCGCTCCGCGCATGGCTTGTGGAGCAATATTTGGATGCTTTTCCAAGTATGAGATCATTATTTCCCGACCGGTTGCGACGTGCATAGGTTCTACCTCGCAATGAATGGCGAAGAATGCTAAGACGGGATCATCCTCATCGACTAACCCGTACTCTTCGGCGTACTTTTGGAATCCTTTCAGAAAAATCTGAAACTCTCGCGAGGAGGTCATTTCAGAAGCCAAATGAAACCCCAACGCCTCACCTAAATACTCTGATCGATACATTCGATGGGTGTTGTTTCCCATTGCGGTACCTTCAGGCAGAATGTACTGCGGATTAAACAGTTCGGTGTCTGAGAGTCCTAGATGAGTGGTAAGCTGCTTGAACATCTGATGATGGGTTGGCAGCATATGTTTGCTGTGTTGATGCAGACCGTATTCATCCACAGAGGCGTAAAGGATATGGGCTGCTTTAGCAGTACCATTCCACATATCTTCTTTGATCCACTCATCTGTAACACGCGCAGCCAATGCGACAATCCCCGCTGGAACGTCCTTGAAAAAAGCCCATATAGTTGCGAAGAACAACGCCATTTCTGGACGTGACAACGGTCTAGAAAAAATAATTCCGCCAAACTTCTCAAGTTCACTCATAGCAGGGTGATGCACTATTTTATTAGCAACTTCATTATAGCCAGCCTCGCAAACCCTATATATTTCATCGCGACCTAATCCTGCACTTAATCCGAGACCTTTAGTACTTTCAACATTCATGACTTTATCCCTATTTTTATGAAATGGATTTCAGTCTGCTTGCAAAAGCATTACGCACAAATTATTTACCGACTTTCAATTTTGTCAACTCATAAAAACAATCCAGCTCAAAAAAAGTCAAAACCCCCAAACTAGAGCCTTCGTCGCTTAGCACCAACTAATAAACATAGTTTAATTAAAACTATTCACTTACATCCAACAACGAAGGATACTGAAAGAATTTTCTCGTTATTGAGAGTGATTTTTCCTACATCATATAAAACTTAAGAAAGATTCCATCTAACGCTCCCTGCTTCGGCACCGAAACGACCTGAACAGTGGCAGCGCGCTTCTGGAATCGGCGATTGCGTATCACTGGGTCGAATACTTGCACGGCAAAGCTGCAGGCAGGTGTCAAGTAACGCAGCGAAAGTGGCTCCTAACGTGATGGATAAGGAAATAGTGTGGATGGGGCAGTGTGTTTGGAAGAACAAATTTCGCAGACAAGAAAAAGGCGACCCCAAAGGTCGCCTTTTGTCACTGCGCGTATTGCTTACTCAACCCCGGCGGCACGCCGTGCACGTCCGTCTCCTCCCATGGCCCGTTGGGGCTGATGGAGCGGCTCCAGCCGTTGCTCCAGCGGTAGTAGGTGCGCTGGCGGTAGAAGGTGTCGGGTTGTTCGTCCAGCACATACACCTGCATCTTGCCGTCCCAGTGGCTGGCGGCGCCCGGTGGTGGGGCGAAGGTCGGGGACTTGCTTGGCAGCGGCTTTGGCGGCGGGGTTACCGGGCCGGACGGTTTGGTGCTGGGCTGGGTCGATGGGCCCGACGGCGGGATGGTCGGGCCGGTCGGCGCAGGCGGTGGCCGGTGGACCGCACAAGCGCTCAGGCCCAATACCAGGCTGAGCAAGGTGATACGTGCGAATGCGGTCATGGCGTTTCCTCGAATTACTTGTCCGGACTGTCGATGGTCAGCTGCTGCAACGCAGTGGTGGAGCTGGCCAGGGGTTGGCTGCGGCCGATCCACTCGCCGGCGGTCGGTTGACCAGCCCGGGATATGCGCGCAACCAGTTGGACTTCGGGGAAGTTGGACAGTTTCAACTGCGGCATCATCGCGTCGGCATCGCCCAGTTCGACGGTGATCGGCAACTCGGCCACGGTGACGCGCTTGGCCGCCAACGGCGCCGGCGGGCCACTCACGGCACGGGCGAAGATAAACACACTGTCGCCTGGCAGGGCCTTGGCCTTTACGTCAGCGGACACATCCACGCGCACTTTCAAGGTTGCCGCCTTAGGCGCCTGGGCGACGGTGCCGCCACTTTCCTTGAGTTTTTGCGTGGCGCGGTCGATGCCGCCTTGCAGCGCGACGCGGGAATTGTCTTCCGGCGGCAGTTGCGCGAGTAGACGCCCCCAGTAGTCGATAGCGTCCTGATAGCGCTCGCCTTCAAACGCGGCGATGCCGAGCAAGCCGAGGCTGGTGACTTCTTTCGGGTCGAGCTTCAACGCCTCGTCCGTCAATGCCTGGATCTTCGGCGACCATTGTTTGTTGTCGGCAAAATACTGGGCCTGGGCCCACTGGCCGAGCAGTTCCGGCTGGCGACCGGCCAGGGCCACGGCGCGCTCGAAGACCTTGGCCGCATCGGCGGAGCGATCCTGGGCCATGTAGGCGCGACCGAGGAAGTACAGGCCTTCGGCCGAATCCGGCTGGGCGGCGGCGGCGCGCTCCAAACGCTGGGTCATGTCTTGCAGCGACACCGGCGGCTGGGAGAATTCGCGGGTCAGTTCCACCTTGTCGCTGGCACCAAAGTGCAGGTACAAGCCCAGGCCCAGAATCGGCACCAGAAACGCGGCCAGCAACGGCAGCGGTTTACCCAGACGCGATTCGCGGGGGGCTTCCACGCCTTCGGTGTCGGCCAGCAATTCGCGAGCGGCTTCGGCGCGGCCGGTGTCGAGTTGCGCGGCGTCGAGCACGCCTTCGGCCTGCTGGGTTTGCAGTTCGGCCACGCGCTCTTGGTAGAGCGCCACATTCAGTGCGGTGCGATCCTCCTCGCGCTGGGCACGGCGGCCGCGTAACACAGGGATCAACAGAAAACTCAGGGCAACCAGAAGCAGCAAGCCTGCTGCGAGCCAGAAATCAATCATCAGAGGTTTTGTCCAGCAAGTGGTCGAGACGTTGGCGCTCTTGAGGGGATAGCGCGTCGGAGCCATCGGTGGGCGCGGCGCGGCGACGGCGGACGATCACAGCCATTACCACCACACCGGTCAGCAACAGCGCGGCGGGGCCAAACCAGAGCAGCGCGGTCTTGCCGGTCAGCGCCGGTTTGTAACGCACAAAGTCACCGTAGCGGTCGACCATGAAGTCGATGATCTGCTGGTTGTCCTTGCCCTCCCCCAACATGCGGAAGATCTCTTTGCGCAGGTCAGCGGCGATGGGCGCGTTGGAGTCGGCAATGTCCTGGTTCTGGCATTTAGGGCAGCGCAGTTCTTTGGTCAGGTCGCGAAAACGCTCACGCTCGGCGTCATTGGCGAACTCATAGGTGTCGATGGCGGCGTGGGCCACGCCGGCCAAGCCCAGTGCCAGTACGGCAGCGGCTAACAGGCGCTTCATGGCTTGGCCTCATCAACCAGCGCCTGGTACTTGGCGGCCAATTGCTCGCGCCATACCACTTCGTCGATCACCCCGACGTACTTGTCGCGGATCACGCCCTTGGCATCGATGAAGAAGGTTTCCGGGGCGCCGTAGACGCCCAGGTTCAGGCCGAGATTGCCGTCTTCGTCGCGGATGTCCAATTGGTACGGGTTGTGGAACTCGGCCAGCCATTTAAGCGCCGCCGCGTTGTCATCCTTATAATTGATGCCGTAGATGACCACGCCGCGCTCGGCCAGTTTGTTCAGCACCGGATGTTCCACGCGGCATGAGATGCACCAGGTGCCCCACACGTTGACCAGCGCTGGCTTACCCAGCAGGTCGGCACGGGTAAGGGTTTTATCGCCCTGCACGGTAGGCAGGGAAAATTCCGGGAACGGCTTGCCGATCATCGCCGAGGGCAGTTCGGCCGGGTCCAGGTACAAGCCGCGATACAGGAAGACCGCCACCACCAGAAACGCCGCCAGCGGCAACACCATTAACCAACGCTTCATACCGCCGCTCCTTGCAGGCCGAGCGCTTCACGCACGCGGCTTTTGACCTTGACTCGATAACGCCGGTCCAGTGCTGCCAGCAAACCACCGAAACCGGTGAGCAGGCCGCCGAACCAGATCCAGCGCACGAACGGCTTGACGTGCACGCGCACCGCCCACGCTCCCTCGCCCAGCGGTTCACCCAGGGCCACGTAGAGGTCGCGAGTGAAACCGGCGTCGATACCGGCCTCGGTCATCATCGAACTCTGCACGGTGTAGAGGCGTTTTTCCGGGTGCAGCACGGCGATTTCCTTGCCGTTTCGGACGACGCGCACGGTGCCTTTGTCTGACGTGAAGTTCGGCCCTTCGAAGTGCTTGGCGCCTTCGAAAATAAAGTGGTATCCGGCCAGGTCCATGGATTCGCCCGGTGCCAGGCGCAAGTCGCGCTCGGCGCTGTTCTGGCTGGAAAGCACTACGCCGAGGGCGCACACGGCAATGCCCAGGTGCGCGATCTGCATGCCCCAGTAGCTGCGGGTCAACGTCGGCAACCCTTTGATCAGGCCTTTGTGGCGGGTTTTGTCGACGATGTCGCGCACGCCGGCCAGCAGCACCCAGGCTGCCAGCAGGAACGTGGCCAGCACCGCCCAGTTGAAGTCGCCGTAGGCGATACCCGCGATCACGGCGAGGGCCACGCTGCCCAGCAACACCGGCATCAACATGCCGAGTAACCATTTCACCGGGGTGTCTTTCCAGCGCACCAATACGCCGACCGCCATCACCACCATTAACAAGCCCATCAACGGGATAAACAAGGCGTTGAAATACGGTGGACCCACGGACAGCTTGGCGCCGCTCAACGCATCCAGCACCAGCGGGTACAACGTGCCGAGCAGGATCATCGACGCGGCCACCACCAGCACCAGGTTATTGCCCAGCAGCAGGGTTTCCCGCGACCACAGGTTGAAGCCCACCTGGCTCTTGACCACCGGCGCGCGCAGGGCGAACAGGGTCAGCGAACCACCGACCACGAACAGCAGGAATATCAGGATGAAGATGCCGCGCGCCGGGTCGGACGCAAACGCGTGCACCGAAGTCAGTACGCCTGAACGCACAAGGAAGGTGCCCAGCAGGCTGAGGGAAAAGGCCGCAATGGCCAGCAGCACGGTCCAGCTCTTGAACACACCGCGTTTTTCGGTGACCGCCAGGGAGTGAATCAGCGCAGTGCCTACCAGCCATGGCATGAACGAGGCGTTTTCCACCGGGTCCCAGAACCACCAGCCGCCCCAGCCAAGTTCGTAGTAGGCCCACCACGAACCAAGGGTGATGCCAATGCCGAGGAAAGCCCAGGCGACGATGGTCCACGGCCGCGACCAGCGTGCCCACGCCGCATCCAGCCGCCCGCCAAGCAAGGCGGCGATGGCAAAGGCGAAGGCCACGGAGAACCCCACGTAGCCCATATAAAGCATCGGTGGGTGTACGATCAGGCCGATGTCCTGCAACAACGGGTTGAGGTCATGACCGTCCGCCGGAACCTGCGGCAGGATACGGCTGAACGGGTTGGAGGTGATGATCAGGAACAGCAGGAAGCCGATGCTGATCATGCCCATCACGGCCAGCACGCGGGCCAGCATGATTTGCGGTAACTGCCGGGAAAACACCGACACCGCGAAGGTCCAGCCGCCGAGGATCAGCGCCCACAGCAGCAATGAACCTTCGTGGGCGCCCCACACGGCGCTGAACTTGTAGTACCAAGGCAGTGCGCTGTTGGAGTTATTGGCGACATAGGCGACGGAAAAATCGTCGGTCATAAAGGCGTACGTCAGGCAACCGAAGGCGAACAGCAGGAACGCAAACTGCCCCCAGGCAGCCGGCTGCGCCAGGCTCATCCACAGACGATCGCCGCGCCAGGCACCGAGCAACGGCACCACGGCCTGAACGATCGCCAGGCACAGCGCGAGGATCATCGCCAACTGGCCCAGCTCGGGAATAAACAGTGCGGACGTCATGGCTTAGCCCTCCTTCGCGGGTGCAGGGGCGGACTGGCCGCTGTCTTTCAAGGCTTTGGTGACTTCCGGCGGCATGTACTTTTCATCGTGCTTGGCCAGCACTTCATCGGCCACCACCACGCCGTCGGCGTTGAGTTTGCCCAGGGCGACGATGCCCTGGCCTTCGCGGAACAGGTCCGGGAGGATGCCGCGGTAGGTGATGGTCACGGCCTTGTTGAAGTCGGTGACCACGAAGGTGACGTCCAGGGAATCGCCGGAACGCTTCAGCGAGCCTTTCTCCACCATTCCGCCGGCACGGATGCGTGTGTCCAGCGGCGCTTCGCCATTGGCGATCTGGGTCGGCGTGTAAAACAGGTTGATGTTCTGCTGCAAGGCGCTCAAGGCCAGGCCCACGGCAATGCCGACGCCCACCAGGATGGCAAGGATGATCAACAGACGCCTTCTACGCAGCGGATTCACTTATCGGTCTCCCGGCGCAGACGACGCGCCTCTTGTTGCAGGTAACGCTTGCGCGCCAGGATCGGCGCGACGACGTTGAGGGCCAGCACCGCCAGGCAGATGCCATAGGCCGTCCAGACATACAGGCCGTGATGGCCCATGGCGAGAAAATCGCCGAAAGAACTGAAACTCATCCCCGCGCCCCCAGGCAGCTTTGCACTTCGGCCTTGACCCAACTGGCGCGGGCCTCGCGCTTGAGCACTTCAAGGCGCATGCGCATCAGCAGCACCGCGCCGAAGAAACAATAGAACCCCAGCACCATCAACAGCAGCGGCGCCCACATTTCCACGGGCATCGCCGGTTTTTCCGTGAGGGTGAAGGTGGCGCCCTGGTGCAGGGTGTTCCACCACTCCACCGAGTACTTGATGATCGGAATATTGATCACACCGACGATGGCCAGTACCGCGCAGGCCTTGGCGGCGCTGTCACGATTGCTGATCGCATTGCCCAGCGCAATCAGACCGAAGTACAGAAACAGCAGGATCAACATAGACGTCAGTCGTGCATCCCACACCCACCACGAGCCCCAGGTGGGTTTGCCCCAGATGGCGCCGGTAACCAGCGCCACGGCGGTCATCCACGCGCCGATGGGCGCGGCGCATTGCAGGGCCACGTCGGCCAGTTTCATCTTCCATACCAGCCCGACAATGCCGCACACCGCCAGCATCACGTAGCAGGACTGGGCCAGCAGCGCGGTGGGCACGTGGATATAGATGATGCGAAAGCTATTGCCTTGCTGGTAGTCCGGCGGCGCGAAGGCCAGGCCCCAGACCAGGCCGATGCCGATCAGCACTGCGGCGAAGAGGCTCAACCACGGCAGCAATTTACCGCTGATGCCATAAAACCATTTAGGCGAGCCGAGCTTGTGAAACCAGGTCCAGTTCATTGCTGTTTCCGTCACGGTTACCGCTTGTAGTGGCAAGCAGCTTAGGGTCTTTACTGGCGAAGGCATAACGCCCGGCCAGACCTCATTATTCGCCGACGCTGATCTTCAGGCCGGCGGCTATCGCAAAAGGTGTCAGGGTTACCGCCAGGGCGGTCAGGCTGCCAAGCCACAGCAGGTAACCGGTTGCCGGCATGCCCATGAGCGCGGCTTGCAAGGCACCGCTGCCGAGGATCAATACCGGGATGTACAACGGTAGGATCAATAGCGCCAGCAACAGCCCGCCGCGCTTCAAACCTACTGTCAGCGCCGCGCCCACCGCCCCCAGCAGGCTGAGGACCGGCGTACCGAGCAACAGGCTCAGCAGCAGGATCGGCAGGCATTCGACGGGCAAACCCAGCATCATCGCCAGCAGCGGCGAGAGCAAGACTAGCGCCAAGCCGGAAAAAGCCCAGTGTGCCAGTACCTTGGCCAACACCAGAAGTGGCAGGGGGTGCGACGAAAGGACCCACTGTTCCAGAGAACCGTCTTCGAAATCACTGCGAAACAGCCCGTCCAGCGAGAGCAGGACGGACAAAAGCGCCGCTACCCACACCAGTCCCGGCGACAAGGTTTGCAACAGTTTAGTCTCGGGACCGACCGCCAGCGGGAACAGCGCAATCACGATGGCAAAGAACACCAGCGGGTTGGCCAATTCAGCCGGGCGGCGGCACAGCAAGCGCGCTTCGCGGGCGACCAGCAAGGCGAACACACTCATAGCGACCACCGCCCCAGGTCCAACTCACGGTAACCGGCGGGCACCCGCGTCAAACTGTGGTGCGTGGTGAGCAGCACCAGACCGCCCTGCTCGCAATGCCGGGCCAGGTGTTCTTCCAATTGGGCCACGCCTTGCTTATCCAGGGCAGTGAAGGGCTCATCGAGAACCCACAGCGGCGCGCCCGGCAAATACAGGCGCGCCAAAGCGACACGGCGCTGCTGGCCGGCGGACAAGGTGTGGCAAGGCACGTCTTCAAAGCCTTTAAGGCCGACAGCGGCCAGCGCCTGCCAGATCGCCTCGCGGGACGCGGGGTGATGCAGGGCGGTGAGCCAGCTGAGGTTTTCTTCGGGGGTCAGCACATCTTTGATACCGGCGGCATGGCCGATCCAGATCAGATTGCGCGCCAATTCGCCGCGCTGCTCGTTAAGAGGCTTGCCGTTGAGCCGCACTTCACCGGCCGTGGGTTGCATCAACCCGGCCAGCAGGCGCAGCAGGCTGGTCTTGCCACTGCCGTTGGGGCCACTGACCTGCACCATGTCGCCGGCCGCCAGCCGCAGTTCGAGGTGCTCGAACAGCAGGCGCAGGTCGCGTTCACAGGCAAGCGCTACGGCTTCAAGAAGAGGGCTGGTCAAAAGATCGCGGGCCTTTACGGTTCAAGTCGGCGGTGCAGCGGCCGTTAAAGAGAAATGCACAATAACGGCTTTGGCGACCGATTTTAGAGAGCTGGATCAAATAGTTGTGAGGTTTTTACCACTCTCTTTGCAGACGGGCGGCATTATACATGTGATGCCCTACTCTAAAGAGGGCAATTTCCCCAGAGACGGCGCACGCAATGACCGGTGAGATCAACCTTCCTACGTTACCTGCCAGCCCGGCGAGCGGCGTTCCATCGCTGCCGGCGGCCGGCGCACTGCTTAAACTGCTGGAGCCGCAGACGGGGCTGATCGACCCGGGGAAAACCGCCAATGCGGAAGTCATCGCCCTCAAACAAGGCGGCGAGGCTTTCCAGTTGCTGCTCAAGCTGACCCTCGATGGCGGTCGCCAGACCCTGGTGCAAGCCAGCAGCCCACAGCCGTTGCCCCTGGGCAGCAATGTGGCGGTCAGTCAGACGGCTGCAGGCAACCTGACCTTGAGCCTGCAGCAAGCGTTGAGCGCCAACGTCGCCGCCCTGACGCGCATCGATACCAGCAAAATCCCCGAAGGCACGCTGCTGCAGGCCAAGGTGCTGACCACCCAGGTGTTGCCCCAGGGCACCACACAGCCGGCGATCTACCGCTCGCTGGTCACAGTGCTCAACAGTGCCATGGCCGGCGCGACGCTGACCGTGGAGAGCCCGCAGCCGTTGCGCGTCGGCAGCCTGCTCAGCGCGGTGGTGCAGAATGCGCAAACTTTGAATTTCGTGCCGTTGAGCGGGCTCAAGGATCAGTTGGCCGTCACGCAACAGCTGGCGACCCAGCAAAGCCGCCAAGGTTCGCTGGATGCCGTGTTCACCGCGTTGCAGAACTTACCGCGTGAGGGCAGTACCTCGGCGGACCTACGCGCCGCCGCCGACCGTCTGCTGGCCGCCCTGCCGGACCTGGCCCAGGTGAGCAACCCGAAAGTGCTGGCCCAGGTGATTCAGAACAGCGGCGCGTTTTTGGAGGCCAAACTGCTGGCCGGGCAGAACCCGCAGGTGCCGCCCCTGGATATGAAAGGTGCGCTGCTGCGGTTGGTCGCCGACCTGGTCCCCGCCCTGCCCGCCAGCACCAACCTGAATGCCATCCTGGCAGCCAACACCCTGGCCCAGATGCTGCCGAACTTTGTGCGCAGCCCGCTGAATACCTTGGGGCAAGTCAGCGCACGGCAGGCACCGGTGAGCTTCCCGCTGCCCGAACGCCTGATGGGCAAGCTGGAGGGCGAAGGCGATCTGGAAAACCTGCTGCGCCTGGCCGCCGGAGCGATCTCGCGCTTGCAGAGCCATCAGTTGTCGAGCCTGGAACAAACCGGCACTACGGCCGATGGCCGCCTGCAAACCACTTGGCAGTTGGAAATCCCCATGCGCACCCTGCAGGACATCGTGCCGTTGCAGGTCAAGTTCCAGCGTGAAGAACCGGCGCCGGACAAGGATCAGCCCGAACGCAAAGCCAATAAGGACGCCAAGCAGATGCTCTGGCGCGTCGAGCTGGCCTTCGACATGGAACCCCTGGGCCCATTGCAGGTGCAGGCGCAGTTGAGCCAGGGCAAGTTGTCGAGCCAACTGTGGGCGACCCGACCGTTTACCGCGAGCCTGATTGAAAGCCATTTGGGCAGCTTGCGCGAGCGCCTGGTGACCTCGGGCATCAACGTCGGCGACCTCGACTGCCACCTTGGCACGCCGCCACGGGGCCCCAAGACAGGCCTGGAACAACGCTGGGTGGACGAAACCGCATGAAGACCACCGAATCATCTCGCCAGGCGATTGCCCTCAAGTACGACGGCCAGCAGGCGCCGACGCTCACCGCCAAAGGCGATGATGCCCTGGCCGAAGCCATCCTCAAGCTCGCGCGGGAAAATGAAGTACCGATCTATGAAAACGCCGAGCTGGTAAAACTGCTGGCCCGCATGGAATTGGGCGACAGCATTCCCGAGGAGTTGTATCGCACCATTGCCGAGATCATTGCGTTTGCTTGGACATTGAAAGGCAAGTTCCCGGTGGGATTTGACCCGCATGCGGGCCCGGTGGAGCGGGATGTGACCGAGCGTGGCGATGACTATTGACTCAGCCGGGGACGACACCCGTCAGCACTCTCGATGCGATTGATGTGACAACCGGCTTGCGTTGGCTATGCTGCTCCAAGGCTTGTTTGAATGTCATCCCCATATAGGCACTGAGCACCGAGCGAAACGCGTTTGCAGGCTCGTCGGCGAGCGGTGCTGTAAAGGTATCAATGAAGTGCGTGTCGATGACGGTATCGCGGACGCGGTCTATCTCCGCCTTAATCGCGTCTTTATCCCGAGCGGTGAGGCTGTCGAATATCGCCTGATCCTTGACCACTATCGCTTTGCTATAGGGTTCCAACTGCGCGACGAGCACATTTTTCGTACCGTCCCATGCTGACAGTGAATACTCCTTGAGCAGCGACTGATTGTCTTTGACCAATGCCATAGTCTGGTTCCGGTGCTCCAGCCCCGCACTGAAAAACCGACTCAACACATCGAAGTTCATCACCGCCTCATCGGTACCCCGCTTGAGAATCGGGCAGCACAATGTGGTGAGATCGACCTGTATGTCGTGAAAATTCAGGTTGGGCCCAGTCGATACTTTCGTCACGCCGGTGATTTTTTGCTTGACGTCATTTGGCCACAAATACAACGCATCCCGCGTCAGAGGCTGTGCAAGGCGCTTCTCCATGGACGCGGAAAACTGCTGAACCAACGCCACGGCTTGATCGTGCACTTGCATCATTCCTGTGCCCGGCATGCGGTCCTGAATCATGTTTTTAACCGCATCGGTGTTGAGCGAGAACTGGTCTTTGAGAAAGGTGGTTTTGCCCGCTGAGGGCGCGCCGCGCACGATTGATACATCTTGCGCCTTCGCAGGCGCCGGGTCCTGAAGGATGGACTGGAACTGCGCCAGGTATTTTTCTGCAACCTGGGTCGTCAGGTTTTTCAGAATGTTGACATTGAAGTTTTCCACCTCGGGCAGCCAGACGCCTTTTTTGGTCAACGCTTGCGCCAGCGTCGGCAGGCTTTTGTCGGCTGCCGCCGGACTTGACCAGGCTTTGCGCTCATTGTCCTGAAGTTTTTGCAGCCCCTCGGGGTCACGGGTCAGTGCCTGCCAGGAGGTAATAGTCGGGTCAGCGCGCATACACGCAAGCCGCTCAGAGAAAGTGTTCTCGGACAGCGGCCTACGAATCAGCTCATTCAAGAGCCCACGCGCATTGCGTGCGTCAATCGGCAAGGCAGAGGATGAACCAAGCCCCAGCGGCACAGCCGTCGATGAAGAATTAGCGGGTGTCCCAGGTTGAACCAGCATTTTCAGTCCTCCAGTTAACAAGAGCCTGGAAAAGTAACGTGCATGCTCGGGTTAGCTGATAGGACTTTTCCTCTTTGTACACTCGGCGCCGGTGGGCGGCGGGTCAGCCTAGTACCTCACTCAGGGGAATGAAATTGACTCGATCCCCCCTTGCCAACGTGGTCTCTTCCAGCACCTCCACAAATCCTTCGGCCCACGCCGCGCTGCGCAGCACGCCGGAACTCTGGTTGCGATAGATGACCGCTCGACCCTGCTCGATACGCCCGCGCAGGTACTCGCGGCGGTTGCCCGGCTTGGGCCATTCGAAACCCACCGGAACCTCGAAGCGCAACGGTGTCACGTCGAGTACGCCTAGACGCCGCAGGATGTACGGGCGCGCCAAGAGCGCAAACGTCACCAGGGTAGACGCCGGGTTACCAGGCAGACCGATCACCGGCACACCGCGAAAATGGCCGACCGTCAGCGGTTTGCCTGGCTTGATCGCCAGTTTCCATAACGCCAGCTCGCCCTCTTCACGCAGGGCGACGCCGAGGAAGTCCGCCTCCCCCACCGATACGCCGCCGGTGGACAGGATCAGGTCTACGCTGCCCAACCCGGCCAGACGCCCACGGGTCTGTTCCAGGTCGTCAGGCAGAATCCCGGCATCGATCACGTCACAGCCCATCCGCGCCAGCCAGCTGCACAGCACACGGCGGTTGCTGTTGTAGATCTGCCCCGGGCCGAGGGGCAAGCCCGGTTCGATCAGCTCGTCGCCGGTGGACAGCACCGCCACCCGCGGGCGACGCACCACGGCCAGGCCATCGCAGCCCAAGGACGCGGCCAAGCCCAGCTCGATGGGCCCCAGCCGCGTGCCCGCGTCGAGCACGGTTTCGCCGACGGTGGTTTCCTGGCCCTGGGGGCGGATGTTCTGGCCCGTGCGCAGGGGTTCGCTGAAACTCACCCGTTCATCGGCGTGGACCACGGCGTTTTCTTGCATCTCCACGCAATCGGCGCCGGCGGGGACCGGCGCACCGGTGAAAATCCGCGCGCAGGTTCCAGCTGCAAGGGGCTGCGGCGCCTGACCGGCGAAGATACGTTGGCTAACCACCAGCGGCTCGCCGGTCCAGTCAGAGAGGCGCACGGCGTAGCCATCCATGGCACTGTTGGGCCAGGGCGGCAGGTCGAGGGTGGAGATCAGCGCATGCGCGAGTACGCGACCGTCGCAGCCGGCCAGGGGCAACGTCTCCTGCTCGCGAATCGGCGTGGCGTCGGCCAGGTCCAGCAGCTGTTGCAGCGCCTGCTCTACCGGCATGAGGGCGCCGGCCTTGCCGGGCTTACCCACGGGATTCACAAGGTTCAGCCAGTTTGAGGTGTGGGACGAAGTTGCACGGGCGATGACGGTTGTCCAATTGCTCGCCGAGGATGCCGTCCCAACCGGTGCGCACCGCATTGGTGGAGCCCGGCAGGCAGCACACCAGGGTGCCGTTGGCCAGACCGGCCAGCGCGCGGGATTGCACGGTGGAGGTGCCGATATCGGCCACGGAGATCTGGCGGAACAGCTCACCGAAGCCGTCGACCTGCTTGTCCAGCAGACAGCTCACCGCTTCGGGGGTGCTGTCGCGGCCGGTAAAGCCAGTGCCGCCGGTGATCAACACCACTTGCACCACGTCTTCGGCGATCCAGTGGGCAACCTGGGCGCGGATCTTGTAGAGATCGTCCTTGAGCAGCACGCGCTCGGCCAGGCGATGGCCGGCGGCGGTCAGACGGTCGACGAAGACTTGGCCCGAGGTGTCGGTATCCAGGGTGCGGGTGTCACTGACGGTCAATACAGCGATATTCAGGGGTACAAAAGGCGCATCAACCTTGGCTTTCATGGCACGGTCCGGTTGTCGAAGGAACAGCCCGGTGTTATATCACAGGCCCTCCTTTGCTTGCCGCTGCGGAACCACCATGTCCTTTGATTCGTGCCCTTTGCCCTGTTCGATTCTATTGCTGTCCGGTGGCCGCGGCCAACGCATGGGCGGCGAGGACAAAGGCTTGCTAACCTGGCGCGGCCAGCCGCTGATTGCGCACTTGCAGGGCTTGGTGCGCGGGCTGACCGACGACTTGATCATCTCCTGCAACCGCAACCAAGACCGTTACGCGGCATACGCCGATCACCTGGTAAACGACGACAGTGCGGACTTCCCCGGGCCGCTCGCCGGTATCCGCGCCGGCCTCGCCGCCGCGCGCCATGAGCATTTGCTGGTGTTGCCCTGCGATGTGCCGCACATCGACGCGCGCCTGCTGGCCGACCTGCGTGACACGGCCCGACGCACCCCGCAGCTGCCGGTGATGGTGCGCCATGGGGAATTCTGGGAACCCTTGATCTGCATCATCCCAACGCACCTCAGGAACGCGGTAGAACAAGCCTGGCACGCTGGCGAGCGCAGCCCGCGCAAGATCCTCCTGCAACTGGGTGGCGTGGGCCTGGAATGCCCGGCGAATGATCCACGCCTGGCCAACTTGAACACACCCGAACTGTTGCACCAGAAGTCTGACGTGTCAGAATGAACTTTCGTACAAGGAACTTTGGCGACGCCTTACGCGTCACAAGGTCAGCAATTTCAAAGAATTCTCTTGGAGACACACCCATGACTCAACGGACCATCGCCGCTTTCATGCTCGCCCTGGGCCTCGCTACCCTCGCCGGTTGCGCCTCGCCTACCGTGATCACCCTGAATGACGGTCGTGAAATCCAGGCCGTCGACACCCCGAAATACGATGAAGATTCGGGCTTCTACGAATTCGAACAGCTGGACGGCAAGCACACCCGTATCAATAAAGACCAGGTTCGCACCGTTAAAGACCTGTAAGTCTTAAACGTTTGCCCACAAGGCCCGCCTCGCGCGGGCCTTGTCGTTTCCGGCGCTTACCAATCGAGGGTGATGCGGCTGCGAAAGTCGCGCGTCTGGCCGGTAACCGGGTCGACAAAACGCACACCCTGGGCCAGCAGTTTAAGTGGGTTGGCGTAGTCGTCCACGGCGTCCTTGAGCACGTCGGGGTAGAACGGGTCATTGCAGATACTCGCCCCCAGCGCGGTCATGTGCACGCGCAACTGGTGCTTCTTGCCGGTGACCGGGAACAGGCCGTAGCGCCATAGCTCGCCATGTTTTTCGCGAACCTCCACCGCCGTTTCGGTGTTGCTGACACCGGGACATTCCTGCATGCGAAAGAAGGGTTCACCGTCCACCAGACGACTTTTGTGCACCAAGGGAAAGGTGAGATCCGGCAGCGCGGGGGCAATGGCTTCGTAAAATTTATCGATCTTGCGCGTAGGAAACAGCTGCTGATACGCCGCGCGGCTGTGGGGGTTGGCCGAGAACAGCACCAGCCCCGCGGTGTGCCGGTCGATACGATGCAGGGGCACCAGCGACGGGTTGTCCAGGCGACGAATCAGGCGGCGCAACAGCGTCTGTTCGACGTATTCGCCGGCCGGGGTCACGGGTAGGAAGTGCGGTTTATCGGCCACCACCAAGTGTTCGTCGGCATACAGAATAGTTTCCTGCACCGGGATGACCTTTTCGTTGGGCACCTCGCGAAAATAGTAGATGCACAGGCCTTCCCTGTAGGCCAGGTCTTGCTGGATGGGGTCACCGTTGATGTCCAGCACGCGACCGCGAGCGATGCGGTCCAACCAGTGTTCGCGGCTGATCGCGGGGAAGTGCGTGCACAGACAGTCCAGCACCGTAGCCCAAGGGCCCGGTGGCAGATACAAGGTGCTGGCCTGGTGCTGGGACGCGGAAAAACCGGAAGTGGACATGAAGACGCTCGAAGCCTGGGAAAACCGGCGGGCATTATCCCGCATGGAGCGGGATCGAGCCTAGGGCGGATCTCAGGCCTTGGCTAATTCAGCGCGCAGGATCGGCGAGGCACTGGCCGCTTCGGTGAATTCCTTGAGCCAACGCAAGACGTCCACCGCCTCCCAACGCCCCGGATCGTAGAGGGCGTACAGCAAGCCTTGGTAACCCACCACGTCCAACTGCTTGTGATAGCCGGCACGCTGAAACAGCGCTTCGATCTCGGCAAAGCAGGTATTGAAATGCACTTTGTTGAACGGCGTCTTACCTTCCGTGACCAGACCGTCCAGGCGCAGCTCGTTCACCGCATCGCGCACAATGTCGGCGGACATGCGATTGACGCTGCTTTTAAGTTGTTCAACATTCACCACGGGCGTTCCCTCTATTCCATCGCTGTACAAACATACAGTAGCGTAATATTTGGAAACCCGCCATCGCCATAACGTCAGAGAACGAAGGCGACCACCTGGTCGGTGTCGAAGGGCCAGTCCAGTTCCGCGCCCGTGTCTGCCCGTCGAAGCACCGGAATCCGTAGGCCGTAGACCTCGGTCAAGTCCTCGGGATCGGTGATATCCACCAACTCAACCTGCAACCCATGTTCGACGAGCGGCATCATTACGGCTTCGGCAATCTCACACAGGTGGCAACCCAGGGTGCCGAACAGCTGGCATTCAGGAAGCATGACGAATGGGCCTGATCAGAATAAGGTGGGTCATTCTAAGCCTGCTTACCGAGGGTGGCGAGTTGTGCATGCCCCCCAAAAAGACCTGACCCAAGTCACCATGGCCTATAACTGATTCAGCCATTCTCGCGGCTTTTTGTCCGCTGACCCTGTAACGGAGAGGTTTGTGTTCGCCAACCTGCTGATCATTCTGGCGTCATCCCTGGTGGTGATCGCCCTGTTTCGCCGGCTGCAATTGCCACCCGTGCTGGGCTATCTGTGCGTGGGCCTGGCCGTGGGGCCCACCGCGCTGGATTGGGTGAACGATAGCGAAGAGCTGCCCGATCTCGCCGAGCTGGGGGTAGTGTTTCTGCTGTTTTCCCTGGGCCTGGAATTTTCCCTGAACAAGATGCTCGCCCTGCGCCATGTGGTGTTTGGCCTGGGCAGCTTGCAGGTATTGGGGTGCGGCGCGCTGCTGGGGGCCACATTGATGCTACTGGGGGTGGCGCCCGGAATTGCGCTGTTGCTCGGCGCAGGGTTGGCGCTGTCGTCCACGGCCATCGTCAGCAAGGAGTTGGGCAGCCTTGGCGAGATTTTCAGCAGCCATGGCCAGAATGCGATTGGCGTGTTGCTGTTTCAGGACGTGGTCGCAGTGTTACTGCTGACGCTGGTGCCGGTGTTCGCCGGCAGCAGCGATCAGGCCTGGTACCTGGCGCTGCCGTTGACCTTGGGCAAGACCGTGGTGCTGTTTATCGGCCTGCTGCTTGCCAGCCGCTGGCTGTTGCCGCGCCTGTTCCGTGAGGTCGCCGCGTCCCACTCGGCGGAGCTGTTTGTGTTGCTGGCCTTGGTGATTGTGCTGCTGACCGCTTGGCTCACCCATTTGCTCGGCCTGTCCCCTGCCCTGGGCGCGTTCCTGGCCGGGATGTTGCTGGGTGAAAGCCATTACCGCCATCAGATCGAAGCAGATATCCGACCGTTTCGCGACATCCTGCTGGGCTTGTTTTTCGTCAGCATCGGCATGCTGATCGACCTGCAACTGTTCCTAAGCCACAGCCTGCTGATTCTCGGCATGACCCTCACGCTGATGCTGATCAAGGGCTGCGTGGTCGCGCTGCTGGTCAAACTGCGCGGCAGCGACATGGAAACCGCCTGGCGCAGCGGCCTGGCCCTGGCTCAGGGCGGCGAGTTCTGCTTCGCCTTGATGGCACAGATGCAGCAGAGCCGGCTGATCCCCGACCAATTCAACGGTCTGCTGCTCGCCGCAACGTTTTGCTCGATGCTGCTCACCCCCCTGCTATTGCGCGCCGCGCCGGCCATCGCCCTGCGCCTGCATCGCAAACCCAATCAGCAGGTGCAACTGGAGACCATCACCGCGCTCAATGCGCAGCTGCGCAACCATGCGGTGATCTGCGGTTACGGCCGCGTCGGCCAGTCCATCGGGCGCTTTCTGCGTCGCGAGCAACAAGCATTCATCGCTCTGGATGATGACCCGGAACGGGTTCAGGAAGCGGCGACCGAAGACAGCAGCGTGCATTACGGCGACTGCCGGCGCGGCGCCCTGCTCAGCGCAGTGGGCATAGAGCGCGCGCGATTGGTGGTGATTGCCGTAGATAACAGCGATGTCGCGCTGGTGGTGCTTAAAGAGGCGCGCCGTATCAACGCCCAGGTGCCGATCCTGGTGCGCACCCGCGATGATAGCCAGTGGGCCGAATTGAAAGCGGCGGGCGCCACTGAAGTGGTGCCCGAGTTATTGGAGTCGAGCCTGATGCTGGCCTCCCACGCCTTGCTCCTGCTGGGCCTGCCGGATCAACAGGTGCAGGCGCGCGTTGATGAAGTGCGGCAAAACCGCTATCGCCTGCTGCACGGCTTTCACGCACCGCCCAGCGACAACGAGGAGGCGCCGATCAATCCTGACTGACCGCACCGATCTTGTGGATCGACAGATCCGCGCCGTAGTACTCCTGCTCCTGGCTCAGACGCAGCCCGTGCACGCGCTTGATCACGCCGTACACCAACAGGCCGCCGCCGAACGCCACCGCCACACCAAGGACGGTGCCGATCAACTGGCTGGCCAGGCTCACGCCGCCCAGCCCGCCAAGGGCCGTCTGGCCAAAGACGCCGCAGGCAATCCCACCCCACACGCCGCACAGGCCATGCAACGGCCAAACACCCAGCACGTCGTCGATCTTCCAGCGATCCTGGGCCGCGATAAAACACCACACGAACAAACCGCCGGCCACCACACCGGTGACCAATGCGCCCACCGGGTGCATCAGGTCGGAACCAGCACAGATCGCCACCAATCCGGCCAACGGCCCGTTATGCAGAAAACCAGGGTCGTTGCGACCGATCACCAGGGCAGCCACGGTGCCGCCGACCATCGCCATCAGCGAGTTGACCGCCACCAGGCCGCTGACGCCGTTAAGGGTCTGCGCGCTCATCACGTTAAAACCGAACCAGCCGACGATGAGGATCCACGAACCCAGCGCCAGGAACGGAATGCTCGACGGCGCGAACGCCACCAGCCGCCCCTCGCGATAGCGACCGTTGCGCGCGCCCAGCAGCAACACCGCCGCCAGCGCCAGCCAACCGCCCATGGCATGCACCACCACCGAGCCGGCAAAGTCATGGAAACCGGCACCGAAAGTGCTCAGCAACCAGGCCTGCAGGCCGAAATTACCGTTCCACACCAACCCCTCGAAAAATGGGTAAATAAACGCCACGATCAACGCGGTGGCACACAACTGCGGCGCGAATTTCGCACGCTCGGCAATGCCCCCGGAGATGATCGCCGGAATTGCCGCGGCGAACGTCAGCAGGAAGAAGAACTTCACCAGACCGTAGCCATGATCGGCACTGATCACCGCCGCCGGCTGCATAAAGCTCACGCCGTAGGAGATCCAATAGCCTATAAAGAAGTAAGCCAGGGTCGAGATCGCGAAATCGCTGAGGATCTTCGACAGCGCGTTGACCTGGTTTTTCTGACGCACCGTACCGACTTCCAGAAACGCGAAGCCGGCGTGCATGGCCAGGACCATGACCGCGCCGATCAGAATAAACAGGGTGTTGGAGCTATGGACGAGGGTGTCCACCGCACTTTGTAGAGTGTCCATGGAAGCTGGCAGGCCTGTAGTCAGGGCAAAAAGCACCAAAGCGGTTCAAGCCAGAAATCCGCGCACTAAATTGGAACCGGCGGAACCACCCCTCTGTTGGGGGCATGAACCGCTTTAGCGCAGCGAACATCACGATAGGCCGTTGCCGACAGGGTTTTTCCGCGGGTTTGAGTGTTTTAGGGTAAGGTTTTTCAAGGCATTGGCCTTGACCGCCCGGATTCAGCGCAGGCCCTCGGGCCCGCGCACCAAGCCAAAGCAAAAGCTGTACCAGTCAATCGCAATGAACCTTCACCGACGCCGGTGACTCGAAACCACACGCACCGATCAGCCAATCACGGAGATACCCATGGCCAGAACCACTGCAAAGACTGCTCAAGAAATACTGATGGCGGATTTTCAAACCCTGGTCAGCGACACCGAAAAGTTGCTGGACGACACCGCTATCCTCGCCGGCGACCAGGCCGATGAACTGCGCAGCAAGATTCACGAGAGCCTGCTCAAGGCCCGTGAAACCCTGCAGTTGACCGAAGACTCCCTGCGCGAACGCGGCCAGGCGGCGGTCACCGCAACGGAAGATTACGTGCAGGCCAACCCTTGGCAGTCCATCGGTATTGCCGCCGGCGTAGGCTTTCTGATCGGTCTGCTGGCTACAAGGCGCTAAATTATGTCTATCGGCGAAAGCGGCTCGTCTACGGGCGCAAGTTCTACCTCACGACGCCTGGGCGCGGCCGTTCTAGGCTTGCTGCACAGCCACGTCGAACTGTTCGGCATCGAGTTGCAGGAACAGAAAGCCCGCACCGTCAGCCTGCTGCTGTTCGCAGGCCTGGCCCTGGTGTTCGCTTTGCTGTTGCTGGTGGGGTTGTCGACCCTGGTGATGATCCTGGTGTGGGACACCGGCTACCGCCTGACAGGGATTATCTGCCTCTGCGTGTTTTATAGCCTGGCCGCCGCGTTCTGCGGGGTACGCTTGAAAGCCGCGGTGTTCGATGAATCCACACCGTTCCATGCCACCCTTGAAGAGTTGGCCAATGACCGGGAGCGCCTGCTGCCATGAGCCTGACTGAAGTTCCGCAATCCACCACCCGGCGAGAAATGCGCAAGGCCTTGATCCGCCTGCGCATGGAAATGCACCGCCAGGAAATCCGCCACGAATCCCAGCAGTTGCTCACGCCCCTGCATAAGATGCGCGACATGCGGCATAACTGGCAGGAGAACCTGGGCATCAAGCACGCGCCGCTGTGGGGCGTGGCGGCGGTGACGCTGATGGGCTTCCTCACTGGCAAGGGCGCCAAGGGCGGCAGTATCAGCAGCGTGACGCGCCTGGTGCGCCTGGGTGCGGGTTTGATCCCGTTGATCAAACTGGCCATGCAAGGCCGTTCGCGCAAAGACTGAGCTGCGCCGGCCCTCGCTGGCTGCATTCTTGCTAACAGAATCGGCCCGGCCCTTGTTCTCGAGGGTCGGGCCTTTTTTTCGCCACCTCTCTTAAGGAGGCCTTGTGATCGACGGGCAACCGCTCGCCTGCTTCCAGCCTTTCATCGATACCGCCACCGGCCGCATTGCCGGCGTGGAAGCCTTGGGTCGCCTGCGCCTGGCTGACGGTCGCCTGCAGTCCGTGGGCCCGCTGTTCGCCGACCCGCGTACCTCCGGCGTAGCTCTGCGACGACTGGACCGGCAGCTGCGCGATAACGCCCTGAGCCGGCTGCATGAGGCGCCTGAAGACTGGTTCCTGAGCCTGAACATCTCACCGCGCTGGATCAACCGCTTGCGTCCGGGCCAGCCGTTGCCGAGCCTGAAACAGATCCACAGCCACGGCGTGGATCCGCAGCGCATCGTGTTCGAGATCACCGAACTGGGGGGCGACATCAGGCGCCTGGCAGAGGTGGTGGCGCGCTACCGTGAGGCGGGCGCGCGGATTGCCATCGATGACTTCGGCGCCGGCTATTCCCAATTGGACCGAGTGCTCGCGTTGCAACCGGACATTCTCAAACTAGACATGCGTCTGTTTCAGGAGGCCGCGCGCGGCGGGCCGAGCAGCGAGGTGGTGCGCGCGTTGGCACAAATGGCGGAGAAGACCGGTTGCTGGATCATCGCCGAAGGCGTGGAAACCGAAGCGCAACTGAGCTTCGCCCTGGAGTGCGGCGCCCGCTACGTACAAGGTTACTTGTTTGCCCAAGCCCAGTTGGACTGGTTCGCCACCGACGCCTTCGTGCCACGCTTTGCTCAACTGCGCACCGCTTACGTCCAGCAGAAGTTGGCGGAACGCGGGCGCATCATGCAGTTGCGCCAGCAAATGGCCGAGCTGATGAGCATCCTGCAAAGCTGGGCCCAGGCCGAGGCACCGTTGAGCCAGTTACCGCAATTGCCCGCATTCCCCTGGCTGCTGCGCTTTTATCAGTGCGACCGCCACGGCACCCAACTGACGCCCAATTTCGAGTGGCGCCAGGACGCCTGGCAGAGTGACAGCCGCTACCTTGGCCACAACTGGTCGTGGCGGCCGTACTTTTATCATCTGCTCGCCGAAGGGTGGGAGGAGCGCCGCTTGACGCTGTCTTCGACCTACCGCGATGCCACCACCAACCAGTACTGCCTCACCGCCGGACAATTCTTCGATAACGGTCAGCGCTTACTGTTAATCGATATCGACGCCGCCGGCCTGTAGATTTTCGCTTGCCCCGCCGCGGCGGAACCGGGAAGCTGGGCGGGTCATTCACCGCACGGAGATTACCCGCCTTGGATTGGCCCACCCTGCTGACCCGCGAACGTCTAGGAAAACCACTGCACAGCCCGGAAGAATTGGGCCGCAGCCCGTTCCACAAAGACCACGACCGCATTATTTTCTCCGGCGCGTTTCGTCGCCTGGGTCGCAAGACACAAGTGCATCCCGTGTCGAGCAACGACCATATCCACACCCGTTTGACCCACTCGCTGGAAGTCAGCTGCGTCGGCCGCTCCCTGGGCATGCGCGTGGGCGAAACCCTGCGCAGCGCCCTGCCCGACTGGTGCGATCCCAGCGACCTGGGCATGGTGGTGCAGTCGGCCTGCCTGGCCCATGACATCGGCAACCCGCCGTTCGGGCACTCAGGCGAAGACGCTATCCGCCACTGGTTTCAACAAGCGGCCGGCCGCGGCTGGCTGGACGACATGAGCAGCGCCGAGCGCAATGACTTCCTCAACTTCGAAGGCAATGCCCAAGGCTTTCGCGTGCTCACTCAATTGGAATACCACCAGTTCGACGGCGGCACGCGGCTGACGTACGCCACCCTAGGCACCTACCTCAAATACCCCTGGACCGCCCGCCACGCCGACTCCCTGGGTTACAAGAAGCACAAGTTCGGCTGCTACCAGAGCGAGCTGCCGATCCTGGAACAGATCGCCCACAAACTCGGGCTGCCGCAACTGGAGGACCAACGGTGGGCGCGTCACCCGCTGGTTTATCTGATGGAGGCCGCGGATGACATCTGCTACGCCTTGATCGACCTGGAAGACGGCCTGGAAATGGACTTGCTGGAGTACGCCGAAGTCGAGTCGTTGCTGCTCGATCTGGTCGGCGACGACCTGCCGCAAACCTACCGTCAATTGGGGCCGCAGGACTCACGCCGGCGCAAACTGGCGATCCTGCGCGGCAAAGCCATCGAGCACCTGACCAACGCCGCAGCGCGCGCGTTCGTCGATCAGCAGGATGCTTTGCTGGCCGGCACCCTGCCCGGCGACCTGGTCGAACATATGCACGGTCCGGCCAAACGCTGCGTGTTGGACGCCAAAGACATGGCGCGCAAGAAGATCTTCCAGGACAAGCGCAAGACGCTGCACGAAATCGGCGCTTACACCACCCTGGAAATTCTCCTGAATGCGTTCTGCGGCGCCGCACTGGAGCAACATGGCGGGCGCACGCCGTCCTTCAAGAACCGGCGCATTCTCGATTTGCTCGGCAACAACGCACCGGACCCGGCATGGCCGCTGCACACGTCGTTCCTGCGCATGATCGACTTCATCGCCGGCATGACCGACAGCTATGCCACTGAAATGGCACGAGAGATGACCGGTCGCTCCAGCCCTCAATAACCGCCCCGATCAAGCCGCCTGCCGATTGAGCAGAATCTGCCTACACACGGAACAGAGCGGCCTGATCGAATTCGCACAGATACACGGGGAATAATCGCGCACGCTCCGGGCACAGTCATCGAACAGCTCCTACATGCCCCCCTTCGACGCTTGAATCATCGTGTACTTTTTATGCCCAGTAACCCTCTTTGCATCCTGTTGGTGGAGGACCATCCCTTTCAACTGCTCGCCACTCAGTGCCTGCTTCGCAGCTTCGGCTTCGAGCGACTGACACCATGCGAAAACGCCGCGCAGGCCGTCCATCTGATGACCCAGGCGGACATGCCTTTCGACATCCTTCTGTGTGATCAATGCCTACCCGATCTACCCGGTCTGGAGCTGATTGAAATCGCCAGCCGTCAACGCTTTATCAACGCCGCCATCCTGCTCAGCGGGCTGCCCATCGCAGAGCTGTCGGCGTTGCATGTTCAGGCGCTGGAGCGTGGATTACCCATGCTCGGTTACTTGTCAAAGCCGTTGAACAAAGAAGAACTTTCACAGTTGCTCTTCCCATTACCTGCCTTGTAAAAACAAGACTTGGAACCCTATATATCGACCAAGATCATGCCGCCTGCTCCTTCTCAGCACCTGATGCATGGATTAAACCTACAGAACGGCGAAACGTTGTCATCTCGCTTCACAATTCCTTAGCAACCAGTAGGCTTTTACCTTTTTTGATGTAGGAACTTTCCTGTTTTATATTTGTTCCCCCTCCGCTTCATGCTCCTGCATCCGCTTCTGAGCTAATGTGCCCGCTTTATTTGCACTTGCACGGAAATGTAAACATGAACACAGTTTTTATAATTGATGATCATCCGGTTATAAGGCTCGCCATCCGAATGTTGTTGGAACACGAGGGCTACAAAGTAGTCGGCGAAACCGATAATGGATGCGATGCCATACAAATGGTCCGTGAGTGCCAACCGGACCTGATCATTCTGGATATCAGCATTCCAAAACTCGACGGGCTTGAAGTGCTCTGCCGCTTCAATGCCATGAGCACTTCAATGAAGACCTTGGTGCTGACGGCTCAATCCCCAACTCTATTCGCCACCCGCTGCATGCGCTCGGGCGCCGATGGCTATGTGTGCAAAGAAGGGGACCTGAGCGAGTTGCTCAGCGCCATCCGTGCCGTGTTATCAGGTTACAACTACTTTCCCAGCCAGGCTCTGAATGCCAATGGAGTGGACACCACGATTTCAAAGGAACTTGAACTATTCAAAGCGGTAAACGATCGCGAACTGATGGTATTGCAACTTTTTGCACAAGGGCGGACTAACAAGGAAATCGCCAAAGGTATGTTCTTGAGTAACAAAACAGTAAGCACCTATAAAAAACGGCTCATGCAAAAACTTCAAGCCAAGTCCTTGGTAGAACTTATCGAGATGGCAAAACGAAACGCGCTAGTGTGAGAAAGCGGATGCCCAGGCGTATAAAGGACTATCTGATTTTATTGAGTGCCGGTTTGTGCTTCAGCATTGCCGTGCCTGCCGCCCCTCCAACGGGCCCGGAATATTTCAATTTATTGAGTCGTGCAGGCTCGGTACAACTGGAAACCCACCTGAACAAGGCTCAACGCCAATGGCTGCAGAACAAACGCGAACTGGTACTGGGCACTGCGGCCCCTGACTACCCCCCTTTTGATCTCACCTCCAGCGGCCGCGATTACGAGGGCCTCACCGCCGACTACGCCGGGCTGCTGGCCAAGGCGCTGGCATTGCCGATCAAAGTGGTGCGCTACCCCTCCCGAGAGGCGGCCATTCGCGCCCTTGAGTCCGGGGAGATCGACTTGCTGGGCTCTTCCAACGGGTTCGAAGCCGCCAACCCCAACCTCACCCTGTCAGAACCCTACGCGGTGGATCAACCGGTGCTGGTCACCCGCGAGGGCGAAACACGCAGCCTCAGCGAGGGCTTGGCGGGGATGCGCCTGGCCCTGGTCTATCACTACCTGCCTCTGGGCGAAGTGGAAAAGCTCTACCCCAACGCGATCATCCGCGCCTATCCCTCTTACCAGAATGCGTTGAATGCAGTGGCGTTCGAACAGGCGGACGTGTTTCTCGGCGATACCATTTCCACCCATTACCTGATCAACAAGGGCTACCTGAAAAACGTGCGCATGGCCAACTTCGGTAAGCACGAAGCCTACGGCTTCAGCTTTGCCCTGCCGCAGCACCAGCACATCCTGCTGAGCATCGTCGACTCCGTCCTGATGGCTGTGCCCATCTCCGAGCGAGAAACCATTGCCAAGCGCTGGAGTGCCGGCAGTGACATTCTGTTGACCGATCAGAAGCTGCAACTGACCCCGCGCGAGGAGCGTTGGCTGAAAGACAACCCAGTGGTCAAAGTCATCGC
Source organism: Pseudomonas rhodesiae (assembly GCF_007858255.1). Taxonomy (GTDB): domain Bacteria; phylum Pseudomonadota; class Gammaproteobacteria; order Pseudomonadales; family Pseudomonadaceae; genus Aquipseudomonas; species Aquipseudomonas rhodesiae. The sequence continues at coordinate 52,776 of NZ_VFEU01000007.1, read as the reverse complement.
GAACGAAACCTTCGCACCGCTGACATTCTTCGATGCAGACGGCAACTTCCGCGGCATCACCGCCGACCTGCTGGAACTGATTCGCCTGCGCACCGGCTTACGCTTCGAGATCCAGCGCGGACGCAATGTGAACGAGATGATCGAGCAGGTGGAGGCCGGTGAAGCAGATGTCATCGGCGCGATCGCCCCCAGCCTGCAACGCGAAGGACAGTTGAACTTTACCCGCCCCTACCTGGAAAACTCCTACGTAATGTTGACGCGCAAGGAAGACCAGGCGCCCACCAGTCTGGAACAAATGGCTGGCAAACGCGTGGCGGTAACTCAAGGCAGCCCGCCGATCAAATTCCTGCGCGAGCACTTTCCGCAGATTCAACTGGTAGAAACGGGGGACACGTTCAAGGCAACCGAACTCCTTGCACAAGGCCATGTGGAGGGTGCGGTCAATACCCTGGTGGTCGCCAACTATTTCCTGTCTTCACCGATATTCCAAGATAAGGTCCAGACCAGTTTCAGCATTGGCACCACGCCGGCCACCTTTGCCTTGGCAACGTCCCGGGGGGCCACCGAACTCAGCTCGATTCTCGACAAGGCCCTGCTCAGCATCGCTCCGGACGAGCTGGGGGTGATCAACAGTCGCTGGCGCGGCTATACCGCCGCCTCCGACAGCTACTGGCGCAATTATCATCAATTGATTGCGCGCATCATCATCGGCACCGGCCTGTTGCTGCTGATTTCCCTGACCTGGAACGCCTACATGCAGCGCCAGATCAAGCACCGCAAAATGGCTGAGCGCGCTCTCAATGACCAGTTCGAATTCATGCGCGCCCTGGTCAACGAAACGCCGCACCCGATTTACGTGCGCGACCGCAAGGGCCTGCTGCAGACCTGCAACGACAGCTACCTGCAGGCGTTCGACGTCAAGCGCGAAGAGGTGATCGGCAGGAGTGCGATGCAAATCAGCACCGCCATGGCAGAAGAGGCCGCGCAATACCACGCCGATTATCAGCGTGTGGTGGCTGAGGGCAACCCGCTGATCCTGGATCGCACCCTGCACATACGCGGCAAAAAACTCACGATCTATCACTGGATCTTGCCGTATCGCGATTCCGTGGGCGAAGTCCAGGGCATCATCGGCGGCTGGATCGATATCAGCGAGCGCCGCCAATTGTTCGATGAGCTGCGTGCCGCCAAGGAACGCGCGGACGAGGCCAATCGCGCCAAAAGTACGTTCCTGGCCACCATGAGCCATGAAATCCGTACGCCCATGAACGCAGTGATCGGCATGCTCGAATTGACGCTCAAGCGCGCGGACCAGGGCCACCTCGACCGCCCCGCCATCGAAGTGGCCTATAACTCGGCCAAGGACTTGCTGGAGTTGATCGGCGACATCCTCGATATCGCGCGGATCGAATCCGGCCGCCTGAGCCTGGCGCCGGAACGTGTGAACCTGCGGGAAGTGATCGAATCGGTGGTACGTGTGTTCGACGGCCTGGCCCGCCAGAAAACCCTCAGCCTGATACTGGAGTTCAAGACTGACCTGGACGACACCGAAGTGTTGATCGACCCGCTGCGCTTCAAGCAGGTGCTGTCGAACCTGATCAGTAACGCGATCAAGTTCACCGAGCGCGGTCAGGTCAAAATAAAGGTGGACGTGCTGCCCACCGATCTTGCCCAGCAAGTCGAGATGAAACTGGTAGTGGAAGACACCGGCATCGGCATCAGCCGCGACGATCAGATGCGCCTGTTCGAACCCTTTGCCCAAGCCGACAACTCCGGGCAACTGGCCAGGAGCGGCGCCGGCCTGGGGTTGGTGATCTGCCGCAGCCTGTGCGCCATGATGGGTGGGCAATTGAGCCTCAGCAGCGTGCCCATGGTCGGCACCCAGGTGCATGTCAACCTCAAGATGACACGCCTGCAGCCTGAGCTGGCCGAGGACGAACACCAACCCGAAAGGCCGACCACCGCGCCAGTGCTCAATGTACTGGTGGTGGACGATCATCCGGCGAACCGCCTGTTGATGTGCCAGCAACTCGGCTATCTAGGCCATCAGTTCACCGCAGCGCAAAACGGCGCGGCGGGTTTCCAGGCCTGGCGTCAGGAGCGTTTCGACCTGGTGATCGCCGACTGCAATATGCCCATCATGAATGGCTATGAACTGAGTCGTTCGATCCGCGAATACGAACAGCGTGAAGGCCTGACGCCCTGTGTGGTACTGGGCTTTACCGCCAACGCCCAACCCGAGGAGAAGCAACGCTGCGCACAGGCAGGCATGAACGATTGCCTGTTCAAGCCCATCAGCCTCACGGCCCTGGAACGGCATTTGGCGCAGATCGGCACGCACCCTGCCGACCAGATCCTAGACCTCGGTAATTTCGAAGCCCTGACCGGCGGCGATCCACAGATGAGCCGACGCCTGCTGGAAGAACTGCTCAATAGCAGCCGCCAGGACCGTCAGGAGCTGATCGCCCTGATGAACGCGCAGGCCTCCTATGAGCAGATCACCGAACAGGCCCACAAGATCAAGGGCGCCGCCCGCATCGTTCAGGCCAATGCGCTGGCGTCACAGTGTGAAACCCTCGAACAGGCCTGCGGCCGCGATGATGATCGGTCTTCGATTGACGCCGGTGTGAAGGCCCTGGAAAAGCTGATGCTGGAGTTTGAGAGGATGCTGCAAGTGCAGCTTCACGCGCTGGATAACCCATAAGGGGGCGGGTCCGCCCCCTCTGGCATCAGCAGTCGGTCAAGCGCAGAAAAATCGCAGCCAATTGCTCGATGCCCTGCTGGTCTTGTTGGGTAAAACGGGCCATCAAAGGGCTGTCGAGGTCAAGAACACCAATCAATTGGCCGTTCTTGACCAGCGGGACCACCAGCTCACTGTTGGAGGCGCTGTCACAGGCAATATGCCCAGGGAAGGCATGCACATCCTCGACGCGCTGGGTTTGGCGCGAGGCTGCTGCAGCACCGCAGACGCCCTTTCCGAACGGAATACGTACACAGGCGATCTGCCCCTGGAACGGGCCGAGCACCAGTTCTTCATTGCGATTGAGGTAAAAACCGGCCCAGTTCAGGTCATCCAGTTGGTTGAACAGGAACGCAGAAAACTGGGCACTGTTGGCGATAAAGTCGCGCTCATCGGCCAACAGCGACTCCAGCTGCGCGCAGAGCATGGCATAGCCATCCAGGCCTGTACCGGCGTGTTGCAAATCGATCATGGTTGACGCTCCAGCAATTTGAGGCCCACCCAGTAACGGGCGAACTGATACGCGCAACGTCCGTTGCGGTTGCCGCGCCCGGTGGCCCAGCGCACGGCGAGAATATCGAGCGCTTCGTCACGCTGCCATTGCAAACCGGCTTTGCCTGCCAGTTCGCCGATCCAATGCTCCACCACATCCAAGAAATGTTCCTGGGTGAACGGGTAGAACGACAGCCACAAGCCAAAGCGGTCGGACAAGGCAATCTTGTCCTCCACGGCTTCGCTGGGGTGCAGTTCGCCGTCCACGCGCTTCCAGTTATCGTTGTCGCTCTGGTTTTCCGGCACCAAATGGCGACGGTTGGAGGTGGCATAGAGCAGCACATTTTCCGGCGCCTGTTCCAGGGAACCGTCCAGCACGCTTTTAAGCACGCGGTAGTCGCCCTCACCGGCTTCGAACGACAGATCATCACAGAACAGGATAAAGCGCTGTGGCAGTTTGAGCAGTTGCTCGACCACACGTGGCAGATCGGCCAAGTGATCACGCTCGATTTCGATCAGGCGCAAACCGGCGTTGGCATGCTGGGCCAGCAGGGCACGCACCATGGACGACTTGCCGGTGCCGCGCGAACCCCACAGCAGCGCATGGTTGGCGGGCAGGCCGTCGAGAAACTGCTGAGTATTGCGCGCCAGTTGCTCGCGCTGCTTGTCGACACCGATCAAGTCGGACAGGCGCATGTCCAGACTGACCTCCAGCGGCAACAGAAACCCGGTGCGCCCCTCGCGTTGCCAGCGCGCAGCCAGGCACTGGTTCCAGTCGATGGCCTGTCGGGGCGCTGGCAGCAGGGGTTCCAGGCGAGCAAGTACTGCATCGGCCCGCTCAAGAAAGGCATTCAATCGAGAATCCACGGATATTCCTCTGGCAAGTTCTTGCAAAAGATGGCGTATTGGCAACCCTGCGACAGACCGCAAGGGGCTGCGTATAAAACGATTCATGCCGGGCAGGCCAGAGCCTGTGGATGTTCAGCTATGCTTGCCGGGCGAAGGGAAACGTGAAGTGGTTCAACACTCGATGGATATCAAGTTCGCCCACCGCTTGTCTTATAAACAAGCCCGATTGACTGTGCTGGTAGGTTTCGTCTTGGGAACCTTGCTCAGTCTGATCCAAATCGGCATTGATTATGCCAGCGAAGACGCATCCATCAACCGTGAAATTCGCTCGCTGATCGAAATCAGCCATAACCCGGCATCACGTATTGCCTACAACATCGACGCCGAGCTGGCACAGGAACTGACCTTGGGCCTGCTGCACTCCCCCGCCATCATTCGCGCGCAGTTGATCGACAACAATGGCCTGGTGCTGGCCGATGTACAGCGGCCGCGCAAGGAAAGCACCTACCGCGCCCTCAGCGACCTGATGTTTGGCGCCAATCGCCAATTTGAGGACCGGCTCTACCTGAGCCATATGCCCAACGACTCCTTGGGTGTGCTGCGTCTGGACGTCGATACCTACGCCTTCGGCAGCCGCTTCCTGCGGCGCGCCGAGATCACACTGCTCAATGGCTTTGTGCGCAGCCTGCTGCTGACCGGCATCCTGCTGGGGCTGTTCTATGTGATGCTGACCAAACCACTGGTACGCATCATTGGCGAATTGAGCACGCGCAAACACACGCGTCTGGACTACCCGCCCGGGCACGAGAACGACGAAATCGGCGTACTGGTCACCGTGGCCAACCAGCAATTCGAAAACATGCAAACTGAAATCCAGCAGCGCCGCCACGCCGAAGACCGGCTGACCGAATACCTGGGCCAACTGGAAGATATCGTCTCCGCTCGTACCCTGGAACTCAAGGCCAGTAACCAGCGGCTGAGCCAGTCCAACGACGAGTTGGAGGCGGCCAAGATGAATGCCCTGGGCATGGCTCAGGCCCGCGCGGCGTTCCTGGCGAACATGAGCCATGAGATCCGCACCCCGCTCAACGGCTTGCTGGGCATGATCGCGCTGTCGCTGGACAGCAGCTTGAACGCCGAGCAGCGTCAGCAACTGTCCATCGCCCACGATTCGGGCAAAGTGCTGGTGGAGTTGCTCAACGATATCCTCGACCTGTCCAAATTCGATGCCGGCCAGTTGGAACTGGAGCGCATTCCATTCGATTTGGGCGCGCTGGTGGAAGACACCGCCAACCTGCTGTCGCAGAACGCCGCGCCAAGCGTGGAGCTGACCTGCTTGATCGACCCGAGGTTTCCGGCCCAAGTGCTGGGCGACCCGACGCGCGTGCGGCAGATCGTCAGTAACTTGCTGTCCAACGCCCTCAAGTTCACCCGCTTCGGGCGCGTGGATGTGCGTCTCAGCGTTCAGGAGGGCAAGGTCCACATTGAAGTCTGCGACACCGGCATCGGCATTGCGCAGGAAGCCCAAGCGAAAATCTTCCAACCGTTTACCCAGGCTGGCGCCGGCATAACCCGCCAGTTTGGCGGTACGGGCCTGGGCCTGGCACTGACGCGAAACCTGTGTGAAGCCATGCAGGGGCGCTTGAGCATCAGCTCGGAGGTCGGCTTTGGCAGCCAGTTCCGCGCCGAGCTACCGCTGCCGGCTCATTCGCCGGCGGTGCAGCCGCCGCCGCTCAGCGGTGACGTGATCGCCATCACCAACGCCAGCAGCGGCCTCACAGAACTGCTGACCACGCTCCTGCCCTACTGGGGGCTGACGCCGCGCTGTTACGCCCAGGACCATGATTTGAGCGGAGAAACCCCAGACCTGCTGATCACTGATTGCCCGGAGTGCCTGTTCCGACTGCGGCCGGGCATTACCGCACCGATTCTGGTGGTGACGGCCTACGGCAACTTTATGCCCAGCGAAGAAGTGGCCGCACTCGCGCCATTGCAGCAACAGGCCCGCCCCCTGAGCCGCAACGCGCTGTATCAGATTCTGCGACGCACCTTGCGCAGCGATGGGCACTTGATCCTCGATCCGATCCAAGTGGAAGCCGCGCCTGTAGCGCACCGCGCGCGCATCCTGTTGGTGGAGGACAATCCGGTCAACCAACTGGTGGCCAAGGGCATGCTCAGCAAGTTGGGCTGTGAGGTGGTCGTGGCCGGCCATGGTGGCGAAGCGCTTAAGTGTCTGGAAGAGCAACACTTCGATATGGTGCTGATGGATTGCAATATGCCGGTGATGGATGGCTACGAGGCCAGTCGGCAGATACGCAGCAGTGGACGCTGGCCGGACCTGCCGATCGTGGCGTTGACCGCCAATGCTATGTCCGAAGAGCGCGAACGCTGCCGCGCCGCCGGGATGAACGACTACCTGGCCAAGCCTTTCCGTCGCGAAGAACTCAATGCCCTGCTGGATCTGTGGGTGCCGAAGACGACAGCGCTCTGATCTGCCCCAGCAATTGGTCCAGGCCATCGCGCAGGTCGTCCGCCTGGTTCAGGTCGATGCCGCTGTCGCACAACAGTCGCGTCTTCATCCGGTAAGTCCGCTCGCGCAGATGCACGCCGGCCTCACTCAAGCTCAAATGCACTTCCCGCTCATCCCTGGTACTGCGCCGCCGCTGCACCCAAGCCAGTTGTTCAAGACGTTTGAGCAACGGCGTGAGGGTGCCCGAGTCGAGCATCAGACGGTCCCCCAGCGCCTTGACCGTAGGCTGCGCCGGAGGGGCGTCATGCCACTCCCACAACACCAGCATCACCAGGTATTGCGGATAGGTCAGGCCCAATGGATCCAGCATCGGCTTGTAGGCACGGGTTACCGCCCGCGAAGCCGCGTAGAGCTTGAAACACAATTGGTTGTCCAGGGCCAGGGACACAACGGGTGGGTTAGTCATTTGAGCAGGGCTTCGATCTCTTGGGTCAAGTCCTGAGGTTTGGTGGTCGGGCCGAAGCGCTTGACCACCTGACCATTGCGACCGATCAGGAACTTGGTGAAGTTCCATTTGATGCCCTTGGAACCCAGCAAACCGGGGGCCTGCTGTTTCAATTGCACAAATAAAGGATGGGCATCGCTGCCATTGACGTCGATTTTCTTGAACAGCGGAAAGCTGACACCGTAGTTCAGCTCACAGAATTCAGAAATCGCCCCTTCGTCACCTGGCTCCTGCTTGCCGAACTGGTTGCAAGGGAACCCCAATACCACCAGCCCCTGGTCTTTGTACTGCTGCCAGAGTTGCTCAAGGCCCTTGTACTGCGGGGTAAAGCCGCATTTGCTGGCGGTGTTGACCACCAGCACGGCCTTGCCGGCGAAATCGGCCAAGGTCTTTTGCTCACCCTTGATGGTGGTGCAGGGAATACTCAGCAGGTTGTCGCTCATGGCTGTGCCTCGTGTCGGGGGAAGAGCCCACAACATAGCGAGCGATTCAATTGCACACAACTTAATTGAGCGCATTGATCATGCTCGATCACGTTTATGACTGGGAGCGAGCCATCTCGCCACTCACTCCCGACGCGCTACCTACTCACTTCAACGAGGCACCAGATCCAGGCACACCGAATTGATGCAGTAGCGCAAACCGGTCGGTGGCGGACCATCGGGGAACACATGCCCCAGGTGCGCATCGCACTTGGCGCAGGTGACTTCGGTACGGATCATGCCATGGCTGACGTCCCGGATCTCGATCATGGCGCTGTCGGCGATCGGCTCGTAGAAGCTGGGCCAGCCGCAGCCCGAGTCAAACTTGGCCTTGGAATCGAACAGCGGCTCATTGCAGCAAATACAGTGGTACACGCCGTCCGTTTTGGTGTCGTTGTACTTGCCGCTGAAAGGTCGCTCGGTACCTTTGAGGCGACATACGTTGTACTGCTCCGGATCGAGCATCGCTTTCCATTCTTCAACGGTTTTCTGCAACTTATCCATCGATACACCTCGGCAACTGAAAAACCCTGATCTGTGTCTTTTCCATGGATCAGGCGGCACGTATGATTGCGCCTCTTCAAAACGCCAGTCTGGCACCCGCGCTACCGGCATTCAAACGTATTTCTGGGTGCGGGCCTCGCAGCCTTCACAGTACGGTAGTGCCCACACCGTCTGGATCGTTCATTTTCAGGATCACATCGCCATGCAGGTCAGCAAATCGAACAAGCTCGCCAACGTCTGCTACGACATTCGCGGCCCAGTGCTCAAGCACGCCAAACGCCTGGAAGAGGAAGGCCATCGCATCCTCAAGCTGAACATTGGCAACCCGGCGCCGTTTGGTTTCGAAGCGCCGGACGAAATCCTCCAGGACGTGATCCGCAACCTGCCCACCGCCCAAGGCTACAGCGACTCCAAAGGCCTGTTCAGCGCGCGCAAGGCGGTGATGCAGTACTACCAGCAGAAGCAGGTGGAAGGCGTCGGCATCGAGGACATCTACCTGGGCAACGGCGTGTCCGAGCTGATCGTGATGTCTATGCAGGCCTTGCTCAACAACGGCGACGAAGTGCTGGTACCTGCGCCCGATTACCCATTGTGGACCGCCGCCGTGACCCTGGCCGGCGGCCACCCCGTTCACTACCTGTGTGACGAAGGCGCCGACTGGTTTCCGGACCTGGCCGACATCAAGGCCAAGATCACCCCGAACACCAAGGCACTGGTGATCATCAACCCGAACAACCCGACCGGCGCGGTGTATTCCAAGGAAGTGCTGCTGGGCATGCTCGAATTGGCGCGCCAGCACAACCTGGTAGTGTTCTCCGACGAAATCTACGACAAGATCCTGTACGACGATGCCGTACATGTGTGCACCGCCTCCCTGGCGCCGGACCTGCTGTGCCTGACCTTCAACGGCCTGTCCAAGTCCTACCGCGTGGCGGGTTTCCGCTCCGGCTGGATCGCCATCTCCGGCCCCAAGCACAACGCCCAGAGCTACATTGAAGGCATCGACATACTGGCCAATATGCGCCTGTGTGCCAACGTACCGAGCCAGCATGCGATCCAGACCGCCCTGGGCGGCTATCAAAGCATTAACGACCTGGTACTGCCACAAGGCCGGCTGCTGGAACAGCGCAACCGCACCTGGGAGCTGCTCAACGCCATCCCTGGCGTCAGTTGCGTCAAACCCATGGGCGCGCTGTACGCCTTCCCACGGATCGATCCGAAAGTCTGCCCGATTCTCAACGACGAGAAATTCGTGCTCGACCTGCTGCTGTCGGAAAAACTGCTGGTCGTACAGGGCACGGCATTCAACTGGCCGTGGCCGGATCACTTCCGCGTCGTCACCTTGCCGCGCGTGGATGACCTGGAGATGGCCATCGGTCGCATCGGCAACTTCCTGAAGTCTTATCGCCAGTAGTGAAACGTCGCTGTACGGCCGAGATCCGGTCGTACAGCGAGCATCTGGCAACACTTCTATACCGCCGCCCTCCCCGCTCAGTGCTTTAACCTGTTATTTGCCCCATCGCCCTGTAATCACGGGGAAATACGGCAACGAAAGACAGATATCGAGCGGTATTTCATGTGGGAAAATCCCTTCAAGGCTCTACATTCATGCTGTAGGACACAGTTTGAAATAGTCGCTCGGTTGAATCGCCCCATGGCGCACCATATATACCCCGCAGTACGCAACATATTAAGCATGAGGAGAACTCTACAACCATGATGCGCATCCTGCTGTTTTTGGCCACTAACCTGGCGGTCGTGCTGATTGCCAGCGTCACCCTGAGCCTTTTTGGCTTCAACGGGTTCATGGCGGCCAATGGGGTTGACCTGAACCTCAATCAGCTGCTGATTTTCTGTGCGGTCTTTGGTTTTGCCGGCTCGCTCTTCTCGCTGTTCATCTCCAAGTGGATGGCGAAGATGAGTACCAGCACCCAGGTCATCACTCAGCCCCGTACCCGCCACGAACAATGGTTACTGCAAACCGTTGAACAGCTGTCCCGCGAGGCGGGCATCAAGATGCCTGAAGTCGGAATTTTCCCGGCCTATGAAGCCAACGCCTTCGCGACCGGCTGGAACAAGAACGACGCGCTCGTTGCCGTGAGTCAGGGCATGCTCGAACGCTTCTCGTACGATGAAGTGAAGGCTGTGCTGGCCCACGAGATCGGTCACGTGGCCAACGGTGACATGGTCACCCTGGCACTGGTCCAGGGCGTGGTGAACACCTTCGTGATGTTCTTCGCACGGATCATCGGTAACTTCGTCGACAAGGTGATTTTCAAGAACGAAGAAGGCCGTGGCATTGCCTACTTCGTGGCGACCATCTTCGCGGAAGTGGTACTCGGCTTCCTGGCCAGCGCCATCGTGATGTGGTTCTCGCGCAAACGCGAATTCCGCGCGGACGAAGCCGGTGCGCGCCTGGCCGGCACCGGGGCGATGATCGCAGCACTGCAACACTTGCGTTCCGAACAGGGCCTGCCGGTGCATATGCCGGACAGCCTGACCGCCTTCGGCATCAACGGCGGCATCAAACAGGGCCTGGCTCGCATGTTTATGAGCCACCCACCGCTGGAAGAGCGCATCGACGCCTTGCGTCGTCGCGGCTGACGCCAACCGGCAATACCGAAAGGGGCGAGCTGATCGCCCCTTTTTAGTGGGCGCGATTTACACCCTGGTCAGTCGGTATGCGCGTTCGTCCAGGCGCGGCACGCCGTCCTGCACGAATTTCCAGCTTTCGTCCAGAATGTCTCGCTCCTCCAGCACTTGCAGCGTCCAGTGCGACGCGAGCAACACCCTCACCTCATCCTGCGTGACCGCAAAGGGCGGACCGGCTTTCAGCGTCTGGTCGTAATCCAAGGTGATCAACAGGCCCTCACAGCCCGCACGCAGGCAACGATTCAAGTGCGCTGCATAGCGTGCCCGCATCAACGGCGGTAAAGCGATCAACGCGGCACGGTCATACAACGCCGCGCAGTCGGCCAACACCTCGGCGTCCAATGCAAAGAAGTCACCGCACCACACCTCGATCAATCCAGCCTGATACACCGTGAACACGCCATGCTGATGAATTCGCGGGTGCAGCCCCTGCTCACTGAAGAACGTCTGCACAGCCTGTTCCGATAGTTCCACCCCAAGCACCCGATGCCCCAGACTGGCCAGCCATATCAAGTCCAGGCTCTTGCCGCACAGCGGCACCAACACCTGAGCACCGTGAGCCAGGGTCAGTGAGGGCCAATGCCGCAGCAAATAAGGATTGATGTCGGACTGATGGAAGCCGATCTGGTTGTTCGCCCAACGGTCATGCCAAAACTCAGGTTCCATAGATCACCCCGAAAATTCGATCAAATACTGCTAAAACTTATATTAGATTTAGATCAATGATCTGATTGAAGATGGGCCCATGTTAACGCTCAGGACCCTTCAAATGCTCCCTAGCCTGTTTATCTCCCATGGCTCACCCATGCTGGCCCTGCAACCCGGCGCCAGCGGTCCTGCTCTGCAGCGCCTCGCCGAGCAATTGCCCAGACCGAAGGCCATTGTAGTTGTGTCGGCCCACTGGGAAAGCGAGGAATTGCTGGTCAGCGGCAGTGCCGCCCCGGAAACCTGGCACGACTTCGGCGGTTTTCCCCGCGAGCTGTTCGCCGTGCAGTACCCAGCGCCAGGGAACCCGCAGTTGGCCAGCGAAGTTGTCGCATTGCTCCACGCCGACGGCTTGAATGCGAGCATCGATGAGCGCCGCCCTTTTGATCATGGCACTTGGGTGCCGCTCTCGCTGATGTACCCGGCAGCCGACATCCCCGTGGTGCAAGTTTCCCTGCCCAGCCGTATGGGCCCTGCCCTGCAAACTCGCATTGGCCACGCCCTTGCCGGCCTGCGCAGCCAAGGCGTGTTGCTGATCGGTTCCGGCAGCATCACCCATAACCTGGGTGAACTGGACTGGCACGCGGGACCGGAGAGCATCGAGCCCTGGGCGCGGGAGTTCCGCGATTGGGTGGTGGATAAACTGGCGGCCAATGATGAAGCGGCCCTGCACGACTATCGTCGCCAGGCGCCCTATGCCGTGCGCAGCCATCCGAGCGACGAACACCTGTTGCCGTTGTTCTTCGCGCGTGGCGCCGGCGGCACGTTCGGTGTGGCGCACCAAGGCTTCACGATGGGCGCGCTCGGCATGGACATCTACCGATTCGACTAACCGTAAAGTCAGGCAAAAAAAATCCCCGAACCAGTCGGGGATTTTTTTATTTTCGATCAATCAGCCCAAGGGCCGATCAATCTTCGCGGTAGCGACGCAGCTTCAGCTGCTTACCGGCAACGCGAGTGTCTTTCAGTTTGGCCAGCAGTTTTTCCAGACCGTCTTCCGGCAGCTCCACCAGGGAGAAGCTGTCACGGACCTGAATGCGACCGATAGCCTCACGCGCCAGGCCACCCTCGTTGAGGATAGCGCCCAGCAGGTTCTTGGCAGCGATACCGTCACGCGCACCCAGCGCGGTACGGCAACGGGCACGGCCTTCGGCCAATGGCACCGGAGCGCGACGCTCACGATCACCACGGTCCGGACGGTCGCCGGAACGCTCTGGACGATCACCGCGCGGGGCGCTGTTCGGAACCAGTGGGCGTTCTTTCTCGATGGCGGCCAGGGTCAGCGCCTGACCGTTGGTGGCCTTGCGCAGCAGTGCGGCGGCCAGAGCACGCGGGGTGCAACCGATATCGGCGGTCAGGCGGTCCAGCAAGTCGCCGTGGGTCGATTCAGCGTCAGCCACCAGGGGTGCCAGGCTGTTGGTCAGTTTCTTGATGCGGGCATCGAGAACGGCCTGGGCATCCGGCAGGCGTACTTCGGCCACCTTCTGACCGGTCACACGCTCGATCACTTGCAGCATGCGGCGCTCACGCGGCGTCACCAGCAACAAGGCACGACCTTCGCGACCGGCACGGCCGGTACGGCCGATACGGTGAACGTAGGATTCCGGATCGTACGGCATGTCAACGTTGAACACGTGAGTGATACGTGGAACGTCGAGGCCGCGAGCAGCAACGTCGGTCGCCACAACGATGTCCAGACGGCCATCCTTGAGGGAGTCGATCACGCGCTCACGCTGGTTCTGGGCGATGTCACCGTTCAGCGCAGCGGCCTTGTAGCCTTTGGCTTCCAGGGCACTGGCCAGATCCAGGGTCGCTTGCTTGGTGCGCACGAACATGATCAGGGCATCGAAGTCTTCGACTTCCAGCAGGCTCAATACAGCCGAGGTCTTCTGGTCAGCGTGAACCAACAGGTGAGCCTGTTCGATCGCGGTAACGGTCTGAGTCTTGGTCTGGATCTTCACGTGCTCCGGATCGCGCAGGTGGCGTTCGGCGATGGCACGGATCGACTGAGGCAGCGTGGCCGAAAACAGTACGGTCTGACGGGTCGCTGGCAGAGCCTTGAAGATGACTTCCAGGTCGTCCATGAAGCCCAGCTTCAACATTTCGTCGGCTTCGTCGAGCACCAGATGGTTCACGGTCGACAGGACTTTCTCGTCACGACGCAGGTGGTCGCACAGACGGCCCGGGGTAGCGACAACAATCTGTGCGCCATTACGGATGGCTTTCAGTTGCGGGCCCATCGGCGCGCCGCCGTAAACGGCCACAACGGTTACACCAGGCATTTGCTTGGCGTAGGTTTCGAAAGCGGTTGCTACTTGCAGCGCCAACTCACGGGTTGGCGCCAGGATCAGGGCTTGCGGTTCGCGCTTGGCAGGATCGATGCACTGCAGGATAGGCAGGGCGAACGCGGCGGTTTTACCGGTACCGGTTTGCGCCTGGCCAATCATGTCCTTACCGGCCATGATGATTGGGATCGATTGCTGCTGAATAGCCGAAGGTTCTTCATAGCCGGTCGCTGCGACGGCTGCAAGAATGTTCGGATTAAGATTAAAAGCGGCGAAGCCGCCGGTTTCCTGGGTCATGGGTCTGCCTCTGAGTGCATCCGCAAAGACCCATGCTCCAAAGCTGCGCATGCCGTGTTGAGACTCAAGAGTCGCCCTGGCTGCTTTGTCGGCGGGGATTTGCGAAAACGAATGAATGAAAAAGATTCGTCAAGGGAGAGTCCGCTGTGCGGACGTGCAGCCGAAGCTGACTTCGGGGAATTGCGCTACCTAAACGCGGCCCGGTTAAAGGCCGGCGCGCACTATACCGGAAATAGCTGAAAAAGGGAGCTTTTTTTATCGGAGAACACCGATAAACCGCAGTGCCTCACCACTTTTGCAGATCACACCGGCAGGGTCTATTTTTCAGAGGCCCGGTCCTGCTGGTCAGAACGCTTAAACGGTTCACCTGACCTTCAGGCCCCTTCGGTCTGAAACCTTCCTCCACACCCGAGGGTTCGTCCCATGAATCAAGCCAGCAGTAGCCGCGTCAGTCGTGAACTTCTGGGACATGTCCTGCTGCTGGGGCTTGACCGGGTGGCCAAGCGCAACGCCTTTGATCTGGATCTGCTCAATGAGTTGAGCCTGGCCTATGGCGAATTTGATCGAAACGACCAGGCACGAGTGGCGGTAGTGTTTGCCCACGGCGAGCACTTCACCGCCGGCCTGGACCTGGCCAATGTCAGGGCGGTGATGGCCGGCGGCTGGCAACCTCCGTTGGGCGGCTGCGATCCCTGGGGCGTGTTCGCCGGCCCCAGGGTGAGTAAACCGGTCATCGTCGCAGCACAAGGCTACTGCCTGACCATAGGCATCGAGCTGATGCTGGCGGCGGATATCAACCTGTGCGCAAGCAACACGCGCTTTGCGCAAATGGAAGTGCAACGTGGGATCTTTCCGTTCGGCGGTGCGACATTACGCTTCCATCAGATCGCCGGCTGGGGCAACGCGATGCGCTGGTTGCTCACTGGCGATGAATTCGACGCCCACGAGGCCCTGCGCCTGGGTCTGGTGCAGGAGGTCATGGCCAGCGAAGACCTATTGCCCCGCGCCATCGAGCTGGCCAACCGCATCGCACGCCAGGCACCGCTGGGTGTGCAGGCCACCTTGATGTCGGCACGCCAGGCGCGCATCGAGGGCGAAACCGCTGCCGCCGCCGCGTTACCACCGCTGGTCGACCAGTTGCTCAACAGCGAGGACGCCAGGGAAGGCGTGCGCGCCATGCTCGAAAAGCGCCCCGGCGTGTTCAAAGGTATGTAGACGACTAAGTAGCCGGCCGAATCGCCTTGATCAGCGGCTGCAACGAGTACCCCAATCGCACTGCCAGCGCTTCGGCGCGAGCCGAGAGTGCTTGCATGTCCAGCTCTTGATCCAATTCCGACGGCACCAACAGGATGACGTTGCCCTCCTTCACCGGCAATTCCCAGTAATGCCGGTGATACAAACCGCGCAGCAACGCCGCGCCCAGCGGTTTGCCGTCGTCGGTGGCCCACTGGTTGATCACCAGCCAGCCGCCGGGGTTGAGTTTCTTCTGGCAGTTCTCCAGAAAGGCCCACGCCAGGTGCCCAACGCCGGGGCCCACATCGGTATACAGGTCGACGAACACCAGATCGGCCGGTTCGGCGCTTTCCAGCAACTCCAGGGCATCGCCGATGCGGATATACAGGCGCGGATCGTCGTCCAAACCCATGTATTCGATGGCCAGGCGCGGCACATCGGGGCGCAGTTCGATGGCTTCGACATCCTCCAACGGCAGGAACTTGAGGCATGCCTGGGTCAGCGTACCGGCGCCCAGGCCAAGGAACAGCGCGCTCTCGGGCTGCTCGTGGCACAACGCGCCGATCAGCATGGCGCGGGTGTAGTCGTACTCCAGCCAGCTCGGGTCGGCGGTGAACACACAGCTTTGCTCGATGGCATCGCCGAATTCGAGAAACCGGTAGTCGGCCACTTCGAGCACTCGGATCATGCCGAAGTCATCATGGACCTCGGCCAGCACGCGCTCGACACGCTCCTCTGTCATCACTGCTCCTAAAGGGTTTACCGCTGGGCAAAGGCGCGATTGTCGGCCAACCGGCGGCAACAGGTCACGCACTAATTGCTGATAACATTGGCGCCCGACCGCCAATCAGCCAATCGAGTTCAAGATGAGCCAACCGTGGAGCCCCGAGAGCTGGCGCGCCCTGCCGATCCAGCAACAACCCCAGTACCCGGATGCAGCGCACCTGTTGCAAGTGGAGCAAAGCCTGTCCAGCTACCCGCCGCTGGTGTTCGCCGGGGAAGCCCGCGAGTTGCGCCGTCAGTTTGCCGAAGTGACCCAAGGCCGCGCCTTCCTGTTGCAGGGCGGTGACTGCGCCGAAAGTTTTGCCGAGTTCTCCGCCGCGAAAATCCGCGACACCTTCAAGGTGCTGCTGCAGATGGCCATCGTCATGACCTTCGCTGCCGGTTGCCCGGTGGTGAAAGTCGGGCGTATGGCCGGTCAATTCGCCAAGCCGCGCTCGGCCAACGATGAAACCATCGATGGCATCACCCTGCCCGCCTACCGAGGCGATATCGTCAACGGCATTGGCTTCGACGAAAAAAGCCGCGTGCCGGACCCGGAGCGGCTGCTGCAGTCCTACCACCAGTCCACCGCCACCCTCAACCTGCTGCGCGCCTTCGCCCAGGGCGGGTTTGCCGACCTGCACCAAGTGCACAAGTGGAACCTGGACTTCATCGCCAACTCCGCGCTGGCCGACAAATACAGCCAACTGGCCGACCGCATCGACGAAACGTTGGCGTTCATGCGCGCCTGCGGCATGGACAGTTCGCCGCAACTGCGCGAGACCAGCTTCTTCACCGCCCACGAAGCGCTGCTGCTCAATTACGAACAAGCCTTCGTGCGCCGTGACAGCCTGACCAACGATTACTACGACTGCTCGGCCCATATGCTGTGGATCGGTGACCGCACCCGTCAGTTGGATGGCGCCCACGTCGAGTTCCTACGCGGGGTGAATAACCCGATCGGCGTCAAGGTCGGCCCAAGCATGGACCCGGACGATCTGATCCGCCTGATCGACATCCTCAACCCGGACAACGACCCCGGCCGCCTCAACCTGATTGCGCGCATGGGCGCCGGCAAGGTCGGCGACCACCTGCCCAATCTGATCCGCGCCGTACAGCGCGAGGGCAAGCAAGTGCTGTGGAGTTCCGACCCGATGCACGGCAACACCATCAAGGCCAGCAGCGGCTACAAGACCCGGGACTTTGCGCAGATCCTGGCGGAGGTGAAGGCATTCTTCCAGGTGCATCAGGCCGAGGGCACCTATGCCGGCGGGATTCATATCGAGATGACCGGGCAGAACGTCACCGAATGCATCGGCGGCGCCCGGCCGATCACCGAGGATGGTTTGTCAGACCGCTACCACACCCACTGCGACCCACGGATGAATGCCGATCAGTCGCTGGAGCTGGCGTTCCTGATTGCCGAGACGTTGAAGCAGGTCAAACGCTGAGACTGGGCCGACGCCCTCGTGGGCAAGCCCACTCCCACAGGGAATGCACTGCAATCGAACCTGCATTCCAATGTGGGAGTGGGCTTGCCCACGATGAGGCCCTAACGGCCAACATCCAAGCCGATCATCGCACTGCGCAATCGGTCGGCACTGGGCCTCTGGCAATTGAGTTGTACCTGCTGCAACCCCAGCCAGTCGGCCATCTGGCGCAAATTCACGGCCAACGCCTGCATCCCCTCCTCGTCCAGACCTGGCGCTTCTTCGTGCACTGCATGCACCGCCAGGCGTGAGTGGGCGCGTTCGGCGCGCAGGTCAACCCGGGCGGCGATGCATTCATTGTGCAGAAACGGCAGCACGTAGTAGCCGTACACGCGCTTGTGTTGCGGCGTGTAGATCTCCAGGCGGTAACGGAAATCGAACAGCCGCTCGGTGCGGCTGCGCTCCCAGATCAGCGAGTCGAACGGCGACAGCAAGGCACTGGCCGGTACTTTGCGCGGCACGGTTGGGGCTGGCAGGCAGTACGCCGGTTGCTTCCAATCCTGCACCCGACAATTGAGCAACTGGCCCGCTTCCACCAGTTCGGCAACGCGAATGCGGCTGTCGGCGGGGTCCAGACGAAAGTAATCGCGCAGGTCTTTTTCAGTACCTACCCCCAGCGCGGTGGCGCTGTGCAACAACAGGCCACGTTGCGCCTCGGCTTCACTCACCTGGGTGTTCAGGATGGCGTCGGGGATCACCCGTTCAGGCAAATCGTAAAGGCGCTCGAACCCACGCCGACCGGCAACGGTGACCAGGCCCGCAGCAAACAGCCATTCCAGCGCGTGCTTTTCGTCACTCCAGTCCCACCACGGGCCGGCACGTTCCTCGCGGGTCGACAGACTGCCGGCACCCAGCGCGCCCTGTTGTACCACCGTCTTCAGCACGCGCTGGATAACGGCTTGCTGTTCGCGGCCAAAGCGCGCCATCTGCGCATAAATGCCCTGCCCCTGCTGCGCCCGAGCCATGCGCCAGCGCAGCAACGGATACAACGCCATGGGCAGCAGTGAGGCTTCGTGCCCCCAATATTCGAACAGCGAACGTCGCCGCCCCTGGCTCCAGGCGGCGTGCTCCAGCAACACCGGTGAGTACTGGCCTAGCCTGGAAAACAATGGCAGGTAATGGGAACGCACCAGCGCATTGACCGAGTCGATCTGCAACACCCCGAGTCGCTCGATCAAGCGATTGACATGGGAGGCCTTGACCAACGTCGGCGGCTGACGCCCGGAAAACCCTTGGGCAGCCAGCGCCAGGCGTCGCGCTTGTTTGAGGGAAAAACACAGGTCGGCAGGCATGGCAGTCTCCGTGGAGCTCGCCGCCTACCCTACTGCATCCATGGTTATTTTCGCAGCGGGTCCTGCCAGAAATGCTGATGACGCTCGCGCTCCACATCGGCGCGGTTGAGGCCGATGTCCTTCAATGCGTCATCGCTCAAGCTCGCCAGCAACCGACGCTCCTGATGCAGTACCTGCCAACGGCTCAGCACCTGAAATAGCCCGGCAAACGGGCGTTTCGCCAACAGCACAAAACCTTTCTGACCTTTCATCTCGTCACCCTCCCTTGGGGATGACGCCAGTGTGTGCTTGGCCCTATGATCAATCCAACGAATGTTTCTTATGCAATCCATCTCGGAGATTGATCAATTGTCCGGTTACCCAAGCATTGATACGGATGTGCTGCGCACCTTCGTCGCCATCGCCGATCACGGCGGGTTCACCCGCGCTGGAGAGCTGGTCAACCGCACGCAGTCGGCGGTGAGCATGCAGATGAAGCGCCTGGAGGAAGACGTGCTGCAGCGCAAACTGTTCGAGCGCGATGGCCGCCAGGTGCGCTTGACGCCCGAGGGCCAGGTGTTGCTGGGGTATGCGCGACGCATCCTCAAGCTGCACAGCGAAGTGTTCAACACCTTGCGCGAGCCGCATATGGTGGGGCTGGTGCGCATCGGCACGCCCGACGACTACGTAATGCGGTTCCTGCCGGGCATTCTCAAGCCGTTTTCCAAGGCATACCCGTTGATCCAGATCGAGATGCACTGCGAGTCGTCCACGGTGTTGATGCAGCGCCGGGACCTGGCATTGACCGTGGTCAGCCGCGAGCCGGGCCATGAAATCGGCGAGCTGCTGCGTACCGAACGCATGGTGTGGGCGGCATCGCCGTGCTTTTGCGTGGACGAACATGATGCGCTGCCGCTGGCGGTCTCCGGCACCGATTGCGTCTATACCCAATGGACCTGCGCCGCGCTGGAGGCGGCCGGACGGGACTACCGCCTGGCGTATCACAGCTCCAACGTCGCGGCGATTCAGGCGGTAGTGAATGCCGGGCTGGCGGTGATGATCTGCATGGAAAGCCTGGTGACCGAGGAACTGCGCGTACTGGGCAGCGACGAAGGCTTCCCGCCGCTGCCGTCGATGAACCTGCACCTGTTACGCAACGCCAGCATGACCTCGCCGATCACCGAGTGCCTGGCCGATTACATCCGAGAGGGATTCAGACTTTAAACGTCAACATCACCGCGCACACCACCAAGAAGGCGCAGAACAGGCCGCGTAGCAGGCGTTCCGGCATGGCATGGGCGACCTTCACGCCCCAACTGATGCTGAGCAGGCCGCCGATGGCCAGCGGCAAGCCGATCATCCAGTCCACTTCGTGGTGCCAGGCGTAGGTCACCAGGGTCACGCCAGTGCTGGGCAGCGCCAGCGCCAGGGACAATCCTTGGGCGACCACCTGCGTGGTGCCGAACACGCTGGTCAGCACCGGCGTGGCGACCACGGCGCCGCCCACTCCAAACAAGCCCCCCATGGACCCGGAAGCCGCGCCCAGCACGCCAAGCCAAGGCCAGCCGTAGCGCATCTGCGCCGTTGCTGGTGCGTTGCGCGTGAACATTCGCACCAGGTTGTAGGCCGACAGCACCAGCAAAAACACGATAAAGCCGATGCGCATCGCTCCGGCGTCCAGGCCGACCGCCCAGATCGATCCCAGCCAGGCGAAGATAAAACCCATTACGCCCAAGGGTAAGGCGTGGCGTAATTCGATGCGATTGCGCTGATGATAGCGCCACAGCGCCAGCATCACATTGGGCACCACCATGACCAGCGCGGTGCCCTGGGCAATCTGTTGATCCAGGCCGAACAGCACGCCGAGCACCGGAATAGCAATCAGCCCACCGCCAATGCCGAACAACCCGCCGACCGTGCCGAGGGCTGCGCCCAATACCAGATAAATCGCTAAATCCCACACCGCGCATTACTCCACCAACCCAAGACCTCGCATGCTACGCAGTCGCGCCTGGCGCGGAAACGCACAGCAACGCACAATGGCTGTGCCAATCTCGCACAAGCAGCCGCCATGAACCCGAACATCTTGACCGACCAACTGAGCCTGTTTCTCGACGTATTGGAGACCGGCAGCTTCTCCGCCGCGGCGCGTCGCCATCCGCTGACGCCGTCGGCCGTGGCCCGGCGTATCGACAGCCTGGAAAATTCGGTGGGCAGTCGTCTGTTCCAGCGCAGCACCCACGCGGTGGTGCCGACACCGGCGGGCCTGGCCTTTGCCGAACGGGCGCGGCGGATTGTCAGCGAGCTGCAACTGGCAAGAGCCGAAGCGGTGTCCCTAAGCCATGCGCCGGAAGGCTTGATACGGGTGGATGCGCCGGCCGCTTTTGGGCGACGCCACCTGGCACCGGTGATTGCCGACTTCCTAAACGTATACCCCGGGCTGGATGTGCACCTGCATCTGATCGATAGCTTCGTGGACATGCAGGGCGCGCACCTGGGCAAAGTCGATCTGGTGTTGCGCGCCGGGCATATCGTCGATACGCGGCTGATCGCCACCCCATTGGCCAGCATCGTGCGCATCGCCTGCGCCAGCCCGGCCTATCTGAAGGGCCGCGGCACGCCGACCCATCCTCGGGAACTGAGCGACCACGATGGCTTGGACTGGGACGGACTGGCGCCTATGTTTGCCTGGCGCTTCGAGCTGGATGGGCGTCGCGCCACCTACCGCCCGCAGCGCATCCGCATGAGCGCCAATAACGCCGAAGCCTTGCTTTGCGGAGCGCTCGCCGGGCTGGGTATCGCCCATCTGCCGACATGGTTGGCCAGTGAGTACCTAGTGCGCGGCGAACTGTTACCGCTGTTTTGCGAAAACGGTTTGCCCAGTCCGGAAACCACCGGGATCTACGCCTTGCGCCTGGAGCAACAACCCAACGCCCGCAGTCGTCTGCTGCTCGAATACTTGAAAACGCGTTTCAGCCCAGTGCCACCGTGGGATCTGGCACTGCAGAGCGGCTTGATCTGACCGTTAGGGCAGAATTACCTGGCGCATTAAAGATTTGCCCGCTAGATTCCAGGGCAGACACGTTTTTAAGGCGCCACCATGAGCAAGAACCCTGCCCCCTGCGAATCCCTGATGCTGGACAATCAGCTGTGTTTCGCCCTGCATTCCACCTCACTGCTGATGACCAAGGTCTACAAGCCGCTGCTGCAAGCGCTGGGCCTGACCTACCCGCAGTACCTGGCCATGATGGTGTTGTGGGAAGAGGACGGTTTAACCGTCGGTGAAATCAGTAGCCGACTGTTGACCGATCCCGGCTCCCTCACTCCCCTGCTCAAGCGTCTGGAAGCCGAAGGTCTGCTCAGCCGCACCCGCAGCCGCGAAGACGAGCGCGTGGTGGTGGTGGAGTTGACCGATGCTGGCCGCGCCTTGCAAGACAAGGCCATGGGGATCCCTCAATGCATTCTCGGCGCCAGCGGTCTGGAGCTGGACCAATTGCGCAAGCTGCAAGCGGATCTGCTCGCGTTGCGCGGCAACTTGCAAAGCGCGATCTGAACACAGCAAAGACATGAGGGAGGGGTTTGCCCCCGATTGCGGCAGCTCGGTCAAAAATTTGTCGACTGATAAACCGCCATCGGGGGCAAGCCCCCTCCCACAGCGATTTAGAGCGGGACGAAAATATTTTTAACTTTTATCTTGCACGCTAAACATTAGCGCTATACATTTGCCCTCACCAACTACTTAGCGCACAAAACTTTAGCGCTAAACAAAACGAGGGTTCCACCATGCAAACGCTCTATACCGCAGTAGCCACCGCCACCGGCGGCCGTGATGGTCGCGCTGTTTCCAGCGATAACATCCTCGACGTCAAGCTCTCCACCCCGAAAGAACTCGGCGGTGCCGGCGGCCAGGCCACCAACCCGGAACAACTGTTCGCCGCCGGTTACTCGGCCTGCTTTATCGGCGCACTGAAGTTCGTCGCCAGCCAGACCAAACGCAAAATCCCGGATAACGCCGCGATAACCGCTCACGTCGGTATCGGCCAGATCCCCGGCGGGTTCGGCTTGGATATCGACCTGCACATCAGCCTGCCAGGCCTGACCCAGGAGGATGCGCAAAGCCTAGTCGACGCCGCTCACCAGGTCTGCCCGTACTCCAACGCCACCCGTGGCAACGTCGACGTACGTCTGCATGTAACCGTCTGATCAACGCTGTCGCCTAAGGAGAAGCACATGAACACCATTGGTAAAGCACTCACCGGCACCCTGCTCGCCCTGTCCATCGGCAGCGCCTTC
The DNA here is from genome assembly GCF_007858255.1 of Pseudomonas rhodesiae. Lineage (GTDB taxonomy): Bacteria > Pseudomonadota > Gammaproteobacteria > Pseudomonadales > Pseudomonadaceae > Aquipseudomonas > Aquipseudomonas rhodesiae. The sequence continues at coordinate 29,746 of NZ_VFEU01000007.1, read as the reverse complement.
GCGGCGACCGGCGAGGTGGAGCACAACACCCAGGCTTTTCTGGATGCGTTGAATGCCGGTACCGGCAAACCCATCGAACAACTGACGCCGAAAGACGCCCGCGCGGTGCTGGCCGGCGCTCAGGCCGGGGTGAAGCTGACGCTGCCCCAGGCGGACGTGAGCCACAAGACCATCCAGGTCGATGGCCAGCCGCTGGAGCTGACCATCGTGCGTCCAGCCGGGGTCAAAGGCACATTGCCGGTGTTTATGTTCTTCCACGGTGGCGGCTGGGTGCTGGGGGATTACCCTACCCATGAACGCTTGGTACGGGATCTGGTGGCGGGTTCGGGAGCGGCGGCAGTGTTCGTCAACTACACGCCTTCACCCGAGGCCCATTACCCGGTGGCGATCAATCAGGCCTATGCCGCCACGAAGTGGGTGGCCGAGCATGGCAAAGAGATCAACGTCGACGGCAAGCGCCTGGCGGTGGCCGGTAACAGCGTCGGCGGCAACATGGCCGCAGTGGTCAGCCTGATGGCCAAAGACAAGGGTACGCCGGCAATCAAGTTCCAGTTGCTGTTATGGCCGGTAACGAACGCCAACTTCGAGACGGCTTCCTACAACCAGTACGCCGAAGGGCACTTCCTTACCAAAAACATGATGAAGTGGTTCTGGGACAACTACACCACCGACGCCAAGCAACGCGCCGAGATCTACGCCTCACCGCTGCGCGCCACCACCGCGCAACTCAAGGGCCTACCACCAGCAATGGTGCAGACCGCCGGCGCCGACGTGCTGCGCGACGAAGGCGAGGCGTACGCGCGCAAACTGGACGAGGCCGGTGTGCCGGTGACGGCGGTGCGTTACAACGGCATGATCCACGACTACGGGTTGCTTAACGTGGTCAGCCAAGTGCCGGCGGTGCGTTCGGCACTGTTACAGGCGTCCGATGAGCTCAAGCAACACCTGAAGTAACCCACCGCCCACGAAAAAGCCCGACGCTAGGTCGGGCTTTTTTTCGTATCGGCGAAGCCAGAATTACTTCTTGGCGCGACCTTTGTACGAACCACCTTCACGGGTGTCGATTTCGATCAAGTCGTCGATTTCGATGAAATCGGCTACTTGCAGTTCGGTGCCGTTGCTCAGCTTGGCAGGCTTCATCACCTTGCCGGAAGTGTCGCCACGGGCGGAACCTTCGGTGTAGGCAACCTTACGCACGATAGTGGTCGGCAGCTCTACGGAAACCAGGCGCTCTTCGAAGAAAATCGCTTCGCAGACGTCTTCCATGCCTTCTTCGATGAACGGCAGAACGGCTTCGATATCTTCAGCGTTCAGCTCGTACATGGTGTAGTCGGTGGTGTCCATGAACGTGTAGGTGTCGCCGCTGATGAAGGACAGGGTCGCTTCTTTGCGGTCGAGGATCACGTCGTCCAGTTTGTCGTCGGCGCTGTAGACGATCTCGGTCTTGTAACCGGTCAGCAGGTTCTTCAGCTTGGTCTTCATGATTGCGCTGTTACGACCAGACTTGGTGAACTCAGCTTTCTGAACCAGCCAAGGGTCGTTTTCGAGACGGATCACTGTACCGGGTTTCAGTTCTTTACCAGTTTTCATTACGTATATCCGAAATTTGGATGGGATTTACAAAAATCAAGGTCGCGTATCATATCCAACTTTCATAAAACTGTACCAGCGCCGTCGCAAGATCGTCCTGCAATGCCTGTTCCAGACACCACGACTCGGCATGCCGGGCTACCTCGGACCAGTGTTCCAGCAGCATTTTCCAAGCGCTGGCCATATCACCCTCGGTGTTCCAGGCTTGCCAGAGAGCCACGAGCGCAGTTTTCGCCGCCGGAGAAAGCGCGGCGGTGTAGAGGTTTAGAAACGCGTCGAGTTTGTCCAGATGAATGTCTTCGTCCTGGCGATAGATGTGCCACAACAGCGGCCGGCCAGCCCACTGGGCGCGCACGAACGAGTCTTCGCCGCGCACGGCATTGAAGTCGCAGCACCAGAGCAGACGGTCGTATTGCTCCTGGCGCACGAACGGCAGCACCTGCACGGTCAGGGCTTGGCGCCGATGAATATCCCCGGCGGCCAGCCCATCCACGCCGAGCCAGCGCTGCACATCGCCGAGTATGCGCCCCTCGGGCACCAACAGATGAGTGGCGGTCCCGTCCGTCGATAACACGTCCAGCCATGGGGCCAGCCCAGGGTTTTCGTAAGCAAACAGTGAGATCAAACGCGTGCCAATGGTCGGAAATACGCCCATCGCATGCAGGAATTGTCGCTGCGCCTCGGCGTCTTGCTGAAAAGCCTGACGTTGCTCCAGCAACCCCGCCTCTCGCAATAACCCTCCAGTGCCTTCACGGAACCCCGGAAAGAAGAAGTACTTCTGCACGCCCTTGAACTTCACCGACGGCAAACGATGGCAACCCACCACCCACTCTTCGGCGCTGAGGTAATCCAGGTTCATCCACAGCGGAGTCCGTTCGCACGCGGCCATGGCTTCCATATAGTCCGGCGGCAACTGACAGGCGAACGCTGCGATCACAACATCCGCCGCCGAAGCCTGTGCCCACTCGGCCGGCCAGTGGCGCACGTCGACGCCCTCTTGCCATTGCTGGTCGAGCTGAGTGTCAATGTCCGGGCACATACGTTCGAAGGCGCGCAGGTCATCGACCCACAAGCGCACGGCGCAAGCGTGCTCCACCACCAATTGCCGGGCCAGGCGCCAGGTCACGCCGATGTCGCCGTAGTTATCGACGACGCTGCAAAAAATATCCCAGCGGGCTTTCATTCCGGGCTCCATCGATCAAAGGGGCGATTGTCCGCATAAATGCACGGATGCAGAAGGCTTGATCGTGATTATTCTGCACAGGGGCTGTGCGACAATCGCCGCCATGCCGTCAATGCCCGCCAGGAGGCCGCCATGTCTGACCGTCCGTTATCGCTGCCCAAACTTATGCTCGCCATCGCCCTGGGCCTATGGCTGGGGTTCGTCGCCATTGTGCTGACCACTTGGCTGGCCTCGCGCTACCTCTTCCCTCAAGCCTTGGCTCCAGTGGCCCAGGCCGTCCAGCAATGGGGCACGCCCGCCGCCGCTGTAGCGCCGGAACCGCCCAACCGAATGTTCGAGCAGTACCAGCAGAACTTGCAAAAACAGGAGCAGCAACAAGCCCTGGATCAGGCGCGCAACAATGCGCGCAACCTGTCCAACCCCAAATGCCAGTTCTGGCTGCAACAGGACCAGAACGCCCCGACCGAGAAGTCCCGCGCCAACGTCCTGCAATTCTGCGATTGATGAACATGAATAAATACGCTGTCCACACGCTCATCCTGGAAAAACTCGGCGTCGATCTCGACATCGCTCAACGTGCCGCGCAGACCGCCTACGAAACCGCAACCCATGAAGAAAACATCGCCGAGAACAAATACGACACCCTCGGGCTGGAAGCCTCTTACCTGGCGACCGGGCAAGCCAGGCGCGTAGAGGAAATCAAGCAGGCCCTGACACTGTGCCAGAACCTGCCAGTGCGGCCCTACGATGAGCAGCGTGGTATAGAAGTCGGTGCGTTACTGGGCCTGGAAGATCAGAACGGCCGCCAGCAGTGGCTGTTCCTGGCGCCCGATGCGGCCGGATTGAAAGTGGATGTGGTGGGCCAGCCGGTGACCGTCATCACCCCGCGCTCGCCCCTGGGCAAAAGCCTGCTGGGCAAGTTCGAAGGCGATGAGGTGGAAGTGCTGGTGGCTGGCGCCCGGCAGTACTTCACGGTTACCGACGCCAAATAATCGGTAGGCGCGCTTGTTCGTATAGGACGCCCTGTTCACCCTGGCGCCCTGGGTGATCCCTGAGTACGAACGCCTAAGGTCAGTGAACCGGCAGTTCCACGCCGTCGAACAGTTCTTCCAGCTCCTGCTTGTTATGGCACTGGATGGCCTTGGCCATCACTTCGCGGGTCAGGTGTGGGGCGAACTTCTCGATGAAATCGCACATGAACCCGCGCAGGAACGTACCGCGACGGAAGCCGATCTTGGTCACGCTGGACTCGAACAATTCGCTGGCATCCAGCACAACCAAGTCTTTATCGAGGTTGGTGTCCACCGCCATCTTGGCGACGATACCCACCCCCAGTCCCAGGCGCACGTAAGTCTTGATTACGTCGGCGTCGGCCGCGGTAAACACCACTTTCGGCGTGAGGCCACGATGACTGAAGGCTTCATCAAGCTTGGAACGGCCGGTGAACCCGAACACGTAGGTGACGATCGGGTATTCCGCCAAGGCTTCGAGGGTCAGTTTCGGCAGCTTGGCCAACGGGTGGCCCTGAGGCACCACCACGCAACGGTTCCAGCGATAGCACGGCATCATCACCAGATCGCCGAACAGCTCCAGCGCCTCGGTGGCGATGGCGAAATCGACGGTGCCGTCGGCGGCCATCTCGGCGATCTGCATCGGCGACCCTTGGTGCATGTGCAACGCCACGTCCGGGTACTGTTTGATGAAATCGCGAATCACCGGTGGCAGTGCATAACGGGCCTGGGTGTGGGTGGTGGCGATCGACAAGGTGCCTTTTTTCTCGTTGGAAAATTCCTGGGCGATCTGTTTGATGCTTTCGACTTTACGCAGGATCTCGCCGGCGGTGGTGATGATGCGCTCACCGGCCGGTGTCACGCGGGTGAGGTGCTTGCCGCTGCGCGCGAACACTTCGACGCCCAACTCGTCTTCGAGCAGGCGGATCTGCTTGCTGATACCGGGTTGCGAGGTGTAAAGGCTTTGAGCGGTAGCGGAAACGTTGAGGTCGTGGTGCGCCACTTCCCAGATGTAGCGCAGTTGTTGAAGCTTCATATGTGTCCCTCAAAGCAGATAGACGCCACGGGTATCAGCAGCGATATATAACTATATTAAAGGTCAGAAGGATAAATCTAGAACTTTTTATCCCATCTCCCATTTACACGTCATCACTGCGTCGACGTTGTAGCGACGGCACCAGGTAAACCGGCACCGTAGACAGCTGCACTACCCGCGTGGCAGTACGCCCCAATGGCGTGGCCTGCGCACTGGTAGAGCTATGACTTCCTACGATCAACAAGTCGACGGAAAGTTTACGCAGTTGGTCGAGAATCACCTCGCACGGGTCGCCCTGAATCACGCGCACCGAGCGGATCCACTTCAAGTCCTGCTCGCCCTCCCCCAACTCCTCACGAAAACTCTCCAGTACACGCTGCTCGATCGTTGCGATCATGGTACTCAGGCCCTGGCTCTGCCATTCAATCAAGGCCTTTTCATCAAGGTAGCTCTGCAACACCGATTCGGCGAACAGACCGATAGGTTCAACCACATGAATCACGTACAGGTCAGCCTTGAACGTCCGCGCCAGCGCCAAGGCATGTTGCATCACATACGGCGCATACAGGCCGAGGTCCGTGGCGTACAGCATCGAACGAATCATAAAAACCTCCTGGACAGCCAGGATGGCGGAGATCAAAACAGCTTAGCAGCGCCGTGCGGAGTTGGATTGGCTCAGACCGGGCTCTTCAGTTCATTGCTAATGCCATGAGGCACATGCCCGGTGGCGACTACCTCCCTGGCTTTCTCGCAATGACCGGCCTGATCATCGAAAAACACATCGGCGGCGAATGCCTCAAGAAACGCGGATTTCTCCAACCCGCCGAGAAACAGCGACTCGTCCAGCCGGATGTCCCACTCTCGCAAAGTGCGGATCACCCGCTCATGGGACGGCGCCGAACGCGCGGTCACCAGTGCGGTACGGATTGGACATGCCTCGTCCGGAAACTCACGTTGCAGCAAGTTGAGCGCCGCCAGAAACCCTTTGAAAGGCCCACCATGCAAAGGCTGGCGTGCCGATTCGCGCTCGCTGGCCTGGAATGCTTCAAGCCCTCCGGCCTGGTACACACGCTCGGATTCATCGGAGAACAGCACCGCGTCGCCGTCGAAGGCGATGCGCAATTCCTCGCTGCCGGCCCGGCGCGCACCGCCGGACAAAATCGTCGCCGCCGCGAAACCGGCATCCAGGGCGCTGCGCACATCTTCGGCATGGGTGGACAAAAACAGATGGCAACCAAATGCCGCCAAATAAGGATAAGGACTACGCCCACCAACGAACGCGGCGCGAGAAATATCCAGGCCGTAATGCTGGATGGAATTGAACACGCGTAGGCCGGTGTCGGCGCTGTTGCGCGACACCAGCACCACCTCGACACGGGCACGGCCCAGGCTGGCGTTGAGGCTCAGCAGTTTCTTGACCAGCGGGAAGGCATCGCCGGGTTCCAAGATCTCTTCTTCATGTTCGATCTGGTATTTGCGATAAGTCTCCACGCCTTCGGCCAGGTAGATTTTGTGACTTTCGCTGAGGTCGAACAGCGCCCGCGACGAAATCGCCAGCACCAGTTTGTCACCCAATCCCTTTGCCATCTGTGCTCCTCCCGATCAGCGATTGTGCCGATCAATAAAACTCAAAGCCTGGTGCAGTGCCTGCATACGCGGCAGCTCGCACCCGGCGGCCTTGGCGGCGGATAACGGCCGTGCATAGATCGCCGCCAGTTCCAGCGGGCGCTTGTGCATATAGTCGTGATACATGCTCGGCAGGTAGTCGTCCATGGTCTCGGTCATGGCGAACATCTGCTCGGCATAGCTGGCCGGGATTTCGTGGCCACACGCATGGGCGCCCTGTATCACTTCGGCCATCAGCGCCTGGATCAGCTCGCGGCTGGAGGTGTCGGCCATCAGGTTAGTGGTGCCAGCCTTCAATAAAACCGAGAGGCCGTTGAAAGGCACGTTCCACACCAATTTATGCCAGCGCGCCTGATGCACATTGGCCATGGCCTGTGACTCGATACCGGCCTGATGAAACAACGCGGCGCCGGCCTCGACAATCTCCTTCTGACGGTTTTCATCGCTGGCGGCCGAGCCGCTGTGATAGCCGAGGTTGACCCGCCCCAGGGCCTGGTGCTCGACCACACCGGGGCCGGAACGGTGTACGCCGATGTAGCACAAGCCGCCCAGCAGGTGCAGCGATGCCGGCAAGTGTTCACGCAGGCTGTCCTCAACATCGAGGCCGTTTTGCAACAACACCACTTTGGCATCCGGCGCCGCAACCTGGGCCAGGGTCGGTGCCAGCTCAACATTGCCGGTGGACTTGGTGCCTACCAGCAACCAATCGCAGGGCGGCATATCGGCTGCCTGGGCGTAAGCCTGCACGGGGTGCAGATGCAAAGCACCATGCACACTGCTGTTCACGCGCAACCCCTGCTCGCTGACCGCCGCATATTCGCTGCGCAGCAGAAAGTGCACATCAAACCCGGCGCGCGCCAGCATCAAGCCATAAAAACCGCCAATGGCGCCGGTGCCGATGATGCCAATGCGAGGCGACTGGGGTGTAACTGTGGTCATGGCAACTCCTCCGGTGTGCGGGTAAGCGCTTCATTTACTGCCTCGACAACGGCCGCAGGTGTAAGACGTGTCTGCAATTGCCCAAGGAATTGACCCTCGCACACCACGAACAACGCCGGCAAATGAAAGATCTGGTAACGTTCGACCGCACCGCCGTTATGCCCAGCATCCACCCAGCACACGCGGTCTACCGGCAAGCGCCAGCCCGGCATTTGCTGACGCGCCCAGCGGCAACTGGAACAGCCGGTGCTGACAAATACCACCAGCGAAATCCCTGGCAATCCCAGCAATTGCTGGTCAATATCCAGGTCGGTCAATTCCAGTTCCTTCACTATACTGCTGCCACCGCCGTCAACTGGACGGTGCTCGGAGTCCGTGTACATGGGTCGTTTTTTACCTCACCCTGATGATGTCGCTGTCGAGTTAATCCAACGCCCCTCTCCCGCCATTCCCCGTCAACGCCTCCTCACTGCCGGCTTGGGCGGCATTGCTTGTCATTGGCCGCGCGCCTGGCGGCAAGGCACGGCGGTGGAACTGCACATCCCATCCTTGGGCGCCAGCGCCCGCTATCCGGGGTACGTGGCCTGGTGCCGCAAGGTTGAAGGTGGCTATCGTGTGGGCATCTCGTTCACCGATGAACATGCCCTGTTCGGCGCGCGCATGGGCGAGCAAGCATGCCGGATAGAACGCTACTGCCGCCAGCACGAAGATGCCGAGCCGTCCCCTCAGCAGTTCGAGGCCCTGGCCAGGGAATGGGTTGCGCGGCACGCGTTAGAGTTCTCCCACGACGCGTTTGTGCAGCCCGTGCGGGATTAAACCCGCGCCGCCCATTGTCGCGGGCCCGTAATACGCGCTAAGGTTCCTCCCCCCTGCATCCAAATCATGCTGTGCACCGCCGCACGGGAACGGCTGGCGGCCGGCACCCGTGACCCTGACGAGTAACACGATGGCTGATTTACCGATCAATGACCTTAACGTCGAATCCAACGAGACTCTGATCACCCCCGATCAGCTCAAGCGCGAAATCCCTTTGAGCGAGACTGCCCTGCAGACCGTTACCAAAGGCCGCGAAGTCATTCGTAATATCCTCGACGGCACCGACCATCGCCTCTTCGTGGTGATCGGCCCTTGCTCGATCCACGACCTCAAGGCGGCTCACGAATACGCCGAGCGCCTCAAGGTATTGGCGGCAGAAGTCTCCGATACCCTGTATCTGGTCATGCGTGTCTACTTTGAAAAGCCGCGCACCACCGTCGGCTGGAAAGGTCTGATCAACGACCCGTACCTGGACGACTCGTTCAAGATCCAGGACGGTTTGCACATCGGTCGTCAATTGCTGCTGGATCTGGCCGAAATGGGCCTGCCCACCGCCACCGAAGCACTGGACCCGATCTCCCCGCAATACCTGCAGGATCTGATCAGTTGGTCGGCCATTGGCGCACGCACCACCGAATCCCAGACCCACCGCGAAATGGCGTCCGGCCTGTCGTCGGCCGTGGGCTTCAAGAATGGCACCGACGGCGGCCTGACCGTAGCGATCAACGCACTGCAATCGGTCTCCAGCCCTCACCGTTTCCTGGGTATCAACCCGGAAGGCGGCGTCTCCATCGTCACCACCAAAGGCAATGCCTACGGCCATGTGGTGCTGCGTGGCGGCAACGGTAAGCCCAACTATGATTCGGTCAGTGTCGCATTGTGCGAACAGGCGCTGAACAAGGCCAAGATCAAGCCGAACATCATGGTCGACTGCAGCCACGCCAACTCCAACAAGGACCCGGCCCTGCAACCGCTGGTGATGGAAAACGTTGCCAACCAGATCCTGGAAGGCAACCAGTCGATCATCGGCTTGATGGTCGAGAGCCATTTGAACTGGGGTTGCCAGGCGATTCCCAAGGACCTGGCCGACTTGCAGTACGGCGTGTCGATCACCGATGCCTGCATCGATTGGGCGGCCACCGAGAACACCCTGCGCAGCATGCACGCCAAGCTCAAGGATGTATTGCCCAAGCGCCAACGCGGCTGAACCCGGCTCGGGTTTACGCACACAAAAACGCCGGGCTGAGCCCGGCGTTTTTTATGCTGATCTGGGTGCCTTACAACTTGGCGGCATGGCGCTGGTGGCGCTCCATATAACGCTCTACATAAGAGCAGGACGGGATCACCGTGTAGCCCGCCGCCTCGGCGAACTTCAAGGCCTCCTCGGTCAGCGCTGCCGCAATACCACGCCCTCTCAACGCGTTAGGCACGAAGGTGCGATAGATATCCAGGGTCTGTTTGCCAAGGTCCATATAGGTCAAGTAGGCACGATGACCGTCCACAGTGGTCTCGAACTGATGACCCGTCTGGTCATGGTGGATGGACAACGCCTCGCTCATCACTACTCCTCGCGGGTCTTGGTTTCTGACCCCTACCTTACCGATGTTTTTCCGGCGAAGGAACATCTACGCCAACCCGTGCCGGTTTCGACAACGAGAATACCTCTAGCGCTCGCAACCAGCCCGTAGGGAATAGTAGGCACCAATCCTGCAATTGCTCAAGGCGCATGCACCATCCCCCGCCGCTGGTGGATACAGAAAGGGCTTCGACCCATCGATGATCGAAAGCCTGAACATTGCCGGCAGTTGAACCTTGAGACGAACAGGCGCTCTTAAAGTCACCTCTACATGCTTAAAAAGATGCCAGACCATGCACCGCCAAGCGCAACGGAAGTGCTCGGATAGTTATATAAATTTTCATCTATGTACAAGACCCAACACAGGCAGGCTGGCGCTTTCAGCCAGGCTCGATGCGGGCCCAGTGAAAAAAACTGGACAATTTTTATACAAACCCACGCAAGGTTAGCCAAAACAGATTCGCCGCAAGAATTTTTTTTGCTTCTTGCGCTACGTCAGTTTACTTACTACAAGTAATGGGTAGTATGTACGCCGGCTATAAGCTCAATCTGAGAAGTAGCCATTTAATAGAAAGTCCTTGAAGGGGAACACGATGAACAACGTTCTGAAATTCTCTGCTCTGGCTCTGGCCGCAGTTCTGGCTACCGGTTGCAGCAGCGTCTCCAAAGAAACCGAAGCTCGTCTGACTGCAACTGAAGACGCAGCAGCTCGCTCCCAGGCTCGTGCAGACGAAGCCTACCGTAAAGCTGATGAAGCTCTGGCTGCTGCTCAAAAAGCACAACAGACTGCTGACGAAGCTAACGAGCGCGCTCTGCGCATGCTTGAAAAAGCTAGCCGCAAGTAATAACCCCTCGGGGTTGTTATCAAGCCGATCCATTTTTGGATCGGCTTTTTATTGCCTGGGATTCACCCGTAACCCCGGCCAATAAAAAACCCGCCGCGGCACGAGGCCGGGGCGGGCTTGGCAGGTTGCAGGCTTACTGCTGCAGATCGATCGGCGTACTGGATACCATGGGCGCCGCGCCTGGCACACCGATTTCAGTGGGCAGACCGTCTTCCGCCGCCACCACGTCACGCACCTGATCCCAATTGACCCGCAGGTTATTGGCCAAGTCTTCGCGCTTGAGCAAGGCGTTGATCACCGCCGTATGTTTGTCCACTACCGATGGCGTGCCGTCATCGTTCAGGGGCGTATGCGCCTCCAGGTACACCTTGCCGCCACTGCTGCCGAACTTATAGGCATCGTTGATGATGCGCACCGATGTGCCGACCGGCACCATATCGGCCATCTCCAACACATTGTTGTTGAACATGCGGAAGCAGCCATGGCTGGTACGCGTGCCGATGCCGAACTTCATGTTGGAGCCGTGGATCAGGTACCCCGGCGTTCCCAGCGTGAACTTGAACGGCCCCAAGGGATTGTTCGGCCCTGCCGGCACCACGTTGGGCAGCGGGTCGCCATTGGCGGCGTGCTCGGCCTTGATCGAGGCCGGCGGTGTCCAGGTCGGGTTGGGCGTCTTGGCGATAATGCTGGTGTGGGCAATCGGGGAGCCCCAGCCTTCTCGACCGATCCCCAACGGGAACGTGTAAACCACGTTCTGGCCTTTGGGGTAGTAGTAGAGCCGGTATTCCGCGAGGTTGATCACAATGCCTTCGCGCGGCCCCGGCGGCAGGATGAAGCGCGTCGGCAGCACGATCTCGGTGCCCGCGCCCGGCAACCAGGCATCCACGCCCGGGTTGGCCGCGACCATCTCCGAGTAGCCCAGGTCATACGCAGTGCCAAGATCGGCAAAGGTGTCTTCGTACTTGGCCTTGATCACTTGGACTTGGCCGACGATGTCTTCCCCCGGGGGTGGCAAGGGCAACTGCAGGGCCGCTGCCGAACCGGCCGCACACAGGGCAGCAAGCGACAGGCAGCAGGTAACGACGGAAAGGCGCGACAACATCCGAAAAATCCTTCGCAGAACGACGGGTAAGTTAAAGCCAATTGCTAGCTTACAGCTTATAGCTTGACGCTTGCAGCTGCTTCTAGAGTTCAAAGCGCAGTTCCGGCCAGATCGGCGGTGTGCCGCGCTTCTGAGACTCAAGGATAGCCCGGCACAGAGGGCACAAACGCTGGTCCTGGAAAATCGACCGATCCACCAGCGACCAACGCGGCTGCGCCGGCAATAACGTGCCGCACAGCGTGCGATCGATGGAGCCGCCCAGTTCCAATTGACGCGTCACCAGATGCACCCGCACTTCCTGGCAGGCGAACAGATCCAGCTGCTCGTCCGGCTCGATCAGTTGGTAGTTAAACAGGGACCAGGCAGGACGCGACATCGAGGGCTCCAAATCAAGGGGGCGCCACCTTAGCCGAAAGCCTGCCGGTAGAAAAGCGTCATAACAGCGGTTTGAGCGATGGCCAGACATTTTCCAGCAACTTGTCCTGAGCACCGACCGCCGGGTGCAGACCGTCGGCCTGCATCAGCTCGGGATGCCCTCCCACGCCCTCCAGGAAAAACGGCACCAGCGGCACCTTTTTTTCCTGCGCCACATCGCCGAACACCTTATTAAAGGCTTCGACATAGCGTTTTCCATAATTGGGTGGGATCTGCATGCCGAGCAGCAACACCTTCGCTCCACTGTCCCGAGACTGCTGAATCATCGAAGCAAGATTTTGTTGCAATTGCGCCGGCGGCTGACCGCGCAGCCCGTCGTTGCCCCCCAGCTCAATGATCACCACCTCCGGCTTATGCGCTGCAAGCGCCGCCGGCAGCCGCGCAAGCCCTCCCGCACTGGTATCGCCACTGATGGAAGCGTTGACCACGGTATCGTCAAACCCTTCGTTCTTGAGCCGTTGCTCCAGCAGCGCCACCCACCCTTTGCGGGTATCCAGGCCGAAACCGGCACTGATACTATCGCCAACGATCAGGACTGTACCCGCCGCTGCGTTCTGGGCCATGCACATCAAGGCCAGGCCAGCACTCAAAAACCACATTCGCATCGGATTCTCCATGGGCGCAAGCATTCTCACCGCGCGGAACCTTAGCAAAGTGGTTCCCAGCGCGGAAGGTGAACTGACTATCCTGCACGAACTGAGCCTGGAACTGAACAAGGGCGACAGCCTGGCTATCGTCGGCAGTTCCGGTTCCGGCAAATCCACACTCTTGGGCCTGCTGGCCGGCCTCGACCTGCCCAGCGGCGGCGAAGTCACCCTCGCCGGGCAAGCCCTGAGCCGCCTGGACGAAGACCAACGGGCGCGCATCCGCGCCGAGCATGTGGGCTTCGTCTTCCAATCCTTTCAATTGCTCGACAGCCTCAATGCGCTGGAAAACGTCATGCTGCCGCTGGAACTGGACGGCCGCAAAGACGCCCGCGAACGCGCCAGGCACTTGCTTGAGCGCGTGGGCCTGGGGCAACGCCTGACCCACTCTCCCCGTCAGTTGTCCGGTGGCGAACAGCAACGGGTGGCGATTGCTCGAGCGTTCGCCGCCGAGCCCGACGTGCTGTTCGCCGATGAACCTACCGGCAACCTCGACAGCCACACCGGCGAGCGCATCAGCGATCTGCTGTTCGAACTCAATAAAGAGAGCGGCACGACCCTGGTGCTGGTCACCCACGACGAGCGCCTGGCCCACCGTTGCCGACGCTTGATCCGCCTTGAAGCCGGCCTGATGGTCGCGCCCCTGGAGCCTTGATGGCACGTTTGCCGCTGTTGCGTCTGTTCAGCCTTGCCCTGCGCCAATTACTGCGCGATGCCCGTGCCGGCGAATTGCGCGTGCTGTTCTTCGCCCTGCTGGTCGCCGTGGCCGCCAGCACCGCCATCGGCTACTTCGGCGCCCGCCTCAACGGCGCCATGCTACTGCGCGCCACCGAGTTCCTCGGTGCCGATCTGGTGCTGGAAGGCAGCTCGCCCGCCCGCCCTGAGCAAATCAAGTCCGGTACCGAGCTGGGCCTGGATCATGCCCGGGTGGTGGAATTTTCCAGCGTGATTGCCACCGACAATGGTATCCAGCTCTCCAGCATCAAGGCGGTCAACGAGCAGTACCCGCTGCGTGGCGCGCTCAAGAGTGCCGCCGCGCCCTTTGCCGAGGAAACCCCAGGCGGCGGCCCGAAACCCGGCGAAGCCTGGGTAGAAGCGCGGCTGCTGACGGCCCTCGACCTAAAAGTCGGCGACAGCATCGACGTGGGCATGAAAACCCTGCGCCTGGCGCGGGTGCTCACCTATGAACCGGACCGCGCCGGCAATTTCTACAGCCTCACCCCCAGGGTGATGATCAACCTCGCCGACCTGCAAGCCACCGGCGTGGTACAGCCCGGCAGCCGCGTCAGCTACCGCGAACTGTGGCGCGCGCCCCAGGGCGGTACGGCGCTGCAAACCTATCGTGACCTGATCAAGCCCGGCCTCGCCGCCAACCAGCGCTTGCAGGATTCCCGCGATGGCAACCAGCAGATCGGCGGCGCCCTGGGCAAGGCCGAACGCTACCTGAACATGGCCAGCCTGGTGGCCGTTCTATTGGCGGGGGTGGCGGTGGCCTTGTCGGCCAACCGCTTTGCCACGCGACGCTTTGACGCCAGCGCGCTGTTGCGTTGCCTGGGATTGTCGCGCCGCGAAGCCATGTTGTTGTTCAGTCTGCAATTGAGCGTACTGGGCCTGCTGGCCAGTCTCGCTGGCGCTCTCCTCGGCTGGCTGGCGCAGTTCGGTCTGTTTTATTTTCTGCGGGATCTGCTGCCGGCGGATGTGCCACCTGGCGGGCTGTTGCCGGCCGTGGCAGGAATCGGCACCGGGCTGGTCGCGCTCGCGGGCTTCGCCTTGCCGCCGTTGGCCGCGCTAGGGCGCGTCCCGCCGCTGCGGGTATTGCGCCGCGATCTGCTGCCCATCCCGTCCAGTACCTGGATGGTCTACGGTGCTGCGCTGTTCGCCTTGGGCCTGATCATGTGGCGTCTGAGCCTCGACCTGGTGCTCACCTTCGCCTTGCTGGGAGGTGGCGTGGTGGCCGCATTGGTGCTCGGCGGCTTGCTCTTGCTGCTGTTGCAAAGTCTGCATCGGCTGTTGGCCGGTGCGACTCTGCCCTGGCGCCTGGGCCTGGGCCAATTGCTGCGCCACCCGCTGGCCGCAGCCGGTCAGGCCCTGGCATTCGGTCTGATCCTGCTGTCCATGGGCTTGATCGCCCTGCTGCGCGGCGAGTTGCTCGACACCTGGCAAAACCAGTTGCCCAAAGATGCACCCAATTATTTTGCCTTGAACATCCTGCCGGCCGACAAAGATGCTTTCGGCGCACGCCTGCTGGAAGTCCAGGCGCAATCGGCACCGCTGTACCCGGTGGTGCCGGGGCGGCTGATCAGCATCAACGGCGAACCGGTGCAGGAGATCGTCAGCAAGGACTCCAGTGGCGACCGCGCCGTGCAACGCGACCTCAGCCTGACATGGGCCGCCGACGTGCCGCCGGGCAATGCCCTGACGGCGGGCGCTTGGTGGTCCCAGCAACCCTCCGATGGTATTCCCGGCGTCTCGGTCGAGGCCAAGGTGGCCGAAAGCCTCAAGCTCAAACTCAACGACCACTTGGTCTTTACGATAGGTGGGGAAAATCGCGAAGCGCGGGTCACCAGTCTGCGCACCATCAACTGGGATAACTTCCAGCCCAACTTCTTCATGATCTTCCAGCCTGGCACATTGAAGAATCTGCCGACCACGTACCTGACCAGCTTCTACCTGCCCCCCGGTCATGATCAGCAGATCGTCGACCTGGCCCGCGCCTTCCCGGCCGTGACCATCCTGCAGGTGGAGGCGCTGCTGGAGCAATTGCGCAGCATCCTTGCGCAAGTGACGCTGGCCGTGGAGTACGTGCTGTTGTTTGTATTGGCCGCCGGGATGGCCGTGCTGTTCTCCGGCCTGCAAGCGACGCTGGATGAGCGCATCCGCCAGGGTGCGCTGCTGCGCGCGTTGGGAGCCGAACGCAAGTTACTGGTCAAAGCCAGGCGCATCGAATTCGGGTTACTGGGCGCCGCGAGCGGACTGTTGGCGGCACTGGGCACTGAACTGGTGACCTGGGCGCTATACCGCTATGCATTCGACCTGGTCTGGCAGCCTCATCCGTGGCTGTTGCTGCTGCCCGTCATCGGTGCCGTGTTGATTGGCGGCGCAGGCGTCTTCGGCACCCGCCGCGCACTCAATGCCAGCCCGCTGACGGTGCTGCGCGAAGGCTGAGACAACTCAGGCCCGCTCGGCGGGCCTGTTATTTTCACTTCTCATACTCGATCGCGGTGATCCACCAGCACACCTCGCCCGTTGGCGTCTGCACGATGGCCTCATCGTCGACTTGCTTGCGCAACAGAGCACGGGCCATCGGCGAATCGATGGAGATGTAATCCATCCGCTCATAAATTTCGTCATAGCCGACAATGCGAAAACGCTTGGTTTCGCCCTGCTCGTTTTCAATCTCAACCCAAGCACCGAAGAACACCTTGCCTTCCTGCTCCGGTGCGTATTCCACCACGCGCATGTCTTCAAGACGCTTGCGCAGGTAGCGCACACGGCGATCGATCTCACGCAGCAGTTTTTTGTTGTACTGATAATCGGCGTTTTCGCTGCGGTCCCCCAGCGACGCCGCCCATGTCACTTTGCGCGTGGTATCCGGGCGCTTCTCGCGCCACAGGTAATCCAGCTCTTTTTTCAGCGCCTCATGACCTTCTTTGGTGATCAGCTTGGTACTCAAACGCTCGCATCCCCAGGCAATATCCATAAACACCGATGCACCAGGGGGTGGCCCTGGCGTCGGCGGGCTGCGCTTGATGATAAATGAACCGAAGAAAGTAGCCAGGGCCGTTCACTCCTAGCTATCCAACGCCTGATCCAATTCATGCAACATGCCCCGCAGCGTATGACGCAGGCCCGACAATTGCGACTTCAACGCGGCCAGCGTCTCGGTCTTGCGTTGGATGTCCTGCGACTGATCACGCAGTTGAAATGTGCGCTGCTCCAGATCCTTGACCTGCTCGCCGATCTGGTTCTGCTCCTGCAACAATCGATTCTGCCACTGCTCCAACGCGGTCTCTCGCTCAGCCGCGGCGAGCTTCTGTTGAGTCAACTCATGGGCGACCCGGGCCAGACTGGACAATGTGCTGTCCACTTCAAACAGTGCGCTTTGCTCCATCGGCGCAGGCAGTTTCGAAGGCGGCGGCGACGACGGCTCAGGTTCTTTCGCGTTGGCGATGGGCGCCTCAGCCTGAACGACTGTTTCGGGAGGCTCGACAGGCAGCGGTCGAGGTTCTTCAACAGAATGTTCAAGCACCGATTGAGCATCCGCTTCGGATGAGCTTGCCGCTTTGGGCGGGGAGATCATTTGGGAGGAAAAGCGAATGGAGGGCACGATCAATGAGGTGCTTTCGATCGCCGGCAGTGTGGAGGCATTCATGCCTAAAGTGATCACCTTCATCACCAGCGCCTTCTTGATGGTCACCGAATGATGGTCTTCAGGCCGCGCGGGCGGCAATTTACACCCCCTCAGATCGACAAAATGATAAGGCACCTGGGTTTCGGTGACCCCGGCCGCTTTCGTACCTGACGCCGCAGCCAACATAAGAATCTGCTTGAACACATGCATGGCTATTTGCAAGTCTTCCTTGGATTCAACACCGCTGAGGAAATACCGTTCGAGTTTCTTGCGCAGCGCCGCGATATAAACCCTGGAGCTCCCAGGTTCAACTTCCTCATCCAGACTATACACAAGGAAGTTAGAGGCGATCTGCCCTACCGCGAACCCACAGAGCAGCGCGCCGTTGACCGGAGCATCCTGACCGTTGCGCTCAAGAACAAGGGTACGTAGAAGCATCATAGTAATCGGACCTCATTTAAAAAAGTCGGATGTTTATATAAACATCAAATAAACACCTACCAACACAAGCATCTAAAACACAAAACAATTGTTTCAGTGACTCACCTGGCACGCACGTAGGACTTTTCTTATTAACGCGGACCGTCGTTCCCAAGGACGAGTATTAACCGTACCCTTTTTGAATCCTAGCCCTACGTCACGCCAAACTTATTCGGTAAAAAAATGATCGAAATAAGCAATCTGACAAAAACCCTGAACAAGAAAAATATCATCAGCGATTTTTCATTCAACGCCCGTCAGCAAGAGTGCCTAGGATTATTTGGCGAGGGGCCTGATGTTAAGACCATGCTTTTGAACCTGCTATCCGGTTCGACGCAACCCACCGGCGGGCACATACACATCGACGGCATCAACGCGCAAACCTATCCACATAAAGCCAAGCAAGTTATCGGCTACCAACGTTTTAAGGACCTCAGTCACCCGACGATGTCCGTTAAAGCATTTCTCAACTATATCGCCGCCATACGTGGTTACCACGGAGCCGAAAAACGCGCTCGGGTGGAACAAGCGGTGACACGACTGGATTTGTACCCAGCCCTCAATGCACCCCTCGACGCGCTCTGCGCATGCACCAAACGTAGGGTGTCCGTCGCCCAGGCCATCCTGCATTCGCCCGCAGTGCTGCTATTGGACGAGCCGACTGCGGGACTTGCGGCGGATCAGGCACTATCACTCAAGGCGTTTATCCGTTCGCTCGTGCAGGAGATGACGGTCATCATCTCCTCTCGCAACAGTGAAGAGTTGGCCGAACTCTGTACGCGAGCATTGCTCATCGCTGATAGTCGCTTGGTAGCCGACACGCCCCTGCCCGATTTGCAACGCAGTTCCCGTCACTTCCAGGCCGTCACCCTCTCGGCCGACACCCCTTTGGACTTACTGGCCTTGGCGGTATTACCCGGCGTCGCCGGCATTGAGGAACATCGCCACGCGCCTGGCACGGTCACCGTTCTGGCCATGCCTGGGCATGCCATCTATCCCCATATACACACGCTCATTGCCAACCGCCGTTGGAAAATCAACACATTGAACCTGGAGCCCGGTCGCGTGAACGATGTGGTTCAGCAACTGAGCCAGGAGAGGTCCCATTGAAGCTGCTGCCGGTTATTTTCAAGCGCCAACTCGCCAACTATGCCTCTTCGCCCGCGACCTATCTCAGCATTGCGCTGTTTCTAGCCCTGTCCACCATGGCGGGGTTGTATCTTCACCGCTGGGTGGAACAGGACAGTGGTGACCTGCTGGTGTTTTTCCAGTGGCACCCCTGGCTCTATCTATTGCTGATACCGGCGTTGACCATACGACTCTGGTCAGATGAGGCCGATCCCGGTTTTGCCGACCTTATGAGCGCATTACCCATCACGGCCGCCGAACGGGTGATCGGCAAGTTCATCGCCGCCTGGGTCGTGGCAGGCACGGCATTGATCCTCAGCTTCCCTCTGGTCGTCGCCGCCAATTACCTGGGTAGCGCCGATAATGGCCTCATCGCCTCGCAATTCGCGGCGAGCTGGTTATTGGCGGGAAGCTACCTATCCGTCGGTTGCTTTGTGTGTACGTTGGCACGTCAACGTGTGGTTATTTTTATATTGACGATAGGTTTATTACTGGCAGCCACTGCCCTTTCTTCATGGGTAGACGCTCTGGAGCGCCAAGCCCCTATTTGGATTATCGACAGTTTAAGCGCCCTTAATCCACAGTCGAGATTCAGCACAATCGACCATGGAAAGTTTACGCTTCATGACAGTCTTTATTTCGTCAGCATGATCGTTGCCTTTCTCACTGCGACGATTGTCACACTCAACTACAAACTCCGCTGAGAAGGAAAGCCCTGCATGCGTTCCACTCTGCGCACCGGCATGACACTCGTCGTCATTTTTTTGTTATTTCTTGCATTAAACCTTGTTTGGACAGCCAAACTTCCCGAGCTTCGCTGGGACTTTACGCAACACAAAATCCATACCCTATCGCCACCAACGCAGGATTTACTTGTGTCATTGGAGGTGCCGTTGGACTTGTATTATTTCAATGCACACAACAACCCCAAACGAACGTATGCGTTGAATCGTTACGGCAAGCGTATCGAAGACTTGCTCCGCGAATATGAAAAAGCCGCAAGAGGCATGATCAACCTGCACCTGATTGAGCCTGCGCCTTTTTCAGAAGACGCCTACAAAGCCGCATTATATGGTCTCGACGACCAAACTGGGTTTCTGGGGTTGATCGGCAACCGCGCGGGTCATGGCGCACAACGAATCGGAGCATTCAGCCTGGACCGTGAGCCATTGCTCGAATATGAAATCAACCACCTGATCTACCAGCTGCAGCATCCAGAGCCCCGGACAATCGGGCTGCTCAGCGGATTGGACATGGGCGAATCCGCAGGGCGTCTAATGGGGGAACTGCAGCGCCACTTCGACCTGATCAATCTGGAGCCGACCCTTGAACAGGTGCCTGCAAGCATCAAGACACTGATGGTGGTTCAACCCCGCGCGCTGTCTTACCGCACGCTGTATGCGATAGACCAATTTACGTTGAGGGGCGGCAGATTATTGATGTTTATCGACCCCATCAGCGAGTACGGCGCTGGTGCCCTGCCCACCAACTCTCGCCTGGACGAGATGCTCACGGCATGGGGCATTCAAGTATTCCCCGACAAACTGCTGATCGATCATCTCTATGCTTCCTCGGTGGTCACCGGCCCCGGGAAACCAGCCGTGCGCCATCCGGCTAGATTGAACCTGCCGCATGAGGCAATGAACCCCAGTGATTTCAGTAGCTGGAAACTCAATACGGTTACGGTATCGAGCAGCGGTGCCCTTTCGCCGCGTATGAAAAGTCGCACCACCTTCACCCCTCTCCTGCAAAGCTCCTGGCAGTCTGCATTGCTGGAAACCGAGCGATTCGCCTCGGCGCTCAAATTCGATGCACTGACCGACGAAATGTCTCAGCACGCCCAACGTCATACCCTTGCAGCACGTATCGAAGGTCCGGCCTATTCGGCATTTCCCAATGGCATCAAGGGACAACCACCCGGTTTGCAAAAAGCCGAGCGCATCCATGTGGTGGTGGTGGCGGACACCGATTTACTGATGGATGAGGTCAGCACGGCGCCTGGCGGCAACATGATGTTTATTTTGAATACGCTGGATAACTTGTCCATGCTTGAACCCCTCGCCAGCCTCCGCCCTCGGGTGGTGACGAACCCCGCGCCAAGTGCGTTGCACACGATGCGCGATAGGGCCGCACAGTCTTACCGCGAGAAAGCGACCGAATTGGAACGACGCCTTCAGCGAACCGAGCAGGAGTGGCAACTGCTGACCCCTCCCACAACCAGCCTCGGCACCCAAGCGGTGGACCCTAACACCCAGCTGCAAGCCCTCAACAAGGAGCGGCTGCGTCTACCCATGGAATTGCACGCGCTGAAAACCCAGGCATACGAGTCAGTGCATCGCCTGGAACTCATGATCAAGCTGGGGTTGATCGTTACGGTGCCCGTGACGCTATGTCTGATAGCGTGGGGTCTGTGGTTACGCCAACAGCGTCATCGCACTCAGCCACGCTCGCTGCTCTACTGACTACTTACCGCCGCGCAATCAACCCCTGACGGGCGATCCGAGTCAATTGACGGATGACTTCTTCAGCGTTATCGGCACTGGGGGCCTGAATGACCGCGAGATCGAAGCTGTCACTGGCAAACCTAGCGAGGGAGTCGCCGTCTTCAACGAACTGAATCAGGAAAGCGGAGGGCCGCCCAGTACGACGCGGCCAGCCGTCCAGATAACGCAATAATGTCGGCTGGTGCTTGCCACCTAGAAGGATTTTCGGATTGCGTTGCGTGAGGTCCGCAGTGATCGGAGCCAGGCGTATCAGAGGGCGTAGTGCATTCATCGTGTCGTGTCTCTGCCTCAAAAGTCTGCGGGCAGGTGAGAGGCAACACCGAACCAGCGCTTTAGCGGTATTTCGAAGGTATCTCGCAAGGGAGAACACGCTTCTGTCGGGCTGCATTGAGTCCCAGTGGCGCCCCGCAATTAGCTGTTTAAATCGGCGCATGAACGGCATCCTAGAGAAGCCGGTGGGGCGATGTCAAGAATCGCCGGCAACGAAAAGGCCCACGCATGCGTGGGCCTTTTCAGAGCGTTGCCAGTCAGTCAGTTGGCGATGGCGCGGTCGGCAGAGAGCTTGCCAGCACCTTCCAGCAACACCGCCAGTGTGCCGCCCAGCAAGGCCAAGGCAAATTCATAACCGTTGTTGGCCATGAACAGACCGTTATGGATATGCACCGAGAAGATCGCTACCAGCGTTAGGATGGTCAAGCCCAGCGCCGCCGGACGCACCAGCAAACCAATGATCAGCGCCAGGCCTGCGAAGAACTCAGTACCGCCCGACAGCAGTGCCATCAGCGTACCCGGCGCCAGGCCAATGCTTTCCATCCACTGGGCAGTGCCCGCCAGACCGTAGCCACCAAACCAGCCAAAGAGTTTTTGCGAACCGTGGGCGGCGAAGATGATGCCAACGACGATACGTAGAATCGTCAGGCCATAACCGGCGCGGGTGGACAGAAGGCTTTTGATAAGTGGGCTCATGGCGTACATCCTTTTCGAAGTAGAGGTTGGTTGGCCGCTATATTAATCAGTTTAGAGGATGATAAAAGCGCAAAAAATGCCTGATTAATATCTACAAAATCGATTACTTTCGTGACGCGATTTTGGTGGCCACTGGCTCCAGAGACTCTCGTTCGCGGTCGAATGCCAAATAGTACTTATTGACACTATTCACATAGCCGACTGCGCTCATCCCGACTTGCTCCATGGCGATGCGCTCCACCTGAAAAAACCACTGATTGGGGTTGAGCCCGCGGCGCTTGGCCTCGGTGCGCATGCCCTGAACGCGCTCGGGCCCCATGTTGTAGGCTGCCAGCACAAACGCCATGCGCTCGCGCTCGTTGAGCTTGGGGCTGGCGAAGAATTTGCGACGAATCATCGTCAGATACCGCGCACTGGCCTGCACGTTGCTGTCGAGCGTTTCGATATTGTTGACGCCCACACGCTGTGCCGCCGATGGCGTGATCTGCATCAGCCCGGTGGGGCCGCCGCTGTTTCGAGCGCTCGGGTCAAGGGCCGACTCTTTGAACGCCAACGCCGCCAAATTCAGCCAGTCCATGCCTTGCTCCTCAGCGTGCTTTTGCAGGACCGGGCGCAGTTTCTCCAGACGCTGGCGATCGATGCGGGCCAGCGGATTGCGCACCTGGTAGAGACGACGGTAGATGCGCTGGAACGCCACATCCCGGTCCGCAGGGGTGCGATAGGTCTTGAGGAATCGGTCGATACTGGCGCGCAGTATCGATGCATCCTGGCGCACAAACCAGAACTCGTCACCGAGCGACGTGATCGCGACCTGCTTATCGAAGCGCAACTTGGGCAGGATCTTCGACCAGCGCTCGGCTATGGGTTTTTCAACGATGGTCAGATGGAAAATCCCTGCCTGGACCATCTCCAACACATCCTCCACGGCCAGCGTTGGATCCACCCACTCCACCTTGATCGGTGGCTGTTTGTGCAGGGCCAGTTTTTGATTGACCTGGCTGACAGCATCCGCCGCCGCACTGCCAGTGGTCAGCGCCAGGGTGCGACCGGACAACTGCTCCAGCCTGGTAAACCGCCGTTCACCCTTGACCCCCACCAACCATAGCGGCACGTCGCTGATAATCGGGTCGCTGGTGACGATCTTGTGGGCCGTGTTTATATCCAGCAGTTCACCGGGGGCCACCAGATCGCCTTCACCACGGGCCAGCGCGGCGAGCAACTGATCCTTGGCTTTGGGAATGATCTTGAGATTGATCTCCTGACCATCGCGGGCATGGCCATTGAGGTATTGCTCGAACGCACGCAGGCGATGGTATTCGACACCAATGGCCTGCCCCTGCACTTCGCCGGAACTGTTACGGCTCTGGTTGACCAGTACGCGCAAGGTGCGACTTGAGCGAATCTCCGCCAGATCGCGGACTTTGCTGGGTTTGGTCACTTCCAGTGGCCCGTCCAGACGCGCGACCGCCGCCATCGGCAGCAGCGTGAGGCATAACATTAATAACGCCGAGGGTCGGATCATCCGCTCTCCGGAAAGAATA
Organism: Pseudomonas rhodesiae; assembly: GCF_007858255.1. GTDB lineage: Bacteria > Pseudomonadota > Gammaproteobacteria > Pseudomonadales > Pseudomonadaceae > Aquipseudomonas > Aquipseudomonas rhodesiae. The sequence goes on along the minus strand of NZ_VFEU01000007.1, from coordinate 5,974 downwards.
CTGGTCAACACCCTCGGAAAAACGAGGAGCTGGGAGTCAGAAACAGAGCGCTTTCAGCGCAGGCTTCGCGCGCAACTCAAGCATGGACAAGGCATTTAGCCATCAGCCATGTCGGTCGCAACGTTCAAAGACAGCTATAAACCGTTGTAGTTCTTGGTTTTTCTTATAAATCTACAGCTCTGATATGCTTTCCGGCCGCAGGCGGAGATAGCACCATGCAGCTCATTGATATCGGCGTCAACCTGACCAATGCCAGTTTCGACGATAAACACCAGGCCGTTCTCGACCGCGCCTATGCCGCCGGCGTGCAGCAATTAGTGCTCACCGGCACCAGTGTCGAAGGTAGCGAACAGGCCCTGGACCTGTGCGTAAAACTCGATCAAAACGGCCAACGCCTCTTCAGCACGGCGGGCATTCACCCCCACTCCGCCAGTGACTGGAACGGTGACAGCGCTCAGCGTCTGCGTGCTTTGCTCAGTGAGCCCCGGGTGCGTGCCGTCGGCGAATGCGGGTTGGATTTCAATCGGGATTTCTCCCCGCGCCCGCAACAGGAAAAAGTGCTGGAAGCTCACCTGGCCCTGGCCGCAGAGCTGAAACTGCCAGTGTTCCTACATGAACGTGATGCTAACCAGCGCCTGTTGGAAATCCTCAAGGACTACCGCGACCACCTCACCGCCGCCGTGGTGCATTGCTTCACTGGCGAACAGCAGGCACTGTTCAGCTATCTCGACCTCGATTTGCACATTGGCGTTACCGGTTGGATCTGCGACGAACGCCGTGGGACCCATTTGCACCCGCTCGTCGGAGAAATCCCCCGAGGACGTCTGATGCTGGAGAGCGACGCGCCTTATCTGTTACCACGCACGCTGCGCCCCAAACCGAAAAATGGCCGCAACGAACCAGCCTATCTCGTGGAAGTGCTGCGTGAAGTCGCCCTGCACCGCCAGGAAAGCGTAGAGGACCTGGCCTTACACAGCACCGCCTGCGCCCGTCGGTTTTTTGGGTTGCCCAATCTGGATTGATGCGGCGCATTGACCCATGTCAAAAGGGTTTTTTATGATAAAGGCACAATACTGGCACCTTGCCAATGCTGCTTTCGCTATCAGAGAAAACCTTCCATGGGTGCCTGGCTTAGCAATATCTCGCTGAAATACAAATTCTGGGCCGTTAACGCGGTCGCCTTTGTCACCACCCTGCTGCTGGTGCTGTACGCCGTACACCTCGAACAGCAGGCCCGCACCGCGCAATCCTACGCGTCGGCGCAGGCCCAGGCGCAATTGCTCAGCGCCTGGCCGGCCGATAAGGCGTTGCCCAAGGGCGAGATGTGGCTGACGTTCCCGCGCGGCCAAGCCCCACAACTGGCCGACCAGGATCTGTCAGCCCTGAACAGCGCCAGCGGCTGGGTCGAACTCAATCCTATGCCGTTGTTCGGTGAGAATGTTCTGGCGGGGGCGCAAGTTGTCGCCCGCGCGGACGGCCAACAAATCGCCGCACTCGCCTACGCCCCCAGCTTCAGCCAGGTGTTCAGCGAGCGCTTTACCCAGTACGCCGCAGCGGTGTTGATCCTGATGCTGGCGATGCTGTGCGCCTCGCAGTTGTTGATCCGCTTCCTGCTAAGCCAGCTCAACACCCTCAAGGACGTGATGCTGCATGTGGAGAAAACCGGCGACCTGTCGGCCCGTGTGCCATTGGCGTGCAAAGATGAAGTCGGCCAGATGGCCAGCGCGTTCAACGCCATGCAGGCCGGCTACCAGCGGGTGGTCAACACTGTCGCGAGCACCGCCCGGTTGCTCGACGAAGGTGCCGCGCGCCTGGCCAGCAGCATGAACGATGTGCAGCACGGCATGCTCGGCCAGCAAAGCGAAACCGACCAGGCCGCCACCGCGATCAATGAAATGACCGCTACCGTGCACCACATTGCCCAGCACGCCGGCGCTACCCGCGACCTGTCCAAAACCGCCGATACCCTGGCCGGCAGCGGCCGCGAAGTAGTCACCCGTGTGCAACGCTCGATCGCCGGGCTGTCTACCGGTGTGCAGCAAACCGCGGAAATGATCCAGAAACTCGCCGAAGACAGCCAGAAAATCAACGGCGTGGTCAGCGTGATCCACAGCATCGCCGAACAGACCAACCTGCTGGCCCTCAACGCCGCCATCGAGGCCGCCCGCGCCGGTGAAATGGGCCGCGGTTTCGCCGTGGTCGCCGACGAAGTGCGCAACCTGGCCAAACGCGTGCAAAGCTCCACCGATGAAATCACCCGCATGGTTTCGGCCTTGCAGGCCGGCACCCGCGATGCGGTGGACTTTATGCAGGAAAGCTCATTCAAGGCCGACGACTGTGTGCAACAGGCCCAGGACGCCGCTGGCGCCCTTGCCGAAATCACCGACGCCGTGGCGCAGATGCGCGAGAGCAACACTCAGATCGCCGTCGCGGCCGAGCAGCAGAGCCACGTTGCTGAAGAGATGAACCGCGCGGTGGTCAGCATCCGTGACGTAACCGAAAACACCGTGCAACAGACAGTGGGCTCTGCCACCACCAGCAATGACCTGGCCACCTTGGCTGGGGAGTTGAGCAAGGCGATTGGGCAACTGAAGCTGTAGGACTGTTCAAGCTGTAATCCTATCCCTACAGCAACCCCACGGTTTGCCCGCGCTTTTGGCGAAACGTCCTCACCCTGCCGGCGAATAACGCCGACTTCTTTGCTCTGATAATCCCTCCAAAGTCTCTCGCCTGATCATTCAGTGCGAGGGATCGCTGATGCACTCCGCTTTTATGGCCCTGCTCGACAGGGCTGTCTCTTGATTCCGGTCATCGCCAGCTTCGTCCTGGCCCCCATGGACCCCAAGGCGCCTGACATCGAAGGCGTCCTGCGTGATTTTCGCGACTGCCTCAACACCTTCGACGACTGGGCCGAGAGTTTCTGGAGTGGCTCGGCCCTGCAGGTGGAGCAGGTCTTTAAAGTCGGCGATGACGTCGCGCTGGTCGAACCGGTTTCTTCAAAAAAGCCCAACGCGGTTGTTGCCCAGTGTGATGCCCAGGGCTCGTTAACCCTGGTGCACCTGTTCGAAAGCACCCGCTTCGTCCCCATCGGCAACACGCCGGTGATGCTTCAAGCCTTGGCCGCCGATGGCAGCACGATGGGCGCGCCCCAGCATCACACCATCGGCCCCAGCGGCATTCTTGAACTCAAGGAGTGCACCCGCGACCAGGCCTACCAGATCACCTTTTATCCCAACGTTTCCCAGGACCACGTCAAGGCGCTGTATGCGTCTTATCAGGCGGTGATCGCGGGGCTGGAAACGGACCTGCGCGATGAATGGGCAAAGACCTTCAAACCCCGCTGGGACGATTTTTCCCACGCCACCGCGCTTGAGCGCAGCGCCATGCAGGGCATGGCGTTTTCAAGTGGTTTGGCCAAGGCGCTGTACAACCTGTGGGACAACGTCACGCAGTTGTATGAGCTGCTATCGGACCTCAAGGCCCACAGCGAAAAGCTCTTGGCCTACATCTCCCAGGCCGAACTCGATGCGCTGCTGGCACTCGGCAGCGACGCGATTGCCCAGGGTTTGCTGGTGCTCAGCGATGAGCCGCTGCTGTTCATTTACTTGGCAGCCATGGTCAGTTGGATGCGCCTGCTACCGCCGCCCGAGATGTACGAACTGGTTGGCGAACTGACCGGGGAAGTGCTGATCAATCTGCTGCTGATCTGGGCCACAGCAGGCATGGGCGTGGCACTGCGCCTGGGTGCTCAGACGCTCAGCAGCATCAAATCCGCGCGGGCGCGAGCGTTGTTGGCGTTGCTCGCCAAGCACCTCAAGGGACCCAGGCTGGAACCCCATGTCGCAGAGGCCAGGCCATTGCTGCTGGGCAGCGCGGCGACGCCGATCAAGACAGTCCCGGTTGCGCCGTTGCAGGCTGGGGAGCAGGTGGTTACGAACGCGGTGCCGGCGGTTCGTCGCAAGGCTCAGCGAACGGTGTTGGTGCGGCAGGAGCCTGTAGACGACGCACCTGTTTCGGGGAAAAACCCGAACGGCGATGCGGCGGCTTCTGCGGATAAAACCGTCACCAATGGCTGCCCGGTGTCGATGGTTACCGGGGAGGAATTGCTGACCCTGACTGACGGTGTTCTGGATGGGGTGTTGCCGTTCGAGTGGACGCGGCTGTATCGCACCAGTGCGGTGGAAGTCGATGTAGGGCTAGGGGTTGGCTGGAGCCATGGGCTGGCGCAGCGGCTGCTGGTTTCAGGCGATTCGGTGGTCTGGACCGACCATGAAAATCGCTCTATCTCGTTTCCAATGCCCACCGTTGCGCGACCGGCAATCACCAATAGCCTGGCCGAAGCAGCGATCTATCTGGGCGCTTCGCCGGATGAGCTGGTGCTGGCCCAGGCATCGCGGTTCTACCACTTTCGCGACGGTGTGCTGACGGCGATCAGCGATGCGTATGACAACCGCCTGCGAATTTTCCGCGATGTGCTCGGGCGTATCGAGCGGGTGGATAACGGGGTGGGTCGCTCGTTGTTTCTGCGCTATGGGGCTGGGCGCATTGTCGCGGTGGATTATCAGATTCAGCGCGCTAAGGGTTATGAGCCTTACGAGTGGATTACTGAGCAGAACGTCGTTTCCTACACCTATGACGACCTGGGCCGACTGGTCTCAGCGACCAATGCCGTCGGCGAGAGCGAGGTCTACCGCTACGACGAGCAGCACGTCATTGTGGAACGCGGCCTGGCCGGTGGGGCGAGTTTCTTCTGGGCGTGGGAACGCTCCGGCAAGGCGGCGCGCTGTGTGCGGCACTGGGCCAGCTTCTCGCAGATGGACACGCGCTATGTGTGGGGCGATGACGGCCAGGTCACGGTGCACAACGCCGATGGCAGCCAGGAAATCTATGTCCACGACGACCGTGCGCGATTGGTGCAACGCATCGATCCGGATGGCGCGCAACACTTCAAATCCTACGACGAAAAAGGCCGGCTGACAGTCGAGCAAGACCCGCTGGGGGCGGTGACGGCGTATCAGTACGACGAAGCCGGACGCTTGGTGGCGTTGTTTCCTGGGGAAGATGAGCCCACTACCTACGAGCATGACCACGGTTTCGTACGCGTGGTGCGCCGGGGTCAAGCGGTCTGGAAATACGAGCGCAATGACCAGGGCGATATCACCCGTAGCATCGATCCCGATGGGCATGTCACGGACTACAGCTACAACAAACATGGGCAACTGACCGGGGTCTGGTACCCGGATCACAGCTGCCATCGCTTGGTGTGGAATGAGCGCGGGCAACTGGTTGAGGAGCAGTTGCCCAATGGCGGCATCAGGCGCTATCGCTACGACGACCTGGGCCGCGAGGTGGCGCGCGAAGATGAACACGGCGCGCTGACCCAGTATCAGTGGGACGCTGTGGGTCGGCTGACTCGTCTGACCCTGCCAGGCGGTGCCACCCGCGAATACAGCTACAACCCCTACGGAAAAATCACCGCCGAACGCGATGAACTCGGCCACGTCACCCGCTACGACTACGCCGACGGCCTGCACCTGATCAGCCGCCGCCTGAATGCCGATGGAACTCAGGTCCAGTACCGCTATGACAACGCCCGATTACTGCTCACCGAAATTGAAAACGAAGTCGGCGAGACCTACCGGCTCGACTACCACCCCAACGGCCTGATCCAACAGGAAGTCGGGTTTGATGGGCAGCGCACCGCTTACGTTTACGACCTCAACGGCCACCTGCAGGAAAAGACCGAATACGGCGACGACGGCAGTCAGCTCGTCACTCGTTACGAACGCGACCATGCCGGACGCCTGGTACGAAAAATCCTGCCCGATGACAGCGTCGTTGAATATACCTACGACCGCCAGGGCAATCTCCTCAGCGTCGACGACGGCCACTGGGCGTTGGCCTACGAGTACGACCGCCAAAACCGCCTCACCGCCGAACACCAGGGCTGGGGCACCCTGCGCTATGGCTACGA
>NZ_VFEU01000078.1 GCF_007858255.1 Pseudomonas rhodesiae | reverse complement strand
TTACCTCGACGACTCATGCTGGCTACCAGGTTGTTAGCTTTCAAGAAGCTTCGCCAGTCTGAGCTGCTGTACTGACTGCCTTGATCCGAGTGGATCATCACCTCTTGCTTCGGCTTACGTCTCCAAACCGCCATCAGCAGTGCATCAATGGCTACGTCGCTGGTCATCTGCGACTTCATTGACCAACCAATGATCTGGCGTGAAAACAGATCGAGCACCACGGCCAAATACAGCCAGCCTTCATATGTTCGGATGTAGGTAATGTCTGTGACCCAAACTTTGTTGGGTTCTCTGACATCGAATTGGCGCTTCAGTAAGTTCGGTGAGGCAACGGCTGGCTTACCGCCATATTTTCCAGGCCTCCGTCGATACCCAGTCTGAGAACGTAAACCTTCAAGGCGCATCAACCTAGCCACCCGGTGACGGCCACAGCTCTCACCAACCTCTCGCAGGTCATCATGGATCTTGCGATAGCCATAAACACCACCGCTTTCCAACCAGGAGTGTTTGATCAATCCAAGCAGTCGCTGATCGTCCTTGGCTCGCGCAGATTTTGGTTCTGATAGCCACGCGTAGTAGCCGCTGGGATGAACCTTGAGCGTCAGGCAAAGCCGTCGAATCGCGTAATGACCCGCTTGCTGCTTAATAAAGGCGTACTTCAGCCGCACTCCTTGGCAAAGTACGCGGCGGCCTTTTTTAAGATGTCTCGCTCCTCCGTCACCCGTTTCAGCTCGGC
>NZ_VFEU01000077.1 GCF_007858255.1 Pseudomonas rhodesiae | reverse complement strand
CCTACGACCGCCAGGGCAATCTCCTCAGTGTCGACGACGGCCACTGGGCGTTGGCCTACGAGTACGACCGCCAAAACCGCCTCACCGCCGAACACCAGGGCTGGGGCACCCTGCGCTATGGCTACGACGCCTGCGGCCAGCTCAAGCACCTGCGCCTGCCGGATAACAACCGCGTGGCCTTCAACCGCGACAAGGGCGGGCACCTTGCGACTGTTGAATTGAATGGCAAAACCCTGACCTCGCACCTATTCAACGCCGGTCTGGAACACCAGCGTCAACAAGGCCAACTGCTCAGCCACTATCACTACGACGACCAACAGCGCCTGCACGCCCACGCCGTCACCCACCAGACCCATCCGCTCTACCAGCGCCAATACGACTACGACCGAGCCGGCAACCTCACCCGCCTGCTCGACACCCGCAAAGGCGAACACCACTACCGCTACGACCCGCTGCAACGCCTTATCCGCGCCGACCATTCCCACGACGTGCAGGAACGTTTCGCCCACAACCCGGCCGGCAACCTGCTGATGCAAAACCGCCCCGGCCCCGACATCGTCGCCGGCAACCGCCTGCTGATCCAGGGCGACCGCCACTACACCTACGACGCCTTCGGCAACCTGACCCAGGAACGCCGTGGCAAAGGCCAGCAACTCGTCACCGAATACCGCTATGACAGCCAACACCGGCTGATCGAAATCGCCCAGCCTAACGGCCAAACCGCCCGTTACCGCTACGACCCGTTTGGCCGGCGTATCAGCAAAACCGTCGACGGCACCACCACCGAATTTTTCTGGCAAGGCGACACACTTATCGCCGAACACCAAGCGGGACGCCACCGCAGTTACCTCTACGAACCCGACAGCTTCCGGCCGCTGGCGCTTTTACAAGGCTTCGGTCCAAAAGAAACACAGCCCTACCACTACCAACTCGACCACCTCGGCACACCCCAGGAACTCACCACCCCCGAGGGCGATATCGCCTGGTCCGCCCACTACCGCGCCTACGGCGAAATCGCCCGCCTCGACGTAGGCAAACTCGACAACCCA
>NZ_VFEU01000076.1 GCF_007858255.1 Pseudomonas rhodesiae | reverse complement strand
CTCGATGCCGTGCTGGTAGCCGTTGAGCTGGTACTGGAGAGCGGCAGCCTGAGCGCCGAACACATCCTCAATGTCGTGGCGCGCCTGGCCGCGACCGAACCACCACCCAGCGTCGAAACCCACTTGTCGCTCAAGGAAGCCCCCGTCGCTAACACGGCGCGCTACGACCGCCTGCGTGGCCAGGCCGAGGAGGTCGGTCATGCGTGATTTGATGGCGGAACTCAAGGAGCTGCGCCTGCACGGCATGGCCACGGCCTGGGCGGAGTTAACTGCACAGGGTGAGTCGAACACAGCCTCGTCCAAGTGGCTGCTCGAACACCTGCTGGAACAAGAGCACACAGATCGCGCCATGCGCTCGGTGAGCCACCAGATGAACATGGCCAAGCTGCCGATGCACCGCGATCTGGCCAGCTTCGATTTCAACGCCTCTAGCGCCGACGCACGCCTGATCAGCGAGCTGGCCAGCCTGGCCTTTACCGACACCGCGCAGAACGTGGTGCTGATCGGTGGGCCAGGCACCGGTAAAACCCACCTAGCCACCGCGCTGGCCGTGTCCGGCATCACCCGGCACGGTAAGCGCGTGCGCTTCTACTCCACGGTCGATCTGGTCAATCTGCTGGAGCGCGAAAAACACGACGGCAAAGCCGGGCGGATCGCCCAGGCACTGCTGCGCATGGATCTGGTCATCCTCGACGAACTGGGTTATCTGCCGTTCAGCCAGGCTGGCGGTGCGTTGCTGTTTCACCTGCTGTCCAAGCTGTACGAACACACCAGCGTGGTGATCACCACCAACCTGAGCTTCGCCGAATGGTCGAGCGTGTTCGGCGACGCCAAGATGACCACCGCCCTGCTGGATCGGCTGACCCACCACTGCCACATCGTCGAAACCGGTAACGAGTCCTATCGCCTGCAACACAGTAGCTTGGCGGCCCAGGCCAAGATCAAATCACGGGAGCGAAAGCGTAAGGGCGGCCAGGAACCGGAGGACGATGAGCCGTTCTGATTTCATGGCGACGACGGCCTGCTACATGGCTGCGTGTGGCAGGTCTTAAACAACTGAACTGGGCTAGCGAAGGAGTGGGGG
>NZ_VFEU01000075.1 GCF_007858255.1 Pseudomonas rhodesiae | reverse complement strand
CCGCCGGTCTGGTACTCGATCACGCGGGTTTCGAAGAAGTTTTTCTCTTTCTTCAAGTCCATGATCTCGCTCATCCACGGGAACGGGTTGGTCGTGCCTGGATACTCTTCCTTCAAGCCAATCTGCGACAGGCGACGATTGGCGATGAACTTGAGGTAATCCTCCATCATCGCCGCGTTCATGCCCAATACACCGCGCGGCATGGTGTCGCGCGCGTATTCGATCTCCAGTTGGGTCCCTTGCAGGATCATCTGGGTCGCTTCTTCCTTCATCTCGGCATCCCACAGGTGTGGGTTTTCGATTTTGATCTGGTTGATCACGTCGATACCGAAGTTCAGGTGCATCGACTCGTCGCGCAGGATGTATTGGAACTGCTCGGCCACGCCGGTCATTTTATTGCGGCGGCCCATGGAGAGGATCTGGGTGAAGCCGCAATAGAAGAAGATGCCTTCCAGTACGCAGTAGTAGGCGACCAGGTTGCGCAGCAGTTCTTTGTCGGTGTCGACGGTGCCGGTTTCGAACTTCGGATCGGAGATCGAACGGGTGTACTTCAGGCCCCAGGCGGCTTTCTTCGCCACCGATGGGATCTCGTGGTACATGTTGAAGATCTCGCCTTCATCCATGGCCAACGATTCGATGCAGTACTGGTAGGCGTGGGTGTGGATCGCTTCTTCGAAGGCCTGGCGCAGGATGTATTGGCGGCACTCCGGGTTGGTGATCAGGCGGTACACGGCCAGCACCAGGTTGTTGGCGACCAACGAATCGGCAGTGGAGAAGAAGCCCAGGTTACGCATGACGATGCGGCGTTCGTCGTCGGTGAGGCCTTCGGGGTTTTTCCACAGGGCGATGTCGGCGGTCATGTTGACCTCTTGCGGCATCCAGTGGTTGGCGCAGCCGTCGAGGTACTTTTGCCAGGCCCAGTCGTACTTGAAGGGCACGAGTTGGTTGAGGTCGGCGCGGCAGTTGATCATGCGCTTTTCGTCGACGGCGACGCGGGCGGAGGCGCCTTCGAGTTCGGCGAGGCCTTCGGCGATGTCGAGTTTGTCCAGGGCGGCCTTGGCGCGCACGATGGCGGCGGAGTCACTGGCGGTGACGGCGCGGGCTTCAATGGCGGCGGCGGCGCC
>NZ_VFEU01000074.1 GCF_007858255.1 Pseudomonas rhodesiae | reverse complement strand
GTGTTGCCGCTGACCGAAAACTGACCCAGTAGAGGCTGTTCTGCCGACTGAAAACTGACCCAGGTGTTCAACTGCTTCTGCTCAATTTTTGAGCAGGAGAACACAGGGTGATCAGTATGGAAATGATGGGCAAAATTCGCCGGATGTATTTCCGCGACAAGCTGTCGCTGCATGAGATAGCCAAGCGCACCGGGTTGGCGCGCAACACGATTCGCAAGTGGGTCAGAGCACCTGAGGCCAAGCCGCCGGTCTACCAACGCCGCGCGATCTTCAACAAACTCAGCCCTTTTCACGCCACGCTGGAGCAGGCGCTAAAAGCCGATTCGCTGCGGCCCAAGCAACAGCGGCGCAGTGCCAAGGCGCTGTTGGCGCAAATCAAAGCCGAAGGTTATGACGGTGGCTACAGCCAGCTCACCGCGTTTATCCGTGCCTGGCGAGGGGGACAGGGCAAGGCGTCGCAGGCCTTTGTGCCGCTGACCTTTGCTCTTGGCGAGGCGTTTCAGTTTGACTGGAGCGAGGAAGGCTTGCTGGTCGGCGGCATTTACCGGCGTATGCAGGTGGCACATCTGAAGCTGTGTGCCAGCCGTGCGTTCTGGCTTGTGGCGTATCCGAGCCAGGGCCATGAGATGTTATTTGACGCCCATACACGCTCGTTCGGCTCCTTGGGCGGCGTGCCGCGCCGGGGCATCTACGACAACATGAAGACCGCCGTCGACAAGGTCAATAAGGGCAAAGGCCGGGCGGTGAATGCGCGCTTTGCGGTGATGTGCGCGCATTACCTGTTCGATCCGGACTTCTGCAACGTCGCCGCTGGTTGGGAAAAGGGCATCGTTGAAAAGAACGTGCAAGACAGCCGCAGGCGTATCTGGCTAGACGCCCAGGACTGCCAGTTTCACTCCTTCGAGGAACTCAATGCCTGGCTGGGCCAGCGCTGCCGCGCGCTTTGGAACGAGCTGACGCACCCTCAATACAGCGGGCTGAGTGTGGCCGAAGTGCTGGAGTTGGAGCGCGCTGAACTGATGCCTGTGCCAGCGCCATTCGACGGTTACGTCGAGCGGCCTGCGCGGGTCTCCAGCACCTGCCTGGTCAGCGTCGGGCGCAACCGCTACTCGGTGCCGTGTGAGTA
>NZ_VFEU01000073.1 GCF_007858255.1 Pseudomonas rhodesiae | reverse complement strand
GGTGCCCATACCGTCCGAGGTCATCGCCAAAGGCATCCGCGAGGGCGGCAATCGCATCAGCGTGCAGTACCACTTCACGCGCGGCAGCTTCCCCTATGAGTCCGATGTGCTGGACCTGGAACTGCTGCCCCTGACCGGGCTGCCCACGCCGACCATCGACGGGGTGGGCGACAAGGTGCTGTTGGTGCTGGCAGAACTCAACGACACCGCCCGCACGCGTATTCCGGTGTGGAGTTTCATCGCCCCCAACCAACGGATGTGGATGATCTACACAGGTATTTTCGCCGACGGCAGCATTTATAAAGAGCACACCTACACCGCCAACCTGGTGACAGCGAACGGCGTCACCCACGGTATTTTCCCTCCGACCCCGGTGGGCAAACTGCGCCTGCTCAAGGATGGCTCACGGCTGACCATCGAGTTCTGGGTCACCTTGTCCGAAAGCTACGACATAAACTCGGCCGTGCTGTTCGGTGTGCGCGAACACACGGTGCAGGCGCTGGCTTCCACCTTGCCCGCCCCGGCATTTGACAACCGGCCGGGCGCGACCCTGACCATCTACCCGCTGGACTATGAACACACCGCGTCGGTCACGGTGAAATACGACGGCATGAACGGCGAACACGTAATCCGGTTGAAGTGGTTGTTCCCCGATGGCTCCGAGGCCGATATCCCGGCTAAGAATGGTCTGGCCGGCGGTCGTGTGGACTTTGCCATCAGCCAGCAGATCCTCGCCGCCAGCGTGGGTAAAACCATCGAGTTGATGTATATCGCCATGATCAATGGCAGCCCGGTGGACTCCTTCGAACAACGGCTGACGGTGCAAACGATCCGCGAATCGGACCTGCCCCGGGTATTGATCAACGCTAAGGCCAATGGCGACACGCTGGAACTCAATACCTTTACCGGCAACGCCACCGCGGCCCTGGCCAAGTGGCGGTTGAGTATCACGGGGCAACGGGTATGGATCACCTGCAGCGCTCCGGGCGTCACGCCTCTGGAGGTCTTAAGCGCGTACGACATTAACTCACTGGAAGCCAACAATGGCCTGGCGAATAAGACGGTGCTGCGCACCTGGTTGGCGGCGTTGCCGAATAATCAGGAGATCACGGTTAGTTGTGCGGTGACGTTTGATGGAAGTACAGATAGATCAA
>NZ_VFEU01000072.1 GCF_007858255.1 Pseudomonas rhodesiae | reverse complement strand
AAGCCGTACCAGGTCCAGCACATCGGACTCATAGGGGAAGCTGCCGCGCGTGAAGTGGTACTGCACGCTGATGCGATTGCCGCCCTCGCGGATGCCTTTGGCGATGACCTCGGACGGTATGGGCACCTCTACTTCGTGGGTGCTGGGGTTGCCGTGTGCACTCACGGCCACGCTGCCAGTGCCGTCGGCGCTGATCCAGTCCACACGAATCTGATCGGTTGCCAGCATCGGCCGGAACTTCACCAACACATAGGTACCGTCTACCACGGCCAGCGGGTTGAGCTGGTCAGGGAATAACGAGGCACCTCCGACCACCGGCCGCTCCAACTGAACGCCGACGCCAACCGTCAGGTTCAGGGCTTCCGAACGCAGTTCCACCCGGGGCGGGCCTTGGCGTTCCAGGCTGTAGCTGATGCGTAAACTGCCGTTGTTGTTTTTGTCGAGAATGTCGCGGGTGACCGGATAGGGCAGTTCCCGGCCTGCGGTGGCGCCATTGATGTCCAGGGTACCGTTGGCGGAGCCGCCCAGGCCCGAGCCGATGCAAGACCAATGGAGCTTGTCGCCGGGCTGGGTATCGAGGTAAGTGAACGTGACCAGTACATCGCTGCCTGTAACGTCAGCGGGGTTGACGTTGTTGCCCACGGCACCTTGCAGGCGGGGCGCGGGCATGTCGGCCACGCGCTCGCCGATTTGGGCGCCCAGCATCAGGGAGCGCCGAGTCGTCAGGGCATTGCCGCCCAGGATATGGACGACACCGTCGTTGGTTTCGTAATAGATATCAATGTGACCCAGCCCGTTGAACTGTTCCAGCTCGGCGGCGCGCACTGTGTAGGTGCCCCCCTGAGCGCCTGCCAGTTGATTTTGACGGTAGACAATGGCATTGCCGCCCCCCGACGGTACGTGGGTGATGAACAGCGTCTCCAGCCAGCCGGGGTCATGGGGTTCGTAAAACGGCAGGGTGACCGTGATGTCTTCACCTGCCGGAATCAACCCCAGCTCGATAGGGCTGACATCGGGGGCCGGCATCAAGACCTTGGTGCCCACCACGGTGATGGTAGTGCTGCCCGATTGCCCCAGCGACACGCCGGCGGCGGTTTGCCACTCGAACGATACCCGAAATGAGCCGCCAACCCATTGAGCGATGATGCTGGCATCCACCGGAACAAAGG
>NZ_VFEU01000071.1 GCF_007858255.1 Pseudomonas rhodesiae | reverse complement strand
ACCACGGTGATGGTAGTGCTGCCCGATTGCCCCAGCGACACGCCGGCGGCGGTTTGCCACTCGAACGATACCCGAAATGAGCCGCCAACCCATTGAGCGATGATGCTGGCATCCACCGGAACAAAGGTGAAACCGAGGTTCTTGTCGGTAACCGGCTGCAGCACAATTGTCTGGGTGGTGCCGTCTTCGAGCATCCCGAGCAACGTCACAATGATCTGATGCCTGGGGAGGGGGGACGGAAACTGTTTGTCTGTAAGGGCGATCACTTCGAAGGTTGAGCCACTCTGGGTATCGAAGTCGATCTGCCTGGATTCGAGCTCTTCGCCGTCCACCAGGAAAATCGGCGGCCCCAACAGCGAAGGGTCCAATTCGGCGTCCAGGAAATAAGGTTTGGAATACTGATACTTTTCCCCGGAAAAGTTTTCCACCACATCATGCACACGAAACCGAAGGGTCACTTTCCCAAGTTGCCCCCCCTTATCAATGATCGATTTGGGCACAAAGACCCGAATCGGTCCTGACCCGGCCGCCTCAGCCGGGCTCACGGTATGCTGCACAAACTCGCCATCCCAGGACAGCTCGATGACATCGTTCTGGCGGATGTGTTCGTACAGATCAATCAGGCACCAAAGGCCGCCCACAACATCGCCTGCGCCAATATTCGATCCTTCGGGGAAGCCTTCTACGCGCATGACCAGGCCGGTATGCCACGGACTGCCGGGGTCTTTGTCCACACCACCGGGGCGGTCGGTCTTGATCAAAAGGGTTCGCACAGGAGAGGTGCTTTCATTGCCGCTGCCTATGCGAATCACTCGACCATAACTGGACACCTCACCTTCAGGAATAAATTCGGAGGGGATGGCCAGAAACTGTTGGGGATATATCGAACCCAACACATAATCTGCGGCAACGGGAAAAGTCAGGTCTTCAAGATAAAAAGCAAAATAGTCGAGAGGGTTGAGATTGTGCCAGTTTTCAAACACGAACAGCGCATAAGGTCGTACATGGCGGATACCCAGACCGTAGGCCGCATTCTCAGGGTGGGCGGCGAGCTGGAGGTCGACCCAGGGGAAGGCCGAATATGGGTGATCCAGGTCTTCAATTCGTCGCGGTTCAGGGCGTTCCAGGCTGGGTGATTGATAGGGCACTGGAAGCGACGCGGCGGGTAGACCGCCCGAGATCGAAT
>NZ_VFEU01000070.1 GCF_007858255.1 Pseudomonas rhodesiae | reverse complement strand
GGAAACTCTGAAAAAGACTTTCTGATTTGGCAAAATACCGCGACCCCACCCACCGAGTTTCCCGATGAAGCAGATGACCTTCGCCGACGCCGAGTACGCTGGCAAGCGCAAGCAAACCCGCAAGGAGTTGTTCCTGATCGAGATGGATCGGGTGGTGCCGTGGAAGGGCTTGATTGCTTTGATCGAGCCACATTATCCGAAAGGTGAAGGTGGCCGTCCGGCCTACCCGTTGATGGCGATGCTGCGTGTGCATCTGCTGCAGAACTGGTTCGGCTACAGCGATCCAGCGATGGAGGAAGCGCTGTACGAAACCACGATCCTGCGCCAGTTTGCCGGGCTGAACCTGGAGCGCATCCCCGACGAAACCACCATTCTCAACTTCCGCCGCTTGCTGGAGAAACACGAGCTGGCGGCCGGCATCCTCGCTGTCATCAATGGCTATCTGGGCGACCGCGGCCTGTCGCTGCGCCAGGGCACCATCGTCGATGCAACGCTGATCAATGCGCCCAGTTCGACCAAGAACAAGGACGGCAAGCGCGACCCGGAAATGCACCAGACCAAGAAGGGAAACCAGTATTATTTTGGCATGAAGGCCCACATCGGCGCCGATGACGAATCGGGTCTGGTGCACAGCGTAGTGGGCACGGCGGCCAATGTGGCGGATGTCACCCAGGTGGACAAATTGCTGCATGGCGACGAAAACGTGGTCTGCGCCGATGCAGGCTACACCGGTGTCGAAAAGCGGCCCGAGCATGAAGGACGTGAAGTTATCTGGCAGGTGGCGGCACGCCGCAGCACCTACAAAAAACTCGATAAGCGCAGCGTGCTGTACAAAGCCAAGCGCAAGATTGAAAAGGCCAAGGCTCAGGTGCGCGCCAAGGTCGAGCATCCGTTCCGGGTAATCAAGCGCCAGTTCGGTTACACCAAGGTGCGCTTTCGCGGCTTGGCCAAAAACACGGCGCAACTGGTGACACTGTTCGCTCTGTCGAACCTGTGGATGGCGCGCCGACATTTACTGACGAATGCAGGAGAGGTGCGCCTGTAATGCGGGAAATGGCCACCGGAGTGGGGTCCGGGTGGCGAAAACGTAAGAAATACTCGTCGAATTGATTGTTTTTTGATCATTTGGCGAGTTTAAAAGTTGCGCTAGGTGGTATGCCGGGGAAATACATGGCTACTTCAGACCATCC
>NZ_VFEU01000006.1 GCF_007858255.1 Pseudomonas rhodesiae | reverse complement strand
CGCAGATTGGCTTGAAGGAAGAGTATCCAGGCACGACCAACCCGTTCCCGTGGATGAGCGAGATCATGGACTTGAAGAAAGAGAAAAACTTCTTCGAAACCCGCGTGATCGAGTACCAGACCGGCGGAGCGCTGAGCTGGGACTGATCCACGAACACGCATCAATGTGGGAGCGGGCTTGCCCGCCCCAACATGGGCGCCGCGGTGCGCTACAGACTTTGCCAATAGCCTTTTATGCCTAACCAAACCATCAAGACCCCCTGCGTCGGCCTGTGCTCCACCGTGTACGGTGACCTGGTCTGCCGGGGTTGCAAGCGCTATCACCATGAAGTGATCCAGTGGAATGGCTACAACGCCGAGGAAAAGCGCGCGGTGTGGCAGCGTCTGGAGCAGTTGCTGGTGCAGGTGATGGCCAGCAAGTTGGAAGTGTTCGACCCCCAGCGCTTGCGTCAGCAGCTGCAGGACCGCCAGATCCGTTTTATGCCCCAGCAGTCGCCATATTGCTGGGCGTATCAGTTGATCGCGCGCGGTGCGCGGGTGATCTCCCGCCTGGACGCTTACGGTCTGGCGCTGTTGCCGGAGTTTCGCGAACGTCATCTGGCGGATTTGCGCGATGCCATCGATCGGGAGTTTTTCCTGTTGTCCGAGGCGCATTACCAGCGATATATCGCGCCGAATTTCCTCAAGGACGCCTTTGGGCCTGCTCTGATTGCCGCCATGTAGCGCTCGAATTCAGGCCGTTGTGTGTCACTTCATACCGCTCCATTCCTCGCGTGTGGTTAAAATGCCGCCCGCTCAATCACCGACGCTCAACGATGACCCCAGACGCACTCGCTACCCTCCACGCTCACCTGCTGACGGCCCTGGCCAACCCGCCCAGTGAAACCCGACGCCTGTTCCACGGCCGTGGCCGTTGCTGGCCGGGCCTGGAGCAACTGACGGTGGATTGGCTGCAAGGCGTGCTGCTGGTCTCGCTATTCAAGGAGCCGCAGGCGGCACAGCTGGAAGCCCTGAAACAGCTGCTGCAAAGCGAGTTCAGCGCTTACACAATCGCCCTGCAACACCGTTACTTGCCACAAAGCACCACCGAATGGCTGGTGGGGCAAGCGATCGACGAGCAGATCATCACCGAGGGTGGCCTGCGTTACCTGATCGACCTGGGTAAAAAGCAGAACACCGGGTTGTTCCTCGATATGCGCTACGGGCGCCAATGGGTGCGCGAACAGGCCAAGGGCCAGCGCGTGCTCAATCTGTTTGCCTACACCTGCGGCTTTTCCGTGGCGGCCATCGAAGGCGGTGCCGAGCACGTGGTGAATCTGGACATGGCACGCGGCGCCCTGAGCCGTGGCCGCGACAATCATCGGCTCAACGGCCATGACCTGAGCCGCGTCACGTTTCTGGGCCATGACCTGTTCAAATCCTGGGCAAAAGTGATCAACAACGGCCCCTATGATCTGGTGATCATCGACCCGCCATCGTTCCAGAAAGGCAGTTTTCTGCTGACCAAGGACTATCAGCGCGTGCTGCGACGCCTGCCGGAACTGCTGACCGCTCAGGGCACGGTGCTGGCGTGCATGAACGATCCGGCCTTCGGCGAAGACTTCCTGATCGATGGCGTGACCCGCGAAGCGCCGGGGCTGCATTTCGTGCAGCGCCTGGCGAACCCGCCGGAATTTCCCGACATCGACCCACAAAGTGGCCTCAAAGCCCTGGTGTTTCGCCAGGGCTGATGCCGAAACGTCCTACGCTTGCTACCCTAAGCAAGACGCCGGGCGGTGAACCTTATCCCCCCCCTTCCCGGTCGATACCTGCATTCCCCGGCCAGACTCGACCGCGTCACGTTGTCGGCTGCCCCGTTCCACCTTTGGAGAACCGCCCGTGATATCGACCCTGCATGTAGCCAGAATCAAAGCCTGGGGCGCCCACGGCTTTACCGCCACCGGTGTGGTCCTGGCCTTCCTGGCCACCCTGGCCCTGCTGGAAAACTCGCCCAAGGCTTGCCTGTTGTGGCTGGGCCTGGCGCTGGTGGTGGATGGCCTCGACGGCTCCCTGGCGCGGCGCGTCAATGTCAGCACGGTACTGCCGAGCTTCGACGGTTCGGTGCTGGATTTGGTGATCGATTACCTCACCTACGTGTTTATCCCCGCGCTGTTTATCTACCGCTACATCGACCTGCCGGACTTCACCCATCTGTTTACCGTGTCGGTGATCCTGGTGTCGTCGTTGTTCTGCTTCTGCAACGTCAACATGAAAAGCAAGGACAACTATTTCGTCGGCTTCCCCGCCGCCTGGAACGTGGTAGCCCTGTGCGTGTACATCATCCAGCCGGACGCGTGGGTCACCTTGCTGACGGTCATCGGTTTGGCCCTGCTGACCGTCACGCCGATGAAGTTTCTGCACCCGTTTCGGGTCAAGCGCTTTATGCCGATCAATATCGCGGTGACCACCATCTGGTTGCTGTGCAGCTTTTTGATGGTCGTGGATTATCCCAACACCAATCCGTGGACATTCGGCTTGTGGTCGCTGATGTCGGCATACTTTCTGGGGATTTGCATCTGGCGCACCGCGCTGGAGTGGCTGGGCAACCACAAATAGCCAAATAGGTGGGAGGGGGCTGTCCCCGATTGCGATGTGTCAATCAGCTTATCTGTCACTGATACACCGCAATCGGGGGTAAGCACCCTCCCATAGTTGGTTCTGCATACATTCGGCAGGTAAGATGGCGACCTTCCGCATAGCGCCCTGCCAACCATAAGCCCTGCCCATGCCCTTCGAACTCAGCGTTGATCTCACCACCCTCGCCATCCTCGCCGTCGTGGCCTTTATTGCCGGTTTTATCGATGCCATCGCTGGCGGTGGCGGGCTGTTGACCACCCCGGCGCTGCTCACCGCCGGCATGCCGCCGCACTTGGTGCTGGGCACCAACAAGCTCAGTTCCACCTTCGGCTCGGCCACCGCCAGTTTTACTTTTTACCGCCGCAAGCTTTTTCACCCGCGTCAATGGATGCACGCCATCATCGGCACGCTGGTGGGCGCTCTGGCCGGTGCGGTGGTCGCCCACTACCTGCCAGCCGAGGCCCTGAACAAAATGCTGCCGGTGATCGTATTCGCCTGCGGCCTGTATCTGTTGTTCGGCGGCACGCCCAAGGCGCCGCTGGACGTCGACGCGCCGATCAAGAAAAAGTGGCAGGCCACCCAAGGCTTCGGCCTGGGCTTCTACGATGGCGTAGCAGGCCCGGGCACCGGGGCGTTCTGGACCGTCAGCACCCTGCTGCTGCACCCCATCGACCTGGTCAAGGCCAGCGGTGTGGCACGCAGCATGAACTTCGTCAGCAACGCGGCAGCGCTGTCGGTGTTTATCTTCAACGGTTCGGTGGACTGGATAGTCGGCCTGGCGATGGGGATTTCGGTGATGGGCGGGGCCTTCTTTGGCGCTCGCAGCGCGATCAGCGGCGGCGCCAAATTCATTCGTCCGGTGTTTATCACCGTGGTCCTCGGCCTGACCGTGCGCTTAGCCTGGCAGCACTGGTTCAGCGTGGCCTAAGCGGCGCGCCACATAGAGGTCGATCAGGTAGCGCGCAATCGAACGCGACGCCGGCAACGGCGGCAGGTCATGGATGTTGAACCACTGCGCGTCCTCGATCTCGTCGGCCTGGGGCACGATGTCGCCACCGGCGTACTCGGCATGGAAGCCGAGCATCATCGAATGGGGGAACGGCCAGCACTGGCTGCCCATGTACTGGATATTCTGCACTTCCACCTGCACTTCCTCGCGCACCTCGCGAATCAGGCAGTCTTCGGCCGACTCCCCCGGCTCGGCAAACCCGGCCAACGTGCTATAGACCCCGGTCACAAAACGCGGCGAACGGGCCAGCAGGATTTCGTCGCCACGGGTCACCAGCACGATCATGCTCGGCGAGATGCGCGGGTAACTGCGCAGGTCGCACGCCTGGCAATACATTGCGCGTTCGCGTGGCACTTGCACCATGGCCAGGCCGCAGCTGCCGCAAAAGCGGTGCTCGCGGGCCCAGGTGCCGATCTGCGCGGCGTAACCCAGCACTTTGTACAGGGTGTGATCGCCTTGCAGCATAAAACCGCGCAAGCCCTGCCAACTGCAGCCGAGCACATCGCTGGGGGCGTTGAGCTCCAGCAGGTACACCGGCTCGCCGTCGAGGTGGCCGATACCGTGTTCGGCGAACACCGAAAGGTCCTGACGCTTGAGCCACTCCCGCGGAAACAGCGGGCCATTGGCGTCGTGTAAAAAGCCTTCGCGGCTGCGGGCGACAGCCCAGCCGCCAGGGGTGTCGTTGTCCAGAAGCGTTGTGGTAATCCAGCCTGGGGTCATGTCTATCAATCCACGAATTCGGGTGTCTGCTTGCTCATATGGGCCGCGATGGCCACACGCAGGTCGTTGGATTGCAACATAGCCGAGTTCCAGGTGGCAACGTACTCCAGCCCGTCATTGACTGTATGGTCACGCATATAGCTGATCATTGCCTTGGTGCCGGTGACGGCAATCGGCGATTTGGCCGCGATGTCCCGAGCGATCTCCAGCACGCCGGCCAACAGGCTGTCGTGATCGGCATACACACGGTTGACCAGGCCGATGCTGCGCGCCTCTTCTGCGCCGAACATGCGCCCGGTGTAAGCCAGTTCGCGCAGCATACCGTCGCCGATGATGCGCGGCAGGCGTTGCAGCGTGCCGACGTCGGCGGCCATGCCGATATCGATTTCCTTGATGGAGAACTGCGCATCTTCGGCGGCATAGCGCATGTCACAGGCACTGATCAGGTCGATCGCGCCACCGATGCAATAGCCCTGGATCGCCGCCAGCACTGGCTTGCGGCAATTGTCCACGGCATTGAACGAGGCTTGCAGTTCGAGGATCTTGCGCCGCAGCAAGCGCGCGTTGCGGCCCACGTCTTTGCCCAGGTCATTGGCCACCGAGGCTAGCATCATCAGGTCGATACCGGAGGAAAAATGCTTGCCGGCACCGCTGAGCACCACGGCGCGCACGGCGTCGGTGTCGTCGATCCATTGGAAAATGTCGATGATCTCGGTCCAGAACGCGGCGTTCATCGCGTTGATTTTTTCCGGGCGGTTGATCTGCACATGGGCAACGTTGCCGTTGAGTTCGACGACAAAGGCTTGGTATTCGGACATGGCCATGATCCCTGACTGGCGAAGGTGAAGGCCCAGACTATAACAAGGGTGCGCGACGGCGCATCGGCCAAAAGCGGGACTGGCCAGCGGGATGGAAAAGAGGCTGGATAAAACCCCGCGCACACGCCATCCTTCGTGCTTTGAGCCGCGCAATGTGCGGCGTTCGACGTTTAAAGGATATGCCCATGCACGCCCAGCCCCTCGCCCCCGCCGATTTCGCCGCCCTGGAAGACACCCTGCTCAAGTACGGCGATGACCACTCCGTGTTGAACGTGGCCGAACTCGACGGCTATTTCACCGCGCTGGTCTCCGGCCCGGCGCCGGTAGACATCGCCGAGTGGTTCCCGGCGATCTGGGGCGGCCAGAACCCCGAGTGGGAAAGCGCCGACGAGGCGCAGCAGTTTCTGGACCTGTGCGTGCGCCACCTCAACACCCTGGCGGCGCAACTGGCCGGCGACGCCCCGGGCTTCACGCCGCGCTTTGACGAAACCGAGCATCGGGCACAGACGGTGACCCTGGCTGAAGAATGGTGCTTTGGCTACATCCGTGGCGCTGCCATCGGTAACTGGCCGCCGCTGCCGACCGAACAGGCAGCGAATCTGGAGAAAATCTCCTGGTGCGCCGAACAGGACAACTTTGAATTGCCCGCCGACCTGGATATCCAGGCCCACCAGCAGCGCGCCGGCCAGATCGAACCGGCAGCGCGGGCGTTGCATGATTACTGGTCGAGCCAGCGCTAAGCCTCGACAGCACGGCATCAATGCCCGATTATTCGGGTCCGCCCCGTCGGCCACTCCGTGCCACCTTGCCTTGAATCAGGAGCCTTGTACCTTGAGTTCGCAGAAAACCGTGACCGTTACCCCGCCCAACGCCCCGCTCATCGGCAAGGTCGCGCCCCCCGGCTCCAAATCCATTACCAATCGTGCATTGCTGCTGGCGGCCCTGGCCAAGGGCACCAGCCGTTTGAGTGGTGCACTGAAAAGCGACGACACCCGCCACATGTCGGTGGCCTTGCGCCAGATGGGCGTGACCATTGAGGAGCCGGACGACACCACGTTCGTGGTCACCGGTCAGGGCAAGTTGCAGTTGCCGGCGCAACCGCTGTTCCTCGGCAACGCCGGCACCGCCATGCGCTTTCTCACCGCCGCCGTGGCCACCGTGCAAGGCACCGTGGTGCTCGATGGCGACGACTACATGCGCAAGCGCCCCATTGGCCCGCTGCTGGCCACCCTCGGGCAGAACGGCATCCAGGTCGACAGCCCGAGCGGCTGCCCGCCAGTCACCGTGCACGGCACGGGCAAGGTGCAGGCCAAGCGCTTCGAGATCGACGGCGGGTTGTCCAGCCAATACGTATCGGCCCTGCTGATGCTTGCCGCCTGCGGTGAAGCGCCGATTGAAGTGGCGCTGACCGGCAAGGACATTGGCGCCCGTGGCTATGTGGACCTGACCCTGGACTGCATGCGCGCCTTCGGAGCGCAGGTCGATGCCGTCGACGACACCACCTGGCGCGTCGCCCCCACTGGCTACACCGCCCATGACTACCTGATCGAACCCGACGCCTCCGCCGCCACCTACCTGTGGGCCGCCGAAGTGTTGACTGGCGGGCGTATCGACATCGGTGTAGCGGCCCAGGATTTCACCCAGCCGGACGCCAAGGCGCAGGCGGTGATCGCCCAGTTCCCGGATATGCAGGCCACGGTGGTGGGCTCGCAGATGCAGGACGCGATCCCCACCCTGGCGGTGCTGGCGGCGTTCAACAACACCCCGGTACG
This sequence comes from Pseudomonas rhodesiae, assembly GCF_007858255.1. GTDB lineage: Bacteria > Pseudomonadota > Gammaproteobacteria > Pseudomonadales > Pseudomonadaceae > Aquipseudomonas > Aquipseudomonas rhodesiae. The sequence goes on along the minus strand of NZ_VFEU01000006.1, from coordinate 351,421 downwards.
CTTTACCGAACTGGCCAACCTGCGCGTCAAGGAATGTGACCGGGTGCAGGCGCTGCATGACGGCCTGAATGAAATCCGCCCCGGCCTGGCGACCATCGAAGGCGACGACCTGCTGGTGGCCAGCGACCCGGCGTTGGCCGGCACCGCCTGCACCGCGCTGATCGACACCCACGCCGACCATCGCATCGCCATGTGCTTTGCCCTGGCCGGCTTGAAGGTGGCGGGCATTCGCATCCAGGACCCGGACTGCGTGGCCAAGACCTATCCCGACTACTGGAAGGCCTTGAGCAGCCTGGGTGTCGCACTGACCTATTGAGCCCGGCGCGCCGGAATGGGGAGGACTGAACATGAACATTCGCCAACCCTGCCCACCCGGCGCCTGCGTATGCGAGCGCGAGCAATTGCTGCAAGCGCCCGACGCGGACCTGCGCATCCTCGGCCTCACCCGCCAGGAAGAGAAGCGCCTGCTCGAACGCCTGGAAAACCTGCAAAACCTGCAAGACCTGGAACGCCTGCAACAACGCATGTATGAACTGCTGGGCATCCGCGTACACATCGCGCCGGGCCACACCGAAGTCAAAAGCATGCGCGGCATTCAGATCGTCATCGACGACCTGCCCGGGTTATGTCGCAAAACCCGCCAAGCGATTCCGGCGGCGATTCGCCGGGGCATGGAAAAACGCCCGGAGATTGCCTACCGCCTGCTGGACGCCCACGACCTGTTTCGCGACGGGTAAGTCAGCCCGTCACCGTTTCGGCCTTGAACAGCCCCTGGCCCACGGTTCTCGCGGTGCTCAAATGGGCCTCTGCGCTGCCGCTTTCCGAGTCCAGCAGCAGGTCGGACGTGAGCACCTTCGCGCCACAGTAATCAAAGATGCCGTAGTCAATCTGCGTGTGCATCGATTGGGCATAACCATGCCGTTCGTACGCGCTGAAGTCCGCCGCGCCAAGCGCCAGCAGGTGCACGTGTAAATGCCCGAGTTTTTTCACCACCGGGGTGTCCGGGCCGTAGTCGATGGCCCAACCGTTGACGAATACACGGTCAATCCAACCCTTGAGCAGGCCGGGCATCGACCACCAATAAATGGGAAACACCAGAACCAACGCATCGGCGCGGTCGATGCGGGCCTGTTCGGCCAGCACATCGGCCGGTGGTGCGGCGCGTTCGCGATGCACCCGATGGTCGGCAGCGCTGTAACGCGGGTCGAAGCCCTCGGCGGCGAGGTCGGCGATTTCAGAGGTGTGATCCGCTAGGCGCAGGCCATGGGCAACTTGGGCGGCAATGCTGTGGGTCAGGGATTGTGGGTCGTGATGGGCAACAACGATCAGTGCGTGCATGACATTCACTCCGGTTCGGTTTAGGCTCTGGGCTTAAGTTACGAACAGTAAGTTACTTTTGGTATATAAGCATGTCAAGCCACGAATCTCCTGCACCCCGCCGTCGTCTGTCCCGTGAAGATCGCCTGCAACAATTATTGGAGGTGGCCTGGCAGCTGGTGCGCGATGAAGGCACCGATGCCCTGACCCTGGGCCGGGTGGCAGAACTGGCGGGCGTCACCAAGCCGGTGGTCTACGACCATTTCGTCACCCGCGCGGGGTTACTGGCGGCGCTGTACGAAGATTTCGACGCACGCCAGAACCAGGCGTTTGTCGACGCACTCGACACCAGCGACACCACCCTCGAAGGCCGCGCCGGAGTGATTGCCGCGTGCTACATCGATTGTGTGCTATTGCAGGGCCGGGAAATCCCAGGCGTGATTGCGGCCTTGAACAGTTCCCCGGAACTGGAAACCCTCAAGCGCAAGTACGAAGCGATCTTCCTCGACAAATGCCGCGATGCTCTGGCGCCCTTCGCTCCCTCCGGCACAGTGCCTCAAGCCGGCTTGAGGGCCATGCTCGGGGCGGCCGAAGCGTTGTCCCACGCAGCGGCCAATGGCGAAGTCAGCCGTGAAGAAGCTCAGCAGGAATTGCAGGCGATCATTTCAGCGATGATCAACCGCGCTCGCCCGTGACGAACGCCTGCACCTTGCGCGCCAGCTGATCCAGGTGGCGGTCGCGCTGGCGCTCGGCGTCGACCATTGCGCGTTTGCCGTGTCGTTGCAGCAGGTAGGCATGGATCTGCTGCACCTCCAGCGAGCGGTAGATCGCGGCCACGTCCAGCACGCCCATCAGCCCGTCGGTGCCGTAGCTACGCGTGTTCATCAGCACCTGGGTGTCGCGTGCGCCGCGCACCTGGAACCCCATGGCCTCGAAGGCCGGCACCTTTTCCACCGAGCAGGCCAGCTCCGCATGGGGGTAGCGAGCCAGCACGTCCTGCATCATGGCGCGCCCTACCCCGTGGCGCCGCGAACCGGCCTGCACGGCCATAAAGGGAATGCCACAGGCCTCGGGGTCATCCTTGACCGGTAAACACAACAGAAACCCGATCACCTGTTCCGGATCCTCGGCATCCGTCGCCACCACCAGCTCCACCGCGATGCCCTTCTCACCGTTCAACGCCTCCAGATACAAGTGCACCTCGAAGCCGATGGCGTATTGATAGATGTTGTACAGCAGGTTGCTGGGGGGCAGCGCGACGCTGCTGATATCGGTGAGGTTGTCCACCACCATCTGCAGGATCTGACCATTGATAGGCTCGGGGCACCGCGTGGTGTAACGGGTAAGGCTGAACATGCACATTCCTGGGGGTTGGGCTTCAAGGCAGCGGCGATTGTACCTGTTACACCCGGTTCATGGCCCGCACACCTCACGCAGGCAACTGCGCAGCCAGCGGTGGGCCGGGTCCGCGTCCAGTCGCGGGTGCCAAAGCATTGCCACGCTGAAGGTGGGCAGGCTCAGCGGCAGTTCAAAGCAGAACAGCTCGTTGCGCTGGGCAATATAGCGTTCGGGGACGCTGGCAATCAGGTCGGTGTCCCGTGCCAGGGCGATGGCCGTGGCGAACCCGGCGACGATGGTGTGGATCTGCCGCGTAACGCCCAGGGCTTGCAGGGCATCGTCGATCTGGCCACGGTCCTGGCCTCGCCGCGATACATAGAGGTGTTGGCCTTCGGCGTAGCGTTGCAGGCTGACCGCGCCGCAGCTGAGGGGATGGCCGTTGCGCACTACGCCGATCAAGCGATCGCGGAACAGCGTCTGGGTCAGCACCTCGGGGCCGGCGCTGGGGTCGACCACGCCGATGTCCAGATCCACACGGGCGTCGCGCAGCGGTGCGGTGTCCTTGTCGGTTTTACTCAGCAGACGCAGACGCAAGCCTGGCGCCTCTTGAGCGATACGCCTGAGCAACGCGGCGCCGAAACACTCGATGAACTCTTCGCTGGTGCGTAACGTAAAGGTGCGCTCGACCAGGGCCATGTCCACCGCCTGCGCCGGGCGCAGGGCCGCCTGTGCCTCCTGCACCAAGCGGCTGACCTGCTCGCGCAACGCCAACGCATGAGGCGTCGGCACCAAGCCACGACCGGCACGCACCAACAACGGATCGCCCGTGGTGTGCCGCAGACGCGCCAAGGCCCGGCTCATGGCCGAAGGGCTCAAGTGCAGGCGCTTGGCCGCACGTTCCACGCTACCCTCGGCGAGCAGCACGTCCAGGGTGATCAACAGGTTCAGATCAGGCATCAGCGCTCCCAAGCAGGCGTTTTATGCAGGTATTTAATGCAATCCATGCGTCTTCCGCCATGTTAGGCCAGGCCGTAGAGTTCTGTCAGTCATCTTCAGTCAAGGAGTTCCCATGCCCATCTCTTCGCGCGGCGCTCTAGTCAGCCTGTGCCTATCCATGCTGCTGGCCTCGCTGGGCACCAGCATCGCCAACGTCGGCCTGCCGACGCTGGCACAGACCTTCAATGCAGCATTCCCGGCGGTGCAGTGGGTGGTGCTGGCGTACCTGCTCGGCATCACGGCAGTGATCGTCAGTGCGGGTCGTTTGGGTGATCGCCTGGGGCGCCGTCGGGTGTTGATCGCTGGGCTGTTGCTGTTCGCGGTGGCGAGCACCGTGTGCGGCGTTGCCCCCTCATTGAATGGCTTGATCGCCGCGCGTGTGCTGCAAGGCCTCGGCGCGGCAAGCATGATGGCCATGGCCATGGGTCTGGTAGGCGATACCGTATCCAAGGAGCGTATCGGCCGAGTCATGGGCCTGCTGGGCACCATGTCGGCACTCGGTACGGCGATGGGCCCCAGTGTCGGCGGCGTGTTGCTCAGCCTATGGGGTTGGCACGCATTATTTATGGTGGGCACGCCACTGGGGGTATTGGCCGCCGCCCTGGCCTGGCGCTATCTACCGGTGGATCTGCCGCACGCACGCGTACCCGGCAGCCTGTGGTCGCCCTTGAAAGCCGCGCCGTTACGCGCCGGCCTGGCCATGAGCGCGCTGGTATCGGCGGTGATCATGGCCACCTTCGTGGTCGGGCCGTTTTACCTGTCACGCGGTCTGGGCCTCGCGCCTGAATGGATGGGCCTGGCAATGGCTGTCGGGCCGGGTGTCGCCGCGCTCACCGGCGTGCCGGCCGGACGCCTGACCGACCGCCTGGGCAGCCGCCGCGTCACACTGCTCGGGCTAAGCACACTGCTGGGCGGCGCGCTGCTGCTGTCCTTGGCGTCGGGGCTGATGGCTTATCTGGGCGCGCTGGTAATTCTGACCTGCGGCTACAGCCTGTTCCAAGCCGCCAACAACACCGCAGTGATGAGCGACGTGGACGCCTCCCGCCGCGGCACGGTCTCGGGCCTGCTCAACCTGTCACGCAACCTGGGCCTGATCCTCGGCACCTCAGCCTTGGGCGCGGTATTCGCCTGGGCCAGTCCGGATGTCATCCACGCCACGCCTGAATCTGTCACCCTTGGCCTGCACGTCACGTTCAGCGTCGCGGTGGGGCTGATCGTTCTGGCCGCTGCAATGGCAGTGTGCCGCATTGCCAGCGTTACGCCGCCGCTGAACACCCGTTGAGGCAAAAAAACAAAAAAGGCGTTGCGCCGGACCGGGTTACTTCGCGCATCATGGGCACTTTCAAGCTCAAGGGTAACGTCCATGCGCGTTCTGTCATTGATGATGGGTCTTACGACGCTGGCCGCCAGTACGGTGTTCTGCGCCAGCGCGATGGCGAATGAAGAAAGTCAGTTGGTACAACAGATCAATGCCTACCGCAGCCAGGTGCAACGCTGCGGGGATCAGGGTTCCCAGGAATTACCGCCGCTGACCAGCGACGCGCGCCTGGTGCTGCCAGCCAATAACGCCGGCGACCTGCAGCAGGCGCTGGCGCGGGCGGCGTACCCGATGGTGAATGTGCAGGCCATCAGCCTGTCCGGGCCCAAGGATGCCGCCGCGGCCATGAAGGCGGTGAGCGAGAGTTTTTGCCGAGTGGTGCTGGACCCGCAGTATGTCGATATCGGCGTGAGCAACACGGGCCAGGACTGGCGCATCGTGCTGGCGCGCCCGCTGCTGTCCAGCGGCCGGGGCGACTGGCAGACCGAAGGCAAGCAATTGCTCAGTCTGGTCAATGCCGCCCGCGCCCAAGCGCACCAGTGCGGCACCCAAGCGTTTACCGCCACTACCCCGCTGGCCTGGAACGACACCCTGGCCAGCGCCGCCAATAGCCACACGCGCAACATGGCCAACGGCAACTTCTTCGATCACCTGGACCACGATGGCAGAACCCCCGGTGACCGTGCTGAATTGGCCGGCTATACCGCCAAGGCGATTGGTGAAAACATCGCTGCCGGCCTGGATACTCCGCGCAAGGTGGTGGACGGCTGGCTCGCCAGCCCCGGCCATTGCGCCAACCTGATGAATCCGCAGTTTCGCGAACTGGGCGCGGCCTATGCCATGGACCCCAAGAGCGATGCGGGCATCTATTGGACCGCCATGTTCGGCACACCGCAGCAATAGAGGGTGGTTGACCGCCCTCGTCGCCCTTCAAACGAATAGAGCATCAAAGTGCCATCTCGTGGATAATCCGCTGAACTGGCGGCGGGCATTCCGGTCTGTAGCTTGGCAGCCTGGGCTCTCCAGGCGACGACAGACTGTGGCAAACAAGGTGTGACCCCGATGATGAATTGGCTGCAAAGCAGCAGCGACATGGCCGAACAGGTTCGTCAGCATGATTGGGCAAGTACGCCCCTAGGGCCATTGGAGCAGTGGCCGGATGTCTTGAAGACCACCGTTGCGTTGTGTTTCGCGTCGAGTTTCCCTCAGGCAATCGTCTGGGGGCCACAACTGATCACGCTCTACAACGATGCGTTTATTCCGATCCTGGGCAACAAGCCCTACGCTCTGGGCCGTCCGTTCAGCGAAATCTGGAGCGAGGTGTGGGACGAAGTGCGTCCCATCGCCAACGCGGCCTTCGAAGGGCATGCCACCTATATCGAGAATTTCCCGCTGGTAATCGAACGCGGGCCCGCACCGGAACAGGCGTATTTCACGTTCTGCTACAGCCCGATCCGCGATCCGCGAGGCAAAGTGGTCGGCATGCTCGATACCGTCACCGAAACCACCGCCACGGTGTTTCACGCGCGCCGCCTGGCGTTGCTGGACGCCATCGGCAACGCGGTGGCCAACGCCAACGACGCCCAGGCGATCATGACTGACACCACCCGCCTGCTGGCCGAGCACTTGCAGGTGAGCAATTGCGCCTACGCCGATATGGATGCCGATGAAGACGGCTTCACCATCCGCGACAACTGGACCGCCCCCGGCTCGCCGAGCATCGTCGGTCGTTATAGCCTTGCGGCGTTCGGTGAGCGCGCGGTCAAGTGCCTACGCGCCGGTGAGCCGCTGGTGATCCACAACAACTTGCGCGAATTGCCGCCCCACGAGGCTGAGCAATTCCAGACGCTGGGGGTGACCGCCACCATCTGCATGCCGCTGATCCGTAACGGCCGCCTTACCGCCCTGATGGCGGTGCATGACAAAGTTGCGCGGCCGTGGTCGCACTACGACCTGGCGGTGCTGCGGGAAGTCACCGAGCGCTCCTGGGCCTATATCGAGCGCGTGCGTGCCGATGCCGATGTGCGCGCCGGCCTGGCCGCCTACGCCGAACTCAACACCACCCTGGAGCAGCGCGTCGAAGAACGCACCCTGGCGCTGGCCCAGACCGAAGCCGCCCTGCGCCAATCGCAGAAGCTGGAGGCCATCGGCCAGTTAACCGGGGGTGTGGCCCACGACTTCAATAACCTGCTGACCATCATCCGCTCCTCGGTGGATTTTCTGCGCCAGCCAGGACTCTCTGAAGAACGCCGCCAGCGTTACATGGGCGCGGTCTCGGACACCGTCGAGCGCGCCAGCAAGTTGACCAGCCAGTTGCTCGCCTTCGCTCGGCGCCAACCGCTGAACCCGGAAGTCTTCGATGTAGGCCAGCGCGTGCAAAATATTGGCGAAATGCTCGAAAGCGTCACCGGTGCGCGCATCCAGGTGCGGGTGGAGTTACCGACGCAGCCGTGTTTTGCGCGGATTGATTCAAGCCAGTTCGAAACCGCGCTGATCAACATCGCCCTCAATGCCCGGGATGCCATGGACGGTCATGGCACCCTGACCTTGCGGGTGACCGGTCAACAGCCCCTGCCGCGCATACGCGGCGAGGCCGGTTCGCGCCAGCCGCATATCGCCATTGCCCTGGCCGACACCGGCCCCGGCATTCCCGGCGACACCGTCGAGCGCATCTTCGAGCCGTTTTTCACCACCAAGGCCGTGGGCAAAGGCACGGGATTGGGGCTGTCCCAAGTGTTCGGCTTCGCCAAGCAGTCGGGAGGCAATATCGATGTGGCCAGCACCCTGGGCCAGGGCTCGGTGTTTACCCTGTACCTGCCGCAGGTCGCGGCCCAGGACTCGGCACAGCGCAGCCCACAGGACGAACCGGCAACTGTGCATGACACCACGCAATGCCATGTGTTGATCGTGGAAGACAATCTGGAGGTGGGGCGCTTTGCCAGCCAGATCCTGCAGGATCTGGGCTACCAGACCACGTGGGCTACCGATGCCGAACACGCCCTGCGCCTGGCGGGTCCGCAGGCGTTGGCCTTCGATGCGGTTTTTTCGGACGTGGTGATGCCTGGCATGACCGGCGTGGCCATGGCCAAGGAGCTGCGCCAACGTCGTGCCGACCTGCCGGTGGTATTGACCTCCGGCTATAGCGAGGAGCTGGCTGACAGCGGCTACGAAGGCTTTGAGTTCCTGCCCAAGCCCTACTCGGCCGACCAGGTCTCGCGGGTACTGATCAAGGCAATACTCCGGGACTGAGCCGCGCCTTACTCCGCCAGCGCCACCTGGTTACGACCCTGGGCCTTGGCCCGATACAGCGCTTTATCCGCCATGTTCATCAGGCCGTGCAGGTCTTGGTCGTGATCATGGGTGGAGGCTAGACCGAGACTGGCCGACAAGCCCTTGACCGGCTCGGCAGCCAACCCGGAGATCGCCTTGATCAGTTGTTCGGCAATCGCGCGTGCAGTGTCCAGAGAGGTATTGGGCAGCAACACCGCGAATTCTTCGCCGCCCAGGCGGCCATACACGTCGGCCTGACGGAACGAGGCACTGATCACCCCGCCGATCTGGCGTAACACCTGATCGCCGGCCTGGTGACCGTAGGTGTCGTTGATCTGTTTAAAGTGATCCATGTCCAGCATCAGCGCACACAGCGGTTGCTGGTTATGCCTGCATTGCGCGTACAGCACCTGGGCACGCTCGAAAAATGCACGACGGTTCATCAGCCCGGTCAATTCATCGGTTTGTGCGGCGCGGGTAGAAATGGTGTGGGCACGCTCCATTTGCCGGGTCAGGCGAAAGGCTTTCTCCAGCGCCTCGGACAATTTGCGCGTAGCGCTAAATACAAAGGTAGAAAACACCAGAACCGCGATGGCGACCCCCACTTGCATCGACGAGGGTTGCCACAACAGCCACAGGGTGCAAGGCATCAGCACCAGGCTGATGGACGTCACGGTCATGGCGCGATAAGCCGAATAACACGACACCGCGCTGACCGACATGCCCACGGTAAACAACATGACCAACACCTGGGACAGTCGATCATCGGTGGGGATCAGCGCAAATGCGCCCGCCCCCCAGATACCGGCCGACAGCACCAGCGTGATCCAGTAACGCCGTTCCCAGCGCTCCGGCGTGCGCTCGCTGTTGGGGCAGCGGAACCATTCCATGAACATCTTTATGCGCAGCAGTGACGAAACGCCCAGCGTCACCAGCCATACCAGCATGATGCGCTGATCCAGACGGTCCCAGCACAGCCAGCAGAGCATGGCGGCGGCCAGGTAGCTGCCGAAAATCGCGGCAAACGACTGCCGGAACAGCTGGTGCAGCCGATCGGTGCGCACGTGCTGTTCGATAACGTCATCCTGGTCCTGCCCACGCCCAAGGCCATTCATGAAATTCGCCTGATCCGACTGCCGCGACAAAGGCGCCATTGTGGCATCCTGCCAGCAATCTGAACAACTGAATCGGCCTAGTTAGAGCGGTTGTTTGAGGGGCGATGCCAAACCACGCCAGACATAACGACAAAGGGCGATCATTGCAGATCGCCCCCCATTCGCCAGCCGCTTATGCTCAGTCCGGGCGCAGAATCAGCACGCCCAGCGGCGGCAGATTCAACGACAGCGACACCGGCTGCCCGTGACGCGGTTCCTCCTGGGTGAACACTTCACCACCGTTGCCGAAATTGGAGCCGGCGTAGGTGTCGGCGTCAGTGTTGATCACCTCGCTCCAGCGCCCGGCAAACGGCACACCTACGGCGTATTGTTCGCGAGGCACCGGGGTGAAGTTGGCCACCACCAGCACCGGTTTGCCGTCCTTGCTCCAGCGCAGCCAGGCGTAGACGCTGTTGATCGCATCGTCACCGATCAGCCATTGGAAGCCCTGGGGCGCGTCGTCCTGTTCATGCAGGGCCGGTTCTTCGCGGTACAGGCGGTTCAAGTCGCCCACCAGTTTTTGCACACCTTGGTGTTCCTGGTATTGCAGCAGGTACCAGTCCAGTTGCTGGTCGTGGTTCCACTCGCGCCACTGGCCGAATTCGCAGCCCATAAACAGCAATTTCTTACCCGGGTGCATCCACATAAACGCCAGGTAGGCGCGCAGGTTGGCGAACTTCTGCCAACGGTCGCCGGGCATTTTGTCGATCAACGAATGCTTGCCGTGCACCACTTCATCGTGGGAGATCGGCAGGATAAATCGCTCGGACCAGGCATACACCAGGCCGAAACTCAGCTCGTTGTGGTGATGGGCGCGGTACACCGGGTCCTGCTGGATGTAATGCAGCGAATCGTGCATCCAGCCCATGTTCCATTTGTAGTTGAAGCCCAGGCCGCCTTGCTGGGTTGGCTGGCTGACACCGGGCCAGGCGGTGGATTCTTCAGCGATCACCAGGGCGCCCGGCGCCTCCAGCGCCACCACATCGTTCAAATGGCGCAGAAAATCGATGGCTTCCAGGTTCTCGCGACCACCATGGCGGTTGGGCACCCATTCGCCGGCTTTGCGCGAATAGTCGCGGTAGAGCATCGATGCCACCGCATCCACCCGCAGGCCATCGACATGGAAGTGCTTGAGCCAGTGCAGTGCTGAGGCCAGCATAAAGCCGTGCACCTCGGTGCGGCCCAGGTTGTAGATCAGCGTATCCCAGTCCTGGTGGAAGCCTTCCAGCGGGTTGGCGTATTCGTACAGCGCGGTGCCGTCGAACTGGGCCAGGCCGTGAGTATCGGTGGGAAAGTGCGCCGGCACCCAGTCGAGGATCACACCGATATCGGCCTGATGGCAGGCATTGACAAAGTAGGCAAAGTCTTCGGGCGAGCCGAAGCGCGCACTTGGGGCGAACTGCGACAGGGCCTGATACCCCCAGGACCCTCCAAATGGGTGTTCCATGATCGGCATCAGCTCGATATGAGTGAAGCCCAGTTGCTGCACATAAGGAATCAAGCGCTCGGCCAATTCGCGCCAGCTGTACTGGCGGGCCACTTCACCGGCTTCGTCCAACTCGCATTGCCAGGAGCCGACGTGCAGTTCATAGATCGACAGCGGCGCGGTGGATTTCTGCTTGTCGGCGCGGGCCTGCATCCAATCGTGGTCCTGCCAGTCGACTTGCAACGGCGCGGCGACTTTCGAGGCGGTGTCCGGCGGCAGTTGGGTGGCCAGCGCCATCGGGTCGGCCTTGAGCGGCAAAATGCCGTGGGCGCCGAGAATCTCGTATTTGTAAGCGGCACCCGGTTGCAGACGGGGGATAAAGATCTCCCACACACCCGAGGGATGGCGCAGGCGCATCGGATGCCGACGGCCGTCCCAAATATTGAAGTCGCCCACCACCGACACACGCCGTGCGTTTGGCGCCCATACGGCAAAGCGCACGCCTTGCACGCCGTCGACGCTGGTGACCTGAGCGCCCAGGCAACTGCCCAGGTCGCGGTGATTGCCCTCGGCAAACAGGTACAAGTCCATCTCGCCCAGCAGCAGTTGGCTGAAGCTGTAGGGGTCTTCGGTGATCTGCTCACCGCCGGCCCACTGGATCTTCAATAAGTAAGGCTGGCGCGTCGCAAAGTGCCCGACAAACAAACCCGGCACTTGGGTCGCGTCGAGGCTACCGAGGGTTTCGCCGCCATCGCGGCTCAACACCTGCACGCTCAACGCCTCGGGCAGGAACGCGCGAATGAATTGGCCGCCCTGCTCGTCGTCATGAGGCCCGAGAATCGAAAACGGGTCGTGGTGCTCGGCGCGCACCAGCGCTTCGACGTCCTTGGACGCCGGCATTGCAGTCAACTTAGGCTGCAGCGGTTCTTTATGTGTATAGCTCATGACGTCTCCCCACCGCGTGCAGTTTTGGATATAGGTGTAAGCCCGCTTAGCAGGCCGTGCAGCCCTTGCAGGGGCACCGGCAACCAGGTCGGGCGGTTTTCCGCTTCGTAGGCCACTTCGTACGCAGCCTTCTCCAGGCTGAACAACGTCAGCGCGGCGTCCTGGCCGTTGGCATCCTGCCAGTCATGCGCCAGTGTAGACGTAGCTTGCTGATAAGCCTGGATAAATGCCTGGCGCGCTTCCTTCACATAGCGCTCGGTAACCCGTCGGCGTGCCTGCTCGGCTTGCGGCGACTGATCCACGCCTTGCAGATTCAAGGCCATGGCCGCTGCATAGTCGAAAGAACGCAGCACCCCGCTGACATCTTTGTACGGGCTGTGCTTGCCCCGTCGCTCATGCAGCGGTCGCGCCGGCTCGCCTTCGAAGTCGATCAAATAGGCATCGCCCTTGACCACCAGAACCTGCCCAAGGTGCAGATCGCCATGGACGCGAATGCGCAAGCCGCCCAAGGTGGCCTTTGCCAGGCTGTTCACATGGGTGGCAATGGCTTTTTTTTGCGCCAGCAATTCACTGACCAGCGCCTGATCGGCAGGGTTCAATTGGGTTTGATGCAGGTCCAGCAGTTGCAGCGCGCGGGTGATCTGCGCGCCCACATCCTTGGCCCAGGCCTGGGTGTCTTTGACACCGGTGACTTCGGGCTTGAAGTCTTTATTGGCGGTGGTGGCGCCCAGCACTTGGTGCATTTCCCCCAGGCGCTGGCCGAGCAGCGCGGCGAAATCGGCCAGCTCACCCAAGGCGTTGTAGTGCTGTTCCTGTTCGGACAGGGCTTCGGCCAGTTCGTCGCGGATTGCCCGTTCCAGATTGTTCTGAGTCCACGTCCAGGCATCGCCCTGATTGCTCAGGTAGCCCTGGGCAATCATCAGCAGATTGTCCTGGCCCTCGCTGTCATGACGCACCACCGCGCCCATCAACGGCGAGATATTGGCGTAACCGGCTGCGGTGAGGTACGCGCTCATCTCCAGTTCCGGATGCACACCGGCGCTGACTTTACGGATCAACTTGAGCACCAGGCTCTCACCCACCACCACCGAGCTGTTGGACTGCTCGGCGGACAGATAACGCACCGGGGACTCGTCGTTCAGTTGCAACGCAGCCAAGTGTTCGGTGGCGTCGAAACGCAACTCGCCGTCGCTGCTGGCCAAACGCGTGCCGGCCTGCAGGCCCTGGATCACCGCGCGAATAAAAGGCTCAAGGCTGAACGCGTCAGTCACCAAGCCCACCTGGCGCGCTCGGCGTACGCGGGCCATGGCCAATTGCTGGGGCAAGGCGCTGGTGAACTGGTCTTCGCCGAGGAAGCCGAACGGCAACTGGTAACGACTGACCTGCCCACCGGCACTCACCTCCAGTTCGCTGAGCAACACCGGGTGCTCGGCGTCGCCGAACCGCACGCCATAGGCAATCCGCACGCTATCGATGGCCGTGTCCTTGCCGGCGAACCAACGCCGCTTGGGCAGCCAGGCCGGCAGTGAGGTCTGTTCCAGGGTGGTGCGACAAGGTGCTTCGAGCAGTTCTTCCATGCGTTTTTTCAATACCAATGTGGTGAAGTCGGGCATGCTTTGTGCCGGTTCCACATGCCAGCTGGGCATCTGGTTTTCCGCCGCCAGCACAAACCAATAGAAGCCGTAAGGTGCCAGGGTCAGCAGGAAATTCAGCTGACCAATAGGCGGGAAGGCGTTACCGCCGAGCATCTCCACGGGGACCATGCCAGCAAAGCCCGACAGGTCCAGCTCGGCCGCCTGGGCGCTACGCGACACGTTAGCCACGCACAAAATGATCTCCGTGCGGCCATCGGCACCGGTGTATTCGCGGGTATACGCCAGAATGCGGCGATTGGCTGGCGAGAGCATTTTCAGGCTGCCGCGACCGAACGCTTTGGACTGCTTGCGCACTGCGAGCATGCGCCGGGTCCAGTTGAGCAGTGAGTGCGGGTCCTGGGTCTGGGTTTCCACATTCACCGACTGGTAGCCGTAGAGCGGGTCCATGATCGGCGGCAGCACCAGGCTGGCCGGATCGGCGCGGGAGAAGCCGCCGTTGCGGTCGATGGACCACTGCATCGGTGTGCGCACGCCATCGCGGTCGCCCAGGTAGATGTTGTCGCCCATGCCAATTTCATCGCCGTAGTACAAGGTGGGCGTGCCCGGCATCGACAGCAGCAGGCTGTTAAGCAACTCTACGCGGCGACGGTCACGCTCCAACAACGGCGCCAGGCGGCGGCGGATACCCAGGTTGATCCGCGCGCGACGGTCGGCGGCGTAGTAATTCCACAGGTAGTCGCGCTCTTTGTCGGTGACCATTTCCAAGGTCAATTCATCGTGGTTGCGCAGGAAGATCGCCCATTGGCAATTGGCGGGGATTTCCGGGGTTTGGCGCAAGATATCGGTGATGGGGAAGCGATCTTCCTGGGCCAGGGCCATGTACATGCGCGGCATCAACGGGAAGTGAAAGGCCATATGGCATTCGTCGCCGTCATCGCCCTTTTTGTCACCGAAATACAGTTGGGTGTCTTCCGGCCATTGGTTGGCTTCGGCCAGCAGCATGCGGTCGGGGTAATTGGCGTCAATCTCGGCACGGATTTGCTTGAGTACCCCGTGGGTTTCTTCAAGGTTCTCGTTGTTGGTGCCGTCGCGCTCGATCAGGTACGGGATGGCGTCCAGGCGCAGGCCGTCGATGCCCATGTCCAGCCAGTAGCGCATGACTTCCAGCACCGCTTTCATGACTTGCGGGTTGTCGAAGTTGAGGTCGGGCTGGTGGGAATAAAAGCGATGCCAAAAGTACTGGCCGGCGACCGGGTCCCAGGTCCAGTTGGATTTTTCGGTGTCGAGGAAAATGATGCGGGTGCCGTCGTACTTCTGGTCGTCATCGGACCACACATAGAAATCCCGCGCCGCCGAACCGGGCTTGGCCTTGCGTGCGCGCTGGAACCAGGGGTGCTGGTCGGATGTATGGTTGATCACCAGTTCGGTGATCACTCGAAGGCCACGTTTGTGTGCTTCGGCGATAAAGCGCTTGGCGTCGGCCATGGTGCCGTAGTCGCTGTGGACACCGCGGTAGTCGGCGATGTCATAGCCGTCGTCGCGGCGTGGTGAAGGGTAGAACGGCAGCAGCCAGATGGTGTTCACGCCCAGGTCGGCGATGTAGTCGAGCTTGGCGATCAACCCAGGAAAATCGCCGATACCGTCATTATTGGAGTCGAAAAAGGATTTGACGTGAACCTGATAGATCACCGCGTCCTTGTACCAGAGCGGGTCTTTGATAAAGGTGGCAGCCTTGGGTTTCTTCGCCATTGGACACTCCTGAAACACTCGATAAATCGTGCAGACTCAATGTCGGAGGGGGGTTAACCCCCTCTTCCCCATCAGGTGGTAATGCGCCAGATCCCGAACGGCATCTGCGGTTCCAGACGCGTCCACTGGGTCTTGCCGTACCAGGTCCAACGATGGCCGTTCATCAGGTCTTCGCCCTGGGTTTGGGCATCGTCCGGCAGGCCCATCTCCCACAAGGGCAGTTCGAAATGAGCTTCCTGGGCGTTAAAAGGGTCCAGGTTGACCGCCACCAGAATGAAGTTGCTGCCGTCCTCGCTGCGTTTGCCGAAGTAGAGGATGTTGTCGTTCCACGCGTTGTAGATCTTCAAACCCAAGTGCGTGTGCAGCGCCGGGTTCTGGCGGCGGATGCGGTTGAGCTGGGCGATCTCGGCAATGATGTTGCCGGGCGCAGTGAAGTCGCGGGGGCGGATCTCGTATTTCTCCGAGTCCAGGTATTCCTCTTTGCCCGGCACCGGCGCGGCTTCGCACAGTTCAAACCCGGAATACATACCCCACAGGCCCGAGCCCATGGTGGCCAGCGCGGCGCGGATCAAAAAGCCCGGGCGCCCGGATTGATGCAGGAACGCGGGGTTGATGTCCGGCGTGTTGACGAAAAAGTTCGGGCGGTAGCACTCGCGCCACGGTGACTGGTTGAGCTGGGTGAAATACTCGCTCAACTCAGCCTTGGTGTTGCGCCAGGTGAAATAGGTGTAGCTCTGGGAATAGCCGACCTTGCCCAGGCGGGCCATCATCGCCGGGGTCGTAAAGGCTTCGGCGAGGAAAATCACCTCGGGGTACTTGGAACGCACATCGCTGATCAGCCATTGCCAGAACGGCAGCGGTTTGGTGTGGGGGTTGTCGACGCGAAAGGTCTTCACGCCCTCTTCCACCCAGCCCACCACGATATCGCGCAGCTCGGTCCACAGGCCAGGGATCGCATCGGCGGCATAAAAGTCGACGTTAACGATATCCTGATATTTCTTCGGCGGGTTTTCCGCGTATTTGATCGTGCCGTCCGGGCGCCAGTTGAACCAGCCCGGATGCTCCTTGAGCCACGGATGGTCCTGGGAGCATTGAATGGCAAAGTCCAGCGCGATTTCCAAGCCATGGTCGGCGGCGGCCTTGACCAGGCGGCGGAAGTCATCGCGGCTGCCCAACTGCGGGTGGATGGCTTCGTGACCGCCCTCCTCGCTGCCGATGGCGTACGGGCTGCCGGGGTCGTCCGGGCCGGCGGTGAGCGAGTTGTTCCGGCCTTTGCGATGGCTACGGCCGATGGGGTGGATCGGCGGGAAGTACAGCACATCGAAGCCCATGTCGTGGATCATCGAAAGCCGCGCGTGTACATCGTTAAAGGTGCCGTGGCGTGCCGGATCATCGGTGATCGAACGGGGAAACAACTCGTACCAGCTGGCGAACTGCGCACGTTCGCGCTCGACGTCAATCGGGTACACCGTGCTGATGCTCAGGTAGGCGCGGTGGTCGGCCTGGGTCATCAGATGCGCACTGTCTTCGTGCAGAAACAACGCCACCTGCTCGGTTTCCAGCAGGCCGGACAGTTCGTGGTGCAACAGCATCAGGCGGTCGCGCAGCTCGTTGTCGCTACGCTCGGCGGCTTGCAGCACCAGGCTGCGACCTTCCTGCAACTCCAGGCTGACCGGTACGCCGGCTTCGTGTTTTTTGCGCAATTCGTAGCAGAAGCTGGCGAAGGTATCGATCCAGGCTTCGATGCAGTACTCATGGGGCCCCTGATGAGCCACCGTGAACGCGCCTTCCCAACCGTTGTTGCCGACATCGGTCATGACCACGCTGTGCCAGCTTTCGTCGCGTAGCGGGCGCCAGCGGATCAATACGGCCAATTTGTCATGGCCATCGGCAAACACTTTGCTGGTGACATTAATGCGCTGGCCTATCACCGCCTTGACCGCGAATTCACCGCCGTCAATCACGGGGCTGGTGCTTTCGATCGCGATCCGGGGCAATAGCAGTGCCTGGGACAGCGGCAGTACGGCAGTGTCTGGAACCTGTGTTTCAGCAGTCATCGAGCATCTTCCCCTTACGCCCAGTGGACGCCCTTTGCTAGATCCGAATCCAATACGCCAGCACTCTCCCTGAGCGGTGACGCATAAGGTCCGAGCCTGTGCCTGGGTTAAAAGTTCAGGTGGATATGCCGCCATTGAGCGGGAATCAAATGCCCCTTGGGAATGTCCACCGCTAGAGCAAAGCACAAAGGAGGCCACACCGATGAATATCCCGATCCCGGCGGAAACCCCGGACCCGAATATCGACAAACCCACCCTGCCGCCCACCGAACCGGAACCGATTCCAGAAAAGGAACCGCCGGAAAATCAGCCACCGCCGGTCCAGGAACCGCCAACAACAATGCCACCGGTCATTGCCGAACCTTTTTCAACCGTTTGACGATGGTGGTAAGGCCGATAGCGGAGTTAAGCCTGTCTGACGGATGGGCTACTCCTTTCCCGGTGCTTTTGGTGATTCTTCCTGCGCCCCACCTAGATAACTCGCAACGCCTGTGATTTTGCCCATGCCTAAACTGCGACGCATGTGCACCGTAGTTGAGACGGCGCCAACGCCTATCTTCAAGCAACATTCACAGCAGGAGAATTCATGTCCATTAGCAGCGTTGGTTTACACGGCAGCCCGATCTACCAGAGGGTTGAGCAGTTCAAACATCGAGATGATCGTGGCGGGGACATCCAGCACAACGGCTTGCAGTCCAAGTCAACCGAAGACGCTGTCAAACGACTCTGGCGTCATAGCCCAGGTTGGTCAGACAAGAATGGTGACGGCACCGTTAATGTGACTTACGAGTTTCGGTCCGCGCCAGACGACAAGAACACTCGGAAATTCGGCAAAACCGGGTTTACGCCTATCCTCGACAACCAGCGAAAACAAACCCGACTCAGCCTGCAATCCATTGAAGATGTGGCAAACATCAAGTTTACCCGCGGGCCCAAAACAGCTGACAGTGAAGGCCATATCAAGATCGGCAATTATGGCCAAGAGATTGACTCTAAAGGCAACCCTTATAAAGGCGAGCACCACGCTACCCTGCCCTCCAAGAATCAGGCTGACGTTGACGTATGGTTTGTTGACACCGACACAGAGAAATCCGTACCCCGAGCAGCGCTAGGTAACGCGGGTCGACACACCATTACTCATGAACTCGGTCATGCCATGGGGCTGACCCACCCTGGCAATTACAATGGAAGTGGCGCTGACAAGCTCGGTGAATCAAATGTATCTCATCACGAAGACTCTCAGAGCCATTCCGGCATGAGTTACCGGGGAGAGCGCACCGGGCATCATAACCACCAGAAATTCC
The DNA here is from genome assembly GCF_007858255.1 of Pseudomonas rhodesiae. Classification (GTDB taxonomy): domain Bacteria; phylum Pseudomonadota; class Gammaproteobacteria; order Pseudomonadales; family Pseudomonadaceae; genus Aquipseudomonas; species Aquipseudomonas rhodesiae. The sequence goes on along the minus strand of NZ_VFEU01000006.1, from coordinate 332,952 downwards.
GTTCGTCAGCCCCGCAACTTGACGACATTGCTGCCTACCAAGCGAAATACGGCGCCAATTATGAAACCCGCAAGGATGACACCACCTACGGTTTCAACTCGAACACGGATCGAGACTTTCTGACGGTCAAAACCCCTCACGATAAAATGGTGGCGGCCATTTGGGACGGCGGGGGCAACGACACATTGGATTTTTCCGGGTACACGCAAGATCAGCAAATAAGCTTGAGGGAAGAAACCTTTTCTGACGTCGGCGGCCTTAAGGGGAATGTCGCGATTGCCAAAGGTGCTGTGATTGAGAACGCGATAGGCGGCAAGGGCAATGATTTGATAATAGGCAACGACGTCAACAACGAACTCAACGGCGGTGACGGTAACGACGTCATCTATGGCGGCAAAGGAGCCGACAAATTGTGGGGCGGCAAAGGTGCAGACACCTTTGTGTACGGCAGCGCGTCAGAATCCTTCGACGCTGGGCGCCAGGATCAGCGTTCGCACGACGAGATCATGGATTTCGAGAGTGGCAACGACAAGATCGACGTGTCGGGCATGCAGGTTCAGAACGGCGGCAAGCCGTTTACGTTCAAAAAGTCCCCTGTTATCGAGTCTGGCGAAGCGTTTATCGACTACAACCCCGACACTCACCAAAGCACATTGTACGCCCGGCAAACAGACGGCCAGGTTCTGAAGGTCAGCGTAAACGGCAAACTGGAGCAGAGTGACGTGGTGCTGTAGCCCCGGCCGTCAACAGCGGCGTTGGTGGAAATGATTCGACGCCGTGTCCTTGGTGAAGGTTATTTTTCGAGCATCCGCACGATTCTTGGCATTACGCTGAACACCACCAACGCCAGCAACGTACTCAACACCGCCGTGGACTCACGCCCCATGCCCGCCGCCACGCCGATGGCGGCGGTCATCCATAGCCCGGCGGCGGTGGTCAGGCCTTTGACGTGCTGACCCTCTTCGTCTTCCTTACCTTTAAGAATGGTCCCGGCGCCGAGGAAACCAATCCCGGCAATCACCCCCTGCACCACCCGGCTCATGGCATCGGCCTGGTTGCCGGACATCTGCGGCACCAATACAAACAGCGCCGCGCCCATCGCCACCAGCATATGGGTGCGCACCCCGGCGGCCTTGCCCTTGTGCTCCCGTTCAAAACCGAGGATCCCGCCCAGCAGCGCAGCGATCAGCAGGCGCACGGTGATCTGCGTGAGCTGTCTGGCATCGCCGAGATCGGCGAATTCGGCCTGCAGGGTCACCCATACTTCGTGCCACCAAGCGTCCATAAACCCTGTCCTTTATTGAGATGGATAATGGGTTGACAACGGCGACCGTCAGTCAGTTGCCTGGAACGCCGCGCGTGGGCATGCGCCCTAACGCTTATCAGCCTGATAAAAAGGAGAGCGCCATGCCAATCCGCATCGAAAACCGCACCTGTTTCTTCAAGGTCAACGACGAGGGACGGGAATACAGCCTGCCCGCCGCTGAAGTCACCGTCAGCACTGACGTCCCCAGAGCCATGTCTTATGTGGACGTGGGCGCCGAGCGTGTCTACATCACCGAGCAGGAAGCCGATGCCCTCACCGTGGCCGGCGCCACCGATGGGCGTCAGCACAAGAAGGTCACCACGCCGGATTCGGCGATTTGACTGATCTGTATCTATTGACGCCGCAGAAGGCTGCACCCCGAGCGCAACGGGGTGCAGCACAATGTCGCAGGGCCGCGATTTCAAGCGATCTGATCCGGCTTTTATCGTCATAGCTGAGTCTGTTATGCAAACAGCTCGCCGCGCATAGTCCATTGGCCTGATGGAGGCTGATGAGCGAACGACCATGAGCGAACGAATCCCCACCGTGGAAATCTTTGAGCCCGTGCACCCAAAGAAGGTGAAGGCCAAATCCAGCGACACCCTGATCCATACCCGCAGTTTCACCGGCTTGTTCCGCACCTTGCGTGTGCTGGGCGCAGGCTTTCTGTTCCTGGCCTTTTTCGGCACCGTGTGGCTGAACTGGGGCGGTCGGCAAGCCGTGCTGTGGGACTTGGCTGAAAGCAAGTTCCACATCTTCGGCGCGACGTTCTGGCCCCAGGACTTCATCCTGTTGTCGGCGCTGTTGATCATCTGTGCCTTCGGCCTGTTTGCCATCACGGTCTTCGCTGGGCGGGTCTGGTGCGGCTACACCTGCCCGCAAAGCTCGTTCACCTGGCTGTTTATGTGGTGTGAAAAGGTCACCGAGGGCGAACGCAACCAACGCATCAAGCTGCAATCGGCGCCATGGAGTCTCAACAAGCTGGCGCGGCGCTCGGCCAAGCACACGCTGTGGCTGGGCATCAGCGTGCTGACCGGGCTGACGTTTGTCGGTTACTTCACCCCCATTCGCCCCCTAGTGGCGGAACTGCTGACCTGGCAAATGGGCGGCGTCAGCCTGTTCTGGGTGCTGTTTTTCACCGCCGCCACCTACCTCAATGCCGGTTGGTTGCGCGAAGCGGTGTGCATGCACATGTGCCCTTACGCACGGTTCCAGAGTGTGATGTTCGATAAAGACACCCTCACCATCTCTTACGACGCCGCCCGGGGCGAACACCGTGGGCCGCGCAAACGCGAGGTTAAACCGGCCGACGTCGGCCTGGGCGATTGCATCGATTGCCAGCTGTGCGTACAGGTGTGCCCGACCGGCATCGACATTCGCGACGGCCTGCAAATGGAGTGCATCGGCTGCGCGGCGTGCGTCGATGCCTGCGATTCGATCATGGACAAGATGGGCTACGCGCGCGGTTTGGTGCGCTACACCAGCGAACATCAACTGCAAGGCGGCAAGACTCACCTGCTAAGGCCGCGACTGATCGGCTACAGTGCCGTGCTGTTGGTGATGATCGCCGCGCTGGTGTTGGCCTTGGTGCAACGGCCGATGGTGTCGCTGGACGTGACCAAGGACCGGGGCATGTTTCGCGAAAACAGCCAGGGCTTGATTGAAAACATCTACAGTCTCAAGGTCATCAACAAGACCCAGCAGCGCCAAGATTATCGGCTGGAGCTGGTAGAGGCCGAGGGTTTCCAATTGCAAGGCAAGACCGGGATCAGCCTGGCGCCGGGGGAAATCGTGGATGTACCGGTGTCGGTGGCACTGCTGGCGGATAAACCGGCGAGCAGTTCGCAGACACTGCGCTTCAAAGTGACGGATGTGGACGAGCCGTGGGTGTACAGCGAGGCCGAGAGCCGCTTCGTCGCACCGCTCAACCGCTGATACTTGGCTATCTAAAACGATGAAAGCCCAATGTGGGAGGGGGCTTGCCCCCGAGGGTATCTCTCCTACAAAAACCTTGTTTAAGGCCGCCATGAAACGCTACGAAAAATTCGCCGACGACATCGCTGAACTGATCCGCTCCGGCGTCCTCGGCCCCGGCCAACGCGTGCCATCGGTGCGCTACGCGAGCCAGACCTACGGCGTCAGCCCCTCCACGGTGTTCCAGGCGTATTACCTGCTGGAGCGCCGCGGGCTGATCCGCGCGCGGCCGCGCTCCGGTTACTTCGTCAACACCCATGCGCCGAGCCCGTTTTCCGAGCCAGTGGTGAGCGAACAGGTACACGAATCCACCGAGGTGGATGTGAGCGAGCTGGTGTTTTCGGTGCTCGACTCGATCAAGGACCCCACCACCGTGCCCTTCGGTTCGGCGTTCCCCAGCCCGATGCTGTTCCCGTTGCCGCGTCTGGCCCGTTCCCTGGCCAGCGCCAGCCGTGAGATGGACCCGCGCATGGTGGTCACCGACATGTCGCCGGGCAACCCGCAACTGCGCCGGCAAATTGCCCTGCGCTATATGGTCGGCGGCCTGATGCTGCCTATGGAAGAGTTGCTGATCACCAACGGCGCCCTGGAAGCGCTGAACCTGTGCCTGCAGGCCGTGACCGAGCCAGGCGATTTGGTGGCCATCGAGGCTCCGGCGTTTTATGCCTGCTTGCAGGTCTTGGAGCGTTTAAAACTCAAGGCGGTGGAGATCCCGGTGCACCCACGCGACGGCATCGATCTCAATGCCCTGGCGCAAAGCCTGGAGCGCTACCCGATCAAGGCCTGTTGGACCATGACCAGCTTCCAGAACCCCATGGGCGCCACCCTGCCTGAAGCCAAGAAACAAGCGCTGGTGGAACTGTTGCGCGGCCATCAGGTGCCCTTGATCGAAGACGATGTGTACGCCGAGTTGTACTACGGGCAGCACGCGCCCAAACCGGCCAAGGCGTTCGACACCGAGGGCCTGGTGATGCACTGCGGCTCGTTCGCCAAGAGCCTTGCACCGGGTTATCGCGTGGGCTGGGTCGCAGCCGGGCGCTATGCGCAGAAAGTCGAACGCTTGAAGCTGATGACCTCGTTGTGCCCGTCGATGCCGGCCCAGGCGGCAATTGCCGACTACCTGCAACACGGCGGCTACGACCGGCACCTGCGCAAATTGCGCTATGCCTTGGAAGAACAGCAAAGCGCCATGCTGGCCGCCATTGGCCGCTACTTCCCCGCGCAAACACGCGTCAGCCAACCGGCCGGCGGGTATTTCCTGTGGCTGGAACTGCCCGAGCAGACCGATTCGCTGAAGCTATTCCAGATGGCCCTGGCCCAAGGCATCAGCATCGCGCCGGGGCCGATTTTCTCGGCAACTCAACGTTTCAGAAATTGTATTCGCCTGAACTACGGTAGCCCGTGGACCGAGGCGTCGGAAAAAGCTATGGAAACGTTGGGGCGGATTGTGCGGTCGTTCTAAGTGATGGTGTTGCGCTTTCTGACGCCATCGGGGGCAAGCCCCCTCCCACATTTTGAGCTGTGAGTACTCTCAAGTGTGGGAGGGGGCCCGCCCCCGATGACGTCGGTGCGGGCACTGCATCCCTAGCGCCCGCCCCCCAAATCCAAAAACGTGCCGGTGGCATAGGACGCCTTGTCCGACAGCAACCAGATAATCGCTTCGGCCACTTCATCCGGACGGCCGCCACGGGCCATGGGGATGCCAGACTCCAGTTTGCTGACCCGGTCCGGATCGCCGCTCAGGGCATGAAAGTCGGTGTAGATATAACCCGGGCGCACCGCATTGACGCGGATACCTTCACCGGCGACTTCTTTCGACAGGCCAATAGTGAAGGTGTCGAGCGCGCCCTTGGAGGCGGCATAGTCGACATATTCACCTGGCGAACCCAGGCGTGCCGCCACCGATGACACATTGACGATACTGCCGCCCTGCCCGCCATGCCGGGGCGACATGCGCAACAGCGCATGCTTGGCACACAGAATCGGGCCGAGCACGTTGGTCTTGAGCATTTTCAGGATGCGAAACTCCGACATCTCATCGACCCGGGATTTATGCCCCACGGTGCCGGCATTGTTCACCAGCGCAGTGACCCGGCCCAATTCGGTATCGACACGGTGGAACAGCGCGATCACTTCGTCTTCGTTACTTACGTCCGCGCGCACCGCAATCGCCTGGGCGCCGAGGGCACGCACCTGTTCCAGCACGCGGTGGGCGGCCTCGTCGTCGGCCTGGTAGTTGATGCAGATGCGATACCCCTGACGCGCAGCCAGCAAGGCCGTCTCGGCGCCAATCCCGCGACTGCCCCCGGTGATGATGACGACTTTGTCCATGCCTGCTCTCTCCTGTTTCAACCTGTAGGTTTAATGGGTCGTGTCAAGAATAACCGTCACTCGCTGACCTTGTCAGGGGCGGCCGCCTCTTCGGCGCGGCGGATATTAGCCATAAAACCCTCGGCCGGCAGTGGATGCCCCAGCAGGTAACCTTGCAGCGAGTTACAACCCAGGCGCGTAAGAAAATCCTGCTGTTTATCGGTTTCCACGCCTTCGGCCACAATGCGCAGCCCCAGGGCCTGGCCGAGGGCAACGATGGCCGACACGATGGCGGCATCGTCGCCATCGTGCTCCAGATCGCGCACGAAGCCACGGTCGATTTTAAGCTCATTGGCCGGCAGGCGCTTGAGGTACATCAAGCTGGAGTAACCGGTGCCGAAATCATCGATGGACAGGTCGACGCCCATGTCCGACAGCTGCTGCAACACGTTCATGCTCGCGTCGGCATCGCGCATGGCCGTGGTTTCGGTGATTTCCAGGGTCAGGCTGTTAGCCGGCAACTGGTGGCGTTCAAGCGCGGCAGCGACGCTGTTGACCAGCCCGGCATGGCAGAACTGCAACGCAGAAAGATTCACGGCGATGCGCCATTCTTCATACCCCTGCACGTACCACAGGCGCATCTGGCGGCAAGCTTCATTGAGCACCCATTCGCCGATGGGGATGATCAGCCCGGTTTTCTCCGCCAGTTCAATAAACGTCGCCGGCATCAACAGGCCCTGCTGCGGATGCTCCCAGCGCAATAACGCCTCGGCGCCCACCGCAATGCCGCTGGCCGCGTCGAACTTAGGCTGGTAGTACAAGCGAAATTGCTGCTGCTCCACGGCGTTGCGCAAGTCCTGCAACAGTTGCAGTTGCTTGCGCGCGTTGGTGTTCATCGACACATCGAAAAAGCTGTAGCCGTTCTTGCCCAAGCCCTTGGCGTGGTACATGGCGGCGTCGGCGTTCATCAACAATTCCTGGGGTGTGGCGCCGTTGCCGGGGAACAACGCGATACCGACGCTGGCGGAGATGTTCAGCTCATGCTCGGCCACCAGGAACGCCCTGTTGATCAGTTGTACCTGGCGCTCGGCCAGGCCGAGGGCATCGTCCGGCTGGTTCAGCTGCACCAACAGTACAAACTCGTCACCACCGATACGCGCCAGGGTGTCGTGGCTGCGCAGATCCTCGCGCAGGCGCGAGCCCACTTCGCGCAGCAATTGGTCGCCCAGGTGATGACCAAAGGCATCGTTGACCGGCTTGAAGCCATCCAGGTCGATAAACATCAGCGCAAAGCAACCGCCCTGCTCCTGCACCGCCTGCATGGCCTGTTGAATGCGGTCGGCGAGCAGGCTGCGATTGGGCAGGCCGGTGAGCATGTCGTGCAGAGCCAGGTGGGACAGTTCCTGGTTGGCCTGGGTGAGCGAATCGGCGAGCACCGCGGTGCGGGCTTCCAGGCGCGCGTCGAGCAACGAAGTCAGCAAAGCGATGGCTAGCACTGCCAGGGTAGTGACCAGCACCAGGTTATCCAGGCCATTGCCGCTCAACCCGTCCAGGGCGGCGCCGCAGTAGCTGTCATCGGCAAAGCTGGCGGCCGCCATTCCGGTGTAGTGCATGCCGACAATGGCAACGCCCATCACCATCGCGGCACCGCCCCGGAGCAGGCGCACATGCGGGGTGTTGCGCCGCAGGTTGAACGCAATCAGCAAGGCCGCGCCCGACGCCGCCACGGCGATCAACAACGACGCGCCAAACAACGTCGGGTCGTAGTCGATGCCGGGGGTCATGCGCATGGCGGCCATGCCGGTGTAGTGCATGCAGCTGATACCGGCCCCCATCACCAGCGCGCCGAACAGCAGTTGCCAGGCGGGCAAGCGGGCCTGGCTGACCAGCCACAAGGCAAAGCCACTAGACAATACAGCGATCAACAGCGACAACGCAGTGATGCCCACGTCGAACCCCAGGGCAAACGGCAAGCGCAACGCGAGCATGCCGATAAAGTGCATCGACCACACCCCCACCCCCATCGCCAACGCGCCGCCGACTATCCACAGGTAGACGGCCCGTCCCTGGGCGGTCGCGATGCGGCCGGCCAGGTCGAGTGCGGTGTAGGAAGCCAGAATCGCAACGAACAGCGAGATCACGACCAACGAAGGGGAATAGCTACCGATAAGCATGCAGAGTCTCGCGAGCTACGAGCTGGAACGCCCGTACCGAGTGGCAAAGCGGCGGATTGTAGCGATAAATATTCGGCGGCAGTTGAATAATTATCACAAGGCCATCATGGGCTTTTTGACGTCAATCCACCGGCTCAACATCGCCATCGGGCGCTTGCACGCCCGCACTCTTCTAGTCGTTGGCGCTGATTTGGGTTTGCCCGTCCCAGCCCCCGCCCAAGGCGGCGATCAGTTGCACACTGGCGACCAGGCGCGATTGCAGCAAGGTCAACACGCTGCGTTCGTTGCTCAGGGCGGTGGCCTGTACGGTGACCACGTCCAGGTAGGCTATCAGCCCCGCTTTGTACTGGTTCTCGGTCAGGCGCAGCGACTCGCGCGCCGCGGCCAATGCTTCGTTGCTGACCGCCGCTTCGTCCTCCAGCACCTTGAGTTGCACCATGTAGTTTTCCACTTCGCGGAAACCGTCCAGTACGGTCTGGCGGTACTTGGCCACGGTTTCGTCGTAGGACGCCACGGTGCGGTCAACTTCCGCCGAGCGCTGGCCACCGTCGAACAGGGTCATGGCCAGTTTCGGCCCCACCGACCAGAAGCGGTTGGGCAGGCTGATCCAGTCGGCATAGGTGCTGCTGGAATAGCCACCGGCCAGGCTCAGGGTCAGGTCCGGGTAGTACGCGGCCTTGGCCACACCGATATTGGCATTGGCGGCGATCACCGCGCGCTCGGCCGAAGCAATGTCCGGGCGGCGCTCCAACAGCTGCGACGGCAGGCCTACCGGGATCTGTGGCAGCTGCGGAATGTCCTTGCTCACCGCCAGGCTGAAGTTGGCCGGCGCCTCGCCGATCAACACCGCAATGGCGTTTTCCAGTTGGGCGCGCTGCCAGATGAGGTCGATCAGGCTGGCCTGGGTGGTCTTGAGTTGGGTTTGCGCCTGGGCCACCGCGTCCTTGCCGGACACGCCGGCGCGGTACTGGTTTTCGGTCATTTGCAGGGAGCGTTGATAGGTGTCCAGGGTGGCTTGCAACAGCCGCGTCTGTTCATCCATCACCCGCAGTTGCAGGTAGCTTTGTACCAGTTCCGATTGCTGGCTCAGGCGCATCGCGGCCAGGTCCGCCGAGCTGGCTTCGGCGCTGGCCTCGTTGGCCTCCAGGCCACGGCGCAACTTGCCCCAGACATCCGCCTCCCAGCTCACGCCTAACTGCGCGTTGAGGGTGTCGCGGATGCCGCTGCTGGAACTGCTGAGGCTGGCACTGCTGCTGCCGGTGCCCTGGCTGGCGCGGGTCTTGCCCACGCTGAGGTCGACGCTGGGGTAGAACGCACCGCGGGAGCTGCGCACCAACGCCTGGGCCTGGCGAAAACGTGCCTCGGCCTGAGCCACGGTCTGGTTGGCATTATTGAGCCGCGCGACCAAGTCGTTGAGCTGACGGTCGCCATACAACTCCCACCAGGAGCCGCGGGCCAGCGCGTCGCTCGGCGCAGCCTGGCGCCAGCCGTGGGCTTGCTTGAACTGCGCGGGCTCGATGACCTCCGGGCGCTGGTAATCCGGGCCGATGGCGCAAGCGCTGAGCATCAGACCGCAGAGTGCCGCTGCCAACAGTTTTTGGGGGGCGTGGGTTGAATCGGTCATAGCGCAGTGTCCAGGGCGGCATCGGTCCGCACGCCGCGCCAGGCATTGAAGCGATGGCGCGCGCGGTCGAGGTAAAGGTAAACCACCGGGGTGGTGTAAAGAGTCAGGATCTGGCTGAACACCAGGCCGCCAATGATGGTAAGGCCCAAAGGTTGGCGCATTTCCGCACCGTCGCCGGTGCCGAGCAGCAGCGGTAAAGCACCGAGAATCGCCGCCAGGGTGGTCATCAGGATCGGCCGCAGGCGCAGCAGGCAGGCGCTGCGGATCGATTCCAGCGGGCTCATGCCGTCATGGCGTTCCAGTTGCAGCGCCAGGTCGATCATCAGGATCGCGTTTTTCTTCACCACCCCAATCAGCAGAAACAACCCCAATAGCGAGATGAGGCTGAATTCGCCGCCCAGCAGGTAGATCGACAGCAGCGCACCGACGCCGGCCGAGGGCAAGGTCGACAGGATGGTCAACGGGTGAATATAGCTTTCGTACAAAATCCCCAGCACCAGGTACACCGCCACCAGCGCGCCAAGAATCATGAAGGGTTGACCCTTCTGAGTCGCCGCAAAGGCATCGGCGGTGCCGGCCATTTTGGCAATCACATCTTCCGGCAGCCCCACCTTGGCGATCGCCCGCTCAATGGCGGCCGTACCCTGCTCTACCGTGAACCCGGGGGCGATGTCGAACGCAATGTTTTCCGAGGCAAACTGGCCCTCATGACTGACGCGGTCGTCCGCCAGGCTGTTTTCGTAATGGGCGATGGTGGACAACGGCACCCGCGCGCCGTCGGCCGTAATCACCTGCATCTGGTTCAGGGTGATCGGGTCTTGGGCATATTTGGGGTTGACCTCCATCACCACCTGGTACTGGTTGAGGCTGTCGTAGATCGTGGAAATCTGCCGCTGACTGTAGGCGTTGTTCAGCACCCCTGTGACCATGTTCATGTCGATGCCCAGGCGCTTGGCCTGATCACGGTCGACGATCAGTGTCACTTGCGCCGCACCACGGCCTTCGCGCGCGTCGATGGCGGTCAGCTCCGGCAATTCACGCAATGCGGCAACCACTTTCGGGTACCACAGACGCAACGCGGCCAGGTCGCCGCTTTGCAGGATGTAGGAATACTGTGCGCTGGTCTGGTCGCGGCTGCCGCCGAATTGCAGGTCCTGGTCGGCCATCAGGAACAGGCGCCCGCCCGGCACCGGTGGCACGTTCTTGCGCAGACGCTCGATCACCGCCTGGGCCGAGACTTTACGCTCGTCGATGGGCTTGAGCCGCACCAGCATCACCGCGTTGTTGGTGCCGTTGTTGCCACCGATAAAGCCGGCGACGCTGAGCACCGCCGGGTCCTTGAGCACCGCCTGACGGAAAATTTCCATCTTCGGCTGCATCACGCTGAACGACAGCCCGTCGTCGCCGCGCACAAAGCCGATCAACTGCCCGGTGTCCTGCTGCGGCATAAAGGTTTTCGGCACCACGATATACAACGCCACATTGACGCCGATGGTCAGCAACAGGCTGAGCAAGGTCAGACGCCGGTGGCGCAGCACCCAGTCCAGGCTGCGGGCGTAGCCGGCGACCATGCGCTCGTTGATCCTGTGGCTCCAGCGTTGCAAACCGGTCATATGGCCTTTGACATGGGGCTTGAGCCAACGCGCGCAGAGCATCGGCGTCAGGGTCAACGACACCACCAGCGAGACGATGATCGCCGCCGACAGGGTGATGGAAAACTCGCGGAACAGGTTGGTGACGATCCCGCCCATAAACAGGATCGACAGGAACACCGCCACCAGCGACACGTTCATCGACAAGAGCGTAAACCCGACTTCCTGGGCCCCCAGGTACGCCGCCTTCATCGGCGGCACGCCGTCATCGATGTGCCGGGAGATGTTCTCCAGCACCACGATGGCATCGTCCACCACCAGGCCAGTGGCCAGGATCAACGCCATCAACGAGAAGTTGTTCAACGAGAACCCGTACAAGTACATCACCGCAAAGGTGCCCACCAGCGACACCGGCACCGCCAGGGTCGGGATCAGCGAGGCGCGGAAATTGCCGAGGAACAGGTACACCACCAGGATCACCAGCCCCACCGCGATCAGCAGGGTCATCTCCGCTTCGTGCAGGGTGGCGGTGATCACCGGCGAGCGGTCCATGGCCAGGCTGAGCTTGACGCTGGACGGCAGCACCGCCTGCAGCGCCGGCAACTGTGCCTTGATCTGGCGCACGGTCTCGATAATGTTGGCCCCGGACTGGCGGTTGATCACCAGCAACACCGCCGCATCGTTGTTGAAGAAACCGCTGTTGTAGCGGTCTTCCACGCCGTCGCTGATCCTGGCCACATCGCCAAGACGCAAGGCCGCGCCGTTCTGGTAGCGAATCAGCAGCGGCTCGTAGTCCTTGGCCTTTTCCAGTTGGTCGTTGGCTTGGATCTGCCAGTTGCGCTCGCTGTCTTCCAGCGAGCCCTTGGGCCGGCGCTGGTTGGCATTGGCGATGGTGTTGCGCACATCGTCCAGGGCCACGCCGTACTGATCGAGAGCCTTGGGTTCGAGTTCAATGCGCACCGCCGGCAAGGAGCTGCCGCCGATCTGCACTTCACCCACGCCCGGCACCTGGGACAGGCTCTGGGACAGGATGGTGGAGGCCAGATCGTAGAGCTGGCCCTTCTGCAACACGTCCGAGGTCAGCGACAGCACCATAATCGGCGCTTGGGACGGGTTGATCTTCTTGTAGGTGGGCATGCTGCGCATGCCGCTGGGCAGCAGATTACGCGAGGCGTTGATGGCCGCCTGCACTTCACGCGCCGCGCCGTTGATATCGCGGTCGGAGTCGAAGGCCAGAATCACCCGGGTCGAGCCCTGACTGGAACTGCTGCTCATGGTGGTGATGCCGGCAATCGAGCCGAACGAACGCTCCAAGGGCGTGGCCACGGTGGACGCCATCACCTCGGGGCTCGCGCCAGGCAGGCTGGCCGACACCACGATTACCGGGAAGTCGATCTGCGGCAACGGCGATACCGGCAGCAGGTTGAAGCTCACTCCGCCGAGCAACATGATCGCCAGGCTCAGCAGCATGGTGGCTACCGGCCGGCGAATGAATGGTCCGGACAGGTTCATGGGGGGGAGCTCCAAGCGGCAAGTTTCAAGCTACCTGCAAAAGACGTAGGCTGCCCCTGCCGTTCCCTTGCAGCGTGCTGCTTGCCGCTTGCCACTGCTTTCGCCACGCCCATCACACCACGTCCTCAATGTCGGTCTTGCGCCAGCGGCGTCCCAACCGATCGAAATACAGGTAGATCACCGGCGTGGTGAACAGCGTCAGCACCTGGCTCACCAGCAGCCCGCCGACCATCACCAAGCCCAAGGGTTGGCGCAGCTCCGCGCCGGAACCGCTGGCCAGCATCAACGGCACGGCGCCGAACAGCGCGGCCAGGGTGGTCATCAGGATCGGCCGGAAACGCAGCAGCGCCGCCTGATAAATCGCGGTCTGCGGGTCCAGGCCCTGGTTGCGTTCGGCGTCGAGGGCGAAGTCGATCATCATGATGGCGTTCTTTTTGACGATACCGATCAACAAAATGATGCCGATGATCGCGATCATGCCCAGGTCATTGCCGCTGAGCAGCAACGCCAACAAAGCCCCCACCGCCGCCGAGGGCAAGGTGGACAGAATGGTGATCGGGTGGATGTAGCTCTCGTAGAGCACGCCCAGCACGATGTACATGGTGACCACCGCCGCCAGGATCAGCAGCAAGGTACTCGACAACGAGGCTTCAAACGCCTGGGCCGCGCCCTGGAACTGGGTCTGCACGCCCACCGGCATGCCGATGTCTTTCTGCGTCTGGTTGATCAGTTCCACGCCCTTGCCCAGCGCCACGCCGGGTGCGAGGTTGAACGACATCATCACCGCCGGGAACTGACCGATATGCGCAACGGCCAGCTGGGCCTGGCGCTGTTCCACCTTGGCCAGGCTCGACAAGCGCACTTGGCCGCCGTCGGTGGTTTTGACGTAGATCTGGTTCAGCGCGTCCGGCCCGAGGGTTTCGCCGGATTGGGCCTGCAACACCACGCGGTACTGGCTGGCCTGGGTGTAGATGGTCGAGATCTGCCGCTGGCCGAAGGCGTCATACAGCGCATCGGTGATGTTCGAGACGCTGACGCCCAGGCGCGAGGCGGCATCGCGGTCGATCACCAGGTATACCTGCAGGCCCTTGTCCTGCAGGTCGCTGGCCACGTCGGTGAGTTCCGGTAACTGGCTGAGGGCGTGTACCAGTTTGTCGCTCCACAACGCCAGCAACTCGGCATCCGGCGATGACATGCTGAACTGATACTGTGTGCGACTGACGCGGTCTTCGATGGTCAGGTCCTGCACCGGCTGCATAAACAAGCGAATGCCCACCAGCTTGTCGATTTGCGGTTGCAGACGCGTGATCACCTGGGCCGCGCTCAGGTCGCGCAGGCCGTGGGGCTTGAGGTTGATCAGCAAGCGGCCGCTGTTGAGTGTGGCGTTGTCGCCATCCACGCCGATATAGGACGACAGGCTTTCCACCGCCGGGTCGGCGAGGATGATCTTGGCCAACTCCTGCTGACGCTGGCTCATCGCCGCAAAGGAAATCGACTGCGGCGCTTCGGAAATGCCCTGGATCACGCCGGTGTCCTGCACCGGGAAAAACCCCTTGGGCACCACCAGGTACAGCACCACGGTCAGGCCGAGGGTGGCGATGGCCACCAGCAGGGTCAGCGGTTGGTGCTTGAGCACCCATTGCAACTTGCGCCCGTAGCCTTCGATCAACCAGTCGATCCAGGCGCCGCTGGCCTTATAGAAACGGCCCTGTTCTTCTTCCTTGGGCTCACGCTTGAGCAGGCGCGCGCACATCATCGGCGTGAGAGTCAGGGACACCACCAGGGAAATCAGGATCGCCACCGCCAGGGTGATGGCGAACTCGCGGAACAAACGCCCGACTACATCGGCCATGAACAGCAGCGGGATCAGCACCGCGATCAGCGACAGCGTCAGGGAAATCAGAGTGAAACCGATCTGCTTGGCGCCCTTGAGCGCGGCAGCCAGCGGCGTTTCGCCCTCTTCGATATAGCGGGAAATGTTCTCCAGCATCACGATGGCATCGTCCACCACAAAGCCGGTGGCAATGGTCAGGGCCATCAGCGTCAGGTTGTTGATGGAGAACCCCGCCAGGTACATCACGCCGAAGGTGCCCACCAGGGACAGCGGCACGGCGATGGACGGGATGATCGTGGCACTGACACGCCGCAGGAACAGGAATGTCACCATCACCACCAGAGCAATGGCGATCAGCAGTTCGTGCTGCACGTCCTTGACCGACGCGCGGATGGTCTGGGTGCGGTCGGTGAGGACGGTGACGTCGAGGCCGGCCGGTAGGTTATCGGTGATACTTGGCAGCAGCGCCTTGATGCGGTCGACCACCTCGATCACGTTGGCACCCGGCTGGCGCTGGATATTGAGCAGCACGGCCTGGTTCTGGTTGGCCCAGGCGGCCAGGCGCTCGTTCTCGGCGCCGTCGACGATCTGCGCGACGTCCTTGAGACGCAGCGGCGCGCCATTGTTGTAGGCCAGGATCAGTTCGGCGTATTGCTGGGGCGAGACCAACTGGTCGTTAGCATCGAGCATCGAAACCCGCGTGGGGCCGTCGAAGTTGCCCTTGGGCTGGTTGACGTTGGACGCGGCGATCAAGGTGCGCACGTCCGAGAGGTTCAGGCCATTGGCCGCCAGGGCCTCGGGGTTGACCTTGATGCGCACGGCCTGGCGCTGACCGCCGGCGATGCTGACCATGCCGACGCCGCTGATCTGCGCGATTTTCTGCGCCATGCGCGTATCGACCAGGTCATTGAGCTTGGGCAGCAGCATGGTCTTGGAGGTGATGGCCAGGGTCAGTACCGGGGTGTCCGCCGGGTTGACCTTGTTGTACACCGGCGGCGCCGGCAGGTCCTTGGGCAGCAGGTTGGTGGCGGCGTTGATCGCGGCCTGCACCTGTTGCTCGGCCACGTCCATATTGATGTCGAGGTTGAAGCGCAGGGTCAGCACCGAGGCGCCGCCGGAGCTGGTGGAGGCCATCTGGGTCAGGCCGGGCATCTGCCCGAACTGGCGCTCCAGGGGCGCGGTGACCGCGCTGGTCATCACATCCGGGCTGGCGCCGGGGTACAGGGTCATTACGCGGATGGTCGGGTAGTCCACCTGGGGCAAGGCCGACACCGGCAGCAAGCGGTACGCAATGATGCCGGCCAGGACAATGGCCAGCATGCTCAGGGTGGTAGCGACCGGGCGAAGAATAAACAGCCGCGACAGGTTCATGAACCGACCTTTTGCGCCTTGCCGGCAGTGCTGCCGGTCTCCCCTTTGGCCGCAGGCTTGCCTTGCAGGTGTTCGGTCGGCGTGGTCGGCACTTCGCTGCTGTCGTTGACCACGTCCACTTCACTGCCGTCCTTGAGGCGGTCGGTGCCTTCCAGCACCACCCGGTCGCCGGCGACCAGGCCCTGCTTGATCACAGTGTTGTCGCCGTCGGAGTCGCCCACCACCAACGGCTGGACCTTAACCTTCTTGTCGCCATCGAGCTTGTAGACGAAGGTGCCGTTGTTGCCGAACTGAATGGCCGCCGAGGGCGCGAGCACCACATTGTGCAAGGTGTCGGCCAGCAGGTGCACATTGACGAACTGGTTGGGGAACAGCGCCTGGTCCTTGTTATCGAAGCGCGCCTTGAATTTCAGGGTGCCGGTGGTGACGTCGATCTGGTTATCCAGGCTTTGCAGTACGCCGGTGGCTTGAATCTTCGCATCGCCACGGTCCCAGGCTTCCACGGGCAATTTATTGCCGGCGTGGTAACGGGCCAGAACCGTGTCCAGGGTGTTTTCCGGCAAGGTGAAGGCCACGCTGATCGGCTGGGTCTGGGTGATCACAGCCAGGGCGGTGGTGTCGTTGGCCGCCACCAGGTTACCCACATCGAGCTGGCGCAAGCCCACACGGCCACTGATGGGCGCGCGGATCTTGGTGAATTCGAGGTTGAGCTTGGCGTCATCCACCGCGCCCTGGTTGGTCTTGACCGTGCCCTGGTATTGCAGGACCAGCGCTTCGGCGGTGTCCAGGGTCTGTTTAGCAATGCTGTCCTGGGCATACAGGTCACGGTAGCGCTGCACGTCGACCTGGGCGTTCTTCAACTGGGCCTGGTTCTGCAGCAAGGTGCCCTGGGCTTGGAGCAAGGCGTTCTGGTAGCTGCGCGGGTCGATCTCGGCGAGCAGATCGCCGGCCTTGACCATTTGCCCTTCTTCAAAGGCTATTTTCACCAGCTCCCCGCCCACTCGGCTGCGCACATTGATGGTATTGAGCGCGGTAACCGTGCCCAGCGCCTTGTAGTAGACCGGGAATTCCCCCTGCACCACCGGCGCCACACGCACCGGCACCGGGCCGGTGGAGCCGCCGAAGCCCGGGCGCGCCATACCGGTTTTGCCGGTGTGCCCGGCCGGTGCGTCTTTATGGGCCGCGCCGCTTGGCCAGAATTTCCAGCACAGGCCGGCGATAACCAGCAGCACAAGCAGGCCAAACAGCCAGCGACGGGAGTGACGGGGGGAGGATTGCATGGAGTGATCAACCATTGGGCGCGAGAGCATCTTCTTTGGGAGGCTGAAAGATAAGCACTGGGGCGCATTTAGAAAAGCGCCTTTACCGGCTATTTACCTTGGGCTTACAACATGTGACTTGAGGATCTTAGTCCATCGGCCTATTCCAGCTAAGCATTTGAAGCACAAATGAAAACGGCCTGGACTAGGCCAGGCCGCAATCATGTATCAAGCGTGTTACTGCAAAACGACAGCAATGCGCCGAAACAGTTACTTCAATACTGCCAGGGCAGCTTCGTAGTTCGGCTCCTGGCCGATTTCCGATACCAGCTCGCTGTGCAGCACGGTGTCGTTCTCGTCCAGCACGACCACCGCACGGGCGGTCAAGCCTTTGAGCGGGCCTTCAGCGATGGAAACACCGTAATCAACCGCGAAATCCGAATCACGGAAGTCCGACAGGCTTTTCACGTTTTCCAGGCCTTCGGCACCGCAGAAGCGCGCCTGGGCGAATGGCAGGTCGGTGGAGATGCACAGCACCACGGCATTGTTCAGCGAACTGGCCTGAGCGTTGAACTTGCGCACCGAAGTGGCGCAGGTTGGGGTGTCGACGCTTGGGAAGATATTCAGCACTTTGCGCTTGCCGGCGAAGGTCGCCAGGGTTGCGTCCGACAGATCGCCGGCGGTCAGGGTGAAGTCGTGGGCCTTGGCGCCAACTTTCGGCAGTTCGCCTTCAACCTGGACAGGGTTGCCTTTGAGGGTGACTTGAGCCATGAACGGAATCCTTATGCTGGGTTTGGTTTAAACGAATGCGAGAGGCGGAAGTTAACCACAAAGTACGATGACCACCTACCGCCAGACACAAATTGTCATGTCGCCGGTTGTGGTTTAATTGCGCGCCTTTCGCCCTGCCCTGCAAGGAACCCGTTGTCGATGAAGCCGCCTGCTACCCGAGTCCTGGTCATTGGTTACGTCTGGCCGGAGCCGCGCTCCTCGGCCGCGGGCGGGCATATGATGCAGATTCTCGAAACTTTTCTGACACAAGGTTGGGACATCACCTTCAGCAGCCCCGCCGCGCTCGGCGAACACAAGGCCGACCTGGTGGCGCTGGGTATCGCCGAGTGCGCCATCGAGCTGAATAACAGCAGTTTCGATGACTTTGTCCGCGAACTGACCCCGGATATCGTGCTGTTCGACCGTTTCATGATGGAGGAACAGTTCGGCTGGCGCGTTGAAAAGCACTGCCCGAATGCCCTGCGCGTGCTGGAAACCTCCGACCTGCAAAGCCTGCGCGACGCCCGCCATCAGCGCCTCAAGGAACACCTCAAAGTCGAGCCCGATAGCGATGACTTCACCGCGCTGTTCGCCCCGGCCTTGACCGAGGAGTTCCAGCGCATGGCCGACACCGACCTGGCCAAGCGCGAGATCGCAGCAATTTACCGTTGTGACATCAGCCTGATGATTTCCGATGTGGAAATCCGCCTGCTCACCGAACAATTCAAGGTGCCGGCCGCCCTGCTCCACTGGTGCCCGCTGATGCTGACGCCGCCGAGCGAGGCGTTCGCGTCGTTTGAGGAGCGTGCGCACTTCCTTAGCATCGGCAACTTCCGCCATGCGCCCAACTGGGATGCGGTGCTGTGGATGAAGAACAGCCTGTGGCCACGCATCCGCCAGCAACTGCCAGGAGCCCAGCTGCATATCTACGGGGCTTATACGCCGCCCAAGGCCACTGCCCTGCACAACCCGGCCCAGGGCTTTCATGTCATGAACTGGGCCGAGGATGCCCTGCGCGTGATGAGCGCCGCGCGTATCTGCTTGGCGCCGTTGCGCTTTGGCGCCGGAATCAAGGGCAAGCTGGCCGATGCCATGCTGTGCGGCACGCCGAATGTCACCACACCGATCGGCGCCGAAGCCATGGGCGATGAGCAGCCCTGGCCGGGAGCCATCGCGGCAGACGCCGACGCTCTGGCTGCTGCCGCCGTGGCGTTGTATCAGGACCACGACCGTTGGACGAAGGCGCAGGAACACGGGCGCCACCTGCTGGCTCGGCGTTACGCCCAACAAATCCACGGCCCGGCGCTGATCGAGTGCCTGCAACAGTGCCGCAGCCGCCTCACGGCCCATCGCCGGGACAACTTCACCGGCAGCATGTTGCGCCATCACGCCCACAAGAGTACCCAGTACATGGCGCAGTGGATCGAGGCAAAAAACCGCAACGGGTAAACACAGACGTTGGCGAGTGGGTGCACGAGGGGGCATTATCCTACGCAGCAACCACAATAAAGCGACGGCAGCATGACCCGAGCAACGCGCATCACCGACCCTTCCTACGAGCTGATGGACGATCACAACGGTCTGTCCATCATCTATCGCCAGCATGGCTTCCCCTGCCCACTGGTGCGCTGGCATTTCCACAAGGAATACGAACTGCACCTGATCGTCGCCAGCTCCGGCAAGGTGTTTATCGGCGACTACATCGGCAACTTCTACCCGGAAAGCCTGTTCCTCACCGGCCCCAATCTGCCTCACAACTGGATCAGCCAGGTGGAGGAAGACGAAGTGGTGCCCAAGCGCGACATGCTGGTGAACTTCACCGATGAACTGCTTGAACAGGGCAGCCACATTTTCGCCGAACTCAAAAACCTCGCGCCGCTGCTGGAGCGCGCGCAGTCGGGTATCGAGTTTCGCTGCAAGCACACCATCGCCCAGGCCGTGACCTTGATGCAGCGCATCGAGGACGCCCAGGGCATGGCGCGCCTGGGGCATTTCTTTATCCTGCTGGACGTGTTGAGCGCGTGTGACGACTACCAACTGCTGTCCGGCGTGACCGCACCGCAAACGGCCGACGAGCACAGCATCGACCGCACCAACCGCGCGGTGGACTACATCTTCGCCCACTACGCACGGGAGTTGCCGCTGGAAGAAGTGGCCGAACACCTGGGCATGAAACCCACTTATTTTTCCCGCGTGTTCAAACAGGCCACCGGGCGCACGTTTATCGAATTCGTCAATCGGTTGCGCATCAGCAAGTCCTGCGAGCTGCTGGCCGATGGCGACAAAGCGGTGACGGATGTGTGCTTCGAGTCGGGATTCAACAATATTTCCAACTTCAACCGGCGCTTTCAGCAGCTCAAGGGCATGACCCCTTCGCACTATCGGCGCCTGGTAGTGCAGCGATTGACCGAGCAGAACTTGGCATAAAAAACATCGAATCTATTTGCACTGCGCTTATTAAACCCAAGTGCGGTGTCGCACAGTGTTTTCTTGAAAAAATCGTTAGCCCCTTACATGAATTGCAACATGTACAGAGGAAACCAACCCGCCAGTATCACCACTTAATACACGCATTAAATACCTGCGCACTTCATAACCCTCACCGACAGACGCTTTAAAATAGAAATCCAAAAAACAATGCGATGGGCGCACTCCTTTAACTATGGAGCGCGCACAAGTCCAATATCTATTTTCCAGCGAAGATATATAAACCATTCATTATTAACGGACTTTATCTGCATGAACATCGATCCCTTGCGCACCAGTGCGTTTTCTTCGGCATCTGCTTTGAATGCCCAGTCCGTGCCTTCTGTATCTAACGCGCGGAGTAAGCGCAACGTGGCGGTTGTCGATCTAGAAACCCAAAGCCTCGCCACCCGCGTGGTCAAGGCAGATGACGCGATTCTCTCAGAAAAGTACAGCGCCGCATTGCTGGAACAGCTCATTGCCCTTCGAACTGGCACCCCCGTAAGTGCGGCGGCCAAGGTCATCGACGACATCCCTCGCTTTTCGACGTTCGGCATGGCCTGGGCCCAACTTACCCACGCTATTGAAAGCGAGCCATTTGCAAGTTTCGCCAGGAAACACAAGATCGACACTTCAACACTGAAGTTGAATACGGTTGATGGATGGGAACTTGAATGTATCGCTGATGGGAAGCCCGCTAGCTTCTCCAAATATGATGAAGGTTGGTGGCAGGCCACCGCAGCGGTGACCGCTGCCGCTCAAGCGCTGGCCCCTACGCGACAGGTTATCGAGTACCTCGGCCCAACCCGAGCACCTGCTCAAGTGATAGGTAACTTTTACGAAGTGGGAGGTATGTATATACCCGAAGGATTAGTGATTAATATTGCCGAGCAAAAACGACACGGAACGTTCGTATCGTTACCCTCAGCCAATGCTGACGCGTCAGGGTCAAACGACGCCCACGACTCTGTGATTCGGCAACAGCAACAAGACGCCATCGAGGTCTTATCGACGCAAATCACCTTGACCCCCTCATTGATCCCCGCCTCTCGACGCGACCAGAAACCATCGGTTGAAGAAGCCGACCTGGAGATGGCGAGGATGTACAGCACCGGTCGGTTTAGCGAAATTTCGGGATTGGGTGTTGTTTTGAACAAACGCAGCCACTTGTTAGTGTCCGAAATCCCTGAACGCTCGACACTCGGGCAGACATTGCGCAACTCTGCGGTGCCGCCCGCCATGAACCAGCCCATTAGCCTCGACTGGATAGGCAGGTTTTATGGTGAACCGACCGGTGATGGCAGCACCACATGGCAACTTAAAAACGCCTCATCGCTGACTCGCGACGGCTTTGCCGCATTGCGCAAAAACAATCCGCGTACCGATAGACGCTCCGTTGGCGTCCAGGAGCGGCAACGCGCAGTCGCGCAACGGCTTGAGCAGCCACACACAACGCAACCGCGCGCGACGGCATCACCGGCGGCCAATCCGTTGGTCACACTGGCGCGCAGCCAGTTTGCCGGTGAGCCGACGTTGTTCACAGCGGTCGCGCGAGTGCTCAACGACAGGATCCAGACCATCGCCCCTGGATTGGATGTCGACGTCAACCAACTCGCCATCGAATTACCTGATCCGGATCAACCGGGGCAGTTCAAGCGAACACAACTGATCACACTGGCCCTGGATCATCTGGCAGGCGGCCCTGCGCCGAATTTCACCCAGGACGCCAAAGCGTTTGATACCCGCCCGCGCGTGCCGCGGACAACCTTGGGCAGCCCGGTCGATGTACCCTTGCACCTTGATCTGGCAGGCTTGAGCTCCGCCATCGGTGCGCTGCCAAGCCGGCTTGACGAGGTCTATAACTCTGAGTTCAGGGCCTACTGGAGCAAGCCCGCATTCAGCGGCGCCGACAACGCCTTCTCCGGCAGTCATCGGGCACTGGTCAGCAGTATCCTGCGCAGCAACCTGCAACAGGCGGCGCTGAAACAAACCGGACTGGATGATGAACAGCGTAAAACCCTGACCATGGTCGCATCACAGCCCAATGGGGCGACGCGCCCTATGCCGCTGGGTGCGAATTCGTCGGGCGCCGACGTCTATACCACCACAGGCCCCGAGCCGGAACTGTTAATCACACGATCCCTGTCATCACCCAGTCGCCAGCTACTCCTGCTGGTGGAGACCAGTGGCAAGGTCACCCCCTACGACTCCTGGGATGACCTTCCTGAGTCGAGGCGCCCTGCACAGCGAGTGGACGCAAATGTGTTCGACCTCCAGGCTGATCGGTTGATCCAACAGCATAAAGGCGAACAACTCTCCAACGCGCCTGCCCTCACAGACATGCTGCCCCCTACCCAGCCCACAACCACGTTGCCCGACTGGATGAACAACGCCGACCAGTCGCAACGCTTTGTATTGCAGGAACTGCATCTCAGGCTGGCGGGCTTCATACAACTGAACAAAGGCCGCACGTACAGCAGCGACATCCCGGACATTCGCACTTTTGCCGAGCGTTCGTTCGATACCCTGAAGGCGACCAGTCATCCAGCCAAGAATCTGGAGATCGTCTTCAAAGTGCCCGTGGGCGGCGCATCGTACAACGGTATCGTCAGCGGAAATATCAAGCGTGAACGCATGAGCATGACCGACGCCCTGCTGAGAAACCTGTCGGGGCTACCGAGCAGGTCCGTGGAAGTCTACGTCAAGCCCGGCAATACACGAGTGCCCGAACTGGAAACAGACGGTGTACTGCAAAAGCTCATCCAGGACGCCAATGTGGGCAAGAACTACCCCGCGTTGCTCAAGCGTGAACTGCTGGAAAATTCCGATAAAAAGGCCGAACGCCAGTCCCTTTTTGCGCAGCAAGTCCCCATCGAACTGGAAATGAAAGCCTTGGAGTTGGCCATTCAGAAAAAGTCCGGCCTCGACACCACCGGTTTCAGGTATATCCAGGCCGTGCTCGATCCAAAGCCCGGAGCCAAGATCGTCGATGGCCAGGAGATTGTCGTGCGTCCGCTGGCCTTTATACCCGGCCCCGGCAAAGCCCCCGACATCGTCGACAACATGTACCTGATCGAACCCGAGGACAGCGAAACCGGCCCTCATATTCTCTATCGCCCACTGATCGCCGATGCCCCGCTGCTGCAATTTCAAAGCCGCAAGCAATTACTGGAGGCCATCCAGAACCCAGGGCGTTTGCAATCTGACATCCTGGCCTGGCTTCCGGATGAATCGACCCGAGAGTATTACAAGAACTGGAGTTTCAAGGAGCCCGATGCCAATACCCTTAACTGGTTTGGTGTGGGGGACGGCGAAACGGTACCTGCCGAACCCAAACTGGCCGCAGGTGGTTATGCCGCCGCCGATGCGCTGAAGGCGCAACTGCAAGCCGGGCACTTGATGAACCACCTGTACGACGCCAACGCACAGGCCCTGACCACGCTTGCCGAAGAAAAGACAGTCTCCAATGACGAAAGCCGTTGGGCGACCCTCCAGGAAGGGGGGTTCCTGTTGCTCAATGCGCTATTGCCCGCATTGCGCGGCCCCGGCGCTTTACTCGGCCTGGCCATGCAAGGCGCCGGCATCGTCAAGGACCTTGAGGTTCTGCGCGGCGACGATATGAGACTCAAAGAAACAGCCTTGGCAGATATGTTGCTCAACGTGGCGACGTTACTGATTCACTTCAAGGCGCGCGCATTGAATGAACCTGCCTCCGGCGCCCGGACGACAACGGCAGGTACCCGTACTGGCGCCGTGCTGGTCGAGGAGGTAAACGCCCCTGCCACACCGCCGAGCAACCGGATTGTCCTGGGCGGCCCGGTGGACATCAAACCTCTTGCCGGCGACATTCAAGTCTTCGTCGACACGTACGACGGTCGCCAACGCCTCAATATCATGGGCCACGGTGAAAAGCCCGCAGGCGACAAACCGTCGTTCATTTTGGGCGAAAACGGCAAGCGTTACGCAGCCGTTGATGTGGACCGCGAGTTGTTGGCGCGCGGTATCAACATTCGAGACTACGAAGACGTTCGTCTTTTGGCCTGTTACTCCGCCAGCGGTGGCCAGGCGTCCCTCGCGTCGCAACTCAACGCGCTCACCGGCGCGCAGGTGAAAGGGTTTGAGCAGGAGATCATTGTCGACTACAACGGCGTCAACGATAAGGATCCATTCACCCTCTATGAGGAAGCACGGGCACGTTACCGCGACGAGTACAGAACCCTCAGCGACAACGACATCCACCTGCTCGCCGAAAAAGAGATGAACAACACCCTTGCCGGGCGCGACGTTGCTTTCAACGTGAGGAAAGACACGGGAACGGAGATTGAACTCAACATAGGCAGCGACGAAAAGCCTGTGTTCTATAAAACCAAGGTGGACTATAAACCCCGCACATTCGGCACTGCCAAGACTTCACCTACGCCTACGCCGGTGGATGTGAAAATGGGTTACTCCCACACCGTCCAGGACGCTCAAACACCTCTGTCGACGCGCAGCCTGACCGACTGTTCTGCACTGGCGGTGCTGACCGACTTGAAGGATGGCGTCTATCAGAAACGGACATTGATGCACTTGACCGGCAGCAATCTGGAATTCGGGTTGTTCGACAAAGACACTTATCAGGTGCTGGATGAACTCAACAGATCCTTGGCCGAGGGTGGCAAGGTCATATTTGTCGGCGGCGTGGACTCTCAATCACCGGTGGGTATGGGGGTGGTATTGGGACAAGAGCACAACGGTAAGAAACCGCTATTGGACCTTCTGAAGAAACCGGGCGTGGACGTCACGATTGCCAGCTCACTTGGCGTTGATATCAAACCCGATGGCTCGTTCAACTTGATCGATGGCACAGGTAAAGGTGTCTTCACCAAGCCCATGATCAGAGACGTCTTCGACTTCGCCGCCGATTAATCCGGACATCTCCAGGCGCAGCAGCAGCCGACAGTGGTGGCTGCTGCGTCACCCGGCGTCGAGAGCAGCCACGATCGCGGCGTCCGGCCGCCAGCCGAGGAACACGCCGTACAGTGCAAAAAAGTATCAGTCCCAGTGTTCCCAAGGATTTGTCACACCGCCAATTGAAGGCTGTAATCAACGCACACTCTTCCTGACTCCCTGTAGGAAGACACAACAACAATAACTGTCCTTCCGTAGCCCCTGGGCGCGGAAATGGAGTGCGCGATGAAGTTCCCAGCAAAAGCTCTGCTTGCCTCTACGTGTATGACTGCATGTATGACCCTCAGCGCCGTCAGCCTTGGCGCGCAGACCCTGACCATTGCCACCGTCAACAACAGCGACATGATCCGTATGCAGAAGCTCTCCAAGACCTTCGAGGCCGAGCATCCGGAGATCAAGCTGAACTGGGTGGTGCTCGAAGAAAACGTGCTGCGCCAACGCCTGACCACCGACATCGCCACCCAGGGTGGGCAGTTCGATGTCTTGACCATCGGCATGTACGAAGCCGCACTCTGGGGCGCCAAGGGTTGGCTGGAGCCGATGAAGGACTTGCCGGCGTCCTACGACCTCGACGATGTGTTCCCTTCGGTGCGTGACGGGTTGTCCGTCAAGGGTTCGCTGTACGCCCTGCCGTTCTACGCCGAAAGCTCGATCACCTACTACCGCACCGACCTGTTCAAGGACGCCGGGCTGACCATGCCTGAGCACCCGACCTGGAGCCAGATCGGCGAATTCGCCAGCAAACTCACCGACAAGAGCAAAGAGCAATACGGCCTGTGCCTGCGCGGCAAAGCCGGTTGGGGCGAGAATATGGCGCTGATCACCACCCTGGCCAACGGCTACGGTGCGCGCTGGTTCGACGAAAAGTGGCAGCCTGAATTCAACGGCCCGGAATGGAAGAACGCGCTGAACTTCTACGTCGACAACATGAAGAAATCCGGTCCGCCGGGGGCATCCAGCAACGGCTTCAACGAAAACCTGGCGCTGTTCAACAGCGGCAAGTGCGCGATCTGGGTCGACGCCAGCGTCGCCGGCTCGTTCGTCACCGACAAAACCCAAAGCAAAGTGGCCGACCACGTCGGTTTCACCTTCGCGCCCCATGAAACCACGGACAAAGGCACGTCGTGGCTGTACTCCTGGTCCCTGGCGATCCCGACCAGTTCCAAGGCCAAGGACGCCGCCAAAGTATTCACCAGTTGGGCCACGTCCAAGGAATACAGCCAGTTGGTGGCCAAGACCGATGGCATCGCCAACGTACCGCCAGGTACGCGCACATCGACCTACAGCGATGAGTACATGAAAGCCGCGCCGTTCGCCAAAGTGACCTTGGAATCGTTGAAAGTCGCGGATCCGACCAAGCCGACGGAGAAACCGGTGCCGTACATCGGGATCCAGCTGGTGACCATTCCTGAGTTCCAGGCGATTGGTACCCAGGTCGGTAAGTTCTTCTCCGGTGCGCTGACCGGTCAGCAGACGGTTGATGCAGCATTGACTGCGGCGCAGACCACCACCGAGCGGGAAATGAAGCGGGCCGGTTATCCCAAATAACCTGAGCCTCACCATCGTCAAGGTGGTCGAGGGCTTGCCCCCGATAGCAGTGGATCAGCCAACTGATTCATCGACTGACACTCCGCTATCGGGCGCAAGCCCCCTCCCACACTGACCGCACTCCGATCCTCGCTCCGCATTGGCGTTAATTACCATGAATACACCTGCCAAAAACCGCCTGGCCAACCCCGGCTGGTTTCTCGTCAGCCCCTCGGTCGCCCTGCTGTTGCTATGGATGATCGTGCCGCTGGGCATGACCCTGTACTTTTCGCTGATTCGCTACAACCTGCTCTACCCCGGCGAGAATGAATTCGTGGGGCTGGAGAATTTCACCTACTTCATCACCGACTCCGGCTTTTTGCCCGGCGCCACCAATACCCTGCTGCTGGTCGGCAGTGTGCTGTTGATCAGCGTGGTGTTCGGCGTGTTGATCAGTGCGCTGCTGGAGGCCAGTGAGTTCTTCGGTCGCGGCCTGGTGCGGGTGTTGCTGATTTCACCGTTTTTCATCATGCCCACCGTCGGTGCGCTGATCTGGAAAAACCTGATTTTCCACCCGGTATCCGGGGTGCTCGCCGCCGTGTGGAAACTGTTCGGCGCCGAGCCGGTGGACTGGCTGGCGCACTACCCGTTGCTGTCGATCATCATCATTGTGTCGTGGCAATGGCTGCCCTTCGCGATCCTGTTGCTGATGACCGCCATGCAGTCCCTCGACCAGGAACAAAAGGAAGCCGCGCGCCTGGACGGTGCCGGCGCCATCGCGATTTTCTGGCACCTGACCCTGCCGCACCTGGCGCGGCCGATTGCCGTAGTGGTGATGATCGAAACCATCTTTTTGCTCTCGGTGTTCGCGGAAATCTTCACCACCACCAACGGTGGCCCGGGCTACGCCTCGACCAACCTCGCCTACCTGATCTACAACCAGGCACTGGTGCAGTTCGACGTGGGCATGGCCTCGGCTGGCGGCTTGATCGCCGTGGTCATCGCCAATATCGCGGCGATCATCCTGGTGCGGATGATCGGCAAAAACCTGACTGACAAGCCTTGAGGGCCGCGCCATGACGCTTCAACAATCCCGTCGCCTGCAAAGCCTGCTGCTCGGCACCCTGGCCTGGGCCATCGCGATCCTGATTTTCTTCCCGATCTTCTGGATGGTGCTCACCAGCTTCAAAACCGAAATCGACGCCTTCGCCACGCCACCGCAGTTCATCTTCACGCCGACCCTGGAGAACTACCTGCACATCAACGAGCGCAGCAACTACTTCAGCTACGCGTGGAACTCGGTGTTGATTTCCTTCAGCGCCACCGCGTTGTGCCTGCTGATCTCGGTGCCCGCGGCCTACTCCATGGCGTTCTACGAAACCCAGCGCACCAAACGCACGCTGCTGTGGATGCTGTCGACCAAGATGCTGCCGCCGGTGGGCGTACTGATGCCGATCTACCTGTTGGCCAAAAGCTTCGGCCTGCTGGATACGCGCATTGCGCTGATCATTATCTACACCCTGATCAACCTGCCGATCGTGGTGTGGATGGTGTACACCTACTTCAAAGACATCCCCAAGGACATCCTCGAAGCCGCGCGCCTGGACGGTGCCAGCCTGTGGCAGGAAATGGTCCGCGTGCTGCTGCCGATTGCCAAGGGCGGCCTGGCGTCCACCGTGCTGCTGTCGCTGATCCTGTGCTGGAACGAAGCGTTCTGGTCGCTGAACCTGACCTCGTCCAGCGCCGCGCCATTGACCGCGCTGATCGCCTCTTACTCCAGCCCCGAAGGCTTGTTCTGGGCCAAATTGTCCGCCGTTTCGACCCTGGCCTGCGCGCCGATCCTGATCTTTGGTTGGATCAGCCAGAAACAGCTGGTGCGCGGCCTGTCCTTCGGTGCAGTTAAATAATAATTCCTAGCGGAGGCCCGTCATGGCCAACCTGAAAATCAAGAATCTGCAAAAAGGCTTCGAAGGTTTCTCGATCATCAAAGGCATCGACCTGGAAGTGAATGACAAAGAGTTCGTAGTCTTCGTCGGCCCGTCAGGCTGCGGTAAATCCACCCTGCTGCGCCTGATCGCCGGCCTGGAAGAAGTGAGCGACGGCACCATCGAACTGGACGGGCGCGACATCACCGAAGTGACCCCGGCCAAGCGCGACCTGGCGATGGTGTTCCAGACCTATGCTTTGTACCCGCACATGAGCGTGCGCAAGAACATGTCGTTCGCCCTCGACCTGGCCGGTGTCGATAAGAAACTGGTGGAGAGCAAAGTCAGCGAAGCGGCGCGCATCCTAGAACTGGGCCCGCTGCTGGAGCGCAAGCCCAAGCAACTCTCCGGCGGCCAGCGCCAGCGTGTGGCCATCGGCCGGGCCATTGTGCGCAACCCCAAGATTTTCCTGTTCGACGAACCGCTGTCCAACCTCGACGCCGCCCTGCGCGTGCAGATGCGCCTGGAGCTGGCGCGCCTGCATAAAGAGCTGCAAGCGACCATGATCTACGTGACCCACGACCAGGTCGAAGCGATGACCCTGGCCGACAAAGTCGTGGTGCTTAACAGTGGCCGCATCGAACAGGTCGGCTCGCCCCTGGAGCTGTATCACCAGCCGGCCAACCTGTTCGTGGCGGGCTTTTTGGGTACGCCGAAGATGGGCTTCCTCAAAGGCCAGGTCAGCCGGGTCAGCGGCCAGGACTGCGACGTGCAGCTGGACGCCGGGACATTGGTCACGTTGCCGTTGAGCGGCGCCAGCCTGAGCGTCGGCAGCGCGGTGACCCTGGGCATTCGCCCGGAACACCTGGAAATCGCCACGCCGGGGCAAACCAGCCTGACGGTGACCGCCGATGTTGGCGAGCGCCTGGGCAGCGACACGTTCTGCCACGTCATCACCGCCAACGGCGAGCCGTTGACCATGCGTATCCGTGGCGATATGGCCAGCCAGTACGGCGAGACGCTGCAACTGCACCTGGACCCGACGCACTGCCACCTGTTCGATACCGATGGCAACGCCGTGGCCCGCCCACTGCGCGCCGCCGCCTGATTTCGCGAGTATTACGCTATGAAGCTGAATAAACAGAACCTCACCCAACTGCCGCGTGAGATCCAAGTGCCGGCCTACGCCATTGCCAGCACCTCCCAGGGTATTGCCCATATCGGGGTCGGCGGCTTTCATCGCGCACACCAGGCGTATTACACCGATGCGCTGATGAACACCGGCGAGGGCCTGGACTGGAGCATCTGCGGCGTCGGCCTGCGCGCCGAAGACCGCAAGGCCCGCGACGACCTGGCCGGCCAGGACTTTCTATTCACCCTGTACGAACTGGGCGACACCGACGACACCGAAGTGCGCGTGATCGGTTCGATCAGCGACATGCTGCTGGCCGAAGACGGCGCCCAGGCGCTGATCGACAAATTAGCCGAGCCCGCGATTCGCATCGTTTCGCTGACCATCACCGAAGGCGGCTATTGCATCGACGACAGCACCGGCGAATTCATGGCGCACCTGCCGCAGATCCAGCATGACCTGGCACACCCGCAAGCGCCGACAACCGTGTTCGGCTTTATCTGCGCTGCGCTGACCCAGCGCCGCGCCGCCGGCACGCCGGCTTTCACGGTGATGTCCTGCGATAACCTGCCGCACAACGGCGCGGTCACACGCAAGGCGCTGCTGGCCTTCGCCGCCCTGCGCGATGCCGAGCTGCATGACTGGATCGCCGCCAATGTGAGCTTCCCCAATGCCATGGTCGACCGCATCACCCCCATGACCAGCACCGCGCACCGTCTGCAACTGCATGACGAACACGGCATCGACGATGCCTGGCCGGTGGTGTGCGAGCCGTTTGTGCAGTGGGTGCTGGAGGACAAGTTCGTCAACGGCCGACCGGCCTGGGAAAAGGTAGGCGTGCAGTTCACCGATGACGTTACCCCTTACGAAGAAATGAAAATCGGCCTGCTCAATGGCAGCCACCTGGCCCTGACTTACCTAGGCTTTCTCAAGGGCTACCGGTTTGTCCACGAAACCATGAACGACCCGCTGTTCGTGGCCTATATGCGCGCCTATATGGACCTGGACGTCACACCGAACCTGGCGCCGGTGCCGGGCATCGACCTGACCGAGTACAAGCAGACCTTGGTGGATCGCTTCTCCAACCAGGCCATCGCCGACCAACTGGAGCGGGTTTGTTCGGATGGCTCGTCGAAGTTTCCCAAGTTCACTGTGCCGACCGTCAACCGTCTGATTGCCGATGGTCGCGAGACCGAGCGCGCGGCGCTGGTAGTGGCCGCCTGGGCCCTGTATCTCAAAGGTGTGGATGAGAACGGCGCGCGCTACAACATTCCCGACCCGCGCGCAGCGTTCTGTCAGAGCCTGGTCACTGACGATGCGCTGATCAGCGTACGCCTGCTGGGGGTGGAAGAGATTTTCGGCACGGCTATTCCCAATTCGCCTGCGTTTGTGGCAGCGTTCGAGCGGTGTTTTGTCAGCTTGCGGGATAACGGCGTGACCAAAACCCTGCAGCAGTTACTGAAAAAACCGGCTTAGAAATGTGGAAGGGAGCTTGCCCCCGATGGCGCTGGGTCAGTCAACTTATTCATCAACTGACCTCCCCTTATCGGGGGCAAGCCCCCTCCCACATTGGGATAGCATTTAACTTCCAACAATAATGCTGAGCACCCCCTCATGACCCAGCAAAACCTGTTCCTCGGCATCGACTGCGGCACCCAGGGCACCAAGGCTATCGTCCTCGACGCAAGCAGCGGCAAGGTGCTGGGCCTCGGTGCTGCGGCCCACACCCTGATCAGCGCTGCCAATGGCCGCCGCGAACAGTACACCCAGGAATGGCTGGACGCGTTCACCGAAGCCGCCCATCGCGCCCTGCAACAGGCCGGCGTCGACGGCCAGGACATCCTTGGCATTGGCGTATCCGGCCAGCAGCATGGGCTGGTGCTGCTGGATGAGCACGGAGAGGTACTGCGCCCGGCCAAGCTGTGGTGCGACACCGAAACCGCCGCCGAGAACGACCGCTTGTTGGCCTACCTCGGCGGCGAGCGTGGCTCCCTGGAACGCCTGGGCGTGGCCATTGCACCCGGCTACACCGTCTCCAAACTGCTATGGACCCGCGAACAACACCCGGACCTCTTCGCCCGCATCGCCCATATCCTGCTGCCCCACGATTACCTCAACTACTGGCTCACCGGCCGCGCCGTCGCCGAGTATGGCGATGCGTCGGGCACCGGTTACTTCAATGTGCGCAATCGTGAATGGGATACGGCCCTGCTGCGGCACATCGACCCGAGTGGCCGCCTGGAGCGGGCCCTGCCGCCGTTGATCGAGGCCGATCAAAGCGTGGGCACTATCCTGCCGGCCATCGCCGAACGCCTGGGCATCAACCCCAACGCCGTGGTCTCCAGCGGCGGCGGCGACAATATGATGGGCGCCATCGGCACCGGCAATATCGCGCCGGGGGTGATAACCATGAGCCTGGGCTCGTCGGGCACCGTGTATGCCTTTGCCGACCAGCCCAACGTCAGCCCCCAGGCCTCGGTGGCGACGTTCTGCTCGTCCAGCGGCGGCTGGTTGCCGTTGATCTGCACCATGAACCTGACCAACGCCACCGGGGTGATCCGCGAGCTGTTCGAGCTGGACCTGCCTGCCTTCAATGCCTTGGTCGAACGCGCGCCCATCGGCGCCGACGGCGTGAGCATGCTGCCGTTTCTCAACGGCGAACGCGTACCCGCCCTGCCCCACGCCACCGGCAGCCTGCATGGGCTGACCATGACCAACCTGACCCGCGCCAACCTGTGCCGCGCAGTGGTCGAGGGCACGACCTTCGGCCTGCGCTACGGCCTCGACCTGCTGCGCCAGACCGGCCTACAAAGCCAGAGCATCCGCTTGATCGGCGGCGGTTCGAAAAGCCCGGTGTGGCGGCAGATGGTCGCGGATATCATGCACACCGAAGTGGTCTGCACCGAACAAAGCGAAGCCGCCGCCCTGGGCGCGGCGATCCAGGCGGCGTGGAGCCAGACCGGCGAATCCCTGGCCAGCCTCTGCGACAGATGCGTGAGCGTCGACCCGGCCAGCCGTACCGTGCCGGTGGCAGCCCATGTCAGCGCCTATCAACAGGCTTACGAGCGCTATCAGCAGCTCGTGGCAACCCTTTAAGAGCGAGCGATTATGTATCTGGTGTGTGGTGAAGCGCTGTTCGATTTCTTCAGCGAGGAAGGCGCCGGCGGCAAGGCGTCGAAGGTCAATTACACGGCGATTGCCGGCGGTTCGCCGTTCAACGTGGCCGTTGGCCTGCGTCGCCTGGGCATCGAGGCCGGCCTGTTCGGGGGGCTTTCCAGCGATTTTCTTGGCCGGCGCCTGCTGCAAGTGCTGCGGGATGAAGGCGTCAGCGAGGATTACCTGGTGGAATTCGCCGCGCCGACCACCCTGGCAATGGTCGCCGTGGGCGCCAACGGCTCACCGCAGTACAGCTTTCGCGGCGAAGGCTGCGCCGACCGCCAATTGCAGGTGAGTCACCTGCCGCAACTGGACGATAGCGTGCGCGGACTGCATGTGGGTTCGTTCTCGCTGGTGGTGCAACCGATTGGCGACACCCTGCTGAGCCTGGTCCAGCGTGAAAGCGGCAAGCGCCTGATCAGCCTCGACCCCAACGTGCGCCTCAACCCGCAGCCGGATATCCAACTGTGGCGCGATCGCGTAGCGGAACTGGTCAAGCACGCCGACTTGATCAAGGTCAGCGACGAAGACCTGCACCTGCTCTACCCCGGCCAATCACCGGAAAGCGTTCTGCAGGGCTGGTTGCAGCACCGTTGCCAGTTGGTGTTCCTTACCCGCGGCGGCGATGGCGCCAGTGTATTCAGTCGCCAGCACGGCAACTGGTCGCAACCGGCGGTGGACGTTGTGATGGCCGACACAGTGGGCGCCGGCGATACCTTCCAGGCAGCATTGATTGCTTGGCTGACGGAGCATCAATTGGATTCGGTGGCGGGTCTGCAACAGCTCAGCCGCGAGCAGATCGACGCCATGCTCGGCTTTGCCATTCGCGCAGCGGCATTGACCTGCACCAAGACCGGTCCGGACCTACCGTATCGCCAGCAATTGGGTTGAAAGCATAGGGGGAATTGCGCAAGGACATACCACCGTTTTGGGCCTGGCGTTAATCCAGGCCCACAGTTCTTCGGTGGTTCAACCGCAGACGACGGCTTAGTAGTAGCCGCGCGCCCCGGCGCGTTGCAGTACAGGTGCATGGGTATGCTTGAGGTCTTCACGCAACCCGGTGATCAGATTGCAGATGGCGCGACTGCTGTCGAGTTTGTCTGCGTTGATGCCTTTGACTTCCAAGTCCACCCGGTCACGGTCGCAGTCGTCGTACACCTTGATCGTCAGCGAAGCATCTTCGGCTTTGGTGCATTCGCACCGTTTAGGCAGGAAACTTCCTTCAATAATGCTGCGTAATTCAAGTTCCGAAAGCATGGTCAACCTCTCCTTTTTATAGACTGCCAACAGATTGTTGTGTTTATGCCAGGCATACGCCTGCGACGTCTTACCAGCCTTGGAAGACGCCTTCACTGAGCAAGCGTACCCGGCAAAATCGAGTTGCGTTGTAACCTTTCCTCATAAGCGACCCTGGGTTTTATATAACTAAAACTTGAACTTTTCGCCGCTGTTTAAAATATCGGCGAATAGCATCGATTAAACGTTTAACCGGCGGTTTACGTTTAAACGGCTAACTGGGCACCCACTCTGTCAGCAACATATCGCAAACTATCAAAGTTGATATTTGCCCCGGAATTTACCGCTACCAGGGTCTGCCCCTGCACGCCGCGTTGGACGACAAACCTGCGCATTCCCGCCACCGCCAACGCACCGGATGGCTCGGTGATGGAGCGGGTATCGTCGTAGATCAGCTTGATGGCGCTGCACAATTCGTCGTTGCTCACGGTGATGACGTCGTCCACCCAGTCGCGGCATATTTCAAAACCGTAGGCGCCGATCTGCGCCACCGCGGTGCCGTCGGCAAAGCCATCGACGCTGGGTAACACCACCCGTTCGCCGGCACGTAACGCCGCCAGCAAACAACTGGAGCCTTCGGCTTCGACCCCGATGATGCGCACCTCGGGCCGCAGGTATTTGACATACGCCGCGATGCCCGCGATCAGCCCGCCGCCGCCCACCGGCACGAAGATCGCGTGCAGCGGGCCCTGTTGCTGGCGCAGGATCTCCATCCCTACCGTGCCTTGACCGGCGATCACATCCGGGTCGTCGAAGGGTGAGACAAAGGTGCCACCGCTGGCCTCGGCCAAGGCCAGCGCATGGGCCAGGGCAAACGGAAAACTCGGCCCATGCAGCACCGCCTCGGCGCCTCGGGAGCGCACGCCCTGCACCTTTAAATCCGGCGTGCTGCAAGGCATCACGATGCGCGCCTTGATCCCCAGTTCCCGCGCCGCCAGTGCTACGCCCTGGGCGTGGTTGCCTGCTGAAGCGGTGATCACCCCTTGAGTGCGCTGCGCGTCGCGAAGTTGCACCAATTTGTTGTAGGCACCGCGCACCTTGAAGGAAAAGGTCGGCTGCAGGTCTTCGCGCTTGAGCAGCACTTGGTTGCCGAGCAACGCCGACAGCGCCGGGGCCGCTTGTAACGGCGTGCGCACGGCCAAGTCATAGACCGGCGCGGCGAGGATCTTTTTTACATAGTGCTCAAGCAAACGTGTATCGGACGTCGCGGGGGCTGTGGGGGTACTCATCGGTGTCTCCTGGCGGTGTGTGTAGGGCCCAGGAGACGGAAAAACAAAACCCGCCTCTAGGGCGGGTTTGGGTGCAGCCGTGCGCTATCCCGCCAACTGAGGAATGGCGGTAATAATGCTTGGCTGGCGAAAGAAGGTATGAAATGTCATGAAACGAAACTAACCGCCTACCGTGTTACCCGTCAATCGGCTTATGGGATTTTGCTATTGGGGGTTTACGTCAAATATACGAAACATATACGCTTTGTATATCCACCCCACACAGTGAACACCATGGGCATCGTCAAGATCACCGACCAACTGCACGAACAATTACGCCTAGCCAGTGCGACGATGGACCGCTCCATCAACGCTCAGGCCGAGTTCTGGATCAAGGTCGGCCTGCTCGCCGAACTGAACCCCACCCTGACCTACAACGACTTGATCAACAAACTGTTGCTGGACAAACCCGAATTGATCCGAGGGCGTGAATGATGATCAAGACCGCCGCCCAACTGGCCGTGATGCGCGAATCCGGTCGCCTACTGGCCCAAGTGTTCGACATGCTCGACGGTTTCGTCGCCGCCGGCCGCTCGACCCTGGAGCTGGACGCCGCCGTCGAAGCGTTTATCCGCAACGACTTGCAGGCCCGCCCCGCCAGCCTCGGCCAGTACGATTACCCGTTCAGCATCAACACCTCAATCAACGAAGTTGTGTGCCATGGCATGCCCAGCGCCAAGGACGTGCTCAAGGACGGCGACATCATCAACATCGACATCACCCTGGAAAAAGGCGGCTTTATCGCCGACGCCAGCAAGATGTATATGATCGGCACCGTCGCGCCCAAAGCCCGGCGCCTGGTGGAGATGACCTTCGAGGCAATGTGGGCCGGTATTCGCCAGGTCAAGCCTGGGGCACGCCTGGGCGATATCGGCCATGCCATCCAAAGCCACGCCCAAGCCAATGGCTACAGTGTGGTGCGCGAATACTGCGGCCATGGCATCGGCCGGCAGATGCACGAAGACCCGCAGATTCTGCACTTCGGCCGCCCCGGCACCGGGCTGGAGCTGCGCGAAGGTATGGTGTTTACCGTCGAACCGATGCTCAACCAGGGCAGCGCCAAGGTGCGCAGCCTCAAGGACGGCTGGACGGTCGTCACCAAAGACAACAGCCTGTCGGCGCAATGGGAACACACCGTGGCGGTGACGGCCGACGGCTACGAAGTCCTGACCCTCCAGCGACCGCCCACTCTCAGAGGCTGAACCCCAACCAGTGTTGAGCAGGCTTGCCCCGCGCTGGGCTGCGAAGCGGCCCCAAGACCTGACGACCGTTCATGCCAGGCACACCGCAGTGATTGGAGAAAGGGCCGCTGCGCGTCCCGGCGCGGGGCAAGCCCGCTCACCACAAAATGCTCATGTGCTCAGGTGATGTTTCTACCGGAGATATGTAGATACCGATGCTCATCGGGGATGCCTACACAACTCTCAGAGGCTGACACCCAGCCACGTGGTGAGTAGGCTTGCCCTGCGCTGGGCTGCGAAGCGGCCCCGTTGGTCCTCACGCCACCTGCCTGATCCCTGCCTTGGCCTCCAATTCGCGCACCAGCGGCAATACCCGCTTGCCGAAGTACTCCACTTCTTCCTGGAAGTGCAGAAAGCCCGCCAGCACTAGGTCCACGCCCACGGCCTTGAGCGCGACGATGCGTTCGGCGATTTGTTGCGGCGTGCCGATCAGGTTGGTCTTGAAGCCGTCGTTGTACTGCACCAGGTCTTCAAAACTGGACTTGGCCCAGTTGCCCTCGCCTTCGGGCGAGGCCTTGCCGGCTTGTTTGGCGGCGTCACCGAAGGCGTTCACCGCTTGCGGGTCGGCTTTGTCGATGATTTCGGCCAGCACGGCGCGGGCTTCTTCCTCTGTGTCGCGGGCAATCACAAAGGCATTCACGCCGATCTTGACCGAATGGTTGTTCGCCGCAGCCTTGGTGCGGATGTCATCGACCTGGGCCTTGATACCTTCCGGGGTATTGCCATTGGTGAAATACCAATCCGACACCCGCGCGGCCATATCCCGCGCGGCCCGCGAGCTGCCGCCCTGGAACACTTCCGGCCGGCCCAGCGGCTTGGGCTTGAGGGTGTAGTTGTTGAAGCGGTAGAAGTCGCCCTTGAAGGTGAAATCATCCTGGGTCCAGATGCCTTTGAGCGCGCGGATGAATTCTTCGGAGCGACGATAGCGCTCGTCGTGCTCCAACCAAGGCTCGCCGATGGCCTGAAACTCGCCCTTGAACCAGCCGCTGACGATATTCACCGCGATGCGGCCGTTGGTGAGCTGGTCGATGGTCGCCAGTTGCTTGGCCGCCAGCGCCGGCTGCCAGGGCCCTGGCAGGATCGCGGCGATAACCTTGAGTCGGGTGGTGGCGGCCAGCAGGGCATGGCTGAACGCCACGGACTCATGTTGGTTCTCGGCACCGTAACCGGCGGTGAAGCGGATCTGGGTCAGGCCGTACTCGAAGCCCGCCGCTTCGGCCAGTTGCGCCAGTTTGCGGTTGTAGTCGATGCCCCAGTGGGTGCGTTGCTCGATCTTGCTGACCACCAGCCCACCGCTGACGTTGGGCACCCAATAGGCAAATTTCACGGCTTGCTGACTCATCGAACGGTACCTCGCACAAAAGGGATGTACCGAAGGGTTGAGCAGCAAGCGTGCCAGCCTGGGCAAAGCCCCCGAGCCAGGGCGGTTGCGCGGGATATTACCGGCGGGGATCCCTTGGCGGCGAGTGTCGGGCTTCGCGCCGTTTTGTCGGATCGCTGTTGCCAGGGCAACAGTTCTAACCCTTCAATCCCCATAAACACTGGGCTCGGCGCCCGGCACGGAGTGTGCAATTGCCCTTGCACCGATCACTGCCCAGGAACCGTCCCATGACCGAACACCACATCATCAATCCGCTGGCTACCGGCGCCGACTATGCCGCCCTGGCGGCGCGCTTTCGCCCGATTTTCCAACGCATCGCCGAGGGCGCGCTGGAACGGGAAAACACCCGCACCCTGCCCCACGCGCCGATCCAATGGCTCAAAGAGGCCGGTTTTGGCGCCGTACGCGTGCCGGTGGAATACGGGGGTGGCGGCGCCTCGCTGCCGCAGTTGTTCGCGCTGCTGATCGAACTGGCCGAAGCCGACTCCAACGTGCCCCAGGCCCTGCGCGGGCACTTCGCCTTTGTCGAAGACCGCCTGAATGCCGCGCCCGGCGCCGGCCGTGACCTGTGGTTCAAGCGCTTCGTCGACGGCGACATCGTCGGCTGCGCCTGGACCGAAATCGGCGCAGTGGCCATCGGCGAGGTGATCACCCAAGTCACACCGAACGGTGATCAGTGGGCGCTCAATGGCGAGAAGTTCTACAGCACCGGCAGCATTTTTGCCGACTGGATTGACGTGTACGCCCAACGCAGCGACACCGGCGGCGACGTGATTGCCGCCACCCGCGCGCGCCAGCCTGGGGTGGTGCACAGCGATGACTGGGACGGCTTTGGCCAACGCACCACCGGCAGCGGCACGTCGCGCTTTACCAATGCCGTGGTGGAGGCGGAAAACCTCATCGACTTTGCCACCCGCTTCAAATACCAGACGGCGTTTTATCAACTGGTGTTGCTGGCCAGTCTCGCCGGGATCGGCCGCGCCGCGCTCAAGGACGTGGCGCAGCACGTACGCAGCCGCAAGCGCATCTACAGCCACGGCAATGCCGCCCATGTCAGCCAGGACGCGCAGATTCAGCAGGTGGTGGGCGAAGTCGCCGCCCTGGTGTATGCCGCCGAAGCCAGCGCGTTGAAGGCTGCGGAGCCGGCGCAACGAGCGTACCTGGCGCGGTTCGGCGGGGATGAAGTGGCCGAGCGCGAGGCCAATGTGGCGGCCGAAATCGAATCGGCCACGGCGCAGGTGGTGGTGTCGGAATTGATTCAGCGGGCCACCAGCGAACTGTTCAATGCGCTGGGAGCTTCGGATGTGCGCCAAGGCAAGGGTTTGGACCGGCATTGGCGCAACGCGCGGACCGTGTCCTCGCACAACCCGGTGATCTACAAGGCGCGGATCGTGGGGGATTGGGTGATCAATGGCACCGAACCGCCGTTCGTTTGGCAGATCGGCAATGGCCCGGCGAAAGACTAAAACAGAATGGGCCGAACCCTGTGGGAGGCGCTTGCCCCTCCCACCTCAGAACGCCAATTTGTAACCGACGGCCATCAACATAACCGCCAGGCACGGGCGCAATACACCGTCCGGGATCTTGCCGGTCATATGGCTGCCGATGTAGATCCCCGGCAGCGAGCCCATCAGCAGAAAGCCCAGCAGGTGCCAGTCCATATTGCCCATACCGGCATGGCCCAGGCCCGCCACCAGGGTCAGCGGCACGGCGTGGGCGATTTCGGTGCCCACCAGCCGGCGCGTGGCCAGGAACGGATAGAGGATAAACAGCGCCACGGTGCCCAGGGCGCCGGCGCCAATGGAGGTCAGGGCGACCATTGTGCCGAGGATCGCTCCGGTAAGCACGGTCAAGGCGTTCAGGTTGCGCGGGTTCATGTGGTAGCTGTCGCCGGCATGACGCTGGGCGAAAGCCAACAGGGTTTTCTTGAACAGAATCGCCAAAGCCGTCAACAGCAGCACCACGCCGAGGGCCTGCTTGATCACCGCGTTCATTGCGCTGGGGTCGGTGTGCAAAGTGGCCAGGAACCACAGGGTCAGGAGCACGGCGGGCACACTGCCGAGGGTGAGCCAGCCGGTGATGGTCCAGTCGATGTTCTTGTTCTTACTGTGCACCAGCACGCCGCCGGACTTGGTGATAGCGGCGTACAGCAGGTCGGTGCCTACGGCCGTGGCCGGGTTGATACCGAACCACAACAAGATCGGCGTCATCAAAGAACCGCCGCCGACGCCGGTCATACCGACGATAAAACCCACGATCAGGCCGGCAATGACAAAACCAAAGTTACCCACTTCCATTAACAGCTACCTGCGGCCATATAAATTACTGGCCGCAGGATAGCGATTTTTCTTATAACCACTTATACCAATATGATCTGACTTTATGCCTTTTACGCCAGCCGGTGACACACGTAAGCCTGTGTCTGGTAAGGAAACGCTACGGTCTCACGCCCGCGCAGTTCGGGATGGGTGTCGATCAGGGTGCGCAGTTGCGCGGTGACGCTGGCCTTTTGCGTGTCCGGCAGCGCCGCAATGAAACTCACCGAGAGGAAGCGATCAATGATCACTTCCTGGGGGCTGCCTACGTGCTGGTAGGCAAAACAGGTCAGTTCGGGCATGGAAAAATACTCGCCGCGAAAGGCATCACGCCAATGGCCCGTATGGAACCGTGGGGTATCGCCTTCATAAGGCGTGATGATCTCGGTGATCGCCGCCACCCAGTCCACCGACTCGTCGCGCACATTCCACACCAGGCCCAGGCGCCCATCGGGCTTGAGTACACGGTGAATTTGCGCCAATGCCGGCTGTGTGGCGAACCAGTGGAAGGCCTGCGCGCACACGACGACGTCGGCACTCGCCGTGTCCAGGGGCATGGCGTCGGCGGTACCGGAAACCAGACGTACACCGGGCAATGCCTTGAGCAGTTGCTCGCCCATCTGCGCCACGGGTTCCACGGCGATAAGCGTCGGCGCCAGGCTACTGAGCAAGCGGGTGAACTTGCCGGTGCCGGCGCCTAGGTCGACCACCGTCGACTGGCCGGTAACCCCCAGCGTCTCGCTGAGCCAGCCCGTGAGCTGGCGGGGGTAATCTGGCCGCCCCTGGGCGTAAGTGGCGGCCTGGGTTGAGAAACCTAGTTGAGCAGACGCGTGAACGGCGGTCATGGTCAATCTCTCCTCGGGTAAAACGGGGCCACAGTATGCTCTTTTGCCCGCCTGCTTGCAGGCCGATCAGCTCGCGCTGCTGGGCAACCACACCCGAAACCGCGCGCCGCCCAGCGGTGAAGCCTGGGCGGTCAACGTCCCGCCCTGAGCCTCCAGCGCACGCCGGCTGATCGCCAGGCCCAGACCAAAGCCGCCAGTGGCACGGTCGCGGCTGCGGTCGAGACGGTAGAAGGGTTCGAAGATGCGCTCGCGCTGCTCCAGCGGAATGCCGATGCCGTCATCGTCTACCCAGATCTCACAGCCCTTGGGGCATACCTTGACGCCCACCTGGATGCGTTTTTCGCAGTAGCGCGTGGCGTTGCGCAGCAGGTTCTGCAACGCGCGGGCGGTGAGGCGTGGGTCGAGACTGAAGCGCTCGACGGTA
Source organism: Pseudomonas rhodesiae (assembly GCF_007858255.1). Taxonomy (GTDB): domain Bacteria; phylum Pseudomonadota; class Gammaproteobacteria; order Pseudomonadales; family Pseudomonadaceae; genus Aquipseudomonas; species Aquipseudomonas rhodesiae. The sequence continues at coordinate 291,299 of NZ_VFEU01000006.1, read as the reverse complement.
CAATCGAGCGCCACATCGATGACGATCTCGGGGTTTTCCAGTTCGTCATCGACGCTGCCTAGCACGCTGTCGATAAATTCATCGAGCACCACGTCCACCCGCTCCGGCAGTTGCGACGGGTTCTGCAAACGGCTGTAAGACAACAACTCCAGCACCAACTCGTCCAGCTCGCGGATGTGCGCTACCAGGCCCTGCAGACGTTCGCGGCTGGCCTGGGGCAGGTCTTCGGACAGTGCCAGGGCCAGGCCGAAGTCCAGACGCGTGAGGGGGGTGCGCAGTTCATGGGAGACCGCGTTGAGCAGGTCGCGCTGCTGGTTGAGCAGGTGCTCGATGTCGTCGGCCATGGTGTCGAACACCGCGGCCAGGCTGCCGATACTGGAGCGGGCCGAGATTCCCGTGCGCTCCGTCAGATTGCCCTGGCCCAACTGCGCGGCGGTGCTTTTCAAGCGCTCAAGGTCGCGCCAGTGCGGCCGCAGCCAGGTCAGCAGGCACACCAGCAGCGCGGCGACAATCAGCACGTTGATGGCCCAGTACAGCAAGTTCATGTCCAGCGGGTCCGGCGGGATGGTCAGCTTGACCACAAACTGATCGTTGATCGGCGAGCTGATTTCTTCCATCCAGCCCCACTCGCCCAGGCGCACCACCGGTTTGCCCTGCTCCAGCAAGCGCGCTTCTTCGAGGGTATAACTGGCATCCTGACGCAGCAGCAGTTGCACATGCAGCGGCGCGAACTCCCGCCCCAGTTGCTCGGTTACCTGGGACCAGCGCTCCACCGGCGCGCGCTGGTATTGCTTGACGATCAGGTGTTGCTGGCCGCGGGTCTGCTCGATGTTGTAATTCAGGTAGCGGTGTTCGAACAGTTGGATCACCAGCTTGGGAATCAGGTAGATCGCGGCGCTATAGGTGACGATAGTGATCAGAAAGAGGCGAATCAGCACGCGCAGCATGGGTCAGCATTCCCACTCGGAACGGCTGAACAAGTAACCCTTGCCCCATACCGTTTTGATCTTGCGCGCTTCGCCGGCATGGTCGTCGAACTTGCGCCGCAGCTTGGAGATGGCCACGTCCACCGAGCGATCGGTGCCGTTGAACTCGATACCGCGCAGGCGTTGCAGGATCTGGTCGCGACTGAGCACTTCGCCGGCGTGCCGCGCCAGCACCACCAGCAGGTTGTATTCGCCGCTGGACAGCTCCACGGCCTGGTCGCGCCAGGTCACGGTGCGCTCCGACAGGTCGATGCACAGGTTGCCCATCAGGATCTGATCGTTGGCCACCTGGGGTTCGGACAAACTGCTGCGGCGCAGCAAGGTGCGCACCCGTGCCAGCAGCACGCGGGGTTCGCAGGGTTTGGTGACGTAGTCATCGGCGCCCATTTCCAGGCCAAGTACCTGATCGTGGCTGTCGTCGCGGGCGGTGAGCATCAGGATCGGCAGACAGGCCGAGTCGGCGCGCAGCAGGCGGCACACCTGCAGGCCATCAAGCCCGGGCAGCATCAGGTCGAGGATTACCAGGTCCGGGGGATCACGGCGCGCGCGTTCCTGCACCAGATCGCCACGACTGAGCACGTTGACGTGGTAGCCGTTGCGCTCCAGGTAGCTGGCAATCAGCTCGGAGAGCGCGGCGTCGTCTTCGACCAGGAGGATGTTGGGCATGAAGGTGTTTCCAGAAAATACAGTGATGTGTCGTACACACACCCAATGCCGGAGGGTGCAAACGCCCTCCGGCATTGGATACTGAGTGTTGCAAGATTGTGCAAGGATATACGCCCTCGGTGCCTCGCGCGCCGCACCTTACATTTCTTCACACACCTGCTACACAGCTTCACAGCACCGAGGCGCCGGTGACTTTAGGATGCGCCAGTCATTATTGGGATAAGAGCATGTCGAAGAATCTGTTTGCGCCGTTTTGCCTGCTGGCCCTGACGCTGGCACTGAGTGCCTGTGACCAGTCGGCCGTCGAAGCGCCGGAAATGCCGCTGGCCAAGGTTCGCATCGAGACCTTGCAAGCCAAGCCCCTGTCCATCAGCAGCGAATTGAGCGGGCGCATCGCCGCGCCACGCATTGCCGAAGTGCGCGCGCGGGTAGCCGGCGTGGTGCTGCAGCGGGTGTTCAAGGAAGGCCATGACGTCAAACAGGGCGACGTGTTGTTTCGCATCGACCCGGCCCCCTTCAAGGCCGATCTGGACAGCGCCAAGGCCAACCTGAGCAAGGCCGAGGCCAACGCGTTCCAGGCGCGCCTGCAAGAGCAACGCTACAGCCAGTTGGTGGAAGGCAACGCCATCAGCGGCCAGGACTACGACAACGCCCGCGCCGCCGTGCGCCAGACCAACGCCGAAGTCGCCGCCAATAAAGCCGCCGTTGAACGCGCCAAGCTCAACCTCGGCTACGCCACCGTCACCGCGCCGATTTCCGGGCGCATCGGCCGGGCGTTGGTCACCGAAGGCGCCCTGGTCGGCCAGAACGAGGCCACACCGCTGGCGATCATCCAGCAACTGGACCCGATCCACGCCGACCTTACCCAATCCACCCGCGAGCTGAACGACCTGCGCCGCGCCTTCCGCGCCGGCAGCCTGAAGCAGGTCGGCCAGGACCAGGCCAAGGCCACGTTGATCCAGGACGACGGCAGCCTCTACCCGCTGCCGGGCAAATTGCTGTTCGCTGAAATCAGCGTCGACCCCGGCACCGGGCAAATCGTTCTGCGCAGCGAGTTCCCCAACCCGGACCTCGACCTGCTGCCCGGCAGCTTCGTGCGCGTACGCCTGGAGCAGGCAGTCGATACCCAGGGCCTGAGCGTGCCGCAGCGCGCCATCACCCGCGACAGCGCCGGCGTCCCCATGGTGCTACTGCTGGACGCCGAACAGACCGTCAGCCAGCAACCGGTGGAGCTGGGCGCGGTGATCGGTGATCGCTGGGTGGTCAGCCATGGCCTCAAACCCGGTGACCGCATCATCGTGGAAGGCCTGCAACACGCGCGGCCCGGTGAGAAAGTCCAGGTGGACGACAGCCCAGCCAAGCTGGCCAACAAGGATTCCTGAGCATGCCGCAGTTCTTTATCGACCGCCCGATCTTCGCCTGGGTGGTAGCGCTGTTCATTCTGCTGGCCGGCCTGTTGGCCATCCCCCAGTTGCCAGTGGCGCAATACCCCAACGTCGCGCCGCCGAAAGTCGAGATTTACGCGGTGTACCCCGGTGCCTCGGCGCAGACACTGGATGAGAGCGTCGTAAGCCTGATCGAGCAGGAACTCAACGGCGCCGATCATCTGTTGTATTTCGAGTCCCAGAGCAGCCTGGGGTCGGCGACGATCACGGCCACCTTCCAACCCGGCACCAACCCGGAGATGGCCCAGGTGGATGTGCAGAACCGCCTCAAAGCCGTGGAGCCGCGTTTGCCCCAGGCCGTGACTCAGCAGGGCCTGCAGGTGGAAAAAGTCTCCGCGGGCTTCCTGCTGCTGGTGACCCTCACTTCCAACGACGGCAAGCTTGATGACGTTGCGCTCAGCGATTACCTGGCGCGCAACGTGATGAACGAACTCAAGCGCCTGGACGGGGTGGGCAAGGCTCAGCTGTACGGGGCCGAGCGCGCCATGCGCATCTGGATCGACCCGCAGAAGCTGATCGGTTTCAACCTCACCCCGGCCGACGTGAATGCCGCCATTGCTGCACAGAACGCCCAGGTCTCGGCCGGCAGCATCGGTGACTTGCCAGGCACCAATACCCAGGAAATCACCGCCGCGATCCTGGTCAAGGGCCAGTTGTCGACCCCGGCGGAATTCGCCGACATCGTGCTCAAGGCCAACCCGGACGGTTCCACCGTGCGCATCGGCGATGTGGCGCGGGTGGAAATCGGCAGCCAGGAATATCAGTTCTCCACGCGCCTGAACGGCAAGCCCTCCACCGCCGTGAGTGTGCAACTGTCACCGGGCGCCAATGCGCTGAACACCGCGACCCTGGTGCGGGCGAAGATGGACGAGTTGTCGCGCTATTTCCCGGCCAATGTGGAATACAAGATCCCGTACGACACCTCGCCTTTCGTCAAAGTCTCGATCACCAAGGTGGTCTACACCCTGCTGGAGGCCATGGCGCTGGTGTTCGCGGTGATGTTCCTGTTCCTGCAGAACGTGCGCTACACGCTGATCCCGACCCTGGTGGTGCCGATTGCGCTGATGGGCACCTTCGCCACCATGTTGCTGCTGGGTTTCTCTATCAACGTGCTGACTATGTTCGGCATGGTGCTGGCCATCGGTATCCTGGTGGACGATGCCATCGTGGTGGTGGAGAACGTCGAGCGGATCATGGTCACCGAGGGGCTACCGCCCAAGGAAGCGACGCGCAAGGCCATGGGGCAGATCACCGGCGCGATCATCGGCATTACCCTGGTGCTGGTGGCGGTGTTCCTGCCGATGGCGTTCATGGCCGGGTCCGTGGGGGTGATCTATCAGCAGTTTTCACTGTCGATGGCCACCTCGATTCTGTTCTCGGCGTTCCTCGCCCTGACGTTGACCCCGGCCCTGTGCGCCACTTTGCTCAAGCCAATCGCCAAGGGCGAGCACCATGCCAAAGGCGGCTTCTTCGGTTGGTTCAACCAGCGTTTCGAGCGGCTCACCGAGCGCTATACCGGCTGGGTGGCCTACGCCCTCAAGCGTAGCGGCCGTTACCTGCTGATCTATCTGGTGCTGCTGGTGGGCCTGGGGCTGTTGTTCACGCGGCTGCCCTCCTCGTTCCTGCCGGTGGAAGACCAGGGTTACACCATCACCGATATCCAACTGCCGCCGGGCGCCAGCAAGAACCGTACGGTGCAGGTGGCCGAGCAGATCGAAGCGCACAACGCCGGCGAGCCGGGGGTGGGCGATACCACCATGATCATGGGCTTCAGTTTCTCCGGTTCCGGGCAGAACGCGGCGCTGGCGTTTACCACGCTCAAGGACTGGTCGGAGCGCAGCAGCGAGGATGCCGCCGCCGCGATTGCCGAACGTGCCAATGGCGCGTTCAGCGAGCTTAAAGATGCGATTGCCTACTCGGTCCTGCCGCCGCCCGTGGATGGCCTGGGCACCTCCAGCGGTTTCGAGTTCCGCCTGCAGGATCGCGGCGGCGTCGGCCATGCGGCATTGATGGCGGCGCGCACCGAACTGCTGGCCCTGGCGGAGAAAAGCCCGATCCTGGCCAATGTGCGCGAAAGCGCCCTGGCCGAGGCGCCCCAGGTGCAATTGGAAGTCGACCGCAAACAAGCCAACGCGCTGGGGGTGTCCTTCGCCGAGGTGGGCAATGTGCTGTCGTCGGCGATTGGCTCGGCCTATGTCAACGACTTCCCCAACCAAGGCCGCATGCAGCGCGTAGTGGTGCAAGCCGAAGGCGACCGGCGCAGCCAGGTCGAGGACCTGCTGAAGATCCACGTACGCAACGACGCCGGCAAGATGGTGCCACTGTCCGCCTTCGTGCAGGCCAAATGGACCCAAGGCCCGGCGCAGTTGACGCGCTACAACGGCTACCCGGCCATTGCGATTTCCGGCGAGGCGGCGCCAGGCTACAGCACCGGTGAAGCGATGACCGAGATCCAGCGCCTGGTCGGCCAACTCCCGGCGGGCCTGGGCCAGGAATGGACCGGCCTGTCGCTGCAGGAACGCCTGTCCGGCTCACAGGCGCCGATACTGCTGGGGCTGTCGCTGCTGATCGTGTTCCTGTGCCTGGCGGCGCTGTATGAAAGCTGGTCGATCCCGACCTCGGTATTGCTGGTCGTGCCGCTGGGCGTGCTCGGCGCGGTACTGGCGGTGAGCTTGCGCGGCATGCCCAACGATGTGTTTTTCAAGGTGGGCCTGATCACCATCATCGGCCTATCGGCGAAGAACGCGATCCTGATCATCGAGTTCGCCAAGGACCTGTATGACCAGGGCGAAGACCTGATCGACGCCACCCTCAAGGCCGCGCGCCTGCGGTTGCGGCCGATCATCATGACCTCGCTGGCCTTCATCCTCGGCGTGGTACCGCTGGCGATTGCCACCGGGGCCAGCTCGGCGAGCCAGCAGGCAATTGGTACAGGGGTGATCGGCGGCATGATCACTGCGACCTTGGCGGTGGTGTTTGTACCGGTGTTCTTTGTGGTGGTCATGAAGCTGGTGCGCAAGCGCAGTCGCTGACTATCAGCTTCAAGCGGCCAGCCAGAGCACCCTTGCTTCAACTTGCCGCTTGAAGCTTGCAGCCTGCAGCTGCTCAACCTATGTTGCTCACTATTCCCCCGAATCGTGAGCGCCATGCCCTTCCTTGCCCGCACCCATCCGCGTCTCTCCGCCGCCGCCGTCCTTGGCCTTGCGGTGGGTATCCTGGCGCCGTCCGGAACCGTCACCGGCAAAATTCTGATCGGCTGGAATGCCGGCGTCTGGACCTACCTGCTGCTGATGCTGTGGTTGACCAGCCGGGCCAAGGCCCAGGACGTCAAGCGCATCGCCGAGGTAGAGGACGAGAATGCCGGGCTGGTGCTGTTCACGGTGTGCATCGCCGCCATCGCCAGTCTGGCCACCATCACGTTCGAGCTGGTGGGCAGCAAAGACCTGGCCACCTCGGAGCGCCTGCTGCACTACGGGTTTACCGGGTTGACGGTGATTGGTTCGTGGCTGCTGATCGGGGTGATTTTCAGCGTGCATTACGCCCGCCTGTATTACACCTGGACCGGCAAGGAGCCGGCGTTGCGCTTTGCCGAGGGCTTGCTCACGCCCAACTACTGGGACTTTCTGTACTTCTCCTTCACCATCGGCGTGGCCGTGCAAACCTCCGACGTGGGCGTGGCGACCCGAGGCATGCGCAAAGTGGTGTTGGGGCAATCGCTGATCGGTTTCTTGTTCAACACGGCGATCCTGGGGTTTTCGATCAACATCGCCGCCGGCCTGTTCGGCTAGATTGCACAAACCTTCTAGACGCTCACACCGCGAGGGGCGCTAATAGGGTTTTATCGTCGCCGAGGGGGATATGGCCACGCACAATTGGATCGACCTGGCCCAGGACGCCGACACCGGCATCGAAACGCTGCGCGCGCATTTCGAGGGCCACGCCTATGACCCCCACTGGCATGACAGCTACCTGATCGGCGTTACCGAGCAAGGCGTGCAGCAATTCAATTGCCGCCGCGCCCGTCACAACAGCGTGCCGGGCCAGGTGTTCCTGGTGGAGCCCGGCGAGCTGCATGACGGCGACGCGCCCACGGCAGACGGGTTCACCTACCACATGCTCTACCTCGACCCGCAATGGCTGACACGGGAAGTCAGCGCGGTGTTCGAAGAAGCACCAGTCAACAGCCAGCTGAGTTTCGCCCGCACCTTGACCGACGATCCGCGCCTGGCCGTGGCCACCAGCCATGCCTTTCGCACCCTGCATAGCGGCGAACTGCGCATTGTGCGTCAGCGCGCCATGGATCAATTGCTCGAACGCCTCACTGGCCAATTGCACTGGCGCCGACGCTATGGCGAGGACCCGCGCCTGCCATGGGTGGCACACAAGGCCCGGGAATACCTGCATGCCCATCTGCACCACGACGTGGGCATGGACGAGCTGGCACTGGCCTGCGCGGTTGACCGCTTTCGCTTGAGCCGCGCCTTCAAGAGCGCGTTCGGCCTGCCGCCCCATGCCTACCTGGTGCAACTGCGCCTGGCGCGTGCGCGGCACTTGTTGGCCAAGGGTGAACTGCCGGCCGATGTGGCGATTACCCTGGGCTTTGCCGACCAAAGCCACCTGGGCCGCTGGTTTGTGCGCGCCTATGGCCTGACACCGGCGGCGTACCGCAAGCGCTGCACAAATCTTCCAGACAGATAACGCCCCGGCTGGTGAAGATCGAGGCCTTAATCGGGTTTATCGGAGTCACTCGCCATGTTGTCCACCTTGCTGCCGTTCATGCTGTTTGCCTTTGTCGCGTCAATCACCCCGGGGCCCACCAATATCCTGGTGCTGAGCAACAGCGCGCGTTATGGCTTCAAGGCTTCCGTGCCGATCATTCTCGGCGCATGCGCCGGCGCGGCAGGGCTTGTGCTGGTGGTGGGTTCAGGGGTCGGCCAGTCGCTGACACAGGCCCCCAAGCTGCAAGCCGTCATGCAATGGGCCGGGGTAGCATGGTTGAGCTATCTGGCCTGGCAGATTTACCGTGCGCCGGCCGAGGCGATCGACCCACAGTCGACGCAAAAACGCCTCGGTTTGATCGGTGCCGCCAGCCTGCAAGTGATCAACCCGAAAACCTGGATGATGGCACTGGCGGTAGTCAGCGTATTTGCCGGCAATGGTGCCGATCGCCAGCACCAGGTGCTGTCCCTGTCGCTGGTGTTCTTCCTGATTGCCCTGCCTTGCCTGGGTGCCTGGGCACTGCTGGGTGCCGGATCCAACCGGGTCCTGCGCTCATCGACGGCAGTACAGCGTTTCAACCGGTGCATGGCCCTCCTCTTGCTGGGGTCGACTTGGCTGAGCGTACTGATCTGAAGATGAAAAAAAGGGGAAGCCGAAGCTTCCCCTGTTGAAGTGAACGAGCGCCTTAGAAATCGTAGCGCACGCCGAAGTTGACACCCCATGGCTGGTCGATCTTCTTGCCTTTGCTGGTTTCGAAGTCCGCATGCAGCTTGAGGTTCTTGGAGACCGACATAGCCACACCGGCCGCCAGCTCGATACGCGAACCCGACAGATCGTTGTTGAAGCTCTGATCGTTGATGAACACCTTGTTGCTCTGGTCGAACTCGTGGGCAACTGCCGTGCGCAGGTACGGCTGCAACACACCGCCGCTTTCCAGCTGGATGTCCTTACCAGCGGTGACGCCCACCTTACCGACCACCGAGCTGGAACGATCACCCTTGGCCTTCAGGCCATTGGACAGCTCGTAGCTCTGCGCCTGGGTAATCGTCGCCGCCAACTGGCCATAAGGCTCGACGAAGAAGTCGTTATCCAACTTGATGTGGCGACCGACCTCAGCCGACGCACCCACAGCATTCTGCGTGTAACTGCCCTTGGCTTTCTTGCCGTCGCTCATGGTCACATCGACATCGTTGTGCAAGCGGTTGAGCTTAGCGACACCATCGAAGTACAGACCGCTCTCGTCATCCAGCCAGGTGGCGTAGGCACCCAGGTAGTAGCTCTTGACCTCGCCTTTGCTACCCCGGTTGAGGCTCAGGTCCGACGTGCTGTGACCGGCCATGACGCCCGCCAGCCATTGGCCGTCGCCGCTGGACAACGGCGTGTCAGCACCGATGGTGAAACCTTTTTGCGTCTGCGAATAACCGGCGCCATTCTTGTTGGCCGCCACTTCGTGCTTGTTGCCGTAGCTGCGCATCCACAGGCCATTGTCGCGGCGATCGCTGAAGCGCAGTTCACCCATGCGGGTACGCAGGATGGACGACTCACCGTACAGGATCGTCGGCGCACTGTTGAACAACGCCAGTACCGAGTGAGCACTGGTGCTGGTGCCTTTGCGCGTCGGGTCCAGCAACCAGTCGCCGCCGTCCTTCTGCAAGCCATAGGCGTATGCACCGATATCCACGGTATCGCCCACCAGAGAGAAGTGCGCGTCACCCCCCTCGGTATGCACCACCTTGATCGGCTGGCCGCTGGCCAGTTCCGAGCCGGTGGCGTTCAGCAACAGGCTGTGGTTGCCTTCGGCCTTGCCTTCCACATTGAGGAAGTCGGTCTGGTGCGTGGAGAAGTCGGTGTGCATGACAAAGGTGCCATTGCCTTCCAGACTCTTCACGTCCAACTGGTAGAACTCATCCGGCCCACCGAAGTGCACGGCACCGCCGCCCATCTTCAAAGCGTCGACATTGCTGTCACCTACCAGATTCCACTGGGAGGCGTTGTTCACACTCAACTCGGCAACGTTTTTCAGCTGGCCGGTGAGCGAGGAGCCGTTGTTGAGCTGCACTTTGGCAGTGGAGCCTTCTTCGACCACCACATCACCAAACAAACGGCTATTGTCGACGTTCATATTGGCGATGGAACCGCCGGTGACTTCCAGGATATTGCCGTTGCCGCCGGTGAGGGTTGAGCCATTCAGTATCTGGATGTCCGCATTGGTCGTGCTGTAGCTGTCGCCTTCCACCAACAGCGCCGCGCCATTACGCCCCTCTGCATGAGAGCCGCTCAATACCAGGCTACTATTGTTCAGGTCTGCATTTTCGTAACTCAGGCGCACACCATTCTCACCGCCGCTAATGGTGCTCTCAACAGCGTTGACGGCACCGCCCAACAAGTACACACCGAAACCGTCCTCACGAGTGGCAATCACCTCCGAGCCAAACAAGTTGATTTGGCTGAATGAAGTGGTACGCGCCCCTTCAGTGGAGCCCACGATGGCGCTGTCGAAAACATTCGCTGTCGAACCTTTCTCAGTCAGAAAGTCGCGCGCAGCCAGGAGGCCAACACCATTGTTATTGATGACTTGGCTGCCCCTGATTTGCGCATCACTGCCTTGAAGGTTGATGGCAAAACCGGCCGAACTGCGGGCTTCTACCTTGGCGCCAGTGAGGTTGATTTGCGAGCCCCGGCTCGCATAGATGTCTTGTGCCGTTGTGCCTGCATTGAGCGTCAGGGCACCGGCAGTCACACGCGACTGGCGCAGTTGGGCGCCATTGGACGTCAAGTGGGCATTTTCGCTGATGATCCAGTCGTCAACTCGCGTACTCGAATCAATGGTGCGCTCAAGACCCGGATGCAGTATCGAGGTAGCGTGGGCGAATGAGGCACCCAGCGCCAGGAGGCCCAACGCAGGAATCTGAAGCGCCAGGGCCAGAGGATGTTTTTTGAACCGTGTATGAATAGTCATTGCGTGAATACCCGTTAAGAACCTTCCCGGATGGGAATGAATTGACCGGCACCAAGCGAGATAGGCCCAGGTCATGACGGGGCGCAGATTAGTGAGCAGGAATGAATAGGTATGTAGGATTTATCTGTGCTTGTTACGCCCACTCAGCAACGTTTGAACCGAAAAAAAGAGGAGCAGGGCTCCTCTTTTTTCGTCTCATCATAAGCCGCCCAGCGTTCCGCTTGGCCAGGGTGTACCGTCACAGTAGACCGGACCAGGCCGAACACCTCTCATCCACAGGATGGCTTCGGCCGAGGTGATGGGGGTCGGAGCACCTAAGATCGGTACGGAATAGGTGATATGCACCGATCCGTGATCCAGAGCGGCCTGATTGATGGGTTTTACGTAATCTTCATAGGGCCGGATAGCGACAGTAAAGCCCGATTTGGTTTGCTCGTAGTTCAACGGGCCGAACGGGAAGGTTCCGGTCGCACCGGGAATGGGTACGGTGCCATCATCATCGCTGCAGCCGATCCAATTCACTGTAACAATCATCCCAATCTGCAGGTCTTGGTGAGTCGGCACAAAGACATGCACCTCTCGACCCGGCCCTTGCAACGTAGAGCACACGATTTCTCCACGTATGCCTGGCTCCTCAGGTATGGCACCGATAACCCTGGGTTTAAGAAACGAAATCACATTGGCATTGACGTTGATGTCCTGGTGTGGCGAATAAGCTCGGTTATGGGTACCACTGATTACAATTTCATAGTGCAATGGGATTAGATTATTGGAATGCTTGCGGATGAAAGGCCACGGCACGACCATAAAAATCTCATCCCCAGGCATGGGGTTGGGCCCCACCGTCTTGCGATCGACCTCGTCGTTCATGTATTTCAGCACGATATCGAGCGGTTGCGCGGAAGGCGGTGGTGAACCAGCCCACAGGCGCACCACGACGTCGGCATCCATCTCTGAATCGCGTTCATCCAACTGATTGGTCAACCCTGAACCTCGTCCCGTCAGAATCGGCAACGGCAGATTGGGGTTGATCAAGTCAGGTTCCCATGGGTTGACCGGACCGCCCACCTCAAGCTCCAAGTCGATATTGGTGGCTGTCTGCACCCAATGCAGCGTTCCAGCTCGGTCCACCGCATATTCCACTCTGAGGTTGATGCGTCCGACGCTCGTGCCATACAAGGCGGCCAGCGTCGTAAAGTCCACATGGAAAGAGAAAGGCAGCGCCGCTCCCCCCAGCGGGTAAGGTCCCACGTCTCGCGCGCCGTGTATGGTGGTAAGCCGCACAATCAGTCGGTCTATGGCGCGATCCGCGTCATAGGTCGGAATGATCACAAACATCCCAGAAGACGCTGCGGTATCGAAGCGATCAATCAGACGATCACCCACGCCAGTTAACGAGAGCGCATCCCTTACACCGGGAGGGTTCAATACTGGCTCAGGCCTGAGCGCCACCGAAATCGGCAGTTCGAATGAAGGATCACTGATATTCCCCGCCACATCCACGAGGCGATACACCAACTTACGTGGCCCATCACCCACATCGGCCAAAGCCTGGGTGAAGCGCACCACCATGTCAGGGAACACCGGCCCCTCAGCGAGGATTTCGGTCGAGTCCCCGAAAGACAAGCGCCACCTGTCAGCAATATGTGAACCTTCCGAGGCATACGCCGGGATACCAAATGGCACGCCGCCGGGGTTCGCATCCAGCAGTGCTTGCGTGAGACTACCCGTCCATCCTGGCGGCAGCGTCAACCGCCGAGGCCCGTCAGGAATACTGTCATAGGGCGCGGTGCGGTCAACGAGCAAAGGCGATGCAGACGAGCCTGAATCATTTCCGGAGAACTGGCTGATCTTGTAAGTAACCTTGTGGCTGCCCTCAGTCAGGTGCCGCCTCGCGATCTTGGTCTTATAAGTTGCCGGCACGACGCCAGGAAAATGCACAGGTTCATGGATGACCAAGCCGGTCTGAAAATTACCGGTATCATCCATGTAAAGAGTAAACGTATCAGGTCGGCTGGCCAGGGTTGGGACGGGGGACCACATTGGAATCTCCACGACCAATTCCTCTTGATCGGCGTATTCCCTGTATATCAGCCCCTCGTACTGCGCCGGATCGACAAGCCCCGTGATTATTGGAGCAGGCAATACAATGGGAATCTCTTCTTCCGCCATACCCGACTCTGGAGTTTTGGAAATTTTCTTTCTCATATTAGCCACCTCTTCGTGTAAACACTCTTATATATTTACTGCCGACAACACCTTTGAAATTACACTGAAAGCTTATATTCCCGCATCTAATCCAATAACTGAAAAACCCAAGCAAAACTGCAACTAAAGGCAATCAATAACCGAGTTATAAATAAGAAACTGTTGAAATAACATTGCTGAGACTACGCCCCATCAATCATCCACTACTGCCCGAGCACTCATCGTCCAATGACTCACAGAAGTTGGCATCGCCAGGTTGGCAAGGCTCTACGGAACCAGGGAATACACGATCGATTCGTACGTAGCCCACTTTAGATTGACCAACTACTTGACCTCCACGAAACACGAAAAACTCAGCAGTCGCCGACGCGTAGCGGCGCATCGGCTCGATCTTCGTATCCCACGGCCACACCCTGATCGCTTGACCGTTCGTTATATAACTAACAGTCACGGTGAAGTCCGTGCCATCAATGGGGTCCGCCCAATTAGACTTTGAAAATCCTTGCCAGAAGAACTGAATTTGATCACCTGCTTGAAACCGAACGTCATCGCGTATAAACCAATACACACCGTGACAAATAGCAGGTTGGGATTGACAAGTAAGGTATTGACCTCCGCCATGCAGGCTGTGCTGTATAAGCGGCGCATCAAATAGAATTAACGGCGCGGCGTGAACATTGACGAGAGTATCGCCTGACTGTTGTTCGTTTACTTGGTTACTGGTGGTGTAATAAACCGGTAAGTCCGGACGATCGCCACCGCCGACAATGATGTTACCGGGCACATCCGTGAACTGAACCAACTGGCCGAATACATCCCCTGGCTGAACTTCATAGTGAGATACGGGCCCTGTGCCATTCCAATACAGTTCGAGCCGTTCTCCCGGCATGGGGTCCTGATAGAGACGCACCCACACCTCAGCGCCCGCAGTAGCATCGCGAAAATCGAGTTCATTGTGTAAGCCAGAACCTTTACCGACCACATCCACCAACGCCAGCGTAGCATTGAGCAGTGCGGGGGCATCGGCATGGTCCTGCCCGGCGATGGTCAAGTTGACCCAGAAAAAGCTTGATGGAGACGGCACCGGTGGGCGCCCCGGGCGATGAATCTCATACCTGACGTCCGCCTCGGTAAGTGCCAAAGGGTCAGGACCGCGCAAAATGTCCCAGGGTATATCCACCGGAAACGGGAAACTGGTAATAGGCTGCGCAGGCAATACAGGACGACCGTCCCAGATCATCACCACACTGTCGCCAGGCGCAAAATCGTCGTACTGACTCGGAATCCGCGCCGCGACAATCGCACGCGCATCGTCACGCTTGATCAGAGAATCAAGGTAGGCCGGAACACGAATATCAGGCGGAGGCAAGTTGCTAGGATCAGAAATGAGGTTGACCTGAAAATCCATCGGCGCACTGAACGCCAATGTAAAGTTTCCGGCGCGATCATATAAGCGGTATTGCAAATAGGCGGTGCCGTTAATGAGGCCGCGAAAGTGCTCGGCGGGAATGCTGAGAATCAAAGGGTCGGTGACCAGCGGAAATTCCTGGCTGCCCTTCTGAACGGGCGGAAACGGTGGCGTGATATTGCTCAGGTAATACCCGACGCGATCACGGCCAGCTCGACCGACATAAGCCGGTATCTCGACCTCGATAAACGGGTTGGCTGCCAGTACGGCTTCGGTGATACCGGACAACTCTATTGCCGGGTCGACAAAGCGAGCCTTGTCGTCTGGATGCTGAAACCTCGGCGGGTTGTTATCAACCGTCAATGTCCAAGGGAGGGATGGCGTCAGGCTACCGCCCTGATCTGCCACCGTATAAAAAGCCTCCACCTCCGCATCGATTTCCCGCATGAAATCGATAGGAACATATAAAGGGTAAGGAAAATGCGCCGGATTCAGCGGCCCGGTAAACGACTCGGAGTCCGCTTGGACGTCCACGCCGCGCACCCGCCACCACAGAGTGAGGGTATGGGTCCTGCCGACCCCGGGACCAGGTATCCACTGGGGAATACGACACTCAAGGGGGCTCAACGACACCGCCAGGGGTATCAACCCTTCAGGATCATCAGGATCGACGCCCACTACTTCATCGAATTTCGGCAGTGTCCTGGCCGCCCCTCCGCGGGTAGACAATACCCCGGGTGGTGTAAATGGTTTTGATGAGCGGGCCATTTTCAATTTCCTCACGAGAGTCCTGGCAAGAATTAAGCGCTCAAATATTCGGTACGGATACTGTCAGAAGTAACAGGTATCACGTTCCGCTCGTCTGATTCTTCAGTTGAACGGGTTGGACAAACGCCCTTGACGGGACGGTCGGTAATGGTGTTTCCTGAAACCGGTTTCAACGCCTTGCATCAGCGCTTCTGAATCCCTCGACTCCAATAAAAAGGTCCAACACCGTGACTTCATTCTCCGCCGCCCAACGCAGCCGCGTGACTATGCTCGATGTTGCCCAACACGCCGGCGTGTCCAAGGCCAGCGTCTCGCGTTTTATCGGTGAAGATCGCGCCCTGCTCTCGGATGCCATAGCCCTGCGCATCGAGCAGGCTATCGACCAACTCGGCTACCGTCCCAACCAGATGGCCCGTGGCCTTAAACGTGGCCGCACGCGCCTGATCGGTATGCTGGTGGCGGATATTCGCAACCCCTATTCCATTGCGGTGATGCACGGCGTCGAAACCGCCTGCCGCCAGCATGGCTACAGCCTGGTGGTGTGCAACACCGACCGCGACGATGAGCAGGAGCGCCAGCACCTGGCGGCCCTGCGCTCGTACAACATCGAAGGCCTGATCGTGAACACCCTCGGCCATCACATCGACCAACTGCTGGAATTGCAACGGGAAATGCCCCTGGTGCTGGTGGACCGCAAGGTCGAGCCGCTGCACAGCGACCTGGTGGGGCTGGACAACCCGGCGGCGGTGCACATGGCGGTGGAGCACCTGGAACAACAGGGCTACCGCGACTTGCTGCTGGTCAGCGAAGCCACCGATGGCACCAGCTCGCGCCTGGAGCGCCTGGCCAGTTTCAAAGCCGAGATCGCCCGCCGCCCGGCGTTGCGCGGCGCCGTGCTGGAGCTGGACGACGCCCTTGAAACCCACCTGCGCAATTTTCTCGCCACGCCGGGCCCCAAGGCGTTGTTCTGCGCCAACGGCGTTGCTGCGCTGGCCTGCACCCGCGCGCTCAAGAATTTGCGCTGCCACCTATTTGACGACATCGGCCTGATCGCCCTGGATGACCTGGACTGGTACCCGCTGGTAGGCAACGGCATCACCGCCCTCGCCCAACCCACCGAAGCCATCGGCGCCAGCGCGTTCGACTGCCTGCTCAAGCGCTTGCGCGGCGACACCGAGCCGACCCGCACCCTGGATTTCCTGCCCCAACTCATCATCCGCGGCTCCACCACGCGCCGACAGGGATGAGTGTTTTTTTTGAACAAAAATGAAACCGGTTTCAGAGGGACAAAAACAATGCACACATACCCCGTTTCCATCAGCCTCTCCAGCTACGGCGCCGAGCTGGTGCGCCAGCAAGGCCAGTTGAGTTTCGTCCAATTGCTGGCCCAGGCCGGCGCGCGGCGCATCGAGTGGCGTGAAGAACTGCTGACCGTCGAGCAACCCGCCGAGCTGGCCCAGGCCGTCGCGGCATTGGGCCTGGAAGCGGTGTTTTCATCGCCGCTGGAACTGTGGGTCGCCGGTCGCGCCCAGCCGAATGCTGAACTGAGCGCAACGCTGGATCGCGCCCAGGCCTTCGGCGCGCGCTGGCTGAAAGTCTCCTTGGGCTACTTCACCGACACCAACGACCTGGAAAGCCTGCACGCACTGCTGCGGCGTCACCCGGTGCGCTTGCTGGTGGAAAACGACCAGACCCTGCACGGCGGCCGTATCGAACCCATGCAACGCTTTTTCAGCGAAGTCGAACGCTTGGGTCTGCCAATCAAAATGACCTTCGATATCGGCAACTGGCAATGGCAGGACCAGTCCGCCCTTACCGCCGCGCGCCTGCTGGGCCGGCATGTGGACTACCTGCACTGCAAGGCCGTGAGCCGTCGCGCGGACGGCAAGCTGGTGGCGCTGCCGCCTGGCGCCACCGATTTGCATCAGTGGGAACAACTGCTCTCCCACATGACTCAAGGCATTACACGGGCAGTGGAATTTCCGCTGCAAGGCGACGACCTGCTCGATGTCACCGCACGCCAGGTCGCCAGCCTCGCCGTGCTTGGCCAACCTCTCGCGGAGAACGCCCATGTCTGAGATCGATGTGTTGTCGTTTGGGGAAACCATGGCGATGTTCGTCGCCGAACATACCGGCGACCTGGCCCAGGTCAGCCAGTTTCACAAACGCATCGCCGGGGCCGACAGCAACGTCGCCATCGGCCTGTCGCGGCTGGGCTTCAACGTGGCCTGGCTGAGCCGGGTGGGCGACGATTCCCTGGGCCGCTTTGTGGTGGATACCCTCAGCCGCGAAGGCTTGGACTGCCGGCACGTGGCCGTCGACCCGCTGCACCCCACCGGGTTTCAATTCAAATCCCGCGAAGAAGCCGGTGCCGATCCCCAGGTGGAATATTTCCGCAAGGGCTCCGCCGCCAGCCATCTGTCCGTCGCCGACATCAGTCCCGCGCTGCTACAGGCCCGCCATCTGCATGCCACCGGGATCCCGCCAGCGTTATCCGCAGCCACCGGCGAGCTGTCCCGCGCGCTAATGACGCAAATGCGCCAAGCCGGGCACAGCGTGTCGTTCGATCCCAACCTGCGCCCTTCGCTATGGGCCAGCCAGGCGCAGATGATTGCCGAGGTCAACGCCCTCGCCGGCCTGGCCGACTGGGTTTTGCCGGGCCTGGGCGAAGGTCGCTTGCTCACCGGTTTCGATGACCCGGCCGACATTGCCGCGTTCTACCTCGACCAGGGTGCCGAAGCCGTGGCGATCAAGCTCGGTGCGGACGGCGCCTACTACCGCACCCAGCTGGACCAAGGATTTATCGCCGCCGTGCCGGTGGAAAAAGTCGTCGACACCGTGGGTGCCGGCGACGGTTTTGCCGTGGGCATGATCAGTGCCCTGCTGGAAAAACTCAGCTTCCCCGAGGCCGTGCGTCGCGGCAATTGGGTCGGCAGCCGCGCCGTGCAAAGTCGTGGTGACATGGAGGGCCTGCCCACCCGCGCCGAACTGCTCGGTCGATCCGTCGCCTGACCCCCAACTACCTGTTGCCACAACTACAACAAGCTCAGGAGCAAGCCCATGGAAACCGTGAAACTCGCCACCCGCCGCTGGTGGTACATCATGCCTATCGTGTTTATCACCTACAGCCTGGCGTACCTGGACCGCGCCAACTACGGCTTCGCCGCCGCCTCCGGGATGGCCGAAGACCTGATGATCACCCCCGGCATGTCGTCACTGCTGGGAGCGCTGTTCTTCCTCGGCTACTTTTTCTTCCAGGTGCCGGGGGCGATCTATGCGCAAAAGCGCAGCGTCAAGAAACTGATTTTTGTCAGCCTGATCCTGTGGGGCGGCCTGGCCACCCTCACCGGCGTGGTGTCCAACGCCTATATGCTGGTCGCCATCCGCTTTCTGCTCGGCGTGGTGGAAGCGGCAGTGATGCCGGCGATGCTGGTGTACCTGTGCCACTGGTTCACCCGCGCCGAACGCTCGCGGGCCAATACCTTTCTAATCCTCGGCAACCCGGTGACCATGTTGTGGATGTCGGTGGTGTCGGGCTACCTGGTGCAGCATTTCAGCTGGCGCTGGATGTTTATCATCGAGGGCCTGCCGGCGGTGCTGTGGGCGTTTATCTGGTGGAAGCTGGCCGATGAACGTCCCAAGGACGCCACCTGGCTGAGCGACGGGCAAAAGCAGGAACTGGAAACTGCCCTGGCCGCCGAACAGGTCGGCATCAAGGCAGTGAAGAACTACGCCGAAGCCTTCCGCTCACCCAAGGTGATCATCCTGGCCTTGCAGTTCTTTTGCTGGAGCATCGGGGTGTACGGGTTTGTGTTGTGGCTGCCGTCGATCCTCAAACAAGGCTTGCAGATGGACATGGTCGAGGCCGGCTGGCTGTCGGCACTGCCTTACCTGGCGGCGGTGATCGGCATGCTGCTGGTGAGCTGGGGCTCGGACAAGCTGCAAAAACGTAAACGCTTTGTGTGGCCACCGCTGCTGATCGCCTCCATTGCGTTCTATGCCTCCTACGTGCTCGGCGCCGAACATTTCTGGTGGTCTTACACCCTACTGGTGATTGCCGGGGCGTGCATGTATGCGCCTTACGGCCCGTTCTTCGCCATCGTGCCGGAAATCCTGCCGGCCAACGTCGCCGGCGGCGCCATGGCGCTGATCAACAGCATGGGCGCCCTCGGCTCGTTCGGCGGCTCGTACCTGGTGGGTTACCTCAACAGCAGCACCGGCTCGCCTGGCGCCTCGTACCTCTTGATGAGCGGCGCGCTGATGCTGTCGGTGGTGCTGACGATTTTCCTCAAGCCCGGCGCCAGCGACCGTCAACGCGCGCCATTGCCCCCCCTTGAATTGAAGGTAAAAGCCCAATGAAAAAGTCTGTGGTGCTGTACAAAAAACTCTCCGCGCCGCTGATGGCGCGCCTGCACGAGCAGGTGGACGTCACCCTGATCGAAGCTCTGGATGACACAGGCCTGGCCAAGCTGCGCGACGCCCTGCCGAACGCCCATGGCCTGCTGGGCGCCAGCCTGCGCCTGGACGCGCACTTGCTGGACCTGGCGCCGCAACTGGAAGCGGTGGCCAGCGTTTCCGTGGGGGTCGACAACTACGACATCGACTACCTCACCCGACGCGGCATCCTGCTCAGCAACACCCCGGACGTACTCACCGAAACCACCGCCGACACCGGCTTCGCGCTGATCCTGGCCAGCGCCCGCCGCGTGGTGGAGCTGGCCGATATGGTTCGCGCCGGGCAATGGCATAAGAACATTGGCCCGGCGCATTTCGGCAGCGATGTGCACGGCAAGACCCTGGGCATCATCGGCATGGGCCGCATCGGCGAAGCCCTGGCCCAGCGCGGGCATTTCGGCTTCGGCATGCCGGTGCTCTACCACAGCCACTCGCCCAAGCCACGGGTCGAAGAGCGCTTCGGCGCGCAGTACCGCAGCCTTGAAGACTTGCTGCAACAGGCCGATTTTGTCTGCCTGACCCTGCCGCTCACCGCCGAGACCGAAAAGCTGATCGGCGCCGAGCAGTTCGCGCTGATGGGCCCGGACACGATCTTTATCAATATTTCCCGCGGCAAAGTGGTGGACGAAGCGGCGCTGATCGAGGCGTTGCAGCAACGCACGATCCGCGCGGCGGGGCTGGATGTGTTCGAGAAGGAACCGCTGGATCACAGCTCGCCGCTGCTGCGGTTGAATAACGTAGTGGCCACGCCCCACATCGGCTCGGCGACCCACGAAACACGCGAGGCGATGGCCACCTGTGCGGTGGATAATCTGTTGGCCGCCCTGGCGGGCGAGAAGCCGAAAAACCTGGTCAACCCGACCGCCTGGAAGCAATAGCCACACCGAAGGCAAACACAGATCACCTGTGAGAGGGGGCTTGCCACCTCCCACAGAGCGGCGTCAGATCACGAACTTGGCCACCATCGCGTTCAAGTCCACCGCCAGGCGCGACAGTTCATGGCTGGCGGCGCTGGTCTGGTTGGCGCCGGAGGTGGACTGGGACGCCAGGTCGCGGATATTGACCAGGTTGCGGTCCACTTCGCGGGACACCTGGGCCTGTTCTTCCGAGGCGCTGGCGATTACCAGGTTGCGCTCGTTGATCAGGCTGATGGACTGGGTGATCTGCTCCAGCGCCACGCCGGCGGCGCGCGCCATTTCCAGGGTGTCCTGGGTGCGCTGATTGCTCTGCTGCATCGATTGCACGGCCTCGCCGGTACCATTCTGGATGCCGGCGACCATTTTCTCGATCTCCTGGGTCGACTGCGCGGTGCGATGGGCCAAGGCCCGAACTTCGTCGGCCACCACCGCAAAACCGCGCCCGGCCTCACCGGCGCGGGCCGCTTCGATCGCGGCGTTGAGGGCCAGCAGGTTGGTCTGCTCGGCAATCGCGCGGATCACGTCGAGCACCTTACCGATGTCACGCCCCTGGGTGGCCAGACCCTCGATCATCACAGCGGTGCTTTGCACGTCGTGGGTCATGGTCTGGATCGCGTCGACGGTTTGCACCACGCGGTC
This sequence comes from Pseudomonas rhodesiae, assembly GCF_007858255.1. Lineage (GTDB taxonomy): Bacteria > Pseudomonadota > Gammaproteobacteria > Pseudomonadales > Pseudomonadaceae > Aquipseudomonas > Aquipseudomonas rhodesiae. The sequence goes on along the minus strand of NZ_VFEU01000006.1, from coordinate 270,129 downwards.
GCGACCTTCGCGCGCCGCCTGGTTGGACTGGCGCGAGGCTTCGGAAGTAGAAACCGCGTTGCGCGCCACTTCTTCCACCGCGGCGGTCATCTCATTGACCGCCGTGGCGGCCTGGTCGATTTCGTCGTTCTGTTGCTGCAGGCCGCGGGAGGCTTCTTCGGTGACCGCGCTCAACTCTTCAGCCGCCGAGGCCAGTTGAGTGGCCGAGCCGGCGATATGCCGGATGGTCTGGCGCAGGTTGGTCTGCATGGTGGACAACGCGCCGAGCAGGCGTGCCGGCTCGTCCTTGCCGTCGTCCTCAATCATGCCACTAAGGTTGCCGCCGGCGATGGTCTCGGCCACCTGCACGGCTTTGCGCAGCGGCGTGACGATGCTGCGGGTCAGCAGCCAGGCCAGCAGCACCGTCAACAGTGCGGCGGCGACCGAGACCACCACAATGCCGGTGATGGCGCTGTTATAGCTCTGGCCCGCTACATCATTGGCTTGCTTGGCCGCCGCGCCGTTCATCGCAATCAGTTTGTTCAGTTGCTCGCCCATCTGGTCGGTGCCGTCCTTGATCCGGGTGTTGATCAGGGTGCGCATTTCTTCGACCTTGCCGTCCCGGGACAGGCTGAGCATATCGGCCTGGGCTTTCAGATAGTTGTCCAGCGTGCTGGAGAACGTCTTGAACAGCGCCGCTTCATCCGGTCCTGCAGGCAAAGCCGCGTAGGCGGCCTGGGCCGTCTTGGCCTTGTCGACCAACACCCCAATGCGGGTTTCGGCTTCCTTGAGCGCCGCAGGTTCGCGGTTGACCAATACGCGAAACGACAGAATGCGCATGCGCAACACGTTCTCGGTCACCTGCCCCAGGAAGGTCACACTGGGCAGTTGATTGGTATTCATGTCCACCGATGCTTGACGAATCAAGGTCATACGGTTGGCCGCGAACCCACCCAACAGCACCACTAACAACGCGATAAAGGCGAAACCCAGCGAAGCGCGAGGGGCGATATTCAAATGACGAAGCGACATAGACGTGTTCTCGAAGTGAGTGCCTGCGCGCAATCCCTGCCGCGAAACGATCAATCAGCGGCAACGCGCTGCCTGACCTTGGACGCCACTGTTGTTTTTAATAGGTGGGCCTGTAAGCAGTATCGGCAAGGATTGGGAATTTATGCAGGGCGCTTATAAATATTTTTTTACACTTCTGAGCATCGGCGCTTTCTGGCATCCTGCGCCTCCCTTTTCCGACCCGAGCCCATATTTTGTCTGACGCTCAAGCCCCCCGCCCCCGCTATAAATCCGACCTGATCTACGGCCTGGAAGACCGTCCGCACTTCAGCGCGGCGATCTTCGCTGCGCTGCAGCATGTGCTGGCCAGTTTTGTCGGCATCATCACCCCGACCCTGATCGTCGGCGGTGTACTCGGCCTGGAAAGCGAAGTGCCGTACCTGGTGAGCATGGCGCTGTTCGTCTCGGGCCTGGGCACCTTTGTCCAAGCGCGTACGTTCGGCCCCATCGGCTCGGGCTTGCTGTGCCTGCAAGGCACCAGTTTTTCGTTTATCAGCGTGATTCTCAGCGCCGGCTTTATGGTCAAGGCCCGCGGCGGCGGCACCGATGAAATTCTCTCGACGATCTTCGGCATCTGCTTCTTTGCAGCGTTTATCGAAGTGGTGCTCAGCCAGTTCATCGGCAAACTGCGCAAACTCATCACCCCGGTGGTGACCGGCACCATCATCACCTTGATGGGCCTGTCCTTGATCAAGGTGGCCGTCACCGACATGGCCGGCGGCTTCGGCGCCAGCGACCTCGGCGCGGCCGGCAATATGGGCCTGGCGGCCCTGGTGTTGCTGACCATCGTGGTGCTCAACCGCTTCAATAACCCGTTCCTGCGCCTGGGTTCGATCGTGATCGGCCTGACCCTGGGCTTTGTGGTGGCCTGGTGGCTGGGCCGCGTCGATATGGCGGCGCTGCCCCAGGTGCCGTTGATCAGCGTACCGGTGCCGTTCAAGTACGGGTTTTCGTTCGACTGGGTGGCGTTTATTCCAGTGGCGGTGATCTTCCTGATTTCGCCGTTGGAAGCCGCCGGCGACCTGACCGCCAACTCGATGATTTCCCAGCAGCCGGTCAAGGGCCCGCTGTATATCAAACGCATCAAGTCCGGCCTGCTGGCCGACGGCCTCAACTCGGCGATGGCCGCCACGTTCAACAGCCTGCCGATGGTGACCTTTGCCCAGAACAATGGGGTGATCCAACTGACCGGCGTGGCCAGCCGCTATGTGGCGTACTTCATCGCCGGCCTGCTGGTGCTGCTGGGGCTGTTCCCCATGATCGGCGCGGTGCTGCAACTGATGCCCAAACCGGTGCTGGGCGGCGCCACGCTGATCATGTTCGGCACCGTGGCGGTGGCCGGTATCAAGATCCTCGCCGAGGCCGGCCTGCACCGGCGCAACGTCCTGATCGTGGCGATCTCCCTGGGCATGGGCCTGGGCGTCGCCGCCGTGCCGGAAGTGCTGCGCGAGTTGCCCAAGGCGCTGCATAACATCTTCGAATCGCCGATCACCGTAGGAGCGTTCTGTGCCATCCTGCTGAACATTTTCCTGCCCGAAGAGTTCATAGAGCTGGAAGAAGATGAATTCGATCCGGAGTCCTCTACCCTCAAGGTGATGCAAGACCCGGACGTCACGAACTAGGAGCCCTCACATGCGCAAGCTCATGGTGTTATCGCTGCTGCTACTGACCCTGAGCGCCTGCGCGCTGTTTCCGAACCGCGACCCGGTGAACATCAACGTGGTGGGCATCGAACCGCTGCAAAGCCAGGATCTGGAAGTGCGCTTCGCCGTCAAACTGCGGGTGCAGAACCCCAACGAAACGGCGATTGATTACAACGGCGTGGCTCTCGATCTGGAAGTCAACGGCCGGCCGTTGGCCTCAGGCGTGAGCGACCAGGCCGGCAGCATCCCACGCTTCTCGGAGACCGTTCTGACGGTGCCGGTCAGCGTTTCGGCATTTTCGGTGTTGCGTCAAACCCTGGGCCTGAGCCAGACCCAGAGTTTGAACAACCTGCCCTATGTGCTGCGGGGCAAACTGGCCGGGGGGCTGTTCGGCACCATGCGTTTCGTTGACCGGGGTACGTTGGATATGCCTAACGGCGCGACGTGGTAAAGCCTGCGCAACCGACCGATACCCCGCCATCGGGGGCAAGCCCCCTCCCACATGTTGGCCCATGGGCAAATTTGGACGCACACAGCCCCCCTGTGGCAGGGAGCTTGCTCCCGATGGCAGTGGCAAAGTCAACATATCGACTGGCTGGCTCTGCGCCATCGGGACGAGCCCTCCCCAGCCTTCCCGCCACTGCTTCAGTCCGTGATATAGCGCACGCCGGGTTTGGCGCGTTCATCCACCACCAGCTCGAACACATCCGGCCGTGCGTAATGCCCCACCACGTCGTAGTCATACCGCGCGCGCACCAGGTCGTCGGTATCAATCTGCGCCGTCAGCAGCCCCGCTTCGCCCACCAGCGGCCCGGCCAGGATGTCGCCCATAGGGCCGACAATCACGCTGCCGCCTGCAATCAACGGGCGGTCAGAAGGCCAGTTGGCAATCTTCACGCCGAGGGCTTCGGGCGACGCCTGCACCTGGCAAGCGCTGACCACGAAACAGCGGCCTTCATGGGCTACATGGCGCATGCTCACCTGCCACATCTCGCGCTCGTCCACGGTGGGTGCACACCAGACTTCCACGCCCTTGGCGTACATCGCGGTGCGCAGCAGCGGCATCATGTTTTCCCAGCACACCGCGCCGCCGATACGGCCCACCGCGGCATCGATCACCGGCAAGGTGGAACCGTCACCCTTGCCCCAGATCAGCCGCTCGGTGCCGGTAGGCATCAGTTTGCGGTGCTTGGCCACCAGGCCGCCGGCGGGTTCGAAATACAGCACCGTGCAGTACAAGGTATTGCCGCTGCGCTCGATCACGCCCAGCACCAGGCTGGCGCCCGTGCGCGCCGATAACCCGGCCAGGGCGTCGGTTTCCGCGCCAGGTACATCGATGGCATTGGCAAAGTAACGGGCGAAGGCTTCGCGGCCTTCGGGCAGGCGATAACCCAGTTGCGTACCGAACCCTTCGCCTTTGGGGTAGCCACCGAGGAGCGCCTCGGGCATCACCACCAATTGCGCGCCGCTGCGGCGGATCTGGTCTTCATAACCGAGGATCTGTTCCAGGGTGTCGGCCTTGCCGCCCGGTAGGGAGCCGATTTGCAAGGCCGCGACGGTAGAAATAGGCATAACGTTCACTCCGATGATTGGCTGGGGGTTGCCCATTCTCCCGCCATCCCGGATCATGAATAAAGCCCACTTCAGTACTGAATGATATGAGCCAAATGAATATCGCCCAGGTCGATCTGAACCTGCTCAAAACCTTCGAAGCACTCCATGACGAGTCCAGCGCCAGCCGCGCCGCCTTGCGCCTGGGCGTGACCCAATCGGCCATCAGCGCTGGGCTGCGGCGCTTGCGCCAGGTGTACGGCGACCCGTTGTTTGTGCGCACCGGTCGTGGCCTGGCGCCGACGTTGCGGGCCAACCAACTCAAACCGGTGATCAGTGAAGCACTGGACCGTTGCCGCCAGAGCCTGGCCATGGTCGACCCGGTCAATCAGCAGTACCAGGGGCGTTCGGTGGTGGTGGGTTTGTCCGATGACTTTGAAATCGCCTATGGCCGTCGGTTGATGACGCAGATCGCACAACGCCTGCCGCAATTGCGCGTGATCTTTCGCCAGACCCATAGCCAGATTGTCGCCGGCGCGCTGCTCGACCGCACACTGGACCTGGCGATCACCGCCGGCGGTTTTGCCCAGGGCCGGTTAAGCCGACAGGTGTTGGGCGAAGGGGATTACCGCTGCCTGGTGGACCCGGACAGCCTGGCGCCCGGTCAGCAAAGTATCGACCTGGATGAGTTTGTGCGCCGCGCCCATGTGCTGGTGTCGTCCGGCGGGTTTATCGGGATCACCGACGAGGGGCTGGCGGCGCAGGGGCTGAGCCGCCATGTGTGCGCCTCCACCAGCCACTTCGCCGCGCTGCCGTTTCTACTCAAAGGCAGCCAGGCCGTTGCCACCATCCCCGGACATGCGGCGCAGGCCATTGCCGAGATGACCGGCCTGCGCGTGCTGAGCTGCCCGTTGGCGCTGCCGCGCTACCCGGTGGAACTGGGATGGCGCACCCAGGCTCAGCTCGATCCGATGTTGCTGAAAGTCCGCGAAGCGATTGTGGCGAGCTTTACTTAGCTGCTGCCATCAGTTTGTTGACTTCGCTGCGCACCATGTTGGAAAACTCCGGCGGCGACATGCCGTCCAGTTCCGCACGGACCCACTCGGCCCATTTGCCCTTGCGCTTAGCGCGCTCGCCGAACAACCGCGCGGCTTCGCCCTTGGCCTTGCCCAGATTGGTTTGCCACAGGTCGTAGAGGCGCGACTTTTCATCTTCCAGCTCGGCGCGTTCGGCGAGGGTCTTGTTGGCGAGATTGAAGCTCATGTTGAATTACCTGCTGCACAAATAGGTGGCATCTTACACTGTAGGTCGAAATTTCCTGATTCGGATTTTGCCCGGCACTGCGCCCCAGCAAAAAAAAAGCAACTTTTAAGGGCGCCGGGTACTCCATTGTTCACTGTTACATTCACTTGCAAGGAGTCACCCCATGGCCCGCAAAACCGCCGCGCAAACCGCCGCCGACCAAATCAAGGACCAAGCTTTCAGTGAGCTCGCCGCGCTGATCGAAGAGTCCGACAAGTTGCTCAAGAGCAGCGCCAACCTGGTGGGCGAAGAAGGAGAGACCCTGCGTGAGCAGGTCGCCCTGAAGCTCAAACAAGCCATGGACTCCGTGACCAACGTACGTGAGCGCACCCAACCGATGGTCGATGCGACCGAAACCTATATCGGTGGCCACCCGTGGCAGACCGTCGCCATCTCGGCAGGCTTCGGCCTGGTGGTTGGCCTGTTGCTGGGTCGTCGCAACTAAACGTCGCCCGTCGCGCCGCTGCCACGCAGCGGCGTTTCAATATCAGTTGGCCCAGTCACGCAACTGATTCAACGCCTGAAGTTCCACTTCAACCCCCTGCCCCAGCGACTTCGCCCGAGTGCGATGGCGCCGATCCCCCGGTAACCGCCGCAACCCTACGGCATGCATCTGCCGCACCAGTTCCTGGCTGCGCTCGGCAAAACTTTGCCCGGCGGTTTTGCTCGGGTCGATAACAATCAACAGTTGCCCGGTCCATGGCGTACGCGCGCCAGGGTGTTCGGCCCAGTTGAATTCGAAGGAAAAGTGCCCGCCGGTCAGGGCCGCCGCCAGCAGCTCGACCATCATCGACAGCGCCGAGCCCTTGTGCCCGCCGAACGGCAACAGCGCACCGCCTTCCAGCACGGCCTTGGGATCGGTGGTGGGCTGACCGAGGCTGTCCACCCCCATGCCCGGCGGCAAACGTTCGCCCTTGCGCGCGGCGATCTGCACGTCGCCATGGGCGATGGCGCTGGTGGCCAGGTCGAAGACAATCGGCGGGCCGTCGGCGCGCGGCGCCGCGAACGCAATAGGGTTGGTGCCGAACAACGGGCGATCGGCGCCGTGGGGCACCACGCAGGTCATGCTGTTGACCACGCTCAGCGCCACCAGCCCCTCTTCGGCGAACGGCTCGACATCCGGCCACAGCGCCGCGAAGTGATGAGAATTGTGAATCGCCAGCAAGGCGATGCCGGCACTGCGCGCCTTGCTCACCAGCAGTGGCCGGGCCGCCGCCAGTGCCGGCTGGGCGAACCCATTGCCGGCATCCACCCGCACAAAACCGGACGCCACATCCGTGACCACCGGAATGGCCTTGCCGTCGACCCAGCCGCTGGCCAGGGTGCTGAGGTAACCGGGGATACGGAAGATGCCGTGGCTATGGGCGCCGTCGCGTTCGGCACTGGCGCAATTGTGCGCAAGGATCGCGGCCACTTCCGGCGACGTGCCGTGCTGGACGAACACCCTGTGCAGCAACGCCACCAGTTCGGTGAAGCCGATAAGGGTATGGGGACTGTCGACGATCGGGGACTGGGCAGACATCTGTAGCTCCGATTTTAGAATTGGAAGAGACAACAAGAATCCAGACGCTCGATTAAACAACGCCCCATGTGTCTGCTGTCAACGGGCGCCCCCAGTTATCTACCGCCATCCGCGCCGCCGCGCCGCCTACCGTGAAGCCTCATCCCGCCGCCTTGCTGGAGAGCGCACCATGGCGAACCTCACGCCCCCGTATTTCTTCGATGAGTTCCTGCAAAACGTCAAACGCAAGACCCCCACGCCCCGCGAGCGCGCGCTCGGGTTCTCGGTCAGGGACCTCGATTGGCTGCACACGCTGTACTACGCCACCCATGCCGCGCGTATCGACCCCAGCGTGCAGCGTTACCCGATGCACGTCGAACGCTTGTCGGTCAACCGGCCCGACCACGCCCCCGTGCCCCTGGCGGGTGTGTTCATGATGAGCCCGACACCCGATGACCACAAAGCCGTGCTGTTTACCCCCTACGGCGGCCTGGAACAGTTCGACAGCCGCGCCGCGCTGCTCCATGAGGTGGACGAACGCCTGACGCAGCCAAGCCGGCGCGCCGAACTCCTGCAATTTCTGGCGATTGTCGAACGCGACGGCTTGCCCAGCACAGAACCGCTGAAGACAACGGGCACGGTGATTCCAGGCGCGGTGATGCAAGACCAGGAACAAACCATCCTGGCCGGCCAACAACACAACGTCACGACGATGCTGGAGGAACTGCGCAAGCTCCCCGACCTGCGCGGCATGCTCGACACTCTGCTGGGCATCATGGCCCGCTCGTACTTTCCGGGGCTGGACCAGCGCGACACGCGGGTGAATTTTTTCACCCAGCCCACGCCGATGGATGAGAGTCGCTGGGTGGCCTCCGAGTCATTGCGCGATGCGCTGCTGCAGTTTTACGTCAAGCAAGCCTGGCCGGCGAACCAGACTCACACGTATTTCAATGTGGGCCATGACGACAGCGCACACACCGCACAACAGAGGGCCCAGGACCACCAGCGCTGGGACAGTCTGGTCGAACAGACCAGCGGCATCCTCTCTAAGCTGTTGAACAGCCTGCTGCAAACCTACTGGAATGAAGATTTCAACCGCGGTCAGTCGCGCCTGCGTTTTTTTGCGCGGGTCATGAGCGACAAGTTTCGCGCCGACCTGCTGTTCAAGCAGCAGGGCCTGGTCCTGTCCAGCCAGGAAAGCCTGGACCTGCGTGCGCTGTTCCTTCCCGACCAGGCGGCGCGTAGCGCCTATGCCAGCCATCTGAGAATAGAAAAGGTCCGTGTGCATGCCCCGTTCCAACACTATGTGGAGCTGGCCAGCACGCTGATGATCAGCGATAGCCAGGCCTACCTCTACACCCAATCGCGGGGATTGCAGGTACTCAAAAACCTGGACGACCTCAAAGATGCCTTGTTGCAGATGCTCAGGACGGCGGGCCACGAGGACGAACTGCTGCACTTTCTGTCGGTGGATGAACGCAGTGCGTTCGTGGGCATGGAACATATCCAAGTGACCGGCAAGCCCATCGCGGGCGATGTGTTCCAGGCAATGATCGAGGACATTGTCACCAAGCAGTCCGACAATCTGGACTATGCCTTGGGGCTCTATCGGCGCAGCAACGGCGTAATCGACCTGGCCGCGCTGCTCGACACTGCACTGGACGTGCGCAGCATGCTCGACACGCGGCTGCTGGAGCAGGAGGCCGATGGGCGCTGGACCCTTCACCCCATCACCAGCGGCAATGGCCGCCCTACTACCGTGCAATCGGAGAAGGCCAAGGTGCACCTGGAACGTTTGCAGGCGGTGGACGCGGCCATGGTGCTGGAACGTAACCGGCAGCCGACCTTGCGCAGCCTGGTCGCCCATGCACTGGACACCGAGTTGGCCAAGCGTCTGCTCGAGCTCAAGGCCGAGCACGTCTATATCAATACCTATGTCACCCCCGCCGCAGAGCGCGAAGAGCGTGCGCCCCATACGTCATTGAGCATGGTCGAGCACTTTATCGCGCGTCTGGCCGGGCAAGCCGATCGGCTCACCGAGTCGGCCCTGACCTGGTTCTACACGGAACAGAGCGCCGGCGTGGCCTACCAGTTGCACAACCTGACCATCGACAGTTTCAACGCCGTCATCGAACAGGTGCTCAGCACGTTCGCGCAACGGGACCTGCGTACCCTGCCCCACCTGCTGCTGGAGAATAACCGGGCGCACCTGAGCCAGGGCATGTTGCAGGGGCTGCGCGGCGAAACCGAATTGAGGCGCCTGGACCATAGCCTGCCGCCCTCTGCCCTGGCGTTACTCGACAGCGCCCTCAATGCCGACGGCATGAGCCGGCTGACCCGCCATGGCCTGAATGGGTTTATCCCGGATGCGTTCAGCCTGAGCCTGTTCCTGGGCACCGCTACCGAGCCTCAGCCCCTGGCCAATGCCTTTGTACTGACCGAGCGCGGTGGCATCGACCCCATCCACTCGGGCACCGCCCTGCTGTGGACCCCACGGGGTGGCTATGAGGCGTTTGCGTCGATCCAGGCCCTGCGCGACAAGCTCGAACAGCGCTTGCAAAACCCCGTGCAGCGTCTGCCCCTGCTGGAGAACCTGCCGGTGTCGCGGCGCATCCCTCACCATGCCTGTCGCCTGGGGCCCTTGCAGCGAATCGACGAACACCTGCTGCACAACCGTCAGCAGAGCTACAGCGACTTCACCCGCGACGAAATCGACCAGGTGCTGGCGATGGGGCTCAGCGCCACGCGCTTCCAGGACTGCATGGACCGCCTGATCCGGCGTCAAACCCCGTCCAATCTGCCCAGGTCGATCACCCTGGCGCGCGCCCTGATCCACCAACAAGCGCTGCCAGTCTGGCTGGGCATGGCGCGGCCCCACGAACAGATCCTGCAGGCCGAGCTGCTTGAGCAATATCGCGTCAGTGCGCCTGACGAACGGGACTATCTGCACAGCATCGTGCCCCTGCGCGAACACATCTTCAGTACCCTCTCAACCCTGCTCGGCGCGCGGTTCCCAGGCCAGGTGTACAACCCGGATCACGTGCTGATTCCCGGACGTATCGACCTCGAAGGCCACACCCAGACCCTGACGGACTTCGCGTTGCGGCACCTGCCCGATCTGCGCGCCGAGACGATCCGCCCGCGCTCGCGCACCAGCGTCCCACTGCCGGAGAAACTCGACGGCGCGGCCATCGTGCAATTGGTGCGACAACTGGATTTGAAAACGCTGTACCGCCAAGTGTTGAGCGGCCTGCTCCAGGGGCAGAGCGACGACGCGCGTGAGCGGCGCCGCCTATTCTGCCGGCAGCTGCCGTGGCAATTGTTGCAGTACGCCCATGAACAAACCCTCACTGAACGGCTGTCCGCCACGGCCTGGGGTTTTATTCGGCAAGTCTTCGACATGCCCGACGCCGTGGCCCGTGCGGCGGTGCATGGGGTTACGGCGATGATCCGCCCGCTGGAGCTGATCGCCACCGCCGGCGCCAGTCACGCCAAGGTATTGGGCTGTTACCTGATCGGCCCCAAGCCCGGCGCGTCCGGGCCGTTGGTGCTGTATGCACCGTACAGCCCCAAACATTTGTTGAAAGAGTTCCCCAGCGAGGCGGCGCTCCTACACGAATTCACCAGCCCTGGCGCGCTACAGGAATGGGTGATCGGGCAGTTGCAAGCGCCCCATCAAGCCACTTACCGCAATCTGCTGAGTGAGCGCTGGCGCCCGGATCTCTCGGACATCCGCTTGGGTGACTCGCCCATCGCCGGTAATCTGCTCAACCGACTGTTCGACGACAATACCCAGATGCTGCTGCAGATGCTGGCCGGCCAGTTTTGCGCGTCAGGCAAGACACATTGGGACGCGGTGACCAGCCTGTTGAGCAAGGGCATTCCCAAGAGCCTGCAATTTATGGCGGGCAAACTGACCTACCCGCTGACGGTATGGCGCAGCTACCAACTGTTCAAAACATCGGCCGAAGACTTACAGGAACACCGCTGGCAGCACTCGCTCAAAACCTTTGTCGCGGGCGTGGCCGAACTGGCCTCGTTGCGCAAAGCGCTGGACCAGTGGCTGCCGCCAACCCCACCCAGCGAACAACCGCTGCCCTTTGACGACTGGCTAGATGCCCCTGCCCCCGTGGCCGCCAGCCTGGACGAGCTGGACCTGACCGCACCTGGGCGAACCGCCTTGCAAACCTTCGAAAATCACCAGGTTGCCCTGAGCGACCTGGAGCGCAGCGCGCCACCCTTCGTGTACACCGACAACGACACGCGCACGCATTTCGTGCCATTGGCGGGAAAGGTCTATTCGGTGAGAAAAGCCGGGGAACGCTGGCGCCTGAGCCGTGACGAGCAGCACGGCCCTTATGTGCGAGCCAACGCCCAGGGCGAATGGACCCTGGACCTGGACCGCCATCATCCGCGCTACGGCAAAACCTTGAGCCGCTACGCGGGCAAAATGCAAACTTGGGCGGCGGAGCGCGACGCTATCAATATCGAGGCGGTGGGCATGCGCGAAATTGCCGCCCTGTCGAGCTGGAAGGCCCAGTGCATCGACGAAGCGCTCAACGTCGCGACCTATTACGCGGTGACCTGCAAACGCAACCTGCTGCACTTTGCACCGCTGCGCGAACCCGGCAGCCGGCTGGGACGGTTCTTCAGTGAGTTGTTCGGCGTGGTCACGCTGACCGGCGAGCAGGTGCAACGAATTGAGCGACGCGTCGACGAAGTGCTCGATGAGCTGATCAACCATACCCTGGTCGGCCCTGACTCCCAGCGCTTCGTCTGCGGCACCCATCGCTACAGCCCGCAAAACACTTTCGCTTTCGTGCTACCCGAGGACCGGGAACAGAAAATCTACCTGGTCGACCGCTTTTTCGATCCGCCGCTGGACATCTATCAGAATCGCCTCACGACACCCTTCAACATCTCTGCCCATGCCCGCGCCACCACGTTGATTCATGAGATCACCCACCTCAAGTCCTTGACTGAAGACCTGGCGTACCTGGACAGCATGCGGCCGTTCCACGACCTGATTAACCTCAACATCAGTGGCGCCAGGCGAATGCACACGGATCTGGCCGACTTGCGCGATACCGCGCTCTCCACACTCACCCCGGCCACCATGCTGTTCAGAACGTGGGACGAGTTCACCCAGCAATGGGAAGACTTTGGAGCCAGTCGTGGGACTTCGCCGCAAAAGGACAAGGTGTTGAGTACTACCGGGACGCGAACCCTGGACGATGCGCGGGCGGTGTTTATGAGTGACGCCAACAAGCGAATCGATACGATTTTGGCCAACGCCGATTCGGTGACTTACCTGATCAGCCAGCTCGGCAGGGAATTGGATGCGGGAGCCTGAACCGGCTCCCGGCGCGAGACGTCAGTCTTTCTGGTCACGCAGGATATTGCCCGAGGCGCCGTCGATGCGTGCTTCATACACAGTGCCGTCGGATTTGCGCCCTTTGACTTCCCAGTAGCCGTTATCGTCGGCTTCGGCGGCATAGACTTCAACGTAGCCGGCCTTGGTCTTGGCCACTTCGATGGCCTTTTCAATAGTGATCCAGCCTGCGCCCGGCTTATCGGCCAGGGCGGCACCGGCACTGAGCAGCGCGGAGGTTGCACACAGGGCGACTAAGGTTTTCTTCAACATGACGGAACTCCATAGTGGAAATAACGGACGCGTGTCCTGAAATTTTTAGGTACTGACAAATAAGAATAAGTTCCAATTGATGTGCAATCGCCATGATGGCTGTTCTCCCCATCGGCCCGCGGAGGTTAGAATGTGGGAAATCAGGATGCGTAAATGACCGAAAAGTCTGTTTCAGAAGCCGAATACGACACCATCACCGATGCCGCAGCGCACTGGTGCATGCGCATGCATGCAAGTGATTGCACACCGGCTGAACGTCAGGCTTTTCAACAATGGCATGACGCCCATCCCCTGCATGCCTTTGAATACGCCGCGATGCTGGAAATCTGGGACGTCGCCGATCACTTGCCGCGCACCGCGCCCACCGCACCGGTATTGGCGTTCAAACCGCGCCGCCGCGTACGTCGTTATGCCGTGGCGGCGGCGCTATGCCTGGCGGCCCTGCCGCTGGCCGCGTTCACCGGGTGGCAGGCCGGGTGGCTGCCCAATTCCTATGAACGTTTCGAGGCGACCCAGGGCTTGCGTCAGGTGACCTTGAGCGATGGCAGCCAGGTAGAGCTGAACCTGGGCACCGAACTGGTCTATAGCAACTACAAGGATCAGCGCCGCGTCACGCTGAAGAAAGGCGAGGCGTTTTTCAATGTCAGCCACGACAGCGCCCATCCGTTTGTGGTGCGCGCCGGCGAAGGCCAGGTGCGCGTGACAGGCACCCAATTCAATGTATGGAAATATGGCGATCAGGTCCGCGTGATGCTGCTCGAAGGCTCGGTGCAGATCGCCAGCGATGCCACGCATGGCAGCGTGCCCCTGACTCCGGGCATGCAGGCCAGCTACCAAGCGGGCGATGCCACTCCGCGCGTGAGGCCGTTCAGCCCGAATGACAGCGCACTGGCCTGGCGCCAGGGCAAGCTGATTCTCGATAACCTGGCCTTGGTCGACGCGTTACCGCTGATCAACCGCTACTTGAGCAAACCGGTGATGCTGGCCGACGCCAGCACCGGGGCGATTCGAATCGGCGGCATCTACAACCTCACCGAGGTCAACAACCTCATCCCCTCACTGCCCAAGGTACTGCCGGTCTATCTGACGCAGAACCAGGACGGCAACCCCGTTCTCAATTCCATCCCGCGTAAAAACCCTAAAGGCTGAGCCCGGCCGATTCGTGCGGGCGTGTTCGCGCCCGCAGTGTCCATTTTTGAAACACCTGCCTGCCCTGAAGCCCGTGTACAGCGTGGGTTCATGCTTTTGTCATGTGCGGTGTTACGCCGGTGATACACAGGGGTGAATCGTTTGTGGCACAGCGGGCTACACGCGCTTGAAGGGCAGGTGTTTCAGCGCTGAGACACCGGCATCGTCGACGCGCCGCCAGTTTTTCACAAGCCATTGAATATAAAGACAATTCAAAAAGCGGCACGGCATCTGCTCTATCCCTCACAGCACTGTTTAGGGTCAGTGCTGAGAATAAGGACATGCCGCCGTGAACACACTCACACAACACTCGATGAAGGTACTGCTGACCAGCTGTGTACTCAGCCTCGGCATCAGTGCACCAGCCTTTGCCGGTGATGGTGTGATCGTGACGGGCCGCAACGTACAGGCACACATGTACGGTCGCGCCGCTTTCGGTAAAGACCCCTACCCCACCACCGCCAATGCCAATCCCACTCAAGAGGTTCTTGGCGCCACCGGCGAGCTCAGTGACCTGGCTATCAGCGGTGTCAGCAGCGGTTCAAGTTTCGCCCGCGCCAGCCAGATCGATAGCACGTTGACCGGCGTGCATGCCACGCAGAACAGCATGTCGACCCTCGGCACCGGCGCCACCGCCGGGCATGGCAGCGGCAGCAGCATGGGTGGACAGATCAGTAACTCGATCCAACGCGGCATGGCCCCTCTGAATAACCTCGGCAACATGATGGGGGGCAAATAATGAACCGTAGCTTGCTCTTGCTCGCCCTGCTGGGCAGTGCCTCGGCCATGGCCGACAACAACGCTGTGATCAACAACAGCGGCAAAGACTACCGCGGCAACCTTTCGATCAACCAAGCCGCAGGCAATCAGCAGCAACAAGCCAACAACCGTGCCATCGCGCTCGGCGGCAAGGCCACCACGGTGAATATCCAACGGCTCGACGGTCAGGTCGATCCGTCTCTGAATGCCAAGGCCGCGATTCAGGGCGCTTCTTTTACCAATGGCAACGGCATGTTGGGCGTCAACCAAGCCGCTGGGGCCAATAACCAAACTGTTAACGCCGTGCGGATCAGCCTCAACCCTGGCCCGCAAAGCATCGACGACAGCGTCTTGTTGCAACAGAACACGACGCAATTAACCGACTCAGGGCTCACCCCCACCACTGGCAGCCGCCTGGTCGTTACCAGCGACCAGGCCTTCACAGGCAGCCGAGGAGTGATTCAGGTGAACCAGAGTGCTGGGGTGGGGAACCGAATGGCTAACACCCTGGGCATCACTATCAAGTAACGACTTGGTAGTACTCGCAAGACCGTACCAACACTTAACCAACTAATAGAAGCAAGGAGAAACACCATGAAACCTCAAATGGCTCTGAAACCTCTGGTTTTCGCTCTCGCCGCGCTCATGGCTGCTGCTGCTCAAGCAGGTAGCTGGCACCCTGCGCCTCAGCCTACCGGCACTATTGCCGCTGCAGTAAGCGGCGAACAAAACAGCGTTGGCAACCGGTTCGACAACACTAAGACAGAAAACAACGCCTCCGCCGATGGTTCGGTCAACCGCAACAACGGTAACGTAGGCAACATCGCGCAAGCCGGCGATGCTCAGCAGGCTCAGAACAGTGTCGCCATCGCCAGCGCCAGCGGCGATGCTGCCACCGTATTCGGTGGGACCGACGTGACTCAGAACAGCTTGCTGAACACTTCCGTCACCAAAGGCACCCAGAACAACGCGTCTCTGGACGGCTCGGTTAACAACAACTCCGGCAACGTGGGTAGTATCGGTCAGGCCGGCCAGGCCAACCAAGCTGCAAACAGCGTGGCCATCGTCACTGCCGATGGCAAGAGCATCGTAGCCACCGCCAGCACCGTGCAAAACTCCCTTGGCAACAGCTACCTCAGCACCGCCGCAACCAGCCACGGCTATGGTCATGGCTATGGCGGCAAGCCTCAGTACGTGTCCAACAACGCCAGCCTGGACAGCTCGCTCAACGGCAACTCCGGCAACGTAGGCAATACCCTGCAAGCAGGTCAGGGCAACATGGCCGGCAACGCCCTGTCAATCAGCCAAGGTTGCACCACCTGCGCCAGCGGCGTGCGCTTCTGATCCAACGGGGCCTTGGCAACAAGGCCCTTTCCTATTCCAGTGTCCACCCGGCCTTCGATCATGCGCCTCGCGACCCTCACCCTGCTGATGCTCCTCACCGGCCCGACCTGGGCAGGCACCATGGCGGTCTCCGCCATGCCTGGCGGTGCAGTGATCTACAAGAAGGTCGAGAGTATCCGCGAGCGCCGGTTCGCCAACCTGGTGGAACAGAAAACCGATTTCAGCTGCGGCGCCGCCGCCCTCGCCACCATCCTGCGTCAGGGCTATTGGCTGGACGTCGACGAAGACCATGTGATCAAAGGCATGCTGATCAACGCCGATCAGGACCTGGTGCGCACCCAGGGCTTTTCCATGCTGGACATGAAGCGCTACCTGGAAAGCATCGGCATGCGGGCGCGGGGCTACAAGATCTCGCCGGAATCCCTGCTGACCGTGAAGATCCCGGTCGTGGTGCTGCTGGAAATCCGTGGTTACAAGCACTTCGTGGTGATGCAGCGTGCCGACAAAGACTGGGTCTACATCGGCGACCCGGTGCTGGGCCATAAGCGCTACACCCGCGACGACTTTGTCAAAGGCTGGAATGGCATCGTATTCGCCGTATTGGGTGAGGGTTACGACAAGACCAACGCCTTGCTCGCCCCTCCTACGCCCCTGACCGCCAAGAACCAGTTGAATGAGTTCAGGCCCGTGGGCGACGCCGAATTGATGGATTTCGGTTTTATCCAGAGCGACTTCTTTTAATAAGAAGCGCCATAAGGGGCCAGGATGCTCCAGGAGCAGAAGATGAACACTTCCCGTTGGCTGACGGTTTTGTGTCTGGCAGCCGCAATGCCCGCTTATGCTTCATCGGGTTTCAAACCGATCGAATTGAGAGACTCGGAAATGGCCGACCTGCGCGGTCGTTATGTAATGCCGGGGCGCATCATCAGCTTCGGTATCGTGATGAGCAGCACCTGGACCAATGCCATGGGCGACAGCATCACCGGCAAAGCCAGCATGCAGGTCGATAAAACCACGATCACCCCGCAATTTTATGTGCAGACCACCGGCTCGGCAGGCAGCGTCACCGGCCAGAGCACCGGTACCGGCAATGTCGTCGGCGGCGCCGGTCTGGGCAGCGGCCAGGGTGTGACGCAAAGCGTGCGCGCGGCCGGCGACGGCAACACCGCGTACAACAATGTCGGCATCACTGTGAGTCAGGACGGCCTGGCGCCGGCCAATCTCGCGCAATCGGGGCAAGTGCTGGTGGCCGGCGGCACCGTGACCGGTGACAGCGCGGCCGGCAAAGTGAGCGTGTCGGCCAACAACGGCGGCCTGCAAATGGCGATCCAGGCCAACCATAACCAAGGCAACAGCCTGCAGCAGATTGGCGGTGGCACGGTGCTGCAAGGCACTGTCTTGACCGGCAATACCAACTTCGTCAACAACATCACTCAACTTAACGTCGTGATGGGCAATAACGGGCTGAACAACCCGGCGTTGAATTGCAACCTGGACCAACTCAAAGGCCTACGTACGCTCGGTTATTGAACTACGCTGACCCTCGACACTTACGCATTAAAAAAGGACGGCTTATTTCATGCATCGATCGTTATCGCTTCGTGCGGTGGTCTGTTTAAGTACGCTCTTGCCCGCATCCGTGTTGTATGCCGCGCCAGATGCCGATATCGAAACACTCAAGCAAGAACTCCTGGAACTCAAGCAACGTTACGAAGTGCAGCAAAAGGCCTTGGCGGTGCTGGAACAGCGAGTGCGTCAGGTCGAAGATCAACCGGCGACGCCGGCGCCCAAACGCTTAGCCAAATCCCCCGCCGACTTCCAGAAAGGCAGCACCACCGTGGCCGGCACCGGCGCCGCTGCGGCCTCCGGTGGCGCGGGCGGCGGCAGTTCCTATGGGCAGTCCCTCAAGGACGACTCGGCGCCTGCGCAAAGTGTCAGCAACCTTTATAACGAAGCCAGTGGCTTCTTCGGCAATGGCAAGTTCAGCTTCGAAACCGGCGTGACCTACGCTCGCTACGACGCGCGCCAACTGACCCTCAATGGGTTCCTGGCCCTGGACTCGATTTTCCTCGGCAATATCAACCTCGACCGCATCAAGTCGGACAACTGGACCCTGGACCTGACCGGCCGCTACAACCTCGACAACCGCTGGCAGTTCGACGTCAACGTGCCGGTGGTGTACCGCGAATCGACGTACCAATCGGCCGGTGCAGGCAACAACGGCACGGCAACATCGGAAGCATCGGTAACCCGCGACCCGACCATCGGCGACGTCAACTTCGGTGTGGCCTACAAGTTCCTCGACGAGACCCCCACCTTGCCGGATGCCGTGGTGTCGGTGCGGGTCAAGGCGCCGACGGGCAAGGAACCGTTCGGCATCAAGCTCATCAACGCACCCGGCAACGACAACTTGTTCGTACCTGAAAGCCTGCCCACCGGCAACGGGGTCTGGTCGATCACGCCGGGCATCTCCCTGGTCAAGACCTTCGACCCAGCCGTACTGTTTGGCTCGTTGTCCTACACCCATAACTTCGAAGATTCGTTCGACGACATCAGCAGCGACGTCAACCAAAAGGTCGGCGGCAAGGTCAGCCTGGGTGACAGCTTCCAGGTCGGCATGGGCGTAGCGTTCGCGCTGAACGAGAAAATGAGTATGTCGTTTTCGGTGTCTGACCTGGTCCAGCGTAAAAGCCGCCTCAAACCCAATGGCGGGGACTGGCAATCGGTGGTCTCCAGCGATGCCAACGCCGGCTACTTCAACGTGGGCATGACCATTGCCGCCTCGGATAACCTGACGATCGTACCGAACCTGGCGATCGGTATGACCGACGACGCGCCGGACTTCACCTTCAGCCTGAAATTCCCGTACTACTTCTAACCAGACGCACAAGGAAAAGCCCCGCAACGATAAGGGTCGTTGCGGGGCTTTTCGGTTTACCCGCCCTAGCGGATCTGGTGTTTGTGCAGCAACCGATAGAACGTAGGCCGGGACACGCCGAGCACACGGGCAGCGACACTCAAGTTGTCGCTATGACGGTTGAGCACATCGCACAGCGCCTGACGTTCGGCGCGGTGCTTGTAGTCTTCGAGTGTAGCCAAGGGTGGCGCGATTGCCTGCTCGCTCTGCAATCCCAGATCAACGGCTTCGATCTGCCGCCCTTCGGCGAGCACCAGGCCACGGCGCACGCGGTTGGCCAACTCGCGCACATTGCCGGGCCACGGATGCTGCGCCATGGCCGCCAGCGCGTCTTCGCTGAAACTGCGCGGGCGGCGTCCGGTTTCCTGGCTGTAGAAACGCGCAAAGTGGTTGGCCAACATCGCCACGTCACCATGGCGCTCGCGCAACGGCGCGGTGACCACCTGCAGCACATTGAGGCGGTAGTACAAATCCTCGCGGAAGGCGCCCTTGGCCACCGCCGCTTCAAGATTGACGTGGGTCGCCGCCAGCACACGTACATCCACCGGGATCGGCTGGCTGCCGCCGACGCGCTCGATGTGCTTCTCCTGCAAAAACCGCAGCAGGTTGGCCTGCAGCTCCATCGGCAGGTCGCCGATTTCATCGAGAAACAGCGTGCCGCCGTTCGCCGCTTCGATACGCCCGATCTTGCGCTGGTGCGCGCCGGTAAACGCACCTTTCTCATGGCCGAACAGTTCGGACTGGATCAGGTGTTCAGGGATGGCACCGCAGTTGATCGCCACGAAAGGCTTGGCATGGCGCTGGGACTGACGATGCAGGGTCTTGGCCACCAGCTCCTTGCCAGTGCCGCTGTCACCGCGAATCAAGACGGGGGACTCCGTGGGCGCCAGCTTGGATAAGAGCTTGCGCAGTTCACGAATGGGCCGGCTGTCGCCCAGCAGTTCGTGCCCCTCATCCACCGGTGTGTGGCCTTTACCGCGTAAGCGCGCCATGCCGAATGCGCGTCCCAGAGTGACCTGCACCCGCGAGACGTCGAACGGCAACGTATGGAAGTCGAAAAACCACTCGCAAACGAAGTCGCCGACATTCTGCAAGCGCAGTACATCCTGGCTGAGCACGGCAATCCATTCAGTGCCGCTGCGACCGATCAGCTCCTTGACCGCTTCGGGCCTCTTCAGGTGTTCGGGCTGCAAGCGCAGCAGGCCGACATCGCAGGAGCGATCCCCCACGTCCTCCAGCGCACAGCTGTCCACTTCCCACCCCGCCGTACGCAGCCCGGGCAACAGCCCATGGCAGTCATCGCACGGATCGACCACAAGCAAACGGCGTTGGACGAGAGGCACACCCATGACTGATCCTTGGCGTCAAAAATCGTTAAAGTTATTTAGAAACAACCAGTTGTAACGACTGGTGCTAACCCTAGCAAGATATTGACGCGCGCCTTGTACCGTTTCGCTATAAGTCGGGGCAAAAAGCCATCTTCTTGCTTCAGCGATTAAAAAGTTGCCGACCGTTGAAACTTTCAATCAGCTTTCAAAACAGGCGCTTACATGACCTCAATCACGGAAAGTTGAAATTTGTTGCTCTAACATGTGACCCGCACCCCGCCATCGCGCATCAGTACAAGTAACTCGCCGCCTGGCTCGCCCAACCGACGGCACTCATTTGATTGGGCATTTAGAGAGAGACCCCAATGAACGCCCCGCTCCGCATCAACGAAGCTCTTTTGATCGCAGACCGTGCCTTCCAGCCCTTTCAGTGCGTGGCCTGGCACGATGGCAATGGCGCCCTCAGCCTCAGCGTCGTCGACCGCACCAACAACCGCATCGGCCGCAAGCAACTCTCGTCGAGTGCCTACACAGATCCCGCGCAATTGGAAAACCTGCTGTTGCAAGCGCGTGCCGAACTGGATAAAAGCGGCTATAAGTTGCAATCCTGGGCAATGCCTAAGTAAATAAATCGACGGCACAACTTTCGATCCGTACAAACCGTGATCGTAAGTTGTGCCGTCGAACTTAGCGTATTGCGTGTGACGGCAGAATAAACCGCTCGAAAGCTTCTGCGGCACCGTCTTCAATATTAGTGCCCGTAACCACATTGGCGCGACGTTTGACGGTTTCTTCCGCCTGGCCCATGGCAATCGCCAGCCCGGCCACCTCAAACATCGCCGGGTCATTGCCGCCATCACCGATGGCCGCAGTGTGCTCAAGCGCCACGCCCAGATGCTCGGCCAACGTTTTTAACGCCTCGCCTTTATTGGCCAGCATGGCCGTCACATCCAGATAAACCGGCTGCGACCGCGAAACCTGCGCCAGCCCTTCCACCTTGGGGTGCAAACGCGCCTCCAGTTCCACCAGCAGTTGCGTGTTAAGGCTGGCAGCGACAATCTTGTCGACCCGATCCAGATAGGGCTCAAAACTCTCCACCACCTGCGGCCCATAACCCAGCCCAGCGGTTTCCCGCGGTTCCATCGGGCCGGGCGAACCACGGCGCAGCCAATCGCCATCGGCAAACATCCAGACTTCCACCTCCGGCTCGGCCGAAAACAGCGCCAAGGCGATCAGCGCGGCTTCAGCAGGTAGGTGATGAGCTATCAAAACCCTGCCGTCCGGATGGATCAACGTGCCGCCATTGAAGCCCGCCACCGGAACATCGATACCGAACGTTTCAATCAGGTGCAACATGGCCTTGGGCGGTCGCCCGCTGGCCAGGCTGAACAGCACACCGGCGTCACGCAAGGCACGAACCGCGTCCGCCGTGCGCTGGCTGAGGCTGTGGTCGGGATGCAGCAACGTGCCATCCACGTCGCTGAGGATAAAACGGACGGGGTGGATCGCGGCATCACTCATCCGAGTGTGTGCCAGGTACGACCATCCCGGGCCAGCAGCGTGTCAGCCGCCGCCGGACCATCTTCACCTGCCTTGTAAGTCTGGATGCCATCATCTTCCTTCCACGCATCGAGGAATGGCTGCACCGCGCGCCAGCCGTTCTCGATGTTGTCGGCGCGCTGAAACAAGGTCTGGTCGCCGGTCATGCAGTCGTAGATCAGGGTTTCGTACCCCGTCGACGGTTGCATCTCGAAAAAGTCCTTGTAGGCGAAACCCAGTTGGATATTGGCCATATCCAGGGTCGGCCCAGGCTTTTTCGCCAACAGGTCGAACCACATGCCTTCATTCGGCTGGATCTGGATTTTCAGGTAGGTAGGCTTGAGTTCATCCACATCGGTGTCGCGGAACTGCGCA
The DNA here is from genome assembly GCF_007858255.1 of Pseudomonas rhodesiae. Taxonomy (GTDB): domain Bacteria; phylum Pseudomonadota; class Gammaproteobacteria; order Pseudomonadales; family Pseudomonadaceae; genus Aquipseudomonas; species Aquipseudomonas rhodesiae. Next base: position 247,988 of record NZ_VFEU01000006.1, on the reverse strand, counting down.
TAGGGGGCCGGCTTGAAGCAGATCACGATTTCGGTATCGCGCACACTCATGCGCTTGCCGGTGCGCAGGTAGAACGGCACGCCGACCCAGCGCCAGTTGTCGATCATCACCTTGAGCGCCACAAAGGTCTCGGTGCTGCTGTCCGGCGCGACGTTGGCCTCTTCGCGGTAACCCGGCAATGCCTTGCCGCCGATCTCACCAGCGGTGTACTGGCCCCGTACCGAGTTGGCCCGTGCATCTTCCAGGGACCAGGGGCGCACCGCGCCAATCACCTTGGCCTTTTCCCCGCGCACCGCGTCGGCGCCGAACGCCGCTGGCGGTTCCATGGCGACCATGGCCAACAGCTGGAACAGGTGGTTGGGCACCATATCCCGCAACGTGCCGGTTTTTTCGAAGAAGTTACCCCGCGTCTCCACGCCGACGGTTTCGGCGGCGGTGATTTGCACGTGATCGATGTAGTGATTGTTCCAGAACGCTTCGAACAGCACGTTGGAGAAGCGGCTGATCAGGATGTTCTGTACCGTTTCTTTGCCCAGGTAATGGTCGATGCGGTAGATCTGCTTCTCGCTCATCACCTTGAGCAGGCACGCGTTCAACGCTTCGGCAGTGGCCAGATCGGAACCGAACGGTTTTTCGATGACCACGCGACGGAAACCGTGGTCAGTTTCCGTCAACAAGCCCGCGCTGCCCAACCGCTGCACCACCTCGCTGAAAAAACGCGGCGCGGTGGCCAAATAGAACACCGCATTGCCGGTGCCGCTCTCGGCGATTTTCTTGCCGATGTCGGTGTAGGTGCTGTCGTCGAGGAAGTCGCCCTCGACGTAGCTGATGCCTTTGGCCAACTGAGCCCACAACTGCGGGTCCAGCGCGTTCTCGGCATTGCCTTTGACCTTGCTCGCGGCTTCGGTGCGAATGAAATCTTCGAGTTTCTTGGCGAAGTCGGCATCGCTGATGGCGTTGTGATCCACCCCGACGATGCGCAAGCCGTCGCCCAGCAACCCGTCGCGACTGAGGTTGTACAGCGCCGGCATCAGCAGGCGCTTGACCAAGTCACCATGGGCGCCAAACAGGAACAAAGTGGTGGGTGGAGCGGGTTCGGCCTTCAGTTTTTTGCCGTTAGCCGTCATTTTTTGGAAGTCTCCACGTGACCACCGAAGCCGAAGCGCATCGCCGACAGCATCTTGTCACCGTAAGTGCTCTGCTGGCGCGAGCGGAAACGGGCGAACAACGAGGTGGACAGCACCGGCACCGGCACGGCTTGTTCCATGGCCGCTTCGATGGTCCAGCGGCCTTCGCCACTGTCGGCCACGGAGCCGGAATAGCCGTCGAGTTTCGGGTCGGTGGCCAGGGCATCGGCGGTCAAGTCCAGCAACCACGACGACACCACGCTGCCACGGCGCCACACTTCGGCGATATCGGCCACATTCAGGTCGAAACGCTGATCTTCGGGCAAGTTCTCCGAGTTCTTGGTTTTGAGGATGTCGAAACCCTCGGCGAACGCCTGCATCATTCCGTATTCGATGCCGTTATGGATCATCTTGACGAAGTGCCCGGAACCGGCCGGCCCAGCGTGGATATAACCGTGTTCGGCGCGCGGGTCGGCGGCGGCGGAACGGTCCTTGGTTCGCGGGATGGTGCCCAGGCCTGGCGCCAGGCTGGCGAAAATCGGGTCCAGACGCTGCACGGTTTCGGTATCGCCGCCAATCATCATGCAATAGCCGCGTTCCAGGCCCCAGACACCGCCGGACGTGCCGACGTCGACATAGTGAAGCCCTTTTTCCGCCAGGGCCTTGGCGCGGCGTACGTCATCCTTGTAGTTGGTGTTGCCGCCATCGATGATCACGTCGCCGCTGTCCAGCAGTTCACTGAGTTCTTGAATGGTGTTCTCGGTGGGGTCGCCCGCCGGCAACATGACCCACACGGCGCGAGGCTGCTGCAGCCCGGCGACCAGGGCTTTGAGATCGGCAACGCCAGTGGCGCCCTCTTCGCTCAAGCCTTTGACAAATGCTTCGTTACGGTCGTAAACAACGGTGGTATGCCCATTGAGCATCAGGCGCCGTGCAATATTCCCGCCCATGCGGCCTAGTCCGATAATCCCCAGTTGCATGTGCTGATGCTCCTAACTACTAAAAAATGTGTGACATAGTTTATAGCGCAATGAGGCTAATGAGGGTTAGTCCAGAGCGGATCCGTGTAGTTTCATGCCAAAAAAGATGCCATCGTTTCACCATCACCGCGGTAAAAGTCACACGACCACCAAAAATAAAAAAGTTCCATTGCTGTGAAAAAGAATTCAGAATTGCTTCCGACTGATGCCGAGAACCTCGACTCAAGCGTTCTGGCACACCGCGACACACCGGCTATTTGCGAGGCAAGCAATGAGCACAGCACAGATGACCCGCCCTCCCCAGACTCTCTACGTCAATATCCGTCGCGATGAGTTGCGTCAGTTGAAAGACGAGCGCGAACAATTGCAGCAGGAAGTCATGCGCCTGCGCTCGTACATCATCCAGGCTCAACTGGATCAGCCGGCCGGCGCGCAACCTGCACTCTGCTGAGCCCTGTCACCGCTTTGTAAGATAACCCCTACAAAAATCTCACAAAGTTTTCACACGCCCATCCCGATACTCCCGCCCCCAAAGGCCGCCCCTTAAAACCAGGGTGGCCGGTGTTGCGTGCAGCCCTGCGCGTCAACTGGAAAACTCTTGGGTTGGAGCGCCGGATGGCAATGTTCAAACGCAGCACTAAGTCTGCGAAAGGCTTTGATTGGGTTGGCCTTGGCTGGCTGTTCCTGTTTTTCTGGTACTTCTCGGGTATTACCCAACTGCTGATCCAACTCAGCGGCACCTCGGGTTTCAGCGGGTTTCGCCAAGCCTTTTTCATGAGCGCCCTGTGGCTCGCGCCGATGCTGGTCTTTCCACGCCAGACCCGTGTACTCGCCGCCGTGATCGGCGTGGTGCTGTGGGCCTGTTCCATGGCCAGTCTGGGATATTTCTTCGTTTATCAGCAGGAATTTTCCCAGAGCGTCATCTTTATCATGTTCGAGTCGAACATCTCCGAAGCCGGTGAATACCTCACCCAGTACTTCGCCTGGTGGATCGTACTGGCGTTCATTGCCCACACTGCCTTAGCCATCTTCCTATGGACCCGGGTGCGCCCGGTCTACCTGCCGCGCGGTCAGGCGTTGCTGGCGGCAACCGCGATCCTGGTGGCCATTGTCGGCTACCCGCTGGTCAAGCAGATTGCCCGTAGCGAGACCCTGGCCGACGGCATCGACCGCTTCGAAACCCGCATCGAGCCGGCCGTGCCTTGGCAGATGATCGTGGCCTACCGCCGTTACACCGAACAACTGGACAACATGCAGGGCATGCTGCACAGCGCCAGCCAGATCCCGCCGCTGACCAACCTCAAGGACGCCGCCGCCGGCCAGCCGTCGACACTGGTGCTGGTCATCGGCGAATCGACCAACCGCCAGCGCATGAGCCTGTACGGCTATCCACGCGCAACCACACCAGAGCTGGACAAGCTGCGCGACCAATTGGCCGTGTTCGACAATGTCATCACCCCACGCCCCTACACCATCGAGGCGTTGCAGCAGGTGCTGACCTTCGCCGATGAAGAAAACCCTGACCTGTACCTCAAGACGCCATCCATCGTCAGCATGATGAAACAGGCCGGCTACAAGACTTACTGGATCACCAACCAGCAGACCATGACCAAACGCAACACCATGCTCACGACCTTTTCCGAACAGGCCGACGAGCAGGTGTACTTGAACAACAACCGCAACCAGAACGCCCGTCAGTACGACGGCGATGTATTGGCACCGTTTTCCATGGCCCTGGCCGATCCGGCAGAGCGTAAGTTCATCGTGGTGCACCTGCTGGGCACGCACATGAGCTACCAGTACCGTTACCCGCCGAGCTTCGACAAGTTCACCGACCGTGAAGGTGTGCCTGCGGGCATCAGCGACGATCAGCTGCCGACCTACAACAGCTACGACAATGCGGTGCTGTACAACGACTTCGTGGTGTCGAGCCTGATCAAGGACTACGCCAAGACCGACCCTAACGGCTTCCTGCTGTACCTGTCGGACCATGGCGAAGACGTATTCGACTCCGCCGGCCACAGCACTTTGGGCCGTAATGAAGGCAAGCCGACGGCGCCGATGTACACCATTCCGTTCATGGCCTACGCCTCGCCGAAATGGCGCGAAAGCCACAGCTGGAATTTTGCCGGCGACCTGCAGCGGCCCTACAGCAGCTCACAGTTGATTCACACCTGGGCCGACTTGGCCGGGTTGAGCTCCACTGAGTTGGACCGCAGCAAAAGCCTGGTGAGTGACAGCTTCAAACCGCGCCCGCTGCTGATTGGCGACCCCTATCAACGCCAGCAAAAGCCGCTGATCGACTTCAGCCTGATCAAACCGAAGAAAGCCGCCGCCACCGAAGTGGTGCTACAGGAAACACCGGCCTTGTAACAGAAAGATAACAATCATTCTCGTTTAAGCCTAAAGTTGCCCTGCTCCTTTCGTCTTTGAGCCATGGCCTTTTCATACCGAAAAGGCCGCAAAGACGACAAGGAGTCTTCCGCGATGATCGCGCCTTTCACCCGTTCCATGTCCTTTTCGCTCAGCGTGTTTGGTGTGTTGCTGAGTCCTGACTTGCTGGCTGAAACCGATAGCGACCCAACACCGCTGGAGTTGCAAGCCACCAGCATCACCGCGGATGGCCTCGGCGCCACCACCGAGCACACCGGGTCCTACACCACCGGCTCGATGAACACCGCCACGCGCCTGAACCTGTCCGTCAAGGACACTCCGCAGTCGATCTCGGTAATCACTCGCCAGCAGATGGACGACTTCAACCTCAATACCTTGACCGACGTGCTGCGCCAGACCACCGGCATCAACGTGCAGCACAACGACTCCGACCGAGTGGCCTACTCTTCCCGTGGCTATGGCATCAGCAATTTCCAGATCGACGGGATGCTCAATACGTTCGGCTATATGAAATCCGACGCCGACACCATCATCTACGACCGTATCGAAGTGGTGCGCGGTGCAACGGGCTTGACCACCGGTGCGGGCGATCCTTCGGCCACCGTGAACATGGTGCGCAAGCGCCCTACCGCCCAATGGCAGGCGAAAACCGGCGTCAGCGGTGCCAGCCATGACAATTACTACAGCTACCTGGACGTCGGCGGTCCGCTGGCGTTCGACGGTCGCCTACGCGGGCGCACGGTGCTGGCTTACCGCGACAGCCAGTCGTTCCGAGATAACTATGCACTGCAGCGCTCGGTCGGCTACGGCATTCTTGAAGGTGACCTGTCAGACGATACCGTGTTGGCCGTGGGGTTCGATTACCAGGACAAGCAGGTTCAGGGCACCTCCTGGGGCACCGTGCCCTACTGGAACAGCCGGGGCGAAAAGGCCAGGCTGCCGCGCTCGACCAATATGGCGGCGCACTGGAGCTCCTGGCCGCTGACCGACAAAACCACCTTCGCGACCCTGGATCATCGCCTGGCAGGCGACTGGCACCTGAAAGCCGCCTATACCCATCGGCAGAGCGACACGGACGGCAAGGTGTACTACGGCGGCGCGGGCTTCCCCAACGACGACCGCAGCGGCATGAGCGCCTGGGCCAGCCACATGCGCGGCACTTCGAGAATGGAAGCCGTTGACCTGAATCTGGCCGGCAGTTATGCGCTGTTGGGGCGCGAACATGCACTGATGATGGGCTACGGCGAAGCGGCCCAGCGCGACGTGTCGCCGTTTATGCGCAGCCGCCTGGATGACAGCTACTACACCATTGAAGATTGGAAATACATGGGCGGCATCCCCAAGTTCACCGACACGGTCACCGACCTCAAGGGCGAACACAGCAGCAAACAGCAAAAGGCCGGTTACCTGGCCACCCGCCTGAGCCTGACCGAGCGCCTGCACGCCGTACTGGGCAGTCGCTACGGCAGTTGGGAGTTGGAAAGCGCGGCCCCGAGCTACGACGCCAACAACCAACTGACCGCCAACGACAAGACCCGCCAGACCCACAACGATATGTGGACGCCCTACGCCGGGCTGCTCTATGACTTGACGCCGGAGTACACCGTCTACGCGAGCTACACCGATATCTTCAAACCGCAAAGCCTGCGGGACGCCAACAAGAAATACCTGGAGCCAGTGGTGGGCAGTAACTATGAAGTCGGCCTCAAGGGCAGCGTGCTCAATGAGCGCGTGAACCTGGCCGCCGCGTACTTCTGGAGCACCCAGGATAACGTCGCGGAACGCGACTACTCGGTGGCGCCGAACCCGGCCACCGGCGAGGAGTACTATAAGTCCGGCGGCAAAGGCAACAAGGTCAACGGCTTCGAGCTGGAGGTTGCCGGCGAGATCATGCCGGACTGGAACCTTACGGCGGGTTACACCTACACCCACTCGGTGAACGGCGCGGGCACACGCAACAACACCGGCCAGCCCCTGAACCTGCTGAAGGTGTCCAGCGCTTATCGCCTGCCAGGCGCATGGCGCAAGCTTACCGTGGGCGGCGCGGTGAATTGGCAGAGCGACATTTACGATTTCGGTAATCGGCCCACGGGGGAACGGAATGCCGATGGCGAGCTGATCACTACCCGCGACAAGATCACGCAGCAGGCTTACACCGTGGTCAACCTGATGTCGCGCTACCAAGTCGACAAGCATCTATCGGCATCGTTGAACATCAACAATCTATTCGATCAGAAGTACTACGAGCGCGTCGGTTTCTATAACGGCGTGTACTGGGGCGACCCTCGCGCGGTTACCTTGGCCCTGGACTGGAAGCTTTAAGCTCGACGCCCGAAGTTAATAAAAAAGTTAACTTCGGGTGTGCCTCAGGTTAATTCCCACTTAATGACCCGCCCCCATAGTTGCCCCATCCATTCGATCAGGGAGCGAACGAATACCGATCACACTTAATGGGAACACCACCATGAAACTTTCCACCCTGATGCTCGCCAGCCTGATGACGTTGACCTCCGCCGCCGCCTTTGCCGAGGGCGGTTCAGAGCGCTCGAAGGAGTTCTACAACAACTTCGCCTTTATTCAGGAACAGACTCACGGCCCTCTGCAACAACAAACCGCAGCTGCTGACGGTAGAGACTTGAAGAACACGCCTGTCGAACAATCCGGCATTGAACAGCAACCCAAGGGTTAATTTAATCGGGCGTTAATCCGCAGCGCCCTTTGCCATTTCGCTCCTTTGGCAATGGTTAACTTGGCGCCATTCAATGGCGCCTTTTTTATTACAGCGGTTTATTCCAGAACAGCATGCGGCCATGGGCCGGATCAAACACCGCATCATCAAAGCCGAACTTGCGATAAGCCGCCTGCGCCACGGCATTGCCTTCAAGTACTTCCAGGGTGATCTTGCAGCAGCCACGCTGGCGGGCGATTTCCTCGACCTTTTGCAGCATTTTCTGACTCAACCCCAACCCGCGAAAACGCTCCATCACCGCCACATCATGCACATTGACCAACGGTCGGCAGGCAAACGTGGAGAACCCTTCAAAACAGTTGATCAACCCTGCGGGCTCACCGCCGACAAATGCCAGCACGCTGAATGCATGGGGCCGCTTGGCCAGTTCCGCCGGCAATTGCTCCAGCAAGTCAGCGGGCAGGCCATGGCCGCCACCCATGGGGTCTTCGGCGTAATGGTTGAGTAACGTGGCGATCGCCTCGGCATGCACGGGATTGGTGTAGCTGGCTTGCAGCACCAGGATGTCAGGGGTGTCCATTTCCGTCCTCGATAGCAACAACAAGGGAATCAGCTCCCTTTGAGAGGCACGATTGTACGCACGGCGTCAGCCGCAGATGAAGGAGATTAACTACAAATCCGCGCATGAAAGCGCGAAGGTTTTACCCATCAAAAGCGTCTGCCGGGCGGTTTCGGGGGCTTTTCCTACGAGGTCGCGCCGAAACGCTGTAGCTGCATTTCCCGCAAGCGGCTCAAGGTTCGACGGAACGGAAATTCCAGGTAGCCCTCGGTGTAAAGGCGCTCCAACGGGACGCGGGCTTCGATGAACAGCGGCACCTTGCGGTCGTAGCATTCATCCACCAGGGCGATAAAACGCCGCACGCTGTCATCGTGCACCGACAACGCCGGCAGTTCGCGATCACCGGCCAGCACGCGCTGGGCCGCATCTTCGGTGCCACGGGCAATCCGGCCAGGCCGCTTGCGGGCACTCAACTCAGGGACTTCGCCGAGCAGGATCGCGCTGTAGCGATCGCACAGCAGCATAAAGTCCATCGCCGCCAAGGGTTGTTCACACAGATCGGCGTAACGGCACCACAGCACACGGTCGCTGGCGCGCACCGCGACGATGCGGCGATGCCCGACGTCAATCGGCCCACTGACCACCGCCTGCCCTTCGGCCAGACGCCCAAATACCTCGGCCAACGCCTCCGGCTGGTTGACCCAGTAACGCTGCAGGCCGACGCCAGGGTGCAGACGGTGATCCTCTTCACCGTCCACCGCCACCACCTGCATATGCCGCTTGAGTGCGGCGATGCCCGGCAGGAAGCGCTCGCGGTTGAAACCCTCGGCATACAACTGATCGGGCGGCTGGTTGGAGGTGCAGACCATCACCACACCCGCCTCGAACATGACCTGGAACAAGCGGCCCAGGATGATCGCATCGCCGATATCGTTGACGAACAATTCATCGAAGCACAGTACTCGCACCTCACGACTCAGCTCATGCGCAAGAGCCTGCAACGGGTCGGGTGTGCCACTCAATTGGAACAGACGCTGATGCACCCAGCCCATAAAGTGATGAAAATGCTGGCGCCGCGCGGGTACACGCAGGCTTTGATAGAACTGGTCCATCAGCCAGGTTTTACCGCGCCCCACAGGGCCCCATAAGTAAACCCCGTTGATCGGCGCGCGGCCCTGATGCAGGGCCTGATGGCAGGCTTGCAGGGCCTCGACCGCGCGGCGCTGGGCGGCGTCGGTCACAAAGCCCTGCTGGGTGATGGCGTGTTGGTAGGCCGCTAGAGGCGAGTCGAAAGTCATGCCCGCCAGTATGACCTACACGGAAATATCCAGGCGTGAAATCTTGCCCTGCTCATTCAAGCGAAAGGTGTAGCGCAACTCCAGCGGGCTGCCCGGAAAATTACCGGTTACCACGTTGCTGACCAGCACCTTCCCCGTGCGATGCTGCACCTTAAGTACCTCGACCCGCGGCTGGTAGCGCTGGGCCGTGTCCTCCATCCAGCGCGCAATGGCGGCGGTGCCGACCTGATGCTGGCCTTCATCGAACACGTTGGCGTCTTCGGCAAAACATTGGGCCACCGCTGAGGTGTCGCGGCTATTGGTCGCTTCGATATAGGTGGCGATAGCCGGGGCCAGTTCGGTAAGGGGCATGGCACAACTCCTGTCGGTTGATTTTGTAAGGCCATGCTAAGCCAGCGTTGTGTCAGTTTTTGTCAGGAGTGAAACGGCCGCTTTCATCCTGCTCCATCAGCTTGCGCCAGGCCCGCAACCAGTCACTGCGGCGGCCCGGATAGCGTTCGCCCCGGGCCTCGGCGCTGGCCACACGGTCGGTGCGAAAGGTGCGATAGGCGCCGCGTAACTCGCACCAGGCGACGATCACCCGCACCTCATTCAGAAAGCCCAGGGCCAGCGGCCAGATCAGGCGCTGGCTTTGGGTTTGACTGGCGTCCGCGTAATCGATGTGCAGCTTGCTCTGCTGGCTGATCGCCTGGCGAAACACATTGAGCGGCACGCGGTTTTCCGGATAGCCGAACCCCGGCGGACCCGGCAACAGGGTCGGGTTGCGCAAGGCTTCTTGAGCGGCAGGGTCCAGCACATCGGCGATTTTCGCCAAGGCGTTGGCGGCGGCGCGACTGAGCACGTCATCGCCACGCTGATCCACATAGCGCAAACCCAGCACGATCGCCTCGGTTTCCTCGGCGTTGAGCATCAAGGGCGGCAAGAACAGGCCGCTGCGCAACACGTACCCTACCCCGGCCTCGCCGAAAATCGGCGCGCCCAGTGCGGTCAACTCAGCGATGTCGCGGTACAGCGTGCGCTCGGATACCTCCAGCTGCGCCGCCAGCGCGGCCGCCGTCACTGGGCGCTTGCGCCCACGCAGAGCCTGCAGCAAGGTCAGTAAACGAGTGGTGCGGGACACGTTGATGACTCAGGCGGGAAAAGATGCCGCAGTTTAGCACCTGCTACTGACAGAACTTGTCAGTAGCAAATGCCTGCGGTTTGGTGAGGTGTTGCGGTGTTTTGATAGGGCTGCTTCGCAGCCCGGCGCGGGGCAAGCCCGCTCACCACAAAAAAAGCCTGCTCATCTCATTAAGGGGTGAGCGAACGGGGATGACAACGCGCCGGCCCCTTACGCCAGGCTCTTGCTGACCACTTCGTACACATCGCTGGACAACTCGCCGGACGCGAGGATGCGCTCCAGCTCGGCCTTCATCAGCGCCTGGCGCGCGCTGTCGTACTTGCGCCAGCGGGTCAGCGGTGCCAATTGGCGCGACGCGATTTGAGGGTTGAGGACGTTCAACTGGATCACCAGGTCCGCCAGGAAGCGGTAACCGGAACCGTCCGCTGCGTGGAAGTTGATCAGGTTCTGCCCGGCAAAGGCGCCGATCAGCGCACGCACCTTGTTCGGGTTCTTGATCGTGAACGCCGGGTGCTCCATCAACGCCTTGACCCGCGCCAGCCCGCCCGGCAGTGTGCTGCCCGCCTGCACGCTGAACCACTGGTCCATGACCAGCGGGTTGTCCTTGAAGTTCTCGGCGAACACCGCCAGCGCCTGGGCTTTTTCCGCCTCGAACGGCGAGTTGACCAGCACCGCCAACGCCGTCAGCCGCTCAGTCATGTTGTCGCAGGCGTCGAACTGTTCCAGGGTTGCCGCCAGCACTTCGGACTTGGCGCTGAGCATCAGGTAGGACAGCGCAATGTTCTGCAAGGCGCGTCGCGCAAAGTGTTCGGCCGAGGCCACATAAGGGGTCTGACGCGACAATTCGCGATTGGCCTGATAACGCAGCCACAGGGTGTCGAACAAGTGGTCGGCCAGTTGCTTGCGCGCAAATTCGCGGGCGGCATGGATGGCGTCCACGTCCGCCACATCGCTGATCTCGGTGAGATAGGCTTCGCTCGGCAACGAGAGCATTTCCGCGACCATGGCCTGGTCGAGGGTTTCGTCCGTCAGCACCGTGCGCAGCGCGTCAATCAGACGCTGATCCAACTGCAGCGGCTGACCGGCCTGATGCTGGCCGATCAGCTCCTGCAACACCTGCACCGACAGTTGCTGCCCGGCATCCCAACGGTTGAAGCCGTCGCTGTCGTGCTGCATCAGGAACATCAGTTGATCACGGCTGTAGGGGAAGCTCAGCTTCACCGGCGCCGAGAAGCCGCGCAGCAGCGATGGCAATGGCTGCTCTGGGATATCGACGAAGGTGAAGGTCTGCTCGGCTTGCGTCACCGACAGCACGCGGGAGGTGCCAGCGGCTGCGGCCTCGCCTGCCAGGCGCAGCGGCAGGTCGGCGCCCTTGCCGTCCAGCAAGCCCAGTGCCACCGGGATCACGAAGGGCAGTTTTTCCATCTTGTCCGGAGTCGGCGGGCAGCTCTGGCGGAAGGTCAGGCTGTAGGTGTGGGCGGCGGCATCGTAGGACTCGCTCACCGCCAGGCGCGGCGTGCCGGCCTGGCTGTACCAGCGTTTGAACTGGCTGAGATCCACGTTGTTGGCGTCTTCCATGGCCTTGATGAAGTCATCGCAGGTCACGGCCTGGCCGTCGTGGCGTTCGAAGTACAGGTCACTGCCTTTGCGGAAGCCTTCGGCCCCGAGCAAGGTGTGGATCATGCCGACTACTTCCGAACCCTTTTCATACACGGTCAGGGTGTAGAAGTTGGAAATCTCGATAAAGCTGTCCGGGCGCACAGCGTGGGCCATGGGGCCGGCGTCTTCGGCGAACTGGTGAGTGCGCAGGTAGGCCACATCCTGGATGCGCTTGACCGTGGCCGAGTTCATGTCGGCGGAGAAGCCCGAGTCACGGAACACCGTGAAACCTTCCTTGAGCGACAACTGGAACCAGTCGCGGCAGGTCACGCGGTTGCCCGACCAGTTGTGAAAGTACTCGTGGGCGACAATCGCTTCGACCCGCTGGTGCGCGGCGTCGGTGGCGGTCTCGGCGCGGGCCAGCACGGCGCTGGAGTTGAAGATATTGAGGCCCTTGTTCTCCATGGCGCCCATGTTGAAGTCATTGACCGCCACGATCATAAAGATGTTGAGGTCGTACTCGCGGCCGTAGGTTTCTTCGTCCCAGCGCATGGATTTCTTCAGGCTGGTCATGGCGTGCTGGCACTTGTCGATATTTTCCGGCTCGACGTAGATGCGCAGCGCCACTTCACGCTGGGTCATGGTGGTGAAGCTGTCTTCGACGCACCACAGCTCGCCGGCCACCAGGGCGAACAGGTACGCGGGTTTCTTGAACGGATCTTCCCAGGTCGCCCAGTGACGGCCGTCTTCACCGGGGCCGCTGGCGATCGGGTTGCCGTTGGAGAGCAGCACCGGGTAGCTGTGCTGTTCGGCGATCACCGTGGTGGTGAACCGGCTCATCACGTCCGGACGGTCGAGGTAGTAGGTGATCTTGCGAAAGCCTTCGGCTTCGCATTGGGTGCAGAACATGCCGCCGGATTTGTACAGGCCTTCCAACGCGGTATTGGTTTCCGGGTGGATGCGCACGCTGGTGTCGAGCGTGAAGCTGTCGTGGGTCGGGTGCAGGGTCAGGTGGCTGTCGGTCAGCTGGTAGTCAGCCTCGGTCAGTTCCTTGTCACCCAAATTGACGCTCAACAGCTCCAGTTGCTGGCCATCCAACACCAGCGGCGGCAGGCCGGCGCCGCGCTCGGGATTGCGGCGCATCACCAATTGCGCATGGACCAGGCTGTGGTCCTCGAACAACTCGAAGGTCAGGTGCGTCTCGTCGATCAGGTAGTCCGGCGCCTGATAGTCCTTGAGGTAGATCATCTTGGGTTGTTCGGTGCGCATGGTGGGCATCCTTCTACTGATGCACGGCGAGCTGGTAGGCCGTGTACTTGCGAATATTGATAACGCCGGTGTCGAAGATCAGGTATTGGCCTTTGATCCCCAGCAGCGTGCCTTCGGCAATCGGGTTCTTGTCCAGGTTGAAGCTGACAATCTTGGCCGGATACTGCTCGACCGGGTAGCGGATTTCGATCGGTTCGATGTCGGCAATGGTTTGGATGGCCTGTAGGCCAAAGCGTTCCTGCAACCCCTGCAAGCCCTCGGCACAGGCGGCGAACAGCTCGTCGCGCACCTGCTTGAGGTTCACGCTGACGGCGTCGCCCTTGAGCAATGCCCGCCAATTGGTCTTATCGGCCACCTGGCTGCGAAACAAGTCTTCGACAAAACCGGACTGCTGGCGCGTAGCCACGCGCATGATCGGTAACGCTTGGCTGGCGCCCTGATCCAGCCAACGTGTCGGCAGCTGGGTGGCGCGGGTGATGCCGACCTTGATCCCGGAGGAATTGGCCAGGTACACCACGTGGTCGGTCATGCAGAACTGCTCGCCCCAGCTCGGATCGCGGCAAGTGCCAGCGTCGTAATGGCAGCGCTCGGGGCTCATGATGCACAGGTCGCACTGGGCCAGTTTGGTCATGCACGGGTAGCAATAACCTTGGCTGAAACTGGTCTTGGTCTTGCGCCCGCAATGGCTGCAATGAATGGCACCGAGGTATTCCAGGCGCACGTGGGTGCCAATCAACGGGTTGACCGGCACTTCGGTATCGCCCAGACGAAACGCATATTGAACGGTCGGCTCACCGAGTTTCGCCGACATTTTGCTGACTGCACCGCGACCGATTTCAATCAATGGATCGCGTCCGACTTGAACAGGATATTCGGCACGGTGGTCGACTTCGACTGGCATTCCTGCGGGCCCATGTAACCGGTGCGCTGGTCTTCCGGCAGGTTCTGGATTTCCCAGGCGATCATCGCCTGCAACGACAACTCGCGCTGCTCGGCGGTGAGTTTGCGGCCGTCGGACCATTTACCGATTTCCACGGCGAGCTTGAGGCTCTGGTAGATGTCCGGGGTGATGTTTTCGATCATTTCAGCAAAAGAGGACATGGAGGCTCTTCCTTTAATTAATTGGCGTTTTACGACGGCTATAGAGCCCGCCCAGCAGGCCGGTGAAGCAACCGATCACAAGCCCGCCCACATGGGCCGCGTTGGCGATTTCGCCGAAGCCGATCATCGAGACCAACCCCGACAGGCACAGCACCAGCCACACCAGCATCATCGCCAATACCCCACGGGGCAAGCGATAGGCTGGGTTGGGCGACAACAGTTGATAGATCCAGCAATGACCGAGCAGGCCATACAACACGCCGGACAACCCGCCAAACAGGCCCGGGCCGCCGTAGGCGTATTGCGCGTAGTTGGAAACCAGGCTGAACAGCAGGGTCAGGCCAAGCAGGTTGATACTGCCCTGGCGCGCTTCGATGCGCCGGCCCAGTTCCCAGTACCACATGCCATTCATGGCCAGGTGCAGGATGCCGAAGTGCAACAGCATCGGCGTGACCAACCGCCACCACTGCCCCGACGCCAGGCTGTCGGCCAAAGGGGTGAACTGAATGTAGTCGCCCAGTACTCGGAACGGCAGAAAGCTCAGCCAGCTCATGGCCTGCAGGTTGTCGCCCAGCAGGGTCAGCACGCCCACCACCAGGCTCGCCAGCAGCACCAACGCGGTCACCGGGCTATGCCGCACTTGCTGGAGGAAACCGGGACGGGTCACGGGAGCCTGTTCGGGAATGTCCAACTGCTGGTCTGGATCGCCGGCCGGAAAGCGTTGATACAACACGCGCACGTCATCGCTGATGCTTTCCGGCACCCACAACACCTGCTCACCGGCCTCTTCACTCACGCGATGGGGCACTTGCATGCGTTGCAGCAATTTGACGAAACCACCCAGGTCGACGCTCAGCGGCAAGCGTAATACGGCCACGGTACTCATAGGATCACCTCCGGCCGCTCTACATCGACCCACACGAACTTATGCGGGTCCAATCGAGTTTCCTGGTCCAATCGATAGGCCACCAACTTGCCATACAGCACCGCGCTGTAATCCAGACAGGCTAAGTTGGGGCGAATCGGCGCCGGTTTGCCACTGCGCCAGTAGTGGCCGACGAACAGCAACGGCTCGTCGGCGCCATAGCGCAGCAGGGAGTTCTTTTCATGGGGCGATAACGGCGTGCGCGCCACCGGCTCGGGCAGCGCATCGGGTTGGAACACGATGTCGCCGTAGGTCTTGGGGTCGTCTTCCCAGAACTTGGTGCGGAAGAACGAGCGCGTCAGGCCGTCGCCGCCGGTCAGCGTCAGGCCGTCGGGCAGACGCATATCGGTGCCGCGCAGCAGGCGGTCAAAGGCATTGCAGGCAAAACTGCCAGGCACGGCGGCGGCCTGCAGGAAGTGCGGGTCGATGCAACCATCCGGGAATGTGGCGCGCAGCGGCTGGATAAAGCTGTCGTCCCAGCACGCATGCACCACGCGGAAACGCCCGGCATCGACAAACAGCGGCATGTCATAGAACCAGCCGAGGAAGTCGTGCCAGTCGGCCGGATGCTGCTCGAACTGGGTCAAGGTCTCGTGGATCAAGCGCTCATGCCGTGGGGTGTGCTCGCGCACGTACTGCTTGCCACTGCCAGGCGGCGCCGGTGTGGCCCAGCCCAGGGCATTGAACTCGTGATTGCCCATGATGCACAGCGCCTGGCCGGCTTCGGCCATGTCGTGGACGATATGCAGCGCTTCGCGGATGCGTGGGCCACGGTCGATGATATCGCCGAGGAACACCGCCATGCGCGACGGATGGCGCCAGGTGCCGGCCTGCTTGTGATAACCCATCTGGTCGAGCAAGTGCTCAAGGGTATGCGCGCATCCGTGCACGTCTCCAATCAGGTCGTAGCTACGCGCGGGATCGAGCATCAGTCGCCTCCACCCCCCAAGCGGCTGCCCCAGCCCAACTTGGTACGGCACACTTCGTAGTAGTTGTGATCCAGCGGGTGGATCAAGCGCAACTTCTGTGCCTTTTTGCTCACGGTGATGGTGTCACCGGGGGCGCAGGTGAAATGGTTCTGCCCGTCGCAGGAGACTTGCGGGTAGATCTGCATGTCTTTGGACACCACGATTTTCAGCTCACTGTTGCCATCGACCACAATCGGTCGGCTGGACAACATATGGGGATACATCGGCACGATCACAATGGCATCGAGCTTGGGGTGCATGATCGGGCCGCCGGCGGACAGCGCATACGCGGTGGAGCCGGTGGGCGTGGCGACGATCAGGCCGTCGGCTTTCTGGCTGCACACGAACTGGCCGTCGATATACAACTCGAATTCGATCATGCGGGTGGACTTGCCAGGGTGCAGTACCACATCGTTGAGCGCATCACCCTGACCGATGGCTTCGCCATGGCGACGCACTTCGGCTTGCAGCAGGAAACGGTTTTCCACCAGGTATTGGCCGTCGAGCACCTTGGCCACTTCGACTTCCAGCTCATCGGGGCGGATATCGGTGAGAAACCCCAGACTGCCCCGGTTGATCCCCAGCACCGGCACGTTATGCCGAGCCAGCGCCCGGGCCGCACCCAGCAGGCTACCGTCGCCGCCGACCACAATCACCATGTCACATACTTCGCCGAGCATCTTGCGCGATGAGGTCTGTAGGCCGTGGCCCGGCAGGATTTCGGCGATGGTGTCTTCGAGGATCACATGCAGGTGGCGCTCGAGCAGAAACTTCTTAAGCCGGCGGACGGTGTCCAGCACCTGGGTACTGCCCAGGCGACCGATAATGCCGATATTGCGAAATTGCTCCATGGGGCTCCTGCGGGATTGGGGTGTGGCGAAAAACCCCGATTATGGGCGAAAGGCCGCGCCAGGCAAAATCCTTTGTCGCCGCGAAGCCTTGATGACAACGGTTCTCAACCCCCTTCTGCGCGGTTAAACGGCTATGCTCGG
The DNA here is from genome assembly GCF_007858255.1 of Pseudomonas rhodesiae. Classification (GTDB taxonomy): domain Bacteria; phylum Pseudomonadota; class Gammaproteobacteria; order Pseudomonadales; family Pseudomonadaceae; genus Aquipseudomonas; species Aquipseudomonas rhodesiae. Next base: position 230,967 of record NZ_VFEU01000006.1, on the reverse strand, counting down.
ACCATGACTGTGTTCCCCGATCTACTCAACCTGCCCCGCCAACTGCGCCACCCGGAGGTGCGCGACTTGGCGTGGGTGATCCTCGCCCCGCCGATGCTAGCCCGCGCGCCCTGGCCGCAGCGTCACCCGCTGGCCGGCAGTGACTGGGTGCAAGCACCGGATCGGCTCGCCCACTGGTTGCGCAGCCTAGACCAGGACAGCCGGGCCTTGCAGCACTGGTTGAGCCTGTCGCGCACGCGGCGCTTGGGGCTGTACTACGAACGCTTGTGGCAATTTGCCGTGCAGCATGCGCCGGGCGTGGAATTGCTGGCCGCCAACCTGCCGATCCGCCGCGCCGGGCATACCCTCGGTGAGCTGGACATGCTGCTGCGCGACCGCGACGGCGTGCATCACCTGGAATTGGCGATCAAGCTCTATCTCGGCCCGCAGCACGGCAACGGCCAGGACACCGCACAATGGCTGGGCCCCGGCTGTCACGACCGCCTCGACCGCAAACTGGCGCACCTGGCCCAGCATCAACTGCCGATTTCAGCACGGGCCGAGAGCCGCGAAGCTTTGGCGGCGCTGGATATTCAGCAGTTCGACGCGCACTTGTGGCTGGGCGGGTATTTGCTCTACCCCTGGCCCGGCCTGGCCGAACCACCGACGGGCGCGCACCCTCAGCACCTGCGCGGACGTTGGTTGCATCAGCGCGATTGGCGGGATTTTGTCGCGGTCAGCGCGCCCGGACGCTGGCAACCCCTGCCCCGCCATGCGTGGCTGGCGCCGGCGCACTACCCGGCGGACGAGGTGTGGAGCGAGGAACAGATGCAGGCCTGGCTGGCCGACCTTGATCCGATGGCGCCCGCGCAGTTGCTCGTGCGCATGGTGCGGAACGGCGGGGATTGGGAGGAAGCCGAGCGCTTGTTTCTGGTGGCCGACCTTTGGCCAAATGTGCCGGGGGCTGGCTGATGGAGGGGCTGGTGTATGTGAGTGCGTCATCGGGGGCAAGCCCCCTCCCACATTTGACCGAGTACACCCTTTGGAATGCTGTCGAGTGTGGGTGGGATCTCGCCCCCGATAGCGGCGACACCGGCACTACAACTCATCGATATGCCGATAATCCAACTGCAACCCAGCCGCCAACTCCTGGGCCCGCCCCAGTCTGATCGGCCCGCGCTCGATATCCACCAGCAACCCCGCACAGTCCAACGGCGGCAACCCCGCAATGTCCTTGAGCCGCCCATCCGTGATCACTAATAAACGCTGTTGCTCAGCGGGATGACGCTTGCGTCTCACCGCCAGCCAATGCCCGGCCTCCGTCAGCGCCGCCAGCAATGGTGTACCACCGCCCGCGCCTAACTGGTCCAGCCAGCCGGCCAGGTTTTTGGCTGCTTTCAACCCCTGAACCTGCCACTTCGGCGCCTGGCCGCTGGCGGTCAACAAGACCATGCGTGCGCGTTGCCGGTAGGCGTCGTCAAACAGCTGGGCGAGCAACCCCTTTGCGTCGGTTAATGCACGATGCCGCCGGGTGGACGCCGACGCATCGACGATCACCAGCCACAACTCGTGGGCCGCGCGGCTGCGCAGGTGGTAGCACAGGTCTTCACGGGAATGCGGCCGGCCGCCGAGCAAAGTACCGGGCCAGTTGATCGAACCCTGCCGGGCACTGCGCGCCTTGCCTTGCCTGCCGTTGTCCAGTCGCCCGACCTTGGGGCGGGCATCCGTCCCCGCGTCAGGTCGGGGGCGGATGCCTAGGGCTTTTTTGGCCAGGCGGGCACGTCTCGGCGAGCGCCGATGGGCAGGGCCGGCGCGGGCATATCGCCCCATTGGCCTTGAGCGGGCGAGCTGTCCGAAGGTTTCGGCGACTGTGCCTGGCTGGGCGGGCTGGCCGGTGGAGATGGCTCCTGGCGACGATGGCGCAAGGCAAGTTCCGCGACGGCTTCGATGTCTTCCTCGGCAATCTCATTCGCGCCCCGCCACGCCGCATGGGCCCGGGCGCCGCGCAGCCAGACCAGGTCAGCACGCAAACCATCGACACCGGCGGCAAAGCAGCGCTCGGTAATCTGCGCAAGGGCCTGATCATCCAGCTCGATACTGTCCAACCGCGCCCGCGCCTGAGTGCAGCGCTCGCGCAACGCTGCCTGCTGTTCGGCCCACTCGGTGCAGAAGGCGGCGGGATCGCTGTCGAAATCCAGGCGGCGCCGGAGGATCTGCCCGCGCTCGGCCGGCAAGGTGTGCCCTCTTAACGCCACATTGAAGCCGAAGCGGTCCAGCAGTTGAGGGCGCAACTCGCCCTCCTCCGGGTTCATGGTGCCAACCAGTACAAAGCGCGCCGAATGGCGGTGGGAAATGCCGTCGCGCTCGATCAGGTTGGTGCCACTGGCGGCCACGTCCAGCAGCAGATCCACCAAATGATCGGGCAGCAAATTCACTTCATCCACATACAGCACACCGCCATCGGCCTTGGCCAACACGCCCGGGGAAAACTGCGCACGCCCCTCGCCCAGCGCGGCGTCCAGATCCAGGGTGCCCACCAAGCGTTCTTCGGTGGCCCCCAGCGGCAACGTCACGAATTGACCGCTGGCCAACAGATCGGCCAGGCCACGGGCCAGGGTGGACTTGGCCATGCCGCGCGGACCTTCGATCAGCACGCCGCCGATCTTGGGATCGATAGCCGCCAGGCACAGCGCCAGTTTCAGGTCATCGGCGCCGACCACGGCGGACAGCGGGAAATGGGGAATATCGGTCATTGACTGTCTTCTTCTATATCCAGCAACAGGTTTTCCAAGGCGTCACGGTAAGCACCTGGCGCCTGCCAGAGGCCGCGCTGCTGGGCTTCGAGCATGCGCTCGGTCATGTCGCGCAATGCGTCGGGGTTGTGTTGCTGCACGAACGCCCGGGTGTCAGGGTCGAGCAGGTAGGCATCGGCAAGCAAGGCATATTGATGATCGTCAATCAGCGCCGTGGTGGCGTCGAAGGCGAACAGATTGTCCACGGTGGCCGCCATCTCGAACGCGCCTTTATAGCCGTGACGCTTCACCCCTTCGATCCACTTGGGGTTGGCGGCGCGGGCGCGGATCACCCGGTTCAGCTCTTCCTTCAAGGTGCGAATCTTCGGCAGGTCCGGCTGGCTGTGGTCACCGTGGTAGCTGGCGGCCTTGTCGCCGCTCAGGGTTTCCACGGCGGCGAGCATGCCGCCCTGGAACTGGTAATAGTCGTTGGAATCAAGCAGGTCGTGTTCGCGATTGTCCTGGTTCTGCACCACCGCCTGCACCTGGCTCAGGCGCTGGGCGAATTGCTCGCGGGCAGCGGTGCCCTCGTCGGACCCGCCATAGGCGTAGCCACCCCAGTTCAGGTAGACCTCGGCCAGGTCCGCACGGCTTTGCCACAAACGCCCATCAATCGCGCCCTGCACCCCCGCACCATAGGCCCCCGGCTTGGCACCGAAGATGCGCCAACCGGCCTGCTTGGCTGCCGCGTCGTCGTCCAGCCCGGATTGACGCAATGCCTCACGCTCGCTGCGCACCTTGGCGGCCAGCGGGTTCATATCGTCCGGTTCGTCCAGCGCTGCCACCGCCTGCACCGCCGCGTCGAACAGGCGGATCAGGTTGGCGAAGGCATCACGGAAGAACCCCGACACGCGCAAGGTCACATCGACGCGCGGGCGGTCCAGCAGGCTGATCGGCAGGATCTCGAAGTCGTCCACCCGCTGGCTGCCGGTGGCCCAGACCGGGCGCACGCCCATGAGCGCCATGGCCTGGGCGATATCGTCGCCGCCGGTACGCATCGTAGCGGTGCCCCATACCGACAGGCCGAGCTGACGCAGGTGATCGCCATGATCTTGCAGGTGCCGCTCCAGAATCAGGTTGGCCGACTGGAAGCCGATACGCCAGGCCGTGGTGGTGGGCAGGTTGCGCACATCCACGCTGAAGAAATTGCGCCCGGTGGGCAGCACGTCCAGGCGCCCGCGACTCGGCGCACCGCTGGGCCCCGCCGGCACGAAGCGACCGCTCAGCGCATCCAGCAAGCCGCGCATTTCCGCCGGGCCGCAGGCGTCCAGGCGTGGCGCGACGACGCTGCGCAGGTTGTCGATCACCGCACTCACCTCTTCCCAGCCCGGTGCCTGCAATACCGCCAGCGGGCCGTCCAAGGCTTGCTCGATCAACTGCGCCGCATACAGCTCCAGGCGCTCGCGGGTATCGCCAGCGGTGCGCCACGGCTGACTATCAATGCCTTGCAGCACCTCGGGGCGCCGGCCGGTCCAGGGTTCGGCCAGGGCGCAGTCCAGCGGGTCGAAGCCCAGCGCGAAGGCCTTGGCCAACACGCGCAGCAGGCTCGATTGCGCGCCACGCCCGTCGCCGCGCGGAATGCGCAGCAAGGCCAGCAATGTATCGATGCGCAAACGGCCCTGGGGCGATTCGCCGAAGATGTGCAGGCCGTCGCGAATCTGAGATTCCTTGAGGTCGCACAGGTAGGTGTCCAGGCGCGGTAGCCAAATCGCGGCATCGGCATCGCCGTCCAGCTGCAGTTCCTGGTCGATGCGGGTTTCGCGCACCAGTTTGAGAATGTCTTTCTGCAACTCGCGGGCGCGGCGCGGGTCGAGCAATTGCGCTTCGTAATACTCGTCCGCCAGCAGCTCCAGGTCGCGCAGCGGACCGTAGGTTTCGGCGCGGGTCAGCGGTGGCATCAGGTGATCGATGATCACCGCCTGGGTACGACGTTTGGCCTGGGCGCCCTCGCCCGGGTCGTTGACGATAAACGGATAGATGTTCGGCAGCGGCCCCAGCAATGCATCCGGCCAGCAATGCTCCGAGAGGCCCACGCCCTTGCCCGGCAGCCATTCCAGGTTGCCGTGCTTGCCGACGTGGATCACGCCATGGGCGCCATAGGTATGGCGCAACCAGAAGTAGAACGCCAGGTAGCCATGGGGCGGCACCAGGTCCGGGTCGTGGTACACCGCGCTGGCGTCCACCTGATAACCGCGCGCCGGCTGGATACCGACAAAGGTCAGGCCCAGGCGCAAGCCGGCAATCATCAGGCGGCCATCGCGGCACATCGGGTCTTGCTGCGGCGCGCCCCAACGCTGCAACACGGCCTGGCGGTTGGCTTCGGGCAAGCGCAAGAACAACGCCTCGTACTCGTCCAGGCCCAGGCTCTGGTGGCAAGGGCGCAGGTCCAGGCTGTCGAGGTCGTTGGTCACGCCACCGAGCAGTTCATGGATCAACGCCGTGCCGCTATCGGGCAGTCGATCCGGCAGCGGATAGCCCTCGGTTTGCAGCGCGCGCAGGATATTCAGCGCCGCCGCCGGAGTGTCCAGGCCGACGCCGTTGCCGATGCGACCATCACGGGTCGGGTAGTTGGCCAGCACCAGGGCGATGCGTTTTTCCGCATTCGGTACCCGCGCCAGCTCGACCCAGCGCCGCGCCAGTTCGGCGACGAAATCCATGCGCTCGGGCGCGGCGCGATAGCACACCACGTCGGACTGGCTGCGCTCGCTGCGCCAGGCCAAATCCTTGAAGCTGATCGGCCGGCTGATGATGCGCCCGTCCAGCTCCGGCAAGGCAATGTGCATGGCCAGGTCACGGGGCCCCAGGCCCTGTTCGCTGGCCGCCCAGCCGGGCTGGTTGTCCTGGGCGCAGATCGCCTGGATCACCGGGATATTGCGCCGAAACGGGCGTAAATGCGGCGCCTCCGGGCTGGATTGAGCAAAGCCGGTGGTGTTGAGAATGACCGCCGCGCCGACCTCGTCCAGCAGGTCCTCGACCACCGTCAGGCAGCCAGGCTCCTTCAAACTCGCCACCGCCATTGGCAACGGGTTAAGCCCCGCCGCTTGCAGACGCTGGCAGAACACATCGATAAAGCCGGTATTGGCCGCCTGCAGATGGGAGCGATAGAACAGCACCGCCGCCACCGGCCACTCGGCGCGCCAATCCGCCTGCCAATCGCTCAAGCGCGGGTTGGCGTGGCGCGGGTGATAAATCGCCGTGCGCGGCAAAGTGTGGGGCTCGGCCCAGGCATAGTCACGGCCCAGGTGAGCGCTGGCCAGGCAGCGATAGAAATCCAGCGCATTGCCCAACCCGCCCTGGCGCAGGAACTGCCACAAGCGGTCGCGCTGTTCGGCGTCAACCGTGCTCAGGCCGCTGAGCTCCGGGTCCGGGCGATCATCCCCCGGCACCAGAATCAACGTCACCCCACGTTCGGCCAGCTCCACCAGGCGCTCGACGCCATAGCGCCAGTAACCGATACCGCCGTGCAGCGAAATCAGAATGACTTTTGCGTGGCGCAGTACCTCGTCGACGTACAGGTCCACCGAGGCATGGTTCTGCACCTGCATGGGGTTGGCCAGGCGCAGGCTGGGGTAGTCGTCGGGCAGTTGCCGGGCTGCTTCGGCCAGTAGCGCCAAGCTGGAATCGCCACTGCACAGGACCACCAGTTCGGCGGGCGTCTGGCCAAGGTCGGCGATATTGTCGTCCGCGACAAAACCGCCGGGCTGAGTCCTGAGCAGGTGCATGGGTTAAACGCTGAGCGCGGCGCGCAGTTGCGCTTCGAGTCCGGCGGCGTCCAGGTCCTGACCGATCAGCACCAGGCGCGTGGTGCGCGGCTCGTCGGCCGTCCAGGCGCGGTCGAAGTGTTTGTCGAAACGGGTACCCACGCCCTGGATCAGCAGGCGCATCGGTTTGTTGGGGATAGCGGCGAAACCTTTGACGCGCAGGATGCCGTGCTGCACCACCAATTGCGTCAGGGCGTCGAGCAGCAACGCTTCGTCGGCCTGTGGCAGATCGATGGAGATGGAGTCGAACGCGTCGTGGTCGTGATCGTCTTCACCTTCGTGGTGATGATCGTGATGGCTGTGACGCGCGTCGATGTGTTCCTCAGAGCCTGCGCCCAGGCCGATCAGCACCTCCAGGGGCAAGCGACCGCTGCTGGCTTCAACGATCTTCACCGCCGGCGGCAGTTCTTCGGCGACTTCCAGGCGCACACGGGCCAGGTCATCGGGGCTGATCAGGTCGCACTTGTTGAGGATCACCAGGTCGGCGCTGGCCAGTTGGTCGGCGAACAGTTCGTGCAGCGGCGATTCGTGGTCCAGGTTCGGGTCGAGCTTGCGCTGGGCATCGACCTGATCCGGGAACGCAGCAAAAGTGCCGGCGGCCACGGCTGGGCTGTCGACCACGGTGATTACCGCGTCAACCGTGCAGGCGCTGCGGATTTCCGGCCACTGGAAGGCTTGGACCAAGGGTTTTGGCAAGGCCAGGCCCGAGGTTTCGATCAGGATATGGTCGAGGTCGCCACGGCGCGCCACCAATTCGCGCATCACCGGAAAGAACTCTTCTTGCACGGTGCAGCACAGGCAGCCGTTGGCCAGCTCATACACGCGGCCGTTGGCTTCTTCCTCGGTGCAGCCGATGGAGCACTGTTTGAGGATCTCGCCGTCGATGCCCAACTCGCCGAACTCGTTGACGATCACCGCAATGCGACGGCCCTGAGCGTTGTCGAGCATATGGCGCAGCAAGGTGGTTTTGCCCGAGCCGAGGAAGCCGGTAACGATGGTGACGGGAAGTTTGGCCAGTGTTTTCATCGGATGCCCTTGGGGGCGGGCATACGGGACGATAGGCCCTGCGCAGGCGCGCAGCAGCGGATTTCGTCACCGGATCACCCCGCCCGGTTGAATTAAAAAATCGGTGACGAGGCAGGTCTCCTGGCTTGGGGCGTTCGGGTCGCAAGACCGGCGCTGACTGCGCCTTCCCGCCTGATGGCAGTGGCATGGCAGTCAACTGAACCCTTCACAGTTGCGGGGGCAGCCGCGGCTTGGACCGCGTTCCCTTCTTAGCTTCGACCTGGGCCGAAGAACCTCGAAGGTGCAAGGCTACAGGGGGATGGTGAATTTGACTACCGCTGCTCTGCATGCTTTCCTACAGGCCTTGTTTCGGGTGCCCTTCACAGGGTGAAACGGGAAACCGGTGCGCCATCTTGCGATGGTCAGTCCGGTGCTGCCCCCGCAACGGTAAGCGAGCGAAGCGTCACGGCCACTGTGCTTGAGCATGGGAAGGCGACGCTTTAAGGGTTCTTGGCAGAGCCCCCTCGCAAGCCCGGAGACCGGCCCGAAAAAATCAGATAACAAACCCGCGGTGGGCGGGCGCTGTTCAAACCCTGCGGGTCCGGCTCGCGGGGTTTTTATGCGCACGTCCCCACCCCAGACACCTGAAAGGGACGCGCCATGTCGATCATCAGCAGCACTTCGCCCGCCACCAGCGGCACCACTACCCTGAGCCAACGCCTGACCGCCGCCATCGGTGCGTCGATCCTCGGCGCGTGCCTGGTGTACTTCGCCGGCTTTTCGCACATCGAGGCGGTGCATAACGCCGCTCACGATACCCGCCACAGCGCCGCGTTCCCGTGCCACTGAGACCTGCCGAGATGATTAAGCGTATTGCGCAAACCGCAGGATTCACCGGCCTGCTGGCCGCCCTGCTGCTGACACTGCTGCAAAGCTTCTGGGTGGCTCCGCTGATTTTGCAGGCCGAGACCTTCGAGCAGGCACCGGCAGCCCATGAACACGCCGCCGGTACGGCCGCGCATACCCACGACGCAGAGGCCTGGGAGCCGGAAGATGGCTGGCAGCGCGTGCTGTCGACCACCGCCGGCAACCTGGTGGTGGCCGTCGGTTTTGCCTTGATGCTGGCCGGTCTCTACACCCTGCGCGCCCCGACCCGCACGGCTCAGGGCCTGCTGTGGGGCTTGGCCGGTTATGCGACTTTCGTGCTGGCACCCACCCTGGGCCTGCCGCCGGAACTGCCGGGCACCGCAGCGGCTGACCTGGCGCTGCGTCAGACCTGGTGGATCGGCACCGCCGCGTCCACCGCGGCAGGTATCGCCCTGCTGGTGTTCGGTCGCAACGCGCTGCTCAAAGTCCTTGGCGTGGCCATCCTTGTAGTGCCCCATGTGATTGGCGCGCCACAGCCGGCAGTGCATTCGATGCTGGCGCCGGAGGCGCTGGAAGCGCAGTTCAAAATCGCTTCGCAACTGACCAACATGGCGTTCTGGCTGGCGTTGGGCCTGATCAGCGCGTGGTTGTTCCGGCGTAACCGCGACAGTCATTACGCGGCATGAGCCTCGTCGCCGGCCTGGGCTGCCAGCGAGGTTGTGAGGTTCACAGCCTGTTGGCGTTGCTGGATGAGGCATTGGCCGAAGCAGGCGTCGAGCGCCGGCAGCTCACTGCACTGGCGAGTATCGATCTGAAACACGCTGAACCAGGGCTGCTGGCGTTGGCCACAGCCTTGGACCTGCCCTTGTGCTGCTTTAACGCCCAGCACCTGGCGGCATATGAAGGTCGGCTGAGCCACAAATCTGCCGTGGCTTTTGCCCATACCGGCTGTTACGGCATTGCCGAAAGCGCCGCGCTGGCAGCGGCCGAACAGCTCGACGCAGCCCCTGCCAGACTGCTGATCACCCGCCGCAAAAACGCCCGTGCCACCGTGGCATTGGCCTGCACGGGTTAAAAACCCGATAATCGCCCTCCCCGATCATGAACAATCTTCATGCTCGTCCGTTTTTTCACAGGAGCGCTCCATGACCGTCTACTTTATCGGCGCCGGCCCCGGCGACCCGGAATTGATCACTGTCAAAGGCCAGCGGTTGATCCGCAGTTGCCCGGTGATTATCTACGCGGGGTCACTGGTGCCGGCGGCGGTGCTGGAGGGCCATCAAGCCTCACAGGTGGTCAACAGCGCTGAGCTGCACTTGGAACAGATCATCGAATTGATTAAGACCGCCCACGTCAATGGCTTCGATGTGGCGCGAGTCCACTCCGGCGACCCGAGCCTGTATGGAGCCATCGGCGAGCAGATTCGCTGCTTGCGTGAACTGGGCATCCCATTCCAGATCATCCCCGGCGTGACTGCCGTTGCCGCTTGCGCGGCCTTGCTGGAAACCGAACTGACCCTGCCGGACATCGCCCAGAGCGTGATCCTGACGCGCTACGCCGACAAGACCCCCATGCCTGCCGGCGAAGACTTCGCCAGCCTGGCTCGACATGGCACCACCATGGCGATTCACCTGGGGGTCAAGCATCTGGAAAAGATTGTCGCCGAACTGCTCCCACACTACGGTGCGGATTGCCCGATCGCCGTGGTGCATCGCGCAACCTGGCCGGATCAGGATTGGGTGACAGGGACGCTGGGGGATATTGCCGGGAAAGTCGTCGCCAAAGGGTTTCGGCGCACGGCGTTGATTTTAGTGGGTCGGGTGTTGGCCAGTGACGGTTTCAGTGAATCCTCGTTGTATCGGGCGGGGCATGTGCACCTTTATCGAACTTGATAAATAACTTTATAAATTAGATATAAGCTTTTGATTTAGTTTATTTTTATAGGGGCGTATCAGTTGGCAGCTTAGTTACTGATCCGGCGCTATCGGGGGCAAGCCCCCTCCCACAGTAGACCGCGTTCACTGGACGCTGTGAGGTTGCTTCATGTGGGAGGGGGCTTGCCCCCGATAGGGACTTCCAGTAGTTGAAGGCCACGCTGACTCACTACAATCTTAGGCAAGCCTTTTCATCACTTAATCTGATTTATGAGATAAATATCTCAACCAACTGAATTTAAACCAAAAAAACGGCGCTCACGGGCGCCGTTTTTTGTTCGCAGCGAACGCCTTACTCAGTAGTAGGCGTTTTCTTTCTGCGTATGGTCGGTCACGTCACGCACACCCTTGAGCTCCGGGATACGCTCCAGCAAGGTGCGCTCGATGCCTTCCTTCAAGGTTACGTCGGCCTGGCCGCAGCCTTGGCAGCCGCCGCCGAACTTCAACACAGCGATGCCATCTTCGACCACGTCGATCAGGCTGACCTCACCGCCGTGGCTGGCCAGTCCTGGGTTGATCTCGGTTTGCAAGTAGTAGTTGATGCGCTCGTTCACCGGGCTGTCGGCGTTGACGTTCGGCACCTTGGCGTTCGGCGCCTTGATGGTCAACTGGCCGCCCATACGGTCGGTGGCGTAGTCCACCACCGCGTCGTCGAGAAACGCTTCGCTGAAGCTATCGATGTATGCGGTGAAGCTTTTGAGCCCCAGGGCAGTGTCTTCAGGTTTCTCTTCACCGGGCTTGCAGTAGGCAATGCACGTCTCGGCGTATTGGGTGCCGGGCTGGGTGATAAAGACGCGGATGCCGATGCCCGGGGTGTTCTGCTTGGACAGCAGGTCGGCCAGGTAATCGTGGGCGGCGTCGGTAATGGTTATGGCAGTCATGGAAACTCCTCACAGGCTTGCCGGCAGTTTACGCCAAATCATTACAGAGTTACAAAGTCCTAGTATTTTTGTCGGAAAAGCCCGTCACGCAGATCAGAGGTTTTGATAACGATTCATGTCCAGCACGCCCTCTTCCAGTGGAGTGGTCTCGTGGAGGTAGCGCGACAGGTCGTGAAAATACGCCCAGAACTGCGGATGGCTGCGACGCACGCCCCAGCGATCGACGATCTTCTCAAAGCTCTCGGCGTCCTGGGCCTGCTCCATGCGGGAAACGAACTCCGGCACGTCCCCGGCGGGAATATTGAACATAAAGTTCGGGTAGCTGCTCAGCACCCCAGGGTAGACCGTCAGCGTGTCCAACCCCGGCTGGTAGCGGTACGCCTCCCCTAGCAGGAACGCCACGTTACTGTGGGCACGGTTGCGCAACAGGCTGTAGACCTCACGTTTGCCGCTTGGGGTTTCCACGCGCAGCATCGTGGCTTCAGGCAATTGATTGATCACTTTGAGCCCAGCCGCCGGGCGCGACGCAAGGCGGCTGAGGGCCTGGTCGACGTCCTGCAGCGCCGGATCGATGCCCTCACGCGAGCAGTACGCACCGGTACAACGGTTGATCGGGTCGGGGCTGACGTTCAAGTCGCCGTAGCGGGCAAGCAACTGCTGGGCGAAATCGCGTTTCGGGTCCTTCTTATCCAAGTGCAGGCCAGTGGGTTCATCGTCGTCGATGGCTTCGTAGTCCAGCCACAGCTTGAGCTTGCCGCTGTTCTGGTACCAGTCGTCGAGGTAGTCCTCGCGTGAGTCCGCCGGCATCAAGCGCAGGAAGTTCTGCTCGGCGCCATTGCGGATCAGGTCGAAATACAGGCGAGTCTGGGCTTGGTGCGAGACGTTGCCGAACACATCGAAATTGACCACCAACTGGTAATAGGTGCGCTCCAGCAGCGGGTAATCGAACAGCCACATCGTCTGCGGCACCTCGCCGATCAGGCCCTTATTGACCGACGCACTGTCGAAGTGCCGGAAGATGCTCAACAGCGCATTGTCATTGCCGGCCCACAGGGTCGACCAACTGGGCGCCGGCAGGTCTGCGTAGCTGTCGCGGCGCAGGGCTTCGTACTGGTTGCGTTTGTCGCGGTATTTGAGCCACAGGCTAAGCACGCTGCCCACGTCATCGTTCTGCCCCGGCATCGCCAGCAACGGTGTGGCTTGGCCGCGATAGCGCGCATCGGTGATGTACAGGTCATGGTCCGGGGCCTGGAACAAGGCCCAGAAGTTGTCGCGGATCACGTCCGTGGCGATCTGCCCACGGCACACCGGCCCGCGAATAAAGGTACGCACGAAGTATTCGGCGTTATCCAGCATGAACTGATAGCGCGCCTGGGCCGGGATCGCCTCAAAGGTCTCGAACGGGTTGGCACGCCGCCCTGGGCCGTAGCCCGGTAACGCGCTGACCTGCCAGTCGCTGCCATAGAACAAAGCTTTGATCCGCGCCATTTTCTGCGCGCTGAGCGGATAGGTGATGTGGGTTTTATGCACGATCACGCCCTGGATCGGCCACAAACGGTAGTAAATCCGCGTGCCCGGGTCGTCGTTGGGGCGACGGGTGTTGATCAGGTCAATCGGTTGGCCGCTGGGCGTGCGCGAGCGCACCCACTGAAAGAAATGCCCCGGCTCACCGCCCTCGAAGTACAGATGGGCGATAAACAGGTGCTCGAACAGCCAGCGCGCCACCAGGCTTTCGCGGGCGCCAGGGGCGTTGAGCAGGTTTTCCCATTGCAGCACCTGCGCCGCTTCGCGGGCACTGGGTGCCACGCCTTGCTCGTCGATGGGCGCCCCGGAGGCCAGCCAGCGTTGCAGTGTCTGGTATTGCTGGTCGGTCAGCCCGGTGACCGCCAGCGGCATGCCTTCATTGGGATGGGCGCCGGCATAGGCGTCGAACTCCCCCGGCAAGGGGCACATGTTTTCACGATTGAGGCCCAGCACAATGTCGTCAGGCAGCTTGCCATTGGGCTGCAAGGGCGTGCGACGATGTCCCAGCTCCAGCATGCGCGCCATCAAGGCAGCCTGACTGCCCTGGGCATCCAGCACCGAACTGAACCCTTCGCGCTGCCAGGCGGCCTTGCCGAAGGCGTCATAGAACAGACGGGTCGGCTTGGTTGCCTGGCTGCGTTCGCCATCGTAGACCGGTACTTTGCTCGCGCCCCGCGCCGCACCTTCGCCACTGCCCAGGTTCAACTGGCAGGCGGAGTCGTAGCACGCATGGCAGGCCACGCACTTCTCGGTGAAAATCGGCTGGATATCGCGGGTGTAGGAGATTGCAGGAACGGGACTCTGGGCGTGGACGGTGCTGGCGAGCAAGGCCAATGCGGCGCCGACGAGTGAACGAAGTAACATGGATCGGTCCCGATTCAAGGGGTACGCTGAAAAATTGCCGGTGATTCTACCGGGCCATGCCTGCCGGCAACATGAACGATATTCATGCAAATCCCAGGCATGCTCAAAATCCGCACAGGTTTGCTATGATCCACGCCCTCCGTAATGCCTGACCAGAGTAGTCCCATGTCCGATCGTAGCGCTCGTCTGCAAGCTCTTCACCACGCCCTCAAGGAACGCATCCTGATCCTCGACGGCGGCATGGGCACGATGATCCAGAGCTATAAACTGGAAGAACACGACTACCGTGGCAAACGTTTCGCCGACTGGCCCAGCGACGTCAAGGGCAACAACGACTTGCTGGTGATAACCCGCCCCGACGTGATCGGCGGGATCGAAAAGGCTTATCTGGATGCCGGCGCCGACATCCTCGAAACCAACACCTTCAATGCCACGCGGATTTCCATGGCCGACTACGGCATGGAAGAACTGGCCTATGAGCTGAACGTCGAAGGCGCACGCCTGGCGCGCAAGATTGCCGATGCCAAGACCGCCGAGAACCCGGACAAGCCGCGTTTCGTCGCCGGCGTACTCGGCCCGACCAGCCGCACGTGCTCGCTGTCGCCCGACGTGAACAACCCCGGCTACCGCAACGTAACCTTCGATGAACTGGTGGAGAACTACACCGAGGCCACCAAGGGCTTGATCGAAGGCGGCGCCGACCTGATCCTGATCGAAACCATCTTCGACACCCTCAACGCCAAAGCCGCGATCTTCGCCGTGCAAGGGGTGTTCGAGGAACTGGGCCTTGAGCTGCCGATCATGATCTCCGGCACCATCACCGACGCTTCCGGCCGGACCCTGTCGGGCCAGACCACCGAAGCGTTCTGGAACTCGGTAGCCCACGCCAAGCCGATTTCCGTGGGCCTGAACTGCGCCCTCGGGGCCAGCGAACTGCGCCCGTACCTGGAAGAGTTGTCCAACAAGGCCAACACCCATGTGTCCGCGCACCCCAACGCCGGCCTGCCCAACGAATTCGGCGAGTACGACGAGTTGCCGGCGCAGACCGCCAAGGTCATCGAAGAATTCGCCCAGAGCGGCTTTCTCAATATCGTCGGCGGTTGCTGCGGCACCACGCCGGGCCATATCGAAGCCATCGCCAAGGCCGTGGCCGGTTATGCGCCGCGCGTGATCCCGGACATTCCCAAGGCCTGCCGCCTGTCGGGGCTGGAGCCGTTCACCATCGATCGCAACTCGCTGTTCGTCAACGTCGGCGAACGCACCAACATCACCGGTTCCGCCAAGTTCGCCCGACTGATCCGTGAGGACAACTACACCGAAGCCCTGGAAGTCGCCCTGCAGCAGGTGGAAGCCGGCGCCCAGGTGATCGACATCAACATGGACGAAGGCATGCTCGATTCGAAGAAGGCCATGGTGACCTTCCTCAATCTGATTGCCGGCGAGCCGGACATTTCGCGCGTCCCGATCATGATCGACTCCTCCAAGTGGGAAGTGATCGAAGCCGGCCTCAAGTGCATCCAGGGCAAGGGCATCGTCAACTCCATCAGCATGAAGGAAGGCGTCGAGCAGTTCATTCACCACGCCAAACTGTGCAAGCGCTACGGCGCGGCGGTGGTGGTGATGGCGTTCGACGAAGCCGGCCAGGCCGACACCGAAGCGCGCAAGAAAGAAATCTGCAAACGCTCCTACGACATTCTGGTCAATGAAGTGGGTTTCCCGCCGGAAGACATCATCTTCGACCCGAACATCTTCGCGGTCGCCACCGGTATCGAGGAACACAACAACTACGCGGTCGACTTTATCAACGCCTGCGCCTACATCCGCGATGAGCTGCCGTATGCGCTGAGTTCCGGCGGTGTGTCCAACGTGTCGTTTTCGTTCCGCGGCAACAACCCGGTGCGCGAGGCGATCCACTCGGTGTTCCTGCTGCATGCGATCCGCAATGGCTTGACCATGGGCATCGTCAACGCCGGCCAGTTGGAGATCTACGACCAGATCCCCGCCGAGCTGCGCGACGCGGTGGAAGACGTGGTCCTTAACCGCACCCCGGACGGCACCGACGCCCTCCTCGCCATTGCCGACAAATACAAGGGCGATGGCAGCGTCAAGGAAGCCGAGACCGAAGAATGGCGCGGCTGGGACGTCAACAAGCGTCTGGAGCATGCGCTGGTCAAGGGCATCACCACCCATATCGTCGAAGACACCGAGGAATCGCGGCTGTCGTTCGCGCGCCCGATCGAAGTGATCGAGGGCCCGCTGATGTCCGGCATGAACATCGTCGGCGACCTGTTCGGCGCCGGCAAAATGTTCCTGCCCCAGGTGGTGAAATCCGCCCGGGTGATGAAACAGGCCGTGGCCCACTTGATCCCCTTTATCGAGCTGGAAAAAGGCGATAAGCCGGAAGCCAAGGGCAAAATCCTGATGGCCACCGTCAAAGGCGACGTGCACGACATCGGCAAGAACATTGTCGGTGTGGTATTGGGTTGCAACGGCTATGACATCGTCGACCTGGGTGTGATGGTACCGGCGGAGAAAATCCTGCAGGTGGCCAAAGAGCAGAAGTGCGACATCATCGGGCTGTCGGGACTGATCACGCCCTCCCTGGACGAGATGGTGCATGTGGCGCGCGAGATGCAGCGCCAGGACTTCCACCTGCCGCTGATGATCGGCGGCGCCACCACCTCCAAGGCACACACGGCGGTGAAGATCGAACCCAAGTACAGCAACGATGCAGTGATCTATGTGACTGACGCCTCGCGCGCCGTGGGCGTAGCCACGCAACTGCTGTCCAAAGAATTGAAGGCTGGTTTTGTCGAGAAGACCCGCCAGGACTACATCGAAGTGCGCGAACGCACCTCCAACCGCAGTGCGCGCACCGAGCGCCTGAGCTACGCGGCGGCCATCGCCAAGAAGCCGCAGTTCGACTGGACCAACTACACCCCGGTGACGCCGACTTTCACTGGCGCCAAGGTCCTGGACAATATCGACCTGAGGGTGCTGGCCGAATACATCGACTGGACGCCGTTCTTTATTTCCTGGGACCTGGCGGGCAAATTCCCGCGCATCCTCACCGATGAAGTGGTGGGCGAAGCGGCGACCGCGCTGTACGCCGATGCCCAGGCCATGCTCGATAAGTTGATCAACGAAAAACTCATCAGCGCCCGTGCGGTGTTCGGTTTCTGGCCGGCCAACCAGGTCGACGAGGATGACCTGGAGGTCTACGGCGACGATGGCCAGCCCCTCGCCAAGCTGCATCACTTGCGCCAACAGATCATCAAGACCGACGGCAAGCCGAACTTCTCCCTGGCCGACTTCGTCGCCCCCAAGAGCAGCGGCGTGACCGACTACATCGGTGGCTTTATTACTACCGCTGGCATCGGCGCCGAAGAAGTAGCCAAGGCGTACCAGGACGCCGGCGACGACTACAACTCGATCATGGTCAAAGCCCTCGCCGACCGCTTGGCCGAAGCCTGTGCGGAGTGGCTGCACCAGCAGGTGCGCAAGGAGCATTGGGGTTACGCCAAGGATGAACAACTGGACAACGAGGCGCTGATCAAAGAGCAGTACAGCGGCATCCGCCCTGCCCCCGGCTACCCTGCGTGCCCGGACCACACCGAGAAAGCCCAACTGTTCCAACTGCTGGACCCCGAAGCCCGCGAAATGCACGCCGGGCGCAGTGGTGTGTTCCTTACCGAGCACTACGCGATGTTCCCGGCAGCGGCCGTCAGCGGCTGGTATTTCGCCCATCCCCAGGCCCAGTACTTTGCCGTGGGCAAGATCGATAAAGACCAAGTCGCCAGCTACACCGCACGCAAGGGCCAGGATCTGACCGTGACCGAACGCTGGCTGGCGCCGAACCTGGGCTACGACAGCTAACCTGGCGTGCTTTCAAATTTGGCCGATTGTCTATGCTGTCCCTCACACACTGAGTGTCGAGGGACCTATGGACGAGCACAAACCGCCGACCTTCTGGCAAATGCTGCACAGCGTGGTGGCCGCCGCTTTTGGCGTACAAAGCGGCAAGAACCGCGCCCGTGACTTCACCCACGGCAAGCCCAGCCACTTTGTGGTCCTGGGCATCCTGTTCACGGTGGTATTTGCCTTGACCCTGTTCGGTATCGTCAAGCTGGTGCTACACCTGGCCGGTGTTTAACGCAGCAGCCACTGCGGGCTGAACGGGTAACGGTAGGACGCCGGTTTGCCCTGGGCGGACAGCGCACGGAAATCCACCCAGGGTGAAATGCCCGGCCACCAGCGTGCTCAGTCGCCCGTCCAGGCGCGCCCGAAGGATTTGCGGTGAGCTATTGACAATGCACGCGCAACGCCAGGCCCAGATCCTTGGCGGCGGCCTGCATGAATTGCGCGTAATCGACCCAGAAGGTTTCCGTCGACTTGCCAGGGTTGAGGAATACCACGGACGTGGCTTGAGCCGTCGCCGCATACGCAGAACCCAGCAAATACACACACGCCAGCAAAACCTTCAACATGGTGATTTGAGCCTTGAAAATAAGCCGCCTAGGATAAAGGCGATGCGACCGACAATCGAGGCTCAATCAACAGGGTTTATTGGTGGCTGACCCAGAACACCGCAGTGCCCACCACCAGGATGATCAGAAATAGAATGGCCCAGGCATCCACGGTGCTGTCGGGTTTACGGGCTTTTGTAGGATTGCTCATCGCATCGCCTCTTGTCGGTTTTATAGGTGATTGCACTAAGACTCGACGACAGTAAAGTCGATGATTGCCCGCATGACAAATGTGGATATCGTGATAACCCGTCTCATTAGTCATTTTGGTTATGTGCATATACTCAAACATCACTTTTGCGCATAAACGCAAACTGGTATCGTGCGCCGGCTCCGTTGGGAGTGCGCGGCCGTGCGCGCAGATTTGCCGAGAACAGGACCTATATGTACGTATACGACGAATACGATCAGCGCATCATCGAGGACCGCGTCAAGCAGTTCCGTGATCAGACCCGACGCTATCTGGCAGGTGAACTGAGCGAAGAAGAGTTCCGCCCTCTGCGCCTGCAAAATGGCCTTTATGTTCAGCGCTTTGCGCCGATGCTCCGCGTGGCCGTGCCTTACGGCCAACTGACCTCGCGCCAGACCCGCATGATGGCCAAGATTGCCCGCGACTACGACAAAGGCTATGCCCACATCAGTACCCGCCAGAACGTTCAGTTCAACTGGCCGGCCCTGGAAGATGTGCCGGACATCCTGGCGGAACTGGCCACCGTGCAGATGCACGCGATTCAGACCAGCGGTAACTGCCTGCGCAACGTCACCACTGACCAGTTCGCCGGGGTAGCCGCCGATGAGCTGATCGACCCGCGCCCCTGGTGTGAAATCATTCGCCAGTGGACCACCTTCCACCCCGAATTCGCCTACCTGCCGCGCAAGTTCAAGATCGCCGTCAATGGCTCGACCTCGGACCGTGCCGCCATCGAAGTTCACGATATCGGCCTGGAGCCGGTGTACAACGCCGCTGGCGAACTGGGTTTCCGCGTTCTGGTGGGTGGCGGCCTGGGCCGTACCCCGGTCGTCGGCGCGTTTATCAACGAGTTCCTGCCGTGGCGGGACCTGTTGAGCTACCTCGACGCCATCCTGCGCGTCTACAACCGCTACGGCCGTCGCGACAACAAGTACAAGGCCCGGATCAAGATCCTGGTCAAGGCGCTGACCCCTGAGGTGTTCGCCCAGAAGGTCGACGCCGAGATGGAACACTTGCGCGGCGGCCAGACCACCCTGACCGACGCCGAAGTGCACCGCGTCGCCAAACATTTCGTCGACCCCGAGTACAAGGCCCTGAGCAATCAGGACGCCG
This sequence comes from Pseudomonas rhodesiae, assembly GCF_007858255.1. Taxonomy (GTDB): domain Bacteria; phylum Pseudomonadota; class Gammaproteobacteria; order Pseudomonadales; family Pseudomonadaceae; genus Aquipseudomonas; species Aquipseudomonas rhodesiae. Next base: position 211,531 of record NZ_VFEU01000006.1, on the reverse strand, counting down.
AACTCGCCGCCCTCGACCAGCAGCATCCTGGCTTCGCCCGCTGGCGTACCCGCAACACCCTGGCGCACAAGAAGCCAGGCTATGTGGCGGTGACCCTGTCGCTCAAGCCGACCGGCGTGGCCCCAGGCGACATCACCGACAAACAGCTGGACGCCGTTGCCGACCTGGCCGAGCGCTACAGCTTCGGCCAGCTGCGCACCTCCCACGAGCAGAACATCATCCTGGCGGACGTTGAGCAGAGCCAATTGTTCACCCTGTGGGGCGAGCTGCGCGAGAGCGGTTTCGCCACGCCGAACATCGGCCTGCTGACTGACATCATCTGCTGCCCGGGCGGGGATTTCTGCTCCCTGGCCAACGCCAAGTCGATCCCAATCGCCGAATCAATCCAGCGCCGTTTCGATGACCTGGACTACCTGTTCGACATCGGTGAGCTGGACCTGAACATCTCCGGGTGCATGAACGCCTGTGGTCACCACCATGTCGGCCATATCGGCATCCTGGGCGTGGACAAGAAAGGCGAAGAATTCTACCAAGTGTCCCTGGGTGGCAGCGCCAGCCGCGATGCGAGCCTGGGCAAGATCCTCGGCCCGTCCTTCGCCCAGGAAGCCATGCCTGAGGTGATCGGCAAACTGATCGACGTATACATCGAACAGCGCACCGAAGATGAGCGTTTCATCGACACCTATCAGCGCATCGGCATCGACCTGTTCAAGGAGCGCGTCTATGCAGCGAATCATTAAGAACAACGAAGTCGTCGACGAAACCTGGCACCTGCTGCCCAAGGACGCGAGCTTCGACGGCATTCCCAACTGCGACGACCTGATCGTGCCGTTGGCGCTGTGGCGCGAACACGGCCACGCCCTCAAGGCTCACGACGGCGGCCTGGGCGTGTGGCTGGACGCCGATGAAGAAGCCGAAGAGATCGGTGCGGACGTGCAACACTTCCAGGTCATCGCCCTGAATTTCCCGGCCTTCACCGATGGCCGCAACTACTCCAACGCCCGCCTGCTGCGTGACCGCTACGGTTACAAGGGCGAGCTGCGAGCGATTGGCGATGTACTGCGCGATCAGCTGTTCTACCTGCACCGTTGCGGCTTCGATGCCTTCGCCTTGCGCGCCGACAAAGACCCGTACGAAGCGCTGGAAAGCCTCAAGGACTTCTCGGTGACCTACCAGGCCGCCACTGACGAGCCGCTGCCGCTGTTCCGTCGCCGCTGAGTTGGCGCACATGAAAAAGCCCTGGCATGCCAGGGCTTTTTTTATCGGTTGAGTTTGATCGACGCCAGCACCTGCTTCTGCCCCATCGAACACGGCACGCCTTCCGGCTGCGCCCGTACCGCTTCGATCACCCCCAACAACTGCGCTTTGCTGTGGGCCAAATGGGCCTGCATCTCTTCGATCTGTTGCACCTTGCGTTCCAGCGCCTGGATCAACTCCTCGCGCTTGTGTTCCCCCGGCGCCGGCATCAGTGCCTTGAGCTCCTGCAAGGTAAACCCGGCCTGTTGCGCGCTCTGAATCAACTGCAAGGTCTGTAAGGCTTCCGGTGCATAGCGCCGATAGCCGTTGGCCTGACGCCCGACCTGGCTGATCAGCCCTTCGGCTTCGTAAAAACGAATGCGCGACGCGGCTAATCCACTCTGCTTTGCCAGTTCTCCGATATTCATTGCGATGCCTGCTTGACATTAAAGTTAACTTTAAGCTTAGCCTGAGGCCTCCCCCGCTCAGGAGTCAACCCATGTCACCGTTTGAACCCTTGCACCTGCCCAACGGCCAAATCATCGCCAACCGCATCGCCAAAGCCGCGATGGAAGAAAACATGGCCGATCTCAACCAAGCACCCTCCCGAGCACTCAAGCAACTGTACAAAGCCTGGGCGGACGGCGAGCCGGGCCTGTTGCTGACCGGCAACGTGATGATTGATCGCCGCGCCATGACCGGCCCTGGCGGCGTCGCGCTGGAAAACGAAGAACACCTGGACAGCTTCCGCGAGTGGGCCGATGTGGCACGGGCCAAGGGCGTGCATTTCTGGGTTCAACTCAGCCACCCGGGGCGCCAGACCATGGCCAACCTCGGCCAGCAAGCCCTGGCGCCGTCGGCCATCGCGATGGACTTGGGCAGTTTCTCGAAGATGTTCGCCACCCCTCGGGCCATGACCGAGGAGGATATCCAGGAGGTGATCCAGCGCTTCGCCACCAGCGCGCGCCTGGCTGAGAAAGCCGGGTTCAGCGGCGTGCAGATCCACGGCGCACACGGTTACCTGATCAGCCAATTTCTCTCGCCACTGAGCAACCACCGCACCGACCGCTGGGGTGGCTCCCTGGAAAACCGCGCACGCCTGCTGCTGGAAGTGATCCACGCCGTGCGCGCCAGTGTCAGCCCGTCGTTCTGTGTGGCAGTCAAGCTCAACTCGGCGGACTTCCAGCGCGGCGGCTTCGATGCAGCGGATGCGCGGGGCGTGGTGGAGATGCTCAACCCCTTGCCCATCGACTTGCTCGAATTGTCCGGCGGCAGCTATGAAGCGCCGGCCATGCAGGGTGAAGCGCGGGACGGGCGTACCCTGGCGCGCGAAGCGTACTTCCTGGAATTTGCCAAGGAACTGGCCAGCATCGCCACCATGCCGTTGATGGTGCCCGGCGGCATTCGTCGCCTGCCCATCGTGCAGCAAGTGCTCGACAGCGGCATCGCCATGGCGGGCATCGCCACCGCGCTGACCCTGGAGCCGCAGTTGCTCAAGCACTGGCGCGAAGGCCGCGACCCCAACCCGCAACTCAAACCGATCCAGTGGCAGCGCAAGCCGCTTGCCGCCCTCGCCACCCTGGCCGTGGTACGCGACCAGATGCGCCGCCTCAGCCGCGGCCACCTGCCCAAGCCCAAGGTTACACCGTGCCTGGCGCTGGTGCGTGATCAGTGGTTTATCGCTCGGCGCACTCGGCAGTACCGCGCAAGCATGAAGCAATCTTCACATTAAAGGCGGAGCATTCGCCGTGATCGAACTGTCCCCTATTGATCAGCAGCTTTTAACCTCACTGACGATTGGAGTTCTTCATGGCGAAAATCAACCTGGCCCAGCAATTGGCGACCACCCTGGAACAGGCGGGCATCAAGCGCATCTGGGGTTTGACCGGTGACAGCCTCAATGGGCTGACCGACGCCTTGCGCAGCATGGACAGCATTGAGTGGATGCACGTACGTCACGAAGAAGTGGCCGCGTTCGCTGCGGGCGCCGAAGCGGCCGCCACCGGGGAGCTGACCGTATGCGCCGGCAGTTGCGGGCCGGGCAACCTGCATTTGATCAACGGTCTGTTCGACTGCCATCGCAACCACGTACCGGTGCTGGCGATTGCCGCGCAAATCCCATCGTCCGAGATCGGCCTGAATTACTTCCAGGAAACCCATCCCCAAGAGCTGTTCAAGGAATGCAGCCACTTTATCGAGCTGGTCAGCAACCCTGAGCAGATGCCCCAGGTGCTGCACCGCGCCATGCGTTCGGCGATTCTCAATCGCGGCGTGGCGGTGGTGGTGATTCCGGGGGATGTATCGCTGCTGGAAGTCGAGGACAAGCTCAAACCCTGGCCGGCCCTGCACGCGCCGCGCACCTTACCGGCGGAGCAGGACCTGCAACGTCTGGTCGAGATACTGCAAAGCAGCCAGAAAGTCACCCTGCTGTGCGGCAGCGGCTGCGCCGGCGCCCACGACCAAGTCGTCGCCCTGGCCGACACCCTCGGTGCGCCGGTGGTGCATGCGTTGCGTGGCAAGGAGCATGTGGAGTGGGACAACCCGTTCGACGTGGGCATGACCGGCCTGATCGGCTTCAGCTCCGGCTACCACGCCATGCTCGACTGCGACACGCTGATCATGCTCGGCACCGACTTCCCCTATCGCCAGTTCTACCCCACTGACGCTACGATCATCCAGATCGACCGCGACCCCCAGGCCCTCGGCCGACGCGCCACCCTGGACTTGGGCATCGCCGCCGACGTCAGCGAGACCCTGGACGCCCTGCTGCCGCACCTGACCCGCAAAACCGACCGCAGCTTTCTCGACACGTCGTTGAAGCACTATGCAAAAGCCCGCCAGGGTCTGGACGATCTGGCGCAGCCGTCCAAAGCCAATCGGCCGATTCACCCGCAATACGTCGCACGCCTGCTCAGCGAACTGGCGGACGACGATGCCATCTTCACCGCTGACGTCGGTTCGCCCACCGTGTGGGCCGCGCGTTACCTGAAGATGAACGGCAAGCGCCGCCTGATCGGCTCGTTCAACCACGGCTCAATGGCCAATGCCATGCCCCAGGCCATCGGCGCACAGGCAGCGTTCCCTGGACGCCAAGTGATCTCAATGTCCGGCGACGGTGGCTTTGCCATGTTGATGGGGGATTTTATTTCACTGGCGCAATTGAAGCTGCCGGTCAAAGTCATCGTGTTCGATAACGCGTCGCTGGGGTTTGTCGCCATGGAGATGAAGGCCGCCGGTTACCTGGAGGCCGGCACCGATCTCAAAAACCCGGATTTTGCCGCCATGTCCAACGCCATGGGCATTCTCGGTATTCGCGTGGAGCAATCCGAAGACCTGGAGCCGGCGTTGCGCCGTGCCCTGGCCCATGATGGCCCGGTGCTGGTGGATGTGGTCACCGCGACCCAGGAACTGGTAATGCCGCCCAGCATCAAGCTGGAACAGGCCAAAGGGTTCAGCCTGTACATGCTCAAGGCGGTGATGAGCGGGCGTGGCGATGAGGTGATCGAGTTGGCGCGCACCAACTGGTTGCGATAAGCCGTATCTGTAGGGGCGTGTGGGACCAATCCCGCACACCCCTCAGGCGCGTAATTCAGCCCCGCTGTTTTTCTACCCACTGGCCGTAGGCATCGATAAACGCCTGCAAGAATGGCTTGGTCTTTTCCGACACCTTACCGCTGTCGTCAAACACGCTGCCCGCGCCGCCCAGGTAGGCTTCCGGCTGCTGCATGCACCACACATCCAGGAACACCAACGACTGGCGCAAATGGTGGTTGGCGCCAAACCCGCCAATCGCCCCTGGCGACACACTGATAATCGCCCCTGGCTTGCCGCTCCAGGCGCTTTTACCGTAAGGGCGCGAACCTACGTCAATCGCGTTCTTCAACGGTGCCGGCACCGAGCGGTTGTATTCGGGGGTCACGAACAGCACCGCGTCGGATGAACTCACCTGCTGGCGGAAAGTGCTGTAGGCTGCCGGCGGTGAAGCACCATCGATGTCCTCGTTGTAGAGCGGCAGATCGCCGATTTCCACGATGTTCAACTTCAGATTGGCAGGGGCCAGTTCGGCCAACGCCAACGCGACTTTGCGGTTGATGGAGTCTTTTCTCAAGCTGCCAACCAGGACGGCAATCGTGTAGACCTTGCTCATTGAGGTTTCCCGACGTCTGACTAAAGGAGCTTGTAGTTATAGAGTCTTCGCCGCGCGTTCACCAGCAGGTTTTGCAGCGTTTTTATAGGTTTGTATGACGCCACACAGCGTAGGAAGCTTCTGAGAAAGCCTACGAATAGTATTTTTTTCTTATAGGTAAACTACCCCGCTCCCTGACGGTCTACACAACCGTAAATCGAGTGTTTATCTCCAGAGGTTCTAAACAGATGGCAGCAGTACTTGTCGGACAGTTCCATGCCAGAGACGCAGAAGGACGCGTGTATTCGGTGCATGAGTTCCAGGAATCCAACCCGGCCCAAGGCGACCTGGCTGGCTCGGCGCCTACCACCACCTACAAGCTGGCCATTGGCGATCGTGTAGAAAAACTGGAAGGCGACGAATTCAAACTGATTCAATCGGGGACGATTCTGGTCCGCGAATCGCAAACCACCCTCGCTTCATAAGATCTCGCCGTTTCTGCCTGCTCAGTCCTGGCCAATGATGGCATTGACTGGGCTGGGCGATCACGGTCGGCGGATCTCCGTCACTTCGGCATCAGCTTCACCCTCGACCTGTTTGAGCGTGACCATCAATTGCCCTCGCTCCCCTTCGACCGCATACAGTGAACGCGTATAACCCGGCGCGCCATAGGCCGGATATGCCTGTACCTGACGCACCAGGGCAATGCCCAGCACCGCCCCCACCTGCTCGCTCACCTGCTCCTGGGAACGGATAAAGGTTTCCAGCGCCAGACTCTCCGGCAAGGGTTCGTCGTGATTACTCAAGAGATAAGCAGCCGCGCACCCCACGGTCAGAAGCACCAGGAGTTGCTTGGCCGTTGCCCCGAAAAAGCGCGAGGGGATTGGCATGTGAGACCCGACCTGTTTTTGTTGTAAGTGCCGTTGGCGGCTTTGGTCATCAATGTTCGGACGCGCCATTCTAGTGAGGCCATGGCCGAACGCCATAGGTGTGAGCGACCCGCGCAGTCTTTTTTGCGCATCGAGGCCCGCGCCATTGAAACCCCACGGCGCTGCACATAGACTCCGGCGATGCGTTTACGTCATATCGAAGTGATTCAGGCCATTTTGCAGACCGGACACCTCGGCACGGCCGCCGAGTGGTTGCAACTCCCCGTGGGCGATGTGGACGCAACGCTCAAGGATGCCGAGCATCAACTGGGCTTCATGTTGTTTGCCAGCGTGCGCGGGCGCTTGCAGGCCACCCGCGAAACCCTGGAGTTGCAAGCCGACATCGCCTTGCTCTACGAAGCCCTGGAGCCGGTGCAACGCCTGGCCAGCCGCCTCAAACTCCATCACGCACCCACCCTGCGCGCCCTGTGCACTCCGCCCCTGGCCAATCAACTACTGCCGCAAAGCATTGCCGCATTGCGCCGGCGCTTTCAGGACACGCCGTGCAATCTGTCCAGCCAGCCGACGCGGGAGATCGTCAAAAGCCTGTTGCTGCGCGAGGCCGAAGTCGGCCTGAGCCTGCACGACCCCGAGCACCCGCAGATCCAATGCAGTGTGCTGGCCCAAGGCAAGCTGCAACTGCTCGCGCCCCATGGCTGGCTCAAGCCCAAGCAGAAGTACATCGCACTGCAGGAACTGGCCGGCCAGTCAATGATTGGCCTTGAAGGACAAGACCCGCTCAGTCGGCTGCTGGACGCCAAGCTGCAAGCCCTGCGCCCGTTGCCGGTGGTGCAGACGCGGGTCCAGACCTATCAGATGATGCGCAGCATGGTAGAGGCGGGTGAAGGCTTGGCGATCGTCGATCCATTCACCGCATACGGCGCTCGGGAGGCCGGACTGGATGCCTGCCCGGTGTCGCCGCCGATCATGGTCAGTCTGTATGCGTTGACGCTCAAGGACGCCACACCCGCCCCGGCCTTGAATGCTTTGCTGGAGATCGTCACGCACAAGGCGCAAGCCCTGCTGGGCTGACTAAGCCTTGTCGACTTCGCTTTTGAACAGCCGATACCAGAAAATCGCCACTTCGCGGGTCTGTGGGTCGATGCCGCGATAGCGCAGGTGGTCGATCCCGCCCATCACATAGCCGCAACGCTCATACAGGCGGCACGCGCCGAGGTTGTTGTTCTGGGTTTCCAGCACCATGCCCGGCAGGCTTTTCTTGCGGCTCCAGAACTGCGCCACATCCAGGAGCGCCTTGGCCACCCCGTGCCGGCGTGCTTGCAGCGCCACCGCCAGCTCGTCGACATGGGCAAAGCCGTTCCAATTGGTGCTGACGACGATGTGCCCCACCGGCTCGTCATCTAGGTAGGCCATAAAGATGGCGCTGTCGGGGGCGTCGCGGAAACTGGCGAACTCCTCCGGGTCAATGCCATAGCACTTGCGGTACGGCAGGATGCGCTCCACCGGCCATTGATCGACCCGCTTACCCATCTGCGGCACGCCATAGCCACTGACTTCGAAGCTGAAATCATTGCCCCAGACATAAGCGTCAAAGCCTGCATCGGCGACCCGCACACTGAGCCCTGGATACTTCGGGTTCGTTACAGCTTGCATAGACATCCTTAACCTTTGATGCAATCGACGGTGTAACAACGACCACTGCCGCCGTCTTCGTGTTGTAACCCGTGAACATCCGCGACAAACCCTGGGAAACTGCTATCAAACGTGCGGGCAAATGCCAGGTAGTCGATGATCGACCGGGTGCACTCGGTAAAGCGTTCGCCCGGCATGATCAATGGGATGCCCGGCGGGTACGGCACCAGCATCACCGCTGCGACGCGCCCTGGCAAGGCATCGATGGAAACGGCCTCGACTTCGCCCCGGACCAACTGGTCGTAGGCGTCGGCTGGTTTCATGGCGATCTCCGGCAACACCGTGTACATGCGCTTGAGATGCTTGGCCGTGGCGTTGCTGCGGTAGCAACTGTGCAATTGGTTGCAGAGGTCGCGCAACCCCAGCCCCTGATAACGCACCGGCCCCTGGGCAAATACCGAAGGCAGGCAACTGGCCAGGCTGACATTGGCGTCGTAGTTGCGTTTGAACTCCAGCAACTCGGTGAGCAAGGTACTCCATTTGCCTTTGGTGATGCCCATGGAAAACAGCACGAGGAAGGAATACAGCCCAGTCTTTTCCACTACCAGCCCACGCTCCCAGAGGAACTTGCTGACCACTGCGGCGGGAATCCCGCAATCGCTCAACGCACCGCCGGCCGTGAGACCGGGCATAACCAGGGTGACTTTGATCGGATCGAGCAATACGTAGTCTTCGGCCACGTCGCCGAAGCCATGCCAGTCATCTTCGGGATGCAACAGCCAATCCGCCGTGGCAACACGGTCGATGCCGGCCACCGAGGGCGGTTGCCAGATGGAAAACCACCAATCCTCGGCCGGCAGATGCTGACGCAGATTGGCCAGGGCCCGGCGGAAACTCAGGGCCTCATCGAACATTTCCTGCAACAGCGAGCGGCCGGCCGGGCCTTCCATCATGGCCGAGGCGACATCCAGCGAGGCGATGATGCTGTATTGCGGCGAGGTGGAGATATGCATCATGAACGCTTCGTTGAACCGATCGCGGTCCAACTGGCGCGCACCGCCGTCCTGTACATGGATCATCGACGCCTGGCTGAAGGCCGCCAGCAACTTGTGGGTGGAATGGGTGGTGAACACCAGCGGGCTGTCTACGGTGCGCGAGGTACCCATGCCGTAACGTCCGGCGAAGAACTCGTGAAACGCCGCATAGGCGTACCAGGCTTCATCGAAATGCAGCACCTCGACGCTGCTGCCCAGTTGCTGCTTGATCAGTTCGGCGTTGTAACACAGGCCGTCGTAAGTGGAATTGGTCACCACCGCCAACTTCACCTTGGGTGGCCGACCTCGGGTCAACGGGCTGGCATCGATCTTGGCGCGGATCGACTCGGGGCTGAACTCGCTGAGCGGGATGGGGCCGATGATCCCCAGCTCATTGCGCTCTGGGCACAGGTACAGGGGAATGGCGCCGGTCATGATGATCGAATGCAGTACCGATTTATGGCAATTGCGATCCACCAGCACCAGATCATCGCGACCGACCATGGAATGCCAGACGATCTTGTTGGCGGTGGAGGTGCCGTTGATCACGAAAAAGGTATGGTCGGCGCCGAAATTGCGCGCGGCACGGGCTTCGGCTTCGGCCAGAGGGCCGGTGTGGTCCAGTAACGACCCGAGTTCGGGCACCGAGACCGACAAGTCCGAGCGCAGGGTGTTTTCCCCGAAAAATTGATGGAACGCCTGCCCCACCGGGCTTTTGCGATAGGCCACGCCGCCGCCATGGCCGGGGGTGTGCCAGGAATAATTGGAGTCGGCGGTGTGCTGCACCAGCGCCTTGAAGAACGGCGGCAACAACCCATCCAGGTAAGTGCGCGCCGCACGGGCCACTTGCCGGGCCAGGAACGGCACGGTGTCTTCGAACAGATAGAGAATGCCGCGCAATTGGTTGAGTTCGCTCATGGCATCGGCCGGAGCGTTCTCCAGAGTGACCTGCTCACCCAAGGCGAAGATTGGCAAGTTCGGCGCACGCAGCCTGGCCAGACGGATCAGTTCCACCATGTTTTGCAGCAGATGGGTGTTTTCACCGGCACCTTCGGCGGCGATCAGCATGCATGCCAGGCCATGATGGGTAGACGCCACCAGCCGACCTTCGGCGTAGTCCACGGCGGAGAAAATACTGAAACCCTCTTGTTCCAACTCCTGGGCAATCCCCCTGACCCGATCACCGGCAACGGTGTCGGCCTTGATGTCGCGGTGCACGATAAGGATGGGGAATTTCAGGTCTTTGTACATGAGAGCTTGTAGTCCTGAGGGCTATGCACTCAAGGGTAGAAGCTGGGAGCGGATGTGGCGAATGAAGATTTTGACGGCCAGCGATGGAAGGGAGCGAGGCCCCCTTGCGCATTACTGTTGGGTCAGTTGGGTCCACAACGCCGGTGCACCGGCGGACTTGGCAATGGCTTCCAGGCGTGCCGCGTGCTCTGCCAGGTCCTGCTCGCTGGCGCGAATGATAGTGGTGGGCTTGCGGTCGGCTGGCAGGCGGCGAATCTCCGAAGGGCGGTTGCCTGAACCTTCGGCCGAGCCGGCGCCATCGGACGCGTTACCGGCCAGGGACAGGCTAGTCTGCCCGCCGGTCATGGTCAGGTAAACGTCGGCGAGGATTTCCGAGTCGAGCAAGGCGCCGTGGAGTTCACGGCCGGAGTTGTCGACGCCATAGCGTTTGCACAGGGCATCCAGGCTGTTGCGCTGCCCCGGATGCCGTTCACGGGCCATCATCAGGGTGTCGAGGATCGAACAGTGCTGGGAAATGTCAGCGCGGTCGGTCTGCCCCATCAGGGCGAACTCGTTATTGATGAAGCCTACGTCGAACGCCGCGTTATGGATGATCAACTGGGCGCCGTTGATGAATTCGAAAAATTCATCGGCCACCTCGGCAAAGCGTGGTTTGCCTTTGAGGAATTCGTCGGTGATGCCGTGAACGGCAATCGCGCCTTCGTCGCTGTCGCGATCCGGTTGCAGGTAGACGTGAAAATGACGACCGGTAAGGCGGCGCCCCATCAGTTCGACGCAGCCGATTTCAATGATCCGGTGGCCGTCGGTCACCGGCATGCCGGTGGTTTCGGTATCGAGTACAACAGATCGAATGGCCATCAGGGTTCAGCTCTCAACGGTGTGGGTGGTTCAAAGCGCGCGATATTAACATGTCAACCGGCATCAGCCCTGCTTGTAGCCACGCACTTCATCGACCCCCCGGTTGGCCAGTTGGTCGGCGCGTTCGTTACCGGGATGGCCGATGTGCCCGCGCACCCATTTCCAGGTGATGTCATGGCGATTGCATTGCTCATCGAGCAATTGCCACAAGTCGGCATTTTTTACCGGCTCCTTGGCGGCGGTTTTCCAACCGCGCTTCTTCCAGTTGACCATCCACTCGTTGATGCCCTTCATCACGTACTGCGAGTCGGTCACCAGCAACACGTTGCAGCGACGCTTGAGTTCTTCGAGGCCGCGAATGGCGCCCATCAGTTCCATGCGGTTGTTGGTGGTGTTGGCTTCGCCGCCCCACAATTCCTTCTCGACACCCTTGCAAACCAGTAAGGCGCCCCAGCCGCCTGGGCCGGGATTGCCTTTGCAGGCGCCATCGGTGAAGAGTTCTACGCTATCGGTCATCGGTTGCTCGGTCTGAAATCAAAAGAAGTATTTACGGTTGGCTTTGCTTGCGGTTGACCTTGGCCATCGGCATTGGCACCAGCTTGCCTAGGGGTTCGCGTCGCGCCTGGCGTACCGGTCGCAACCCGACCGCGATCTTGCGCGCCACCAATAAATAGAAGCCGCCGCCCGACAACTGCCAGGCACCCGCCCTGCGCTCCCAGCCCGCCAGGCGAGCCTGCCACTTGGCCGAGGCAAGCGGCGGACGATAGCACCCGAAGCGGCGTTTCTCCAGCGCGAAGCCCAGCAGGTTGAGCCAGTCCCCCACCCGCGAGGGTGAGATGCAGCGCGCCTGGCGCAGGGCATCGTGAGCGAACACATGGCGCAGGCCCCAACTGCTCCAGGGGTTGATGCCGACAATCAGCAGATGCCCGCCAGGGCGGACGCTGCTCGCCGCTTCGCGCAGCAAGCCATGGGGTGACAGGCAGAAATCCAGGCCATGCTGCAACACCACCACATCGGCGGCGTGTTCGCTCAACGGCCAGGCTTGTTCCTCGCAGACAATTTCCACGCCCGGCAATGGCGCGCCAAGACGCACATTGCGCTGCACCTGCGGCGCGGCGGGCGGTGTTTGGGCCGAGGGGCCGTAATGCACCAGATAACCACCGAAAAACCGGCCCAACTCGTCTTCGAGCATGCGCCGTTCTTCATCCAGCAAAAATTGCCCGACCGGTCCGGACAACCATTCACGGGCCGCGCTGATCAGAGCCAGCCACTCAGGATCGGCCTGGGCGAACGCTTTATCAGTCATTGCATTCTCCAACTTGCCTAGACGTTCTAAGATGCACCAATGTGTTCAGCTTGGCGAATCGAAGAATGATACAGATCAGTGCCCTGCCCGCCTTCACCGATAACTACATCTGGTTGTTACAAGACCCCGGCACCCAGCGCTGCGCGGTAGTCGACCCCGGCGATGCCGCGCCGGTACTGGCCTGGTTGCAGCAGCATCCAGGCTGGTCCCTCACCGATATCCTCATCACTCACCATCACCATGACCATGTCGGCGGTGTCGAGCGTTTGAAGAGTGCAACCGATGCCACCGTTTACGGCCCAGCCGATGAGAATATCCCCGCACGGGACGTCGCGCTGCGCGACAACGACCGCGTCAGCGTGCTGGGCTGGGATTTCGACGTATATACCGTACCCGGCCATACCCTCGGCCATATCGCCTACTACCATGAGGGCGTGCTGTTCTGTGGCGATACCCTGTTTGCCGCCGGTTGCGGGCGTCTGTTCGAAGGCACCCCCGAGCAGATGCACGCCTCGCTGCAACGCCTGGCCGCCTTGCCCGACGACACGCAGGTGTACTGCACTCATGAGTACACCCAGAGCAACCTCAAGTTTGCCGCGGCGGTGGAGCCGGATAACACCGACATTGCCGAACGCGTGGAGCATGTGCGCCAGCTACGGTCTCTCAATGAAATGACGCTGCCGTCCAATCTGGCCCTGGAAAAGCGTACCAATCCCTTTTTGCGCACCGCTGAAACATCCGTTAAACAAAAAGCGGACGAACGGAACGGACGCGACAACCGCTCTGGGGCCGAGGTGTTTGCCAGCTTGAGGGCATGGAAAGATAAGTTCTAAGTCGATGCAATCTGATACGCAATTTCTGAATGGTTGACCGGAACCTAAGTGCTTTCTAGAATCGCCCGACATTTTTGCCCGGAACTTACTTCCAGCCAATGTCGTCATCTATTCGTAAATCCAACCATTCAGACGCATTGACCCGCCTGGCTCAAGCTGTGGCGGTGGCCGTGTCCGCCACACTGGCGGGCTGCCAATCGACGAATTTCGCCGCACAATCCACCGTGCAACCCAAACCCAATCTTGCCGCCAAAATCAAACAGAAACCTATCTGGCTCTCCGAGAAGCCCAGCCCTGAAGTACCCCAGGACGTCTGGGAGCGGATGCGCCGAGGCTTCCAATTGCAGGAGGGTGTAGGCGTCAACCCGCGCATCGAGCAACAGCGCTTGTGGTTCGCCAGCAATCCGTCCTTTCTCGAAAACGCCGGCGAACGCGGTAGCCTCTACATTCATTACATTGTCGAACGTCTTGAAGAACGCAACATGCCCCTGGAGCTGGCACTGCTGCCAGTGATCGAAAGTGCCTACAACCCAATGGCCTATTCGCGCAGTGACGCGGTCGGCCTGTGGCAGTTCATCCCCTCCACCGGGCGCTACTTCAACCTGCGCCAAACCCGTGCCTACGACGGCCGTCGCGACATCACCGCCTCCACCACCGCCGCCTTGGACTACCTGACCCGTCTGCACGACATGTTCAACGGCGATTGGCTGCTGGCCCTGGCCGCGTATAACGCCGGCGAAGGCACCGTCAGCCGCGCCATCGAACGCAACGAAAAGCTCGGCCTGCCGACCGATTACTGGAACCTGCCGCTGCCCCAGGAAACCAAGGACTACGTGCCCAAGTTCCTGGCGCTTTCCCAAGTGGTGCTGGCGCCCGAAGCCTACGGCGTCAACCTGAACCCGATTGCCAACACGCCGTACTTCGAAGTGGTGGAAGTCAAGCAAAGCATGGACCTGTCCCGGGTCGCCGCGCTGGCTGAAATCGACGAAGACGAGCTGTTCCAGCTCAACCCGGCCTTGAAACAACGCACCACCCTGGATGGGCCGCAGCATTTGCTGGTGCCCAGTTCCAAGGCGCAACTGCTCACCAGCACCCTGTCGACGATGAAGCCTGAAGAATTGCTGGCGATGCGTCCGAAAAAACAGGTGTTCGACGAAGTCGAGACCACGCGGGTGGCCGGCCGCACCCGCACCTACAAAGTGCGCAGTGGCGACAACCTGACGCTGATCGCCAAAGCCAATAAAGTCGATGTGCACGACCTGCAGCGCTGGAACCAGCTCAACGGCCAGGCCCTCAAGGTCGGCCAGATCCTCGTGATGCAGGACAACCGCAAGGTGGTGGCCAAGGCCGACAGCAAGAAACCGGTGCAGTACAAGGTCAAGAAAGGTGATTCGCTGTACATCGTCGCCAAGCGCTTCAACGTCGAGATGCAGCATCTCAAGCGCTGGAACCCGCGCACCGGCCAGGCACTGAAGCCAGGGCAAATGCTGGTGGTGTCTGGGCCGCGCTAACGCCTGAAGAACGCCGCAGAAACCATGTGGGAGGGGGCTTGCCCCCGATGGCAGTGTGCCAGTCACCAGATTCACTGGCTGACACACCAACATCGGGGGCAAGCCCCCTCCCACATTGCTCTCCAGTGTTTGCGACTGTCTTTTTCCAACCGGAACAAGCTGTTACTGTACCGACCATAAAGCCCAAGCCGCCTGGATCGGATCTCTGACTTGAAGCGTCCCCTCCTTCTACTAATAAGTCTGGCCTTGAGCTTCGCTGCGAACGCGACGATTACCGAAAGCCACGGTTATGCGCAGTTCGGCACGCTCAAGTACCCGGCCAAATTCACCCACTTCGACTGGGTAAACCCTGCGGCGCCTAAAGGCGGCACTTTGCGGGTGATGGGGTTTGGCACCTTCGATACGCTCAACCCCTATACTTTCAAGGGCTCAAGCCCGGTTTCCACGCCCAACTTCTCGCAATACGGCATCAATGAGCTGAACGAGCCGCTGATGGTCGGCACCGGCGAATATGCGCCGTCCGGCGATGAACCCACCTCCAGCTACGGCCTGATTGCGCAGTCGGTGGAATACAGCGAGGACCGCAGTTGGGTGGTGTTCAATCTGCGTCCGCAAGCGCGCTTCCATGACGGCAAGCCGATCACCGCCGACGATGTGGCGTTTTCCTATCGCACCCTGCTGACCGAAGGCCACCCGCAATACCGCACCAATCTGCAGGAAGTGGCGCGGGTGGATGTGCTCAACCCCCATCGAATCCGCTTTGTGTTCAAGCGCGCCGGCAACCCGTTGCTGATCCTGCGCCTGGGGGAGTTACCGGTACTGCCCCAGCACTATTGGAAAAATCGCGATTTCAAGGCCACCACCTTCGAACCGCCGCTGGGCAGTGGTCCGTACCGTATCAGCAAGGTCACGCCGGGCCGGCAGCTGGTGTTCGAACGAGTCAAGGATTACTGGGGCAAGGATTTGCCGGTCAACCGGGGGTTCTACAACTACGACAAGGTCGACGTAGAGTTCTACCGCGACAGCGACGTGGCCTTCGAAGCGTTCAAGGCCGGCGAGTTCGACATTTATATCGAACACCAGGCCAAAAACTGGGCCAATGGCTACAACTTCCCGGCGGTCAACCGTGGCGAGGTGATCAAGGCACAGATTGCCCACCAGATACCGACCCAGAGCCAAGGCCTGTTCATGAACACGCGGCGCCCGACCTTCAGCCAGATCAAGGTTCGCGAGGCCCTGGGCCTGATGTTCGACTTCGAATGGACCAACCGCACGCTGTTCAGCAACGCCTATAAACGCACCTTGAGTTACTACCCTAACAGCGAGTTCGCCGCGACCGGTCTGCCGGTCGGGCATGAATGGCTGATGCTGTCGCCCTATCGCGATCAACTGCCGCCTAACCTGTTCACCCAAGCCTTCAGCCTGCCCCACACCGACGGTCGCGGAATCCCGCGCGAGACCTTGCGCCATGCCCTGGCCCTGCTCGGTGAGGCTGGGTGGACATTGTCGGGGCAGCGCCTGCTGAACAAGGACGGGCAGCCGCTGCGCTTCGAGATCCTGCTGGTCAACCCGAACCTGGAGCGGATTCTGCAGCCCTACGTCGAGAACCTGATCAGCATCGGTGTCGATGCGCGCCTGCGTACCGTCGACCGTGCGCAATACAAGCAACGCCTGGATCAGTTTGACTTCGACATGATCCTGATCACCCTCAACCAGACCCTCAGCCCGGGCCTGGAACAATGGCAGTATTTCCACTCCAGCCAGGCCGCTATCAAAGGCAGCAAGAACTACGCGGGCATCGCCAACCCGGTGGTCGACCATCTGCTGGAACAGCTGCTGGCGGCCCAGACCCGCGAAGAACAACTGGCCGCGGGACGCGCCCTTGACCGGGTGCTGCTGTGGCAGCACTACAGCATTCCCAACTGGTACCTCAACTATCATCGCCTGGCCTACCGCAACCGGTTCGCCTTTGTCACCACGCCGCCCTATAGCCTGGGCCTGAGCGCGTGGTGGCTGAAAGCTTCGGAGAAAGCCCAATGATGTATTTGCGTACTGCACTCGTCAGCCTGTTGCTGTGCACCGCGGCCCACGCCGCGCCACAACATGCGTTGACGCTGTATAACGAACCGCCGAAATACCCCGCCGATTTCAAACACTTCGATTACGTGAACCCGGATGCGCCCAAAGGCGGCACTTTCCGCGAATCGAGCATGGGCGGCTTCGACAGCCTCAACCCGTACATCAGCAAGGGCGTGCCGGCCGATAATATCAGCCTGATCTACGACACCCTGGCCATGCAAAGCCTGGACGAACCGATCACCGAGTACGGCCTGGTGGCCGGCAAGATCGAAAAAGCCCCGGACAACAGCTGGGTACGCTTCTACCTGCGCCCCGAAGCGCGCTTCCATGATGGCCACCCTATCCGTGCCGAAGACGTGGTGTTCACCTTCCAGACCCTGATCAAGGACGGCGCACCGATCTTCCGCACCTACTACGCCGATGTCGACGACGTGGTGGCCGAAGACCCGCTGCGGGTGCTGTTCAAGTTCAAGCGAACCAATAATCGCGAACTACCGCTGATCCTCGGCCAACTGCCGGTATTGCCCAAGCACTGGTGGGCCACTCGCGACTTTTCCCGGGGCAACCTTGAGATACCCCTGGGCAGCGGACCGTACAAGGTCGCCGAGGTCAAGGCCGGACGCATGATTCGCTACGAGCGGGTCAAGGACTATTGGGCCAAGGACCTGCCGGTGGCCAAGGGCTTTTACAACTTCGATTACCGCGTCACCGACTATTACCGCGACAACACGGTGGCACTCGAAGCCCTGAAGGCCGGGCAGTTCGATTATTGGCAAGAGATGAGCGCCAAGAACTGGGCCAACGCTTACAACATTCCGGCGGTCACCCAGGGCCGGCTGATCAAGGAAGAGATCCCCAACGGCAACCCCACCGGCATGCAGGGCTTTGTGTTCAATACCCGCAGACCGATGTTCCAAGATGTGCGGGTGCGCAAGGCCATCAGCCTGCTGCTGGATTTTGAATGGAGCAACAAACAGCTGTTCAACGGCGCCTACACCCGCACCCGCAGTTATTTTGAAAACTCGGAAATGGCCGCCACCGGCCTGCCGGGCCCGGATGAACTGGCCATCCTTGAGCCGTTGCGGGACAAAATCCCTCCCGAAGTCTTCACCCAGGCCTTCGAACCGGCCAAGACCGACGGCAGCGGCATGATCCGCGCACAGCAACGCGAGGCCTATCAGCTATTGCAAGAGGCCGGTTGGCGCATCGTCGACGACAAGATGGTCGACGCCCAAGGCAAACCGGTGACCATTGAGTTCCTGCTGGCCCAGACCGAGTTCGAGCGCGTGCTGTTGCCATTCAAGCGCAATCTGGCGGACCTCGGTATCGACCTGGTGATTCGCCGCGTCGATGTGTCGCAATACATCAACCGCCTGCGCTCGCGGGACTTTGACATGCTGGTGGGCAGCTTCCCGCAATCGACCTCGCCGGGTAACGAACAACGCGAGTACTGGAAGTCTTCCAGTGCCGACAAGCCTGGCAGCCGTAACTACATGGGCCTCAAGGACCCGGCCATCGACCAACTGGTAGAAGCGTTGATCGACGCCGATTCGCGCAAAAGCCTGGTGGCCCATGCCAAGGCCCTGGATCGGGTGCTGCAGTTCGGTTACTACGTGATCCCCAACTGGCACATCAAAACCTTCCGCGTGGCGTACTGGGACCACCTCGGCCATCCAAAAACACCGCCGCGCTACGACGTCGGCACCGCCACCTGGTGGGCCAAACCCGAGGTCAAACCGGTAACCCCCGACGACACCACCCCCAGCGCCGACTCGGCAAGCGGAGGCGATTGAATGCTGGCCTATATTGTTCGCCGCCTGTTGCTGATTATCCCGACGCTGTTCGGAATCCTGCTGATCAACTTCGTCATCATCCAGGCCGCTCCCGGTGGCCCGGTGGAGCAGATGATCGCCAAGCTCGAAGGCTTCGAAGGCGCCACCAGCCGGATTGCCGGCGGCGGTGCCGAAGTCTCCGTGGCCGGCTCCAGCTACCGCGGCGCCCAGGGCCTGGACCCGGCACTGGTCAAGGAAATCGAGAAGATGTACGGCTTCGACAAATCGGCGCCGGAACGCTTGTGGATCATGGTCAAGAACTACGCGCGCCTGGATTTCGGCGACAGCTTTTTCCGCGACGCCAAGGTCATCGACCTGATCAAGGAAAAACTGCCGGTGTCCATCTCCCTCGGTTTATGGAGCACGCTGATCATGTACCTGGTGTCGATCCCGCTGGGGATCGCCAAAGCCACGCGGCACGGCAGCCATTTCGATGTGTGGACAAGCTCGGCGATCATCGTCGGCTACGCGATCCCGGCGTTTCTGTTTGCAATCCTGCTGATCGTGGTGTTCGCCGGCGGCAGCTATTTCGACTGGTTCCCGTTGCGCGGGCTGACGTCCAACAACTTCGACGAGCTGAGCTGGGGCGGCAAGATCCTCGATTATTTCTGGCACCTGGCGTTGCCGATCACGGCGCTGGTGATCGGCAACTTCGCCACCATGACCCTGCTCACCAAAAACAGTTTCCTCGACGAGATCAACAAGCAGTACGTGATCACCGCCAAAGCCAAGGGGCTGACCAATCACCGCGTGCTCTACGGCCATGTATTCCGCAACGCGATGCTGCTGGTGATCGCTGGGTTCCCCTCGGCGTTTATCGGGATTTTCTTCACCGGCTCGTTGCTGGTGGAAGTGATTTTTTCCCTCGATGGCCTGGGCCTGATGAGCTTCGAAGCCGCCATCAACCGCGATTATCCGGTGGTGTTCGGCACGCTGTTTATCTTCACCCTGCTGGGGTTGATCGTGAAGCTGATCGGCGACCTCACCTATACCCTGGTCGATCCGCGTATCGACTTTGCCAGCCGGGAGCATTGAGATGAACCTGTCCCCCCTCAATCGCCGTCGGTTCGAACGCTTCAAGGCCAACAAGCGTGGCTGGTGGTCGCTGTGGCTGTTCTTGATTCTATTTGTGCTCAGCCTGGGCGCCGAGCTGATCGCCAACGACAAGCCCTTGGCCGTGCACTACGACGGCAGCTGGTATTTCCCCGCGCTCAAGCGCTACCCGGAGACCACGTTCGGCGGCGAGTTTCCGCTGGAGGCCAACTACAAGAGCCCGTATATCCAGGAACTGCTCAAGGCCAAGGACGCCTGGACGCTGTGGGCGCCGATCCCTTTCAGCTACCAGAGCATCAACTACGACCTCAAGGTGCCGGCGCCGGCACCGCCCTCAAGCGTCAACCTGCTGGGCACCGACGACCAGGGGCGCGATGTGCTGGCGCGGGTGATCTACGGTTTTCGCGTGTCGGTGCTGTTCGCGCTGACGCTGACCGTACTCAGCTCGATCATCGGCGTGATCGCCGGCGCGTTGCAGGGCTTCTACGGCGGCTGGGTCGATCTGGCCGGGCAGCGCTTTCTGGAAATCTGGTCCGGGTTGCCGGTGCTGTACCTGCTGATCATTCTCGCCAGTTTCGTGCAGCCTAACTTCTGGTGGCTGCTGGGGATTATGCTGCTGTTTTCGTGGATGAGCCTGGTGGATGTGGTGCGCGCCGAGTTCCTGCGCGGGCGCAACCTTGAATACGTGCGTGCGGCGCGGGCCTTGGGTATGCAGAACGGCGCAATCATGTTCCGCCACATCCTGCCCAATGCCATGGTTTCGACCATGACCTTTATGCCGTTCATTCTCACCGGCGCCATCGGCACCCTCACCGCCCTGGACTTCCTCGGCTTTGGCCTGCCGGCCGGCTCGCCGTCCCTGGGCGAACTGGTGGCCCAGGGCAAATCCAACCTGCAAGCGCCGTGGCTGGGCATGAGTGCCTTTGCCGTGCTGGCGATCATGTTGAGTTTGCTGGTGTTTATCGGCGAGTCCGCTCGCGATGCCTTCGACCCGAGGAAATGAGATGAATCAGGACAATCTGATCGAAATCCGCGACCTCAGCGTCGAGTTTGTGACCGGCGAGCATCATCACCGGGTGGTGAGCAACGTCAGCTTCGATATCAAGCGCGGCGAAACCCTCGCGCTGGTGGGCGAAAGCGGTTCCGGCAAATCGGTGACCGCCCACTCGATCCTGCGCCTGCTGCCCTACCCGCTGGCGCGGCATCCGTCCGGCACCATCCAGTACGCGGGGCAGGACCTGTTGACCCTCAAGGAAAAGCCCCTGCGGCACATTCGCGGTAACCGCATCGCGATGATTTTCCAAGAGCCGATGACCTCGCTGAACCCACTGCACAGCATCGAAAAGCAGATCAATGAGGTGCTTGGCCTGCACAAGGGCCTCACCGGCAAAGTCGCCACCCAGCGCACCTTGGAGCTGCTGGAGCTGGTGGGCATCCCTGAACCGCACAAGCGCCTCAAGGCCCTGCCCCATGAATTGTCCGGCGGCCAGCGGCAGCGCGTGATGATCGCCATGGCCCTGGCCAACGAGCCGGAACTGCTGATCGCCGACGAGCCCACCACCGCTCTGGACGTCACCGTGCAGTTGAAGATCCTCGAACTGCTAAAGGAACTCCAGGCGCGCCTGGGCATGGCCTTGCTGCTGATCAGCCACGACCTGAACCTGGTGCGACGCATCGCTCATCGCGTGTGCGTGATGCAGCAAGGTTGCATCGTCGAGCAGGCCGATTGCCAGACGCTGTTCCAGGCCCCGCAGCACCCCTATACCCAGGAACTGCTGGCCGCCGAGCCCAGCGGCGGGCCGGCGACCAATGCCGTCGGGCCGCCGTTGCTGGTGGTGGATGACCTCAAAGTGTGGTTCCCGATCAAGAAGGGCTTTTTGCGCAGCACCGTCGATTACGTCAAAGCGGTGGACGGCATCCACTTCAGCCTGCCCCAGGGCCAAACCCTGGGCATCGTCGGCGAAAGCGGCTCGGGCAAATCCACCCTGGGCCTGGCGATTCTGCGCTTGATCGGCAGCCGCGGCGGCATTCGTTTCGAAGGTCAGCAAATGGACGCCCTCAACCAGCAGCAGGTGCGCCCGCTGCGCCGGGAAATGCAGGTGGTGTTCCAGGACCCGTTCGGCAGCCTGAGCCCACGCATGTGCGTCAGCGAGATCGTCGGCGAAGGATTGCGCATCCATAAGATGGGCACCCCGACCGAGCAGGAAGCGGCGATTATCGCGGCGCTCAAGGAAGTCGGGCTGGACCCCGACTCGCGCCATCGCTACCCCCACGAATTTTCCGGTGGACAGCGCCAGCGCATCGCCATTGCCCGCGCGTTGGTGCTCAAGCCGCGCTTGATCCTGCTCGACGAGCCCACCTCCGCCCTCGACCGCACGGTGCAGCGCCAAGTGGTGGAGCTGCTGCGCAACCTGCAAGCCAAGTACAACCTCACCTACCTGTTCATCAGCCACGACCTGGCGGTGGTCAAGGCGCTGAGTCACCAATTGATGGTGATCAAGCAGGGCCAAGTGGTGGAGCAAGGTGATGCGCAGGCGATCTTTGCCGATCCACAACATGCCTATACCCAGCAATTGCTCAAAGCCGCGTTTCTGGCGGCGCCCGACGACTGCCCGACGCATAGCGCTCCCTGACTGCCCTGGCGGAACCACACCACAACCGGTGCGGAAAGCCCTGCTACTGAAGCGACCGCCAACGGAGGGATGATCCGGGTTTAGCCACCCGGAGCACTCTTCATGGACGATTTCCCCAGCCTGGCCCTGAGCGGGGCCGACCCGCACGATGGCATTGCGATGTCAGTCACCGTCGGTCCCTCCAGCGCCACGCCGCTTGAGCCCCAGACACACCCCAGCGGCGACGCCGCCTTGATCGCGCGGTTGATCAGCCTGCTCTCCGGCACGACAGACGCAGCCTTGCCCGCCGCAACCACGCCGGTACCCATCCCCGAACTATCCCTGCTGGGTCAGTGGTGCGCGGCGTTCAGCAAGGCCGTCAACAGCAAGGACTTTATCGCCTGGGCCGCTACAGAAGGCATGGTGCTGAGCACGCTGCGGGTACATGACAGCAACCTTCACGTCACCGCACACGGCGTGCCCAAGGTGTTTACCCTGGCAGGCACGTCCAAATGGTGGACGTTGGCCAAACCCATCATTTTCATCAGCCAACTGCTCGACCCGCTCGCGCTGGGCATGCCATACATCGGCACCAAATCGAGTGACGGCATCACCACCCTGACGCTGAACCTCGTACTGGCGTTCCATGGTTACCCTATGCCAACCAATCGCCTCGCGGCACTGGCGATCATCGAGGAATTGCGTGCGCTGCAAGCCTTTCCGGCGTTTGACGATAACGGCCGCAGCAAATCGATCATCCACGCGGAACTGACGCAACAGCGGCTCGATTTTCAGCGATTGGCCACTGCCCTGGAGCAATGTGACGGAACACCTTCCGAGCTCAGCCACACCCGCGTCGACCTGACCTCCCACTCGACGCTGGCCAAAAGCGTCAAGGAAGCCGCGCTGCTGTTGTACTTGATCCTGGATGAGCACCACCTCGTCGATGCCCAGGCCCACTACGATTTCGCGCGCCAGTTGATCTGTGTGACCGAGCGCGATACGGCCCAGGAACAACGCACGCTGCTGCCCTCACCGACGCCACATTGGGAGCGGTTAGTGCTGCTGGGTGCGCAACTGGGGGTGTGCATCTACCCCGATCACTCCGTCGACCTCACCGACGCCCTGACAGCCTACGGCTTCGAACCTGTGCAAGGGCCCGCACATATCGGTGCGTTGATCCAGCGCTTGCGCCAATGGCCGACGCCCGCGCAACCGGTGGTGCTCAAGGCTGTGCGCACCGCGGCAACACTCAGACGCTTTCGCCATTATGTGGGCATGTTGAATGACCGCCACCGCCTGCGTACCGTGCTGGCGCAAGTGCTCGACAGCGGCCAGTTACAAGGGCCCGACGGCCTGGATCGGGTGATCAGTGGCGACCCGGACGCGCTCCGGGCCACGGTGAAGAGTGCCTACCGCCACTTACGCCTGGTGACCGACGATCCGGCCTTTCTGGCCCTGCGTACCCGCCTGCGCATCGATCCCGCCAGCCACGTGCTGCTGAGCGAATCCGGCAACATCGAGGCCCGCGACTTGGACGGCGTCTGGAAGTCCCTGAACGATGCCGTGGCCGAGCATGACCACCTGATGGAGCGGGTATCGCAATTGCGGCCGCTGGCCGCCCGAACGGGTGGCCAGTTGCGCACCAACGACACGGTGAGCCTGCAGCAGGCGTTGCGGCTGTACGGTTTTCGTGTGCCGCAAAGCCTGGCGGATGCTCGGCGGGTGCTGCAACGCCTGGAAGTCAGCCTGCCACAACGGTCAAGCCAGGGATCGTATTGGCGTGCACTCAAGCCGCGCGACGCGCGCCCTTCGGCGTGGACCCTGTCCCCGCAGGAGCGTGAACAGCTCGTCGCGCTCAGCCTCGACTTTATGCAGGGCCAGCCCGGCACGCTGTTCGAATACCTGAGCCAGCCCCTGCTGACCGGCAAGACTGTGGCTGACGTCAGAGCCGAAGCCGATTACCTGATCCCGTGCCTGCTCGCATCGCCCCTGGCCCAACAACTGGGCGAAGTGCTGTCCAACACCCTGCACTGGCATGGTAGCCACGCCAGCGAACGGGGCGAAAGCGGCAGCCGCAACGCGCTGATACTGGCCGCGCTGATCCTGAGCCTGGACCCAAGGTTCGAGGCACATCCCACGGGTATCCAGGTGCTGGACTGGCACGGCGACTTCTATTGGGGCGAGTCCATACCGTTCGTGCGCCGGGACATCGAAACCGCTATGGGTGTGTTGGACAGACCCACGGCGGCCCTGGCGGCGCACTTGATCCTCAGTGAAAAAGGCCCGCAGTTGCTGGTGCGCGACATCCCCGAAGACGAGCCCTACCTGGGCTCACATACCTGGACGCTGTTCTGTCAGTACGTTATGTATCTGGAAAAAAGCCTGCCGGGCTCGTCCCGTCAATTGACCCACGCGCAGATCATGGCCCTCGCGTATCTGCCACCCGAAGATCGCTGGCAGACCTTTCTTGACAGCCCTCAGGCCACCACGGCGGTGCTGGAGTGGGCCGTGGTCAACGGCGTGCTGGCGCCTCAACGGCGCTATGGCACACAGTCCGTGAAAAACGCGGTCGATGCGATCAATGCCCAGCGCACACGCCTGCGCAGCACCCTGGAGGCGTTCGCCGAACCCGTGGTATGGCTGCGCCAGACCGCCCTGAACGACCTGCGCCGCGTGTATCCCGACAACGGCTGGCTGGAGGCGCGCATCCTGATGTGGCTGCCGCTTGACTCGCCATTTTCTGAAGACAAGCGCTTCGAAGGTATCCACACCGGCCCTAAATATTCGTTCACCGATCTGCATATGGCCGGCGACCTGGACGCCACCTCCCAGCATTGGCACTCGTCCCAGCCAGCCGTCAAATATCGACAGATGGCCAAGCGCTTTCATTTGCTGGGGTCGGTCAGCCAGGTATTTTTCCAAGCCTTCGATCACAAGTTGCAACAGCTCAAGGCGGCTTACCGCGAGTCCATCTGTTTTGGGTTGTCGCAACTGACCCTGCCGCGCCGAGAGGCGCTGGAATACGGTCAGGTGCGATTTTTCCAGCTCAGCCGCCCCAGCGCCTCAAGCCGTGCCGCCGCCCAAGTGGGACGGTTCGGCGTGCTGATGGCCGTCACCTATGTCAGCACCACGTATGTCTACGAATGCTTCCCCAGGCAACTGCTTATACGCCCTCGCCTCGACCTCGATGCCCGGCAATTGCCGCACGGCGTCGACACCGCCAGCCACTTCGACTGGACAGCCTATGCACAGGGTGCGTGGCCACAAGACCCAGGGTCGTCGACAGCGACCACCGATATGATTCTCACCCCGCTCGGCAATGACCTGCCCCAGGCGCCCGAAGTGCCGCCACTGGATAGCCTGGGCAGACGCGTGCCACGCACGCTGGATTCACCGCGCAGCCATGCAGTGGCCGACATTATCCTGGAGCACCCATTGCACGACGGCCTGGCTTTGCGCGAAAAAGCCAAGCGTCCACTGACGCTGCTTGAAGCCGCAAGCGGCACCGACCCATGGGCCGACTTTTTGCTGGAAATGGCGCTCAAGGCGGACTGACACTTGAACAGTCGGCGCTTTGATATACAGTTGCTCACTCGATCTGCGCCAGGAGCCCTGCCCATGACCACCGCGACCGCCCCTGTTTTCTGGCGCGACCCAGCGCTGGCGTTTATCGAAGCGCGCACCATCGCCGACGGGCGCAAAGTCACTTATGCACGGCACGCCCACGAGCACTTTTCCATCGGTGCGATCACCACCGGACGCAGCTATTACCACTACGGTGCCGACACGTTTGAAATCAGCGCTGGCACCGTGGTGTTGATGAACCCCGGCGATGTCCATGCCTGCAACCCCATCGCCAACGAGCCATGGTCCTACCAGATGCTGTATATCGACACGCCCTGGCTCACCGAGCTGCAATATCAGTTGGGTTTCAGCACCGATCAGGGCTACCGGCCATTCGACACACCGTATACCCGCGACCCACTGCTGTACCGTGGCTTGCTGGAGCTGTACCGCATCGTGGTGGATGAGCAGGCCGAACACCTGCAAAAGCAGAGCGCGCTGGTGAGTTACTTCAGCGACGTGCAGCAACGCCTGAACCCGTCGCCGACGCCGGTGCGTGAGGTGAACCACAAGCTGGAACGGGCAGCCAAATACATCCGGGAGCACTGCACTCAAGCGTTGAAGCTCGAAGATATCTGCCAGGCGGCCGAGCTGTCGCCTTCTTACTTGATCCGTGCGTTCAAGCAGTATTACGGGCTGACGCCCCATGCCTTTTTGGTGAACCAACGCATTCAGTTTGCCCGCGCCCAATTGCGCCAGGGCGAGCTGATCGCCGATGTGGCCCTGGCCGCCGGGTTTGCCGACCAGGCGCATTTCCAGCGCGCGTTCAAGCAGCACTTCGCCGCCACGCCGGGGCAATATCGCGACCGTCTCAAGCCATCAGCAAATAACCCACACTGGCCACCAGCAACGCGGCCATTGAACGGTTGAACACCCGCACGCCCTGGGGGTTGCTCAGGTAGCGGCGCAAAAAGGTGCCGGCGTAGGCCCAGCACGCCACCGACAGGTAGCAGATCACCAGATAGAGGCCGGCAAACACCCAGACCTGCGCCCTGGCGCCGTCCGCCACAAACAGCCCCATCCCCGCAACACAAGCCAGCCAGGCTTTGGGGTTGAGCCATTGCATGATTGCGCCGTAGAGCATCGATGGCGCGGTTGCGCGGCCTTGGGCGTCCAGGCGCCCATCGTCCACCGCCAGTTTCCAAGCCATGTACAGCAGGAAGGCGACCCCGCCCCACTTAATCAGCTGAGTCAGGATCGGCCAGCGCAGCAGCACCTCATGCAGGCCCAAGCCAATCAGCACCAACAGCACGGTAAAGCCCACGGCGGCGCCGAATACATGTTTCTGGCTGGCGGCAAAACCGAAGCGCGCGCCCGAACTGAGCGCCACCACATTGACCGGGCCGGGGGTGATGGAGGTGGCCAGCGCGAAAGCGGCCATGGAAAGAATCAAGCTCATGACGAATCCCTGTGACAGTGAAGATAACGTCACGGTAAAGGCACGAACGCCTCTGGTATTGAAGAAAATGCCCCCCGTAAAGCGCTATTTCACGAATAACTCACGGTCCCGCATCTTCACATGACCGGTGCGGTAATAGGCATCGAACCAGGGTTTGTCCCCGGGTGCCGGTGGTTTGGCCAGGCGCAAGGTATCCAGAGCGCCAGGTTGACTGGCATTGACTCGGAAGTGGAAATGGTCGAACAGGCGCAACGCTTCAACCGCGTACACCACGGCGATCCTGCGGTCTTCGATGCGGATCAGGTGGTCGCCGTTGTTTTTCTCCCCTCCCCCGGCGAGGTTGGAAGAACCGGTGTACACCGTGGGGTTAGCACCATTGAAATCCGTGACCACGAACTTGCTATGCACCATGTTCCCGGCATTGCCTGACCACTCGGCCTTGAACGGCGCCGTGGCATTGCTGGCCAGATAAGCGAACGGCAGCAGGCCCACCGAACCATCCGGCTTGCGCACGGCCAACCGGCCCTGGCGTTGGGCAACACCGTAGGAGAACAACGCGCGCTGCATCAACTCATCCAGCGCAGTACGAACCTTGCCGTTGATCAGGTTGAGAAACACCACCGAGTACAGTACCGAACTGCTGGCCTGCTCAATGCTGGCGGCAATCGGGTCCAGGGACAACCCACTGTCGGCATGGGGCGCAAAACACAGTGAGACCTTGGAGCCCGGCTGGTCGCGCACCACCCACCAGCGTTGCGACAGCGGGTTTTTGCGAAAGGCCATGGGCGCGGCCCAGTAAGCCTCGAACACCTCGGCGAACTTGCCGGCCACGCGCTCATCGTCGAACAGCAGCACGTTGTTGGCCTGGATATACAGGCCGCGCAGCGCAAAGTTGGTGGAGCCGCCGAGCACCCGTATCGCCCGCCCGTCACGCCTTACGATCAACACCTTATGGTGTTGCTGGCTGGAAAAATGCAGGCGCTTGACCTGGGCCCCCGCACTGGCGAGGCGCGCGGCGCTGAGGCTTTCGCAGCTGTCGGCGGCGCCCTGCTCGCCGTGGTCGTCAATGATCGCGCGCAGGCGCGGGCCGAGTTGCTCCAGGCGGCGCAGGATGTCGGGTTCCTTGCTTTCGTAAATCAGCGCATCGAGGGTTAACTGCGGGTCGTTGGCGACCTGATCCAGAACGTGCAAAATCAATCGTCGCGCCTCGAAACCCAGCCATTGGTAATGGGCTTCGAAGGGCGCCATATCCAGATCCAGAGACGCCCTGGGGGCAGCCCCTGCCGGCGGCAGGATGCGGGTCTCATTGTCGAACCGATCACCGTAAGCCTGGGACGAAGCGAAACCGCGGGTAAATCCGACATTCAGGAAGCCACTGATTGTCTGGGCCTCAAGGCAAATCTGGTTTTCCACCGCCACGCCCTTGCGCAACGCGCCGTCGGCGCCCATGTAGCAGGCGGTGACCCGGTATCGATAGACACCCGGCAGGATCTGGCTGGGCACGTGAATCCAGCGGAATTTCTGGAACGGCGCCTCGGTAGAAGCAAAGCTGCGCGGCCGCTCCGGCGTGGGTGGGTAGTCGAAATGCAGGCGATTGTGCAGTGCACCCCAGTGGTCGGCACCGGGGTAGCGCACTTCGATGCTGAAGCCGACAAAATCACGGGTAGCGAGGTCTGGCGCCAAGTCGAATGCCAGTAGTGCGCTACCCTCTGCGCGATACAACTTGAAGGTCAGTCCCTGAAAGGTTGTCTTACTTTCAAAGTCAGTGTCCAAGCGATGTTCCTTTTGCCTGAAGGCAGTCTTTGAAAGTTTAGCGCCTGTATCACTTCCAGCCAGTGAGCCCGGGACATTCTAGCGTTGCGCCGGAATGCGGATATCGCCCCCGTGGCATTGGCTTTTCACGCTGCGTGGGCAGCCGGCGAAGGCCAGGTCCTTGGTCAGGCACACGCGCACTTCCGACAGCACCTTACCTTTGCAAATCACTGCCAGCCCGTGGTTACCCATGCGTGGATTGCTTTCGCGAAACAGCGTCTCGATATCGCGGGCCTGCAGCGTCGGCGGCGTGTTGAATGGCTGCAATTGCTCGGGGATCACCACTGCCCCTAATGCCGCGTCGGTTTTGTCCAGATACGCCAACGGTTCCAGGCCGCTGCAGGTGCCATGCTTGGCCCATTCGTGCTTGAGCAGCGCACGGGTCGGAAACAACGTGGCACCCTTGTCCAGCGCCTCACGGCTCAGTTGCGACTGCGGCGCACACGACGCCGGCCAACCGCCCCGTGCGTATTGCGGCCACAGACCGTGCAGTACAAAACCATAGCCCTTGCCCGAGCACTGTTCGTTGTCCGGGTGGGTCAGGCAAAACGTCGGCGACCACGACAACGACAGCACATAAAAATCAAACTGCCCCGGCGTGCCTTGATCACGCGGTGCCGCCGATGCGCACGTGGCGAGCACCAGCCAAATCAACATCCAGTATTTCATCTACCGATTCCTTGAAAAAAACCAGGTGTACCGCGTTCAGCCAGGGTGATTGGGGTTACGTTGCAACACCTTATCCAGGATTCGATCGGTCTTCAGCGCCTCGATGGCCAACGAAGGGTGCTCGGCCTCGCCGCGAATATGGGCATTCATGGCCAGCACATGGTGCCACTGGATATGCGCGTGGCACGGCACATCCAGCACTTCGTTGAATTCGCCTTCCAGGCGCAGCGGTTGCTCCTCGAACACCGAGAACACAATGCGCCCACGACTGCCGATCAGTTCGACCCGGTCTTCCTTGCGATCCGCGACAAAGTTCCAGCAGCCCATGCCCAGCGCGCCCGAGTCGAAAGTCCAGCAGGCCGTCACAGCATCTTCCGCTGCATAGCGCCCGGCCTGACGCGCGGTAAAACCGGACACTTCGACGATATCCCCGGCCAGGTACTGAAACAGATCAAACCCATGGCTGGCCAGGTCGGCAAAGTAGCCACCGCCGGCGATCAGCGGGTCGGTGCGCCAGTTGGCGGCGCTGGCATCCTCGGCACCCGGTGGCTTGCATAGGGTCCAGGTAAGGTGACGCAGCTCACCAATACGCCCCTCCTGTAGCCACTGCCGCACCTGCTGGAAACGCGGCAGGGAACGCCGGTAGTAGGAAACAAACAGGTGCAGCCCGGCGCGCTCGAAGGTGCGCTGCATCAGCGCGCTTTGCTCGGCATTCAGGGCCATGGGTTTTTCGACGCAGCAATGCTTGCCGGCGGCGGCTACCATCAGGCTGTATTCCAAGTGGCTGTCGGGGGGCGTGGCAATGTACACGGCGTCCACGTCGGGGTCGTTGATCAGTGCCTGGGCATCGGTGTAGAAGCGGCCAACCTGATGACGTGCCGCATAATCGCGCACGGCCTCCTCACGGCGCCCCATCACGGCAACCAAGGCCGAACCTGGCGCTTTGTAGAAGGCGGGTCCACTCTTTACTTCAGTGACACTGCCACAGCCGATCATGCCCCAGCGTACGGTCGTCATGGTTTACCTCGTGCGTTCTGATCAATCGGGCAGTATCCACATACCCACGGCCACGCGCCATAACCCCTTAGCATGACAATTGCATTACACTTTTATGACAGTTGATTCTTACGAGGCACAGACCATGAAAATCCGGGCAACGGTCATTTGCGAACACGAGGGGCATATCCTCTTCGTGCGCAAAGCCCGATCAAAATGGGCCTTGCCCGGCGGCAAGGTCGAACGCGACGAACGCCCGGTAGGCGCCGCCGAACGCGAACTGGAAGAAGAAACCGGGTTGAATGTGGATGGCTTGCTGTACCTGCAGGAACTCAAGGCCCGCGACACCGTGCACCATGTGTTCGAAGCCTCGGTGGTGAACATTGAAGACGCGCGGCCATGCAACGAGATCGTCGATTGCCAGTGGCATGCCTATACCGCCATGGATCAGCTGGACACTACGGATGCCACGCGTCATATCGTCAAATCCTTTCTGCGGCGCCTGTGACTCAAGGCGTTGGTCGCCTTCGAACAGCCTTCGTTGTCCACACCGTTGAACTCCTGAGCGACCTCCCGTCCGTTGCCTCGCGCAACGCTTGACTCCCGGCGTGGATCACAAGAGGCTCTTGGCACTTAGCCATCATTCCGAGCAGTCCGTTATGAGCCATGTCCCTTCGAGCCAAACCGACAGTGATGTCTACAAAACGCTGCTGGAGTCCACTAAAGCCATTCCTTGGCGTATCGACTGGCAGAGCATGACCTTCAGCTACATCGGGCCGCAGATCGAAACATTGCTGGGCTGGAGCCAGCACAGTTGGGTCAGCGTGGACGACTGGGTCGAGCGCATGCACCCGGACGACCGGGAGTATGTGGTGAACATCTGCGTCTCGCAGTCCCGTGCCGGCGTCGACCATGAGGCCGATTACCGCGCCCTGACGGTGAATGGCGATTACGTGTGGATTCGCGATGTGGTGCATGTGATACGCAAGCACGGCGAAGTCGAAGCACTGATTGGTTTTATGTTCGATATCAGCGAGCGCAAGCAGACCGAAGAGCACTTGATCCGCCTGCAAAAGCAACTTGAGGAATACTCCTATCAGGATGGCCTGACGGGCATCGCCAACCGGCGCATGTTCGACACCGTGCTGGAACGCGAATGGGCCAGCGCCCAGCGCAGCCAATTGCCGCTGTCGTTGATCATTTTGGATATCGATTTTTTCAAGCAGTACAACGACCACTTCGGCCACATCAAAGGCGACGACTGCCTACGCCAAGTAGCGCGCACATTGGCACTGGCCGCGAATCGGCCAAGGGACTTTATCGCGCGGATCGGCGGCGAAGAGTTTGTGTGGTTGCTGCCGGAAACCGACGCTGCATCCGCCCGGCAAGTGGCACGACGCTGCCTGCACCTGATCTGCCAACAGGAGATCGAACATCCGCATTCCGCCGTGTCCCACCTGTTAACGTTGAGCCTGGGTGTCGGCACGCGACTGGTCACAGCGGGTAGCGAAGCGCTGGAATTCGTCGAGGAGGTCGACAAGTTGCTGTATCAGGCCAAGCATGATGGCCGCATGCGTGCGGCGTTTGCCGACGATTGAGCCCGGCCTGCGGCCAAATCCCAGACAAAAAAAATCCCAAGTAGCTGATGGAAACTTGGGATTTAAAAATGCATAAACCGTGGGAGGTGAACGCCCGGCTATAGTAACCACTGAAAAAACCTGTAACAACATTATTTACGTCCTTTCGTCGGATTAAAAACGTCGTAAGTCATTCAATATCCACATGTTTTTTATGTGATCAGGGATATTAAATGCCTTCTTTTGGTGCAACTAACGACGACTATTCCACTTATAAACAAGGGTTATTACTTATAACGGTGGGTTGCCTTTGTTCGATTCTTCGTTCAGTTGTTCGCACGTATCGCGCACATCCGCCCCGCCGAATGCCGTCGCACTGGCCACCCGCGCCACCTGCCGACACAGGGTCAGGCGCTCGGCGGCGCTCTGTCGCTGACGGTCCGCTTCGGCGTTGATCTGCATGAAATAGGCGCCGAGCATCAGCGCCACGCCGACCACGCCGGCGACCAGGTAGCGCACGCTGTTGGATGAGGAGTGTTCTGGCGGCTGCATGACCATTCGCGCCCTGCTCTCGTGGCAATCACTGCGCAATTGTATGCAAACGGACACACTGGATTTGTGGTGGATTTGTAATTTGGCCGCGCGTATTTACTTACGCGCCACTTTGTAACGCACGCAGTCCTGATAAAAGCTCTGGCGAATGGCGTCAGGCTTGAGCCGCGAACGGCTGTCGTAGGTTTGCTCGGTAATGCCCATGGCCATCATGCGCATCCACGATTTGCTGAATTTAAGGGTCTGGATTTTCTGACGGGCGGCATACAGCGACACACCCGCCAGTTTCAGCTCTTGGGCCCTGGCGGCGGTGCCGGCGCCCCAACTGCACATGTACTTGTCACCCTCACGCAACTCACGTGCCTGCACGGCCGTCGCGCCGCCTGCCAGGGAGCAGGCGATCAGCATGATTCCAACATTGCGCATTTGCATCCCCACCTAACCACCTGAAAATAAACGCGATTCTGGCGAGGATTTTGTTACAAAGGGGCCATTAAAATGCCTTATCGCAGGCTCATCGGCCCGCCCACTTCCCTGTGGTGCGCGAGCTTGGCACACGTCACGTCTTTACCACTGGTAGGTGGCACTCGCCTGTACCGTGCGCTGCGAGCCATACCAGCACCATGAATACGAGTAGCACGACGCGACGTACTCTTTATTGGCCAGGTTGGTGGCATTCAATGCCAGGCGCAGCTTGTCGTTGAGGTTGACGATATTTGGGATGTCGTAATGCACCGCAGCGTCAAACAAGGTGTAGCCGGGTACTTTCAACGTGTTGGCGGTATCGCCCCAGGAAGAGCCGACATAGCGGGCACCCGCCCCCGCGCCGAAGCCTTTGAGGTGGCCGTCGCGGAAGGTGTAGTCGGCCCATGCCGAAGCGGTATGCCGTGGCACGCCGTAGGTGGTGGTGCCTTCCACCGGGACCGCAGGGCCGACGCCAATATCGCTGATTGGCGCATAGCGCACGGTGCTGTTGGACTTGGAGGCGCGGTTGTCCAGGTAAGCGTAAGCGGCGGTGATATCGAGGTTATCGCTCAGGCTGGCCTTGCCCTCCAGTTCAAAGCCGCGGGATTGCTGTTCGCCATCCTGAATCTGGCAGCGACCGTTACCACACAGATGGGTCGGATCCGGGTCCATGGTCGGCACGTTGCTCTGGCGCAGGTCGAAAATCGCCGCGGTGATAAAACTGTTGCTGCCCGGCGGCTGATACTTGATGCCCAGTTCATATTGCTTGCCCTCGGTCGGCTTGAACACCGAACCGCCGTAGCCGGTCCCCGATTGCGGGTTAAAGGACTCCGCGTAACTCACATACGGCGCCAGGCCGTTATCGAACAGATACACCAGCCCTACACGCCCGGTGAAAGCCTCGCTGTCCAAGGAGGACTTGCTCTTGGCACCGGTGCGCAGCGTCTTGGTAGTGCCATCGGTGCTGGCCCAGTCATACCGGCCGCCCAGCAGCAGCACCCAGTTGTCCCACTTCATCTGCTCTTGCAGGTAAACCCCGGTTTGCTCGCTGCGTGAAGTGGCGTCCGTGGCGAAGGCCGGCGTGGTCACAGGGGCGCCGTAAACGGGATCGAAGATATCCAGTGAAGGCCCCGAGCCGTAACCCGCCTTGGTATCGGTGCTGGTGTTCTGGTAATCGGCGCCCATCAACAGCGTATGCTGCAACGGCCCGGTGTCGAATTTGGCCTGCACCTGGTTATCGAGGTTGTAGGCATCCATGTCCACATCGGTGGCAATGGTCGAGCGAGTAGACGTGCGGTAATCGGCCTGCAGATAGCTGTTGTAGATGCTGCGATAGATGCCCTCGGCACGCAGGTAGCGTGCATTCTGGCGCAGCGTCCACACGTCGTTGAAATGGTGTTCGAACGCGTAGCCGATGGAGTAATACTCACGATCGCTTTTCTCGAAGTTCTTTTCACCGTCGTAGTAGTCCACGTCGATCTTGCGCCCAGTGGGGCTGTGCAGCACCGAACCCCAAGCCGGCACCGAACCGTAGGAAGCACCCTTGGGGTCTTTCTGAAAGTGCCCCAGCAAGGTCAGCGACGTGTCCTCGTCCGGGCGCCAGGTAAAGGCGCTGGACAACGACTGACGACGGGTCTCGGTGTGTTCGACCTGGCCATCGGCATCGTCGAAAAGACCGGCGACACGGTAGGAATACACCCCTTGATCATCAAGCGGGCCGCTGAGGTCGAAGGTGGTGCGCTTTTTATCAAAGGTGCCGTATTCGACGCCCACTTCATGGAACGGCACATCCAGCGGCCGCTTGGTAACCATATTGATCACACCGCTGGGCGAACCCTGGCCGTATAGCACCGAGGCGGGGCCACGCAGCACTTCGACCCGTTCCAAATCAAACGCATCTTTCTGCGGCAAGGCATCGCGGCTGGACGGCATGCGCAGGCCGTCGAGGTAAGTGGTGGGCAAGAAGCCGCGAATGGTCAACTGGTCGAGGCGCGACGCGGTAGCGCCACGGGTTTCCGGCACCACGGCGGCGCTGTAGCGCAGGATCTGATTGAGGCTTTCGGCGTTCTGGGCACGCATCTGGTCTTTAGTGACCACCGAGATCGACTGCGGGGTTTCGATCAGCGCGGTATCGGTCTTGGTCGCCGACAGGCTGCGCGTGGCCACATAACCGGGCACCGGACCGGTGGGGCTTTCGGCCTGGTAAGCCGCATTGATGGTGGTGGCCTGCAGTTGCATGGCCCCGCCGCTGTCCGGGATCGCCTCCAAGCGATAACGGTCGCCGGAAAGTTTCAGCGCCTGCAAACCGGTGCCGGCCAGCAATTGGTTCAACGCCCCATCGATATCGTACTGCCCGCTCACGCCCGGGCTGCGCTTGCCTCGGGTCAGCTCTGCATCGAACGCCAGCACCAGCCCCGCCTGCTCGGCCAGGTTATTGAGCGCCTGGCTCAAATCACCGGCCGGCACCTGGAAGCCGCGCTGGGCGCTGCTTTCTTCGGCGAAGGAGGACTGGACGGTCAACAATGGCACTGCGGCAAGAGCCATCGCCACCGACAAAGCCAGCGGATGCAAGGGACGAGCAAGGCGCGACATGATAAATCCTGCGTAATTGAGGTTCTATCTACCATGACGGCCAGCTTGGAAAATCGGGTAAGGATGCGAGGGGTTTTTATTTGAGAATCAATCAGCGCTGGCTGACAGCTGCTTGCCAACAAGCACACGGGGCTTTCCGGGTGCGGCTCAGGCCCAGGCCACCACCAACAACCCTACCCCCAAGGCCAGGCACAACGGTGAATAGCAGTACGTATCCCAACGCGCGAACCGCGACCCTCCGACTTTTTTGAAAAAACCCACCAGCTCTGAGTCGCCGATCGCCCTGGCGAACATCAGCACGGCGATGGCGCTGATACCCCATTGCAACGCACGGTGGGATACCGCAGGGAAATACAGGCCGGCGCGCAGGCAAACCAATAGAGCAATCCCCACCAGCCCCATCGCCACCAAAAAGGTGCCCAGGGCCGACGGTTTGAACGCTGGGCGCGGGCCGCTGGCAAATTCGCCGGGCAACTGCGGGATGGCCGCCAGGCTGCCGAGCTTGCCGCCGGCGGCCCAGTACAGGTGGATCACACTGATTCCGGTGAATATCCCGACGATCCAGCGTGCGATCACGAAACTCATGACGGGCTCTCCCTGAAAAGGTCCGGGAAAGGATAGTCGTCCGAGGGGTTTTTGCAGGTATTTCGTCGGGGAGCGAACGGCCTGCTACTTCAGGCTCGCCTCAACCTTCTGCGCCACCTCTACGGTCAGCCAGGCCTTCCAGACCTCGGGATGGGCCTTGAGAAACGCCTGAGCCACCTCCCTTGGCGGAGTATGGTTTTCACTCATGGTGGCCAAGGCTTTGTTCAGCGGCTCAATAGGAAACTCGACTTTTTCGAAAAACCCGGCGATCTGTGGGTGCGCCTTCTGAAACGGCGTAGACACCCCGATGCTCAACTTGGACGCCAGCGAACGAGTCGGCTTTGGATTGGGGTTGTCTGCGTCGGTCAGGGTTTTCCAGGCCTCGGCATCGAATGGCGGCTCTTCGAGCTGGATCAGTTTGTAGCGCCCCATCAAAGGAGTCGGCGACCAGTAGTAGAACAGCACCGGTTTGCCACGCCGGATCGAGGAGGCGATTTCGGCATCCAGCGCCGCACCCGAGCCGCTGCGGAAGTTCACGTAGTTGTCGTCCAGGCCATAGGCTTTGAGCTTCTGCTGGTTGACCACTTCCGAGGTCCAGCCGATGGGGCTGTTGAGAAAGCGCCCCTTGCCGGGGGATTCCGGATCTTTGAACACATCCTTGTAGCGCGCCAGGTCTTTTACACTCTTGAGGTCCGGAGCCAGGGGCTTGATGCCTTTGGCAGGGTCGCCCTTGACCACATATTCCGGCACCCACCAGCCCTCGGTCGCGCCTTTGACCGTATCGCCCAGGCCGGCCACCTTGCCTTCGGCCTCAGCCTTGACCCACACGGGGCTGCGGCCGGCCCACTCTTCGCCGATCACCTGGATATCATTCTTGGCCAGGGCGGTTTCCAGGGTGATGGTGGTGCCGGGCAAGGTGTCGGTGGGCAATTCATAGCCCTTCTCGACGATAAACCGCAGCACTTCGGTGATCAGGCTGCCGCTTTCCCAATTCAAGTCGGCGAAATGCACCGGCGTCTGCCCCGCCGCCGCCGGCAACGAAGCCATCGATAGACTCAGGCTCGTCAGGGACGCCACCAACAGGGTTCTCAAACCTTTCATGCCTTACCTCGCGTACTGCAGCCATAGCGGATGGCTTTGCCGCGAACGCGCGAAGCCTCTGAATAGTTAAGTCCACTCAACTGTAGTAGAGGTTCCGCAAGACGATACACGCAGACGTCAAGGACGCGTTACTCGCTGGCCTTGAAAGTCACCAGTTCGCCCTTGCGCCACTTGGCGGCCTTGCCGGTCACGGCTTTCAGGGTTTTGGTCAGGCCTTCCTGCAGTTGTTCATGGGCGGCGAACACCAGCATCACACTGTGGCCTTCCTTGAACACGATACCTTCGCCTTCGGCCGACGAAACAAAGGCGTAATCGCCCAGGCCATACACCGTCAACTTGATGTCGCGAAACTTCAACTCGAACTTACCGCCTTCGCGGCTGGGCAATACCGCCGCACGAAAATGGTCGCCTACTTTGAGTTCAAGACGCTGTTTGTCATCCACCACCAGCGCCGTTTCGGTATCGATCTCGGCGATGTAGATGCCTTCCGGCGTCTGCTCAGTGATGTAAACAAAACGGGATTGGAACTGTTTGACCAACTTTGCGCGCAAATCACCCAGCACGAACAATGCGTGCATATCCAGATTACTGACTGCCAAGGAAAAGCCCCCACATCGAAAAAAGTGCGGCCTGCAGAAACAGGCAGCACACTAAAACGGCCAATACGGCACGATCACCTGATGCACTTAATGAAAAAACTGAAGAAACTTCCTGTCGTATTGCACGCCTCGTACGGGCGCACACGATGGACCTTATGCAAGGTCACCGGGACTGACAGGAAATCACAGGTTCAACGACCCGAGAATACGGGTCGCACCGCTTCAGAGAATAACCCCAATCAAAAACGCAGTTTCCGACAGCTCACACAAAAATTACTTGGCATGGAACCGAGTGTCGACCCGCGACGACAATGGTAGAACAGCGAAAGGGTTCAAACCACCCGAACCGTTTGCGGTAAGTCACAAGATCGATAGGAGCTGACCATGCAACGACGTCACTATCAGGCTACGTCTTCCGGCACTCGTTCATCATGTCCAGACGAGCGCCAATATTACTGCTTGCCAGGCCTGGAAGGGTACTCCAATTCTGTTCTTTACCAAGTGGTACCTGCCGGGAGGAACTTCTTTCATATCCTGGAAGTGACCAGTGGCCGAATCAGGGGTTTCCGCAGCAACCATATCAAGGCGTGTGAACTGGCCAAACAACTGGAAGCCAGTCTGTACGTTGGGATCGTTTCGTCACCTGGTTGACTTTACCGCGCCACAGCCCTCCAACAACTGCCATACTGACCCGTCCATTGAAGTTTGCCCCGCCGGCGGGTCAGGTTTCATCAGTGCAGTTGAATACCTCGAAGGGAAGGCGATACGTGACGGAATTTGATATTGGCGAATTTTTTATCCGTGGCGAAGCCAGGGAAGTTGACGGTGAATTTCAAGCGGTCATCGTAATGCGTGCCAAGCCGCCCCTGACCACTACTACCACCCACCAAGTTGAAAAAGACCGTTGGTTCAAGACCGTGGAGGCCGCTGCCAGCGCCGCCAAAGAGTCGGCCCAGGCCCTCAAGAGCGCCGTGGATGCCGGCGCACTGACCTGCTGACGAACAAATTCGAACTCTGCCGTGTCAGGGCCCTCCCATGCATAACGCTGCTCACTCTGCATGGAGATACCAATGGACACCACCACCCCTACTCTGGAAACCCTGTTCGATCAACTTGGCCTGGATTCATCCCAAGAAGGTATTGAGCGGTTCACCGCCGAGCACCGTCTGCCGGACGACGTCAAATTGGTCGACGCCCCGTTCTGGAGCGCGCAACAGGCCAGTTTTCTCAAAGAGCAACTGCACGTCGACGCCGAATGGGCGCCGGCGGTGGACGACCTGAACGCGCTGCTGCATGAGCCCGCCAAGGCGTAACGCGACCGCCCGTCGCGTACGACCTCAGCGCTTGGCGCTTTCTGGTTTATAACCCAGGCGCAACCCGCCCCAATGCCGGC
Source organism: Pseudomonas rhodesiae (assembly GCF_007858255.1). Lineage (GTDB taxonomy): Bacteria > Pseudomonadota > Gammaproteobacteria > Pseudomonadales > Pseudomonadaceae > Aquipseudomonas > Aquipseudomonas rhodesiae. The sequence goes on along the minus strand of NZ_VFEU01000006.1, from coordinate 171,911 downwards.
CGTTGACCATGATTGGCACCGACAAATCATGCATCAGCTCGCCGGTATCGCGGGTGTAGGTCTGCAATAACACCGCCTGCTGATGACTGCCGCAGCGAATGCCTGTGCGGTCGTCGAACTTACGTTTGGTGCGGTTCTGCACCGCATCCACTTTGGCATCGCCGGTCAACGGCTGGGAAAACGCATTATTGTGGGTCGGCACGTAGCCCTGCGGCGTGCACGCGATGGCAAATACCAAGCCTTCGTGACGCGGCAACAGCGCCTCTTGGATCGCCGGTAGCACCTTGTCGGTGTAACTGTCGAAGCGGGTGTGGTACTTGCTCGGGCTGGTGTTGGGAATCGGGGTATAAGTACGGTCGAACAGGTCATCCAGGCTGATGCGGTTTTGCTGTACATCCGCTTCGAATTGCGCAGCGATGCGGCTGGCGCCCTCGCGGGCCAGGTCGTAGATCCGTTGGTGATAGTCGTCCAGCCCCACCGCCGCCAGACGCTCGCTGATGGTTTCGGCCTGTCCTTCCATCTGGATCGCGGCGTCGGCCAACTGGCGGGTTTGCTCGTCGCTGATGCTCAAATCGCTGCGCATCTGTTCCACCGCATGGAACAGGCTGTCGAGCTGCGCCTGGTTGGTGTCGGTGCCCTGGGCGATTTCATTGACTTGGCCTTCCACATCGGCGGCGAGGCTGGCAATGCTTTCCAACTGTTCGCCGGCGTGCTCCACCTGCTCGACGCCGGTGTGCAAATCCGCCGATAACTGGCGAATCTGCTCCACGACCTGAGCCGTGCGCTGCTGGATATCCGCCACCATCACCCCGACTTCATCGGTGGCCGTGGCAGTACGCCCGGCCAGCCCGCGCACTTCGTCGGCCACCACCGCAAACCCGCGCCCATGCTCACCGGCCCGTGCCGCCTCGATGGCGGCATTGAGCGCCAACAGGTTGGTCTGGCTGGCGATGGACTGGATCACCAGGGTTACCCGCTGGATTTCCTCGCTGCGCTGGCTCAAGGCTTCGATCAACTCGCGGCTGGCATTGGCGCGCTGGCTGAGCTGACGCATGCGGGTGATGGAGTGCACCAGCACTTCCCGGCCTTCGGTACTGCGCTGATGGGCCTGGCTGGCGGCCCCCAAGGCCTGGCGGCTGAGCTGGGAAGTGACCTGTTCGGTGCTGATCATGACTTCGGCATTGCTGACAATCTGTTTGGCCGCCGTCAATTGCGACTGCAGGCGCGCGGCCAATTGCTTGACCGAATAGGCCACGCCGGCTGCGGACAGTGCGTTATGGCTGGTGGTGTAGGACAGATCCCGGGTCAGTTCGCCAATCGCATCGACGGCTACCGGCGCAGGGCCAACCGGGCGGCTGCGCAAGCGAGGCAGCCAGATCACCAACAGGGCGATGGGCAGACACAGGTAGATCGGCAGCTGGGCGAATGCCAGGCCTGACAATATCAGCACCAGAGCAGTGCTCTGCAACAGCGGCGTCAGCCAGCCGGGCAACCGGCGCGCCACCGCATGTGGCGGCACTGCTGCGCCCATCAGAGATCCGTCCCCAGCCATTTCGTCACCCCACTGTTTGTCTTTATTGTCACGGCATTAAACGCCACTATCCGGCCATTATCCATGGGCCTTTAGTGGGGTGCCGTGCAGTAGATCAATAGTAGACGGGGTGTGGCGGGTATTCCTGCGGGGAACCATGCGGACGGCTCCCCGGCTTCACCGCATCAGGCTTGGCGCTGATGCTTGTCGATCTGCTCGTGACGCTCTTGCGCTTCGATGCAGTACTTGGTGGTCGGGCTGATCAGCAGGCGCTTGAGGCCGATAGGCTCGCCGCTGTCATCGCACCAGCCAAAGGAATCTTCCTTGATGCGTTCCAGTGCACGCTCAAGCTGCGGCAGCATGCGCTGGTCGCGGTCGATGGCGTTGACCAGCCAGGTGCGCTCTTCTTCCACGGAAGCAGCGTCGGCCGGGTCAGCCGGGGTGTCCAGGCTTTCAATGGCGATACGGTTCTGTTCAATGCGCTCGTGGTGTTCCACTTTCATGTCTTGCAGCAACTTCTCGAAAAAAGCGTGCTGTTCGGCATTCATGTAGTCATCCGCCGGCATGGCCAGCAACTTTTCCTTTGTCATTGATTTCTCTATAAAAAATACGTGCATTAAGGCGAATAAGGGAGCGTTCCGGCCGACCTGTGCAGGTCTCGGAAGGGCGCCATCCATTCCAAGCGCCACCCGGCACTCAATTTACGAGGGGCGGCAGTCTAAGGCCGACTTGAGGGCGCAGCAACTGAAAAGACAGGCATTTTTTCCGATATAACCCCCAAAGACACCAGGACGGGCTTGGCGAATGGTCATCGGAGTGCGTTTATAGCAGGAAAGTTCGTAGAGCAGCTATAAGCCGCAAGCTGCAAGCGACAAGCTGTAGAGCTAATCGGACTTGCAGCTTGCAGCTTGTGCCATGTGCCTTACAGCTCAGCGTTTAAGCTTGCGCTTATTGCGATATTGGTCGATCACCACCGCCACCACAATAATCAAGCCCTTGATGATGTCTTGGATATACGCATCCACCCCTACAAAGGTAAACCCGCTGGCCATCACGCCCAGGATCAGCGCGCCGATCACGGTGCCGGTGATGCGCCCTACCCCGCCCGCCAGGCTGGTCCCGCCGATCACCGCAGCGGCAATCGCATCCAGCTCATACGACATGCCCATGCCGGCCTGACCCGTGGCGGCCCGCGCCGAGGCAACCACCCCGGCCAGCCCTGCCAACAGACCGGCGATGCTGTAGACGATGATCAGGTGACGCTTGACGTTGATACCCGACGTCCGCGCCGCCTGCATATTGCCGCCGATGGCATAGGTGTACTTGCCGTACTTGGTGTAACGCAGGGCGATATGAAAGATCACCGCCACCACCAGGAAGATGATCACCGGCATCGCACCGTGGCCGATCGCGGTGTAGGAATCAGACAGCATGCTCACCGGCTGGCCTTCGGTGTAATAGCGGGCCAGGCCACGGGCCGAGACCATCATGCCCAGGGTGGCGATAAACGGCGGGATCCCGGTAACGGCGATGATGCTGCCGTTGATCGCTCCCGCCAGCAGCCCGACCCCCAGGCCCATGGCGACCGGAATCCACACCGGCAAGTCGGTCAGGCTGGGAAACACCGCTCGCGAGAAGTCCGACGTTTGCGCCAGGCTGGCGGCGATCATCGCCGACAGCGCCAGCACCGAACCCGAAGACAGGTCGATCCCCGTGGTAATGATCACCTGGGTCACGCCGATGGCAAGCAGGCCAATGATCGACACTTGCAGGATCATCAGTACCAGGCGCTGGGAATTCATCAGGAAGCTCTGATCGCGCACGATCCAGCCAAACACCTCAAATACCAGGCCGATGCCGATCAGCACCAAAAAGATGCTCAGCTCGGTGGGCATTCGACGCCGATGTTTGACCGGCGCCGAGGCAGGCTTGTTATCCGTTATTGCGTTCATAACCATTCACCTTTTTTATTCTGAAGCGCAGGCCAACCGCCGGCCCGCGCGGCGGTGCGTCAGTGGACTGCGGTCATACCCGAGGCCAGATGCATGACTTTTTCCTGGGTCGCTTCGCTACGGTCCAGGGTGCCCATCAGTTCGCCTTCGTGCATCACCATCACCCGATCGCTCATGCCCAGCACCTCGGGCAACTCCGAAGAAATCATGATCACCGCCATGCCCTCGCTGGCGAGGAACGAGATCAGTCGATAGATCTCAGCCTTGGCGCCGACGTCGATGCCGCGGGTCGGCTCGTCGAGGATCAGCAGGCGTGGGTTGGTCATCAGCCAGCGAGCCAGTAGCGCCTTCTGCTGGTTGCCGCCGGACAAGGTGTCGATGCACTGCTCCAGCGACGGCGTTTTCACCCGCAGCTTCTTGCACATGTCTTCGCACAGTGCGCGCAGGGCTTTCTGTTGGATAAAGCCGTTGCCCGAATAGTGGTGCAACACGGCCATTTCCATGTTTTCCAGCACCGACAGACAGGGGAACAGGCCACTGAGCTTGCGGTCCTCGGTCAGCAGTGCAAAGCCTTTGTCGATGGCCATATGCGGGTCGGTGATGCGCACCGGCTCGCCGTCGAGGGTGATCTGGCCGCCGTCGGCGGGGGTGATACCGAACAAGGTTTCGGCCACGTTGGTGCGGCCCGAGCCCATCAGCCCGGCAATTCCGAGAATCTCCCCGGCGTGCAGGTCGAACGACACATCCTTGAACACCCCGTCCAGGCGCAGGTCGCGCACCGACAGCAAGCGCTCGCCGACGGGCGTTTCGCGCACCGGGAACAACTGGCTCAGCTCGCGGCCCACCATCATCGAAATCAGGCTGTCGCTGTCCATGCTGTCGGCCCGTTGCAGGCCGATGTACTGACCGTCGCGGAACACCGCCACTTCATCGGCGATGGCGAACACTTCGTCCATCTTGTGTGTGATATAGACGATGCCTTTGCCCTGGGACTTGAGGTCGGCAATGATCGAAAACAGATGGGCCACTTCCTTCTCGGTGATGGCCGATGTCGGTTCGTCCATGATCAGGATGTCGGAGTCGTAGGACACCGCTTTGGCAATCTCGACCATCTGCCGCTCGGCGATGCTCAGGTTGCCCACCTGTTCCTCGGGGTCCAGGTTGATGCGCAAGCGCGCCAGCAAGTCGGCGGTGCAGCGGTGCATTTCGCGGTGGTTGACCATGCGCAGGCCATTGAGCTGCTCGCGGCCGATCCAGATGTTCTCGGCGATGCTCATGTGCGGCATCAGGTTGAGTTCCTGATGGATCATCGCAATCCCGGCCTTCTGCGCGGCCAGCGGGGTGTCAAATACGATCGGTTCGCCTCGCAGGCGGATTTCGCCGCTGTCGGGCTGGTAGATGCCGGCGATGATCTTCATCAACGTCGATTTGCCCGCACCGTTCTCGCCCATCAGCGCCAGCACGGAACCGGGGCGCACGCGCAGCTGTACATCGTCCAGGGCCACGACACCGGGGAAGCCTTTGCTGATGTTGAGGATTTCCAGCAGGTAGGGTTCGTCCAGCGCACGGGGCTGGATACCCGCAGGCTGCGAGGCTGTGGCTTGAGCGAGCATAGACAGGTACTCCATCGACAGGGCGGGCACGACCGCCCTGCCGGCTTATTATTGTGAGGTCGGGGCTACTTGAAGTCTTTGACGTTGTCCGGAGTGATCAGCTTGAACGGGATCACCACGTTCTGCTCCGTCGCCTCGTTTTTTGCCATCTTGCGCGCCGCTTCCACCGAGCCGACGGCCTGGCCCTTGGCGTCCTGGAATGCCGACGCAGCCATGTCCCCCTTGGCGATCGCGTTCAAACCGTCCGGCGTGCCGTCGACGCCGGCGATCAACACACTGCCCTTTTCCTTGCCGGATGATTTCAAGGCCATGGACGCACCGATAGCCATCTCATCGTTGTTGGCCAGCACCGCGTCGAATTCGCGGCCCTGGGTCAACCAGTCGTTGACCAGCGTCATGCCCTTGTCGCGCAGCCAGGTCCCGGTTTGTTCCTGCTCGATCTTGATGTCCGGATACTTGGCCAGCACCTCTTTCACGCCCTTGGTACGGTTGGTGGTGGAGTTGTTCGCCAGGTCACCCAGCAGGATCACGATCTTGCCCTTACCGCCGAGTTTTTCGGCGATGTACTGCATTTGCAGCTTGCCGGCTTCGACGTCGTCGGAGGTCACGGCCACGACATCCTTGGGCAGGTCCTTCTGATCTGGCCGGCGGTTGACGAACACCAGTGGGATTTTCGCGGCGGTGGCGGCCTTGATGATGTTGGCGGTCGATGCGGTGTCCACTGGGTTAACGATAATGGCGTCGACTCTCTGGCTGATAAAGTTCTCGACCTGGCTCAGTTGCTTGACCACATCGGCGCGGGCGTCTTCGAACTGCAGCTGCACGCCATCACCCTTGGGGTACGACTTGGCTTGCTTGTCCATGTCTTCACGCAGGTAGGTCAGAAAGGTGTCATCGAAAGCGGACATGCTCACGCCCACTTTGATATCGGCGGCACTGGCAAACCCACTGGCCAGCAGCATGGACAAGGCCAGCGCGGTAAAACGGATCGGGGTCTTCATGAACGGTCTGTCTCCACTTTCTTGTTGGTTTTGTTGGACGTTGCGTTGTTCAGAGCGAGGTGGGCAGTCGCACGACTGGCGCCCCGGGAATGCAGCACACCAGCGCGTCGTTATTTTCGACACACAGCACATTAAGGAAGGAGAAGTAGAACGGGCGGGTGCGGGGCAGACCGCGCGGCGCAGAAAGGGGGCGTAAAACTCGCAGTACAGCGTTGAAGATTTTCATCTGACGGTACCTGGTTGTTTTTGATCTTGTTTTTGTTGAGCCGTGCGGATCGAGCCCGCGACGTACTTTTTGCAACCTGGAAAAGACTTTATTGGAAAATAATTTCCATATCAACCTGTTTTAGAATTTTATTCTATTTTTGTTGAAACCACCTGCTGGCGCTCGGCGCTCAGGCGTGCGGCGTCCAATATACGGGTGGTTTCCAACGCGTCATAGGCATTGACCGGCAGCGGTCCCTGGCCTTGCACGGCGGCTTGCAACTGACGATAGAACTGGGTCCAGCAGCCCTTCTCCGACGGCACGCGTTCACGTTCCGGGCCCTGCTCGAACCAGCCCCAGCGTCGGTGTTCTTCGGCGCCCCAGTGCTCGCCCTCGGTTTTCGGCGATTTGCCGGCCATCAGTGCTTCTTCCTGGCCGTCCAGCCCCTCGACGGTGTAACAGCCAGCGCTGCCACTGACGCGAAAGCGCGGCGCCTGGCTGTTTTGCAAGGCATTGCCCCACAGGTGGGAAATCACCCCATTGGCATGGGTCAGAGACACAAAAAAACCGTGGTCGACATGGGGATGTTCGGCGCTGTAGTGCAATTGCGCGAATACCCTGTCCACCGGGCCGAACAATTGCAGCGCCTGGTCCACCAGGTGGCTGCCTAAATCCCGCAGCCAACCGCCACCGCTGGCGTTGCCCACCGCCTGCGGGCTGTAGCGTTCCACCCGCGATTCAAAGCGGCTGATGGTGCCCAGGGCGCCGGCATCGATGAGCTTGCGCAGGGTCAGGTAATCCGAGTCCCAGCGGCGGTTCTGATAAACACTGAGCAGCGTCCCCTGGCGCTCAGCCGCGGTAATCAGCGCCTGGGCTTGCTCGGCGTTGGCGGCAAAGGGTTTGTCGCTGACCACCGTCACACCGTGCTCGATGGCTTCGAGCACCAGTGCCGGGCGACCTTTAAGCGTGGTGGAAATCACCAGGGCATCCACACCGGCTTCGACGATCTGGCCGATGCTGTTGAAAGCCTGGACACCCGGGTGGTCGGCGTTCAATTGCTGGCGCCGCTCAGGGGAACGGGTGACCACGCCGACAAACGTGGCACCGGGCAAGGTTGCAATCAGCGGCGCATGAAAGAAGCGCCCTCCATGGCCATAGCCAACTAGTCCAATTCGCATGATTGACTCCTTGATTGAAGTACAAACCCAATCCAAAGGGGGAAGGAACAAGCCCTCCCCACCTTGACCGAGTGTCAGCCGTAGAAGCGTGGGCGCTCGGGCAAGCTGACCTTGACGATCTGCCCACTGCCCTGCGCCTCGATACACGCATCCGCCGCCACCGCCGCCGCATAGCCGTCCCACGCCGACGGCCCGCCCACCTTGTCGGCGCGCACGCTATCAATAAAGGCTTGCAACTCCACGTCATAGGCACCGATAAAGCGGTCCTTCCAATCCATCAGGATCGCGTTGGACAGCTTCGCCTCGCTACGCAGTTGCACCTGGGACGGTTCCGGCAATTTGGCGATGCCGCTCTCGCCCACCACTTCGCACTGGATGTCGTAGCCGTATTGGCAGTTCACAAATACTTCCACGTCGATGCGCGTGCCCTTGGCGGTTTCCAGCAGCACGAGCTGCGGATCGCGCAAATGGGCCAGGGCCTTGCTGGTCTTGCGTGGGAACACCACTTGCACCGACACGTAGTCGTCGTCGAGCAACCAGCGCAGCACATCCAGTTCGTGGATCAGGGTGTCGGTGATTGCCATGTCGGTCTTGTAGTTTTCGCCGACCCTGGGGTTTCGGTGTGCGCAGTGCAGCATCAAGGGCTCGCCGATCTGGCCGCTGTCGATCACGGCTTTAAGGGCGCGATAACCCTCGTCGTACGGACGCATAAAGCCCACCTGCACCAGGCGCTTACCATGGGCCACTTCGGCGTCGACGATCTTGCGGCAGCCTTGCGCGGTCACCGCCAGCGGCTTTTCGCAGAACACCGGCTTGCCGGCGGCAATCGCGGCGAGCACGAATTCTTCGTGACTCGGCCCCCAGGAGGTCACCAGAACCGCTTCAACCTCGGCCGAGTTGATCAGCGCATGGCCGTCTGGGTACACCTCGGCGGCCAGCTGCAAGTCGGCAACTACCTTGGCGGCCTGGTCCAGATTGATGTCGGTCACCGCCACCACCTGGCTATTGAGCAAGGTCTGGCTGCAACGACGGATATGGTCGCGGCCGATGGCGCCGGTCCCGATTACACCTAGCTTCAAAGACATACACACGCTCCTCTTGTTATTAGTACTGCCGGGCCTTGGCCAGGTGCTCGTTGAGTTTCTTCGCCGCCGCGTTCGTGCGTTCGCTGGTGGAGACCTGCGCCACCCCCACCCGCCACCAGGACAGGTAGCCGTGAACCATGGTCTTGGGCAGCACTTTAATGTCGATCAGGGTTGAGACGGTTTGCGTGCGCGCATCGGCCAGCGCGGCCTGTAATTGCTCTACGTTGCTGACCTTGTAGGTCTTGCAGCCATAGGCCGCCGCACTCATGGCGAAATCCACCGGCACCAGGCCGCCGTCGAGCTGGCCGGTTTCGGGGTTGCGGTAGCGGAATTCGGTGCCGAAGCTGTCCATGCCGTTGCCGATCTGCAGGTTGTTGATGCAACCGAAGGCCATATTGTCCAGCAGCACCACGTTGATCTTGCGCCGCTCCTGAATCGAGGTAGCCAGCTCGGAATGCAGCATCATGTAGGAGCCATCGCCGACCAGCGCGTAGACCTCCTTGCTCGGCTCGGCGAGCTTCACGCCGAGGGCGGCGTTGATCTCGTAGCCCATGCACGAGTAGCCGTATTCGACGTGGTAGGTGTTGACGCCTTTGCTGCGCCAGGCACGCTGCAAATCACCAGGCAGGCTGCCAGCGGCGGCGACGATAATTGCATCGTCGGCCACCGTCTCATTGAGTACACCCAGGACCCGGCTCTGGGTCAGGCACGAGCCGGTCAGCTCGATAAATTCCCGCAGTACTGCGCGGTCCAGGTGGTCATCCACTTCCGGCACAAAGTCATCGCCGTGGTACTCCACTTGATGCACGCGGTCGACTTCGGCGTCCAGTTGCGCCTTGGCGTCGGCAATCTGCTCGCCCCAACCTGCGCGGTAGTCACCGAGGGCATCGGTCAATGCTTGAAGGGCAACCTGCGCATCGGCCAGCACCTGCACGCCATCGAGTTTCAACGCATCGGCGGGGCTGATGTTTAGGTTGAGAAACGTCACATCCGGGTGCTTGAACAGCGATTTGGACGAGGTGGTGAAGTCGGTGTAGCGCGTGCCGACGCCAATGATCAGATCGGCCTCGGGCGCCAGCAGGTTAGCCGCCAGGCACCCGGTTTCGCCGATGCCGCCGACGTTGAGCGGGTGGCTGGACACCAGCGCGCTCTTGCCCGCTTGCGTCTCGGCGAAGGGAATATCGAAGCGCTCTGCGAACGCTTGCAACGCCGCATTCGCACCGGAGTACTTGACCCCGCCACCGCAGATGATCAGCGGTTTGCGCTTGCCTCGGATGGCCGCTAGCGCATCGCTAAGCATCGCGGCGGTGGCTGGGCGACGCTCGATACGGTGCACGCGTTTTTGCAAGAAGTAGTCCGGATAGTCCCAGGCTTCGGCCTGCACATCCTGGGGCAAGGCCAGGGTCACCGCGCCGGTTTCCGCCGGGTCGGTGAGCACGCGCATGGCGTGGATCGCGGCGCTCATCAGTTGTTCGGGACGGTTGATACGGTCCCAGTACTTGCTCACGGACCGAAACGCATCGTTGGTGCTGATGCTCAGGTCGTGGAACTGCTCGATCTGTTGCAGCACCGGGTCGGGCTGGCGACTGGCGTACACATCGCCCGGCAACAGCAGCAACGGAATACGGTTGGCCGTGGCGGTGGCCGCAGCGGTGAGCATGTTCGCCGCCCCCGGCCCGACCGAAGCAGTGCATGCATACACTTTGCGCCGCAGGTGCTGCTTGGCGAAACCGATGGCCGCGTGGGCCATGCCCTGCTCGTTACGGCCCTGATGCACCACCAGGTCACCACTGTCCTGCTCCAGGGCCTGGCCCAGGCCGAGCACATTGCCGTGGCCGAAAATCGTGAACACGCCGGCGACGAACTTGCTCTGCACGCCATCGACTTCGATGTACTGGTTGTCCAAAAACTTCACCAGGGCCTGGGCCATGGTCAATCTTGTTGTGGTCATGTTCGCACCTTGTAGGAATGCAAATCCGTCGATCGACAGTCATCCAATGCGCGAGCGGGCTCGCTCGCGCCAACAGCGTCTAAAGGTCCAGCAGCCAACTGTGCTGCGGGTCGTTATGGAAATGCCAGGCACGCTTGGGGCCGGCCATCACGTTCAGGTAATAGGACTCGTAGCCGTACGGCACGCTGACCGGGTGATAGCCCTTGGGCACCACCACCAGGTCGCTGTTTTCCACGGCCATGGCCTGGTCGATGCTGCGATCGTCGGTGTACACCCGCTGGAACACAAAGCCTTGGGGCGGGTTGATCTGGTGGTAGTAGGTCTCTTCCAGAAAGCTCTGGTGCGGCAGGTCGTCGGTGTCGTGTTTGTGCGGCGGGTAGCTCGACGAATGCCCCGACGGCGTGCGCACCTCCACCACCAGCAGCGATTGGGCCGGCGCGCTGTCGGGCAGGATGTCGCACACATAGCGGGTGTTGGCGCCTTTGCCGCGCACGCTGCGCTTGCAGTCCTCGGGACGGATCAAGCGTGGTTCGTAACCCGGCGCGCCGGGGGCGGCGCACACGGCAATCTGCACATCGCTCAAGGCCGTGACCTGGGCGGCGGTGCCCGGCGGAAGGTACGCGGCGAACGGCGACTTGTCCTCGAACACCGACTGGCGATCACCGACGTTCTGCCAGTTGAAGCCCTCGCCTTCGATATTCACCCGGCCACTGAGCAGCACCAGGCACAGCTCTTTATCACCGGCGCTGACCGGCAGGGTTTCGCCCAGGCTCAGGCGGTAGGCCGAGAAGCCGACGTACTCCAGCCGCCCTGCTTCCAAGGCAACCATGGTTTGTCCGCGTTTGCTGCTTTTGACCAACAAGCTCATCACTCAAGTCCTCTCGTTGAGAAGCGCACGCAAGGTGTCGTAGCCCTTTTTTGCATAGATATAGCTGGGCGCCACGGCCGGGTCCTGCTCGGCCTCCACCACCAGCCAGCCCTCATATTTCGCGGCCATCAATGCATCCAGCAGTTCGGCAAAGTCGATATCGCCATCGCCGGGCACGGTGAACGTGCCGTTGACGATGCAGTCTGGGAAGCTCCACATCTGGTTGCGCGCCAACTGCACCACCGGCTTGCGCACGTCCTTGAAATGCACATGGCAAATGCGCCCGATGTGTTTGCGCAGCACTTCGATGGGTTCGCCGCCGCCCATGTAGCAATGGCCGGAATCGAACAGCAGGCCGACCTCCGGGCCGGTGCGCTGCATCAGTTGATCGATGTCTTCAGGAGACTCAACGTAAGCGCCCATATGGTGGTGGTACGCCAGGCGCACGCCCTGGGACAGGGTGAAGCGCGCCAGTTCGGTGAGTTTGTCGGCGTAGTCCTGCCAAGCCTGTTCGCTGTGGAAACGCGGGCGTTCGATCAGGCGAATGCGCGAGCCCTGGATAGAATCCGCCACCTCGCCGTACACCAGCACATGGGCGCCGTTCTGCTTGAGCAGCTCGACATGGCCGGCGATGGCTTCGATCTCCTCGGCCACCGAACGCCGGGCCAGGCGACTGGAATACCACCCCGACACCAGCGCCAGGTCATAGGGCCGCAGCACATCGCCGACGCCTTTGGCGTCCTTGGGGAACTTGCCGTTGAGTTCGAAACCTTCGTAGCCGATGTCCTTGCCTTCGCTCAGCGCGGTGCTGAGCGGCGTTTCACCGCCCAGGGCCGGGAGGTCGTCGTTGCTCCAGGAGATCGGGTTGATGCCAATTCGGATTGCGGGCATGGCTGCACCTTTATTATTTTTCAGGTATCACTGAGTTCTGCTTTTTGTGGGAGAGAGCTGGCCCCCTCCCACATTGGAATTGCAGCGCACATTCAAAGCTGTGGTCAGGTTCGCGCGCTGCGCCAGGCGTTGATCAGTTGTTCGAAGGTCGCCTGCACTTGCTGAATCAGGGTCTCATCATCGATCTCTCCCGCCATCCACAAACGGCTGGGTTCCTGAAAGATCGTGCGGCCCACCGCAAACCCTCGACACGTCGTGCTCTGACTGGCCTGCTGGAACCCGCTCGCCAGGCATTCGGCCGAGGCATTCAGACCCAGCAGCACCACACCACGGCAGTACGGGTCGCGTTCCTGGATCAGCTCATCGAGTTTTTTCCAGTCTTCGGCCGACTGCGCCTCAATCTTCCACCACGCCGGGTAGATACCCAGGTTGTACAGGCGCTTGAGGCTGCGGTAGAGCACATCCGGGTAGGTGGATGGGTGATCCTTGGGTGGGATGACTTCCAGCAACAGCTCATGGCCGCTGACCAGGGAGGCGTCGTACACCGCCTTGAGTTGTGCTTCCTGCTCCAGGCGCAGCAAGGGCTCATCGTCGGGATGAAACTGCACCAGGCACTTGATGATCTGCTCCTGGGGCCAGGCGATCAGGTTGCTGCCGATGGACCTGCCATGCTCGAAGGCCAGCGGCCGCGAGTTCTGCACTTCCACCGGCCGCGCGATCCACCAGCCGCGCCCGCTGGCCGCATTGAGTGCGTCCTGGCCAAAGCGCTGGTCGGCGAGCAGGCCCACATCGGCCTCCACGCCCTGCTCGGCGAGCTTGCGCTCCACCCGTTCGACGGCCTGGATAAACAACTGCTTGATGTCGCTGATGCGCGCGGGGTCCTGGCCACCGCGTTGGGCCAGGTCCACCAATTGCCAGCGATGGTCGAAGGCGAAGATAAACAGCTGCTTCCACTGTTTGCGCGGCACCGTCACCCGGTGCAGGCGTTGCAGGGTCTCGTCCTGATCGGGCCGGGTGATCGGCACGGGGCTGCTGAACAGGTAATCCAACTCCGCCGGCGTGGGCATGGCCGGCGCGCAGGCATGGCGCGATACAACCAGACCGCCGCAGGCATTGGCCAACTGGCTGCAACGCTCGTCGCTGGCGTCATTCAGCCACCCGCTGAGAAAGCCCGACATAAAGGCATCGCCGGCCCCCAGTACGTTGAGCACTTCCACCCGCACGCCGGGGTAGATCGCACCGTCTTCCAAGCGCGCCGGGATCGCGCCGTGGATCACCGTGCACCCTTGCGGGCCGAGCTTGACCACCAGCGTCGCCGGGGTCAGCTCGCGCACCGTGCGCAAGGCCGTGAGCAAATCCTCGCTACCGCCCGCAATCAAAAACTCTTCTTCGGTGCCGACGATCAGATCGAAGCGCGGCAGGATGTTCTGCACATGCTGGCTGACATTGCGGTCGGCGACGAAGCGGGTTTCGCCGTCGGCCTTGCCGGCCAGCCCCCACAGCACAGGGCGGTAGTCGATATCGAGCACACGTTTGACGTTATGTTTGGCCGCGTAATCCAGGGCCTGGATGCTGGCCTTGTACACGCCGTCGGTGGAGAAATGCGTGCCGGTGATCAACAGCGCCTTGCTGGAAGCGATAAAGGCTTCATTGATGTCTTCAGCGCGCAGGGCCATGTCGGCGCAGTTTTCGCGGTAGAACACCAGGGGGAAGGTTTCGCGGTCCTTGAGGCCCAGCAACACCAAGGCGGTGAGGCGTTCCGGGTCGACCTTGATGCCGCTGACATCGCACCCTTCGCGCGCCAGGGATTCCACCAGGAAGCGCCCCATATGGTCGTCGCCCACGCGGCTGAGCATCGCCGACTTGAGCCCCAGCCGCGCGGTGCCGAAAGCGATATTGGCGGAGGAACCGCCGAGGTACTTGGCGAAACTGGACACGTCCTCAAGCCGTGCACCGACTTGCTGTGCATAGAGGTCGACGCCCAGGCGCCCGAGGCAAATCAGATCCAATTGACGCCCACTGGCAAAACGAGTCTGGCCCATGCTGGCTCCTGTTATTTTTATCAGCCTGCGTTGTGCCGCCGTGGCGACGGCAAACGCTCTTGGTGGAGCAGACTAGAACGTTCAGCGGCACCAATCAATATTTATTCCATATTTATTTTTAGTGGAATATTTTTTCCAATAACCCGGCATAATGGTCTCCCTAGCCGGCGTGCATCGTTTCAGCACGCCACACCGGCCGTGATGTCGGGGTATTTTTTTGCGCCTACCCTGTAGACTGACGCCACCCATCAGCGCAACAGACGAACACGCCAGAAGGATTGCCCATGTCCCGCACCGATCCCGAGACCTCCCTGGAAGACACCATCGCCAGCCCTCCGATCAATGCCGAACGCCTGTTGCAGCTGATTACCGACGAATACGAAAGCCTGCCGCGCCAGCTCAAACGCATCGCCAGCTATATGAGCCAGCAAAGCGACCGCATCATGGTCGACCGTATCAGCGACATTGCCCGCGAATGCGAAGTGCACCCCTCGGCCATCGTGCGTTTTTCCCAGCGTTTCGGGTTCAGCGGGTTCAGTGAGATGCAGGCGCTGTTCCGCGAGGCTTACACCCACAAAACCACCCCGGTGCAGAATTACCAGCAGCGCATCCGCAGCATGATCGCCAACAAGTCGCAGAAGGCCAGCGGCGGCGACCTGGCGCGCGAGTGCGTGAATGCCACCCTGTCCGGCATCGAGCGTCTGGGGCTGGAGCTGGACGACGCAATGTTCGAAAAAGCTGTGGACCTGGTGGTCAATGCCGACAACATCTACGTGGTCGGCGTGCGCCGCTCCTTCGCGGTGGCCGACTACCTGGTCTACAACCTGCAGCACACCAACAAGCGCATCCACCTGATCTCCGGCCTGGGAGGCAGCTACCGCGAGCAGATGCGCAGCGTGCGCGCCAATGACCTGGTGATCGCCATCAGCTTCACGCCCTACGGCAAAGAAACCCAGCACTGCCTGCGTATCGCCCAGCACCACCAGGCCAAGACCCTGATCATCACCGACAGCAACCTCTCGCCCCTGGCCAAGCGGGCCAACGCGGTGCTGCTGGTAAACGAGGGTTCTTCGTTCGCATTCCGCTCACTGAGCGCCACGCTGTGCCTGTGCCAGGCGCTGTTCATTGCGGTGGCGTACCGCCTGGAATTGAAAGTGGACGAGATTCACGAGCAGGTCGGGTTCGAAGACTGACCTCGCGGCCCGCCCCTGCTCACTGACACAATGCCGCCAGTGCCCGACCGTGATAGCGAATCTGCGCCAAGGTCAGCGCGGTGTAGCCAATGATCACCGCCGGCGGCAACCTCGCCTCATGACAGAACGCGCCCAGCGGTTGCAGCGTGAGTCCGACAGATGCCGCCCGTGCACAGAAGTCCGCTTCTTCAGTTCCTGTCGGCAGCCACAACACAAAGTGCAGCCCAGCCTGCTGGCCAGTGACGCTGCCGTGGCCGCCGAGGCATTCGAGCAACGTATCGCGACGGGCCAGATAAGCCTGGCGTGAAGCCCGCAGATGACGCACAAACGCCCCACTGCCAAGTAGCTCCACCAAGCCCAATTGATCACTGGCGCCGACCGAATGCCCGGTGAGGTGCAGAGTGCGTAGCAGCGACCGGCGCAGCGCCTTGGGCACCACCATGAAGCCCACCCGCAAGCCAGGGAACAGATTTTTGTTGAAGCTACCGCAGTAAATCACCCGGTCGCCGGAATCCAGAGCTTTGAGTGCGGCCAGCGGCGCGCTCTGATAATTGTATTCGCTGTCGTAATCGTCCTCGACCACCCATGCCTGCGCACGTGCGGCCCAGTCCAGCAAGGCCAGACGGCGTGATACCGACAGGGTCATGCCCAGCGGCGCCTGGTGGGCCGGTGTCACGTAGACCAGGCGCGCAACGTCGGGCAGCTGGGTGGTGTCGAGGCCATCAGCGCTGACCGGCACCGCCTGTACGCCAGCGCCGGCCAGCTCAAACAAGCGTCGTGCCGGTGGGTAGCCAGGGTCTTCGACACACGCCGTGTCGCCAGGGTTGAGCAGTGTGCGCGCAATCAAATCGAGGGCATGTCGAATACCGGTGGTGACAATCACTTCATCTGCCTCGCAGTGCATCCCGCGATGCCGGCGCAGGTAGTCGGCGATCTGGGTACGCAGCTCCGGCACGCCCGCTGGATGGGACGCTTCCAGCGCGCCTGGCCCCGCCGCCAACAGCCCACGAGACAGGCAGCGGGCCCAGGCTTTCATGTCGAACAGGCCGGCATCCGGACGCCTTGCGACGAAAGGCACATGACTTTGCACGTCCGCGTACGGGCGGTCCGGCTGTACCGGGCGACGCGGCATGTGGTGTGGCCTCGGCGCCGCGATAAAGTGTTCGGGGATCACCGCACACACGCGCGTGCCGGACCCCGCGATGCGCTGCACATACCCTTCCTCCTGCAAACGTTCATACGCAGTTTCCAACGTGCCGCGGGACACCCGCCACCGCTCGGCCAGGCTGCGCGTGGACGGCAAACGACTGCCCGCCGGCAATTGCCGGTTGAGGATCGCCGCGCGCAATGCCTCGTACGCGCCCTGCTGTTTACCCGCGTCCAGCGTGTCGGGGCGTGGCAGATCAAGGGCGGATGCAGCTTTACCTCGGCTCATAGTGGTCCATTCTTTTTTGGCATAAGTGGCCCACAGGATTAAACCACAAAGCCGATAGAGTTCTGGCTCCACTTACTCCCACGAGCTTGCCCATGACTCAACGTGCTCTTTCCCTGGGTTCCTGGCTGGTGCTGCTGACAGTATTGATCGGCCTGCCGCGCATCACCCTGGACATGCACCTGCCAGCACTGCCAGCCATGGCCGATTACTTTCAGGCCAGCGACAGTCAGCTGCAATTGACCCTCACGCTGTACACCCTCGGTTCGGCCATTTCCCTGCTGGTCAGCGGCCCGCTGACCGATCGCTTCGGCCGTCGCCCGGTGTTACTGGCGGGACTGGCGCTGTATGGGCTGGCCACCTTGGCCTGCGCCTTGTCCGATAGCCTGGCCGTGCTGATAACCGCGCGGTTGTTTCAGGCGCTGGGCGGCTGCTGCACCACGGTGATTGGCCGCGTGATCGTGCGCGATCACTTCGACCGCAACGAACAGGCACGCCTGCTGGGGCTGATCTCCATGGCGATGGCGGTGTCGCCGATGGCCGCGCCGGTAGTGGGCAGCCTGTTGCTGCCGTGGTTTGGGTGGCGTGGCTTGTTTCTGCTGTTGGGCGTGATCGGTGCGCTGTTGTATGGGGCGGTGTATCGCCGCCTGCCGGAAACCCGCCCGGCGCACGTAGCCGCTACGCCACCGGGTAATCTGCTGGGTCTGTATGGGCAGTTGCTGCGCGACCGCTATTTCCTGCGTTACGCGCTGGCCATCGGCTGCGTTTACAGCACGTATTTTCCCTTTATCAGTGAGTCATCGGCGCTGCTGCAACGGGGCTTTGGCTTATCCGCCACGGCCTATGCGCTGGTGTTCGCGGCAACGATCAGCGGCTATATGCTGGGAGCGAATCTGTTTCGTCGACTGGTGCTGCGCTTTGAAGCGGACCGATTGATCAGCGCAGCCATCGCATTGAACGTGGCAGGCAGCGTTCTGCTCGCCGTCACCACAAGCGCATGGGCGCAACAATGGCTAGCGATCGTACTGCCGATGGTGGTGATTATGGTGTCGGTAGGATTGGTGATTCCGGCGTGCCAACTGTCGGTGTTGCAGCCCTATGGCGCGATTGCCGGCACCGCCTCGGGACTGTTCTTCTTCATCCAGATGTTCCTCACCGCCATAAGCAGTGGGATCACCGGTTGGTTATCGGACGGCACCTCGCAGCCCTTGCTGATCATGACAGGCGTCGCCAGTATTTTGCTGGTGGCGACCTGGATGACGCTCCACCCAAAGCAAAGTGGGAGGGCGCAAGCGCCCTCCCACGAGGTTCCGAGCCGAACTCGGGTTTAGTGCATGAAGATCGCGATCAGGATGATGACCGGGATAGGCACGCCGAGGAACCACAGCAGTAATGAGCGCATTGTTTTCTCCTTGAATTAACGGACGTAATGTTCGGTTTCGACATACACCACGGCATCGCGACGGCGGCCGCCGAAGGTCGCGGCGAAGCTGGCGAAGAAGGCCCCGATCAGCAGCGCGACGAACATCCACAGTGCAGTCCAGGCAGCGACTTTGGCGGCGGTGTCAGCGGCTTGCTTGGCTTTGAGCTTGGCGTCTTCGACGGCTTTACGGGCGTCGCCGTAGACCTTGTCGATGCGCGCTTCGGCATCGGCCTGGCTGAGGTTGGTGCGCTGGCTGATCAACTGGGCCAGATAGGCACGGTCTTCGGCGGCGAGTTGGCCGTCATTGCTCAGGGTGCGGGCAAAAATGCGCGCTACAACGGCATGGGCGGCGTCATCGCTGACGGCGGCTGGGCGGTCATCGCGGAACAGGCTGTCGACGTAATAACCGAAGTCATCACCCTTGACGCCCTGCGCTGCGCTGCCGGCGGCTTGCACCGCACCCGAGGCCACACTGGCGCTGGCTTGCACGCCGCCACCGACCACACTGCTGACCGAACTGACCACCAGAGTGGCGGTGATCAACGTGGCCACGGCCCAGGCCAGGAAGCCATGGGCGGTGTCGCGAAAGTACACCTCATCGCCATGCATATTGGCCCACTTCACCCGCAGACGGCCGGCGATATAACCGCCCAACCCTGCCGCGACGATCTGGGTAAACGCCAGCCAGACAATTGTGGAAATGCCCAGCCCCTTGGCGCTGACGCCGCTATTGGCCCACGGCGAAACGGCCGAGAAGCCCAGGCCAAAGCCCAGCAACACCAGAATCAATGAGAGTGCAGCCGCCGCAGCGGCGCCGGCAAAAATCGCCCCCCAGGAAACCCCGGAGCGCGCGCTCGATTCTTGCAGCGTGGTTGAAGGTGTGATCATTGTTGTTTTGCTCCCGGCAGGAAAAATAGTGTTACAAGTCTCAAAAGGGACAGTGCAGGCCCCGTGCCAGTCGCATGAAAAATAAAACCCTATTATTTTCAACAGGTTAGATAAGTTGAACTTCCTAAGACCATGCAACTTGCAAGAAACGCTCAATCAGGGCGGGCGTATTGCATTCCGTCATGGGAGGGAGCTCGGTTTGCCTACATGAAGTTTTATTTAGGAAGCATTCAGCCAATTCTTGGCAAAATGCCTCACTTCTAGTGTGAATCGCTCGCCAGGTATGCCTATGACCCGCATTTTGACCATCGAGGATGACGCCGTAACGGCCCGCGAGATTGTCGCCGAGCTGAGTAGCCATGGACTGGAGGTTGATTGGGTGGACAACGGCCGCGAAGGCCTGGTCCGCGCCGTGAGTGGTGATTACGACCTGATCACCCTGGACCGTATGCTCCCGGAACTGGATGGCCTGGCCATCGTCACCACCCTGCGCACCATTGGAGTATCGACGCCGATCCTGATGATCAGCGCCCTCTCCGACGTCGATGAACGCGTGCGCGGCCTGCGCGCCGGGGGCGATGACTACCTGACCAAGCCGTTCGCTTCCGATGAAATGGCCGCCCGCGTCGAAGTACTGCTGCGCCGCAAAAGCACGGTCAAGGAATTCGAGACCGCCTTGCGCGTGGCCGACCTGGAGTTGAACCTGATCAGCCGCGAAGCCAGTCGCGCCGATCAGCCGCTGACTCTGCTGCCCACCGAATACAAACTGCTGGAATTCCTGATGCGCAACACCGGGCAGATCCTGTCGCGGATGATGATCTTCGAGGAAGTCTGGGGCTATCACTTCGACCCCGGCACCAACCTGATCGATGTGCACATCGGACGCCTGCGCAAGAAAATCGACCCACCGGGCCTCACGCCGCTGATCCGCACGGTACGAGGTTCCGGTTATGTCATTGCTGAACCCCTCTAAGGGCTGGCGCTCCTCCAGCAGCCGCCTGCTGGCGCTGTACAGCTCGCTGTTCGTGGCCTGGAGCTGCATCCTGATGGGGGTGCTGTATTACGAAGTATCGGGTTACCTGAGCGACCTGTCGCGCCATTCCCTGCTGCAGCGCCAGCACCTGTTCCAGCGCTTCGACGGCGAGGAATTGGTGGAGGCGCTGACCACCAGCATGACCTTCGACATGAAAGGCGTGGATGCCTATGGCCTGTTCGACGAGCAGTTCCGCCCCCTGAACGGGCCAATCCGCGCGATTCCGTCCGACCTGCCCCTGGACGGCAAGATCCACGCCCTGGCCAATTGCGTCGATTCCGACGACCCGAAATTGCCCAAGGACAGCTGCGATGCCGTGGCCACCCACACCGCAGACGGGCGCTGGCTGGTGCTGGTGCGCGCCAACGGTTCGCTGTTCGGCGTGACGCGAATCATCTGGCACGCATTGCTGTGGGCGCTGTCGCTGACCATCATTCCCGGCGCCGCCGGCTGGCACTTGCTGCGCCGCCGCCCGCTGCGACGCATTCGCGGGATCCAGGCCAGCGCCGAAGCCATCGTCGCCGGTGACCTCACCCACCGTCTGCCGCTGTCCAACCGACGTGACGAATTAGATATGCTCGCGGCCATCGTCAACGCCATGCTCGACCGTATCGAGAAGTTGATGAACGAGGTCAAGGGCGTGTGCGACAACATTGCCCACGACCTGCGTACGCCGCTGACGCGCCTGCGCGCGCAGCTGTATCGCATCCGGCAGGAGGCCGAGCAAGACTCGGGCTACGCGGTCAAGCTGGATGACGCGATTGCCGAAACCGACACCCTGATGGCGCGTTTTCGCGGGCTGTTGCGTATTTCGGAACTGGAAGACCACCAGCGCCGCTCAGGCTTTCTGGTGCTGGACCCGTTGCCGCTGCTGCGGGAATTGCACGATTTCTATCTGCCGCTGGCCGAAGAAGGCGAACTGCAACTGGTGCTGGACGCCCCAGCATCCCTGCCGTGGATCACCGGCGACCGCGCGCTGCTGTTCGAAGCCGTGGCTAACTTGTTGAGCAATTCGATCAAGTTCACCCCGCCGGGCGGCGAAGTGATTTTGCGCGGGCTCAACGACGCGGGCAGCACCCGCATCGAAGTGCACGATTCGGGGCCAGGTATCCCGGCGGCGGAACGCGCGGCGGTTTTCCAGCGCTTTTATCGCGTGGAGGAAAGCGACCAGCCCGGTGGGTTCGGGCTGGGGTTGTCGATTGTCGCGGCGATCATCAACCTGCATGGCTTCAAGCTGGAAGTGGGCAGCAGCGCCCGTGGCGGCGCGCGGCTGATCCTGGAATGTCGCCAGCAACTGATGCCCGAATAAGTCAGTAAGCTCCGAGGTGGGAGCGAGCCGGCCTCTCCCACCCTGGCAGTCGAATCAGGCCTTGAAGTTGGCGCGCAGCGCTTCAACGCCCCCCTTGTAGACACCGGCGAACAGCTCCTCCACCGCCTCATCCGTGGTCCCCGCCGCCGGCGTGAATACGCCCGACCACGTCACCTTCGTCGACGTGTCAGTCAAGGCTTCGATCTGCAAAGTCGCCAGGTACGCACTCACCGGAAACGGCGACTGCTCGATGGTGTAGCTGTAAGTGCGCGCCACATTGTCGAAAGTCTGCAAACGCTCGACGATGACGCCACCGTCGGCGGTTGTCAGATGGCGCAGCCGGCCGCCTTCGCCGGGCTCGCTCTTGGCGATCAGCGGCAACCAATCCGGCAGGCTGTTGAAGCCGCCCACCAATTGCCAGACCTGATCGGCCGATACAGGGATTTCAATTACTGCGGATGCGGTTGGCACG
The DNA here is from genome assembly GCF_007858255.1 of Pseudomonas rhodesiae. Taxonomy (GTDB): domain Bacteria; phylum Pseudomonadota; class Gammaproteobacteria; order Pseudomonadales; family Pseudomonadaceae; genus Aquipseudomonas; species Aquipseudomonas rhodesiae. The sequence continues at coordinate 149,844 of NZ_VFEU01000006.1, read as the reverse complement.
GTCAATCTCCAGAAGTCATGGAAAACGTCGCCCAGACTGCCACGCCTGGCGCGTCATTGCATCCATTCTGAATGCTCGGATAAGGGGGTGGCTGACTGATCGCAATCGGGGGCAAGCCCCCTCCCACACAGTCAGCACTGTGGGAGGGGGCTTGCCCCCGATTGCAGCGGGTCAGGGCCCACAGGTCTCAGCTCAATGGCGCTTGAGGAACGCCAGCATCAACTGGTTAACCTGCTCCGCCGCCTCCAACTGCACCATATGCCCTTGCCCCGGCAGGATTTCCACCTGGGCCTCCAAGCCTTGGGCATGGTTGGCCGGGATAATGGCGTCGTCGCTGCCCCAGATCACCAGGCTCGGCTGTCGACCGACAACATGGCGCACATCCACCTTCTGCCGCCCGCCGTCGAACAGCACCCCATTGAGCTGGCGCAGCGCCTGATCCACGCCCTCCAACCGTTTGAACTTGAGCATGTCCTCCAGCATCTGCCGCGTCACCAGCGCCGGGTCGCTGAAGAGTTGCACCAGCTGCGGCTTGAGGGCGTTGCGATTGTTAGCGTCGGCAAACCCTTGCAGATAATCGCCATTGATATCGGCACCCAGGCCGGCGCTGGCAATCAGGGTCAACGAGACCACGCGCGCGGGCGCCTGCTCGGCAACGGTCAGGGCCACCAGCCCGCCCATGGAATGGCCGGCCAGATGCACGCGGTCCAGCTGTAGATGATCGAGCAAGCCCAGCACCGCCTCGCTTAATTCAGCTGCCTCGCCGCTGCGCAGGGTCTTGCCCGACTCGCCATGCCCCGGCAGGTCCAGGGCGATCACCCGGCGCTCGGCGGCCAGGGCCGGCTGGTTGAACAGCCAGTTGTTCAGGTCGCCGCCAAAGCCATGCACCAGCACCAGCGGCGTGCCGCCTTCGCCGAGGTCCAGGTAACGCAGCAAGCGCCCGCCCACCTCGACTTTCTGCGCACTCGGCCCGGCCGTTTCGGCCTCGGCGGCATTGGACACGAACCCGGCCTGGAAGCCTTCGATCACCGCGTCGATCTCGGCGTCGCTGGCCTCGCCTTCCACCACCACACCGAGCAAGGCGCCCACCGGCAAGGTCTCATCGCTCAGCGCCAAGACCCGACGCAACACACCACTGAACGGCGCTTCCACGCTGCTGGAAATCTTGTCGGTCTCCACATCCAACACGGCCTCGCCCTTCTCCACCCGGTCTCCGGGTTGCTTGAGCCAGATATCGATACGCCCTTCGGTCATCGACAGCCCCCACTTGGGCATGGTCAAGGTATGGATCATGCGGCGTTCCTCTTGTCGGCGATTTTCAGCACGGCGGCTTCGATCTTGGCGGCGTCGGGGATGTACAGGTCTTCCAGCGCATCGGAAAACGGCACCGGCGTGTGCGGCGCGGTGACCATTTCGATGGGCGCGCGCAGCGCAGCGAAGGCCCGCTGCGCCACCAGGGCGCTGATGTCGGTGGCAATCGAGCAACGCGGGTTGGACTCGTCGATCACCACCAGGCGCCCGGTTTTCTCCACGCTTTCCAGGATGCTGTCTTCGTCCAGGGGGCTGGTGGTGCGCAGGTCCAGCACTTCGCAATCGATATCTTGGCGCGCCAGGTTGGCGGCGGCTTCCAGGGCGATATGCACCATGCGCCCGTAGGTCACCAGGGTGACGTCGCGGCCTTCGCGTACAAAGTTGGCCTCGCCGAATGGCACGGTGTACAGCTCTTCGGGCACTTCGCCTTGCAGGCTGTAGAGCATTTTGTGTTCGAGGAAGATCACCGGGTCGTTATCGCGGATCGCCTGGATCAGCATGCCCTTGGCGTCATAGGGGGTGGCCGGGCACACCACTTTCAGGCCGGGAATGTGGGTCCACATCGAGGTGAGCATCTGCGAATGCTGGGCGGCGGCGCGCAGGCCGGCGCCGTACATGGCGCGGATCACCAGGGGCGTGGTGGTCTTGCCGCCGAACATGTAGCGGAACTTGGCCGCCTGGTTGAGCAATTGATCGAGGCAGCAGCCGATAAAGTCGACGAACATCAATTCGCACACCGGGCGCATGCCCCGGGTGGCGGCGCCTACGGCCATGCCCACGTAGCCGACCTCGGACAGTGGCGCATCCAGCACGCGCTCGGGAAACTCTGGGTACAGGCCCTTCGTGACGCCGAGCACGCCGCCCCAGGCGTCCTGCTCGCCGGGCGAACCGGTGCCGCCGGACACGTCCTGGCCGATGATAAACACGCTCTGGTCGCGGCGCATTTCCTGGGCCAGGGCTTCGTTGATTGCCTGCTGATAGCTGATTTTGCGAGCCATGAAATTCTCTCCGGGTCTTGTTGTTATTAGCGGTAGGCGACGTAGACATCGCTGAGCAGATCGGCCGCCTGGGGCTTGGGATCGGACTTGGCCAGGCGCACGGCGTCTTCGATCAACTGCGCGACTTCGCCATCGATGCGCTCGAACTGCGCCGCGTCCAGCCAGCCTTCGGCCTGGCAACGCTGGCGGAACAGCGCCAGGCAATCCTGGGTCTCGCGCAGGTTTTTCACTTCATCCGGGCCGCGGTAGGTCTGGGCATCGCCTTCGAAGTGGCCGTAGAAACGGCTCAACTTGACCTCCACCAGGGTAGGCCCCTCGCCCCGGCGCGCGCGCTCGACGGCAACGCCCAGTGCGGCATGAACGGCGAAGAAATCATTGCCATCGACGATCACCCCTGGCATGCCGAACCCCACGGCGCGCTCGGCGATGTCTTTGCACGCTACCGACCAGCCGGAACCGGTGGCTTCGGCGTAGCCGTTGTTTTCAGCGACGAACAGGCAGGGCAGTTTCATAATCGAGGCCAGGTTCATCGCTTCGAACACCGCGCCCTCGTTGGAGCCGCCATCACCAAAAAACGCCACGGCCACGCCCTGGCTGCCCTTGAGCTTGGAGGCCAGCGCCGCACCCGCAGCCAACGGTGCGCCGGCGCCGACGATGCCATTGGCGCCGAGCATGCCTTTCTCCTGATCGGCGATGTGCATGGAGCCGCCCTTGCCGCCGCACACGCCGGTTTTTTTGCCGTAGATCTCGGCCATCATGCCGAACACATCCACGCCCTTGGCGATGCAATGGCCGTGGCCACGGTGGTTGGAAGCAATGCAGTCGTCATCGTTGAGATGGGCCATGACCCCAGCGGCACTGGCTTCCTGGCCGGCATACAAATGCACGAAACCGGGGATCTCGCCGGTGGCGAATTCCACATGCAGGCGCTCTTCGAAATCACGGATGGTGCGCATCACGGTGTAGGCATGCAGCAATTGATCGGTGGACAGGTGGGTGGACATCTTGTTGTTCTCCAGGTTGTCTCGACACACGAAAGGCTGGCGTCGGCCAGCTACAGGCCACTCAGCACAGCCTGTGCCAGAACCGGCAAAAACCTGGCAAAGCCTTGATCCAGAGCAGTGCCGTGACCTTGAACGTGCGTAGCCTGCCCACCCAGAATGAGACGCTGCCGCGCAGCCCGCCGCCGCTGTCTCAGGGCAAATGAGACGCTGCGTCTCAGCGGTGGCAGTCGGTCAGGTCGGCCTTGTCCGCCCGCGCGCGCAGGCGCTTAATGGCACGCATAACAACAACGCGTGAGAACCGGAGGCCTTATGCTCGCCGCGAACTCCAGAGAACACGTCGACTGCGTCAGTCGCGTGGTCCGCAATGCCGATCGCCTGCCCCAGGCACCGGTGCCGTCGCTGATTTTCGATTCCTGGCGCCGCTCCATGGAACAACACCACCTCGACCCCGGCTCACTGCAAGGGCCACGCATCCTCAGCGAACCCTTGCTCAAGGAATGTCGCGAGCGCGCCGAGCTGTTTATGCGCATCGCCAGTGAAGAGGTCGGGCAACTGCACCACCGCGTGCGCCATGCCGACTACTGCGTGATGCTCACCGACGCCCAAGGCCAGACCCTCGACCATCGCGTCGACAGCCGCATTCGCAACGATTGCCGCAAAGCCGGCCTGTATCTGGGCACCTGCTGGTCGGAAGCCGAAGAAGGCACCTGCGGCGTAGCCACGGTATTGACCAGCAAGGCAGCGGTGACCGTGCACAAACGCGATCACTTCCGCGCTGCCTTTATCGACCTGACCTGCTCCGCCGCGCCGATCTTCGACCCCCAGGGCAACCTGCTGGGGGTGATGGATGCTTCGGCGCTCCAGTCGCCGGACGACCGCCGCAGCCAGCACCTGGTGCGCCAGATGGTGGCCCAGAGCGCCCAGGCCATCGAGAATGCATTCTTCATGCACAGCGCCCGTCAGCACTGGGTGCTGCAAGCCCACAGCACCCCCGGTTATGTGGACAGCCAGCCCGACTTGTTGCTGGCCTGGGACCAGGACGGGCGCCTGCTGGCCCTCAACAGCAAGGCACGCCAAGCGTTGCGGCGGCGCTTCGGCCAGGTGCCGGCGCATATCGGCGAGGTGTTCGACCTGGATGCCTTGCGGGCGGTGACCGACCAGCGCACCCAGCAGTTGAACTGGCTAGGCGAACCCGGCGCGCTGCATGTGCGGGTCAACCCCCCCCAGCGCCCTCGCCCGCGCACGGCCCCCAGCACCCAGCTCGACCCCCGGGTGGAGGAGCATCTGCGCCTGGCCGTGCGGGTCAAGGACCGCAACCTGCCGGTGCTGGTGCAAGGCGAGACCGGCGCCGGCAAGGAAGTCTTCGCCCGCCAGCTGCATGAGCGCAGCGCGCGACGCCAAGGCCCGTTCGTGGCGGTGAACTGCGCGGCGATTCCGGAAAACCTGATTGAAAGCGAGCTGTTCGGCTATGTGGCCGGGGCGTTTACCGGCGCCTCCAGCAAGGGCATGCCAGGCCTTTTGGTGCAGGCCGATGGCGGCACGTTGTTTCTCGATGAGATCGGCGATATGCCGCTGGCCTTGCAGACCCGCTTGCTGCGGGTGATGGCCGAGGGGGAAGTGGCGCCCCTGGGGGCGGCCAAAACCCGTACGGTGGATATCCAGGTGATCTGCGCCAGTCACCGCGACCTGGCGGCACTGGTGAGCGAGGGGCGTTTTCGCGAAGACCTGTACTTTCGTCTCGGCTGTGCCCGTGTGAGCCTGCCGCCCTTGCGCGATCGCACCGACAAACTGGCCCTGATCCACCGTCTGCTGGCCCAGGAATCCCATGGCGGCGCGGTCTCGCTGGGCATCAGCCAGGCGGCGCTTGAGGTGCTGTTGAGCTATGGCTGGCCGGGCAATGTGCGCCAGCTGCGTCATGTATTGGCGTACGCCTGCGCGGTGTGCGACGGCGATACCCTGCAATTGGCGGACCTGCCGGTGGAAGTGCGCGGCGAACAGGTCGCAGCGCCGGCTGAACAAAGCGCCAGCCCGGAGCGGCAAGTGGTACTGGATGCACTGATCCGGCATCGCTGGAAACCATCGCCGACCGCCCAGGCGCTGGGCATTTCCCGAGCCACCCTGTACCGCCGAGTCAACCAACTGGGGATCGATATGCCTGGCAAGGCTTCCCTGACACAGTGAGGACGCTCATAGCGGCGTGTCAGTGACACACATGTTGCCTGAGCGAAAGCTATCGGGGGCAAGTCGAATCGTCGCACCGCCCCTCCCACAGTGGGATCTCGCTGTCGCAGGTCAATGTGGGAGGGGGCTTGCCCCCGATGGCGGTGGGTCAGCGAAAAAAATACTAATTGAACCACCACCAACGCACGCTTTGCGAGATCAGCGGTAGACCAGCCCACCGTCGATCAAGGGCGACTGCCCCGTCATGTAGTCCGCATCCGGCCCCGCCAGGAACGCCACCAGCCCCGCCACATCCTCCGGGGTTTCGGCACGGCCCAGGGCGATACCGTCCACGTATTGCTTGTAGGTCGCGCCCACCTCGGCCCCGGTGATCTCGGCCATGCGCTTGTCGATCTCGACCCACATATCGGTGCCCACGACGCCCGGGCAGTAGGCATTGACGGTGATCCCCGCGCTGGCCAGTTCCTTGGCCGCCGCCTGGGTCAGCGCACGCACGGCGAACTTGGTGGCCGAGTACACGCCCAGCAGCGCAAACCCTTCATGGCCGGCGATGGAGCAGGCGTTGATGATCTTGCCCTTGCACCCCAGCGCCTTGAATTTCTTGCCGGCGGCCTGGATGCCCCACAACACGCCCTGCACGTTGATACCCAAGGTGCGTTCGACCTGTTCCGGGGTCACCTCCAGCAGTGCATCGATCTGCGCCACCCCGGCGTTGTTGACGATGATGTCGAAGCCGCCCAGGGTCTGGTGCGCATGCTCCACCGCCGCCACCACCTGTTCGCGCTTGGACACATCGGCGATAAACACCGATGCCTTGCGCCCGATGGCCGTGATTTCGCTGGCCACGGCGGCGAGTTTGGCGCCATTGATGTCCACCAGGGCGATATCGGCGCCCTTTTGAGCCAAGCGCAAGGCAATGGCCCGGCCGATGCCCTGCCCGGCGCCGGTGACCAGCGCAACTTTTCCAGCGATACCCATGACGATCTCCTGCACGAATGAGAGAAGCCTTGTCTATCGCAGCTACACCAGGCGGCTGTCGAGGCCATAAGGCTGCGGCGAGTGAGCTGAGACGGGACGTCTCACTTGTAAAACCGAGCCGTAATGCCTAGCTTATGCGCCCCCTGCCCCGCGCTCTAAGGCCCTGCCCATGGTTTTGCGTTTCCGCCCTGTCGCCTCTTCTCGTGTTGCCCTCGGCCTGTTGCTCAGCGGCGGCATCGGCCATAGCCTGGCGGCCGAGCTCGAACTGCCGGCGGTGCAGGTCCAGGGCCAGGACACGTCCGGCTATCGCGCCGAAACGGCCTCGGTCGGCGGCTTCAATGAAGCGCCGCTGCTGGACACTCCGGCGTCGGTCAGCGTGTTCAACGCCGCGCTGCTCAAGGACCAGCAGGCGCGCCTGCTCAGCGAGGTGCTGCGCAACGATGCGTCGGTGGGCGAGAGCTATGCGCCCATCGGCTACTACGAAAACTTCGTAGTGCGCGGTTTTTCGCTGAACGCGGCCAGCAGCTACAAGATCAACGGGCGCACCATCACCGGCGAGCAGAACGTCGCTCTGGAAAACAAGCAGCAAGTGGAAGTGCTCAAGGGCCTGTCGGGCGTGCAGAGCGGCGTTGCCGAGCCCAGCGGCGTGATCAACTATGTGACCAAGCGCCCGGAAGACGTGCGCTCGGTGACCGTCTCCACCGATGATCGCGGCAGCGGTTACCTGGCCACCGACATCGGCGGCTGGTTCGGCAGCGAGCAGCAATTCGGCCTGCGCGCCAACGTCGCCCACGAAGACCTGCATTCCTACGTGGAACACGCCAATGGCCAGCGCGATTTTGTGTCCCTGGCTTTTGACTGGAACATCAGCCCCGACGCCGTGCTGCAACTGGACGCCGAATACCAGAACAAACAACAGCGCTCGGTGCCGGGCTACCAACTGCTCGGCGGCAGCGAAGTACCCCACGGCGCCTCACCGAAGAAACTGCTGGGGCACCAGAGCGGCGCCAAACCGGTGGACATCGACTCGCTGAACCTCAACGGCAAGTTCGAATACCGCTTCAGCGATCACTGGACCGGCCAGCTCAGCGCCGCGCGCAGCAAAGTGGTGATCGATGACTACAGCTCGTTCGCCTGGGGTTGTTATTACATCGGCAGTTGCAATGCCAACACCTTCAGCCCCGAAGGCGACTACGACATCTACGACTACCGCAGCCCCGACGACACCCGGCGCGACGACGAAATGCAGGCCGCCATGACCGGCCTGTTCGACACCGCAGGCCTGGGCCACGAATTGACCTTCGGCACCAGCGCGTTCCGCCGGGTCATCGACCAGCGCACAGCGGTCAACGAACGGATCGGCAGCGGCAATATCCACCAGGACGCCGCGACTTTCGCGCCCACCGACGTGCCCCTCAACGACAGCCACCGCAGCCTCGACAGCCGCCAGTACGGCCTATTCGTCACCGACCGCATCCGTTTTAACGAGCAGTGGCAAACGGTGCTCGGTGGGCGTGAAGTGCGTCTCGATGAACAGGCATTCGACAGCAACGGCAGCCCGTCCCGCCACACGCAGCAGTATGTGTTCCTGCCCCAGGCGGCGTTGATCTATAAGCCGGTGGACAGCGTGTCGCTGTACACCAGCTACAGCAAAGGCTTGTCTCTGGGAGGCACCGCGCCGTGGTTCGCGACCAATGCCAGTGAGACCCTGGCACCGACCACCTCGCGGCAGATCGAAGCCGGGATCAAATACGATTGGCGCCGCATCAGCTTCGCGGCGGCGCTGTTCCAGACCCGCCAGGCCTACCAGTACGCCAGGCCCGACGGCGCCGGCAGCTTTACCTATGTGCAACAGGGCGAGCAGAAAAACACCGGGTTGGAAGTGTCGGCCAATGGCTGGGCCACCGAGCGTTTGCAGATCGCCACCAGCGTGGCGGCGATTCGTGCACGGGTGAGCGGCAGCGGTACAGCAGCCTATGAAGGGCACCAGGCGATCAACGTGCCCAAGCTGCGCGCCAGCCTCTACGCCGACTATGCGCTGCCGTGGGTCAATGGCCTGGCGCTGCTGGGTGGCGTGCAATACAGCGCCAAGAAGTACGCCAACCGCAGCGGTAATGTGGAGGTGGGCGATTACGCGGTGGTCAACGTCGGCAGCCGCTACACCACCCACGTCGACGGTTACGAAACCGTGTTGCGCCTGAGCGTCGACAACCTGTTCGACAAGCGCTATTGGCGCGACGCGGGCGAATACCTGGGCGACGACTACCTGTTCCAGGGCGCACCGCTGACGGCGCGCCTGAGTGCAACGGTGAACTTCTAAAGCGTTAATTGGGCATCTTGCGAAAGCCCACGGCGAGGCGATTCCAGCTGTTGATGGTGGCGATAGCCAGGCTCAGATCGACCTGTTCCTGGGCGCTGAATTCGGCAGCCAATGCCGTGTAGTCAGCGTCCGGCGCGTGGGTCTGGCTGATCAGGGTCAGGCTTTCGGCCCAGGCCAACGCAGCGCGTTCGCGTGGGGTGAAAAACGGCGTCTCGCGCCACGCCGACAGCGTGTACAGCCGCCGTTCGGTCTCACCGCCCTTGCGGGCGTCGGCGGTGTGCATATCGAGGCAGAATGCACAGCCGTTGATCTGCGACACGCGCAGGCGGATCAGTTCGAGCAGCGGCAGTTCGATGGACAATTTACCCACGGCGGCTTCCAGGGCGAGCATGGCTTTCATGGCGTCCGGGGAAGCGTTGTAGAAATCGATACGGCTTTGCATGGGGAACTCCAGAACGGTGGGAAGTGGTGGCTAGGTTAGCCACCGGCCCTTGCGGGAGAAATAGCCAATTACGGCGAAGAATGGGTGACCAATGTTGCCCTGTTATCCCCTTACTGCTCCCGCGTCTTGACCTTCAAATGCCGCGCATACCAGGGCCGTTGCGGCACGCGTTTGAACAAACCCTGCAATGCCTGCTCATCGGCGCCAAAGGTGATCCGCAGCGCGAGTTTCATGGTCTCCGGGTCCATTTCCATCGACTTGCCCATCTGCAGCCCTGGGGTGGTGCTGCACCCATGGGTGTCCGGACCGAGCCACGGGTCGCCCACTTCGACCCAGCGCCCCTGGGCGAACCAAGGCACGCCGTTGACCTCCAGGCGGCTGACCTCGCCGGGGTGAAAGCGTTCGTGGGCGCGGAACCAGTCTTCGACGCGGTCGTCGATCCAGCCGTGGAAGTGCCAGAACACCGGGTTGACGTGGGAGGAAAACGGGTCGCCGAGGAAGTCGTTCTCGGCCGTATACCAGCGTGGCGCAAAGTCCGCCGGGTCGCGGGCAAATGGCACCGGGGCGCCGTTGGAAGGGTCGCGCGGCACCGAGGCCCAACGCATGTGCAGCCAGTCGTGCAGGCCCAATTCCATTTCGGAACCCAGTTGCCCCAGGGTCAGTTTGGCCAGGTAGCGCGGGTCGCGGTACTGGGATTCCCACACTTGGAAGTTGCTGTGGTAGGTCTCGGCGGCCTTGATATCGCTGACCCATTGGGTGTAATCGCTGTCGTCCGGGGCCGACCAGGTGGGCGGAAGCGCGAAGCCGTCATGGTTATCGAAATAGCGCAGAAAGCCCAGCCGATCGCGTTCCAGGGGCGGTTGCGGCGCGGGGAATTGCGGCCAGGAAGGCAAGTCCTGCATAGAGCGGGCCTTGCCGAGCATATGTCGGTGCATAAAAAAGAAGTCGATACCCGAGCCGTTGCGGTCCTTGCGGTCACCGCGCGCGTCGCGCTCCTGGCCGCGCGGGCCAGGCTGCCAACCGATACCGCGCAAGGCATCGCGCTTGTCGTCGGGGAGCTTGTGCCACTGATCGCGGGTGGCGTGCCACAGCTGATGGAACAGGCGATGTTCGGGGGCGATCAGCCAGGCCAGCAGGGCCGGGTCCAGGCCAATGCGTTGGCGGGCTTCGGGGAAACTGTGCTTGTGGGCGATAAAACGGTTATCGCGCTCGGTCATGGCCAGGGGGCGATCGAGGTCGAGGATCTGTCCGCTGAGGGTGCTGCTGCCGGCGTTGGCGAAATCGGCCCAGACTTCGTCGAGGGTCATTTTGAATTCGTAGGCCGGCACGCCGTTGGTGGCGTTGCGGTCGATCAGGCGCCAGTAGAGCAAAGCGCCCTCGCCCGTTACCAGATCGCCGAGCACGCGGTAGCGCGGCTCGCCCTCGGCACGCAGATTGGCGGCGGTGTCCAGGTAGCCGCGCAGGCCGCGGCCACGGGGGGCGATGTCCAGCAGCAATTGCAGGCCCTCCAACGGCAGGCCTTTGAGGCCGGCATCGCGACCTTCCAGACGCAGGCTCCACACCCCACGCAACGTGTTGGCCAGGTGCTGCCCGGCGCTGTCGGCCAGGTCCACCGTGGCTTCGCCGGGAGTGATGGGCAACGCTTCTTCGCGCGTCAACTCGCGATGGGCATAGAAAGCCGCCGGCACCGCGGCACCTGTGAGCGCCAGGCCGGCGATGAAGCCACGTCGAGAGAGGGTCATTGTCTACCTTAGGAAACGCCTTTATCAGAGCTAGAACGTACGCAGCCCGGGGAAATTTACCGCGCGCCGCCGGCGCCTAAATTTCGCCGCCCATGGCTCGTTCTTCCCTGATAGCGATGGCCTCAACTGACTGAGATGGCAATGACAAAACCACGTTCGAACAAGGCGCTGTTTATCGGCTTGCCGCTGGCGCTGGCCATCGGTGCCGGGGCTGGCTGGCTGGTCTGGGATCACTGGTTCAAAGGCAATGCCGGTTACCCGCTGGCGGTGATCAAGCAGGCCAATGAGCTGCAGGATCGCGTGCTGTCGTTCGACAGCCATATCACCGTGCCCATCGATTTCGGCACCGCCGGCAACGAGGCGGACAAGGACGGTGAAGGCCAGTTCGACCTGGTCAAGGCCGCGCGCGGACGCTTGTCCGGCGCGGCGCTGACGATCTTCGGCTGGCCGGAAATCTGGAACGGCCCCAATGCGCCGCACAAGCCGACCGAGGGCTTCATCGAAGCGGCGCGCCACGAGCAGGAGGTGCGCTACAAGATCATCAGCGGCATGGTGCGCGACTTCCCCAACCAGGTTGCCATCGCCTACACCCCGGATGACTTTCGGCGCCTGCACGGGGAAGGCAAGTTTGCGATTTTCATCAGCATGCTCAACGCCTACCCCTTGGGCAACGACCTGAACCAGCTTGACCTGTGGGCCGCGCGCGGCATGCGCATGTTCGGTTTCAGCTACGTGGGCAATAACGCCTGGTCCGACTCGTCGCGCCCGCTGCCGTTTTTCAATGATTCGGTGGATGCGCTGGATGGCCTTTCGGACATCGGCAAGCAAGCCGTGCAGCGCCTCAATGACCTGGGGGTGATCATCGATGTGTCGCAGATGTCGACCAAGGCCCTGGAGCAAGTGGCGCAGCTGAGCCGTACGCCGATGGTGGCGTCGCACTCGGCACCGCGGGCGGCGGTGGATATTCCGCGCAACCTCAGCGACAAAGAGCTGCAACTGATCAAGCAGAGTGGCGGCGTGGTGCAGATTGTCGGCTTCTCGGCCTACCTGCGCCCGCTCAGCCAACCGACCCAGGACAAGCTCAACCAACTGCGCGCGCGCTTCGACCTGCCGCCGCTGCCCAACCTGGCCATGGCGCTGATGCCGGGCGACGCGATCATCGCCGCCTGGCCGGAGCAGAAGTTCGGCGAGTACGCCAGCGCGCTGTACGCCATCCTCGACGAAGAACCCAAGGCCAGCCTCAAGGACCTGGGGGATGCCATCGATTACACCGTGCGCAAGATCGGCATCGACCATGTGGGCCTGTCGTCGGACTTCAACGACGGCGGCGGTATCGACGGCTGGAACAACGTTGGCGAGATTCGCAACGTCACCGCCGAACTGATCCAGCGCGGCTACTCCGAGGCGGATATCGCCAAGCTGTGGGGCGGCAATTTCCTGCGCGTGTGGGAGCAGGTTCAACACGCCGCCAAGCCTGTGGCGCAACGCTAATCAACCATGAAGTAAGTCCATGACCGACCGTCGTACATTTCTTAAGCACGCTGGGGTGTTGGCCGCCAGCCTGCCTCTGGGCGCCGCCCTTCTACCCCAGGTCGCAGCCGCCGCCCCAACGGACAACCCATGGACGGGTTTCAAGCAATTGTTCAACCAAGACCCGGACTACCTGCACTTTTCCAACTTCCTGGTGGCGTCGCACCCCAGGCCCGTGCGCGAGGCCATCGAACGCTACCGCGTGCAGATCGATCGCAACCCCGGCCTGGCCATGGACTGGGACCTGCAGGAAACCTGGAAGCGCGAAGGCCAGGTGCGCGAATGGGCCGGGCGTTACCTCAAGGCCACGCCGCCGCAGATCGCCCTCACCGGCAGCACCTCCGAAGGCTTGGCCATGATTTACGGCGGCCTCCAGGTGCGCGCCGACCAGGAGATTCTCACCACCGTTCACGAGCATTACGCGACCCAGAACGTGCTGGATTTTCGGGCGCGACAACAAGGCACCCAAGTGCGGCGGATCAGCCTGTTTGAAAGCCCCAGCCGGGTATCGGTCGATGAAGTGCTGGGCAATATCCAGCGCGCCATCCGCCCCAACACCCGGGTGCTGGGCATGACCTGGGTGCAGTCCGGCAGCGGTGTGAAGCTGCCCATTGGCGAAATCGGCACGCTGGTGGCCGACCACAACCGCCAGCGCGACGAACGTGATCGCATTCTGTATGTGGTGGATGGCGTGCACGGCCTGGGCGTAGAGAACCTCGATTTCCCGGACATGCACTGCGACTTTTTCATCGCCGGCACCCATAAGTGGATGTTCGGCCCGCGCGGCACCGGTCTGGTCTGCGCCCGCGACCCCGAAAACAAATACGTCACGCCCATGGTGCCGACGTTTTCCGAGGACAAGGATTTCGCCACCATCATGACCCCGGGTGGCTTCCATGCGTTCGAACATCGCTGGGCGGCGGACGAGGCATTCAAGCTGCACTTGCAACTGGGCAAGGCGCCGGTGCAGGCGCGCATCCACGCGCTCAACCGTGAACTCAAGGAACAGTTGCAGGCCCATCCGCGCATCGAACTGGTTACGCCTCAGAGTAGCGAGCTGTCGGCCGGCTTCACGTTTTTCCGGGTCAAGGGCCAGGACTGCGAGGCCGTGGCGGCGCACATGGTGCGCCAGCGCGTGGTGATCGATGCGGTGGACCGCGACGTCGGCCCAGTGATCCGCACCGCCCCTGGCCTGCTCAATTCCAGCGAAGAGATCCAACGCTTCATGACCCTGCTCAGCGCACGGGCGTGATGCCAATTTTCACCTTTTGAACCCGAGGCCCCCTATGCGCGCATCCCGATTCAAACCCTTGACCGCCCTGGCCCTGACCGCCGTGTGCGGTGCCAGCCTGCCGAGCCTGGCCCACGCCGCCGCGCCAGCCGCCGGCAAAGTGTTCAAGGACTGTAAGGACTGCCCGGAAATGGTGGTGCTGCCCGCCGGCACCTTCACCATGGGCACGCCGGAAGATGAAGTCGGCCGCGAGCCGGACGAAGGGCCGATGCACGAAGTGACCTTTGCCAAGCCGTTCGCCATGAGCCGCTTCCAGATCACTGCCGGCGAATGGGACAGCTACGTGCGCCAGACCGGCGTAAAGATCGCCGACGGCGACACTCGCCCCGGCCGCGAATGCATCGCCAGCAAGCCGCGCTATCCCCAGGGCCCACGCCAGCCGGCGGTGTGCATGGACATGGACGATATAAAAAACTACGTGGCCTGGCTGTCGAAGAAGACCGGCCAGCAGTACCACATGGTCAGCGAGGCCCAGCGCGAGTACGCCGCCCGCGCCGGCTCCACCGGGCCATTCCCCTTCCCGTTCGATGCGGGCAAGGACTACAGCATCGCCGAACACGCCAATACCTACGGCCCGGCGGACGGCTACAGCTATTCCTCGCCAGTGGGCAGCTACCCACCGAATGCGTTTGGCCTGTACGACATGCACGGCAATGTCTACGAACGCGTGGCCGATTGCGAACACCCCAACTACATCGGCGCACCTACCGACGGCAGCGCCTGGGTTGAACCGAACTGCGAGTCTTACCAGATCCGTGGCAATGACTGGGGCGAAGCACCGGTGTTCTCACGCTCGGGCAACCGCAACAATATCTACCCGCAGACACGCGGGGATTGGATTGGGTTCAGGGTCGTGCGCGACCTCTGATTATGTAGTGGTGAGCGGGCTTGCGGTGGTGAGCGGGCTTGCCCCGCGCTGGGGCGCGAAGCGGCCCCGCTCCAGACAATGTGATTTATCTGGTAAACCGAGGTGCCTGGGTTTGGGGACGCTTCGCGCCCCGGCGCGGGGCAAGCCCGCTCACTACAGAAGCCTCAAATTTCAGGGTTGGCTTTGTTTGGCCAGGCGCTCCAGCCCTTCATGCAAGGCCGGGAACAGGCTGTTGTTGAAGTTGTTCCAGCGCAGTTCGAGGATGGTGTCGTCCGCTGCGATGTCGGTGTTGAGCACGTCATGGAACACTTCGCCGGAGTCGATGCCATTGTCCACGTAGTGGAACGAGGCGCCGGTGCGGTACAGCGGCTCGCATGGCTGGGTTGCCTTGGTCGTCCAATCCACCACCGCTTGGCCACGGGCGCCGTACAGCGCGTTCCAGGTGGCGTAGGCGCCACGGCGCTCGTAGGGAGAGTCGATGCGAGTGATCCCGGGGTGAATGTTCATGATCCGACGGGCAAACGGCGCACCCGGCCGTACCAGTTCATCGAGGATCACCAGCAGGCCGTCGAGCACCACGATATCCGCCTTCAATTCCACCAGCGTGTCATGCAAACGGCGCTCGAAGTCCTGCTTGCCGGCGATGTGTTCGGCACTGCCCCGTGGCAGGCGGCGGTAGGTGGACGGCACGCTCAGCAGCAAATCGTTGACCAGCGTGCCCTGCACCCGCAGATCAGCCGGGTACAGCCACTGGCGACCCGGCTGGTAGGCAAAGCCATAATCGGCCACCAGTTGCTGATCCCGAGGGTTCTGCTCATCGTCGTCATACACCACGCCTACCAAGTGATAAGCCTCGCCCAATGGCGTGTCGTTGAGCGACCCCACCAGAAACTCCAGCACCGACTTCATATAGCGCTGGTGATCCTTGTAGGCCACCGGCTGCCCGGCCTTATCGGCGGCGGCGTTTCTCAGGGACCACACGTACACCAGATTCTTCTTCGTCATTGTTTCGCTCTCGCTGAAGGGATCACGCACTGCGCGGCTACGCGTGCGCCTACACAACAAGAACGAACCAGCTCCCGGGCAATTTATCCGCCGCCTTCACCGCCAGGCGCACCAGGCTAAATCGTCACGGCGATGCTTCGTTTGTCATGGGTAAGGGTCTGTGTGCCCAGCCCCCTCTTTTCACTTTCCGGGAAGTACTTATGACCGACCCCAAGCGCGGCGCCTTCAACGGTCTGCTCGCATTGCTCAGGCCCTTTCGCACCATCGTCACGGTCTCCGTGGCCCTGGGCATGGCCGGCGGCCTGGCCATCACGTTGCTGCTGGCGACGATCAATAACGCCCTGCACTCGCCCCAAGGCATGACCCAGGGGGTGATCCTGACTTTTGCTGCGTTATGCGTGTTGGCGTTGGTCAGTTCGATCGTGTCGGATATCGGCACCAACTTTGTCGGCCAACGCATTATTGCGGCGCTGCGCAAGGAGTTGGGCGAGAAAGTGCTGTCGGCGCCTATCGAACAAATCGAGCGCTACCGCACCCATAAGCTGATCCCGGTGCTGACTCACGACGTCGATACCATCAGCGATTTTTCCTTTTCTTTCACGCCCCTGGCCATCGCTACTACGGTGACCCTCGGATGCCTGGGCTACCTGGCGTACCTGTCGGTGCCCATGTTCCTGATCATGATCGTGGCGATTGTGATCGGCACCGCCGTGCAGTACGCGGCGCGTTCTGCAGGCATCCAGGGTTTTGAAGCGGCCCGTGACCAGGAAGACGAGTTGCAGCGTTATTACACCGCCATCGCTTCGGGCGCCAAGGAGTTGCGCATCCACCGCCCCCGTCGCTACCGGATGAATACCCATCGCATCCAGGCGACCGCCGATCGCATCGGTGATATCCAGATCCGCTCGGTGAACATCTTCATCATCGCCAAAACGTTCGGCTCGATGCTGTTCTTTGTGGTCATCGGTCTGGCGCTGGCGTTCCAAGCCTATTACCCCAGCCCTGACCCGGCCGTGATCACCGGTTTCGTCCTGGTTTTGCTGTACATGAAAGGCCCGCTGGAACACGTAGTGACCGCACTGCCGATCGTCAGCCGTGCGCAGATCGCGTTCTCGCGTATCGCTGAGCTGTCCGAGCGGTTCTCATCGCCTGAGCCCCATCTGCTGCTCGAAGACAGCGAGGCGCCAAAACCGGTGGTGCACAGCCTGGAACTGCGTGGGGTGAGCTACAGCCCGCCGCCGGTGGACGGCAGCGAACCGTTCCATCTGGGCCCGATCGACCTGAGCATCAAGCAAGGCGATATCGTATTTATTGTCGGCGAAAACGGCTGCGGCAAGACCACACTGATCAAATTGCTGCTGGGGCTGTACACCCCGCAATCCGGCGAAATCCACCTCAATGGCCAACCCGTGAGCGCCACGAGCCGTGACGATTACCGTCAACTGTTCACGACGGTGTTCGCGGACTATTACCTGTTCGATGATCTCGTTCAGGGCGGTGGGAAAACCTCGCTGGATGGCGCAACCCAATACCTGGAGCGCCTGGAAATCGCGCATAAGGTCACGATCAAAGACGGTGCGTTCAGTACCACCGACCTCTCCACCGGCCAACGCAAGCGCCTGGCACTGGTCAACGCCTGGCTGGAAGAACGCCCAGTGCTGGTGTTCGATGAATGGGCCGCCGACCAGGACCCGGCCTTCCGTCGCATCTTTTATACCGAGCTGCTGCCGGACCTCAAACGCCTGGGCAAAACCATCGTCGTGATCAGCCATGACGACCGCTATTTCGACATCGCCGACCAGTTGGTGCGACTGCGCGCGGGCCAGGTGGTGCATGAACGGGAGCTGGCGTGAATTTTTTTTCCGGTTTCTGCAGGTAGGAACGTCTCACTACTGTTAATGAGAACTAACCTCAATAAAATCAAACTGCCCACCTAAAACATAGAAGAGAACGCCCCATGTCTGCACGACTCGGTCTGAGCCCCTTGAGTAAAGCGCTATCCATGCGAAGGGCCCTGCATGTCAACCTCAAGCCCAGCGCGCTCGCGCTTGCGGTGTCGCTGCCTCTTGCCGGTTATGTTCAAGCCCAGGCGCTTGAGATCAATATTCCTGCACAACCGTTGGGGACGGCGCTGCAGGAATTTGGTCGCCAGACCAATATGCAAGTGTTGTACAGCCCGACGGACGTCCAGAACAAAAGCAGCGCCACAGTCAAGGGTAAGCTCGCACCGGAACAGGCCATCGCCGCGCTGCTCAAAGGTTCGGGGATCAACTACAGCTTGCAGGGCAACGCCATAACCATCAGCGCCAACAGCAGCTCCAGTACCCTGGAGCTGGGTGCGACCCAGGTCAACGCGAACCAGTTGGGTACGGTCACCGAAGGAACCGGTTCCTACACCCCAGGCACCATTGCAACCGCCACGCGCATGGTCCTCACCCCCCGACAGACGCCGCAATCGATCTCGGTGGTTACCCGCCAGGCCATGGATGACTTCGGGCTGACCGGCATCGACAACGTGATGCGCCATACACCGGGCATCACCGTCTCGACTTACGACAGTGAACGCACCAACTATTATTCGCGCGGTTTTGCCATCCAGAACTTCCAGTACGATGGCATTCCAATGACCCGCAACGCGCCCTACTCGGCCGGGCAGACCCTGACCGACATGGCCATCTACGACCGGGTCGAAGTGCTCAAAGGCGCAACCGGCCTGCTCACCGGCGCTGGCGGCCCCGGCGGCACCATCAACCTGGTGCGCAAAAAACCTACCGCGCAGTTCCAGGGGCATGTGGAGCTGGGCGCGGGATCGTGGGACAAATACCGCTCGGAAATCGACGTCAGCGGCCCCTTGACCGAGACCGGTAACGTGCGAGGTCGCGCCGTGGCTGCGTACCAGGACGAGCACTCGTTCATGGATCACTATCAGCGTAAAACCAGCGTGTTCTACGGCATTCTCGAAGTCGACCTGGATGAAGACACCCTGCTCACGGTAGGCGCCGATTACCAGGACAACGACCCCAAAGGCTCCAGCTGGTCCGGCAGCAGTCCTGTGTATGACTCGGCAGGCAACCCGATCACCTTGCCGCGCTCCTTCAACAATGGCGCGAAATGGAGCAAGTGGGAGCAATACTCGCGCACCGCGTTCGCGACGCTGGAGCACACCTTCAGCAACGGCTGGGTCGCCAAAGGGCAGTACAACCACCAGATCAACGGCTACAACGCTCCACTGGGCTCCCTGGCCTCACCGAATCCGACCACCGGGCTGTCTTCGGTCTATGGCCAAAAGTACACCGGTGAAACCATCAGCGACAGCGGTGATATGTACCTGACCGGCCCATTCAGCATGCTCGGGCGCGAACACGAGTTGGTGATCGGCTCGTCCATCTCGTCGTCCCATTGGGTAGGTAAGGACTACTACAGTCCGACATTCACCAATAACGTCATTGACTTCTACAACTGGAATGGCGACAGCATTGAGCCGAACTGGGGCGATGTCGGTTTCAAAAACGACGAAACCACTCGCCAATCCGGCGTGTACATGACCGGCCGTTTCAGCCTGACCGATGACTTGCACCTGTTGCTCGGCACGCGTATCGCCAACTATCAGGTCACGGGTACCAGCGATACCAAGGACACCGGCAAAGTCATTCCCTATGCCGGCCTGACCTATGATCTGGACGACAACTACTCCCTCTACGCCAGCTACACCGAGATCTACCTGCCGCAAACGGCGTATCGGGACGCGAGCAACAAAATGCTGGAGCCGGATGAAGGCACCAACTACGAGATCGGTCTCAAGGGCGAGTTCTACGAGGGCCGCCTGAACACCAGCCTGGCTTACTTCGAAGTGCATGAGGAAAACCGCGCGGAATTCGACAGCACCGCCGATAAGTCCCTGGTCGACAACCCCTACAAGGGCATCACCGCCAAGACCAAAGGCTATGAAGCGGAAATCTCCGGCGAACTTGCACCTGGCTGGCAATTGCAGGCCGGATACACCCATAAGATCATTCGCGACCAGAGCGGTACGAAGGTGTCCACGTGGGAACCGGAAGATCAGGTCAACTTCTACACCACCTACAAGCTTACCGGCCCCTGGGACAAACTCACCCTGGGCGGTGGCGCGCGCTGGCAGGGTGAGGGTTGGCAGTACCTGAACAACCGCCCGAAAAGGACCACCGACAAATTCTCGCAGGACCCGTACTGGCTAGTGGACGTAATGGCACGCTACCAAGTGACCGACAATGTGTCCGCCACCCTCAAC
This sequence comes from Pseudomonas rhodesiae, assembly GCF_007858255.1. Taxonomy (GTDB): domain Bacteria; phylum Pseudomonadota; class Gammaproteobacteria; order Pseudomonadales; family Pseudomonadaceae; genus Aquipseudomonas; species Aquipseudomonas rhodesiae. Next base: position 129,907 of record NZ_VFEU01000006.1, on the reverse strand, counting down.
GTCAACAACCTGTTCGATAAGAAGTACTACACCAACATCGGCTTCTATAACTCCTCGTACTACGGTGACCCACGCAACGTCATGCTGACCACGCGCTGGAGCTTCTAACTCGCTCGTAATAAAAAAGCCCCTGGCCATTTATGTGGCCAGGGGCTTTTGTTTGCCTGGGGCATTAGCCCATGACTGATGCAAAACTGCCGACAAACTGAGGGTTATCGACAATCCGATCGTGAGTCGTGTCGATCAGCATCGACTGGGTGATCCCCGCCGCGCCGATGACGGCCCGCATACTGGACTCAATCAGCTCACGATGCTGCCCGCCCTTGCTGCGCGATGCCCACCAGCAAGCGACGGGGGCTTTGATCGGCGCATAGTCGGCGTCCTGCAACCTGAGGTCCAGCAAGCGTTTCACCTCCCAGGACACCTGCGCTTCACTGCCCTCCAGCAACTCACGCCGCAAGCCTTCGTAGGCAGTGCCCAAGGTGCGTTGCGCCCAGCTATCCACCCTCGCCCACCGCTGCGTATCGTCACCCTCGTCTCCGCTGCCCAGCCACACGGCGTGGATCTGTTCGGCATGGTGCGGAAATAGCACACCGAGCATCTCGGCGCGTTGCTCGCTGACGGACACCACGCGCTCTTCGGCGGCGGTTTGTGCATCCCAGAATCCGGCGACGCGGTACGGCGGCGGCGCATCGATCCAGCCCACGCAAGCCACTTCACGACCGGCCTGTTCCAGACGATAAGCCACCTCCATCGCCAGATTGCCCCCCAGCGACCAACCTGCCAGACGGAAAGCGCCCTGAGGTTGTGCCTCCAACAGCTGAGCGGTGTAATCCTCAACCATGCTTGTCCAGGACGGAACTTCGCCGCCCTCTTGCGCCAGCGCGCGGCAGATCACCCCGATCACCGGTCGCTGGTCACGCAGTGCCAGGGCAATCGCTTTGTAGCAATGCACCGAACCGTAACTGGGGTGGAACACAAACAATGGCGTGCCCGGCGCGCCGCTGTTAAGTGGCACGAGCAAATCGCTGCGGGTGCTGCCGTGCAGGCTGTCGACTTGCCCCTGCACCGTGGGGTTGAGCATCAACTGGGCCACCGATACGCTGACCCCGGTTGCGGCACGGATGCGCTCCTTGAGCAACAACACCAGCAGGGAGTGACCGCCCAGTTCGAAGAAATTATCGCGCAGGCCCACCCGTGGCACGCCCAAGAGATCGGACCAGATAGCCGCCAGTTGTTGCTCGTGCACGCTCTGCGGCGCCAAGTAGGCGGCCTGTTGTGGGGCATCGGGCGTGGGCAGGGCCTTGCGGTCCAACTTGCCATTGGGACTTAACGGCATGCGGTCGAGCACCACCCATTGCCCAGGCACCATGAAGTCCGGAAGATGCCGCGCCAGATGCGCACTGAGCGCATCGCGCCAGCCCTCGACTGCGTCGTGCAGTACCACGTAGGCCACCAGGTGCTTACCTTCCAAGACTTGCACACTCGCTGCACGCACCCATTGGTGCTCCAGCACACGCGCCTCGATTTCGCCCAGTTCGATGCGCAAGCCACGCAGCTTGACCTGGTGATCCAGGCGCCCCAGGTATTCAATCACCCCGTCAGAGCGCTGGCGTACCCGATCACCACTGCGGTACAGCCGCGCACCGGCATGAAACGGGCACGGCACAAACCGTTCGGCAGTCAGTGCCGGTCGTTGATGGTAGCTGCGCGCCAGTCCGACGCCGCCCAGGTACAGCTCGCCCGACACGCCCGCCGGCACCGGCATCAGTTGTGCATCGAGCACATAAGTGGCCAGGTTGGCTATCGGCCGGCCGATGGGCACGTTGTCGCAGTCTTCGGCGACACAGGTCCAGTGGGTCACGTCGATGGCCGCTTCGGTCGGGCCATACAGGTTATACAGCACGGCCCAGGGCAGTTTGGCGAACACCTGCTGCTGCACGTCCACCGGTAACGCCTCGCCACTGCACACGATGCGGCGCAGACTCTGGCAGCGGATGACGCCTGGGTCTTGTACAAACGCCTGCAGCATCGACGGCACAAAATGCAATGTGGTGACCTGATGGCGATCGATCAGGCCGATCAAGCGCTCGGGATCGCGGTGATCGCCTGGCGCGGCAACCACCAGCTGTGCGCCGGTCATCAATGGCCAGAAGAACTCCCACACCGATACGTCGAAGCTGAACGGCGTCTTCTGCAACACCGCATCGCGGGCGTCCAGGCAGTAGGCATCCTGCATCCAGCACAGGCGGTTGGTCAGTGCGCCATGACGGTTGCCGGCCCCCTTGGGTTTGCCGGTAGAGCCGGACGTATAGATCACATAGGCCAGGTGCTCGCCGTCCAAAGCGACATTAGGATTGGCATCACTGAGCCCATCGAGCCTTTCCTCATCCAGCAGCAGCACCTCAAGACCTGCGGGTATCGGCAGTGCTTGCAGCACCTGCGTCTGGGTCAACAGCAACTTCACCGCACTGTCGTGCAGCATGTAGGCCAGGCGTTCGCGCGGGTACTCCGGGTCCAGCGGCACGTAGGCGCCCCCGGCCTTGAGCACGGCCAGCAGTCCCACCACCATTTCGACGCAGCGCTCTACCGCCAGCCCGACCAGCACATCCGGGCCAACTCCCAACGCTATCAAGCGATGTGCCAGGCGGTTGGCACGCCGATTAAGCTCGACGTAGCTCAAGGATTGCTCGGCAAAATACAGCGCCGGCGCTTCGGGGGTGCGCTCGACCTGCGTTTCGATCAAGTGATGCACGCAGCGGTGCAGAGGGTAAGCCTGGGCGGTGGCGTTCCAACCGTGGACGATGCGGTGTCGCTCATCGCGGTCGAGCATCTCCAGTTGCCCAATCGGTTGCCGTGCATCCTGGGCCATACCCTGCAATAGATGCTGCCAGTGCATGGCCATGCGCTGCACGGTTGGCCCGTCGAACAGGTCCGTGGCGTAGGTCAGCGCGGCCCAGATACCGTCGGCGGACTCACGGGTGTCCAGGCTCAGGTCGAACTGCGCGGTGCGGCTCTGCCACTCCAGGCTTTCGACCTGCAGCAGCCCCGGCGACTGGGCGCTGCCGGCTTTGCGAGTATCGGCCTGGTGATTGAACATCACTTGGAACAAGGGGTTATGGCTGAGGTTGCGCTCCGGCTGCAAGGCCAGCACCAATTGTTCGAAAGGCAGGTCCTGATGCGCCTGAGCCTCCAGCGCACGGGCCCGCACTTGCTGCAATAACGTGGACACTGACATCTGCCCGTCGATATCCGCCCTGATCACTTGGGTGTTCACAAAAAAGCCGATCAAGCGTTCGGTTTCGACACGATTGCGGTTGGCCGTCGGCACCCCGATGCGGATATCCGGCTGGCCGCTGTAGCGATACATCAGCATTTGGAACGAGGCCAGCAACAGCATGAACATCGTCACGCCTTCGCGCTGCGCCAGGTCGCGCAGCGCAGCCACCAGGCCCGCCGGTAACGCAATGTCCAAGCTCGCGCCACGGTGACTTTGCAGCAGCGGGCGGGCACGATCGAACGGCAGCGCCAATACCGGCTGCTCGCCCCCCAGGCGACCGCGCCAGTAATCCAGTTGGCGATCCTGTTCGCCGGCCTCCATCCACGCCCGCTGCCACAAGGCGTAATCGGCATACTGGATCGGTAAGGCGGGTAATTGCGCCTCATACCCCTGGGCGTACGCGGCATATAACTGCACCAGTTCCTCGACCATGATCTGCATCGAGTGCCCATCCGACACGACATGGTGCTGAACCAACACCAGCACATGCTCTTGCGCGTCAAGACGCATCAAGGCGACGCGCAGCAACGGGCCGTTCTGCAAATCGAAGGGCTGGGCGATCAGCGCGTCCAACCGGTCGGTCATCTGGGCCTGGTCAATCTCCATCGATTGAATCCGCACAATGGCCTGTGGGTCGACCACCTGCACCCGACGCTCGCCGTCCTGGCGCAGGCAGGTACGCAGGGTTTCGTGGCGGGCAACCAGGCTATCGAAGCTGCGCTGCAATGCCGCGACGTCCAATGGCCCGCGCAAGCGCAACGCCGTGGGCAGGTGATAAGCGGCGCTGTCGGGCTCCAACTGCCAGATAAACCACTGCCGCTCCTGAGCGTAGGACAGCAGCAACTGCGGCGCCTCATCGCGGGTCACTGGAATCGGTAAGTTGGCGGGCGAGACATCCTCGGCGAGCATCTTTTGCAGGTAGACCCGGCGCTGTTCCAGCGGCAAGCCGATAAACCGTTTGACGATGCGTTGTGCAACCTGAGTGTCCATCAAAACGGCCCCATATCATCAAACAGCGCATCGAGACGGCTGAGTTTGTCTTGCGTCACCGCACCGCCCTGCCCTTCAAGGTGCGCCGCCAGGCGCCGTACATCCGGGTGCTGGAAAATATCCTGCGGTGAAGGTCGCAGGCCTAGTTCAAGCTGCATACGCGAAATAACGTTGATCACCAGCAAGGAATGCCCGCCCAGTTCAAAGAAGTTGTCATTAAGGCCCACGCGCTCGACTTCCAGCACCTGCGCCCAGATCGCCGCGATCTGCTGCTCCAGCTCGCTTTGCGGCGCTTCATAAACACTGGATGGCTGGCCCGCATCGGCCTTGGGCAACGCCTTGCGATCCAACTTGCCGTTGGGACTCAACGGCATCTGCTCCAGCAACACCCACTGCGCCGGCACCATGTAATCCGGCAGGTGTTCGGCCAGGTGCGCACCGAGCACCTCGCGCCAATCGTCTCCGGCATGGTGCAGCACCAGGTAACCCACCAGGTACTTGCCGTCCACCGCCAGCACCGCCGCTTCGCGGACCTGCTCGTGCTCCAGCAACCGCGCTTCGATCTCGCCCAACTCGATACGCAGGCCGCGCAGCTTGACCTGATGGTCGATACGCCCGGCGTATTCGATCACTCCGTCTTCGCGGTAGCGCGCCAGGTCGCCGGTGCGATACAGGCGCTCGCCGTGGACGAACGGGTGGGCGATAAAGCGTTCGGCGGTCAATGCAGGACGGCGGTGATAACCACGGGCCAGACCGGCGCCGCCCAGGTACAGCTCGCCCAGCACGCCGACCGGCACCGGTTCGAAATTATCGTCAAGCAGGTAGCAGCCCAGATTGGCAATCGGCCGGCCAATCGGCACGGTGTCGCGGCCTTCGTCGACGCAGGTCCAGTGGGTCACGTCGATGGCGGCTTCGGTCGGGCCATACAGGTTGTACAGCCCAGCGTGCGGCAGCTTGGCGAACACCTGCTGCTGCGCATCCACCGGCAACGCCTCGCCGCTGCACACGATACGTTGCAGGCTCCGGCAGCTGGACACCGCCGCATCCTGCAAGAACGCCTGCAACATCGACGGCACAAAGTGCAGCGTGGTGACCTGTTCGGCGTTGATCACCTGGATCAATCTGGCTGGATCGCGGTGATCGCCAGGGGCGGCAATCACCAGGCGCGAGCCGGTCATCAGCGGCCAGAAAAACTCCCACACCGACACGTCGAAACTGAACGGAGTCTTTTGCAATACGCTGTCGGCCGCGCTTAACCCGTAGGCTTCCTGCATCCATTGCAGGCGGTTGAGCAAGGCCGAATGGCGGTTGCCCGCACCCTTGGGTTGGCCGGTGGAGCCCGAGGTGTAGATCACGTAGGCAAGGTTTTCGCCGTCCAGCGCGACAGCCGGGTTTTGCTCGCTGTATTGCTCGTAGGTCGACTCGCCCAGTATCAGGGTTTCCAAGCCTTGCGGAATCGGCAACTGGCCGAGCAACGGCGCTTGGGTCAGCAGCAGTTGCACGCCGCTGTCGTCGAGCATGTAGGCCAGGCGTTCGCGTGGGTAGTCGGGGTCCAACGGCACATAGGCGCCGCCGGCCTTGAGCACCGCAAGCAGGCCGATAACCATGTCGAAGGAGCGCTCCACGGCCAGGCCCACACGCACATCCGGGCCGACACCGGCCTCGATCAAGCGATGGGCCAGGCGGTTGGCGCGGCGGTTGAGCTCGGCGTAGTCGATACGTTGCTCGGCAAACAGCAGAGCCGTGGCCTGCGGCTGGCGCTCGGCTTGGGCTTCGATCAGGTGATGCACCCATTGGTTTTGCGGGTAGTCGCGGGCGGTGGCGTTCCAGGCATACACCGTAGTGTGACGCTCAGCGGCAGTCACCGACGGCAAGTCGGCCAAACGTGTATGTACCGGGTTTGCCAATGCCAGCAGCAAATGGCTGAAGTGCGTAGCCAGGCGCTGGATATCCGCGTCGCTGAAGGCTTGCCGGCTGTAATTGAACTCCAGCCCCAGAGTCTGCCCGACGCCCAGCAGCACCGTCAGCGGATAGTGGGTCTGCTCCAGGTTCTGCACTGGGCCAAACTGCAGCCCCGTAGGCGAGCCCTGCTCCAAGGCTTCGGACACCGGGTAGTTCTCGAACACCAGGATGCTGTCGAACAGCGCCTCGCCGCCTAAGCCAGCCCAGCGTTGTACGTCGAACAACGGGGTATGTTCCTGCTCGCGCAACCTGAGATTTTGCGCCTGGATCTGCTGCAGCCATTGGCCGATCGACATTTGCGGGTCCGGGGTAGCCACCACCGGCAGGGTGTTGATGAACAACCCGACCAACTGCTCGATTCCCTGCAATTGCGCCGGACGCCCCGCCACCGTGGCGCCAAAGGCCACAGTCGCCTGGCCAGTCTGGCGCGCCAACAGCAGCAGCCACGCGCTTTGCACCAGCGTGTTGAGCGTGACTTTGTGGCCCTGGGCAAAAGCTTTCAAGCGCTGGGTCTGCGACGGTTCGAAGTTAAGTGTGTGTTCACCGTTGGCCATCGGCAGCCCATCAAGGCCAGTCGACGCGCCACGGGCCAGGCGTGTGGGTTCTTGCAACGCGGCCAGCTGGGTTTTCCAGAATCCTTCGCTGGCGACTTTGTCCTGGCCCTGCAACCAACCGATGTAATCACGGTAACGCCCGAGCGCCGGACGCAAAGGCTCCCCGGCATAGTGTTGCAGCACCTCGCCAAACAGCTGCGAACCGCTCCAGCCATCCATCAGGATGTGATGATGGGTGTAGATCAAATGATGATTGGACGGCCCGGTACGCACCAGCACCAGATTCAGCAATGGCGCCTGTTCCAGGGCAAAGCCCTGGGCGCGTTGCGTAGCGGCCAGGCCATCAAGCGCGGCGGCGCGATCCTCACGCCCCTGCCAATCGTGCTCCACCACTGTCACGTGCAAATGCTTGTAGACCACCTGCAATGGCTGGTTCAACTCAGCCTGCCAGAGGAAGCCACTGCGCAGCACCTCGTGGCGATCCACCGCCGCTTGCCAGGCGCGCTCAAAACGCGGCACATCCAGACCGCGTACATCCACGCGCATCTGATTGATGTAGTCCCCCGAACCCTCGCTGTACAAGGACTGGAACAACAGGCCCTGCTGCATCGGTGACAACGGATACAGGTCCTCGACCTCTGCCAACACCAGCGGCAACGTGTCCAATTGCGCCTGAGTCAGCCCGGCCAATGGAAAGTCCGACGGCGTCACGCCGCGATTGATCGGCAGGCAACAGTGCTCAATCAGCGCCTTGAGCTCCTCGGCATAATCGTCCGCCAAGCGTTGCACGGTGGCCTCGTCGAACATCTCGCGGCTGAAACTCCAGCTCAAGCTCAGCTCGCCGCCGTACACCTGGCCGTTGATTTCCAACCAGTTGCCCAGTGGCGCGTCGAGGCTTTGATCGGCACCGGCAGCATCGCCCGACGGTGCAAACAGACTGCCTTGGCCGGCGTCGTCGAAACTGCCGTCGAACTGGCCCAGGTAGTTGAAGGTGATGCGCGGGCGTGGCAGTTGGCTCAATGCTTGCTGCGCAGCATGATCGCCCAGGTAGCGCAGCGCGCCGAAGCCCAGGCCCTTGTCAGGAATGGCGCGCAGTTGCTCCTTGATGCCCTTGAGCGAATCCGCCAGGCTCGGCGCCGGCACCAGTTGCAGCGGGTAGAGGTTGGTGAACCAGCCGACCGTGCGCGTCAGGTCAACGTCATCGAACACGTCTTCGCGGCCATGACCTTCCAGCCTGATCAGCATCGACGGGGTTCCCGTCCAGCGCACCATCACCCGGGCCAGGGCCGTCAGCAACAGATCGTTGATCTGGGTGCGGTAGGCGCTTGGGGCTTCCTGCAGTAACTGTCGGGTCCAGCGTTGGTCGAGGTGGGTCGTTACATTCAAGGCATGGCGGTTACTGAGGCTGGCCTGTGGGTTCGCTCCAGGCAGGCCGTCCGGGCTAGCGTGCAACTGCTGTTGCCACCAGGCCAGTTCCTGTTGCAACGCAGCACTGCCGGCATACCGGCGCAGCCGCTCAGCCCAGGCGCGAATCGAAGTGGTTTTGGTCGGCAGTACCGCGCGGCCGTCCTGAGCAATCTGGCGGTAAGCTGTTTGCAAATCTTCCAGCAGGATGCGCCACGAAACACCGTCCACCACCAAGTGATGAATCACCAGCAGCAAGCGTTGCGAGCCGTCGGCCAGGTCCGCCAGCACCACACGCAACAGCGGGCCTGTACCCAGGTCGAGACTGCTCTGGGCCTGTTCGCCCAGCGCTGCCAACGCCTCGGTATCGTTCACCTGGACGTGCCACAGTACTTGCTCGGCCTGATGCTGCGCCGCATCGCGGTAGGCAGCGCTCCAACCGCTCGCCCCGTGGACGAACGCACTGCGCAAGGCGTCATGGTGCACGATCAACGCCTGCAACGCGGCGCCCAGTACAGCTGGCTGCAACGGCTGGTGCGGGCGCAGGACCACAGACTGGTTCCAGTGGTGACGCTGAGGGATCTGATCGGCAAAAAAGGCCTGTTGGATCGGCAGCAGCGCCAGCTCGCCGGTCAAGGCGGACTGATCGAGCACCACTGCGCCCTCGCCTTGACGAGCTACCGCGGCGAGGCTTTGCACGGTCTGGTGCTGGAACAAATCCTTGGGCGTGAAGCGAATACCAGCCTGCCGCGCGCGGCTGACCACCTGGATCGAAATGATCGAGTCGCCCCCCAGCTCAAAGAAGTTGTCGTTCACCCCCACCTGGGGCAAGCGCAGCACCTCGGCCCAGATCGCGGCGATCTGTTGTTCCAGCTCGGTTTCGGGCGCCACGTAGGTCTGCTGCATCAGGCTCGCGTCCGGCGCCGGCAGGCCCTTGCGGTCGAGCTTGCCGTTGGGGGTCAGCGGCATCTGCGCCAGGAACATAAAGTGCGTAGGCACCATGTAGTCCGGCAGGCGGGTTTTCAGGGCACGGCGCAGGTTGTCGCGCAGTGCGCCGTGGTCGGTGGCGCGGGCCGGCACCACGTAGGCCACCAGTTGCTTACCGGACGGGCCGTCGTGGGCCACCACCACGGTTTCGCCAACGTTGTCCTGCTCGCGCAGGCGCGCTTCGATCTCGCCCAGTTCGATACGGAAACCACGGATTTTCACCTGGTGGTCCACACGCCCGAGATAATCCACCACCCCATCCCCACGCCCGCGGGTCAGGTCGCCGCTGCGGTACACGCGGCTGCCGGGTTTGCCGAACGGGTCCGGCACAAAGCGCTCGGCGGTCAGTGCCGGGCGCTCCAGATAACCCCGCGCCACGCCCTCGCCGCCCAGGTACAACTCACCGGCCACGCCGATGGGTTGCAGGTTGAGTTGCGCGTCCAGTACGTAGCCGCTGCGGTTGCCCAGCAAGGTGCCGATGGGCGCGTACACCGCGCCGCATGGGTCGCCGCGTCGCGCTTTCCACAGCAAGGGCGTGACCACGGTTTCGGTCGGGCCATAGCCGTTGAACAGGTACGTCGGCTTCAGCGCGCGCCAGGCCAGGTCGTAACTGGCCTGGGCCACCGCATCGCCGCCAAAGCAGTACACGCGCACATTCGGTGGGTTGCCGTCGCGCTCGGCATGCTCGGCCAGTTGTTGCAGGTACACCGGCGGGAACACCGCCATGGTCACGTGGTGACGGTGCATCTGCTCGTAGGTGTACTCGGGCAGCCACAGGCTGTCGTCGCGGATGAGCACACTGGCGCCGTTGATCAGCGGGTGCATCCAGCCTTCGTGGGAACCGTCGAAGGCGAACGACATAAAGTGCAGTTCGCAGTCGGTCGGGCCGGTTTCGTAGCGCTCGCCAGTGGCGATGATATGCGCCACCAACGGGCCGTGGGCCACCGCCACGCCTTTGGGCATGCCGGTGGAGCCGGAGGTGTAGATCACGTAGGCGAGGTTGGCGCCGTCCAGTGCGACATTGGGGGCGGTGTCGCAGTGCTCGGCCCAGCTGTCGGTATGGTCGATGGCCAGTGTTTGCAGGCCCTCGCTCAAAGGCAGTCGCGGCAACGCGCTGCTGTGGGTGAGCAACAGTTGCGCTCGACTGTCCTCCAACATGTACAACAAGCGATCACGCGGATATTCGATATCCAGCGGCACATACACGCCGCCAGCCTTCATGACTGCCAGGAACGCCACCATGATCTCGGCACTGCGCGGCATGGCGATAGCCACGCGAACCTCGGCGCCAACCCCACGGGCAATCAACGCATGGGCCAGGCGGTTGGCCAGGCGGTCCAGCTCGCCGTAGGTCAGGGTTTGGGTGTCGAACTTCACCGCCACGGCATCGGGGGTTTCCTGGGCGCGGTCGGCGAACAATTCGTGCACCAGGCGCTGGGCCGAGAAGCCGGCATCGCTGCGGTCCCACAGGTGCAGAATGTGCTGTTGTTCCGCGTCATCCAGCAATTTCAACTGGCCGATGCTCTGCTGCGGGTCGGCCACCATTGCCTGCAACAGGTTGTGCCAGTGGCGGCCCATGCGCTCGATGGTGGCGGCGGTAAACAGGTCGGTGGCGTAGCCCAGAGAGGCTGCCAGCCCCTCGCTCGACTCATGCACATCCAGGTCCAGATCGAAATGTGCGGTATGACTTTCCCAGGCCAGCCCTTCGACGCGCAGCTCATGCAAGGCCGCAGTCGACATCGCCTGCCGTCGTTCGGCCTGGTGATTGAACATGACTTGGAATAACGGGTTCAGACTGAGGCTGCGCTCTGGCTGCAGCGCTTCGACCAATTGCTCGAAGGGCAGGTCCTGATGGGCCTGGGCCTCCAACGACCGCTGCTTGACCTGCTGCAGCAAGCCGCCAACAGTGGTTTGCCCATCGATATCGGCCTTGAGCACCTGGGTGTTGACGAAGAAACCAATCAGACGCTCGGTTTCCACACGGTTGCGGTTGGCAATCGGCACGCCAACGCGAATGTCCTGTTGGCCACTGTAGCGGTGCAACAGAACCTGGAACGAGGCCAGCAACAGCATGAACAGCGTTACACCTTCGCGCTGGGCCAGGGCTTTGAGGTCGACCACCAGCGACGTGGGTATTTCTATGTGCGAACGCGCGCCGCGATGGCTCTGCTCCGCCGGGCGCTGATAATCGAACGGCAGCTCCAGCACCGGTTGCTCACCGCCCAGCAGCTCGCGCCAGTAGCTCAGCTGACGCGCCTTCTCGCCCGCCTCCATCCACTGGCGTTGCCACACTGCGTAATCGGCATATTGAATCGGCAGTGGCGGCAGTCGCACCTCTTGGCCTTGGCTAAAGGCGGCGTAGACCTGCACCAATTCCTCGACCATCACCTGCATCGACCAACCGTCGGAGACGATATGGTGCTGCACCAGCACCAGTACGTGATCATCCTCGGCCAGGCGCAGCAGATCCACGCGCAGCAGCGGCCCTTGCTCCAGATCGAAGGTCAGGGCGATTTTCGCTTCCACACACGTCTGCAGATCAGCTTCCTGGACATTACTGTGACTGATGACCACCGGCGCAGGCTCGCGCACGACTTGCACGGTGCCATCGCTGCCGTGGCGCAGCACGGTGCGCAGACTCTCATGACGGGCCACCAGATGATCAAAGCTGCGTTGCAGCGCGCCAATGTCCAACGGCCCCTTCAGGCGCAACACACTCGGCACGTGATAGGCGCGGCTGTCCGGGTCCAACTGCCAGAGGAACCACTGGCGCTCCTGGGCATATGACAGCGGTACCCCACCGTCACGCGGCAACGCAACCAGCGCCGGCGCGCGCCCTTGGTCGGCCCCCTCGCAGGCGGGTAACGCTGCGACGAAACCTTGCAGGCGCGGCTGCTCGAACAGCAATTTGAGCGGCACCTCAAGGGCCAGCGCGTGGCGAAGACGCGAGGTCACCTGCATGGCCAGCAACGAGTGACCGCCCAGCTCGAAGAAGTGATCCGTCAGCCCGACCCGTGCCACCCCCAGAATATCGGCCCAGATCGCTGCCACTTGTTGCTCGACGGCGCTGACCGGTGCCACCCAGGTCGGCTGCGAAAGATGCGCGTCAGGCTTGGGCAGGGCTTGGCGATCCAGCTTGCCATTGAGGTTCAACGGCAAGCGGTCAAGAAAGACCAGGTGCGCCGGCACCATGTAATCCGGCAGTTGTTCACGCAATACCGCCTTGAGGGTTTCACCCAGCGCCGCAGTCTCCTGCTGATCCGCCACCAGGTACGCGAGCAGTTGGTTATCGACGGCCAGCACCACCGCTTCGCGGACATTGGCCTGAGCCAGCAGCAACGTCTCGATCTCACCCAATTCGATACGGAAGCCACGAATCTTGACTTGATGATCGACACGCCCGACGTATTCGATCACGCCGTCGGCGCGATAACGGGCCAGGTCGCCGGTGCGGTACAGGCGTTCGCCAGCGTCAGCGAACGGATTGGCGACAAAACGCTCGGCTGTCAATGCCGCACGATTCAAATACCCACGAGCCAGGCCGCAGGCGCTGCCGATATACAACTCGCCCACCGCCCCCAGGGGTGCGAGGTTGAGATCGCGGTCCAGGACATACAGGGCGCGCCCTGGCAACGAGCGGCCAATAGGGCTGGCGGTAGCGCTCAGGGCTTCATCCGCTGCGCTGCAATCCAGCACACTGGACACCACCGTCGCCTCGGTCGGCCCATAGGTATTGAGCAGACGCACATGGCCCAGGCCAGCGCGTACCCATTGTGCGGGCCCGTCCAGCGGCATGGCTTCGCCGCCGATGTGCACTTGGCGCAAGGCACCATACGAACGGGGCCCCGCGGCCAGGCAATCAAGCACAAACAGGTGCCAATAGGCGGTCGGCAAATCGGCCAGGGTAATCCCCTGGCTCAGGATCTCGGTATACAGCCGGCCGCTGTCCCATAGCGACGCGCCACGCAGGACCACCGCCGCGCCGTGGGTCAAGGCCGGATACAGTTGCTCGACAAAACCATCGAAGTTAAGCGTGGCGAATTGCAGCACACGGTCCTGGGGCGTCAGCTGCGAATAGCCGGCGGCAATACTCGCGAATTCGTTCAGGGCGCCATGGTCGATGGCAACGCCCTTGGGTTTGCCGGTAGAGCCGGAGGTGTAAATCACATAGGCCAAATGATCCGCGCCGACCGCCACGGCCAGGTCTTCACCGGAGTACTCGGCCAGTCCTGCCTGGTCAATGGCCAAGGCTGCGACCCCTTCGGGAAGCACGATAGGCACGTGGGCGTGTGTCAGCACCAGACGCACACCGCTGTCTTCAAGCATGTGGGCCAGACGCTCGCGCGGGTAACTCGGGTCGAGGGGCACGTAGGCCCCGCCCGCCTTGAGCACTGCCAGCAGGCTGATCACCATGGCGAAGGAGCGCTCAACGGCAATCCCGACCAGCACTTGCGGCCCGACGCCGTGGGCCACCAGGCAATGGGCCAGGCGATTGGCCTGCAGGTTCAGCTCGGCATAGCTCAGCGATACGCCATCGAGCACCAACGCTACCGCCTGTGGGCGCTGCCGTGCCTGCGCCTCGAACAGACGCTGCACCCCGCCCGTCCAAGGCGCGGCCGGTGCACCGGCGTTCCAGGTCTGCGTAAGACACTGACGCTCACTGGCACCCAGCATCGGCAGGTCTGCAAGGTGTTCGTTCGGGCGTGCAACCACGGCCCGCAATACGCTTAGCCAGTGTTGCGCCATACGCTCAATCGTGCCGGCCTCGAACAGATCGGTGGCGTAGGTCAATGTCGCCCAAAGCCCATCGACGGTTTCCTGAGTATCCAGGCTCACATCGAAATGCGCGGTGTGGCTGTCCCATTCCAGAGCATCAACCTGTAGCCCCATCGCCTGCGGCGCCGCAGTGCCGCGCGCATCGATCTGATGGTTGAACATCACTTGAAACAGTGGGCTATGGCTCAGGCTGCGTTCCGGCTGCAGCGCTTCGACCAGTTGTTCGAACGGCAGGTCCTGATGTGCCTGGGCTTCCAAGGCCGCCTGCTTGACCTGCTGGAGCAGCTCGACAAACGACAGCTCGCCGCTGATGTCGGCCTTGAGGACTTGAGTGTTGACAAAAAAACCGATCAAACGCTCGGTTTCCACCCGGTTACGGTTGGCAATCGGCACGCCCACGCGAATATCCGACTGGCCGGTATAGCGATACAACAATGCCTGGAACGCAGCCAGCAACACCATAAACAGCGTCGCGCCTTGCCGTTGGGCCAGGCCCTGCAAAGCCTCCAGCAACGCGGGGTCCAACAGCCATTCCACACGCGCACCGCGGTGGCTTTGCGCCGGGGGGCGGGGATGATCGAGCGGCAAGTCCAGCACCCGTTGCTCGCCGGCCAAACGCTCACGCCAATAGGCCAACTGGCGCGCCTGCTCACCGGCCTGCAACCAGTCGCGCTGCCACACCGCATAGTCGGCATACTGAATCGGCAGCGCTGGCAACTGCGGTTCCAGGCCCTGCTTAAGCGCGGCATAGGACTGCACCAGCTCCTCGACCATCACCTGCATCGACCAGGCATCGCTGACGATGTGATGCAGCACCAGGACGAGCACATGCTGATCCGCTGCCAGTTGCAACAACCGGACGCGCAACAACGGCCCAGTGCGCAAATCGAACGGTTCGGCGATTGCCGCCTCGACCTGGGCCCTCACCACGGCCGGATCATCAGTAGCGAGGGTCTGCTCTTCGATCCGCAACGCCGCTGGCGCAGCCATCCGCTGCACGGTGCGCTCACCCTCCGTGACAAACACCGTGCGCAGGCTTTCATGGCGTGCAAGCAAGCCATCGAAACTGCGTTGCAGCGCCTGGCGGTCCAGTGCGCCTTGCAGGCGCAGGGCTGCGGGGATGTGATACACCGCGCTGTGAGGCTCCAACTGCCAGAGGAACCACTGGCGCTCCTGGGCATAGGACAATGCCAGCGGTTGATCGCGCGCGCAGCGGGCAATCGGCTGCACGTCCAGCACGCTGTCGGAGAGTGCCTGCACAAAGCGCCCCAGCTCGGGCTGCTCGAACAACGCTTTGAGTGGCACATCGATTGCCAATGCCTGGCGCACGCGAGACACAACGCGTGTCGCCAGCAACGAGTGCCCGCCGATTTCAAAGAAGTGATCCGACAGACCGACCTGGGCCACGCCCAGCACTTCGGCCCAGATCGCGGCCACCTGGCACTCGCGTGCGGTCACGGGTGGCACGTAATGTTTTTGCAACGCACCAGCGTCGGGCCTTGGCAGGGCCTTGCGGTCCAGCTTGCCATTGGGGGTCAGCGGCATCCGCTCCAGCAGCACCAGATAGCTCGGCACCATGTATTCCGGCAATCGCGCGCGCAAGGCTGTCTTGAGCTGTTCCCGCAGCGCGGCCTGTTCCTGCTCGGCCAGCGGTTGGCGGGTGACCAGATAGGCAAGCAACTGCTCATGGTCAGCTATCACCACCGCTTCGCGCACCATTGGCTGCTCGCGTAGGCACGCCTCGATCTCGCCCAATTCGATACGGAAACCCCGCACTTTAACCTGATGGTCGACGCGGCCGATGTACTCCACCACCCCCTGCTCGCGATAGCGCGCCAGGTCGCCGGTGCGGTACAAGCGTTCGCCGGGACCGCCATACGGGTTGGGCACAAAGCGCTCGGCCGTCATGGCCGCCCGGCCGAAATAACCGCGAGCCAAACCGACGCCACCAATCAGCAGTTCACCGGGCACCGTCAGCGGGCAAGGCGTAAGCGTGTCGTTGAGGATAAACAGCGACGTATTGGCAATCGGTCGCCCTACAAACGGCACAGGCTCAAGCAACGGATAGGCGGCCGACCAGATGGTCGTCTCGGTCGGCCCGTACAGGTTCCACACCGTGCCTTGACAGGCGAGCATGCGCTCAGCCAGGTCGGCGGGCAGCGCCTCACCACCACACAGGCATTTGATTCCGCGCAGTACGGTGCAACGTTCGCTGTCCAGCAGCATGCGCCAGGTCGATGGCGTGGCTTGCAGCACGTCGATGGTTGCGTGCTGCACCAGGTCGAGGATGGCCTCCGGGTCCAGGGACGTGTCCTTGTCGGCCAGGACCACCGTCGCGCCCACCGCCAGGGGAACGTAAAGCTCCAGGGCAAAAATATCGAAAGAGAAGGTGGTCAACGACAACAGGCGTGCTTGTGCATCAATGCCCAAGGTGTCGGCCATGCCCTGGGTGAAGCTGCTCAGCGCGGCATGGCGCACCATCACGCCCTTGGGTTTGCCGGTGGAGCCGGACGTGTAGATCACATATGCCAGGTGCTCACCACTGAGTTCGACGTCTGGGTTGACGCTGCTGTAGCGCCCATCCGCGTCTTCGTCCATCAGTAGCACCTGCTGACCGACCGCCAACGGCAACTGTTGACGCAGGCTGCCGGCCGTCAGCACAACGTGCGCGCGGCTGTCTTCGAGCATAAAGGCCAATCGATCAGGCGGGAAACCAGGGTCGAGCGGCACGTAGGCACCGCCGGCCTTCAAGGTTGCCAACAGCGCCACCGCCATCTCGACCGAGCGCTCTAAAGCCACCGCCACCAGCACGTCGGGGCCGACGCCAGCGCCGCGCAAACGATGGGCCAGTCGATTGGCACGTCGGTTCAATTCGCCATAGCTCAGCACTTGGCCGTTGCACGCCAGTGCCGTCGCATCCGGGCGCAGCCGAGCCTGGTCTTCGAACAGGCGATGCACGCCCATATCCTGGGCGAACGCCCGCTGGGTAGCGTTCCAGTCATGCACCATGTGCTGCAACTGGGCATCCTCCAGCAGCGGCAATTCACCGACACGGCGGTTGCAATCCTGGCTGACGCTGTGCAGCAAACGCTGCCAGTGTGCAAGCAGGCGCTGCATGCCGGGGGCGTCAAAAAGGTCCGTGGCATAGGTCAGGGACGCCTGAATGCCTTCGACCGATTCCTGGGTATCCAGGTTGAGATCCAATTGCGCGTTCTTGCTGTCCCACTCCAACCCCTGGACCTGCAGACCCGTTGCGCTGGCGCCGCCGCGCTGGGTATCGGTCTGGTGGTTGAACATCACCTGGAACAGCGGGTTATAACTCAGGCTGCGTTCCGGCTGCAGCGCTTCGACCAATTGCTCGAAAGGCAAGTCTTGATGGGCCTGGGCTTGCACCACGCGTTCGCGAGTGTGGTGCAACAGCTCGCGAAAGCTCATCTGCCCGTCGATGTCAGCCTTGAGAACCTGTGTGTTGACGAAAAAGCCGATGAGGCCCTCGGTCTCCGCGCGATTGCGGTTGGCCACCGGCACGCCGATGCGAATGTCCCCCTGACCGCTGTAGCGATACAACACCGCCTGGAATGAAGCCAGCAGCAGCATGAACAGCGTCACACCTTCGCGCTGCGCCATGGTTTTGAGGCGGGTGACCAACGCGGCATCCAGCGCCAGGTCCAGACGTGCACCGCGGTAGCTTTGTATCGCAGGCCGTGGGCGATCCATCGGCAATTCCAGCACGGGCTGCTCACCGCCCAGCAGGTTCTCCCAGTACGCGAGTTGGCGCTCGCGCTCGCCGGCTTCCATCCAGCTGCGCTGCCACAGTGCATAGTCGGCGTACTGGATTGGCAAGGCCGGTAGCTGCGGTTCGAGCCCCTGGACATGGGCGGCATACAATTGCACAAGCTCGTCGACCATGACCTGCATCGACCAGCCATCGGAGACGATGTGATGTTGCACCAGTACCAGCACATGCTCCTGCGGCGCCAGGCGCAGCAGTTTCACTCGCAGCAACGGGCCTTGCTGCAAATCGAACGGCCGGTCAATTTCGGCCTGCACCCAGTCTTTGACCTGGAATGCCTGGGCCTCGACCAAGGTGATTTCCACCCGCGCGTTTTCGACAATGACCTGCAAGGCGCTGTCACCATCGGGCTCAATGTGCGTGCGCAGGCTTTCATGCCGGCTAACCAGAGTGTCGAAGCTGCGCTGCAAGGCTGCTACGTCCAGCTCTCCCACCAGACGCAGCGCCCGAGGCACGTGGTATGCGGTGCTCTGCGGCTCCAACTGCCACAAAAACCACTGCCGCTCCTGCGCATAAGAGAGTCGAAGCGGCTCGCCTTCCTGACGCTTGAAAACCGGGGCGATCTCAAACAGGTTGATGCCTTGTTGCTTGAGCATGACCGCCAACGCTTTCTTTTGCTGCGCAGAAAGTGAACCCACCGACTCGATTAATGCTTGCACGCCACGCCCCTCAGGAAATCAATTTATCCAAATCTTCTGCTGATAGACGTTTGAGGGCCTCCAAGGATTTAGCCAATGCGTCCTGCACCGGCGAATTATTTGTTTGCTGGGCCGCCACGTAAGCACTGAAATCAGCCAGGGTGGGTGCGGTGAAGATCGACTTGACGTCGAACTCGGCGTGCAAGCGCTCGCGCAGGCGCACCACCACTTGCGTAGCCAGCAACGAATGCCCGCCCAGCTCGAAGAAGTTGTCGTGCAGGCCGACACGCTGAACGTGCAAGACCTCGGCCCAGATCGCGGCGACCTGTTGTTCGAGTTCGCTCTGGGGCGCAACGTACTCGCGGGCCATCAGGCTGGCATCGGCCTTGGGCAACGCCTTGCGATCCAACTTGCCGTTGGGACTCAGCGGCATTTGCTCCAGCAGTACCCACTGTGCCGGCACCATGTAATCCGGCAGGTGTTCGGCCAGGTGCGCACCGAGCACCTCGCGCCAGTCGTCGTGGGCATGGTGCAGCACCAGGTAACCCACCAAGTACTTGCCGTCCACCGCCAGCACCGCCGCTTCGCGGACCTGCTCGTGCTCCAGCAACCGCGCTTCGATCTCGCCCAGCTCGATACGCAGGCCGCGCAGCTTGACCTGATGGTCGATACGCCCGGCGTACTCGATCACTCCGTCTTCGCGGTAGCGCGCCAGGTCGCCGGTGCGGTACAGGCGCTCGCCGTGCACGAACGGGTGAGCGATAAAGCGTTCGGCGGTCAATGCAGGACGGCGGTGATAACCACGGGCCAGGCCCGCGCCGCCCAGGTACAGCTCGCCCAGCACGCCGACCGGCACCGGTTCGAAATTATCGTCAAGCAGGTAGCAGCCCAGATTGGCAATCGGACGGCCAATCGGCACGGTGTCGCGGCCTTCGTCGACGCAGGTCCAGTGGGTCACGTCGATGGCGGCTTCGGTCGGGCCATACAGGTTGTACAGCCCGGCGTGCGGCAGCTTGGCGAACACCTGCTGCTGCGCATCCACCGGCAACGCCTCGCCGCTGCACACGATGCGTTGCAGGCTCCGGCAGCTGGACACCGCCGCATCCTGCAAGAACGCCTGCAACATCGACGGCACAAAGTGCAGCGTGGTGACCTGTTCGGCGTTGATCACCTGGATCAATCTGGCTGGATCGCGGTGATCGCCAGGGGCGGCAATCACCAGGCGCGAGCCGGTCATCAGCGGCCAGAAAAACTCCCACACCGACACGTCGAAACTGAACGGAGTCTTTTGCAATACGCTGTCGGCCGCGCTTAACCCGTAGGCTTCCTGCATCCATTGCAGGCGGTTGAGCAAGGCCGAATGGCGGTTGCCCGCGCCCTTGGGTTGGCCAGTGGAGCCCGAGGTGTAGATCACGTACGCGAGGTTTTCGCCGTCCAGCGCGACAGCCGGGTTTTGCTCGCTGTAGGTCTCAAAGCTCGATTCGCCCAGCACCAGGGTTTCCAAGCCTTGCGGAATCGGCAACTGGCCGAGCAACGGCGCTTGGGTCAGCAGCAGTTGCACGCCGCTGTCGTCGAGCATGTAGGCCAGGCGTTCGCGTGGGTAGTCGGGGTCCAACGGCACATAGGCGCCGCCGGCTTTGAGCACCGCAAGCAGGCCGATAACCATGTCGAAGGAGCGCTCCACGGCCAGCCCCACACGCACATCCGGGCCGACACCGGCCTCGATCAAGCAATGGGCCAGGCGGTTGGCGCGGCGATTGAGTTCGGCGTAGTCGATACGTTGCTCGGCAAACACCAGGGCCGTGGCCTGCGGCTGGCGTTTGGCCTGGGCTTCGATCAGGTGATGCACCCACTGGTTTTGCGGGTAGGCGCGGGCGGTGGCGTTCCACTGTTCAAGTATTTGTTGGCGCTCGGTCATGTCCAGCATGGCCAGTTCGCCAAGGCTTTGCTCACCGCCTTGGAGCATGCCACCCAGCAGGTTGGCCAGATGCCGGGCGTAGCCCTGCACCATGGGCATGGTGAAATGCGCACGGGCAAAGTTGAATTGCACCGACAGCGTTTCACCGACGTCCGCCAATACCGTCAACGGAAAACTGGTTTGTTCATGGGCCTGTGGCGCACCAAATCGCAGACCACTGCCGCCGCCCTGCTCAAGGGCTTTGGACACCGGGTAGTTTTCGAATACCAAGATGCTGTCGAACAGCCCTTCCCCGCCTTGCCCGGCCCAGCGCTGGATATCGTACAGCCCACAGTGCTCATGCTCGCGCAGGGACAAGTTCTGCGTCTGCACTGCTTGCAGCCAATCGGCCACCGACGCCTGCTCATCCACCGCGCAGATGACCGGCAAGGTGTTGATAAACAATCCAACCTGTTGTTCCACCCCCACTAGTTCAGCGGGACGCCCGGATACCGTGGCGCCGAATGACACCACCGGTTGCCCGCTGTGGCGGTGTAGCAGGATCAGCCACGCCGCCTGGATCAAAGTATTGAGGGTAACCTTGTGGCTTCGCGCGAAGGATTCCAGGCGCTCAGTCAAGCCGGGGTCAAGCGTCAACTGATGCTGCCCCTGCCCCGTCTGCGACGTTGGCGGATAGGTGCCCAGGCGGGTCGGCGCTTGCAACGCGCCCACCTGTTCGCGCCAGAAGGCTTCGGTCGCCGCGCTATCGCGCTGTTGCAACCAGCCGATGTAATCGCGATAGCGCCCGGCGGTTTCGGGCACCGCGATCCCGGCATAGCGTTGCAGTACTTCACCGAACAAGCGGGAATTGCTCCAGCCATCCATCAGGATATGGTGATGGGTGTAAATCAGTTCATGGCGCTGCTCGTCGGTGCGCACCAGCAGCAGGCGCATCAAAGGCGCGTGGGACAGCTCGAAGCCCTGCCGACGCTGGGCCTGCTGCAAATCCTGTAGAGCCTGTTCGCACTCCGGCATGGCGCGCCAGTCAAGCACCTCAACGGGCAAACGGGCCGCGCGGTACACCACCTGGCAGGGCCAGTCCAATTGCCCTTCCCAGAAAAACCCGCTGCGCAGCACGTCATGCGCCTGCACCGTCGCGTCCCAGGCTTGCTGGAATCGTGACACGTCCAGGCCATCGACGCTGACCCGGATCTGGTTGATGTAGTCGCCCGCTGCTTGCTCATAGAGGGAGTGGAACAGCATGCCCTGCTGCATGGGCGACAAGGTGTAGAGGTCTTCGATGGCATCGGCGGCCAGCGGCAGCGACTCAAGTTGCTGTTGGTTCAATCGCGCCAATGGGAAGTCCGACGCGGTGACGCCGCTGTTGCCGGGCGTGCAGCAATGCGCGATCAACGCCGTTAGTTCGCGGCTGAATGCCACGCTCAGAGCTTCGATCACCTCAGGGTCGAACATCAGCGGACTGAAGGTCCAGCCCATGTGCAACTCGCCGCCATACACTTGGCCGTTGACGGTCAACCAGTTGCTCAGTGGCGCGTCCGGGCTCTGCTCGGCACCGGCACTTTCCGACGCCGTGGCAAACAGGCCGTCCGGCTGATCGAAGCTGGCGTCAACCTGGCCCAGGTAGTTGAAAGTGATGCGCGGCACCGGCAAGCGGCTGAACGCTTGGCGCGTCGCATCATCTCCCAGATAACGCAGGGCACCGAACCCCAGACCGTTGTCTGGAATGGCACGCAGTTGCTCCTTGATCTGTTTGATGGAATCGGCCAGGGAGTCAGCCGGCGTCAGGCGCACTGGGAACACACTGGTGAACCACCCCAGAGTGCGACTCAGGTCGATGTCATCGAACAGGTCCTCACGTCCATGGCCTTCCAGCTGGATCAGGCTGCTGGCATGCCCGGTCCATTGGCAGATCACCCGCGCCAGGGCGGTCAGCAGCAGGTCATTGATCCGTGTGCGATAGGCCGCCGGTGCCTGTTGCAGCAATTGCCGGGTGCGTTCGGCGTCCAGTCGGCTGACCAGCGTGCGCGCCAGTCGACCTGGCCGAGCGCCGTGGGGGTCACGGCACGGCAGGTCCGTGGGCATGCCATCGAGTTGCTGCAACCAGAAGTGCTTTTGCGACTGGATCGCTTCGCTGTGGGCATAGCCCTGCACGCGCTCGGCCCACGCTTTGAACGACGTCGTCTTGGCTGGTAGCGCATGCTGGCGATACAGACTTTGCAGGTCTTCAAGCACCACCCGCCAGGACACGCCATCCACCACCAAGTGGTGCATGACCAGCAGCAACCGTTGGCTGCCGTCCGGCAGATCGGCAAGCAATACACGCAGCAGCGGCCCATTCAGTGCAAGGCTGCGCTGGGCCTCTTCACAGCGCGCCGTCAGGGCCTGGGTATCCGGCACCGTGGCGTGCCAGAGCAGTCCGCTGGCAGGCTCGGCATGCACGGCCCTCCACTCTGCGCCGTGCTGACTGAAGCGCAGGCGCAGTACATCGTGGTGCAGCATCAGCGCCTGCAAGGCCGCTTCCAGGCGTGCGGCCTGCAGGGGCTGGCGCGGCGTCAAGAGCAGTGACTGGTTCCAGTGGTGCGGCTGCGGCAGGTCTCTTTCGAAGAACAACTGTTGGAACGGCAGCAGCGGCGTCTGACCCTGCACCGGCCCCTGGTCGATCACTGCCACAGCGTGCAGCTGTGCCACCCGCGCCAGGCTGCGCACGGTCTGGTGCTGGAACAGCGCCTTGGCGGTGAAATGGATGCCGGCAGCACGCGCGCGGCTGACGACCTGGATCGAGATGATCGAATCCCCGCCGCGTTCGAAGAAGTTGTCGTTGACCCCCACTTGCTCGACGCCCAGCACATCGGCCCAGATCGCGGCGATCTGTTGCTCCAATGCGCTCTGCGGGGCGATGTAGTGATGCGTCACCTCAGGTTTGGGCAACGCCTTGCGATCCAACTTGCCGTTGGGACTCAACGGCATCTGCTCCAGCAGTACCCACTGCGCCGGCACCATGTAATCCGGCAGGTGTTCAGCCAGGTGCGCACCGAGCACCTCGCGCCAATCGCCTCCGGCATGGTGCAGCACCAGGTAACCCACCAAGTACTTGCCGTCCACCGCCAGCACCGCTGCTTCGCGGACCTGCTCGTGCTCCAGCAACCGCGCTTCGATCTCGCCCAACTCGATACGCAGGCCGCGCAGCTTGAC
Organism: Pseudomonas rhodesiae; assembly: GCF_007858255.1. Classification (GTDB taxonomy): domain Bacteria; phylum Pseudomonadota; class Gammaproteobacteria; order Pseudomonadales; family Pseudomonadaceae; genus Aquipseudomonas; species Aquipseudomonas rhodesiae. Next base: position 106,413 of record NZ_VFEU01000006.1, on the reverse strand, counting down.
CTGATGGTCGATACGTCCGGCGTATTCGATCACTCCGTCTTCGCGGTAGCGCGCCAGGTCGCCGGTGCGGTACAGGCGCTCGCCGTGCACGAACGGGTGGGCGATAAAGCGTTCGGCGGTCAATGCAGGACGGCGGTGATAACCACGGGCCAGGCCCGCGCCGCCCAGGTACAGCTCGCCCAGCACGCCGACCGGCACCGGTTCGAAATTATCGTCAAGCAGGTAGCAGCCCAAATTGGCAATCGGACGGCCAATCGGCACGGTGTCTCGGCCTTCGTCGACGCAGGTCCAGTGGGTCACGTCGATGGCAGCCTCGGTCGGGCCATACAGGTTGTACAGCCCGGCGTGCGGCAGCTTGGCGAACACCTGCTGCTGCGCATCCACCGGCAACGCCTCGCCGCTGCACACGATGCGTTGCAGGCTCCGGCAGCTGGACACCGCCGCATCCTGCAAGAACGCCTGCAACATCGACGGCACAAAGTGCAGCGTGGTGACCTGTTCGGCGTTGATCACCTGGATCAATCTGGCCGGATCGCGGTGATCGCCAGGGGCGGCAATCACCAGGCGCGAGCCGGTCATCAGCGGCCAGAAAAACTCCCACACCGACACGTCGAAACTGAACGGGGTCTTTTGCAATACGCTGTCGGCCGCGCCTAACCCGTAGGCTTCCTGCATCCATTGCAGGCGGTTGAGCAAGGCCGAATGGCGGTTGCCCGCGCCCTTGGGTTGGCCAGTGGAGCCCGAGGTGTAGATCACGTACGCAAGGTTTTCGCCGTCCAGCGCGACAGCCGGGTTTTGCTCGCTGTATTGCTCGTAACTCGACTCGCCCAGCATCAGGGTTTCCAAGCCTTGCGGAATCGGCAACTGGCCGAGCAACGGCGCTTGGGTCAGCAGCAGTTGCACGCCGCTGTCGTCGAGCATGTAGGCCAGGCGTTCGCGTGGGTAGTCGGGGTCCAGCGGCACATAGGCGCCGCCGGCTTTGAGCACCGCAAGCAGGCCGATAACCATGTCGAAGGAGCGCTCCACTGCCAGCCCCACACGCACATCCGGGCCGACACCGGCCTTGATCAAGCGATGGGCCAGGCGGTTGGCGCGGCGGTTGAGCTCGGCGTAGTCGATACGTTGCTCGGCAAACACCAGAGCCGTGGCCTGCGGCTGGCGCTCGGCTTGGGCTTCGATCAGGTGATGCACCCATTGGTTTTGCGGGTAGTCGCGGGCGGTGGCGTTCCACTGTTCAAGTATTTGTTGGCGCTCGGTCATGTCCAGCATGGCCAGGTCCTGCAAGGGCCGCGTCGTGTCGGCCACCGCCCCACGCAGCAGGCCCAGCCAGTGCCGGAGCATGCGCGCGGCGGTGCTGGCATCGAACAGGTCCGTGGCGTAAGTCAGCGACGCCCAGAGGCCGTCCTCGGTCTCCTGGGTGTCCAGGCTCAAGTCGAATTGCGCGGTGCGGGTCTCATGCTCCAGGCTGACCACCCGCAGGCCCGGCAGTTGTTGTATGGCCGTCCGCGCCTGCGCCTGATGGTTGAACATCACCTGGAACAACGGGTTATGGCTAAGACTGCGCTCAGGCTGCAAAGCCTCCACCAGCTGCTCGAAGGGTAAATCCTGATGGGCCTGGGCTTCCAGCGCACGACGCTTGGTGTGCTGGAGCAGTTCGGAGAAGGTCATGGCACCATCAAGGTCGGCCTTGAGCACTTGGGTGTTGACGAAGAAACCGATCAGCGCCTCGGTTTCGACACGGTTGCGGTTGGCAATCGGCACGCCGACACGGATATCGCGCTGCCCGCTGTAGCGGTACAAAAACAGCTGGAACGATGCCAGCAACAGCATGAACAGGGTCACGCCTTCGCGTTGGGCCAGGGCCTTCAAACCGGTCACCAGCCCAGGGTCCAGCTGGATGTCCTGACGGGCACCGAGAAAGCGCTGTTGCGCCGGACGCGGACGATCGAGGGGCAGCGCCAGCACCGGCTGCGTACCGCCCAGCAGTTGACGCCAATAGTCCAATTGGCGCGTCTTCTCGCCCGCCTCCATCCAGCGGCGTTGCCACAGCGCATAGTCGCCGTACTGGATCGGCAGCGGCGTCAAGGTGCAGTCCTGACCCTGGCTGTACGCAGCGTACAGCTGCATCAGTTCCTGCACCATCACGCCCATAGACCAACCATCGGACACAATATGGTGCTGCACCAGCACCAGCACATGCTCCTGTGCATCGAGTTCCAACAGGGTTACCCGCAACAGCGGGCCTTGGCGCAAATCGAACGGACGGGCGATCTCGGCCTCGACCCGGGCCTTGAGCTGCGCCTCGTCGGTACGGTCTTCGAGGATCTGGATGTCTGCATGGGGTAACACTTGTTGGGTGCGCGACTCGTCGTCCAGGTGCAGGCGGGTGCGCAGGCTTTCATGTCGTGCTGCCAGGCTGGCAAAGCTGCGCCGCAGGGCGGCCTTGTCCAGCATCCCGCACAGACGCAGGGCACCGGGCACGTGATAGGCCGCACTGTCCGGGTCCAACTGCCACAGAAACCACTGGCGCTCCTGGGCGTAGGACAGCGGCAGGTGTTGGTCGGCCTCGCGAACCGAGGCAATGGGCAATTGCGCGAAACTCATGCCTCGGCTTTGCAGGCGCTGGTAAAACTGCTGGCGCTGTTCCAGAGGCAGGCGAAGAAAGCGCGAAACCAGATCGATATTAGGGTTGGAAAGCATGCTTCAAATCGCCTCTAGTTCGCTCAAAAAGTCACGAAGATCATCAAAGTCTTCCGCGCTGCCGGCACGGAAGGTGGCTGCGGCCTGCACATAGGCGCGCAGCGTTTCGGTCTGGAACACTTGCACCAGCGGCACGTCCAGGCCCAGTTCGGCCTGGACCCGCGAGGTGATCTGGATCGCCAGCAGCGAATGCCCACCCACCTCGAAGAAGTTGTCGTTCAGGCCTACCTGGGGCAGGTGCAACACCTCGGCCCAGATCGCGGCGATCTGTTGTTCCAGTTCGGTTTCGGGCGCCACGTAAGTCTGCTGCATCAGGCTCGCGTCCGGCGCCGGCAGGCCCTTGCGGTCGAGCTTGCCGTTGGGGGTCAGCGGCATCTGCGCCAGGAACATAAAGTGCGTAGGCACCATGTAGTCCGGCAGGCGGGTTTTCAGGGCACGGCGCAGGTCGTCGCGCAGCGCGCCGTGGTCGGTGGCGCGGGCCGGCACCACGTAGGCCACCAGTTGCTTGCCGGACGGGCCGTCGTGGGCCACCACCACGGTTTCACCGACGTTGTCCTGCTCGCGCAGACGCGCTTCGATCTCGCCCAGTTCGATACGGAAACCACGGATTTTCACCTGGTGGTCCACACGCCCGAGATAATCCACCACTCCATCCCCACGCCCGCGGGTCAGGTCGCCGCTGCGGTACACACGGCTGCCGGGTTTGCCGAACGGGTCCGGCACAAAGCGTTCGGCGGTCAGTGCCGGGCGCTCCAGGTAACCCCGCGCCACGCCCTCGCCGCCCAGGTACAACTCGCCAGCCACGCCGATGGGTTGCAGGTTGAGCTGCGCGTCCAGTACGTAGCCGCTGCGGTTGCCCAGCAAGGTGCCGATGGGCGCGTACACCGCGCCGCATGGGTCGCCGCGCCGCGCTTTCCACAGCAAGGGCGTGACCACGGTTTCGGTCGGGCCATAGCCATTGAACAGGTAGGTCGGCTTCAGCGCGCGCCAGGCCAGGTCGTAACTGGCCTGGGCCACCGCATCGCCGCCAAAGCAGTACACGCGCACATTCGGCGGGTTGCCGTCGCGTTCGGCATGCTCGGCCAGTTGTTGCAGGTACACCGGCGGGAACACCGCCATGGTCACGTGGTGACGGTGCATCTGCTCGTAGGTGTACTCGGGCAGCCACAGGCTGTCGTCGCGGATGAGCACACTGGCGCCGTTGATCAGCGGGTGCATCCAGCCTTCGTGGGAACCGTCGAAGGCGAACGACATAAAGTGCAGTTCGCAGTCGGTCGGGCCGGTTTCGTAGCGTTCGCCGGTGGCGATGATATGCGCCACCAACGGGCCGTGGGCCACCGCCACGCCTTTGGGCATGCCGGTGGAGCCGGAGGTGTAGATCACGTAGGCGAGGTTGTCGCCATCGAGTGCGACGTTGGGGGCGGTATCGCGGTGCTCGGCCCAGCTGTCGGTATGGTCGATGGCCAGTGTTTGCAGGCCCTCGCTCAAAGGCAGTCGCGGCAACGCGCTGCTGTGGGTGAGCAACAGTTGCGCTCGACTGTCCTCCAACATGTACAACAAGCGATCACGCGGATATTCGATATCCAGCGGCACATACACGCCGCCAGCCTTCATGACCGCCAGGAACGCTACCATGATCTCGGCACTGCGCGGCATGGCGATAGCCACCCGCACTTCCGCGCCAACCCCACGGGCAATCAACGCATGGGCCAGGCGGTTGGCCTGGCGGTCCAGCTCGCCGTAGGTCAGGGTTTGGGTGTCGAATTTCACCGCCACGGCATCGGGGGTTTCCCGGGCGCGGTCGGCGACCAGCTCATGCACCAGGCGCAGGGCCGAGAAGCCGGCATCGCTGCGGTCCCACAGGTGCAAAATGTGCTGTTGTTCCGCGTCATCCAGCAATTTCAACTGGCCGATGCTCTGCTGCGGGTCGGCCACCATTGCCTGCAACAGGTTGTGCCAGTGGCGGCCCATACGTTCGATGGTGGCGGCGGTAAACAGGTCGGTGGCGTAGCTCAACGAAGCGTTGAGCCGCTCCTGGGACTCCTCGATATCCAACACCAGATCGAAATGCGCATTGGTGTCGTCCCACGTCACCGGGGTCATGTCCAAATGCGCCAGACGCTGCAGGTGCTGGCCGGACTGGCTGATATGGTGGTTGAACGCCACCTGGAACAATGGGCTCAAGCTCAGGCTGCGCTCGGGCTGGAGGGCCTCGACCAATTGCTCGAAGGGCAGGTCCTGATGGGCCTGGGCTTCCAGGGCCCGCTCTTTCACCTGGGCCAACAATTGGCGCACGCTGACGTGACCATCGATCTCGGCCTTGAGTACCTGGGTATTGACGAAGAAGCCAACCAGACGCTCGGTTTCCACACGGTTGCGGTTGGCAATCGGCACGCCAACGCGAATGTCCTGTTGGCCACTGTAGCGGTGCAGCAGCGCCTGATAAGACGCCAGCAACAGCATAAACAGGGTCACCCCTTCACGCTGAGCCAGGGCCCTGAGGTCGTCGAGCAGCGGGCTCGACAGGTCAATGGACAAACGCGCGCCACGATGGCTCGGTACCGCCGGGCGCTGATAATCGAACGGCAGCTCCAGCACCGGTTGCTCACCGCCCAGCAGCTCGCGCCAGTAGCTCAGTTGACGCGCCTTCTCGCCCGCCTCCATCCACTGGCGTTGCCACACCGCGTAATCGGCATATTGAATCGGCAGCGCCGGCAATTGCAGGCGCTGGCCCTGACTGCAAGCGCCATAGAGCTGCACCAGCTCGTCGACCACCACTTGCATCGACCAGCCATCGGAAATGATGTGGTGCTGTACCAGCACCAGCACATGCTCATCTTCGGCCAGGCGTAGCAGGTTGACCCGCATCAGCGGCCCCGCACGCAGGTCGAAAGGTTGCGCGATACAGGCTTGCAGCGTGGCTTCAAGGTGCGCTTCATCGGTGTCGAGCACGGCCATGGCAAGGTGTACCTGCGGGCTAATCACCTGCACAGTGCGCTCGGCTTTCTGGAGCAGATGGGTGCGCAAGCTCTCGTGGCGAGCGACCAGGGCATCCAGGGCCTGTTGCAGCGCATCGACATTCAACGACCCCCGCAGACGCAATGCACTGGGCATGTGATACGCCGCACTGGCCGGGTCCAGTTGCCACAGAAACCATTGGCGCTCCTGGGCATAGGACAGTGCCAGCGGCTGCTCGCGCGACACGCTGACCATCGGCGGCGCGGTGTCGGCCTGCACGTCCGCGCACGCCACAGCAAACGCTTGCAGCGTCGGCTGTTCGAACAAAACGCGCAACGGGACTTCCCGCTTGAGGTCGTGGCGCACCCGAGAGATCACCTGGGTGGCCAGCAAGGAGTGGCCGCCGCGTTCGAAAAAGTGGTCATCCAGCCCCACCGACTCGACCTGCAACACCGCCTGCCAGATGGCCGCCAGTTGCTGTTGCAGCGGGGTTTGCGCGGCACGGTAGGCCTGGGGCGATTGGCTCAGGTCCGGGGCAGGCAGCGCGCGGCGGTCGAGTTTGCCGCTGGGGTTCAAGGGCAGCGCATCGAGCACCACCCAGTGCGCGGGCACCATGTAGTCCGGCAGGGAGCGTTGCAAGGTCGCCGCCAGGGCCTGGGTATTCAACGGCTGCTCCAGGGCCGGCACGACGTAGGCCACCAGTTGCGCACCGGTCGCGCTCGGCTGGGCGATCACGGCCGCCTCACGTACCTGCGGCAAGCCTTGCAGATGGGCTTCGATCTCGCCCATTTCGATACGGAAACCACGCACTTTGACTTGATGGTCGATACGCCCCACATACTCCAGGGCGCCCGCCGCGTTATAGCGGGCCAGGTCGCCACTGCGGTAGAGCCGCGCACCCGGCGTGCTGGAAAACGGGTCGGGCAGGAAGCGTTCAGCGGTCAACGCCGGGCGGTCGAAGTACCCCTGGGCCAGGCCGACTTCGGCGCCGATGCACAGTTCGCCGACGCCTTCGCTGTCCAGCAGGTCGAAGGCACTGTCGAGCACATACAGCCCACGGCCTTCGATGGCGCGGCCAATCGGTACGCCAAACGCTTCGCTGGCATCCGCCAGTTGGCAGGTGTGCACGCTGGACACCACAGTGGCCTCGGTCGGCCCGTAGGTGTTGACCAGGCGCACAGCGCCCAGCCCAGCGGCGTGCCAGGCGCGCAGCCCTTCCACCGACATTGCCTCGCCCCCCACATGCACCTGGCGCAGGTTGCCCAGCGTACGGCCATCCACGGCGCACTCCTTGGCCAGCAGGTACCAGTAGGCCGCAGGCAGGTCGGCCAGGGTCACGCCCTGCTCGACGATTTCCCGTGCCAGTTGCCCGGCGTCCCACAGCTCGTCACCGCGCATGATCAGCGCCGCGCCCATGCACAGCGGTGGGTAACACTGCTCGACAAAGCCGTCGAAGCTGAACGTGGCGAACTGCAGCACACGGTCATCGCTACGCAACTGGCTATAGCGGGCGGCGCTGTCGCAGAACTGGCCGAGAGCGGCATGGTCGATGGCCACGCCTTTGGGCTGGCCGGTGGAACCTGAGGTGTAGATCACGTAGGCCAGGTCGGCAGCGGCGGCATGGTTGGGCGGATTGAGCGCCGAGTAGCCCGCCAGCTCCGCCCCCTCGGCACTAAAGTCCAAGCGGGCCAGGCCCTCGGGCAACGGCAGGTCGGCAAGCAGCCCGGTTTCGCTGAGCAGCAGGTTCAAGCGACTGTCGGCCAGCATGTAGGCCAAGCGCTCGGCGGGGTATTTGGGGTCCAGCGGCACATAGGCCGCGCCGCTCTTGAGCACGGCCAACAGGCTGACGATCAACTGCGGACCACGGCGACACGCCAGGCCCACGCGCTGGCCGGGAGCAACGCCAAGCTCCAGCAGACGATGAGCCAGACGGTTGGCTCGCGCGTTGAGCTGTGCGTAGCTCAACTGTTCGTTAGCCGCCTGCACGGCCAGTGCGTCGGGGGTGATGGCGGCCTGGGCGGCGATGCGTTCATGCACGCGCGCGCGGCTCTGGGCGGCGGCAGCTGATTGACTGCGGGCGAGCAGTTCGCGCCGGGTGTCGGGCGCCAGCAGCTGCAGGCTGCCCAACGGCGCCTGGGCATCGGCGAGCAGTTGCACCAGCAGATGCCGCAGGTTGGCGCCCAGTCGGCCGACCTGCTCGGCACTCAAACGTGCACGGTCGTAGCTGAATTCCAGGCGCAGGCTCGCGCCCAGCTCTATGCCCAGGGTCAGCGGGTAATGGGTGCGTTCGTGGTTGTGCAACGGTCCGAACGTCAGCCCGGCGGGCGCGCCCTGTTTTAGGGCTTCGGCCACCGGGAAGTTTTCGAATACCAGCAAGGTATCGAACAGCGCACCCTGTTGGCCGGCCCAGCCTTGAATGTCATAGAGCGGCACGTGTTCGTGATCGCGCAGGCTCAGGTTGAGGGTTTGCAACGCGCTGAGCCAATCGGCGGCCGACTGCGAAGGCGACGCCGCGCTGACGATGGGCAAGGTATTGATAAACAGGCCCAACTGCTGCTCGATCCCCGGCAACGGTGCCGAACGCCCGGCCACCGTAGCACCGAAGGCCACGCAGGCTTGGCCGGTGTAACGCTGCAACAGCAAGGCCCAGGCGCCTTGCAGCACGGTGTTAAGGGTGACTTTACGTGCGCGGGCGAATTCACCGAGGGCGCGGGTGAAGTCGGCGTCCAGCACCATGGGGTAATCGGCCATGCCGGTGCCGTTGGCGGGCACACGCAGCGCATCGGCCAGCAGAGTCGGCGCCTCAAGAGGTGCCAAGGCCGCTTTCCAGAACGCTTCGCCGCTGGGTTGTTGCTGCAACCAGCCGAGGTAATCGCGGAACTGCCCCGCCGGCGCAGGGACGGCATGGCCGGCGTAGTGAGCGATCACTTCGGCAAGCAACTGGGCGTTACTCCAGCCATCCATCAGGATGTGGTGACTGGTGAATATCAGGTGCCACCCGTGGCCGGCGCCGCGTACCAGCATCAGGCGAAACAGCGGCGCCGCGTCGAGGGCAAAGCCCTTGTCGCGCTCGGCTTCGGCCAGTGCATCCAGATCGGCGCCCGTGTCTTCGATCACCTGCAACTGCAAATCGACATGGCGCCGGATCAGTTGATGGGCGCTGTGCAGGCCCAACCAATGAAAGCTGCTGCGCAGGATGTCATGGCGGTCCAGGGCGGCCTGCCAGGCACACCCGAACGCCAGCAGGTCCAGGCCCTCGATATCCAGGCGCAGTTGGTTGATATAGGCCTGGGCCTCGGGTTCGTACAAGCTGTGGAACAGCATGCCCTGCTGCATCGGCGACAGCGGGTAGAGATCGGCAATCTGCGGCCCCGCCGCAGGCAACCCGTCCAATTGCGCCTGGCTCAGGCGCGCCAGGGGGAAATCCGACGGCGTGACCTGCCCCGCCGGTGTGGCACAGCACAGCTCGATCACGGCCTTGAGTTCGGCGGCATAGTCGTCGGCCAGACGCTGGACGGTCGCCTCGTCGAACATCTCGCTGCTAAAGCCCCAACGCAACGCCAGCTCGCCACCGTACACCTGCCCTTCCACTGTCAGCCAATTGGCCAACGGCGCCTCGGGGTCCTGGGCCTGGCCGCTGCCCTGTGACGAAGGAACGAATAGCGCCGCCTCGTCGAACTGGCGGTCGAATTGGCCCAGGTAGTTGAAGGTAATGCGCGGCGCGGCCTGGCTCGCCAGGCTTGCACGCGCGTCCGGGGTGCCGAGGTAGCGCAGCAGGCCATAACCGATGCCTTTGTGCGGCACGGCGCGCAGCTGTTCCTTGACGGCCTTGATCGCGCTCGACAACTCGCCGCCGGCCTGCAAGCGCAGCGGGAACAGGCTGGTGAACCAACCGACGGTGCGGCTCAGGTCGAGGCTGTCGAACAGGTCTTCCCGGCCATGGCCTTCCAGTTGGATCAACGCCGCAGGTTGCTGGCTCCAACGGCTGATGACGCGCGCCAGGGCGGTCAGCAGCAGGTCGTTGACCTGGGTGCGATAAGCCGCTGGAGCATCCTGCAAGAGCTGGCGGGTGTGCTCGGCGTCGAGGCGGATTTCAAGGGTGCGGCCCAGGCGGTTTTGCAGGCCGCCGTGAGGGTTGTCGCAGGGCAGCTCCGTCGCCATGGACTGCGCCTGCCAGTACGGCAGTTGGGCATCAAGGGTCAGTGCATGGGCCTGCAACTGCTGCGCCCATTGTTGGTAGGCGCTGGTTTTGTCTGGCAATGCGGCGTGGCGATAAGCCTGTTGCAGATCGTCCAGCAGCACGCGCCAGGACACGCCGTCGACCACCAGGTGATGGATTACCAGCAGCAACTGCTGCGTGCCATCGGTCATTGTCAGCAGCACGGCGCGCAGCAACGGGCCGCGTGCCAGGTCCAGGCTGCGCTGGGCCTCATCGCACAGTGCGGCCAGCTCGTTATCGTCGGCGACCTGGGTTTGCCACAATGCCGCCTCAGTGATCGGCGCGGCGTGCTGTTGCTGCCATTGGCCGTCCCGCTCGACGAAGCGCAGGCGCAGGGCGTCGTGATGGTTGATCAACCGGGTCAGGGCCGCTTCCAGGCGTGCCGGTACCAAGGCTTCGCGCGGGGTCAGCAGCAGCGATTGGTTCCAGTGCTGACGCGCCGGGATCGCCTGCTCGAAGAAGCTGGCCTGCACCGGGGTCAGGATTACGTCGCCGCTGACAGGGCCTTGGTCGATCACAGCCAGTTGCTCAAAGCTCGCGACCTGCGCCAGGCCGCGCACGCTCTGGTACTGGAACAGGTCCCGCGGGCTGAGGCGGATACCGGCCTGACGCGCGCGGCTGACCACCTGGATGGAGATGATCGAATCGCCGCCCAGTTCGAAAAAGTTGTCGTCCAGGCCGACCTGGGATACGCCGAGCACATCACTCCAGATCGCCGCCAGCGCCTGTTGCATGGGATTCTGCGGGGCGCTGTAAGCCTGCTGGGGCGCGGCGTCCGGCAGCGGCAAGGCTTTACGGTCGAGCTTGCCGTTGGCGGTCACCGGCAGTTTGGCCAGGTGCACCCAATGGGTCGGCACCATGTATTCCGGCAGGCTGTTGAGCAGCCAGCCCTTGAGGTCGTCCGGCGCGTCACCCTGCGGCACCAGATAGGCCACCAATTGCTTGCCGCCCTGCACCAGCACCACGGCTTCGCGCACTGACGGGTGCTGCAACAGACGTGTTTCGATTTCCCCCAGCTCGATACGCAGACCCCGTAGCTTGACCTGATGATCGAGGCGTCCGAGGTATTCGATCACCCCATCGGCACGCTGGCGCACACGGTCGCCGGTCCGGTACAGACGCGCCCCCGCGGCGAACGGGCTGGGCACGAAGCGCTCGGCGGTCAGCGCGCCACGCCGATGGTAACTGCGTGCCAGGCCGGCGCCGCCCAGGTACAGCTCGCCGGATACCCCGGCGGGCAGCGGGTTGAGCTGGGCGTCGAGCACGTAGGTGCCGAGGTTGGCAATAGGACGGCCGATGGGTACACAGTCGGCGCCTTCGTCGACGCAGGTCCAGTGGGTCACGTCGATGGCGGCTTCGGTCGGGCCGTAAAGGTTGTACAGGCCGGCATTCGGCAGCTTGGCGAACACCTGCTGCTGCGCCTCCAGCGGCAAGGCTTCGCCGCTGCACACGATGCGTTTGAGGCTCGCGCAACCCTGCACGCCCGGCTCGTGGATAAACGCTTGCAGCATCGACGGCACGAAGTGCACGGTGGTGATGGCATGGCGTCCGATGCTCTCGACCAGGCGCGCCGGTTCACGGTGTTCGCCGGGGGCCGCAACCACCAGGCGCGCGCCGGTCATCAGCGGCCAGAAGAATTCCCAGACCGACACGTCAAAGCTGAATGGCGTCTTCTGCAACACCGCGTCGCGCACGCCCAAGCCATAGGCTTGCTGCATCCAGCACAGCCGGTTGACCAACGCGCGATGGCTGTTACCGGCCCCCTTGGGTTTGCCGGTGGAGCCGGAGGTGTAGATCACGTAGGCCAGGTTCAGCGCGTGCACGGTCACTTCGGGCGATGCGCTGCTGTAGCCCTCCAGCCAATCGGCAGGCTGATCGAGGGCAATCGCCCGGATACCCGCAGTGGGCAACGACGGCAGCAGGCTCTGCTGGGTAAGCAGCAGTTGGACGCCGCTGTCTTCAAGCATGTAGGCCAGGCGCTCCCGGGGGTATTCAGGGTCAAGCGGCACATAGGCGCCGCCCGCCTTGAGAATCGCCAGCAGGCCGATGACCATCTCCATCGAACGCTCGGCGCAGATCCCGACCAACCTATCCGGGCCAACGCCCTGCTCGATCAACGCATGGGCCAAACGGTTGGCGCGGGCATCGAGCTGGGCATAGCTCAGGGTGGTATCGCCGAACTGCAAGGCCGGGGCATCCGGGGTGGCGCGTACCTGGTCTTCGATCAGGTGGTGGATGCCGCGCTCAGTGGGATAGGTTTGCGCGGTCTGGTTCCAGGTGTGGGTTACGCGTTGAAGTTCGTCGGCGTCCAGCATCGGCAACTCGCCGATACGCTGCTCGCCATCGCCCACCATGGCGTGCAGCAGGCTGATCCAGTGGCGGGCCATACGCTCGATGGACGGCGCGTCGAACAGGTCGTTGGCGTAGGTCAGCGCGGCGTGCAGGGTGCCGGATTTTTCATAGGTATCCAGGGTCAGGTCGAACTGGGTAGTACGGCCTTGCCACTCCACCAGGGCCAGCTCCAGGCCCGAGGCGGTGCTGACCGAGGCGATATCGGCCACCACCGGCTGGTGGTTGTACATCACCTGGAACAGCGGCGTATGGCTCAGGCTACGTTCGACGTGCAGCGCTTCCACCAGGCGCTCGAAGGGCAATTCCTGATGGGCCTGGGCGCCGAGGGCATGTTCCTTGATGGCTTGCAGCAGTTCGGCGACGCGGGTTTGCCCGGTCAATTCGGTGCGCAGCACCTGAGTGTTGACGAAGAAGCCAATCAGCCCCTCGACTTCCGTGCGGTTGCGGTTGGCGATCGGCACGCCGACGCGGATATCACCCTGGCCGGTATAGCGATGCAGCAGCACGTTGAATGCACCCAGCAACAGCATGAACAGAGTGACATTGTGGCGCTGCGCACAACTGCGCAATTGCGCGGCAAGGTCCGCATCAATCGCGAAGTGATGGCGAGTGCCCTGATAGCTGGGCATGGCCGGGCGCGGGCGGTCGGTAGGCAGTTCCAGCACTGGGTGCTCATCCCCCAGGCGCGCCTGCCAGTAATCCAGTTGCCGCGCCTGCTCCCCCGCTTCCAGCCAGCGGCGCTGCCACAGGGCGTAGTCGCTGTATTGGATCGGCAGCGGCGGCAGTCGGGGTGTTTCGTTGCGTTCGTAGGCGTCGTAGCTGCGGATGAATTCGTCGATCAGCACGTTCATCGACCAACCGTCGGAGACGATATGGTGCAGGGTCAGCAGCAGCACATGCTCCTGTTCGGCGAGTTTGAGCAGTTGCACGCGCAGCAGCGGACCGTGTTCCAGATCGAACGGCAACAGCGACTGGCGCACCGCCGCGTCGCTCACCGCTTGCTCCCGTTCGGCCAGCGGCAGGTCGCTCAGGTCGAGCGGCTCCACCGCCACCGATGGCTCGATGGCCACCTGTGACAAGCGTTCATCAGCCTGGCGCTGAAACACCGTGCGCAGGGTTTCGTGGCGCTCGACCAGACTGACGAACGCCTGCTCCATAGCCCGCAAGCTCAGCGTGCCTTTGAGCCGCACCGCGCCCGGCAAGTTATAGGCGCCACTGGCCGGGTCCAATTGCCAAAGAAACCACATGCGCTGCTGCGCATAGGACAACGCCTGGCGATCCTCCGCCTGCACCCCGGCCGGAATCGGAAACCGCGAAAACTCCACGCCTTCTGTCTGTAAGGCCTGCAGGAACCGCTGGCGCTTTTCCAGGGGCAACCCGATAAACCGGCGAGCAAGTTTCAAGGAGTCTTCAGCATTCATTTCTTGGGATCCGGAGCAATAGGCAGGAAGCACAAAGGCACGTCGTCCCTATAAAACGAATCGCGAAAGGAAAAATTAGCGAGGGGATGCAGGCGCGAAACCGAGCGTCATCAAGGGTTACACCTGTGACGGGAAAGATGCACGTAACCGAGCTAGCATTGACGCAAACCACTCTCTGCAACTACATTTAGTTACACGCAAGGAACGCCGTGTCCAAAAATGAAAAGCTGCTGGCCAAACTGCTCAATGAGCAAATGGCATTTACATGGCCCGAACCCGTCACGCTGCTGCGTCGCCTGGGCTACACACAGATCGAAGGGGCTGGAAGCCGCGTCAAGTTCGACAGTGGCGACCCCACTGCCATGATCACGCTGCACAAGCCTCACCCTGGCAACGAACTGAAGCACTACATTCGACGCCAGATCATCGAACAATTGAAATCAGGAGAACTAATTCAGTGAACAACCAACTCAAACACAAAGGCTACATCGGCTCTATCGAGGCCAGCCTTGAAGACAACTGCCTGTTCGGCAAGATCTTGTTCATCAAGGCGCTGATCAGCTACGAAGGAAAAACCGTCGCTGATTTGGATGCGGCTTTTCAGGCGGCCGTGGACGACTATCTCGTGACGTGCCAGAACCTTGGTCAAACCCCGGAAAAGCCCTGCAAGGGCTCTTTCAATGTGCGGGTTGGGCATGACCTGCATTTGGCTGCGGCGCTGGCGGCGACCCGCAAGAAAGTCACGCTCAATGACCTGACGCGTCAGGCGCTGAATGAGTTCCTGCAACATCACTTCGCAGAACTTCACCCCAGCGCATAGCAAACTACCCCAACCGCCGATACCCCAGTAATGCCGCCCCCAGCACCACGCCTCCCGCGGCCAGCGCCACCCAGAACCCGCTGGCGGCACCGAAGTGGTCGATCATCCAGCCGGAACTCGCGGCGCCAATGGCTACCCCGATGCTCAGGCCGGTGATCAGCCAGGTCATGCCTTCGGTCAGGCGGCTGGGCGGGACGAGGCGTTCCACCAGGGCCATGGAGACGATCAGCGTTGGCGCGAAAAACAGCCCGGAGATAAAAATCGCCACGGCCAGGCCGGGGATATTGCTTACCCACAGCAACGGCACGGTGGTCAGCGCCGTCGCCGCCCCGCAAGCGAGGAACTGCCGAGGCAAGGACGCCTTGAGCTTGAGCGCGCCGAAGGCCAGCCCGGCCAGGCACGAGCCGATGGCGTACACCGACAGCACAATGCTCGCCGCCGCCGGTTGGCCCTGCTGCTGGGCGAACGCCACGCTGACCACATCCACCACGCCGACGATCACGCCCATGGCCAGCAGCAGGATCATCAGGATCAGCACCGAGGGCGACGCGATCAGCCAGCGGCCTTGATGATCCTGATGCGCATGCACCGGCGGTTCGGTCTCGCGCTGCAACACGAAGGTGGTGACACCTACGGCCAGCAGCAGCGCCGCCGCTAACGGCCCGGCCTCGGGAAACACTACGACGCTCAGCCCGACCGAAATCGGCGGGCCGATGATAAAGCACACCTCATCGAGCACCGACTCCAGGGCAAACGCCGTGCGCAATCGGGGTTGGCCGCGATACACCTCGGTCCAGCGTGCTCGCACCATGGCTGACATATTCGGCATGCAGCCGCACAGCGCGGCAAATACAAACAGGGTCCAGGTCGGTGCCTGCAGGCGCGTGCATAACAACAACAGTAATAACGCGCCGCCGCCAATCAACGCAGCGATCGGCAGCACCCGGCCCTGCCCGTAGCGATCCACCAGGCGCGAGACCTGGGGCGCACAAAACGCCGTGGCCAGGGCAAACACCGCCGCCACCGAGCCCGCCAGGCCATAGCCACCCTGCACTTGCGAGAGCATGGTGATCAGGCCGATACCGGTCATGGACACCGGCATGCGCGCAAGCATGCCCGCCAGCACAAAGGCGCGGGCGCCGGGAACCTGGAATAAATCCGCGTAAGGGTTTGCCATGACTCAGACGCCTTCTGTGCTGAATGTGCGCATTCTTTCCATCACACCAACCGTTTGATCTGCTTATGCCGCCATACCAACCGGTAATACGCGGTCTGCAGCCCGAGCATCGCCAGGTAGGTGACCGGGAACGCCATCCACACCCCTTCCAGACCGAAATGCGCATTGAACAGGTAGGCCATCGGCAACTCGACGCACAGCACGCAGAAAATCGAAATCGCTACCGGCAACAGCACCACGCCACTGGCGCGCATGATGCCCCCCACCACAGCCTGAAAGCCGAACACCAGGATGCTCCACAACATGATGTGCAACAGGTGTTCAGCGTTGACCCGCGCCTGCGCCTCAGTGATGAACAGCCCCAGCAACCAGTGCGACAGTGCATAGCCGAGCACAATCAGGCCGCCGGTCAGGCAGGTATTGATCAGCAGGCCGGTGCGCAGGATCGGGCCGATGCGCTCCAGGCGCCCGGCGCCGATTGCCTGGGCGCCGAGGATCGAGGCCGTGATGGCTATCGACAAGGCCGGGAACTGCACGTAGTTGACGATCTGCGTCACCGCGCCATAAGCCGCAGTGGCTTGGGAGCCGTGGCCGTTGACCAGCGCCAGGATGACCAATTCCGACAGCGACAACACCACCATTTGCAGGCCGGTGGGCAAGCCGATACGCAGCACTTTGCCGAGAATCGCGCGGTCCAGGCGTAAAGCCGCAAGTAACTCGCGATCCGGCGCCATCACATGCTGTTTGCGGCGCAGGCGCAGGATCAAAAACAGCATCGCCGCCCCGTTGCCCACCAGACCGGCGTACACCGCGCTCTGGATGCCCAAGGGCGGCAGGCCGACCCAGCCGCCAATCAACGCGGGAGTCAGCAGCAAGCCCACCAGGGTCGAGACCATCAGCGCCAGCAAGGGTGAAATGGTGTCACTGACGCCGCGCAACAGTTGGGTGTAGAGGATGAACACCAGCAGCAACGGCATGATCAGCATCATCATCCGCGCATAGCCGACCGCATCGTCGAGCACATCCAGCGGCGTGCCAAGGGCCTGTAACGCCGAGCGCGCGAACAGGCTGCCCAGCACCGCCGCACTCACTCCCACCAGCGCGCCCAGGGCCAGCGTAGCGCCGGTGATGGACTTGACCATCGCGGTTTCCTGAGCACCCCACGCCTGGCCGATCAACACCGACGCGCCCGCCCCCAGGCCGATCACCAGGGCGATGAAAAAAAACACCACCGGGAACATCCCCGACACCGCTGCCAGGGCCTGGGTGCCGAGCATTTGCCCGACATAGATGCCATTGAGGGTGCCGGACAAACTTTGCAGGAAGTTGGACAGCACCATCGGTGCGAGAAAGATCAGGTAGACCTGCCACAGCGGACGTTGCAAAGGGCTTTGCATGAAAAAACCGGGCCTCGGAGAGCTAGAGCGTCCGAGGGTTATACCGTAATTGGATCCTATCTTCCCGTGCTTTATCCGGTCACGGCCCATGAAGGTCCTGATGGGTCGAGTGGGGTCATCGCTGAGCGTCCTGCAATTGGCCAAATACGTTATTGGTGCGGCCTACATCGTAGGCAGCACCTTGATTGTCATATTCGATCCAGTAACGATTGATGACCCTGGCTGCTTTAAATCACTTGGTCGACATTCTGCATCTTCAGACGCATCTCGTTACTTGGACAGACGCTCAACGGTGTCGCGCCCTATGATTGTGTCGGGTTTATCACTTTCGTCCATAGAGTCCATTTGTCGATTGAACGAAGGACGACTGATGATTTCAAGGGCCAACAAAGTCAGCCGATCACTGACCGGATCCCCCGTCAGAGGCTTTCTTGCAACGTCGCGAATCGATTCCTGAGTTATTTTGTTGTTTTCGTTAGGCTTGAAATAATCAAAATTATTACCCAACTCCAAGGCCAGATCTGAGTCTTCGGCATTTTTAAAATTAGAAGCGACCTCAGCATTCTGTCGGCTCATGCCGTTCTCCATTGGAGAATAATTACGGGCCCAGCTGTCGCCATACCCATTCTCGATACGCTGACGCTGCATGCAGTCGTTAGGCATCTCCAATCTGTCGGGCATTCCGCGCATGCTGGAGAAAACATCTTCCGCGTCATACAGAGCCATAGCCTCGAACACGTCTGTCGGAAAGATACGATCACTCTGCCAGCCGCGATTGATGGCGCCATCGTGCTTGCTGTCCAACCGGACATTTTGGGTGATCTCCCGGGCGAGCATTGTCATCCGATCGTGAAAAAAATCGCCGCTCATTGGACGCTCGCCAGTGCGCGCAAGTGCGTCACGCGAAACGAAACGCGATCCTGGCTCTGCGAAACGAGATTCTGGCTCTGCGAAATAGCCGAAGTTGTTTGCAAACTCTCCCAAAATACGCGACGGAGTCATGCCTCCATTGTTATAGGCAGACTGACCTGCACCAAGCAATTGGCCATTGCTAACGGGCATTGGGTTGTAGGTAAATTCATTGTTAAAGAAATTTCGCGCAGGCGGACAAAACACGTTCATAGTCGTTCCTCGTTAATAGAGTCTTTCACTATTAACCCAGGCAAACCCTACACTGGGTCAACGCCGCATGTGTGGCGGCCTATAACTCAACAGTTCCAGCGATCCGTCGTGAAAGTACTATCGACTGCACGAACAGTAGGTTTTCCTACTCAGACCAAAGCCAAGACCGCAGTGAGAAATACCTCTACGACAGAGTAGGGACAGCCTTCCGTCCAAGCATCGCCAGGCTCAATCGCCAAACGTCTTCGACGGCCTACGCAACGTCGGATCAAAGGGATTGAGCCTCGGCCCGATGGCGGCGGCTTCGCGCTTGAGCAACTCCACCACCATCGGCAAGCGGCTCGGCCCCAAGCGATCACTGATGGTCGCCACACTCAACGCAGCCACCGCGTGCCCCTCGCGATTGAGGATCGGTACCGCCAGGCCCGCCATGCCTTCCAGCACCCCGGTATTGCGCGCCGCATAGCCCAGGGTGCGCACGTTCTCCACTTCCGACCGCAGCAGCACTTCGTCGTAGAGGTGAAAGTCCTTGAGCCGGGGCAGGTTGTAGCGGATCACGGTTTCGCGCTCCTCCTCCGGCAAGTAGGCCAGGATGGCCAGGCTGCCCTGCCCCACACCCAGGGCGACGCGCCCACCGATGTCGCCGGTGAAGGTGCGGATCGGGTACGGACCTTCGCTGCGGTCCAGGCAAATCGCATCGAAGCCGCTGCGCGCCAGCAAAAACAGCGAATCGCCCAAGGAGGCGCTCAGGCGCAACAGACTCGGTCGCACCAGGTCGCGCAGGTTGCCGGTCTTGCCCGCATTGGCCGCCAGGGCGAAGAACTCCAGGCTCAGGCGATAGCGCTTGCTGCGCGCATCCTGCTCCACCATGCCCTCTTCCATCAGGCTGCGTAGCAGGCGGTGGGTGGTGGGTTGCGAAAGGCCGACCTGTTGCGCGAGCTGCGTCACCCGTTCGCCGCCTTCGCAGACTTCGCCCAATGCGCGCAACAACGCAAACACGCGTGACACAGCACCGGCGCCAACTTCCTTTAGATTTTCATTCCGCTCAGTGGAATCCATACCGCATATTCTCGCTGTTAATTCTGTTGAATGAATAAAACTGAAAAAAGTAGTTCATTCAGTGAAATTCCATCTTTCGCGCATCCTAGTCTTCGTCCTAATCTGCGTCCACAGGGGCGAAAACGAACAACACGCGGCAGCCGACTCAAGATCGAGCGCCAACGCACCCGCAATACGCTTTTCGCATCTGCCCAAAACAAAAAAAGCGCGTTTCGACGCGACTGAAAAAAGGTGGAACGCAGACATGGCATTTCTCCAACTCAACGCCTTGAGCAAACGCTACGGCGCCGTCGACGCCGTGGTCGCCACCGACCTGGCCGTGGAAAAAGGCGAGTTCGTTTCCCTGCTCGGCCCTTCGGGCTGTGGCAAGACCACCACCCTGCAAATGATCGCCGGCTTCGTCGAGGTGACCAGCGGCCAGATCCTGCTGGATGGGCGCGACATCACCCACGCCAAGCCCGCCAGCCGTGGCCTGGGCGTGGTGTTCCAGAGCTACGCGCTGTTCCCGCACATGAGCGTGCGCGACAACGTCGCCTTCGGCCTGAAGATGCGCAAAGTGCCCGCCGCCGAGATCGCCAGCAAGGTCAAGACCGTGCTCGACTTGGTGCGCCTGGCTCCCCACGCCGAGCGTTACCCGCGTGAGCTGTCCGGCGGCCAGCGCCAACGCGTGGCCCTGGCGCGCGCCTTGGTGATCGAACCGCCAGTGCTGCTGCTGGATGAGCCGCTGTCCAACCTCGATGCCAACCTGCGCGAAGAGATGCAGTTCGAGATCCGCCGCATCCAGTGCGCGGTAGGCATCACCACGCTGATGGTCACCCATGACCAGGCCGAAGCGCTGTCCATCAGCGACCGCGTGGTGGTGATGGAGGCCGGCCGCGTGACCCAGATCGACGCGCCCTACACCCTCTACGAACACCCGCGCACACGCTTTATTTCTGACTTCGTAGGCAAGGCCAACCTGTTGCCCGGCGATTACGACGCCCTCGGCACGCCGCAAGTGCGGCAGGAAAGCGGCGACGGCGAACTGACCCTCAGCCTGCGCCCGGAGAAAATCCAACTGGTGAATGCCGGCAGCGGCCGCCTGCAAGGCCAGGTGCTCGACCGCTTCTTCTTCGGCAGCCAATGGCTGTACCGCATCCACACTTCGCTGGGTGAAATCACCGTGGTGCGCGCCAACGATGGCAGCGCACCGCTGGGCAACGGCGCAGCGGTGGGCCTTGAGTGGCCGGCCGAGTTGCTGCGGGTGCTGGCTGCCGACGAGGTACGCCCATGAGTCGGGGCTATCTGCTGTCACTGCCGGCGCTGCTGCTGTTTACCGGGCTGCTGATCCTGCCGTTGGGGCTGACCCTGGTGCTGTCGTTCAACGTGTTCGACTACCAAGTGGGGGTGAAGGCCCATGAGTGGACCCTCGCCCATTACCTGGCGCTGTTCAGCGATGCGTATTTCTACGAGATCTTCTGGCGCACGTTCTGGATCAGCGCGTTGGTCACCTTGCTGTGCGTGGTGATCGGCGTGCCGGAGGCCTACATCCTCAGCCGCATGGGCACACCGTGGCGCTCGATCTTTCTGATCCTGATCCTCACCCCGCTGCTGATATCGGTGGTGGTGCGCGCGTTCGGCTGGAGCCTGCTGTTGGGGGCCGATGGCCTGGTCAACCAATTGATTCAACTACTCGGCGGGCGCCCGGTGAAGCTGTTGTACACGCCGTTCGCGGTGATCATCGCGCTGGTGCATGTGATGCTGCCGTTCATGATCATTCCGGTATGGACCTCGCTGCAAAAGCTCGACCCGTCGGCCGAGCAGGCGGCGCTGTCCCTTGGCGCCAGCCAGGCCACGGTGATGCGCAAGATCGTGTTACCCCAGGTGATGCCGGGGTTGCTGTCCGGCACCCTGATTGTGTTCGGCCTGGCCGCCAGTTCGTTCGCGATCCCCGGCCTGCTCGGCGGACGCCGCCTGAAAATGGTCGCCACCGTGGTGTACGACCAGTACCTCTCGGAACTCAACTGGCCCATGGGCGCGACCATCGCGGTGGTGCTGTTGCTGGTCAATCTGCTGATCATGCTGAGCTGGAACCGCCTGCTCGAAAGCCGTTACAAAAAGTCCCTGGGGGTTTAGACACATGTCCAGAAACGGTCCTTTGGCCCTCGGCTTCCATGGCTTGGTGGTGCTGTTCATGATGGCGCCGCTGGTGGTGGTATGCCTGGTGGCGTTTACCCCGGAGAACACCTTGAGTCTGCCGACCCAGGGTTTCTCCCTGCGCTGGTTCCGCGCGGTGTTCGAGCGTGCCGACTTTATCCAGGCGTTCTACAACAGCCTGATCCTGGCGTTCAGCGCCGCGACCCTGGCCACGCTGATCGCAGTGCCGGCGGCGTTGGCGATCAGTCGCTACTCGTTTCCGGGGCGCGACTTTTTCAGCGCCTTGTTCCTGTCGCCGATCATCATTCCGCACCTGGTGCTGGGAGTGGCGATGCTGCGCCTGTTCGCCTTGATGGGAGTGAACGGCAGCTTCACTTGGCTGATGCTCGCCCACGTCGTGATCATCACCCCGTACGTGCTGCGCCTGGTGCTGGCGGCGGCCATCGGCATCGACCGCAGCGCCGAGCAGGCCGCCGAATCCTTGGGGGCCGGCCGCTTTACGCTGTTTCGCCAGATCACCCTGCCGATGATCCTGCCCGGCGTGGCCGGCGGCTGGCTGCTGGCGTTTATCAACAGTTTCGATGAAGTGACTTTGTCGATTTTCGTCAGCTCGCCGGCGACCCAAACCCTGCCGGTGCGCATGTACGTGTACGCCACCGAATCCATCGATCCGATGATGGCGGCGGTGTCGGCGCTGGTGATCGCGCTGACGGCGGCGACCATGATTCTGCTGGACCGGGTCTATGGCCTGGACCGCGTACTGGTGGGGAAACATTGATGGGCCTGTTCAAACGCTTGGCCGAAACCGCGCGCCCTGTGGTCGCGTTTACCCTCGACGGTCAGCCGGCCAGCGCCTTGCTCGGCGACACCCTGCTGACCGCCGTGCTGACCTGCAGCGAACACCTGCGCGGCAGCGACTTTAGCGCCGAGCGCCGCGCCGGGTTTTGCCTGATGGGCGCCTGCCAGGATTGCTGGGTGCGGCTGGAGGACGGCCGGCGCGTGCGGGCCTGTTCGACCCTGCTGGAAGAAGGCCAGGCGATCCGCCGCGATCCGGGGCGTACAGCATGAAACCGGTGGTGATTGTAGGCGCAGGCCCGGCGGGCATCAGCGCGGCGCGCACCCTGCTCGATTACGGCATCCGCGCCTGCCTGGTGGACGAAGGGCTGCGCGGCGGCGGGCAGATTTATCGGCGCCAACCCGAAGGCTTCCAGCGCACCGCCCAGCAGCTCTATGGCTTCGAAGCGGGCAAGGCCCAGGCCGTGCATCGCACCCTGGATGAGTTGGCCCCCTTGATCGACTATCGGCCACGCACCCTGGTGTGGAATGCCGAGGACCAGCGCCTGGACCTACTCACGGATAACCGCGCCGACAGCGTCGAGTATTCGCGGCTGATCGTCGCCACCGGCGCCACCGACCGTATCCTGCCGGTGCCCGGTTGGACCTTGCCCGGTGTCTACAGCCTGGGCGCGGCGCAGATCGCCTTGAAGTACCAGGGCTGCGCCATCGGTGAGCGGGTGGCGCTGTGTGGCAGCGGGCCTTTGTTGTATTTGGTGGCATACCAATATGCCAAGGCCGGTGCGACGGTGGTAGCGGTGCTCGACAGCGCCCCGTTCAGCGCCCAGTGCCGCGCGCTGCCGGCCCTGCTCGGGCAACCGGCGACGCTGGCCAAGGGCATGTACTACCGCGCCTGGCTGACGGCCCACGGGGTACCTGTGCATCAGGGCGCGACGCTGGCGCAGATCGACGGTGTGCAACGGGTCAGCGGCATTCGTTGGGGCGCCCATACCCTCGCCTGCGACGCCGTCGCCTTCGCCCATGCCCTGCGCAGCGAAACCCAACTGGCCGATCTGCTCGGTTGTGCATTCGCCTGGAACCCCTTGAACCGCGCCTGGCTGCCCACCCGCGACAGCGCCGGACGCAGCAGCGTAAACGGCGTATACCTGGCAGGTGACGGCGCCGCAATCATGGGCGCGGACGCTGCGCAAATGGCCGGCGAACGCGCGGCGCTGGCGCTACTGGAAGACGCCGGCGTCGCCACCGATCGGCACAGGCCCGCCGTGCTGGAACAGCAATTGGCGCGCATCCAGCGCTTTCGCCTGGGGCTGGAGACCGCGTTTCCCTTTCCAGAAAAGTGGGCGGCACAAGCGCCGGACAATCTGACCGTGTGTCGCTGCGAAGAAGTCAGCGCCGGCGATATCCGCGCGGTGGTGGACGACGGTCACTGGGAGATCAATCGGGTCAAGGCCCACTGCCGCGTCGGCATGGGGCGCTGCCAGGGCCGGTTGTGTGGGTTGGCGGCAGCGGAGATTGTCGCTGAGCGCAGCGGCCGCAGCGTGGAGGACGTCGGTCGCCTACGTGGTCAAGCCCCGATCAAGCCGCTGCCGTTTGGCGTGCAGGTGCAGCCATGAGCGACGTGATCGTGCTGGGGGGCGGTATTGTTGGCGCTTCGGCGGCGTTGATGCTCGCCCAAAAAGGCCAGCGCGTGACGCTGGTGGAGCGTGACTTTTGCGGCTCCCATTCCAGCGGCGTCAATTACGGCGGCGTGCGCCGCCAGGGTCGGCCCCTGCATCAATTGCCACTGTCGCAGCGCGCCCATCAGTTATGGGGCGAGTTACCGGGTTTGATCGGCATCGACGGCGAATACGTGCGCTGCGGGCATCTGAAATTGGCCCGCAGCGCCGCCGATTTCGCCGCGCTGCACGCCTACGCCGAGCGCACCCGCGAGTTTGATCTGGGCCTGCAACTGCTGGATCGCGCCGAACTGCGCGCGCGCTTCCCGTGGGTGGGCGACGTGGCGGTCGGCGCCTCGCTGTGCCCGGAAGACGGGCATGCCAACCCGCGCCTGGTGTCACCGGCCTTTGCCCGCGCGGCGCAGTGTCACGGTGCGGTCGTGCACGAACAGGCCGAAGTGGTGCGCATCAAGCACGATGGCCGCGTGTTCCAAGTGCACTGCGCCAATGGCCTGCACTTGCACGCGCCATGGCTGTTGAACTGTGCCGGTGCCTGGGCCGGCAGCGTGGCCGCACAGTTCGGTGAACCGGTGCCGATCACCTCGGCGCACCCGGCGATGCTGGTGACCGAGCCGCTGCCGGTAGTGATGGACGTGAGCACCGGCGTCGAAGGCGGCGGGATCTATGCGCGCCAGGTGGCGCGAGGCAATTGCATCCTGGGTGGCGGGCGTGGTTTTGCCCTCGGGCCGCGTCAGGCACGCCCCGGGCAAGCGGCAGTGCTGGAGATTCTGCGCAATGCCGCCGAGCTGTACCCGTTTCTTCAGGGCGCCCAGGCGATCCGCACCTGGAGTGGCACCGAAGGTTACCTGCCCGATCATGAACCGGTGATCGGTCCCAGCAGCACCACACCGGGTCTGCTCCACGGTTTCGGCTTTGCCGGCGCCGGGTTCCAGCTCGGCCCTGCCGTCGGTGAAGCCTTGGCAGAGATCGTCTGCTCGGGCGCCAGCCGTCAGCCCATCGAAGCGTTTTCCATCCGTCGATTCCAAGCCTGAGAGGAAAAACCATGAACCCACGTAATGCGCTGTCCTGCTTGACCCTCGCCCTGTTCGCCGCCGGTGCCCATGCCGCGCCGACGCTGTATCTGGGCATGAACGGCGGCACCATGGAACGGGTGTATGCCGATAAAGTACTGCCCGCGTTCGAGAAGGCCAACAACGTCAAAGTGGTGATCGTACCCGGCACCTCGTCGGACATTCTCGCCAAGGTCCAGGCCAATAAAAACAACCCGCAGATGCACGTGATGTTCCTTGATGACGGCATCATGTACCGCGCCATTTCCATGGGCCTGTGCGACAAACTCACGCCCAGCCCGACCCTGGAGCAAATCCCGGCCAAGGCGAAAATCAAGGACCAAGCGGTGGCCGTGACCCTGGGCGTCACCGGCCTGGGCTACAACGCCAGGCTGTTCAAGGAAAAAGGCTGGGCCGCCCCGACGTCGTGGATGGACCTGGCCGACCCACGCTTCAAGGACAAAGTGGTGTTCCAGTCCCTGGCCTCCTCCACCTTCGGCCTGCACGGCTTCTTGATGTTCAACCGTTTGCAGGGCGGCGATGAGACCAACGTAGACCCCGGCTTCAAGGCCTGGCCGAAAACCGTCGGCCCCAACGTACTGGAATACATCGCCAGCTCGGCGAAAATCTCCGAGATGGTGCAGACCGACGAAGCCGCGATCTTCCCTCTCACCCCAACCCAGGTCGCCACCCAGAAACTGCTAGGCGTACCGATGGAATACGCGCAACCGAAGGAAGGCGCGGTGGTGCTCAACGTCGCCGAATGCGTAATCGCCCGCAACGACCAGCCGGAGCTGGCACAGAAACTCGCGGCCTACCTGCTGAGCGCCGAAGCCCAGGCGCCGGCGCTGGAGGAAGGTGACCAGATCCCCTCGAACCCGACCACGCCGACCACCGACAAAACCCGCGCGCGGGTGGAGGCGATGCAGGGTTATTTGCAAACGGCGATTTCGATTGATTGGGACCAGGTGAACCAGGCGCGACCGGAGTGGAACGCGCGGTGGAGTCGGTCGATTGAGCGGTAGAGCGCGGGGCCAGCCCGCTCACCACAGAGTTATTTCAGCCTTTGAAACGTGTGTAGAGATCTATGGCTATCGGGGTCAAATGCACCGAGTTGCCGGGTGGTGGCCCAAAGGAGTTTAACTGTGAGGGGGCTTGCTGTGGGAGGGGGCTTGCCCCCGATGGCGGCCTGACAGCCGACCCGGAGGTTGGATCAAAACGAGTACATATCCGTTGCCGCGGTCACGGCAGCTATGGGTTCCGCCCTTACGGCGGGTCACTTTTGGAAGAGCGCCAAAAGTAACCAATAACGCTTTGCCCCACCACTCGGCACCTCGCCTAGGCTCGGTGTGCCCGTAATCCGACATTGATTTGGGGGGCCGCCGCCACGCGCCATCCATGGCGCGGGGCGGCTAAACCGGCATCCCTGCCGGTTCACCCCCCAAATCAATGCCGAATTCCGGCCAGCGTGGTTAACGGGGCGCCTGAGATCAAAAGCAAGAGCAAGAGCGGCTCGCTTCGCATCGTGGTTAGGGTTGGTGGCTGCATATTTTCGGTGACATAGCCTGAGAAAATGAGGTTCTCGTGGTGAGCGGGCTCACCACAGAGTTATTTCAGCCTTAAAACTTGTGTAGAGATCTATGGCTATGGGGCCAAATGCACCGAGTGCCGGGTGGTGGCCCAGAGGAGTTTAGCTGTGGGAGCACGCTCGCTCACCATCTGCGAGCCTGTTCACCATAAGCAAGCCCACTCGTCCCGGACAGGGTACGAGGTTAGAGGGGAACGACAGGCAGCGCGCGTTTGTGTGCGGTCTTGCGGTAGGCGCTTTCCACTATCGTGCGTACCTGCTCACTGACGGGTTCGCCCATCAGGTAGGCATCGATATCGTCATAGGTGCAGCCGTAAGCGACTTCGTCCAGTTTGCCCGGCGCCAGTTCTTCGAGGTCGGCGGTGGGGGCTTTTTTGACCAGGTTGGCCGGCGCGCCCAGTGCGGTGCCAAGCAGGCGTACCTGGGTCTTGGTCAGGCCGGACAGCGGCGCCAGGTCACAGGCGCCGTCGCCGAACTTGGTGAAGAAGCCCATCAGCGCTTCGGCGGCATGGTCGGTGCCCACCACCAGGCCGTTGTGCAGGTTGGCCACGGCGTACTGCGCGATCATGCGGGCACGGGCCTTGACGTTGCCTTTGATGAAATCCACCTGCGCGGCGCTGGCTTCGCTGGCCGCCAGGCTGGCCATCAAGCCGTCGACACTGGCGGCGATATTCAGGGTGTCGATCTGGTCCGGCTTGATGAAGTCCAGGGAGGCCTGAGCATCGTGCTCATCGGCCTGGCTCTTGTAAGGCAGGCGCATGGCGATAAACCGCGCGGGATAGCCATCGTCACGCAGTTGTTCGGCGGCCAGCTGGCACAAGCGGCCCGCCACCAGCGAGTCGACACCGCCGCTGATGCCCAGCACCAGCGCTGTGCAGCCGGACTGGCGCAATGTGTGTTTGATGAAATCGATGCGGCGCTGGATTTCCTGGGGCTCACCGCCCTTGACCAGCCCGCGGTTGATGTTCAGCTCCTGAGCGATGCGGTCCTGGGTTTGCATGTCACACCTCCACTTTGCCAACGTTGAAGACTTGCGCGGCGTACTGCAAAAACGAGGCGTCTTCGCAGACGTTTTTCACCGGGTCGTCGGAGAACTTCACCACCGGTTCGCCGTGGACCCGCACCAGCTTCATCACAATGCTCAGCGGCTCCACGCCGTCCACATCGCAGGCCAGGCTGGTGCCCATGCCGAAGCCAAAGCGGGCCTTGCCGCGAATGTGGCGCAGGATCGGCAGGCATTTTTCGAAGTTCAGCCCATCGGAAAACATAAGGTCTTTGGTCATGGGGTCGATGCCGAGTTCCTTGTATCTGGCCAGCACTTTATCGGCCCACACGATGGGATCACCGGAGTCCTGGCGCAGGCCGTCGTAGAGCTTGGCGAAGTACAGGTCGAAATCCTTGAGGAAAAAATCGGTGCTGATGCAGTCGGTCAAGGCAATGCCGAGGCGGCCGCGGTATTCACGTACCCAGTTTTCCAGCGCGGCGTTCTGGCTTTCGCGCAGGCGCCCCAGTTGCTGGTGCACCATCAGCCATTGGTGGGCCATGGTGCCGATCAGCGGCAGGTCAAACTCGTAGGCCAGGTGGGCGTTGCTGGTACCGACAAACTGGCCGGGGAAATCGCGGCGCATGATGTCGACCACTTCGCGTTGGGCCTTGAACGACAGGCGCCGACGGGTGGAAAAATCGGACACCCGCAGGTCGGCGAGTTCGTCGCGGCTGAGGTTTTTTTCCAGCCAGTCGAATTTCTGATAGAGCTTGCGGGTGACGTCTTCCAGGGTCACGTCGGGGTATTTATCGCGGTTGCGCAGTTCGCTGACCAGGGCCAGCACCGGTTGCTCGAACATGATGCAGTGCAGCATCGGGCCGATCACGCGGATGTTGAGCTGGCCGTCCACTTCACTCACATGGATATAGCGCAGGTTGAAGCGGAACAGACCGAGGAAGCGCTCGTAGTCGGGTGTAAGGTATTCGCGAAAACGCGGGTTGAACAAAAAGCGCAGCTCGCCTTCGCGCATTTGCAGGCCAGCGAGTTTTTCCAGCTCGGCGCGCAGTTCGGGGATCAAGTGGCCGAGCTTTTCCTTGGAACGCACGATGAAGTTGTATTCGACATCCACGTTGGGGTGCTGGTGCAACACCGCTTGCATCATGGTGAAGGTGTAGTAGTCGGTGTCGAGCAAGCCCTGAATCACCGGGGATTCGTAGTCGTATGCACTTTCCATGGTGTCTCTCCTTAACGCGTGGCCATCGCGGCCAGTTCTTCGCGGGTGCGGCTGATAACGGCCCCCGCCTTGAGCAACTCATTGACGGCCTGCACACCGCCCTCCTCGCTGATCCCACGGCACGCCGGCAGGTGCAGGACCACTTCCAGGCCGGCCTTGAGCAGTTGCAAGGCGGTGGTCTTGACGCAGAAATCCAGGGCCAGGCCGCCGACGATCACCCGAACCACGCCGTGGGCTTTCAAATATTCGATGACGCCAGTGGACAGCTTGTCGTGCAGGTCGTGGTAACAGGCGCCGTAGGGGTGCAGGTCAGGTTCGACGCCTTTCCAGACGAAGTAATCGTAGTCATACGGGGTGGGCAGTTCGTCGAGCAAGGTGAAGCCTTCGGTGCCCGGCACGCAGTGGCTGACCCAGGTGAGGTCGGCGTGTTCCAGGCCGGTGGCTTGCATCATGTCGCTCTGCTGCTGGACCACCCACGGAGCGTTAGGGGTGTGCGCATCTTTGCTGCCGATACGGTGGCCGACCAGGCTGGCCATGTAGTTCAGCTCGGCACCAATCTGATCACCGCCGACCACGGGCAACTCGTTGGGGCACAGGGGCGTAAAGCTCTTCTGGGCATCGACGTCGAATGAAGCAATGGCAGTTTTGGAAAGGGTCATGGCGGTTCTCCTGTGGCCTGGAAACAAAAGTACACGTCATGTACTTTCATTGCAAGAAACATTTATTAATATGTATGGGCGCAAGTACATGACATATTTTTTCGATCCGTTAGACTGTGCCCCACCGCTGTTTAGAAGGATGCCCCATGTCACTCAGCCCCTACCTCCACACCGTCGACCTGTGCGTGCTGTTTTATTGCCGCGAATCGGGAGAGATCAAACTGCTGCTGAATCAGCGCGAAGCCGAACCGTTCGCCGAGCACTGGGCGCTTCCGGGGGTGGTGGTCAATGGCGACGTGCAAGATCTGAGCCTCAAGGATGCAGTGGAGCGATTGCGCGCCAGTGACAAGGTCGGCCTGGAACTGGCCTGGTGCGAACAGGTCGGCACGGTGGGCGATGCGTTTCGCGACCCGCGCTGCTGGTCGTCGTCGACGTACTACCTGGCAATCGTGGCGGGTGAGGTCAGCCTGGGTGAGCGTCAGGGCTGGTTTTCACTCAATGCCGTGGCGGACGGCAGGATCCGGCTGCCATTCGATCACAACCTGATCGTCGCAGCCGTGCTGGAGCGGTTGTTGTCCAAGTCGCTATACAGCAGCTTGCCGTTGATGTTCCTCGGCCAAGAATTCAGCGCGCCGCAAGCGACGGCGATCTTTTCCGTGGTACTGGGCAGACCGGTGCTCAAGACCAGTATTCGTCAGCGTTTGTTGAAGCTGACCGAGGCGGGCTACCTGCGCGAGACTGGCCGTAAAAAGCCGGGCGAAGGCGGCAGGCCCCAGGCGACGCTGCAACAACTGAAGCCTGGGGCGGTGTACTTTTTTGATCGCAGTTTTGCCGAGTAGCCTGGCTGCCCGGCTGGCTCAACTCATCCAGTTACCCCCGTCGACGTTGTAGGTCTGGGCCACCACGTAATCAGCGTCCTTGGTCGCCAGGAAGATCGCCATGCCGGTCAGATCCTCGGCAGTGCCCATGCGCCCGAACGGTACTTCGGCTCCCACGCGTTTTTTCTTCTCGCCCGGCGCCAGGCCCTCATGCCGGGCGAACAGCGCGTCGACACCCTCCCAGTGCTCGCCGTCCACCACGCCGGGGGCGATGGCGTTGACGTTGATGCCGTGTTGGATCAGGTTCAGCCCCGCCGATTGCGTCAGGCTGATCACCGCCGCCTTGGTCGCGCAGTACACCGCCACCAGCGGTTCGCCACGCCGTCCAGCCTGGCTGGCCATGTTGATGATTTTGCCGCCGTGGCCCTGGCGGATCATCTGCCGCGCAGCCGCCTGCAGGGTGAACAGGGTGCCGGCGACGTTGATCGAGAACAGCCGTTCGAAGCTTTCGCGGGTGATGTCGACGATGGGCGCCAGGTCGAACAACGCTGCGTTGTTGATCAGAATATCCAGCTTGCCGGCGTGGGCCACCACGGCGCCAATGGCCGCATCAATGGAGGCTTGCTCGGTCACATCCATGGCCACCGCATACGCCTGGGGGCCCAGTTCGGCTGCGGTTTGCCGCGCCTGTTGCAGGTTGATGTCGGCGATGGCGACCGTGGCGCCTTCTGCGATATAGGCCTGGGCAAACGCGCGGCCAATGCCCCGCGCCGAGCCGGTGATCAACGCGCTCTTACCGTCGAGTCGTTTCATGGTGATGTCCTGATCATTATTTGGGATAGCCGGCGCGTTTCATCTCGCGTTCGGTGCTGGTTTGCGCCTGCTGCAAGGCTTGGTCGACCGACATGCCGCCGGTCAACGCGGCCGAGAACAGCTTGCCGACCGACGTACCGATGGCCTGGAACTCGGGGATGGTCACGTACTGAATGCCCACGTACGGCACCGGTTTAAGCGACGGATGGGCGGGGTCGGCGTGTTGCATCATCGCCAGGGTCACTTGGGCAAACGGTGCAGCTTTCAGATAGGCCGCGCTATAGGTGGATTGGCGGGTGCCCGGCGGTACGTTGGTGATGCCGTCTTGATCGGCGACCCATTGGATGTAGTCCTTGGACGTAGCCCAGGTGATAAAGGCCTTGGCCGCATCCTTGTGCTTGGACGTGGCCGGAATCGCCAATGACCAGGCGTATAACCAGGAAGAGCCTTTGTCGGTGACTTCGGTGGGCGCCGCCGCGAAACCTACGAAGTCGGCGACCTTGCTCTGACTTTTGTCGGTGGTGAAAGAACCAGCCACGCTGGCATCAACCCAGATCGCGCATTTACCGCTGTTGAACAGCGCCAGGGTTTCGTTGAAACCATTGCTGGACACGCCCGGCGGCCCGTACTGCTTGAGGGTGTCAACGTAGAAATTGGCCGCCGCCGTCCACTCGGGGCTGGTCAGTTGCGGTGTCCATTGCTCGTCGAACCAGCGCGCACCGAAGGCATTGGCCATGGTACTCAGCAGTGCGATGTTCTCGCCCCAACCGGCTTTGCCACGCAGGCACATCCCGTATTGGCCCTGGGCTTTGTCGGTGAGTTTGGCGGCGAATTCGCCGAGCTGGCTCCAGGTCGGGTGCGCGGGCATGCTCAGACCGGCTTGCTGGAACAGATCGGTGCGGTAGTAGGTCACGGTGCTTTCACCGTAGAACGGTAAGGCGTACAGGGTGTTATTGACCGACAAGCCCTGGCGCACCGAGGGGAAGATATCGTCGACATCGTAGTCGGGCGGCAGTTGAGTGAGCGGCTCCAACCAGTGCTTGGCGCCCCATAACGGCGTCTCGTAAGTGCCGATGGTCAGCACGTCGAACTGCCCGCCCTGGGTGGCGATGTCGGTGGTAAGGCGCTGGCGCAAGACGTTCTCTTCGAGCACCACCCAATTGAGTTTGATGTCCGGGTGCTGCTGCTCGAACACCTTGGACAAGCGCTGCATACGGATCATGTCGCTGTTGTTGACGGTGGCGATCGTCACGGTGTCGGCAGCCTGGCTGGGCAGTGCCAGGGCCAGGCCGCTGAGCGCGAACAGCGCATGGGCAAGTGTGGTTTTGCAGGTTGGGAGCATGGCGGTTTCCACCTGTTGTTTTTGTTGTTGAGCGCCGATTACAGCAGCTTGGTCACGCCCTCACAAACCCATGGCGGATGCCCTTCTGGTACTTTTTTAACCCTTGGCGCCGAGGCAAAAAAGTATCAGTGGCGGGCCGAGGCGCGGGTAGCGCACGGGTGACCAGCGGCGTATTTTTAGGCAATCCCCCTCCAACAAGAGGCATCCCCATGCCCGTCAGCCGCGCCACCCTGTTCGAACATCGCCCGGCAGAGCGCGAAGTGATCCTGCCCGAGCCGGACCATTGCTTTCGCTGGTTCGAACACGACTATCCCTATGAACTGGCGCGCTGGAACCATCATCCCGAGTTTGAAATCCAC
The DNA here is from genome assembly GCF_007858255.1 of Pseudomonas rhodesiae. Lineage (GTDB taxonomy): Bacteria > Pseudomonadota > Gammaproteobacteria > Pseudomonadales > Pseudomonadaceae > Aquipseudomonas > Aquipseudomonas rhodesiae. The sequence continues at coordinate 73,734 of NZ_VFEU01000006.1, read as the reverse complement.
CTGATCCGCCACGGCAGCGGCAAGTTGGTGGCGGGCGATTACATTGGTGCGTTCAGCGCCGGGCACGTTGCGCTGATCGGCCCCGACCTGCCCCACGACTGGATCGGCGACCTCGCCCCCGGCGAATACCTGGCCGGCCGCGACGTGGTGTTGCAATTCGACGGGGCTGCCCTGCTCGCCTTGCGCAACACCCTGCCGGAACTCGGCGACTTACAACGCTTGTTCGAACAGGCGAGGCGCGGCCTGGCCTTCAGTGGCGACACCGCCGTGCGGGCCGCGTGCCTGATGGAAGACATCGGTCGCGCCCAGGGCCTGCAACGCTTGATCTTGTTCCTGCAATTGCTCGACACCCTGAAAAACGCCCCGACGCACCAGATGCAAACCCTGGCCAGCCCCTGCTACGCCCCCACCCTGGACGCACGCAGCGCCGAACGCATCCACAAGGCGTTCGACTACCTGATGCGCGAACTGACCGGCGACGTGCGCCTGTCGGAGATCGCCCGTCAGCTGGACATGAGCGAGCCGGGGTTCTCGCGTTTTTTCAAGCGCAACACCGGCCATGGTTTTATCGACCTGATGCGCAAATTTCGCGTGCAGCGCGCCTGCCGCTTGCTGCTGCAAAGCGAGATGTCGGTGGCGGATATCTGCTTTGAAGTGGGCTACGCCAACCTGTCCAATTTCAACCGGCACTTTCGCATCGAGATGCAGCAAACCCCGAGCGACTATCGGCGCGACACCGCCGTGCACCTGTTCGACAGCAGCAAAAAATGACACCCAGCCAATGTTGATCAACAGGTCGACTATTAACCGAATTTCCCCGTTATTTCAGTGCGCTAAACAAAGTTGGTACAGCCTGTGCAAACGTTTGCGCTAAGAACTTGCCAGACAAGTTCCGAGCTGCCCGAAGAATCGGGTTCAAACCGCGCAAGAACAGGGATTTTCAATGCATCGCACCTCTCGGCTCCCCGCTCCATTGGCTGTTTCTGTGCTACTGGCCGCCGTTACGGGACTACTCAGCGCACCCATTTTGGCGCAGTCCAAGCCCACCGATGACTCAGCACAGGGCGAAACCCTGGCCCCCGAAGCCAGCCCGGCGAAAAAAGGCGTGTACCTGTCGGACTGGTTCAACCAAGACCTCACGCTGATCGGCAGTAAAGACATCAGCTTCGGCCCCAAGCCCACCGATGACATCTACCTGGAATACGAGTATTTCGGCCGCAAAGGCCCGTTCGAGCTGTATGGCTATATCGATGTGCCCAAGATCCTCACCATCGGTAACAGCAATGACAAAGGCGTGTGGGACCATGGCTCGCCGGTGTTCATGGAGCACGAACCGCGAATCTCCATCGACTACCTGGCCGGCCGCAGCCTGGCCGTCGGCCCGTTCAAAGAGTGGTACGTAGCGTTCGACTGGATCTACGACCACGGCAGCAACAAGGAAAACCGCGCCAATACGCTGTACAGCGGGCTGGGCACCGACATCGAGACCCACTCGCGGGTCAACCTGTCGGCCAACTTCTACGGGCGCTACCAGTGGGAAAACTACGGGGCCAGCAACGAGTATTCGTGGGACGGCTACCGCGCGCAGATGAAGTACATCGTGCCCATCGGCAAGTTCGACAACGGCGCCTCGCTGACCTACATCGGCTTCACCAACTACGATTTCGGCTCGGACCTGCACAAGGACAACCCGGCGCGCACCGCCAACGCCTTGGTGGCGACCAACGTGCTGCTGTATTCGTTCACGCACCTGCGCTTCACCCTGGTCGGCCGCTACTTTCACAACGGCGGCAACTGGGAGGACGGCAGCGAGTTGAATTTCGGCGAAGGCAACTTCCGCGCGCGTTCCGACGGCTGGGGTTATTACGCCGGCGTAGGCTACCAATTCTGATTTAAGGAGCACTCGATGAATGTATTCAACCGCCTCTCAATCGCCATCGGCCTCGCCTTGCTGGCCCCTGTGGCGCTGGCACAGGCGCCGATCAAGCCCAAAGTGATGCTGATCACCATGTTCGCGCCCGAGGCGCAAACCTGGATCGACCGTCTGGCACTCAAGCAGGAAGTGCGCGTGCCGGGTCTGTCGGCCGAATATCCAGTGATCCGCTGCAACACCCAGGACGTGTGCCTGCTGGTCACCGGCATGGGCCAGACCAACGCCGCCGCGTCAACCCTGGCCCTGGCGTTGTCGCCGCAGTTCGACCTGCGCCAGAGCTACTTCCTGGTCGCCGGCATCGCCGGTATCAGCCCCAAGCACGGCACTCTCGGCACCGCCGCGTGGGCCCATTACCTAGTGGAATTCGGCACCCAGTGGGAGTTGGATTCACGGGATGCACCCAAGGATTGGCCGACCGGTTACCTGGGTATCAACACCAAAGGCCCCAACGAAAAGCCGCCGCTGGACTACAAGACCGAAGTATTCGAGCTAAACCCGGCGTTGCAGGCCAAGGCGTTTGCCTTGTCCCATAAGGTCGAACTGATTGAAAGCAAAGAGTCGGCCGCCTGGCGCAAACACTACCCCGCCGCCCCCGCCAACCAGCCGCCGCAGGTCACTCGCTGTGACACCCTGGCCGGCAATACCTGGTTCTCCGGCACGCGGCTGAGCGAACGCGCCGAGGTCTGGACCAAGCTGCTGACCGACAACAAAGGCGAGTACTGCACCACCCAGCAGGAAGACAACTCCACCTACGAAGCCCTGCTGCGCGCCAGTCGCGAGGGCCGGGTAGACATCCAGCGCCTGGCGGTAGTGCGTGCCGGCTCGGACTTCGACCGCCCCTACCCCGGCTACAGCGAGGTGGATAACCTGCTCAAGTACGCCGACCAGGGCGGCTTCGTGCCGGCGCTGGAGAACCTGTACCGCGCCGGTAACCCGCTGGTGCAGGCGATTTTGAACAACTGGTCGGCGTGGGAAAAAGGGGTGCCAGACGCCTGAGCCGATGGCCCCGCGCGAGGGGCGCTTGCTCTAGCAGGCAAGCGCCCTCGCCCCCTCACGGCAGCAGAATGAATTTATCCGCGCTGCCCCGGTTCACCGCGTCATAACAGGCCACCCCATCGGCCAGCGCCACCTCGCGCAGGCCGGTCGGCAGCGGCAACGTACCTTCATCGAAGAAGCGCCCGAATTGCGCGAGCATCACCGCGCATTGTTCGCAGTTGTAGAGCAATGAATTGATGCCCACCACCGAGCCGCCCTTGCGATACAGGGCCAGGGCCGGCAGTTGCACATGACCGTCCGCCGGCGCGGCGATGATCGCGATGCGCCCGAACGGGGCCAGACCCGCTACCGCCGCCGGCAGCCAGAAACCGGTAGTGTCGAAGATCACCTCAGCGCCGCCCTCGAACACCCCATGCACCTGGGCGCCCAGCGCATCAGGCTCGGCCAGGGCAATCGCGGTGTACCCCTCGGCCTGCAACGCCTCGACTTGATCCGCACGGCGCACTGCCGCGAGTACCTGGGCCCCACGAATCTTCCCCAAGGCCAGGGCCGCGCGGCCCACGGCGCCATTGGCACCGATCACCAGCAACCGCGTGCCGCTGCCGACACCGCTGCGCTCCAACGCATCCCACGCGGTGGTGTACGGCACGCCGAGGCTGGCGGCCTGGGCAAAGCTCAACTGCGCCGGTTTACGCGCCACACCTTGGGCCGACACGGTCAGATATTGGGCGTGGGAGCCGTCGGCAAAGAACCCCAGGTCCCGGCCGGTGCCCCACACTTCCTGGCCGAGCAGCGCCTGGGGGCCCTGCACCACCACGCCGGCAAAGTCGCGGCCAGGGATGCGTGGCAGTGTGGTGTAGGGGAAACGCCCGAGCACGTTTTTGACGTCGCTGGGGTTGAGGCCGGCGGCTTTGATCTGCACCAGCACGTCACCCGCGGCCGGAACCGGCGTGGGGATGTCAACCAGGCGCAGCGCGGCGAGGTCGCCGGTGGCGGAAAATTGCAATGCGTTCATGTTCACTCTCCAGCAGAAGAAAAGGCTTCAGGACAACCAGCCGCTGACCAGATGCCGGCCCATGGGCCAGAGCTTTTCGCCCAGCAGCATGCCCAGCAGGCCCACCAGGGCGATGGCCGGCGGTGCGGGCGAACGGAAATCCAGGGCGCCGTAGAGCACGCCCACCAGCAGGCCGATGGCAAGGGAAATCAGATAGTCCATGGGGATTACGCCGTGTCAGTTGAAGGCGCCAGTCTAAGCAGCGCGCCGCGCCGGCATCGGCCAACTGCTTCAGGATTTCGGCCAACTCTTCAACTGCAGTACTGCGACGGCGCCACTCCCAGCTCGCGGCGGAACATGTCGCTGAAACTGCTCGGCGAATAGCCCAGCGCGCGGGCGATGCCACTCACCGACTGCCCCTGGATCAGCGCTGCCACCGCCGTGGCCAATTGCACCTGACGTCGCCACTCGGCGAAGCCCATACCCAAGTAAGTCTGGAACAACCGCGCCAGGGTACGCACACTGGCACCCGCCGCTTCGGCATGCTGCTCGAACGCGATCGCCAGGGACGGCGCCGCCATAACCGCCTGGCACGCGTTGATCAGGCGGCGGTCGGCGTCTACCGGCATGGCGATGCGGATCGACGAACGCCGCGCGCGGTGCAGTTCCAGCAGGGCCAAGCCCACCACCGCGTCGTAGTAGGCGCCATCGCTGCTGTCCCCCTGCTCCACCAGCGTGACGATCAGCTCGCGCAGCAGCCGTGCGACCTCAATCACCTGTACCTCGGCATCCAGCGTCGCCGCCAACGCCGGGCGCAGGTAGATGTTGCGCATCTGCAAATCCGACACCACGCGAATCCCGTGTTCCACCCCCGGTGGCAGCCAGACCGCACGCTGGGGCGGCACCACCAGGGCTTCGCGCGGGGTTTCCACCCACATCACGCCGCTCATGGCGTAGAGCAACTGGCCCCAATCATGGCGGTGCGGTTCGATGTACAGGCCGCGCGGGTAAGTGCGCGCCAACGGCTGCACGGGAACGGCGTGATCGGTGAGGTCGGGGGGCGAGGCCAGGGCCATGGTCGGTCAGTCGGTGGTGAATGAGCCGCCATGGTAAACAGCACCGCTCGACAGTCCGAGTGAATTTTTAGCGCGCCCCAGGATCACTTGCTTACACCACCAGGGACGATGGCCCCATGAATAACGCAAAACTGTTTGTGATCGACTACACCCTTCATGGCGAAGCCAAGTCATTCATTATCCGCCTGGAAAAACTCGACACTCTGGAAGCCTGGCATTGGGCCAGTTGTGACGCGGGCGTCGGCCGTATTGGCCGCTTCGCGCGGGAACAGGTGAAAAAAACCAGCCCGGCCCAGGCTGAGAAATACGGCATCCAGAATGTGCAATGGCGCCGCTCGGACGCGCGCGCCCAGGCGTGAACAAGGAGATAACCCCATGGTTTTACCGCAAAGAGTCAACGGCAAGGCGCGGATCGATTACACCCAAAACACCCTGTTCGGTCCGCTGGCCAAACATGCCGAATGTCAGGTCAGCCTTCAGCACACACCCGATTGGCTGGTGCTCGATGTGTTCCAGCCTTTACCTGAAGATCTTCAAGACGCGCAAACCGTGGTGTTCGCACTGGAGGGTCGACGCACCAGCGCCGTGGTCAAAGACCGTCAGCGCCTGGCCGACCATAGCCTGCGGTTGGAGCTGGAGACCCAGTAACGCCTGCAGGCCTGCGTGGCGAGCAAGGCTGCTCGCCACCATCACCGAACTTACGGCACCTTCAGGTTTTCGCCGATTTGGCGCACTCACACCCCGTGGGCGAAGCACAAGGTTCACCGTGGGCATGGTGCTCGGCACAGCCCTGGCAGCAATAACCCTTACCGTCCTTCATTACCGCATCGACGCCCAGCACACATTTGCAGTGTGGGCAGGCACAGGTTTGATCTGGCATGGTCAGACTCCTCGTTCATGGTCGTCACGGTGCGGCGAGCGCCGGCACCATAAGCACTGACTGCCAGCCTGCGCGGATCGTTCCAACCATCAGTCGGTGCGCGTATTGCTGCGGTACATGAACACCAGCGCCAAGGCCAGGCAGGCCATGGCGACGAGACGGCTGCCGGACAGTTCGATGGCCGGGTTGCCCAGCCAGCCGAAATTGTCGATCAGCATGCCCATGCCCAATTGCCCGACGATCACCGCCACGGTGGCCACCGCCGTGCCGACCACCGGCACCGCGCCCACCATGACCATCATGTACACCACGCCGAACAACGCCCCGGTCAATTGCCACTTGGGCACGTCCAGCAGGCTGACGGCCTGGGCCGGCTCAAAGAAGAAAATCAACAGCGCAGTGGTCAATGCACCGACCGCGAAGGTCAACAGGCTGCTGCGCAGCACGCCGACTGTCTGCCCCAGGCGGCCATTAATCGCCGCCTGCACGCTGAGGACCGCGCCGGCGGCAATCACCAATATCAGTAAAAAAATCAGATTCATCGCCTTACCCTCGTGCAATCAAAACAAGTGCCGCCACGATCAACGCCAGCGCGATCCAGCGCTCGCCATTAACCCGCTTGCGCGCCGTGCCGAACCAGCCGAAATGGTCAATCAGCACGCTCTTGCCCACTTGCCCCGAGAGGATCGCGATCATCGTCATTGCAATGCCGATGTGCGGCGTGGCCAGGGTCAACACCACCACGTACATCGGCCCGAGGAAGCCGCCGATCAACTGCCAGCGTGGCAGTTCGGTGAGCGCCGGGCCTTTTTGCGGGCCACTGAACAACAGCAGCAGAAACAGAATCGCCGCACCCACGCCGAAAATACTCAAGGTCGCCCACAAATGCCCCACCTGCTCGCCCAACGGCCCCAGCAAACCGGCTTCCACCGATAAGCCCATGCCGGCCAGGATCACCAGCGGCAACAGCAGCAAGCGCAATAGATTTCTTTTCGGCCTGGCCTGGGCCGCGCCTTCGATGGAACTTGCCTGCATACATCACCCGCGTTTCAAGATTGAAAAGATGGCGGGGATTATCCGGTGGCCGCGCTGTGCGATAAATGGGAGTATGCCGACAACACCTTTGCGCAACACGCACAGCACGGAGCCACCATGCAGGGTTTGAATGAGCTGAGTTTCAAGGCGTTGCGCCTGTTTGTCGCGGTACTGGACCACGGCAGTTTTTCCGAAGTGGCGCGTCGCGAGGGCCTGGCGCCCTCTTCGATATCGCGTCAGATCCAATTGATGGAGCAGGCCCTCGGGCAACAGTTGCTGTATCGCCACACCCGCGCGGTCAGCCCCACCGAGGCCGGGCGCCTGCTCGGGCGGCATGCGCGCCTGATGCTGGAGCAATTGGAAGCCGCCGGGCAAGCCCTGCAGGAGCAGGACAGCGAACCCAGCGGCCTGGTGCGCATCAACGCGCCGATGGTGTTCGGCCAGCGCCACCTCTCGCCATGGCTGGGCGAGTTATGCCGGCGCTATCCGAAGCTGCAACTGGATATCCAGCAAACCGACACCTACGTCGACCCCTTGCAGGACGGCACCGACCTGTTGTTTCGCATCGGTGTGCTCAACGACTCCAGCATGCAGGCGCGCATTTTCGCGCCGCAGCGCTTTCGCATCGCCGCCAGCCCCGCGTATCTGGCCCGGCACGGCACGCCAAGCCATCCCGACGAACTGGCCCGGCACCAGTGCCTGGCCTACAAAGGCGTCACCGGCCAGCAACGCTGGTTTTTCCGCCGTGCCCAGGGCGACTGGACGCCGTACAGCGTCAAAGGCCCCATCACCGGCAACCACGCCGACACCCTCACCCACGCCGCCGAACAAAGCCTGGGGCTCGTGGTGTTCCCCTCCTGGTTGATTGGCGACAGCCTGCGTGCCGGGACCTTGCAGGCGGTACTGACCGACTACGACGTGGCGACCACCCTCGAACCGCAACAGATCGCCGCGTTGTGGCCGGGCAGCCGGCGCCTGTCACTGAAGGTGCGTACGGTGATCGATTACTTCGTGGAGTGTTTTGGCACCGTACCGTATTGGGACAGGTGACAGGGGCCTATGACGAGGCGTGCGACTGTTGAGGATTTTTCTGATGGAAAAAAGTAGGTTCGTTCTGATTTAACGGGCCACTATTTAAGGGCAAGTGCAGGTTACGGCAGACTTTGACGACATCTTTTCAGGAGAGGCGCCATGGGCTTGACCTATAAAAAACACTCACGCACTGAGCGGGCCGCTGCGGTAAATGCTGGGTCCGTTTCCGATAGTTCACAGGGTTTTGGCTATAGCTGGCCAAAGGACGCGCAACGTCGGCGGATTGGCGCCATGAAGGGAAAGCTGGAGATCCCCGATGACTTCGATGATCCACTGCCAGATGAGTTGCTATCTACGATTGAGGGCAGCCTTCCATGAGAGTGTTGTTGGACACTCATATCCTGCTCTGGGCCTTGTGCGACCACCCGAAGTTATCCCACAAGGCCCGAAAACTGATCGAAAGTGCCACAGAGATTTACATCAGCGCTGCGACATTCTGGGAAATGGCGATCAAGGTCGGCCTGGGAAAACTCGATGTGGACCTGGAAGAAATGCGTGAATACTGCCTGGAAAGTGGCTTCCTGGAACTGCCCATCACCTCAGAGCACGCCATCGCGGTAAAAAATCTCGACCATCACCACAAGGACCCGTTCGATCGCCTGATCGTCGCAACCGCTATGAATGAGCCTATCAAACTGTTGACTGCCGACCTGCGCCTGACTCAATACACAGCATGGGTGATCCTGGTGTGACGATGCCTGGATTCAGAACAACCACTGCCCAATCAACCACGCATTAGCGCCACTGATCAGTGCGAACAGCAGCCACGCCAGCAAACGCGTCGGTAGCCGATTCACAAAGGGCCCCATCAGTTGTTTGTCACCGGTCATGCGAATCAACGGGTACAGCGCAAACGGCAATTGCAGGCTAAGCACCACCTGGCTGAGGACCAGCAGTTTGCCGATCGCCTCATCGCCCATCAGCCACACCCCGACAAACGCCGGGATCAGCGCCAGCCCACGGGTGATCAGGCGGCGTTGCCAGCAGGGAATGCGCAGGTTGAGGTAGCCCTCCATGATCACCTGCCCGGCGATGGTGCCGGTAAAGGTCGAACTTTGTCCGGACGCCAGCAAGGCGATGCCGAACAGGATACTGGCGAAGGCGCCGCCGACCAGAGGGTCGAGCAGGTGATAGGCGTCCTGGATTTCCACCACATCGGTGTGGCCGGTCTGGTGAAACGCGGCGGCGGCCAACACCAGGATCGCGCCGTTCACCAGCAGGGCCAGGGCCAGGGAGCCGATGGTGTCGATGCGCGCCAGCTTCACCGCGTCCTGTTTGCTGGCGAGGTCCTTGCCGATCAAGCGGGTTTGCACCACGGAACTGTGCAGATAAAGGTTATGGGGCATCACCGTGGCGCCCAGGATGCCGATGGCCAAGTACAGCGGCGCCGCATCGCTGATCGCCGACAATGACGGCACGAAGCCGCTGAACACCTCGGGCCAATGGGGTTTGATCAGCACCAGCTCGACGAAGAAACACACGCCAATGGTCGCCACCAACGCCAGCATGATCGCTTCCAGGCGACGGAAACCACGGTTTTGCAGGGCCAGGACCAACAAGGTGTCGAACGCGGTAATGACAATGCCGGTGGTCAGCGACACCCCCAGCAGCAAATGAAACGCCAGGGCGCAGCCAAGCACTTCGGCCAGGTCGGTGGCGATGATGGAGATTTCCGCCAGCACCCACTGGGTGCGCGCCGAGCGTCGGCTGTAGCGTTCGCGGCACAGTTGCGCAAGGTCTTTGCCGGTGGCGATGCCCAACCGCGAGCACAGGCACTGCACCGCCATGCCCGCCAGGCTGGCCAGCAACACCACGAACAACAGGCTGTAGCCGTAACGCGAACCCGCCTCGATGGCCGTGGCCCAGTTGCCTGGGTCCATATACCCGATGGAGATCAATAGCCCAGGACCGGCGAACATCAGGGCGCGCTTGAAAAACGACGCCTTGGGATCAACGATGACGGAGCCGGCCACTTCCGGCGGGCAGAAAGGGGCGGTAGCGATTTTTGGCAGGCTGAATTTCACGCGGTATCCCAGGCAAACACACTCGACAAGCGTGCAGCTTATCAGTCGGACGCGACCGTGCGCATCACCGTCTCCCGAGGCAGGTCATACGCTTCCACCACTTGCACCACCAGGTCCAGCTCCTGATTCAGCGCTTCGCGCTCCATGCGTTGGCGAATCGCGCCGATCACCAGCACCGCCAGGGTGGTGACCGAATACGCCGGGCCGGAAAACGCCCGCACACCGGTCACCAGCAGCATCGCGGCGGCCAACGCCTGGCCCACCACCGGAATAGCCGAGGCCGCCCCACGCCGCAGGATAAAACCGGTCAACCCGGCCAGGGCGGTGCCGCTCAACGCTGCGGTGGCCGAACGCCCCTTGTCGAAACGACTGAAGACGCCCTGCTCTTTCTGCGCGGCCACCTTGAGTTCCGCATCGAACACCAGCCGGTCGGCGTTGCTGAGTTTGTCTTTGTACTGCGCAATCAGTTTTTCCGCGATCCGGGCCTCAAGGTCAGCCAACGCCAGGGTGTCGAGTGGCACGTCGAATGTGATGCCCAGGCGCCGCGCCACATCGTCGGCAATTTGCCGGTAGCTCACGCCATGGCCACGGGCAAGGTTCATAAAGCTGTCACCGCCCATGCGTTGCAAGGCGATGGTCAACTTGAGCGGGTCACGCACCGTGGCGTCGATCGAGGCACTGCGTTTTGGCGCCAGCAGCTCGGCCAGAAACTTCAACTCCTCCGGCCGCCCTTGCACCAGGGCCGTATACAGATCCGCGTCCTCCTCGGCAAAGCGCACTTCGCTGCTGCGCTGGTCTGAACGGATCACGCCGCGCCGCTCGTGCAGCAGATCGGTGTACTGCACCACTGTTCGTAATTGCGGCCAATAGGCCGCGTGATCGAAGGTGGCCAGATGCACATTGCAGACCTTGGCCTTAAGCGCAGGGGGGACCGGGATCGGATAGCGTCCGATACAACGCTCGGTGTCCGGCTTGATGGCCAGGGCCCAGTCCTTGCTGGAATGGCAGTTGATCACCCGCCCTTTCAGTAGCGCCGACACCTCATCCCACGGGCTCGACGTGCAGATCGCCCCGCCCATCAGCAGCAGGTTGTCCAGCGGCAACTCGCGAGCGGTGTCCGGGTTGGCCAGCAGGCTCTTGACCAGAATCCGCGCGCCCAGGGAATGCCCGATCAGGTTGATACGCTGCACCGGCAACGACGCTTGCTGCAGGTAGCTGGCCAATTCGGGCAGCAAACTTTTGGCCACTTCATCGACCCGCGCCTCAACGCTTTTGTAGTGATCGAGGAAATAGGCAATGGCCTTGCCTACCCCCACTGTCGCCGCGCCCAGGCTGCCGCCGCCGAGCATGGCCGCGATCACGTCCTTGAACGGCGCGAACAGGTTCTCCAGAAAATGTCCCGCTGGCCAGAACAGCATCAGGTTGGTCGAGCCTTCGATGCCGGCCAGTTGTTGCGTGAAATTGCCCAACTGCTGCCGGTTGAAGAATGCCGAATACCCGTGCACGTAGAGATTGAGCACCTCGCCCTGGGGTTCGCCGCACAGCAGAAACGTGGGCTTGCGGGTGCGGTGCATGTCATCCCACTGGTGCTGCATGGGGTAAAGACTCCGGGTAACGAGGGACGGCGATAGTAACAAACTGTGAGCGGCGGCAAGGTGAATCCTGACCGGCGTGGCCGTTTCTAATGCTCGGCCTCCATGCATAAGCCCGAGACAGGCTCGGGCGACTGCAAAACACTCAACCGATGAAGTTATCGATTTTCCCCTGCCCATCGGGGAAGGTAGCGACCTGCTACGCAGCAAAAACACAATTCTCATCCTGTAAAAAGCGCTCTAATACCCGCCTGTTGATTGGTTTTGAAGATTTTGGAGTTCGCAATGCCCCATGAAGGCAACCTGTTACAAGCAGCCGTGGTGTTTCTGCTCGCGGCTGTGCTCACTGTGCCCCTGGCCAAACGCCTGCAATTGGGCGCGGTGCTGGGCTATCTGTTCGCCGGGGTGATCATCGGCCCGTCGGTGCTGGGTCTGATCGGCAACCCGCAAAGCGTGGCGCAGTTTTCGGAACTGGGGGTGGTGCTGCTGCTGTTTATCATTGGCCTGGAACTGTCGCCCAAGCGCTTATGGGTGATGCGCAAGGCGGTGTTCGGCGTCGGCCTGGCCCAAGTGCTGTTGACCGGTCTGGTGATGGGCGTGGTGGCGCTGTGGCTATTTGGCCAGACATGGAACAGCGCCATCGTGCTGGGCCTTGGCCTGGCGCTATCGTCCACGGCGTTTGGCCTGCAAAGCCTGGCCGAACGCAAAGAGCTGAACCAGCCCCACGGTCGTCTGGCCTTCGCGATCCTGCTGTTCCAGGACATCGCCGCGATCCCGCTGATTGCCATGGTGCCGCTGCTGGCCGGCAGCGATCACCCCACCACTGAAGCCCAGGGCCTGCAGCATGTGTTGCAGATCCTCGGCAGCATCGCCGTGGTGATCGTCGGCGGACGCTACCTGTTGCGCCCTGTGTTTCGTATCGTCGCCAAGACCGGCTTGCGCGAAGTGTCCACCGCCACCGCACTGCTGGTGGTGATCGGCACGGCGTGGCTGATGGAACTGGCGGGCGTGTCCATGGCCCTCGGCGCCTTCCTCGCTGGCCTGCTGCTGGCGGATTCGGAGTACCGCCACGAGCTGGAAGCGCAGATCGAACCGTTCAAGGGCCTGCTGCTGGGGCTGTTCTTTATCAGCGTGGGCATGGGCGCCAACCTCAGTCTGCTGCTCAGCTCACCGTTGATTGTGATCGGGCTGACCCTGCTGCTGATCGGCCTGAAGTTGCCGTTGCTGTACGCGGTCGGCCGTCTGGTGGGCGACCTCAATCGCGAAAGCGCCCTGCGCCTGGGCGTAGTGCTGGCGGCCGGCGGTGAGTTCGCCTTCGTGGTGTTCAAGATCGGCCGCGACCAGGGCCTGTTCGAGCCGCACCTCTACGACGTGCTGGTGCTGACCATCACCCTGTCCATGGCCGTCACGCCGCTGCTGTTGCTGGTGTGCCCAAAGCTGTTCAGGCCCAAGGTCAAACCGGTGGAAGTGCCCGAGGAATACCGCGCCATCGAAAGCGACGCACCGCGCGTGGTCATTGCCGGCATGGGCCGTATGGGCCAGATCGTGGCGCGGATCCTGCGCGCGCAGAACATCTCCTTTATAGCTCTCGACACCTCGGTGGAAACCATCGAATTGACCCGCAGCTTTGGCGGCATGCCGGTGTTCTACGGCGATCCGCAGCGCCCCGAGATCCTGCACGCGGCCAAGGTCGACCAGGCGGAGTTCTTCGTGATCGCCATGGACGACCCGGAGATCAACATCAAGACCGCCGAGCTGGTACGCAACCTCTACCCGCACATGAAAATCATCGCCCGTGCCCGTAACCGCCAGCACGTCCATCGGTTGGTGGACCTGGATGCCTCACCGGTGCGCGAGACCTTCTACTCCAGCCTGGAAATGAGCCGCCGCGCCCTGGTCGGCCTGGGGCTCAGCCAGGCCCAGGCCGATGCGCGCATCGCGCGCTTCAAGAACCACGACCAGCAAGTGCTCGCCGCCCAACACGCGGTGTACGACGACGCCGCCAAAGTCATGCAGACCGCCCAGGAAGCCCGGGCAGAGCTGGCGCGGCTGTTTGAAATGGACCGACTTGAAGAAGAGTCCGACAAGGTGTGAGGTGAGGGATAAACGATCTTGCGAATTTTCTGACAGAATACGCCGCAATTTCGTTTATCCCTGGAGCGCTTCATGGCCACTTTCACCAAGACCGCCGTCCTGCTGGCCCTTGCGCTTACCGCCGGCAGCGTATTCGCCGCCGCCAAACCGACCACGCAAACCATCACCACCCTGGGCGGTAAGTTCAGCTTCACGCTGCCCAAGGCCTATGCCGCCGACACCCTGCCGCCGGACAAGGCCCAGGACGGCAGCGGTGTCACCCAAGGCACGATGTACGCCAACCAGACCACGAAAAGTGTGGTGATCGTCGCCGAAACCGTACGCAACGACGCTATCGACATCCAGGACAACGACCCGCAGTTCCTCGATGGCGCCGTGGCCGGCTTCGTCAAGGACCAGAGCGCCGCCCTGCCCGACTTCAAGAAACTGAGCGAGAAAAAACTCACCTTCAAGGGCCTCGGCCTGCGCCAGGTGGACAGCACTGCCACCCAGGGCGGCGGCAAGACGCTCAACTCCACGTTCCTTGGCGGTTCGGGCAACCATCTGCTGGTGATCCAAGCGATTTCTCGGGCCGACGACGCGAAGGGTCATGCGGCACTGGTCAAGCAGATTACCGGCGGCAAATAACCCGACTTGCTAGTTGTGCAGAAGATGAGTATCGACCCATCGGGGGCAAGCCCCCTCCCACATTCTCGATCTACTGTGGGAGGGGGCTTGCCCCCGATGGCGGTGTGAAGTGCACCCCAAAAGTTAGCTCAGGCATTACTTCAGGCTGTCTTCCAACCACAGCTTCACGTCCTGCACTTCCGCTTCGCTGATGGTATGCGGCATCCCCGGATACCCATGAAACGTCGGTTTAAGGCCCAGCCCCCTCAACACCTCGTCCGCCCGCGTCGCCGATGCGTAGGGCAGCGCCTGATCCAAGGTGCCGTGGCCGATAAAGATCGCCAGTTCATTCAAGCGCGGATCGGGCTTGAGCTCAGCCTTGAGCACGGGCAGAACGCTGCCGCTCAACGCTGCGATGCCACGCACCCGCTGCGGATCACGCAACGCCACTTCATACGCCATGATCGCGCCCTGGCTGAACCCAATCAGGAACACCCGATCGCTGCGGGTATGGTATTTGGCGGTGGCCTGGCCCACGAAGTCCTGGATCAGCGCGGCACTGCGCTGCAGGTCGGCGGTCTCGCCGTCGTATTCGCCCTCACCCGGGGTCTTGGTGAACCAGCGATAACCGCTGGGCGCCACCGGCATTGGGGCGCGTGCCGACAGGTAAGTCCAGGTCGACGGCAGCGCGTCCTTGATGCCGAACAGATCTCGCTCGTCGCTACCGAAACCGTGCAGGAAAATCACCAGCGGCTGGTTGCGCGCCTCGCTCTGGGTCTGTTCCAGGTAGGCCAGGGGCAAGTCAGTGTGCAGCTCGGTGTCGGCATGGGCGGCGCCGGCCATCATGGCCAGCGCCAGGGCGAAGAGTTTGAACATCGGGCGTTACCTCAGGGTTTGCGCAGCAAATAGGTGTCCATGATCCAGCCATTGGCTTGGCGCGCGGCCTTGCGCACCCGTTGGATATCTTCGGCCACGTCAGCCACTTTGCCGCTGATGAGGATTTCATCCGGCGTGCCCAGGTAGGCACCCCAGTAGATGTCCAGGTCTTGATCGGCGACGGTGCGGTAGGAGTCTTCGGCGTCGAGCATCACCACCAGGGTATCGGCGTCGCTGGCCTGCCCCGCCGCCAGGCGTCGCCCGGTGGTGATCTCCACGGACTTGCCGATGCGGTTCAACGCCACTTTATGCTGGGCCGCCAGGGCCTGCACGCTGGTGATACCGGGGATTACTTCGAACTCGAACACGCATCGGCCACTGGCCAAGATCGCCTGCAGGATGCGAATGGTGCTGTCATACAGCGCCGGGTCGCCCCAGGCCAGGAACGCACCGACTTCACCATCAGCCATTTCCTCGTTGATCATGCGCTCGAAGGTGGCTTGCTTGTCGCGGTTGAGGTCTTGCACGGCGGTGGTGTAGTCGATATCGCCGCGCACGCGCTCGGGGCAGTCGGCCTCGACGAAGCGGTAGCCGGGTTCGGTGATGTAGGTCTCGCAGATCTCGCGGCGCAGGTCGATCAACTTGTCTTTGCTCTGGCCTTTGTCCATCAGGAAAAACACGTCGGTGCGATTCAGCGCCTTCACGGCCTGCATCGTGATGTAGTCAGGGTTGCCGGCGCCAATGCCGATGATCAGGATGCGTTTCATGGGGTGCTCTCAGTGCGGGGCGTGGATTTTGCCATGTTCGCGGCTTGGGCGTGAGTTTCCAGACGCAGGCGCCACACCTCATTGAAGCGCAGCTCGGTGGCCGACAGTGGCTCGACATCGATGCGGTAGAACATCGACATCGGCAACGCCATAACCGATAGCAGCGCGGCACGAATCACAAACGGATGGGTGACGGCCACCACATGGCCCGGTTGCCCTTCAAGGGACTTCAGCCACAGCGCCACCCGCGCGCACAGCTGGTCGACCGACTCGCCGGCATGGGGCGCACTGGCGCTGTCGGTGTGCCAGGTACTCAACTGGGCCGGCTCGATCCGGCCAATATCCCGGCCCTTCCAATGCCCCAGGTCGAGATCGCCCAGGGCCTGGTGAATCTGCACCGCCGCGCCGAACAACCCCGCCGTCT
The DNA here is from genome assembly GCF_007858255.1 of Pseudomonas rhodesiae. GTDB lineage: Bacteria > Pseudomonadota > Gammaproteobacteria > Pseudomonadales > Pseudomonadaceae > Aquipseudomonas > Aquipseudomonas rhodesiae. Next base: position 57,345 of record NZ_VFEU01000006.1, on the reverse strand, counting down.
GCCGGGTACGCGCCTCCGGCCCACTCAACAGTTGCGAATTGGGGCCGTATTGGTCGGCCAGGGACAACGCCGCGCTTTGCCAATCCATAAGCACCGACTCGTCATCGGCAAAGCGCCCCTGCTTTTGGTGGGGGGTGACGGCATGGCAGATCAGGGTCAAACGGGTGGCGCGCATCGCAGGCGGCTCCAACGCAGCAGTCAAGACCGGCAAGCCTGGCGCAGTTGCCGCCAGGACGCAACGACGACTGCCCGATGGCACTAGTCAAACCAGTCGCGCCGCCCCTCGAATGTTCCAACGATCAGCTCGACGATCATCTGCACCGCTTCGGGGTGGCGCACCTGCGCATTCACCGCCAGCCAGACCTGGCGCTGCATGCTGTCGGCCAGCAACCCCGGCAGGGCCACCAGGCCGCGGTCGACACTGCTCATATACTGCGGCAACAGACCGATGCAGGCGCCGCAGCGGATCATCTCCAGCATCAGCGCATAAGCGTGCACCTGCACCATGGCGGCCAGCCGTTGCTGCACCAGTTGGTTCCACGGTTGCAGCGCATCGACCTGGGCATCGGGTTGCCATTGCACCAGCATGTAGTCATCCAGGTCTTCCACACTGTCCGGGCGGGTGGTCAGGCGTGAATAGCGCTTGGCGATGTGCGGCAGGTAGCGCAGGCGCGCCAGGGCCTGGGGCGCGTGGGTCGCAAAACTTGGGCCGGATGCACGCTCGTCCATGTCAGCCAGCCACAACACCACGTCTGCCTCCACCGCGTGCAGGGATAGATGGCTGTCGAGGGCGATGATCTCCAGGCGCACGCTGGCGTTGCGTCGCAGCAAGGCGATCAGGTCGCGCCCGAGGATGTCATGCAGAATCGGCGCGGCCACCGCCAGGCGAATCAGCGGCTGCTCCACCACCGGTAAACGCCGCTCATTGGCCAAGGCGAGCAGTTGCGCCTGCAAGTGCTGACCGTCGCGGCTGAGCACCAGGCCGTTGCCGTGGTAGCTGAACAGCCCACGGCGCAGCTGTTCTTCCAGTTGCGCCAGGCGTTTGCGCAGCAGGGTTGCCTTGACGTTCAAACTGCGCGCCGCCTGCATAAAACAGCCGCAACGGGCGCTCACGAGGAAATAGCGCGCCACCTCCGGGTCGATCTCATCGGCCAATGCCAGCCAATTGCGCCGCGACTCGGTGGGCACGCGATAAGCGGCAGTGCCCTGAGGGCCGGACGGTTCCAGTAATGCCATGGCAGACTCCTTGTCTTGTGGGTCGGTGCATCCAATGCCGCTTGCCGCGTGTCACTCCAGCGCTTTGTTGAGTTCGGCGCCGTCGATGCTCAGGGTCGCCGTGTTGAGCATGCCCTCCAGATAAGCCTTGGCGATCTGCTCCTGGCGTTGGGCACGCAGGGCCTGGGTCAAGCGTTCACGCACCTCGTCGAGGGTGGCGGTGCGCGCCGGTTGCTGGGCGGTGAGTTTCAGCACATGGAACCCGGCGGCGCTTTGCACCGCGTCCGAGACCGCGCCGACCTTGAGGCGCGCCACCGTCTCGCGCACCTGAGGCACCAGTTGCTGCAAGGGTTGCAAGCCCGAATCGCCACCGCGTGCGGCGGTGTCCGGGTCCTGGGAAAACTGCGTGGCCAGGGCGGCGAAATCCGCCGGCGCGGCCTGGGCCTTGCGGCTCAGCTCTTGGGCCTGGCGGCGTACCGTCTCCAGACTCTGAGGGTCATTCACGCTGAGGAAGATCTGACTGACGCGGTACAACGGCGGCGTCACCCATTGCGCCTTGCCGCTGTCATAGGCTTGCTGCAATTCGGCGGCGCTGGGGTAATCGGCCGGCACCTGACTGACCGACAGCATGTAATCGCGGAACACGATCTGCTCAGTGGCGGCGCGGGTCTGTTGCTCGACCTCCGGGCGTTGCCGCCAGCCCTGGGCGTCGGCCTGTTCGAGCACGGCCTTCTGCGCCAGGCGCGAGCGAATCCAGGTTTCCAGCGCGCCGCGGTTGCCGCGCAGTTGCTCGCGGGTTTCGGCGGGCAAGCTGGCCAGCACACTTTTCAGCTCTTGCGGGTCGATCTGCTGGTTGCCCAGACGCGCCACCGCCGGGCCCGCAACGCTGGGGCTGGCCACCGGCGCCGGGGCTTGTGCGGCGACCGGGTCGCTGCCCGGGCGCAGGCTCAACCCCACGGCCACCACCAACAGGGCCAGCGCACCCGCGCCGACCATCAGGGTTGGCTTTTTCACAGCGTTGCCACCTCCTCTTCAGCCACCGCCGGAGCGGCGCTTTGCGCCTGCAGCTGCGCGGCGTTCTGGCTGTATTCGCGCAGGTAGACGATAAACTCCTGCAACAGGCGGTCCCACAACTCCAACTGACTGCGCAGGTGAGTGGCCGCGACACCCGCCACCACCACGTCCATCTCCATCAGCAAAAATTCGCCTTGCAGCGACAGCCGGGCGAAACGGCGCGAAGCGTTCCACACCTGAGCCAGGCCCTCAGGCAACTGGCCCTGCACCCGCAGCGCGCAGCTGTAGGTGAAATCCACATAGGCGCCCTGCTCCGTCGCCGGGTTGCCGAAGCGCACGGCAAACCCGATGCCCTGGCTGGCGCTGAGCAATTGCACGATGCCGTTCTGGTCGGTCTGATTGACCCGGTAGCCGGCCTCTTGCAGCAGTTCGGTCAGGCTCTGGGCGGTGACGTGATTGATCAATGCGTTCATGTTCGGTGCTTCCTTGTCGATCAGGGGTGGGCGCCCGCCTGGGGCGCATCGAAACGGCTCTTGTACAAATCGTCGCCAAAGCCCTGGGCCAGTTCTTCGAACTTGACCCGCGCGCTGCTGGCGAAGGGCTGGCGGATGCTCATCACCTCGGCCACGTCGATTTTTTCGTAGGCCGCCAGCAGCTGCCGGGCCACGCCGTACATCTGTTGATTCTTGACTGAACATTGCTGCACTTGTGTGTCACGTTCGGCCAATTGCGCCTGCAAGCGCGCACGCTCGGCCTCCTTGCCCTTGGCCAGCACCAGCAGTTCGTCATAAGCCTTCTTGAACTTGCCGATCTGCTCGTTACTCGCCGCCACTTGGGCCTGGGCCTGGCTGTGCAGGCTCTGTTGCTGGCCGGCCAGTTGCTCGGCCACGCCGCGCGCCTTGTTCAGCTCGGCGGTCAGTTGCTGGATTTGCGCCTGGGCCTGCTTGGCCTGGTTTTCGGCGGCCAGCCGCGCGGCACTGGCCTGGGCTTGCTCGCTTTGCAGGGCCTGCAATTGCTGGGTGGTGCTGCGCAGTTGCGTGCGCAGGCGCTCCTCCATGCCTTCGGCCGAGGCCGCGCCGGCGACCAGCAGTAAAAACAACCCGCAGATTCGCGTGTTCATGGGGCATCTCCCTGCGCATCAGAAGCGCGTGTTGAGTTCCAGTTGCATCACATCGACTTCGAACGGCTGGCCGTAGACTTCCGAGGCGCTCAACCAACGGGCGCTGGCGTAGATGTTCTTTTCGATGCCGTAGTTGGCGCCGATGAAATAGCCCTTGGCGTTGGTGCCGCCCAAGTGGAACGAGGAGTCGTTAAACCCGTCTGGCAACGCGTCGGGCTGGATGTACTTGTAGCCGGCCAACAGGTTCCAGTCGCCGCGCTTGCGCATCTCCAGCGCGCTGCCGAGGGTGAACGAAACCATCAAGGCATTGCCGCCACTTTCAAACTGGCCGTTGCTGTTGATGTTGTTGACGATCTGGCCCTCGCTGCGCTTGAGCATCTCGCCCTTGTCGTAGGCCAGGTTGTGGATGAAGTTGGCCTGGGTGCGCAGCTTGAAGTCGCTGGGCAACTCGCTGTCCCATACCGCGTTGAGGTCCAGCACGTTGAACTTGGAGGCCAAGCCGACGTATTGCGGTTCCGGCGTAGTGCCGGGCGTGGCCGGGTTGGGCGTGATATTGCGTAGGTTGAACACGCTGTTGCCCTTCTGCATAAAGGCCACCCGCGTGCCGTCGGTGTCGCAGCCGGGTTGACCGGCCCATGGGCTGCACGGGCTGGAGCGCTCGCCTTCGATGTCCTGGAACTGGTAATAGGCCGCCGCGAGCTTGAGCGTGTTGGCGCGGTTGATCTTCCAGTCCGCGCCGATCTGCCCGCCAAACAGCCACTTGGTGTCGCTGCTTTCCTTGTCGATGCCGTTGCTGCTGGCGGTGTCGGAGGTGTACTCCACCGGGAACGCGCCGAGGGTGCCGAACAGGCCCCATTCGTTGTTCAGCCGATGATTGAAGATCGCCGCCACACCGTCGAAGTTGAGGTCGTTGGAATACATCATGTCAGTGGAATAGAACGGGTTGCCGATCCGCCCGCCGGTCAGCGTCACCCCGTCGGCGGCTTTCCAGCTCAGGTAACCCTGATCGAGCCAGATGTCTTTTTTGCCAAAGCCACCGCCCAGCGTCTGGGTGGTGGACACTGGGTTGTTGTCCGAGCCCGTGCCCAAGCGAATGCCCGCGGTCCACTCCGGAGAAATCACCGCTTTCATGCCCAGGCGTGCGCGCAGACGGAACAGGTTGGAGCGGTCCTCACGGGTATTGAGCAACGGCGGGAAGCGCGTATTGGAGCTGGGGTTGACGTCATACGGGCCGTTGTCGTTGAGCTTGGCGTAGTCGGTGATGGTGTCGTCGTTGCGCCCCGAGAAGTAACGCGACTCGTCACGCAAGCGGATATCGCCATCGAAACTCACGCGGGACACCCAGTCCGGGAACGTGTTGGGTTGCGCCCAGTTTTCCTGTTTGGCGGTGGCCATGACCTCAGCCTTGACCTGGTCGCGGATCTGGTCGCGCACCGCCTGCGGCACATACTGCACGCGCACATCCCCAGGCGCAGTGGGCGGGCCGCTGGCGACCACCGGCGCGGCATTGGCCTGGCGCGCCTGCTGGGCCTCTTTTTCGGCCTGGGCGATCAAGCCGTTGGCGGTGTCCTGGGTGAGCACACCTTGCTGCACCAACAGGCGGATCAGGTTGACGGTGACGTTTTCCGAAGGCGCCACCGGCGCTGCCGCCGCGGTGCCGACGAGGGTCGCGATGACCATGCCGACCGCCAGGGTCAGTCGATTCACGGGGGAAATCATGTGTACGCAACTCCTGTAAAAAACCGTAGAAAAAGGGTTCGATCAATCCGGGCGACGGCCCTTGAGCGCCAGGCGCACCGGCATGGTCACGGCCGCCGGCACTCGTTGTGTGGCATGGGGCGCACGCAGGGCCGCCAGCACCTGGGCGTCGGTCTGGGCATCGCCGCTGGACTTGACCAGCTCGGCGCGCACCACCTGGCCCTCGGCGTTCAGCCATAAATCCGCCTGCACCGCATACGCCTTCTTGCGCAGCTCGGGGTCGTCGCGCAGCAAGCGTTGAAACACGCCCGCCAGGTATTGCTTGTACGTGCCGGTACCCAGGCCACCGCCGCCGGACCCGGCCATGCCGCCGCCCTTGCCCGCGCCGATGTTGAAACCGTCGGTGCCGGACTGGGCGTCGCCGTCGATCTGCATCGGGTTGGCCAAGTCATCGGCTGGTGACGGCGGTGCTTCCTCGGCCGGCTTGACCTCTTCCGGCGCCGGAGTGGGCTGCGGCTCAGGGATTTTTTCTTCCACCTTGGGCTCCGGTTCCTTGGGCTTTTCCGGCGGCGGTGGTGGCGGAGGCGGCAACGGAATGATGGTCGGCACCTTGGGCGCCTCGCGGCGTACGCCGCTCATGTCGTTGGCCCACTGCCACAACAACCAGGCGGCCACGGCGCCCAGCAGCAGGCCGGCGCCCCACTTCAGTGGGCGCAATGGCCGTGGGGTCTTGGTCGGCGGTGTGATCGGCATCTGTGCGGTCATGGCTCAGCCCTGGCTCGGTTTGCCGGTGACCAGCCCGACCTGGGACAGCTCCAACCGGCGCAGCAGGTCGAGCACTTCGATGACTTTCTGGTACTGCACCATGGCATCGCCGCGCACGATCACCGGGAAGTCCGGGTTCAGCGCTTTTTCGATACGCAGGCGCTCTTCCAGCTCGCCGAGGGTCACCGGGTAGGCATCGAGAAACACCTGGCCGCCGTCGTTGACGGAGATGGCCTTGGTCTTGGCCTCCGATAACGATACCGAGGCGCTGGCCTTGGGCAGGTGAATCTGGATCCCCGACACCTGGGCGGTGGCGGTGAGGATAAACATCACCAGCACCACCATCAGCACGTCCACCAGGGGCGTGATATTGATGCTGTCGACGGCGGCATCATCGTCATCGTCGTGGGAGGCATTTACGGAAGCCATGGCGATTCTCCTCAGGCCGGAACCGATGCGTGCGGCGCGCGCCGATGCGCCGCTTCACTGTGCTGGCTTTCGCCGTGCATCTCGGCCAGGCGGGTGATGAACTCGTCGACGAACACCCGCATGTCGGCGCTGACTTCCTTGTTGCGCGTGATCAGGCGGTTGTAGCCGAACAGTGCCGGGATCGCGACGAACAGGCCCATGGCCGTGGCCAGCAAGGCCGCCGCCATGCCGGGGGCGATGGCATTGATGTTGACGTCACCGGCCATGGCCGTGCCGAGGAACACCACCATGATCCCCAGCACCGTACCCAGCAGGCCGATATACGGGCCGCCGGCGATGGCATTGGACAGGGTCGAGAGCTTGGCGCTGAGGGCCTGGTTTTCGCGGGTACGCACACCGTCCATGGAGCAACGGATGGCTTCGATGGTGGCCGCCGAGACCGACGAGGTGTCGGCCCCCTGGGCGCGGCGGGTGCGGATTTCCTTGACCGCCACGCAATACAGGCGCCACAGCGAGGAGTGGCTCAGGCGCTCGGCGAGCAGCGCATCGTCGTAATACATTTCCAGGCGGGTGCCGATTTGCGCGAACTGCTCACGGAACGCTTCGTTGGCGCGGCTGACCCGGCTGACCTGGCGGTTCTTGCGCAGCATGATGAACCACGACTGCACCATCATCGCCACCAGCACCAGAATGATCACCCAGGCGTCCACCGGCACCGCGTTGAGCAAAAAGCCCAGGCTGCCGAAGCCAAAGCCGGACTGTTCTTCATCCACGCCATATGCCACCAGCTTCGACTCGGCGCCCTGGGCACTGGCATCGGCCAGCAACAGGGCCGCCGGCCGCGCCACCTTGGACAGGCGCAGCTCATCGATAGCCCCGGCGAACGGCAGGTGCGTGCTCGCGGCGTCCGGCAGGTCGGCGCCGATAGCCAGTGGCGTATTGAACGCCGGCAGCGCCACGCCCAGGCGTGCGGTTTCGCGGCCGTTCACAAACAGCAGCCCATTGGCGCCCTCGGCGGTGAACGCCAGGTGCTGCCATTGGCCGGGGTTCAGCGGCTGGTTCGACACCGCACGTTGCCCATCGACTTCCACAAACGGCACACCCTGGTTCAACCCCAGCAGCAGGCTGTGAGCACCGTCGCGGCGGGCCAGGACGATCTGCTCGCCACTGGCCTGGTCCAGACGCAGCCAGGCACTGAAGGTAAACGCCGCGCCGGCGGCGTGTTGCAGCGAGGGGCTGGCCGGCAGCAACAGCGCCTGGCCGCCCAATTGCAGCGCGCGACCGATCACGCCGTCGATGCTGCTGCCGGTGGCGTTCGACGCGGTGTTGGCATAGGCCGTGGTGTCGCGCGGCGGCGTGGCCGGGGCTCCGTCGAAGTGGTACAGCGCGGTGTAATCGGGGTCGAAGGTCAGTTGGCCATTGGCAGTGGCCGGGGCCTTCTGGTTGCCGTAGTACATCCAAATGTCCTGGCGTTGGCCGCCTTCGACCTTGGGCACATCGACCCAGATCAGCGCCATGCCCATCAGCGGGTCGAAGCTTTCGATCTGGTGGTTGAACACGGTCTTGTCATCGGCACTCACGAAGCGCAGGTCGGCCCCGTCTTCCTTGACCCCGTCAAAGCTGAAATTGCCGGTATGCAGGCGCACCAGCAGCGCGGTGCGGCCCAGGGCCTGGTTGATCGCGGCGCCTTGGGCGGTGGTGTCCACGGAAATCTGTTTGCGGTAATGCCAGTCATCCTGCCACCAGGCGTGGGCGGTGGCCGGGAGCGCGAAGCCCAGGCAGATCAACAGGCTCAGAAATAGGCGTTGCATGGGTGAAGTCTCCGGAAGAAAAAGTCAGAAAGTCGCCTGCACACTAAAGTGCAGCCGCGAGTCCTGTTTCTGGGTGTTCGGTCCATCGAGCAGCGGGTAGCCCCAATCCAGGCTGCCGGACAACCATTTGCTCAAACTGGCGCGGGTGCCCAGGCCGACGCTGGCCAGGCTGTATTCGTCTTCTTGCTCGGGCAGCGGGTCGTGCAGACGCAGGCGCGCCCCCTCGGCGAACGCGTAAAAGCGCCACTCCTGCACATAACTGCCGAGGAACTTGGCCAGGGACGGCGTGCGCAGTTCCTGGGAGAGCAAATAGCCCTCGTCCCCGGTGCGCTCGGCCGCCAGATAGCCGCGCACTGACGTGGCGCCCCCGGCCGAGTACTGCTCGTTGGACACCAGCGGCCCCGAGGCCAGCTGGAAGCCGGCCTTGGACGCCGATTGCCAGTCGTTGGCGAAGGTGTAGGTGTAATTCAGGTCGCCCTTGAGCACGGCAAAACTGGCGCTGGCCTTGTAGCGCTTGTACTCGAACTCGTCTTCGTCGCTGCCATAACCGAAGAACGCACGGGTGCCGACCACCAGGTTCAGGCCCAGGCCCAGTTGGGACTGTTCGGTGTAGCGATAGCCGTTGTAGCCCAGGGTCAACGGCGCGTACTTGAGCGGCACCTGATCGCCGCTGGCGCCGAAGTTGAGCTGCTCGTCGAAGTCCTTGAAATCCACGCCGAGGGAGAACGAGTTGGCCCAGTTGTCGGCGGCCGGCAGGTTGTAGATCGCCGACACTCCGTACGAATGGCCCTTGCCCAGCACGTTGCTGCCGCCGATGGTGGCGATGTTGCTGTCGGACTGATAACCGGAGAACTGCAAGGTCCAGCGCTCATCCAGCGGCGCGCTGTAAGTGGCCGACCAGACCTTGGCGTTATCGGTGTCCTGGGGTGCTGTGAAGTAGGTCAGGGAAATGCTGTGGCCCAATTGCCACAGGTTGTCGTAGCCCAGGGTGGCGACCGAACGCAGCTTCTCGGTGTCGGCGCTGTAGTCGTTGTTCAGGCCCAGGCTGGCGTGCCAGGGGTTCTGGTCTTCCACTTGCAGGTCCACGTCCATGGTGCCGGGCCGCTGACCTTCGCGCACCAGCGGCGTAACCTGGCGCCCCGTGCCGCGATTGAGGCCGGCCAGTTGGGTTTGCACGCTGGCGAAGTCCGGCACGGCGCCCTCCTCCAGGGCCGGCACCTGCTCGCGGATCTCCACCGGCGAGTAATGCTTGGCGCCCACCACGCGCACCCGGCCGACCTTGGTTTCGCTGACCTGCAAATAGACGATACCGTCGTCGACCTTCTGCTCCGGCAACTCGACAAACACCGACTGGTAACCGCGCGCCTGGTAGATCTTCTGCAACGCATCGCGGGCGCCTTCGATATCGTCCAGGGTCTTTTGCGGGCCCAGGAACGGGTACACCGCTTCCTCGATGGTCGCCGCGTCGAGCACGGTATTGCCGCGCACGAAGTACTCGTTGACGTCCACCCGGCGTACCGGGGCGTCGCCCTCGGCCAGCGCCGGTTGAACCGCACTCCACAGCACCAGGCCGCACAGCGCCAGCGTTGATTTGAACAGATGCTCCACACCGCCCCCTGAACTAGTTATGTTGTGCGTCGCCGCGCTATGCACTGCGTCTGGCCGGTTCAATGGCTGGCGATCGCAGGGTTTCCATGCCGTGCCAGCCAGGTGTGCAACAGGGCGAAGTTCAACGAGAACTCCGGCATGTGCAGCAAGGCGCCACAGAACACTTCACCGATGATTTTCTGAATCAGTTGCACCGCGCGCGGGTTGCTCAGCAGCGTGGCGATGTCGCGGGTCAGCACCTGGATGCTCCAGACCTTCTGGTTCAACCCCAGGCCGACGAACCAGCGGAACAACAGGTTGTAATTGAGCTGTTCATGCAGTTGCTGCTCGCTGGGCACCGAATACAGCAGTTGCAGCAGCAGGATCTGCAGCACGGTCTGCGGCGCGATCGTCATCGACGGCTCGGCCGCCAGCCAGTCGCGGTGCTGGTCGAGCACCTCATCGATCTGCGGGCGCAGCAGCACCAGGGAATGACCGGCGGGGATATAGCTGGAGACCTCTTTCAACGCGCCCTGCCAATCTTCCTGGGACACGATCCACACCCAGGGCGCACCGTACCGATAGACCGACACCGGCTTCTTGCGCGCCGCTTCGACGATCTTCGACAGGCGCTGATCAAGCTCCTGCATGCCCACTTTCGAATAACGTTCCATAGTTCCCATTGCCCCACTCCTGGCCTGCCGCATGCGCGTGATGAGCACCTTGTGGATGCTGTCGAGCGCGTTACACAGGAGAGACGGGAGTGGCCATGGGCTACCGAACTTTTGTCATGAAAGCTTCATTTGGGATTGGGTCGGGGGCATTTACGCGCTGATCACGCAGGGCTGCGCGCCCAAAAAAAACGGGGCGATCATAGATCGCCCCCAAGGTCCATCGAGAGGTTCTGGCGCCCGTTAAAGGCTGATTTGTCTGCGCTCCTCGTCGGTCAACCGCGCCCGCGCCTGTTCGCTCAGCGGCCCGGCGCCCAGCACCTGCACAGGGCTGTCGGGGTTGTAGGCCGAGGTTTTCTGCTGCTCTTGCGGCTCACGCGGCACCGGCTCGGAGCCGAAGCTCAACACCTCCACGGTGACGATCGACGCCCGACCTTGCCTGGACGCCGCCTGCTGGCTGCGCGCGGCGTCTTCCGCAGCCTGGGAGGCGGCCGCCCCGGCGGCGCTGGCCGAACTCAGGGCGCCGGTATTGACCGTGGCCGTCACCGGCACGCCGCTGGATTTGCCCTGGGTCTGGATATTCGTCGCGTTCACCACGCGCAAGGCGGCGATGTTGACGTTGCCGGACACGCGAATGCCCGCCTCGCCCGCATCGATGGTGCCCAGCGGCGCGATCAGGTCGATATCCCCCGCCGGCACTTCCGGGATCGGGTTCAGGGTGGCGATCCCCGCCCCGGTGCTCGGTACCGACGGCGACAGGCCGACGTTGCCCCAGTTGTCATAGACACGCTTGGGCGGCGTGTACACCACGGTGGTCTTGGAGCCACGGCCGGCGTTGATATCGCCCTGGGCGGTCCAGCCCAGGATCGAGCCGCCGAAGGTAGTCATGATGCGGCTTTGCCCCAGGAGAATGCTGCCCATCGAGTACAGCTGGATATCCCCCGCGCCTTGGGTGATCACACCCGCCGTCGACGGTGGGGCCGCACCTTCGATACCGAAGGTCTGGCTGCCGCCCGGAGTGAGCATCTGAATCGCTCCGCCAGCGTTGGTGTGTACACCCGAGCCGTTGAACAGAGTGATATCGCCCTGATACGTGATCGGGTTGCCGGCCACGTCCTTGGTCGGAAACAGCGCTGCAATCGCTGCGCGACCTCGCACGTAACTGCCCTGGCGCACGCCGCCGGCCTGGGTGTATTCGCGACCGGCGGCCTTGAGCTCGGCGAAATACACATCGCGGGCAAACACCCGTTGCTGCTCGGCGGGCAACGCAGCGTAGTAGGCGCGAGCCTGGACGGTGTCGCCGACAAAGCCGAAGCGCTCGGCGAGCCAACTGACCAATTCATCGTCGTAGGTCTTGGCCACTTTGCCGCTCTGCAAGGATTCACCGGCCTGCGCCTGATTGAGCGGGTTCAGGTAAGCCTCGACGAACCGACTGTAATCCGGCCCGCTGGCGCCCACACCGGCCTGCATAACGATGCTCGCGCCGGGGCGGTTGTCGCCCGGCAACACCGCGCCGAGGCTGGTTACGCTGTGCTCACCGCCGACACCGGTAAGCAGGATATTGCGCCCGGCCGAGACTTCCAGCAGGCCAGGGCCGGCCACCTGGAAGCTGCTGTAGAGAATGTCGCGCCCGGCGGACACGATGGAGATGTCCTGGGTCGCGTCGTGCATAAACAGGTTATTGCTCGAACGGCCAAACATCATGTCATCGCCGAACGCGCGCCCGCTGCTGACGATATCCCGCCCGGCCAGCATGCGGACCGGGCCGCTGCCTTCGTACCAGGTCTGACCTTCATGCAGACTGCCAGGGGAGGTGTCGAACCGAATGATCCGGCCACTGCTGACCCCCACCAGGTCGCCGTCCATGGCATAAAACCGCGCGGGCTCGCCACGCCCGCCGGTGGATGCGGACGTGGTGCCGGGCCCGAACGCGAACAGCGCGCGGGCATCCAGGTTGCCGCTGGCCGACAGGTTGCTCGCCACCACCTGGGTGCCGAGCATGCCTTGGAAGGCCGGATTCCAAGGTGTCGCCATGGCGCTGCCAGCGGTGCCGGAGCGGCTGACGGTCATGCCGCCGGCGTAGATCGAATCCTGGGCGAGGAACTGCAACTGGCCATTGTCGGCGGGCGCCAACAGCAAGGGGAACATGTAGGTGTTATCGCCGTTGGCCTGGGCCTCGGCCGCTTTACCGTAATACAGGCTGCCGCCGGCGGCGGTTGCCCTGAGGATCGAGGGATACACCACCGCCAAGTCGGGGAGCGCGTCGATGCGGCTGAAGGGCGTGAGGTTGCCGCCCAGGGAAAACAGGTCGATGGCCGTGTCTCGGGTCCACAGCGTAAACCAGCTGGAACCGCCGCCAAGTGAGGCGCCTTGGGCAAACGGCGACACATGGGAGAGCACTACCCGGCCTGGGTCTTCGACGTTCTGCACCACCAAATCACCCAGGGTCTGCAGGTTGAACGTGGCATCACCGGGGACCAGGGTCATGCCGCCACGGGCAACGCCACGGGTCGCGACCTGCGGGTCGAACGCGCGGGTTTCACCCGGGCTTTGGCTGCGCGCCGTGCTGCCGTACAGCAGGTCGACACTGCCCACGGTCGCGCTGCGCAACTGCACGTCGCCGCGCAGGTTGACCAGCACGCCGTCACGGTGGTCCGTGGTGGCGGCCACGCTGGCGGGGTTCAGCGCGCCGCCGATGCGGACACGCAAATCGCCGCCACCGGTCAGCTGCTGGCTGCCATCGGCGGCGATCCGTCCGGTACTGCCGACGGCCAGAACCAAGCCCTGGCTGTGGGGGTTCACTTCGGGGCGATAAACGCTGTACCCCAAGGTATCCAGCACCCCGGCGTTGCCGCTCACATTGACGTCCAGGTTGCCGCCGCCCAGGGTGCCAAAGCCGGTGAAACCGAGCAGTTTGTCCGCCGCCGCGGTGGCGGTGTAACTGCCGAAGTTGATCCACCAGGCCGTCGGTTGCGCCGGCCCGCCCGTCGCCACGGCACCGCTGCCCTGGCGCCATAGCCAGTTGCCGACGGCCGCCGAGTCGACCCCGACATCCTTGGGGTTGGGGCGCACGCTGCTGGCTACGCTGCTGGTGATATGCCCGGTCAGGTCACCGCCCACATTCAGGGTCAGATTGCCGCCTGCCTCCGGGTACCAAGCGCGGTACAGACTGGTGGACGAGCCGTTGACGAACTGTTCGAAGAAGCTGCCGGCGTCGTTCAGCACCGTGCTGGTCAACGGATCGGCGCCCGCCCGCTTTGCCTTCGGCAGGTTGTAGGGGTCACCGGCGAAGGTCCCGGTCGATGAGGTGCCCGCGGTGTACACGCCGAACAACGAGTCCATCTGCAGGTTGCCCGCGCTCAACAGTTCAAGGTCGCCGCTGCCGGTGCGGATCACACTCCAGCGCGTGCTCGCCGGCGTGGCGCCGTATTCGGTCTTGTTCTGGGCCGCGCAGTATTCCGGCAGTTGGCCGCACACCTCGTCCACCCCCGGCAATTGCAGATCGGCCAGGAATTCATTGGTGATCACCGCCCCCACCGGAATCACGATACCGGCCTGTTCCAACAAGTCATCGGCCGCTTTCTGAGTCCATACGTAGGTCACCTTCATTGCGCAGTAGTCCGGCGAACTGGCACAGAAATCCTCGATAGAGCCCGCGCCCAACACGTCAAGCAACGATTGCTCGATGGGGTCACCTACCTTGACATCCACACCGGCGCCACTCAGTTCAGCCACCGCCAGGGCGGTCCAGGTCTGAACGCCCTTGCTCGGCAATTGCTTGGCGAACATCCCGTAGTGGTTGTCCGCCAAGTGCATATCGCCACTGCGCGGATGAGCTTGCAGCAGGCGGCTGTCCGCCGCCTCGGTATCGGCGCCCGCCACCAGGCGCAACGACCACGACTGGGTACCTTCGGCCAGCATCGGCGAAATCGCCCAGACCTGCCCGGCCGGGCCGGAAACCCCGACGCGCAGGGCGACCGAGGTCGCATTGTTGGGCAGTTTCACATCGGTCCCAGCCGGGATCAGTGCGCCCTTGGGCAAGGCTTTGCTGCCACTGAGCTGCACCGTGTTGTTGGCCGGGTTCGCCTGGTGTATCGCCGGCAGCGGCACACCCTTGGGCCAGGTCATACCGTCCAGTCGGGTGCCTTGGGCCAACAGTGTGCCGGCGCCCAGTTGGGTGCCGATCGCCAGGGTCTGCGCCTCACGCAACAGGGTGCCCGCAGCGAGCAACAGGTTGCCGCCGGCATCGCGCACATCGGCCGAGACCACGCTGCCCGCTGGCAATACCAGCTCCTGGCCCAGCGTCGCGGCCACCGGCAAGCGGGTGCCGGCGGCCATCGTCAGCGCTTTGATAGGCAGGTCGTAATTCAACGTGCTGCCGGCCGGGAACGCCGTGCCATCGGCCAGGGTCACGCCGTTGCCCGGCACCACGATGGTGCCGCCACTGAAGTCGACGCCCGGTAGCAGCACCCAGCCTTTGTCATCCTCGGACACCGGCGGTTTGGCGAAGCCATCGTTGAGGCTGCCGTAGATATTCAGGTCGCCGCCGGCGCGCAGGGTCAGGCTGCCGGATTCACCGGAGCCGTAGACCGCGTTGTCCTTGACGCTATGGGGGTTGAGGCTGGCATAGCGGTAGCCGGACAGGTCCAGGTCACCCTGCACCACCAGGTCGCCGTCCTGGGTTTTACTGACGATTTCCACCCCGGGGCGCAGGTGGAAGGCATCGGCGTAGGTGGCGTTGTTCAGGCCGGCGAGTTTGTTATCCAGCAGGTTCTGGTTGAGCAGCGCCGCATTAATAAAGGCGTCGCTCAGGGCGTGTTTCTGGTCCAGGTAGCCCTGGGTGATTTCCTGGTACGGCCTGCCGCTGGCGGTCGGGTCGGTTTTTTCCGGCGCATCGTCGTAGCGCGCCATGCCGTTGAGGGTGATGGAGCGCGCGCCCTGGATGGTCAACCGCCCATGAGCGTCGATGGCCACGTCATTGCTGCTGCCATCCGGGTTGACCAGGCGCGGCGCATTCAGCTCCAGGGTGCCGCGCGGGCGCCCGTCGTTGCCGCTGGCGGCAGTGCCGTGGCGCAGGTCGATGCGCACGCCGTCGGCCAGGGTCAGTTGACCATCGCCGGACCCCAGCACCACCATGGCGCGGTTCGGCGCGTCGATGATCTTGCCGTAGCTGTCCACCCGCAACTTGCTGCCGTGGGCATCGAGCACGGCGCTGCCGTCCAGAGTCAGGCCGTGCTTGCCGGCCAGGTTGATACTGCCGACGCGCTCGCCGCTGGCATCCACCAGGCCAGTGACCCGCAGGCTGCCGTTGTCCACCGACACACTGATGCTGCCGGCCTTGAGCCCATCGCCGATGGTCAGGTCGCCTTGTTTGAGTTGGAAACTGCGCGCGCCGAACACCTGGCCCTGGTTCAGGCGTTGATTGAGGTCGGCGAACTGTTGGTCCAAGGCACCGCTGCTGCCCAGGCGCTGCGCCTGGATCTCCACGCTGCCCGCCGGTTGCGGCATCGAGGTGCCGCCGGCATTGAAGTAGCCACTGCTGCTGCCGAGGATCTTGCCTTGCAGGTCGACGATACCGCCCGCCGCATCCGTGGCCACCGCGCGCAATTTACCGGCCTGGTTGTGCTGGGCCGACAGATCGATGGTCGAGCCCGCCGCCTGCAGGATATTGCCGCTGCGACTGTCCAGCAGCACGTCGCCGCCCCAGCCGTATTGGGTCACGTCGTTGAAGCGCATCGCACGGCCGGCCACATCGATCAGGGCGTCGTCGGTCAGCACCAGATCACCCCGTGTACTGAGGCTGACTTTGCCGCTGGGCAATACCACCGCACTGGCCACGCGCAGGCTGTCGCCTTGCAGGGACAGTTGTGCGCCCTGGCCGTTGGCGTTGCCACGGGGGCCTGACGACGCACCGATGTCAATCGCACCGCCCGCCTTGATGTTGTTCACCGAACCGGCCTCACCGGTCATCAACGGCGTGCGAATGGTCAAGTTGCCACCGCTGTACTGGTAACCGCTGACCGGGTCATAGGCACCCTGGCGCTGGTACACCGACAGGCTGCCTTTGTGGTTGGCGGTAATGCGTTCGCTAGCGTTGAGGTTCACCGTGGCAAAGCCCAGGGCCAACCGGTCGAAGCTTTTCACGTTGCTCGGCTGACCGAAGGCGCCATACCCGAACTCAATGCGCTCAGCGTTGATATCCAGGCGCCCGCTGCCGGTGCCCGCACCGCCCGTTACCACTGCGCCCGGGGCCTGGGTGGCGCCCAGCCAGATCAGATTGGCGGTGTGCAGGGTCGCCACGTCGTTGGCGTCGCCTGCGCCGTACAGCGCCGGAGTGGACAGCATCAGGTTGCTCAGCAGCGATTTGCCGGTCAGCGGGTCATAGGTGTCGAGGCTGGCGTTGCCATACAGGTTGAACCCGTCGCGCGCCGACAGTTGCAGGGTTTCCAAGGCCGGGGCGCCGAGTTGCGTGTCGCCGCGCAGTAGGCGGTCGAGCAGTGCCTGGTTCAAGGTCAAACCGGCCGGCAAGCGGTTGCCGGCGGCCGCCGCGGCCAGGGCTTCGACGCTGCCCAGGTTGATGGTGCTCACGCCCAGGTTGAGGTGACGGGTGCCATAGCGCACTGGGTCGCCCAGTTGGAACGTGCCGTCGGTCAGAGCCACGATACTGCCCTCGGAGTACAGCCCGGTCTGGCCGACGCAAGATTGGGCAGCGCAGGCGCCGACGTTGATCCCCTCGCTGATCACACCGCCAGGCCGCGAGGCGCTGACCACGTTGAGCAAGCCGTTGGACACCCCGAGCATATTGGCGACCTGATAAATAAACCCGTCGCGGGCATCGTAGCTGGCCTTGCCCCGGCCCAAGGTGTTGAGGGAGGCGCCCTGCTCCACCACGATGGCGCCGGTGTCGCTGACCAGGAACACTTCCGGCGCCGCCAGGGTGGCACCGGCCCGCACAGTGATGTTGCTGTTGGCGGCATTCACCCCGCTGGCCAGGCTGATGAAGTTACCCGACTGACCGTAATCCACCACCGTCATGCCGCCGATCATCAACCGTGCGGCACCGATAGCATTGAGGGTGTCGGCTCTGAGGCTAATGCCGCCGAAACCGGCGGTGGCAGACGCCTGCGGCGCCACCACCTCGATACCCAGCCGGCTCTGGTCGAGCACCGCGACCGTACCGCCGTAGCCGCCGGTGGCGGCGTCAAAGCGCCCGATACCGTTGAATGAAAACCCATCGGCCCCCGCGCCGGGGCGCAGGGCCAACTTCAGGGTTTTGGCGTCGGCCTCCAGCAGAGGGCGCGGTACGCCCAACCGGGCGGCATCGGCCTTGGCGAACTGGGCGTAACTGGTTTCGTTGTATTGGGAATAGCGGCGCAGGGTGTCCGCCGAGGTCAGGATCAACGGGGTGGCGACGCTGTTGCGGATGCCGGTATGGGCAATCGACAACTGCCCGGAGGTGGCCCATGAGCCGTTGCGCATCAAGGTGGTCGCGCTGTCGCTGCCCAGCCCCGCCAGGCCATTGATCTCCACGCGATAAGCCCCCGACATCAACGCGTAGGTGGACGGCATCAAGGTGTAGGTGCCGGCCGGCAAGCCCGGCACCCCGGCGCCGATGGTGACCTGTTGGCCCACCAACGGCGCCACCGCACCACCCTCGGCCGCTACCGGCGCCGCACCCGGCTGCACCCCCGGCACAATGGCGTAGATCGGGTTGGTGGACAGCCCCGGCAGCACGAACCCGGCGCTGGCACCGAACTGCACCAGGGGGTTGTAGCGCGCATCCGTGGAGCCGCCGCGTCCGGAAATAAACCCGGCGCCCAGCAGCTCGCCACCGCCCGACAGATCGACGACCGCCCCCGACTGCACGGCCACCGACTGGCCGCCCAGAATCACGCCGACGCTCAGGTCGCTGTTGGTATTGACCAACCCACCCTGACCGAGAAAGGCCACGGTCTTGCCGTTATAGGTGTAGACCTGCCCGTCCAGGGTGCCGCCATAGGGCAGCACCAACCCCTTGCCGCTCACCGAAGTGACGCTGCCCGGCAGCAATTGCACCTGGCTGCTGCCCATGCTGCCGATATTGATCAGGCCCAGCGGCGCGCGCACCACGCCGCCTTGCTTGACGGTGGCGGCGCCCAGTTGCAGGCGCCCGAACGCCGAATACGGCAACGCCGCCTCCGTGCTGCCGACGCGGCCAAGGGTCAAGCTGCGCAGCGGATTAAAGTCCAGGCCCTGGGTAATGGTGCTGGACTCACCGAGGTAGCCGACAATCACCCGGGCACTGACGTCCGTGGCGGGGTACACCTGCGCCGCGCGCAAGGTCATGTCGCCCTGGGTCAGCAACTGGGTGCTGACGCCGGTGATGATGTCGTTCACGGAAGTCCCCGCCAGAAAGCGCAAGTCGCCCTGGCTGGTCAGGTTGACTTGGTCGAAACCACGGCGTTCGAGGCTGGCCTGGCTGGCATCGGCGCGGTACAGGCTGCTGCGGTTACCGAAGATCACATTGCCACGCACTTCGACCAACTGCCCCTCAGCGTTGAACTGCGCCTGAGTGGCACGCTGGGACGGCACCGGCAGCACCGGCACCGGACGCACGTAGAAATCCTTGCCGCTCTCGGGGGGCGGCAGATAGCCCGCCAGCAGCAGGTGCGGCGCCGACAGGTCGATGCGTGCCGTGGCGGCGGCGTTGTCGCTCAGGCCATAGCCACGGCTGTACAGACGCAGGCTCTGGCCCATATTCAGGCGGATGTCGCCGTCAAAGCTCAGCAAACCATTGCTCAGCAGCGCGAGGTTATCGAAGCCGCCGGCCTGGACTTGATCCACGCCCAGACGTGCGTGCCCATAGTCCAGGCTGTCGGCCGCCGCTGCGGGCGTGCCGGCCAGAGCGCTCGGTGGATGCCCTTGGCCGAGCACCAGTTCACGCACCTTGAGCACCCGGTCAGCGACCCCGGTCTTGGTGTAATACGGGCTCTCCAGCGCCAGGTTAAGACTGCCGCCCGCCGCGCCAGCGCCACCGGCCCGGGCCATCACGCTGCCCTCCAGGTACAGGCCGTTGTTGGAGGCCAGGCTGATGCTGCCGCCGTTACTGGCTACCGACACCGTACCCTGCCCCGGCACCGTCAGCTCGGCTTGGGTGCCGGAGGCGTCCAGTCGTGCGCCGTCGTGTACCACCACGAACAGGTCGCTGGCCTTGGCCAGGCCGGTGTTCAGGTCCAGCGTGCCGCCCAGGCTGATGCTGCCGCCGTCACGCACCACGCCATAACGGCGCCCTTGGCTGTCCACCGCCGTGGCTGCCCGCGCAGCCACGTCGATCAGCGCGTGTTCGCCGACCCAGATCGAGCGGCCATGACCGGCCGCATTCACCGCTTCCGAAGTGGCTGCAGTCAGCCCCTCAAGGCTGACGCTGCCGCCCCAGGCATTGAGCGTGCCATCCATTGTCAACTGACCGACGCTGCGCAAGTTGATGGCCTGCCCAGGATCGACGTTGATCACCGCCCCCTGGCCCACGGTCAAGGCCGTGCTCGCCAGTTGCGCCGCCGTGGCGAATACATTGCCGGCGGTGAGGCTCAAACCGGCGCCGCGACGCTGGGTCAGCACGCCTTTGGCGGCATCTTCCTGATACAGCGGCGAGGTCCACTGCTCCAGGGCCGCCGTCGGTGCGCCGCCGGTCGCCACCGTGGACGCCTGCGTGCCCAATCGATAGGTCGGCAGGCTGACATTCACTTGAGTGCCGTCGGTGACGATCAGCCCTTCGTTGCCGGTGATGTCGTAGGCCGAGAAGCCCTTGTCGAAGAAGTCGCCGGCCAGGTGCAAGGTGTCCGGGTCCATCGCACCGGCACGGTTGCCGATCTGCACCGTGCGCGCCTGCAAGGTCAAGGTGCCGCCACCATTGACGCCATAACCGCGCACGTCGCCATCCAGGGCCAGAGCGCCGAGGGCGCCCAGGGTCACGTTGCCGCCATTGCCGCCGATCAGCTTGCCGTCTACCCCCAGGGTGGCCCCGGAGGACACGTCCACCTCACTGCCGGCCGCCAGATTCAACTGGCTCGAACTGCGCAGCGAAACCTTGCCGCCGTTGATATACGCCAGGCCGCTGCCATTGCCAGGTTCCAGCAGCAGGTTATTCCAGCGCCCGCGGGTATCGAGTTTGACACCCGCGCCCAGCGTGACCTGCGTGCCGCCGGCCAGGGTGGTGTCCTCGACCACGCCGGCCTTGAACGGGTTGACCTGGCTGAGAATGTTGCCGGCGTTAAGGCTGCCGCCGTGGGCCGTGAGGTTGGCATTGATGTCGACACGCGGCCCGAACAGGGTGATGTCGCCGCCGTCGGCCACGCGCAGCGCGCCATTGACGCTGACCTGCTGGCGGGCCGCGACCTTGATGGCACCCAACGGCGCGGCATTGAGCAGGTCGCTGTCGAGCACGATCTTGCCCTGGCGGTCGGCCGGCAATGCATTGGCAAGGTCCAGGCCATCGGCAATCGCTTGCGTGTCGTTTTCAAGCGTCACCTGATCGGCGTTCGCCCCCAAGGCGTAGCGCAAGGTGCCGTTGGCTTTGTTGTAGAACGGCGTGTACTGGCCAACGATCAATTGCGCGAGCTGGGCCATGGCCTTCTGGGATTGCTGGTAACCGTCCAGGTTGGGCATGGGTGCCTGAGTCTGGCGATCGCCTTGGAACACATCGCTGATCAGGCGGCCTTCCAGTACCGCGCTGGAGGTGCCGACCACCAGTTTGCCGGCGTCCCGGCCCACGGTGTACCCGGCCTCATTGCGGCCCTGGGGGGCGATCAGCGGGTTGTAGTAATACTCGGTCTGGCCCCAGCGCACGCTAGTGTCTTCGTAACCCTTGTAGATACCGGAATAGAGAATGTCGCCGGGCGCTTTGGACAGCTCGTACAAACGGCGATTCGGCCCTTTGAGCCAGGTTTGGCGGATATAGCCGCCTTGCACGTCCACGGTGCCGCCCGACAGATTGATCTGCGCGCCCTGTTGGGTCACCGCTTCCTTGCCGGTAAAGGTCACGGTGCCGCCCTGGGCCATCCATTCACCCACCGAATGGCCCTGGGTGCCAAGGTAACCGCCGACTTCCAGCAGGCCACCGGCGGTGTACCAGCGGTCGGTGGCGTAGCCGTTGGTGCCGGCGGGCACAAACACCAGGTCGCGAAGGTCGACCCACACATCGCTGTTGATCAGTTGGCCGTTGTCGCGGTTGACCGACGCATCGCGCTGCTCGTTACCCTGCACGTTGATCTTGATGTTGTTGGCTTCCATCGCCACCTTGACGCCGACGGCCCCCGATACATCGATCATCGCCCCATCGCGCACCAGGCTGCGCTGGCCGGCACTGACGGCCACCTGGCCGCCGGTGGCGAGGGTGATCGAGCCCTTGCGGAAATCCACGGTGCCGCCGCTGACGATCTCGATCCGTGACTGGTCCGTGCGGTCGACTACCGCGCTGAGGTGGTTGAACGCGCCGCCGATCAAATTGGCGGGGCTGCCGTCGAGTTTGATCAGGCCATTGTCTTTCTGACTGTTGAGTGCGGTGCTGCCACTGGCGTCCAGCAGGATCGCGGTGGTGCTGCCCTCCCCCAGGCTGACGCTGCCGCTGCTGTCGCTGGCCGCGTTGAGCAAGTGCACGGTGCCGCGGGTGTCCACCGAGGTGCTGGCCAGGGCCACGCCGTTCTGCTGCACCTGATGCCCGGTCAGGGTGACGTCGCCGGTGGACGCCATGATCAGGCCGCTGTTGGTCACCGCTCCCGCCGTGCTGCCCGCCTTGAGGCTGGTGGCGACTTCATTGCCACGGGTGGTGGAACGCTCGTTACCCGCCGTGCCCACGCCTTTGCGGATGTAGAAACTGTCACCGGCCGCCAAGGTAGTCTGGCCCTTGGCGGTGATGATGGTGCCGGCGTTTTCCACGTCGCTGCCCAGCAGCAAGGCATAGCCGCCGGCGTCGGTGGAGGTGGCGGCGTTGTGGGTCTGGATCAATGCGCCGCGCTGCACCTGGACCTTGCCCGCCGCGTCGGTGAATGTCGGTTGGGTGCCATTGGTGTCGACATACAGGCCGCGCTGGGTGAACTGTTCATCGGTGATGTTCGCCGCCGCCGCTACCAGGTTGCGCACGTTGACCTGGCTGGTGCCGCTGAACACCACACCGTTACGGTTCATGATCATCACCGTACCGGCGCCCTTGATCTGGCCCTGGATTTCGCTGGGGCGGGCCTGGGCGTCGTTGACGCGGTTGAGTACTGCCCAGGTGGACTGCTGCTGGAAATCCACCGTGGTGTTGCGCCCGACGTTGAAGGTTTCCCAATTGAGGATCGCCTTGTCGGCGGTCTGCTCGATGCTCACCGTGGTCTTGCCGCCGGCCTGGGTCTGGGTCGGCGCCTTGGCGTTGGTCCAGCCCTGGGTCAGGCTGTTGTCCACTTGCAGGCCGCCTTTGCCCAGGCCATCGGGAATCGTCGACACCTGGCCGAACGCCGCTTGCCGGCCGGCGGCCTGAGCGGCCTGCTGCGCCGCAATCGCCGCGACGCTGGTGTTCAGGGTGCTGATGGAACGCGCCAACTGCTGATTGACCCGCGCCTGCTGGTTCAGGGTCGGCACCGACGGCATCTGCCCGGCACTGATGCGCGCCGCCGTGGTCGCCTGGGTCGCCCCCTTGGCCGCGAACCACGCCGGACTGAACGCAGTCGCCGCCGAGGCGTTGCCCGCCACCACCCATAAGGCGATGACCTGCGCCAGCGGCTTGAGACGCAACACAGTCTGGGCCCGTGAGCCCTGGGCATTCAGCTTAAGCGTGGGTTTGCAGCGGACCATCGGGACACTTCCTTCTTTGTTATCGCCAGGAGCAACACAGGCTCACGTATGAGGGTTAGGCGGTTGGCGAGAGGCCGGACTGAACTTCTGTCACGCAAAGTTCATATACGGCTGTTAGCGCAAAAAAAATCAGCAACGGCACGGGCCGTTGCTGATCGGTAAAGCGGTGCTGAACAGCGGGGGTTACAGCGGACGACCGATGGCGTTGCACACGCTGGTGTTGCCGATGCCTTGAGCGCTGGTGGCGGTGGCGAAGGTGTCACGCACAGCTTTTTTCCAGTTCGCTGGCAGCGGCACGAAGCGGTTGTTGTTGATGGCGGTGTCGTTGTTCACCAGGCTGCCGTAGTGGCGGTTGAAGAAGCCGCGCACTTGGGTGGTCTGGGTGGCATCGGCATAGCACTGGCTGAAGATCAGGTTGGTGAAACCCAGGATCGGATAGCCGCTGGAAGGGTAAGCGAAGGTGGCTGAGCCGCTGGCCGTGGCCGCGAAGACCGGTACCCAGTTGTCCTGGTTGGTCGCGTCGATGAACGAGCCGTCAGCCCGCGCTTCGGTGGGCGCAGGAATCTGGCCGATGGCGGTCGACACGTTGGCAGGCGCAGGGGAAACACCGGCGACTTTGGCGACTTTGGTGGCGTCATCCAGGCCGGCCAGGGTGGTCGCGGCGTAATCCGGGCTCATGTAGGTGATGCGACCTTCCACAGCATTCAGCGCATCCATCACGCCTTGGCTACCGGCGGCGGCAACAGCAGTCGACGGCAGGCCACCACCGTAGCTGGACGAGAACGTAGTGGTCACGGCGAACGGTTGAGCTTCGGCGCACTTGGCGTTCAGGAAGCGCGTGAACAGTTCAGTGGTGCCGCTGGACTCGCTGCGATACACCAGGGTGATCGGGCCGGTGCGGCCAGCGCCGGTGATCTGGCTCCAGTCGGTCAGGCGGCCGGAGAACACGCCGCACAGTTGGCTGACGCTCAAGTCGACGGCGTTGGCGCCCGCCTTATTGAACGGAATCGCCACCGACGTGGCCACCGACGGCACCTGGATCAATTTGCCCCAGGTCGGTTGCTTGTTGGTTTTGTAAGCCAGCAACTCAGCGGCGCTCAGCTTGGAATCGCTGCCGGCCCAGTGCACGTTCTTGTTAGTCACGCCGGCCACGAACTTGGTGTAGTCGTTGTTCAGGAACGCCGACTTGCCGTTGCCGCTGCCCACACCGATGTAGGGTGCGAAGCCGGTGGTGAGTACGCCAGCGGTCTGGTACAGCGGTTGTGGCAGCGTGGCGCCGCCGCCGTTGATGTCCGCCATGGCCGCCTGGGCCGAGCACAGTGCAGCGAGGGTCATGGATACCGCGAGAACGTTGCGCTTAAACATGAAGAATCTCCTTTCATCGTGTTTGTACGTTTGGGGTAGATGGCTCTTGCATGACGCCATGGCTTCGGACCCAGGCCGTGTTTCGGGGGTGGCGAAGGCGGAGGCCATGGGTAGGAAATTTCGCAGCATCCGATGACAGCTAAAGGAAAAAACCTCGGGAGAAAGCGCTTGATTTTGAAAAAGATTCTCGGGTGTTTCGGTCATCGTTTTGAGCGGTTTGGGCGCCGCCGAGCGCAATGGTTTTCGCCACTGGCCGCAGGGCCATGCATGGAGTTGAAAGATGACGGAATGAGGAACCCGAGCTTGGCCCCGCGCCATCGGGAGCCAGGCAAAACCCGGCGCGTATCAGGTGACCAATTGGTTGATTTCGATGATCGGCAACAGCACCGCCATCACGATCACCAGCACCACCGCGCCCATCACCACGATCATCAGGGGCTCCAGCAGCGCGGTCATACCCATGGCGCGACGTTCGATGTCCTTGGACAGGGTTTGCGCGGCGCGTTCGAGCATCGGCGGCAGCGACCCGGTTTTTTCGCCACTGGCGATCAGGTGGATCAGCACCGGCGGAAAGACTTTCTCCACCGCCAGCGCCGGCGCCAGGTTGACCCCTTCGCGCACCTTGGCCGTGGCGTCGCTCACGCATTGGCTCAGGCGCTCGTTGGACAGGGTTTGCCGCGCCGCTTCCAGGGCGCGCAGCAACGGCACGCCGGCACCGCCGAGGATGGCCAGGGTCGAGGCAAAGCGTGCAGTGTTCAAGCCCAGCACGAAGCGCCCGATCAGCGGCAAGCGCAGCACGCGGCTGTGCCAATTGAGGCGCGCCAGCGGATTGCGCAGGTACAGGCGCCAGCCCCAGAACGCACCGACCAGGCCGCTAAAGCACAACCAGCCCCAGGCGCGAATGAAGTCGCTGGCGTTGAGCATGGCCAGGGTCAGCCCCGGCAGGTCCTGGCGTGCCTGAGAGAACGCGCTGACCACCTGGGGCACCACGTAGCTGAGCAGGAAGATCACGATGCCGATGGACACCAGCCCCACCACGCCGGGGTAGATAAACGCGGTGAGGATCTTGCCCCGCAGGTTGTTGCGCTCTTCGATGTAGTCGGCCAGACGCTCCATGACCTGGGCCAGGTCGCCGGACTCCTCCCCCGCCGCGATCAGCGCGCGGTAAATCGACGGAAAATCCCGTGGCCGCGCAGCCAGGGCATCGGCCAGGCGCATGCCGCCGCGCACATCGGTGCGTACCGCACTGAGGGTCTGGGCGATGTGTTTTTTCTCGGCCTGCTCCACCGTGGCGCTCAAGGCCGCTTCCAGGGGCAGGCTGGCACCGAGCAAACTCGCCAGTTGCCGGGTGGCCCAGGCCAGGTCGTTGTCGGAGAGCTTGGCAGTGAACAGGCCGCCGCCTGCCGTTGCCGGGGTTTGCTCCTGTAACGCCAGCACGGTCAGGCCGCGACCGCGCAACAGGCTGAAGGCCGCGCTCTGGCTGTCGGCTTCGGTTTGCCCGGTCTCGATGCGGCCGCTGGCATCGGCGGCTTCATAGCGATAGCGATTCATCCGGCGTCCCGGGTCACACGCAGGATTTCTTCCGGCGCGGTGGTGCCGCTGCGCACCCAGCGCTCGCCGTCTTCGCGCAGGCTGAACATGCCGGCGCGGCGTGCCGCCACTCGCAGGTCCTGTTCCCCGGCACCTTGATGGATCAGCCCGCGCACCGCGTCGTCGACATAAAACAACTCATGGATCCCAGTGCGTCCGCTGTAGCCCACCTGATTGCACTGCGCACAACCCACCGGGCGCCAAGTGCCCGGCGCTGTCGGGTCCGGCTGCTTACAGTGCGGGCATAGCCGCCGCACCAAACGCTGGGCCAACACCCCCAGCAACGACGACGCCAACAGAAACGGTTCCACGCCCATGTCCACCAGGCGGTTGACCGCCGACACCGCGTCGTTGGTGTGCAGGGTGGCGAGCACCAGGTGCCCGGTCAGCGAGGCTTGCACGGCGATCTGCGCGGTTTCCAGGTCACGGATCTCACCGATCATGATGATGTCCGGGTCCTGGCGCAGGATTGCGCGCAGGGCCAGGGCGAAAGTCATGTCGATCTTGGCGTTGACCTGGATCTGGCTGATGCCCGGCAGGTCGTACTCCACCGGGTCTTCCACGGTGAGGATATTGCGCGTGCTGGCGTCCAACCGCGCCAGGGCGGCGTAGAGGCTGGTGGTTTTGCCGCTGCCGGTGGGGCCGGTCACCAACACGATGCCGTGGGGCTGGCGGATCAGCGTATCGAGGCGCGCCAGCAACCGCGGGTCCATGCCCAGGGTTTCCAACTGCAAGCGCCCAGCCTGTTTGTCGAGCAGGCGCATCACCACGCGCTCGCCGTGGCCGGTCGGCACCGTCGACACGCGGATATCAATCGGCCGCCCGGCCACGCGCAGGGCGATACGGCCGTCCTGGGGCAGGCGTTTTTCGGCGATGTCCAGCTGCGCCATGATCTTGATCCGCGACACCAACGCGCCGTGCAGCGCCTTGCGCGGCGAGACCACGTCGCGCAGGGTGCCGTCGACGCGGTAGCGCACCACCGAGTGGCTTTCATAGGGTTCGATATGAATATCGCTGGCCTCGTCCCGCGCGGCCTGGGTGAGCAAGGCGTTGATCATGCGAATCACCGGCGCGCCGTCCTGGGTGTCGAGCAGGTCGGTGATCTCGGGGATGGCCTGCATCAGGCGGTCGAGGTCGACTTCGTTTTCCGCCGCGCCCACCACAGCGGCGGCGCTGCCGGTGTCGGCGTAGGCCGTGGCGAGCAGGCCGTCCAGTTCGTCGTCGCGCACCTGCTCCACGGGCGACTCGCCGAACTGGCGGCGCGCTTCACCGATGGCCCAACCGGGTGTCGAGGGGCACACGGTGAGCAACAGGCCGCTGTCACCGGGGCGCAGCAGGATGCGTTGGGCCTTGGCCCAGGCGTAAGGGAGAAGGCTCACAAGGCATCTTCCTGACCGAGCGCGGTGCAAATGTGGGAGCGGGCTTGCCCGCGATAGCGGTGGATCAGTTTGTACATCTGTGGCTGACACACCCTCATCGGGGGCAAGCCCCCTCCCACATTTGGATCTTCATTTAAATTCATGGTCGTACGCCCACCGGCACTGCGCGGATAGCAGCCCTCGGCCCCGGTTGCGCGCCCGGAATCGCCTTCTCCACCGCCGGCAACTGCGGCGCCTGCACATCCGGCATGGCCCAACTGTGTTCCGGTTGCAATGCGCCCTGGGCGCGGCGCATGAAGTTGTAGCGGTTCACGGTGATGCTGCGCCCGGCGCCGCTGTCGCGGATGATGTAGGGCCGCAGGAACACCATCAGGTTGGTCTTGCTGACGCTGCGCTTTTGATTGCGGAACAGCGCCCCCAGCCCGGGGATATCCGACAGCCACGGCACCGCGTCGTTGCTTTGGCTGTAGCCGTCCTGCAACAGACCGCCGAGCACCATGATCTGCCCGTCATCCAAGAGGATGCTGGTGTCGATCGCGCGCTTGTTGGTCACCGCGCCCGCACTCACGGTTGCCCGCGCATCCAGGCTGCTGACCTCTTGATAGATATCCAGCTTCACCGTGCCGCCTTCGGAAATCTGCGGGCGTACGTTGAGCTTGAGCCCGACCTCTTCGCGCGTGACGGTCTGGAACGGGTTGTTGCTGGTGCCTCCGCCGCCGGTCACATAGCTGCCGGTGACGAAGGGAATGGTCTGGCCGACGAAAATACTCGCAGCTTCGTTGTCCAGGGTCAGCAGGTTCGGCGTGGACAGCACATTGGTGCCACCTTTGCTTTTCAACGCACGGGCCAGCACCTTGAGGTCCAGCACTTTGCCGATCCCCGGGATATCCACGGTGCCGTCCACCAGGCCGATATTCAGGCCCTTGGGCAGCACGTCGATACTGGTTTTGCTGGCGGGGCTGCCATTGATACCAGTGCCGCCCAGATTGACGCCGCCGAACCCACCTTTACCCCCCAGGTTGCCGGCCTGCCATTGCACGCCAAACTCGGTGGCGTCATCTTCCCCTACCTCGACGATCAGGCTTTCGATCACTACCTGAGCGCGGCGCTGATCGAGCAAATCGATCACCTCACGCAGGTTGCGGTACAACGGGTCCGGCGCGGAGATCAGCAAGGTATTGGTGGTGGCGTCGGCCTGGATGGTCACGCCGCCGGCACTGAACGCGGTGTTCTGATCGCTGGCGGCGCTGGTGCCGCTGGTTGCGGTGGTGGCGGCGCCGGTTTGCCCATAGACGGGCTGCACGCTGCTGCCGGTGGGCGTGCCGCTGCCGGTCTGGGCTGCACCGCCGGCTGTCGTGTTCAGGCTGTTGCCGCCCATGGCGCTGAGCTTGTTGCGCGCTTCATCACTGACCCCCGACTCACTTTCGCCGGTGAGCAACCCACGCAACGACTGCGCCAGTTTGCCGGCCTGGGCGTTGCGCAAATACACCACATGCATATTGCTGGGGTTGCTCTGGGCGTTGTCGAGTTTGTAGATCAGGTTGCGCGCCAGCTCGGTGCGCTCGGGGCTGCCGGCGCGGATGATGATGGAGTTGGAGCGCGGGTCGCCCACCACATTGATCTTCTGGGTGGGGTCCGCGCCCTGGGTCTCCAACAGTTCGGCGACCATGGCTGCGATGTCCACGGCGATGCCGTTCTGCACCTGTACCACATCGGTGTCGATGGCACTGGGGGTGTCGATACCGCTGATGATCTGCGCGACGCGCGCGAGGTTGTCGGCGTAATCGGTGATCACGATGCTGTTATTGCCGGGGTATGCGTTGATCGGGTTGTTTGGCGACACGATCGGGCGCAGCACCGGGATCAGGTTGACCGCGTTCTCATATTGCAGGCGAAAGGTGCGGGTCTGCATGCCGCTGCTGCCGGCGCTATAGATCGGCCCGCCGAGCAGCTTGGCATCCGCCTCCGGCACCACCTGGGCCACCCCACCCACGTCCACCACGCTGAAACCCTGCATGCGCAATGCCGCCAGCAGCATGTCGTAAGCCTGATGGGCCGGCACCTGGCCTTCGCTGACCAGGGTCAGGTTGCCTTTGACCCGAGGGTCCACCAGGAATTGCTGGCCGGTGGCACGGGACAACGCGCGCACCACCGCCTGGATATCGGCATCGACAAAGTTGAGCTGCACCGGCTGGTCCCCCAGCGGGTTGCGCACCTTCACGGTGGCCGGGGCCTGGCCACGGGCGCTGCTGGTGAGCGCGTGTTTGACCGGGGGCCTGGCGGCCGGCTCGCGTTGGCGATCCAGCGCGGTTGCACCGCTACGGCGGGTGTCGGCCAAGGGCTGGCCGAGTTCGCTGTCCACCAGCAAGGGTTTCTGCGCCTCCTGGGAACTGCACGCACTGAGGGCCAGCAACAGCAGCGGCGCAACGGTGCGAAACGGGGGGACTGACCACTTCATGAAGCGTCCTTAGCGCCAAGCGCCTGATCCATGCGAACGGTCCCGGACACAGTGCCGGCCGAGTTGTCGACGGCATCCCCGGCACGTTGTAGACGCGCCTCGGACACCTCCAGAGAAAACGTGCGTACATTGCCCAGCAGCCAGCCCAGCGCCGCGTCGGCCGGGGCATTGTCGAAGGTCAGGCGCCATGCGCCGGGGTCCAGAGTCTGCAATTGGTAATGGCCGCGCAGACCGGCGCCATCAAGGGCCTGGCGCAGCGCGTTGTCGTCGGCGACCTGGGGTGCGGCCACATCCTGCAGCAGCACCTGCAAGGCCTCGGCCTGGGCGCGCAGCTTGGGGGTTTCGGCCTGCCAGTAAGCGATTTTTTTCAAGGCCGGCTGCACCAGTACCAGCCAGGTCAACAGGCCAGCCAGCAGCAGCCCGGCACCGATCAGCAGGCGTTTTTCACGCTGGGCCAGAGCGGCCCAGAACACCTGGGCCTGGCCGCGCACGCGCAGCCACTTATTCATCGCTGGCCTCGGCGTTCTCGACAGGTTGTGCGGGGCCGATGCTCCAGCCCTGCTCATCGCGCGTGGCGGCATACCCGGCCTGGGCCAACGCCGCTTGCCATTCCCCCGGCTGCGCCGGCTGACGACTGCCGGCCAGCAGCGCCAGGTGCAGGCGGCCTTGCTCGAAGGTCAATTGCTCAACACTGCCGACCATAAACGGCAGCTGGTTGCCGACCAGTTGCAGCAAGGCGCTGAAACGCGGGCCGGTGTCCGTACCGCCCTGGCGCGCGGCCAGTTGTTGTCGCGCCTGCTGCAAGGGGTTGAGCACCACCGGCAATTCGGGAAACGCCTGGCGCACTTGCTGGCTCATCTGCGCCTTGAGCCGTTGGCCCGCGTCCGCCTGGCGGGCAGCGTACAGGTTGAGGCCGAGGGTCCAGAGGGCGACGGCCAGCGCGACGCACGCCAGCGCCCTACCCCAGCCGGCGCCCGACGGTTGGCTTGGGCGCGCCTGCAAGCCCCAGCCGGGTAGCGCACCGCTCCAGCGCTGCGCGGGCTCCAGCGGGGGCGTCGCCGGTGGCGGCAAGCCCAGCGGATGCACCGTCGCCAGGTGCAGGCTGTCGCGACTCAGGCCGTAGCCGTCCTCTAACGCCGCGCCGCCCACCGGCAAGGCATAGGGCGCCGGATACAGACCGCGCAGCTTCAATTGTGCCTGGCTCAACACTTGATCCAACCGCGCCAGCCCGGCCTTGGGCACCCAGCCCACTTGTACGCGCCCGTCGCTGCCCCGTGGGCCGTGAGCGACGTGCATCTGCTCCAGCGGCCCCAGCACCAGCGCCTGCGCCGCGCAGGTCACCGCTGCATGGGTTTTGCTCGGCGGCAGCGGTGGCAGATCCAGACAGGTCAGCAGGCTGTCGCGCGGGTGCAGAAAACAGTCCAAGGGCTGGCGAGTCTTGCCCAGTTCGGCCAGGCTGGCCTGCCCGTGGGCCACCACCGCGCCACGTTCAAGCCAGGCGAAGGTCACCGGGCTGTCGACACTCAGTTGGTCGAGGGGCGGCAAGCCGATACGCAGGCGCTTCATGCCCCCACCCGCGACCAGATCACCTGGGGCTGGCGATTTTCCGGGCGGTGCAACAAGGCGTCGAGGGTTACTCGGCGCTGTTCGCGGCGGGTCTGGCCTTGCAGGCGAAACCACTCACTGGTGATGCCCACCAGCACCGACTCCACCGCCACCTGGGGCAAGTGCAGGCGGTTGACGAAATCGCCACGGTTGATAAACCAGCGCCCGCCGTCCCGTTCGGCCACCAGCGCCTGGGCCTGGCTCAGGCTCAAGCCCGGTACCACCGCACTGAGCACTTCGGCGCGGGCGGTGTTGCCATTGACCCAGGTGACCCCGGGCAACACGCTGATAAAACCCTGCATGCGCTGCAACAGCAGCGGGTCGAGCCCTTCCACACCGCTCAGGTCGTCAAGGCTGCGCAGCATCGGGTACCTGGCCGGTTGCTCGGTTTGGTCATACGAAGCGATCACCCGCTGACTGATGCGGCGACTCAACGCCCCGTCGACGCCGATCAAGCCGCACAACCGTTCGAAGTTCTGCACCTGCTCGGCATCCGGCCGCCCGCGGTTGACCAGATTGCGCAGGTTGAACTTGCCCTGCTCGTCTTCCAGGCGCCCTTCAAACAGGCCTTTTTGAGCACGCGCCCACGGTTGGTCGAGACGGGTCAGCACGTCCTTCTGACGCGCCTCCCATAGCCGCTGCCGACTGTCCTCCAATGCACCGAGCAATAGCCACTGGCCCTGGATACGCAATTGTTCGGCCTCCAGGCTGCGGGTGAACACGCGCTGGCGCGTCAGCAGGCCGGCGGCAATCACCGCCACCACCGCCGCGATCAGCAAGGCGCTGATAATCGCCATGCCGCGCTGCTTCGCCGTCATGGGCGAATGCCGTTTCATGGCGGGCCTTACAACTGCCAGGAGCCGATATCGGCATTCACACCGTCGCCATCGGGTTGGCCGTCGGCGCCCAGGGAGAACACGTCGATTTCGCCATTGGCACCCGGGTTGAGGTAGTGATACGGGTGGCCCCAAGGGTCATTGGGCAAGCGGTCGAGGTAGGCGCGCCAGTTGCTGTTCTTGGCATCCGCCGGGCGCTCCACCAGCACTTTCAGGCCCTGGTTCATGCTCGGGTAAGTGCCGTGATCGAGGCGATAGAGCTTCAGCGCCTGCATCAACCCGCCGATGTCCTGCCGGGCGGCGGTGGCGCGGGCCTGGTCCGGACGGTCGAGCACTTTGGGCACCACCATTGCGGCGAGAATCCCGAGGATCACCACCACCACCATGATCTCGATCAGGGTAAAACCACGCTGGCCGCGAGGACTGGGCAGTGGGTAGGTCAGGCGCGCGATATCCATCTCGACATTCCTTGGGGTGAGTGCAGTTCGGGGCGCAGTGTTGCAAGAAGACATGTCAGTCGTATTGAAAATCCTCGGGAGTTTCGGTCGCCAATCGGTCAACTCGCCGCGCTAGTCTGCGGGCCTGTTTCCGGGCTTGGAGAGCGCCATGCACGGCTATCGCCACGCGCAAGGTTTTACGTTGATTGAAGTGCTGGTGGCGCTGGCGATTATCGCCGTGGCCATGGCCGCCGCCGTGCGCGTGGCCGGGGTGATGACCCAGAGCAACGGGCTGCTGCGGGACAAGTCCATGGCTTTGCTCGCGGCTCAAAGCCGTCTGGCGGAGCTGCGTCTGGAGGGGCAACTGCGCAGTGGCAGGAAGACCTTCGACTGTGATCAGGGCCGCTTGAAATTACGCTGCGAGCAGACCATCGAACGTGCGGGCCCGCTGTATCAGGTGCAGGTGCAAGTACTCGACGCCAGCCGCGAGGCGCCACCGCTGGCGCGCCTGACCACCCAGGTCAGGGCCGAGTGAGCGGCGCCAGCGCCGGCGCATCCGGCAATTTGTTCATCTTGACCTGCAGGGTTTCGCCGCCGCGCTCGATCTGCACCGCGTCGCCTTCAATGACCGTCAAGCGCACCCCTGGGGCGAGGCGTTCGCCCACCTGGAAACTGCGCGGCGGGCCGTCATTGAGGCTGAGGATCGCCACCGCGCCACGGGCCCCCGCGAGCACCCCGGTAACCTTGACCTGCACTGCCGCCGGCGTGGTGGAGAACCATCGCAGCGCCGGGTTATCGCCGCGCGCCGCCAGGGCCTGGGGCGTGGCGGCGGGCGTATGGGATTCGGCGGACGTGAGCAACAGCGGCGTCCACACCACCACAGAAGCCAACGCGGCCAGCAGCGCGCCGAGCTGCACGCCGTGGGCTGCGCAAAGACGCAGGGAAATTGCCATGAGCGGGACCTCCTGTTTGTCCGTGCCATCAGCCTACCGCGCAATTCGCACGTTTTTATTTCACAAACACCCTGACTTACCGGGCACCGACCGATGAACCAACGCGGCTTCACCCTGATCGAGCTGATGGTGGTGCTGGTGATCATCGGCATCGCCAGTGCCGCCATCAGCCTGAGCATCAAGCCCGACCCGCTGCGCCTGCTGCGCCAGGACACCGAACGCCTGAGCCAATTGCTCCAAGTGGCCCAGGCCGAAGCCCGCGCGGACGGTCGCCCGATTACCTGGCGCGCGGACGCCAAGGGCTTTCGCTTCAGCCGCCGCAGCGACAATGGCTTGAGCCTGGACACCTTCCAAGGCGACCCTCAATTGCGCCCGCGCCCGTGGCAAAGCACGCCCATGCACATCGATATCGAGCCCCGCCAAACCCTGGTGCTTGACGCCGAATGGATCAACCCGCCGTTGCGAGTGCTGCTGTCCGACGGGCAACACCGCCTCAGCCTGCAACGGGATGCCGCCGGTGTGCTGCGCGTGGTGAGCGCACCATGAACCGCGCGCAGCAAGGCTTCACCCTGATCGAAGTGATGGTGGCGATTTTGCTGATGGCGGTGGTCAGCCTGATCGCCTGGCGCGGCCTGGACAGCGTCACCCGCGCCGATCAACACCTACAGGCAAGCACCGAACAGACCGAAGCATTGCTACGGGCCTTGAACCAGCTTGAGCGCGACATCAGCCTGCGGGCCAGCGTGGAATTGAGCGTTCCGACGGACGAAACCAAGACCCCGGACGGACTGGCCGCGCTGACGGTGCGCAGCTCCGACACCAAGGGGTTCAGGCTAGAGGTGATCCGCAGCGCCGCCATCCCCGGCACTGGCCTGCAACGGGTGCGCTGGTGGCTCAAAGGCGACGACCTGTACCGCGCGGCCGCGCCGGCACGCGCGCGCTTCCCATTGCCGGCGGCCAAGGATGGGGTGCTGGTATTGAGTGGCGTCAGCGACCTGCAAGTGCGGGTATGGGAAGCCGACAAAGGCTGGCGCCAATTGAGCGGCAACCGCCGCGATGACCCGTTGGGGCTGGAGATCCGACTGGTCAGGCAGACACCTCAAGGCGTGGAACGCTATCGCCAGGTGGTGGGGCCGTTGCGGTAGCGTTTCTGCCCAGCAAGAGCAAACTGTGGGAGGGGGCTTGCCCCCGATGAGGGCGTGTCAGCTGATACAGGTAGGCTGACCCACCGCCATCGGGGGCAAGCCCCCTCCCACAATTAAATTCCTCTGGGCCACCAACCTGTGGCTCGGTGCATTTGGCCCCGATAGCCATAGATCTCTACACAGGTTTCAAAGGCTGAAATAACTCTGTGGTGAGCCCTCTCACCACAGCAAGCCTGCTCACCACGAGAACCTCATGTTCTCAGGCTATGTCACCGAAGATATGCAGCCACCAACCCTAACCACGATGCGAAGCGAGCCGCTCTTGCTCTTGCTTTTGCTTTTGATCTCAGGCGCCCCGTTAACCACGCTGGCCGGAATTCGGCATTGATTTGGGGGGTAAGCCGGCAGGGATGCCGGTTTAGCCGCCCCGCGCCATGGATGGCGCGTGGCGGCGGCCCCCCAAATCAATGTCGGATTACGGGCACACCGAGCCTAAGCGAGGTGCCGAGTGGTGGGGCAAAGCGTTTTTGGTTACTTTTGGCGCTCTTCCAAAAGTGACCCGCCGTAAGGGCGGAACCCATAGCCGCCGTGACCGCGGCAACGGATATGTACTCAATCTGCCCCAACATCCTGGTCGGCTGTCAGGCCGCCATCGGGGGCAAGCCCCCTCCCACAGTTGGACGTGTCAACAGTTCAAAAGGTGGGGGGAGACTTGCCCTCCCACAGTTAAATTCCTCTGGGTCAGAGAGGGATCACCCAACACTCAACTCAGCAACACCACCCCACCCGGCAACTCCGTGCATTTGGCCCCGTAGGCATCGCGGATCAGCAAGGCCACGCCGGCCAGTTGCTGCAAGCTGAAACGCGCCTGCACGCGGCGTTGGCCGAGTTGTTTGTTGAGCAGCACCAGCATGCCCGGGCGGTAGCGGTTGATCTCATCGACCACAGTGGCCAGGGTGGCGTTGTTGAACACCAGCACCTGCTCGCGCCAGGCCACCACGGCCTGGGTGTCCACCGTCTGGGGTTCGCCCAGGCCGGCGGCGCCATAGGTGAGCTGCCGGCCGCTGTCCAGGCGCACGTTACGTCCGCCGACGTCCACCGACAACGCGCCGTCCAGGCAGGTCACGCAGACATTGTGGTCGGTGTGGCGCACATTGAAACGCGCCTGCGCCGCGCTGATCCAGCCGGCACCGGCCTGGACCTTGAGCAGCTGCGCGGCGTGGGCGATGACTTCCACTTCGCCTTCAAGCAATTCGATGCCCTGCCCGACCCGGCTGATGCGGGTCTGGGTGTTGAGTTCCAGGCTCACCCCGTCACTCAAGGCCACGTGCCGTTGCTCGCCGACGTCGGTGCGGTAATCCGCTGTCAGCCCGGCCAACCCACCGGGCACGCCGACATGCACCATAAACGCCGCCGCCGACGCCGCCAGCGCGCCGCCGAGAAACGCACGGCGCCCCATGGCCCGTGGGCGCTCGGCCTGCTCGGCGGCCACGCGTAATTGCTGCCACAACCCTTTGGCCTGTTCGAATGCCTGGGCATGCGCAGGGCTCTGGGCGCACCACGCTTTGAGCGCTTTGGCATCGGCCACGGTGGCGCGGCCCGAGGTCAGCAGGACCAGCCAGTCGCGGGCTTCATCGTGCAAAGGGTCGGCAGGCGTTTGCCGGGCGGTGGGGAAGCGGAAAATATTCAAGCGCGCACATACTCACGGTTTTATCAGGGACTCAACACTAAGACGGTTTTCCGGCGCCGGGACCGAACCGCTGAATCGCTTTTCTTTCCAGGCGCTTGGCACAGTGGCCGAGGGCAGCCTTGATTTCTTTCTCGACCATGCGCGTGGAAATGCCGAAACGCTGGGAGATTTCCAGGTGCGGCGCCTCTTCCAGGCGCGCGGCGATAAGGATCTTGCGGCGCCGCGCCGGCAGCTCGTAGAGGGCCTTGACCAGGGACTGGATTTCTTTCTGGCCGCCCACCACCCGCGACGGGTCCTGGGCTTCATCGGCGCTTTGCAGCAGTTCTTCCACCTCGCTGCCGGTAAGCAGGCGCGCATCGGCCTGGCGGCGGTCGGCGGCGATATTCAAGGCCATGCGGTACAGATAAGCATTGGGTTGTGCCAGGTTGGGCGGCACTTGCATGCGGTCCACCCGCAGGTAGGTTTCGTGCAGCACGTCGTTGGCCAGGTCCTCTGAGCCCAGGCGCTTGCGCAGGCGGACTTTGAAGTCCTCATAGGAGGCCAGGAACAAGCTGACCATCGTGCTATGCCCGGTATCTTTCATCCGCTCCAGGCTCCTTTTGCTGCTGTGCATTCCATGCGTGTTCCTGTTGTGTCGGGCATTAAAAGCAACGTTACCGGTTGGCGCAGCGAACTGGGCGCCGGGCGCTCGACCCGGGTAGTGGCCAGGCTGCGAACCAGAGCGTCATCGCGTTGTTCATCGCCGGTGGAGCTGACCAGCCGGCTGTGTTCGATCAGGCCATTGCGTTTGACCCACACCTGCACCAGCGCACGAAAACTGCCGGGGCGGGTCAGGGGCGAACGACACAGGCTGGCCTCGATGGCCTGTTGCAAGGCCGTGGCATAACTGTTGTTGATCCGCGCCGCCTGACGCGCCGCCGCGCCTTGGGTGGGCGTCGGCGGGCTGACCTCGGGGATCTGCAAGGTAAACGCATCGCTGCGTGCATAACGGGCCATCAGGCCACTCCCTGTCAGCAACATCGCCAGTGCGTCCTGCGCGGTGAAACGCCCGCGCACCGCGATGGAACGCCGGCTCCGCGTCAACTCGCGGTCCACCAGCACCGCCATGCCGGTGGCGCGGCTGTAGGCTTGCAAGGCGTGTTCCAGGTCCTGCGCCGGCAGGTTCAGTGTCAGCAGTGGCGCATCGGCCTGGGCCACGCCGCCACCGGCCAGCAGGCAAAGCAAGGCCAGGGCGCATACGGCGCGCCGCCAGGCCCTTTGTTCACCCCACGCTTTGCCTCGCTGCACGGTCGACGCGCCCTAGAAAACCGTCATCCTGAGGCCAGTTTATGAACCTGATGTTACGGTGATAGCAAAAAAAACATCACGGTGACGTAAGGCGCGCTGCACTAGACTGGCGAGCGTGACAGGCCATTGCCCACGACCCGCCAGGAGGCCCTCGATGAAACGCTTGATGTGCATTGCCAGCCTGTTGCTGTGCGCCTCACTTGCCTCACTTGCCCACGCCGCCGAACTCCCAGCCAATGGCTGCGCCGAGGTGACGGTGGATGGGTATAAAGCGCCCGACTATGCCTGCTTGAGCCAGCAGATGGGCAACGACACACGGGCGGCGAAGGCGGCCAGCAAGAACCGTGAAGCGCAAAACATCGGGGTGGAAAAACGCCCACCGAACAAAGTGGGCCTGGCCACCCCGGCAGCGACCAGCGTGCGCATGGGCAATACCTTCGGCACCTCGGTCAAACCGCAGCGGCCTTGAGTTATTCGATAACTGTCTGAGCCAATCAGACCCCCTGTGGCAGGGGGTCTAGAGGGGTTGGCAGATTGAGTTTCAAGCCGCGTGGCTTTCCTTTTTCAAGCTGTCCATATCGATCACGAAGCGGTACTTCACGTCGCCCTTGAGCATGCGCTCATAGGCTTGATTGATGCCCTGGATGTCGATCATTTCCACGTCCGAGACAATCCCATGCTTGGCACAGAAGTCCAGCATGTCCTGGGTTTCCTGGATACCGCCGATCAGCGAACCGGCCAGGCTGCGGCGTTTGAAGATCAGGTTGAAGACCGTCGGCGACGGATGCGGGCTGTCGGGGGCACCGACCAGGGTCATGGTGCCGTCGCGCTTGAGCAGGTTGAGGAAAGCATCGAGGTTATGCGGCGCGGCTACGGTGTTGAGGATGAAGTCCAGGCTGTTGGCCACGGCGGCCATTTCGTCCGGGTTCTTCGACACCACCACCTGGTCGGCGCCCAGGCGCAGGCCGTCTTCGCGCTTGTTCGGCGAGGTGGTGAACAAAGTCACATGGGCGCCCATGGCGTGGGCAATTTTCACTGCCATATGGCCGAGGCCACCAAGGCCGACCACGCCGACTTTTTTGCCCGGCCCAACCTTCCAGTGATGCAGCGGCGAATAGGTGGTGATGCCGGCGCACAGTAGCGGCGCCACGGCGGCCAGGTTGCTGGCATCGTGGGAGATGCGCAGCACGAATTTCTCCTTGACCACGATGTTGTCCGAGTACCCGCCATAGGTGTTCTCACCACCGAACACCGGGCCATTGTAGGTGCCGGTAAAGCCGTTCTCGCAGTACTGCTCCTCGCCCTCGGCGCACGACGCACAGTGCTGGCAGCTGTCGACCATGCAACCGACGCCCGCCAGGTCGCCGACTTTGAAATTCTTCACATTGGCGCCCACCGCCGTCACGCGGCCGACAATTTCGTGGCCGGGTACCGAAGGGTAAAGGGTGTTGTTCCATTCGTTGCGCGCGGTGTGCAAATCGGAGTGGCACACGCCGCAATAGAGGATGTCGATCTGAACATCGTCCGCCCCTGGTGCGCGGCGCTCGAAGGTAAAGGGCTTGAGCGAATCCTTGGAGTCCCGAGCGGCGTAGCTGTAAGTCTTGGCCATTTCGTTCACCTATGTGATCTGACGTTGGAGGTCAGTGGACTAGCATAGACGCTGAAACGTTCAACCGAGCACGCCCGTACAATTACCCCTGCGCACCGGCGCCTAACCTCACGGCTTTCGATCATCTAGAACGCTGGAGAATGGGCATGGTTAACAAAGCAATCAGGGCAAGCCTGGCAGTCACGCTGCTGGCCGGCGCAATGATGGGCAACGCATTCGCGGCGACACCAAGCGTGGCCGTAGCGCCGCAATATGACACCAGCCATGTGTACGTCGCCCCGGCGGATGTGGATCGGTTTGCCCAGAGCTTTCTCGCCACCTTCGGCGGGAAAAGCACGCCCCAGGTGGTGGTAAACGTGTTGCCGGTGCCGAGCAGCACCACTTCGCAATTGCTGCAGACGCCGGCCGGCACCGTGTCGTTGTTCGGCTTTACCACGCCGATCCCGCACCCCTTCGGCCAGGAACGCAACGGCTACCTGGTCAAGGACATGGACGTAGCGCTCAAGGCCGCGCGGGCAAACGGCGCGGCGGTGATCGTCAGCGACTTCCCCGACCCCATCGGCCGCGACGCCGTGGTGCAGTGGCCAGGCGGTGTGAACATGCAGCTTTACTGGCACACCAAGACCCCGGACTACGCCGCGTTCCAGACCGTGCCGGAAAACCGCGTGTACCTGTCCGCCGACCGCGCCGATGAGTTCATCAAAGCCTTCCTGGGGTTTTCCCACGGCAAAGTTCTGGGTGATGACAAACACGCACCCGGCGTAGAGGTGGGCCAGGCCAACGGCACCTACCGTCGCGTGGACATCGAGTCGCCGTTCGGGCGCATGGCGGTGCTGGTCACCAACGGTCAACTGCCCTACCCGTTCGGGCATGAAACCACCGGCTATCAAGTCGCCGACCTGAGCGCCGCCCTGGGCAAGGCCACTGGTTCCGGCGCCAAGGTGCTGGTGCCGACGTTCGACGGCAAAGGCCGGCGCAGCGCACTGGTTGAATTCCCGGGTGGCTACGTCGCCGAGATTCACCAACTCAACGCGGCCCAATGATTCGTCGTACGGGCTGGAGCCTGGCCGTGCTGTGGCCGCTGCTGGTCGGCAGCGTCCACGCCGACCCGCAGCCGGCGCGCCCGACGATCAAGACCAATCGCTGGCAGGAAGACTGGTCGGTACTCAAGGATCCGGCGCTGCGCACGCAGCCGTTGGACAACCTGAAGTACATACCCTTGTCCAGCGCCAACCCGTTCACCTACCTGTCGTTGGGCGCGACGCTGCGCGAACGCTTCGAGATGAACGATGCCAGCGGTTTCGGTGTGAAGAACGTGGCTCGCGATCGCTATTTGATCCAGCGCGTTCAGGTACACGCCGACCTGCACCTGAACGAACACTGGCGGCTGTTCACCCAGCTTGAAGATGTGCGGGCCTACGACAAAACCACAGTGGGCGGGGCCGACCAGAACCGCGTTGACTTGCGCCTGGCGTTCGCCGAATACGTGAAGCGCTTCGACAGCGGTACCCTGAAAGCTCGCGTAGGGCGCCAGGACTTTGCCTTCGACCTGCAGCGTTTTATCTCATCGCGGGACGGGCCGAATGTGCGCCAGTCGTTCGATGCGCTGTGGGCCGACTGGGAGACCGCCGACTGGCGTTTTATCGGCCTCGCCAGCCAACCGGTGCAGTACCAGGACGGCCGGCACTTCGACGACAAGTCCAACAGCGACGCGCGCTTTCACTTACTCCGGGTGGAGCGCCTGGTGGGCGGCAAGAATGAGCTGTCGGCCTATTACGGCGTGTACGAACGCAGTGCCGCGCACTACCTGGACGCGGACGGCGACGAAACCCGCCACCTGTTCGACGCACGCCTGGGCGGCGCGGCCATGGGGTTTGACTGGGACATCGAAGGGATGCTGCAAAGCGGCGCGGTGGGCAGCAAGGATATTCGCGCCTGGGCCGGTGGCAGCCGCACTGGCTACACGTTCGACAGCCTGGCCTGGAAACCGCGCATCGGTCTGCAATTGGACATCGCCTCGGGCGACCGCAAGAGCGGTGACGGCACGCTCGGTACGTTCAACCCGCTGTTCCCCAATGGCTATTATTTTTCCCTGGCCGGCTACACCGGGTACAGCAACCTGATCCACGTCAAGCCGTCCATCACCGTCAAGCCGATCGACAAGCTCAGCGTGCAAACCGCCATCGGCTTGCTCTGGCGCCAGACCACCGAGGACGCGGTCTACACTCAGCCCAACCTGCCGGTCGCCGGCACTGCGGGCCAGGGCGAGCGTTGGACCGGGGCCTATGCACAACTGCGCACCGACTATGCCTTTACCGGCAACCTCAGCGGCGCCGTGGAGGCGGTGCATTATCAGGTCGGGCAAACCCTGCGCGACGCCGGTGGCGATGACAGCAACTACCTGGGGGTCGAACTCAAGTTCAGTTGGTGACCCTCAAGCAAGCACAGGCGTACAAGCCGCCCATTCGCTTTACCCCAATAGTGACGGTTTTCACCCACCCAGGAGTTTTCCATGAGCACATTCGTTGCCAAAGACGGTACCCAGATCTACTACAAGGATTGGGGCAGCGGTAAGCCCGTGTTGTTCAGCCATGGCTGGCCACTGGATGCCGATATGTGGGAATACCAGATGGAATACCTCAGCAGTCGCGGCTACCGCACCATCGCCTTCGACCGCCGTGGTTTCGGCCGCTCCGACCAGCCGTGGACCGGCAACGACTACAACACCTTCGCCGATGACATCGCGCAACTGATCGAACACCTGGACCTGCGCGACGTGACGCTGGTCGGTTTCTCCATGGGCGGCGGCGACGTAGCGCGCTACATCGGGCGCCACGGCAGCGCACGGGTTGCCGGCCTGGTGTTGCTGGGTGCGGTCACGCCGATTTTCGGCCAGGCTGCGGATTATCCGCAGGGCGTGCCGGCTGAAGTGTTCGACGGAATCAAGGCCGGCCTGCTCAAGGATCGCGCGCAATTTATCGCGGACTTCAACACGCCGTTCTTCGGCCTGAACAAAGGCCAGACCGTCTCTGAAGGCGTGCTGTCGCAGACCCTGCAGATCGCCATGCTGGCGTCCCTCAAGTCGACCGTGGACTGCGTCAGCGCGTTCTCGCAAACCGACTTCCGCGCAGACATGGCCAAGGTCGATGTACCGACCCTGGTGATCCACGGCGACGGTGACCAGATCGTGCCGTTCGAAACCACCGGCAAGGTGGCCGCCGAGATGATCAAGGGCGCCGAGCTGAAGGTGTACAAAGACGCCCCCCACGGTTTTGCCGTGACCCACGCCCAGGCACTCAATGAAGACCTGCTGGCGTTCCTGAGCCGCTGAAACACCCTCTCGTTTTGGCCGGGCTTGCCCGGCCTTTTTTTGCTCAAGAGAAACGCTGGCCCACCACCAACCGCCCAGGCCCGGCGATCAGAAGACTGGTGAAGATGATCAGCAGCAGCCAGCCGAATTGGCCCTCCAATAGCGTCCACTCCGGATGCACCACCAGCATGGCGATCACCAAAACGGCAATGATCGGCAGGCACGCCAGACGCACCAGCACCCCGGCCACGATCAGCAGCGGGCACAG
Source organism: Pseudomonas rhodesiae (assembly GCF_007858255.1). Lineage (GTDB taxonomy): Bacteria > Pseudomonadota > Gammaproteobacteria > Pseudomonadales > Pseudomonadaceae > Aquipseudomonas > Aquipseudomonas rhodesiae. The sequence goes on along the minus strand of NZ_VFEU01000006.1, from coordinate 14,293 downwards.
TACCTCGGCGAAAATCGCCAGCCCGAGGGTCACGTGGGCACCGAGGTGGAACGGGTCTTCGATAAGCGTCAGTTGTTCGCTGTAGTGCAGCACCTTGGGCAAACCATGCACCCACAGCAGAAACAGCGCCCCGCTCACGCGCAAAAAGAGCAACCCGAAGTCCTGGTTTTTGCCGTCATTCATATATGCTTCCTGTTCGTTGGCCTCTTGGTGCCACCGATGGTGCGGGCAGATGCACACCCACGCTTGCAGCCTTGTGCTGACCTGCTCACCGTCGCGCGCTGAACCGCCGGCCGCTTGGCGCGGTCCCACCTCATACGCTCATCGCTGCAGGAACGTTCGAATGACACTCCCAAAAGAAATGACCTTGATCGAAATCACCACCCCCGGTGGCCCCGAGGTGCTGCAACCGCGTCAGGCGGCGGTGCCGGAGGCTGGCCCCGGTGAGATTCTGATTCGTGTGCACGCCGCCGGGGTCAATCGCCCCGACGCTCTGCAACGCGCCGGCAAGTACCCGATGAAACCGGGCATGAGCCCGATCCCCGGGCTGGAAGTGGCTGGGGAAGTGGTGGCGCTGGGCGACGGCGTTAGCGAATACGCCATCGGCGACAAGGTCTGCGCGCTGACCAACGGCGGCGGTTATGCGCAGTTCTGCGCGGTTCCGGCCGGCCAGGCGTTGCCGATCCCCGAAGGCATGGACTGGATCCAGGCCGCCGCCGTACCTGAAACCTTCTTCACCGTCTGGGCCAACCTGTTCGGCCTGGGCGATGCACATACCGGCCAGCGCGTGCTGATCCACGGCGGCACCAGCGGTATCGGCACCACCGCGCTGATGCTGTGCCGCGAGTTTGGCATCCAGGCGTTCGCTACCGCCGGCAGCGCCGACAAATGCGCGGCCATCGCCAAACTCGGCGCCGAACCGATCAATTACCGCGAGCAGGACTTCGCCGATGTCATCGCCCAACAGACCGACGGCCATGGCGTAGATGTGATCCTCGACATCATGGGCGCCTCGTACCTGAACAATAACCTCAAGTCCCTGGCCATGGACGGGCACCTGGTGATGCTCGGCTTCCTCGGCGGCGGCAAGGCCCATGACGTGGACCTGCTGAGCATCCTCGCCAAACGCGCGGTGATCACCGGTTCCCTGCTGCGCGCGCGCACCGGCGCGGAAAAAGCCGCCATCGCCGAGCAACTGCGCGAGTACATCTGGCCGGTCCTCACCGCCGGGCGCTGCCTGCCGATCATCGACAAGGTCTACCCCTACACCGACGCCGCCCAGGCCCATGCGCGGATGGAAGGCGGCGATCATATCGGCAAGATTGTGTTGCAGGTCGCCTGATTCAAAAACACTACAAACCAATGTGGCAGGGGGCTTGCTCCCGATAGAGTTGGGTCAGTCAATGATGCTGTGACTGTCCTACCGCTATCGGGGGCAAGCCCCCTCCCACATTGATTGCGTGATTATTCGGAATAGGTGGGATAGTCGATATAGCCCGCCTCACCGCCACCGTACATCCCCTCTTCCCGCAGCGGATTCAACGGCCAGCCATTGAACAGGCGCTGGGGCAGGTCCGGATTGGCGATAAAAGGCCGTCCGAACGCGATCAAATCCGCCAACCCCGCCTGCACCAGACGCTCGCCGCGTTCGGCGGTGTAGCGCCCGGCGTAGATGATGCGGCCGCTGAAGGTGCTGCGTACCGCTTCGCGGAAGGTGTCGGGCAGGTCCGGCGCGTTGTCCCAGTCGGCTTCGGCGATGGACACATAGGCAATCCCGGATTCTTCCAGCACCTTGATCGCTTCGATGTAGGTGTGATGGGGGTCTTCTTCTACCAGGCCGATGTACACGCGGTCCTGATCGGTGCCGCTGAACAGCGGCGAAAAACGCACGCCCAGGCGTTCCGGGCCGACCACTTTGCACACCGCTTCGACAATCTCGCGCAGGAAGCGCAGGCGGTTGTGCAGCGAGCCGCCGTATTGGTCGTCGCGGGTGTTGGAATGGGCCGAGATGAACTGGTTGACCAGGTAACCGTTGGCCGAGTGGATCTCCACGCCGTCGAAGCCGGCGTCCAGCGCATTGCGGGCCGCTTGGGCGTACTGTGCGACTAATTCTTCGATTTCCAGCGCGCTCAAGGCGCGCGGCACCGGCGGTTGCTTCAGCTCGCCGACGCCCGGGCCGGTCTGGATAAAGGCTTTGGCCTGCAAGGCCGGGAGCGCGGAGGGTGCCACCGGTGCCGCACCGTCCGGTTGCAAGGCGTTATGGGATACGCGGCCCACATGCCACAGCTGGGCAAAGATCACCCCGCCGTCGGCGTGCACCGCGTCGGTGACTTTGCGCCAGCCATCGATCTGGGCCGGTGAGTAGATACCCGGCGTCCAGGCATAGCCCTGGCCGCGCGGTTCGATCTGGGTGCCTTCGCTGACCATAAAGCCGGCGCTGGCACGCTGGCGGTAATACTCAGCCATCAGCGCGGTAGGGATATCGCCCGGTTGCGCGCTGCGCTGGCGGGTCAGGGGTGGCAGCACGACGCGGTTGTTCAAGGTGTGATGCCCGAGTTTTACCGGGGTGTTCAAGAGACTGTCAGTCATTGCGATATTCCAAATTCGAGGCGAGCAGAAGCATTGGCGACTCGTTGGAGTCGCCAATGAATACAGCGCGGGGGGGTTAACTTAAGCGGTGAGTTTCAGCAGGGCCTTGGCCACATCGGCGGAGCTGGCCGGGTTCTGGCCGGTAATCAACAGCCCGTCCTCAAGCACGAAGGACGACCAGTCGGCGCCCTTCTGGTAGTGGCCGCCGAGCTTCTTGAACTCATCTTCAATCAAGAACGGCACCACTTCGGTCAGGCCCACGGCAGCTTCTTCGGAGTTGGAGAAACCGGTGACGCGACGGCCCTTGACCAGCGGCTCGCCATTGACCGCTTTGACGTGGCGCAGCGCACCCGGTGCATGGCAGACAAAACCGATGGGCTTGCCGGCGCGCTCGAAGGCCTCGATCAGTGCGATGGAGGTCGGCGACTCCGCCAGGTCCCACAACGGGCCGTGGCCGCCTGGGTAGAACACCGTGTCGAAATCGGCGGCGTTCACCGAATCCAGCTTGACCGTATTGGCCAGCGCCTGTTGCGCGGCCGGGTCGGCGGCGAAGCGGCGCGTCTGCTCGGTTTGCGCATCCGGCGCATCGCTGACCGGGTCCAGCGGCGGCTGGCCACCGGCTGGGGATGCCAGCACCAGCTCGGCGCCGGCGTCCTTGAACACGTAATACGGCGCGGCAAACTCTTCGAGCCAGAAGCCAGTCTTGCGCCCGGTATCGCCGAGCTGGTCGTGAGAGGTCAGTACCATTAATACTTTCATTTTCCAGTGCCTCGATCGGTGTGAATGTCAGTGTGTTCGGGGCCGCCCAACAGGTGCTGGGTCAACCCGAGCGCCGCGTCGAACGGCGCCGATGTACGGGTGATTTTGCTCATGACGCTGCTGCCCAACCACAACGCATAAAGACGCTGGGCCAGGTGCGTAGGGTGCTGCGTAAAGCTGAGGGAGCCGTCGTCGATGCCACGTTGCAGCGCCATCCCGAGTAAATCGATGGTGCGCGACGTACCGCGTTGCAACGCCAGACGCATCGGCTCTGAAAGGTCTGACACCTCGGCACCGAGTTTGACGGCAAGGCATTTGCCCGCATCGGTGCAGCCGGTCTGGTTGTCGATCCAGGCTTGCCAATAACGCATCAACTTGGCGTGCTGGCTCAGCCCCGGCTGGTCGAACAGTTGCTGCATGCCCCGTACGTAATGGTCGAAGTAGGTGTCGAGCAACACCACGCCGAACGCGTCCTTGGAATCGAAGTAGTGATAGAACGAGCCTTTGGGCACATCGGCGGCCTGCAGGATTTCGGTCAGCCCAACCGCGGAAAAACCCTTGCGCCCGACAATCGCTTGCGCGGTTTGCAGAATCGTCTGGCGTGCGTCTTTACTAGGGTTGCTCATGCTTCACTCCTGCCGATTAGACCAGTCGTCTAGTGCGTGGAGCCATGGTAGGAGGCAGGCCGGATGCCCACAATGTCAGATCCGCAAGGATTCCGGACATGCCGTCCACGCCAGTTGCCGTTTACCCGGTACACGCCGACAATCCCCCCTCCCGCGCCCCTTGGAGAATGACGATGCACAGCGTTGCGCTGATGGTTTACCCGAACTTCCAGTCCCTGAGCCTCAGCCTGGGTTCGGTGTTCGAGTGCGCGAACCTGCTGCGCGGCGAGCCGGCCTATGAGTTTCACTTGGTATCGGAAAGCGGCGGCGCGGTGATGACGTCCCAGGGCTTTTCGGTGAACACCTCGCCGATTCGCCCCCAGGGCTACGACACGCTGATCGTCAGCGGTTACCTGGAATTCCGCCTGCCGGAAGCCAACCTGCTGGACATGGTCAAGGCCGCGTCCGCGCAATCACGACGCGTGGCCTCGCTGTGCATGGGCATCTTCGTGCTGGCCGAGGCCGGCCTGCTGGCGGGCAAGCGCACCACCACCCACTGGATTCACGCGCCGGCCTTTCGCAAGCGCTACCCGGACATCCGCCTGGAAGACGACAAACTGTTTGTGGTGGACGGCCAGGTCTGGACCGGCGCCGGCATGAGCGCTGGCGTCGACATGGCCTTGGCCATGGTGGAAAACGACTTGGGCAGCGACCTCGCCCGGCGCATCGCACGCAAACTGGTGATCGCCCAGCGCCGTGGCAGCGAGCAGTCGCAACTGTCGGCGCTGCTGGAACTGGACCCCAAATCCGACCGCGTGCAGTTGGCCCTGGCCTACGCCCGCGAGAACCTGACCCATGACCTCTCCGTGGAGGCATTGGCCGATGTGGCGCGGTTGAGCCCGCGCCAGTTCAGCCGAGTGTTCCGCGAGGAAACCGGGCAAACCCCGGCCAAGGCCATCGAAGCCCTGCGGGTGGAAGCCGCGCGGGCACTGATGGAAACCAGCCGGCACCCGGTGGAAGTGGTGGCCCGCGAGACCGGTTTCGGTGATCGCGAGCGCATGCGCCAGGCGTTTCTACGGGCGTTCGGCCAGCCGCCCCAGGCGATGCAACAGGCGTTTAATGCAGCGCCGCTCGGGTAATCAAAAAGCTCAGCAGTTGCGGGTCGTCATCCAGCTCAAGCATCTGCACTGGGCGTGGCAGGTTATCCAGCACCGTGCGCCAGAACGCCTGTGACACTTCATCCTGATCATAAAAGCGCACCAGCCAATTTGTCTGGCCGCTGCAGAGCACCTGGTTGGCAATGGCGCGGCCGATGCCTTTGCGGCGGTAGCGCTTGAGAATAAACAGGTCAGCCAGCTCCAGCGCGTCGATGCCGGGCAGCTCGCTGTCTTCGATCAGCAGGAAGCCGGCGATATAGCCGTCCACCAACAGCAGGTTGGCGCTCCAACGCGGATCTTGCCAATAGCGGGCCAAGTGTTCGTCGTGAATGTAAAAACGGCCATCGGCCTCGACATCTTCCTGCTCCCAGTCCGACGACTCGTAGGCGTAGTACTGGTAGAGATTGCGGATCAACTCGGCCTCTTCGGGGCCGGTCTGGATCAATTCCACGGTGGTTTCAGGCATAGGGCGCTCAGTCAGAAAAAACAGGGCGCCATTGTTCACAAAACCCCGGCAGGGGCCAAGCGCGCGGCGAACCTTTCTGCTGGCTGAACGGATCGCAGTTAGCCATGGCCTCGGCCAAATTCTTGAAACATTTCGAATAGACTTCGCCGGTTCGCCACTTTTTCAAGGACACGCACTTTGACCAACGTCTGTACCGCCGGCCTGGATGTGGGCTTCGCCTCCCTGGATTACCTGCAGATTTTCATCCTGGGCGTGATCCAGGGCATTACCGAGCTGCTGCCGGTGTCCTCCACGGCCCATATGCGCGTGGTACCCGCCCTGCTCGGCTGGCAAGACCCCGGCTCGGCGTTCTCCGCCGCCATGCAGTTGGCGGCGCTGGCGGCAGTGGTCAGCTACTTCTGGCGCGATGTGCGCCAGGTGGTCAGCGGCAGCATCGGCGCAGTACGCCAGGGCGACTACGACAGCCCGTGGTTCAAGCTGGCGGTGGCGATTGTGCTGGCGACGGTGCCGATCTGCATCGCCGGACTGGCGTTGTCCTCGACCCTGAACGCCTGCAACTCGCCGCTGCGCGGACTGATGGTGATCGGGATTTCCTGTGTGGTGATGGCGGTGCTACTGGCGGCGGCCGAGCTGCGAGCCCGGCATACCCGTGAGGTCAGCCAGATGCGCCTGCGGGATGCGCTGATCGTCGGTGTCGCGCAGATTGGCGCGTTGATTCCGGGCGTATCGCGTTCCGGCTCGACCCTCACTGCGGCGCTGTTCCTCAACTTCAAACGCGAAGAAGCTGCGCGCTTTTCCTTCCTGCTGGGCCTGCCGGCCATCGCCCTGGCGGGGTTGAAGGAGCTGTGGGTGCTGCTGCACGCCGAGCTGCCTGCCCATGCCTGGCCGCATTTACTGTTCGGGCTGGTGGTGGCCAGTGTCTCGGCCTTCTTCGCGATCTGGGGCCTGATGAAATTCCTGGAGCGGTTCTCCACCTGGCCCTTCGTGATCTACCGCGCGCTGCTGGGGGTGTTCCTGATTGTGGCCGTCAGCACCGGGCTGCTGAGTTGATATAACACCCGTCTCAACCCGGCATAAATCTTATGTGGGAGGGGGCTTGCCCCCCTCCCACATCGACTGCGTTTCATTGTTGGCAGCTGGCGTTTTGTCATGGTTTGTAAAGGGCCAGCAAGGCCGGTCCCTTTTAATTGCAGGACGTTTCCTAGACAATCCTGGCCGCCTTGTGCCTGCTGGAATCGGTGGCTAGTCTGCGGTCCGTCACTGCTCATCAGTGATCGGGTTTAGCAGCCTGACGTCAATAGGCACACGGTTCACATCTGCGTTTATGGTGGCTGTGCGCGGGGCACCTTCGGGTGCGCTGGTTTTCCTATTGACCGGTCTGCTAACCCGCGTACAGCTGCCACCCTCGTTTAGCAGCGTTGGCGGTAGCTCCTTAGCTCAATAGGAGTTGCACAATGAATAAAGTCGTACCCGACCCACCCTTCGATCCCGCCAAAGACCGCGCCGCCTTCAACCGCGCCATCGATCACTATCTCCCCACCCAAGGCATCCACTCCGTCAACGAAGACCTGAGTTTTGAAGATGCCCTGCTCTACACCGCCAGTTTGCTCGACAGTGCGTCGGCGACTGCGTTGGATTGTGGGGAGCAACTGGAAAGCCCGGAGCGGGCGAAGATCTTGGCGGTGTGGCATTTGCTGGAAATTGCCAAAACCACTGTGGATCGCTCCATCAACTGCCTGAAATGCGGTTAGAAAATGTGGGAGGGGGCTTGCCCCCGATGGCGGTGGATCAGGTAAGTAGATGTCAACTGACACTCCGCTATCGGGGCAAGGGTATCTACGCAACCTTTCAGACCCTGACAAATCTCCCTGTGGCGAGCGGGCTTGTCCCGCGCTGGGCTGCGCAGCAGCCCCAGTCAAGAAGATCGCGGTGTATCAGACACTCTGTAGAGGCTGGTTTTGGGGCTGCTGCGCAGCCCAGCGCGGGACAAGCCCGCTCACCACGACAGCCCTATCCGCCGCGCTTTTAGCGTTGAGCCAACGTTGTGTAGGTACCTACGGCTATCGGGGGCAAGCCCCCTCCCACATTTATGCACCGCAAAAAAATCTGCAGCATTCAGCCCGAACCGACTCATCTTGTTGTACAGCCCGCCCCGGGACACGTACAGTTGCCGGGCGGCCAGGCGGATGTTGCCGCCGGGGCTTTTGAGAGCGGCGACGATGGCGTGCCTTTCGTGGCTGCTCAGGTCCTGGCCCCGGTAACGGTAGGAGGGGCTTGCCCTCCTACCGTGTTGGCCGTCAGTCCAAGTCGCTCGCGTCATGGCGTTCGGGCAATTGTGCATCGCCAGAGACCCGATTCACCCGCCGCCCACGTTGCACCGCCGGGCGCGCATCAATGGCGTCCGCCCAACGCAGCACATGTTTGTATTCATGCACCGACAGAAACTCCGCTGCCTCATACAGACGACCTTTCACCAATCCGCCATACCAAGGCCAAATGGCGATATCGGCGATGGTGTATTGATCGCCGGCGATGTACTCGCTCACCGCCAGGCGCTTGTCGAGCACGTCCAGTTGACGCTTGGTTTCCATGGCGAAACGGTTGATCGGGTACTCCATCTTGCTCGGCGCATAGGCATAGAAATGCCCGAAGCCACCGCCCAGGTACGGCGCGCTGCCCATCTGCCAGAACAACCACGACAGGCATTCAGCCCGCGCCGCAGGCTCAGTGGGAAAGAACGCGCCGAATTTCTCGGCCAGGTACTGCAGGATCGCGCCGGACTCGAACACGCGAATCGGCTCAGGGCCGCTGCGGTCCATCAGCGCCGGGATCTTGGAATTGGGGTTGACCTCGACAAAGCCACTGCCGAACTGATCGCCGTCACCGATCTTGATCAGCCAGGCGTCGTATTCCGCACCGCTGTGCCCCAGGGCCAGCAACTCTTCCAGCAGGATGGTGACCTTCTGCCCATTGGGCGTGGCCAGGGAATACAACTGCAGCGGGTGCTTGCCCACCGGCAGTGCCTTGTCATGGGTCGCGCCGGCAATCGGCCGATTGATACTGGCGAAGGTGCCGCCGCTTTCGGTGTCCCAGGTCCAGACTTTAGGGGGTACGTAGTCGGTCATGCTTACGGCTCCAGAGGCATTGGCTATCAACTGAGCGCGTCAGACTAAACCAAAGACCGGGGGTGCGTCACACTCCCCTGCGCGTTATGCACGGGCACCCGCACACGCAGTGCGATCAACAATGCGGCCAGTAACATCAAAATACCCGCGCCCAGAAATACGCCGCCGATACCCGTGACACTGAACATTGCGCCCCCGCCAGCGGCGCCCGCCGCGATTGCCGATTGCACCGACGCCACTACCATGCCACCGGCACTTTCCGCCTGATCGGGAACCGCACGGGCCACCCAGTTCGACCACGCCACTGGCACACCACCGAAGGCCATCCCCCACAGCGCCAGCAGCATCGCTTGACCAGGCAATGACGCGGGCAGCAACACCAGGGCCAACGCCGCAACCCCCACCAATACCGGCATCAGCACCAACGTGCCGCGCGGGTTACGTACCAGCAACCCGCCGGCCAGCAGCGTACCGACGAAATTCGCCGCGCCGAACCCCAGCAACATCAGCGCCAGGCCCTGGGTCCCGACGCCTGTGGTGCTTTCCAGAAACGGTCGGATATAGGTGAACAGCGCAAAATGTGCGGTATGCACCAGCACACAGCCGAACATGCCGATGGCGATGCCCGGGCGCAACAGCACCTCCAACACTGTGCGCAAGCGCGCCGTGCCATTGGGGGCCAGGCGTGGCAGCGTGATGAACTGGAACGCCAGGGTGACCACCCCCACAGCCGCAGCCGCGATAAATGCGCTGCGCCAGCCATACAGACCGCCAAGATAGCTGCCCAGCGGAACGGCGACGACGGTGCCCACCGCAATGCCGCTGAAGATGATCGACAGGGCGCGCGGCAGCGACGCGGCCGGCACCAGGCGCATCGCCACGGCCGCCGCCATGCTCCAGAACCCGCCGAGGGCAATACCCAGCAGGATGCGCATCAACAACAGCACCACCAGGCTGGACGAGAACGCCACCAGCAGGTTGGACGCAATCATCAGCGTGGAGAACCCCAACAGCACCAGGCGCCGGTCGATGCCACGCGTCAGGCCGGGCACCAGCAACCCCGCGAACAAAGCCACCACCGCCGTGACCGTGACCGCTTGGCCGGCCAACGCTTCCGACACGCCCAAATCCAGGGCCATCGGCGTCAGCAGGCTGGCCGGCAGGTATTCGGCCGTGAGCAGGCCGAACACCCCCATCGCCAGGGAAAACACCGCCATCCAGGCCGGAGTGCTCGGTTCAACCCCGCAATTGACAGGGGCGTAGGACACACAATCATTCATCACAAGACATCCTCAGGCTTTAGCGAGACGATCAGTCTAGGTATCGCCATCTGGATGATCTATGATTCAAACCCTTAACTTTTTGACCGAAACCCCGATGCCAACCGACACCGCGTTCACGCTGTCTTCCGAACTGATCAACGAACTGCTGCGCAGCATGCGCCTGCGCGGCGTGCAATACCGGCGCATCCAGGCCGGGCCGGTGTTCGGTATCGGCTTTGCGGCTAAACCGGGTCATGCGTATTTCCATTTCCTGGCTGCCGGCTGCGCGACCTTGCGAATGGAGGACGGCAGCCTCTTTGAACTGTCGGCGGGAAATGCGGTGTTTATCGCCCACGGTGGCGCGCATGCGCTGTCATCCCAACCGGATGCCCCCGTGCAGGACATCGCCAGCTTCGACGCAGCGTCGCTGGGCGATACCGTGTGTGCCGTCAACGCCTCACCCGATGAGCCTGCCAATACCCTGCTGTTCAGCGCCTGCATGGAGTTCGAACTCGACAGCATCCAGGGCCTGGGCAACCTGATGCCGGCCTTGATGCTGATCGACGCCGGCGGCCAGCGTTACCCCGGCCTGATGCCGATCCTGGCAGTGATGGAGCGCGAAGTTTCCAGCGCCCGCATCGGCTATGCCGGCATCCTGGCGCGTCTGGCCGATGTGGTGGCAGCGATGATCGTGCGCGGTTGGGTCGAATGTGCGTGCGCCAATGCGTCGGGCCTGGCAGCCGCCTTGCGCGACAACCGCCTGGCGGGCGCCCTGCTCGCCCTGCACCAGCAACCGGGCCGCGACTGGAGCGTGGCCGAGCTGGCGGCGCACTGTCATACCTCGCGCTCGGTGTTCGCGGACCGTTTCCAAGCCACCCTGGGGGTGCCACCGCTGCGTTACGTAACCGAACTGCGCATGCGCCTGGCCAGTCAATGGTTGACCCTGGAGCGCCTGCCCATCGAAGAGGTGGCGTACCGCCTGGGGTATACCTCACAGGCCGCTTTCAGTCGCGCCTACAAACGCATCACCGGGCAACCGCCGGGCGCCAGCCGCCAAGGTTTCAGAAGCCCGGCATAAGGCATGCCTCGTCGACCGACTGAGCCATGCAAGCATTGCGCGGTGCGACCGAGGAACCTTAATCTCCAAACCCATCACCCTGACAGCAATGGAGGCTTCATGAAACTGATCGGTATGCTCGACTCGCCCTACGTACGCCGCGTCGCCATTTCTCTGGATCTGTACGGGGTGGATTTCGTGCATGAGCCCTTGTCCGTGTTCCGCACCTTCGACGAATTTGCGCAGATCAATCCGGTGGTCAAGGCCCCGACCCTGGTGCTGGACGATGGCACGGTGTTGATGGACTCCAGCCTGATCCTGGAATACCTCGAAACCCTGGCCCCGGCTGACAGGAAGTTGTTGCCCCAGCCGCCTGGCGCACTTGCCCGCGACCTGCACGTCCTTGGCTTGGCCCTGGCAGCTTGTGAGAAAAGCGTGCAGATCGTTTATGAGCACAACCTGCGCCCGGCCGAGAAGCTGCACGCGCCGTGGCTCGAACGCGTCAGTGGGCAGTTGCTCGCAGCCTATGGGTTGCTAAACAAGCAGTTGGACGACAGCGAAGCGCTGACCCAGGCGTCGATTACAGCCGCCGTTGCCTGGTCGTTCAGTCAGTTCACTGTGGCGTCGGTGGTCAAGGCCGATGCGTTTCCCAACCTGCAACGGCATGCCGAGCGGCTGGAGCAGCATCCGGCGTTCAAGCGTTACCCGATCGCCTAAGCGCCGCAGTTCAAATGTGAGAAGGGGCTGGCCCCCGATGGCAGTGGGTCAGTCACTGATGCATTAGCTGACCCATCTTCATCGGGGGCAAGCCCCCTCCCACATTGATCTGGGTTGTCTGAACTGCAGTGTTCGGCTCAGACCCAGCCGCCATCGACAATAAAGTTCTGCGCCGAACACATCGCCGATGCTTCGGAGGCCAGGAACAGCGCCATATTGGCGATATGTTCCGGCAGTACGCTGCCGGGCAGGCACTGGCTGCGCGCGATCAGGTCCTTGGCGGCGTCATCGACCCACATGGCCAGCTGTTTTTCGGTCATCACCCAGCCCGGCACCAGAGTGTTGACGCGGATGCGGTCCGGGCCCAGCTCGCGGGCCAGGGCACGGGTCATGCCGTGGGCGGCAGCTTTGCTGGCGGCGTACACCGGGTAGCCGGCGGAGGCCATCATCCAACCCACCGAACCCAGGTTGATAATCGAGCCGCTGCCGGTGCTTTTCATCATCGGCACCACGGCCTTGGCCGCAAAAAACGCGTGCTTGAGGTTGACCGCGATAAGCCGGTCGAAGGTGTCCGAGTCAACTTCTTCCAGGGTGTGACGCACATCGTTGGCAGCGTTGTTGACCAACACGGTGATCGGGCCGAGGGACTGTTCGAAGCGGCCGATGGCGGCCTTGTAGGCGATCTCGTCGGTAATGTCGCAGCAGACAAACTCCACCGCGTCCCCGCGTGAACTCAACAGCGCCGCCAGGCGTTCGCCCTGGCTTTGCGCGCGATCCACAAAACCGACCTTGGCACCTTGGGCGGCAAACGCGCGAACCATGAATTCGCCGATCCCGGAGGCGCCCCCAGACACCAATACAGTCTTGCCCTTGAGGTCGGGGTAAACGGCGTGCTCAGTACTCATACAGTGATGCCTCGCTTAATTAGTCTTATTTTATTTTACGAAACGACGGTTAAAGGCTATAAATTCGCTGTCATAACGACAAAATATCGCTATTAGTAGAACTATTCCACTCAAAACAACAAAAGGAAGTTCGATCATGAAGCACCCTCGATACCTGCTCTCCGGCCTGGCGCTGTCGATGCTGATCGCCAGCGGCGGCGTTCAGGCGGCCGGCTTGTCCAGCGAGCACAAACCCTTCGGTAAAACCAACGACGGCACGCCGGTCGAACAGTACATCCTGCGCAACAGCCACGGCATGCAAGCCACGGTGATCACCTACGGCGGCGTGCTGCAGTCGCTCAAAGTGCCGGACAAGCACGGCAAGGTCGACGACGTGGTGCTGGGCTTCGACGACGTGCAAGGCTATCAGAGCGGTACCGCGTTTTTCGGCGCCACCATCGGACGCTTCGGCAATCGCTTGGCCGGCGGTGCTTTCGAACTGGACGGCAAACGCTACCAAGTACCCCTCAACGACGGCCCCAACTCGCTGCATGGCGGCGCCCAGGGCTTCGACAAGCAGGTGTGGAAAGCCGAGCCGGTCAAGGACAAAGATTCGGTCGGCGTGAAGCTGAGTTACCTGTCCAAGGACGGTGAGATGGGCTTCCCCGGCAACCTGACCACCGAGGTCACCTACCGCCTCAACGACAAGAACGAACTGCACATCGACTACAAAGCCAGCACCGATAAACCGACGGTGCTCAACCTCACCAACCACAGCTACTTCAACCTCGCGGGCGCGGGCAACGGCGATATCCTCAAGCAGGTCGCGACCTTGCATGCCAGCCACTACACCCCGGTGAATGCTACGTTGATTCCGACCGGTGAACTGGCGCCGGTCAAGGGCACGCCGATGGATTTCCTCAAGCCGACGCCTATCGGTCAGCACATCAAAGAAGACCATCCGCAGCTCAAGTTTGCCGAGCCGAAACAAGGCGGCTTTGACTTCAACTGGGCCCTGGACACCCAAGGCGACGTCAAGCAACTGGCTGCCGAAGTCCACGACCCCGAATCCGGTCGGCGCTTGCAGCTGTACACCAGCGAACCGGGCGTGCAGTTCTACACCAGCAACTTCCTCGACGGTTCGGTGAAGGGCAAAGCCGGCAAGACGTACCTGCACTGGAGTGGGTTTACCCTGGAGACCCAACACTTTCCCGATGCGCCGAACCAGCCCAAGTTTGCCTCGACCCGCTTGAACCCCGGGCAGACCTACACCCAACACACCGTGTTCAAGTTCAGCGCTGATTAACACCGCTTTACTGTGGCAGGGCTTGCCCCCGATTGCGGAGTGTCAGTCTGCTTTTTGCTTCTGATACACCGCCATCGGGGGCAAGCCCCCTCCCACATTGAGTCCTTACAGGGCATGGAGTCAGCGGTGTTTCATGGGCTCAATCACCGCTGCCAGCACCAGCATCGAACAGCCCCCTCCCACCTTTTGATTTCACATGACCAAGGCTCAGCGTTGTTTCATGGGCTCGATCACCGCTATCAGCAACAACATCGAACAGCCTTACTGTGGGAGGGGGCTTGCCCCCGATTGCGGAGTGTCAGTTTGCATTTTTGTTTCTGATCTACCGCTATCGGGGGCAAGCCCCCTCCCACATTGAGTCCTTAC
>NZ_VFEU01000069.1 GCF_007858255.1 Pseudomonas rhodesiae | reverse complement strand
TGTAGTGGTCTAATGAAACCGGACACCCATTTAGGCGAGAATGCTCGCCAGATCGAGGTGCCAGATGACCAAACAACGCCGTTCCTTTTCCGCTGAATTCAAACGCGAGGCTGCTGACCTCGTGCTCAAGCAAAACTACAGCTACATCGAAGCCAGCCGTTCACTCGGCGTCGGCGAATCGGCCCTGCGCCGTTGGGTTGACCAGGTTCAGAAGGAGCGCCAAGGCGTCACCCCGCAGAGTAAAGCGCTGACACCAGAACAGCAGAAAATTCAGGAACTGGAAGCCCGGATCGCCCGCCTTGAACGGGAAAAATCCATATTAAAAAAGGCTACCGCGCTCTTGATGTCGGAAGATCACGAGCGTACGCGCTGATCAATCAGCTAAGTGTCCATGAGCCGATTGATTGGCTGTGCAAAGTGTTTGATATCAACCGCTCAAGCTACTACGCCCACCGCCTCAAACGGCGAACGCCTGATGTCGAACGGCTTCGGTTGCGCAGCCGGGTGAGCGAGTTGTTTTCACAAAGTCGCAGTGCTGCTGGCAGTCGTAGCCTTCTCTCGATGATGCGTGACGATGGTGAGCAACTCGGTCGGTTCAAAGTGCGCAGCTTGATGCGCGAGCTTCATCTCGTCAGTAAACAACCTGGCTCTCATGCCTATAAACGAGCGACGGTTGAACGGTTGGATATCCCGAACATCTTGAATCGGGAGTTCGATGTTCCGGCACCCAACCATGTGTGGTGCGGCGACATCACCTACATCTGGGCCCAAGGGAAATGGCATTACCTGGCTGTCGTGCTGGATCTTTGCACACGCCGGGTAGTGGGCTGGGCGTTGTCGGAAAAGCCGGACGCCGATCTGGTTATCAAGGCGCTGGATATGGCTTACGAGCAACGAGGAAAACCTCAGGGCCTGCTGTTTCACTCGGATCAAGGGTCGCAGTATGCGAGTCGTTTATTTCGCCAGCGGCTGTGGCGTTATCGCATGCGCCAGAGCATGAGCCGGCGGGGAAATTGCTGGGACAACGCGCCAATGGAACGCGTGTTCCGCAGCTTGAAAACAGAATGGATACCGACCACGGGCTACAGAACGGCTCAAGAAGCCAAGCGCGATATCAGCCATTTCTTGATGCATCGGTACAATTGGATTCGACCCCATCAATTCAATGATGGGCTGGCGCCAGCTCGGGCCGAAGAAAAACTTAACGTCGTGTCCGGGATTAGTTGACCACTACA
>NZ_VFEU01000068.1 GCF_007858255.1 Pseudomonas rhodesiae | reverse complement strand
CGTGTTTCAACTTCACGCGATCGATCAACAAGGAAAAACAGCGCTAAGGAAGCAGCTTAAACGTGAGCAGGTTGTCCCTTTTTTTGCCAACCTGGAGCCCTGCCTAGTGGGCATGGAGGCATGTGGCGGAGCCCACTATTGGGCAAGAAAACTGCAGGCACTTGGTCATACGGTCAAGTTAATGGCTCCGCAATTTGTGAAGCCCTACGTGAAGTCGAACAAAAACGATGTAGCTGACGCAGAAGCGATCTGTGAAGCCGTTACTCGGCCCAACATGCGCTTTGTGCCGATCAAGACGGTAGAGCAGCAAGCTATTTTGGCGGTGCATTGCGCACGGCAAGGGTTTGTAAAGGCCAGAACGGCACAAGCTAATTCGATTCGTGGGCTCCTTGGCGAATTTGGCGTGGTCTTGCCTCAGGGCATTCGACATATCGTCGAGCGTTTGCCGGATATTTTGGAAGATCATGAAAACGCTCTTCCTGGATCGTTACGCCAACTGATGCAGCGCTTGATGGAGCATTTCAAAGAGCTGGATCGACAGGTCGTCGAGTTGGAACGAGAGATTCAACAATGGCATCGCAGCAATGAAGACAGCTGCCGCCTGGCAGAAATGCCAGGCGTTGGCCCGCTCACTGCAACCGCGCTAGTGGCGTCAGTGGGTGACGCGAAAAACTTCAGTAACGGTCGGCAAATGGCGGCATGGTTGGGGTTAGTGCCGCGACAACACTCCAGCGGAGGCAAGCCCACGTTGTTGGGGATCAGTAAACGGGGCGATGGTTATTTACGCACCTTGCTGATTCATGGCGCACGCTCGATGGTTCGAGTGGTGG
Source organism: Pseudomonas rhodesiae (assembly GCF_007858255.1). Classification (GTDB taxonomy): domain Bacteria; phylum Pseudomonadota; class Gammaproteobacteria; order Pseudomonadales; family Pseudomonadaceae; genus Aquipseudomonas; species Aquipseudomonas rhodesiae. The sequence continues at coordinate 450 of NZ_VFEU01000068.1, read as the reverse complement.
AGAGCAAGACAGATCCTTCGGCGGATTGGCTGAAGGGGTTATTGGCTCGTCGTCACACCAACGTTGCTGTCGTTGCACAGGCTAATAAGACGGCCCGGATAGCCTGGGCATTATTGGCCCATGGCACCAAGTTCCGACCCGACTACACCCCCGACGTAACGGTGGCGTAGCCGGCCCGGTGAAATGAAAAAGTGATGCGTTAGAAGGAGTACTTCCAAGGTTGCTCAGGCGATCATGACGTGATGGCAAGACAGGTAGGACCGGGATCGGGTAACTCTGCCCTGCTCACAGCGCTTCGAGCGCGTTGTGGTGATAAGAGCCCGATCAGCGAATTCCATCAGGGACAGAGGCACCGCCTCACTTAAAGTCCGGATGTATGGCTGCAACCTTATCCCGTCTGTGTTTTCACGAATTGAGTGCTTGGCATACTGGGGGCGTCCATGTATGAGC
>NZ_VFEU01000067.1 GCF_007858255.1 Pseudomonas rhodesiae | reverse complement strand
AGCCAAGTAGGCGGAAGAGCCCGAACACCACATCGCTGTAGGCCCCGGTGTCGGTCATGATTTGCGTCGGCTGCAACTCGGTCTGCTGTTCCAGCACGACCGCCAGCAACACCAGGCTGTCGCGCAGCGTGCCGGGCACGGTGATGGCGTTGAGGCCGGAGAATTGGTCGGAAATCAGGTTGTACCAGGTGACACCCCGGCCGGTGCCGAAATACTTCGGATTGGGGCCGGCATGCACGGTGCGCACCGGTACGACGAAGCGCATGCCATCGGCGGAGGCGACCTCGCCGCCACCCCAGACTTGGGCCAGTTCCAGTTGGCTTTGCGCTCCGACCAGGATGGCGTTAGCCGCTGACAGGGTGTCGTCGCGGATATAATTCTGGCTGACCCAGGACAGCCGGTCACGGCGCAGCGCCGGGTTGTCGGTGCGGATCAAGGGCTCCAGGCCGGTGTTGCAGGCCCCGCCCAACAGCACCGCGCAGAGGCTGGTGACCAGGTTGTCGGCGCGTGCATTGCGTTCGGAGACATGGGTGAAGGCCTCGGAAAAGCCAGTGCGGGCGGCGATTTCCAAGAGGATTTCCGGCAGATCGACACGCGGCATCAGGTCAGACACGGCCGCCCGCAGTTGCAGCAACGAGCAGGGCTCGTCCAGCTTGTCCAGCGCCCCGAGCGACAGTTCGGTCTTGCCCTCGGTGTTCTCGCTCAGTTGAATCGCCGGGTTGTCGGGCAGGCGCGCGGCTACTGCCAGCCAGGTTGCATCCAGCTCGACGGACAAGGCGTCCAGGGTGGTTTTGGCGTCGATGGTCAGGCCCAGTGACCGGCAGATGATCGGTCGCGCCGCCAGCCATTCGGCACCGTCGAGCAGGCCAAGACGCGGGTCGGCATAGCGCCAACTGGGCGAGACGAAGACATCGCGGCGGCGCAGGGCCGTGCGCAGCGCATCGAGCGTGCAGAACACATAGGCACCCATGTCGAGGGAGCCATCTTCGCGGGTGATGTGCTTCTGCCAAGCCTTGGCCACGATCTCCTGCGGCGCGTCATCCTCTGGCTTCCGGCGCGGCAGGTTCAGTTGCAGCCACTCCAGACTAGCCGCCACGCCCTTGCCGGCCGGGCTGAAGCCGAAGCGGATGTGCTTGAGCAGGTCGGGCAGGAAGCGGCGCACGCTGCGGTAGCGCGCTTCCAATGCAAGAAAATAGACGTCATCTACCGGGCGGATCAGCGCGTTGACCTCTTCCAGGGCCTTTTCCAGGGTGGTCCTCGGCAGGTCGTTGAACAGCCGGGCGCGCACGTTGTCATCGCTGATCGAGCTGTCCAGCACGACCTTGCACGCGGCGGCGAGCGTCGCGGCCGACCGATCCAGGTCTTTCAGGCTGCGCATGCGGGCTTTCTTGTCGGCCTTCTCCGCGTTGCTGAACAGGTCGCGCAGCAAGGCCTCCAGGACTTCCAGTGCGTCGTCGTGCGCAGTCGCCTCCAGGCAGAGTGCGAAGGCCACCAGTGTCGCCATCCGCCGCGACGCCGGCAGCCGATTAATCG
>NZ_VFEU01000066.1 GCF_007858255.1 Pseudomonas rhodesiae | reverse complement strand
AGCCAAGTAGGCGGAAGAGCCCGAACACCACATCGCTGTAGGCCCCGGTGTCGGTCATGATTTGCGTCGGCTGCAACTCGGTCTGCTGTTCCAGCACGACCGCCAGCAACACCAGGCTGTCGCGCAGGGTGCCGGGTACGGTGATGGCGTTGAGGCCGGAGAACTGGTCGGAAATCAGGTTGTACCAGGTGACGCCCCGGCCGGGGCCGAAATACTTCGGGTTGGGGCCGGCATGCACGGTGCGCACCGGTACGACGAAGCGCATGCCATCGGCGGAAGCGACCTCACCGCCGCCCCAGACCTGGGCCAGCTCCAGTTGGCTTTGTGCGCCGACCAGAATGGCGTTGGCCGCTGACAGGGTGTCGTCACGGATATAGTTCTGGCTGACCCAGGACAGCCGGTCGCGGCGCAGCGCCGGGTTGTCGGTGCGGATCAGCGGCTCCAGGCCGGTGTTGCAGGCCCCGCCCAGCAGCACCGCGCAGAGGCTGGTAACCAGGTTGTCAGCCCGTGCATTACGTTCGGACACATGCGTGAAGGCCTCGGCAAAGCCGGTACGAGCGGCGATCTCCAGGAGGATTTCCGGCAGATCGACACGCGGCATCAAGTCGGCCACGGCCGCCCGCAGTTGCAACAACGAGCTGGGTTCTTCCAGTTTGTCCAGCGCGCCAAGGGACAGCTCGGTCTTGCCCTCGGTGTTCTCGCTCAGTTGAATCGCGGGGTTGTCGGGCAGGCGTGCGGCCACCGCCTGCCAGGTAGCGTCCAGCTCGGCGCTCAGGGCATCCAAGGTGGTTTGGGCGTCGATGGTCAGGCCCAGCGACCGGCAGATGATCGGTCGCGCCGCCAGCCATTCGGCACCGTCGAGCAGGCCGAGACGGGGATCGGCATAGCGCCAACTGGGCGAGACGAAAACATCGCGGCGGCGTAGCGCCGTGCGCCGTGCGCAGTGCGCAGTGCATCGAGCGTGCAGAACACATAGGCGCCCATGTCGAGGGAACCATCTTCGCGGGTGATGTGCTTCTGCCAAGCCTTGGCCACGATCTCCTGCGGCGCGTCATCCTCCGGCTTCCTGCGGGGCAGGTTCAGTTGCAACCAATCCAGACTAGCCGCCACGCCCTTGCCGGCCGGGCTGAAGCCGAAGCGGATGTGCTTCAGCAGGTCGGGCAGGAAACGGCGCACACTGCGGTAGCGCGCTTCCAGCGCGAGGAAATAGACGTCATCGACCGGACGGATCAGCGCGTTGACCTCTTCCAGGGCCTTTTCCAGGGTAGTCCTCGGCAGGTCGTTGAACAGCCGGGCGCGCACGTTGTCATCGCTGATCGTGCTGTCCAGCACGACCTTGCAGGCGGCGGCGAGCGTCGCGGCCGACCGATCCAGGTCTTTCAGGCTGCGCATGCGGGCTTTCTTGTCGGCCCTCTCCGCATTGCTGAACAGGTCGCGCAGCAAGGCCTCCAGGACTTCCAGTGCGTCGTCGTGCGCAGTCGCCTCCAGGCAGAGTGCGAAGGCCACCAGTGTCGCCATCCGCCGCGACGCCGGCAGCCGATTAATCG
>NZ_VFEU01000065.1 GCF_007858255.1 Pseudomonas rhodesiae | reverse complement strand
TGACCGAGATCAGCCAGGAGGCCGACATGCGCAACTGTTTTGTCGAGATGGGCGCCTGGGAAGAAGACACCGAAAAGCGTTGGTAGGGCTTACGTTGGTTTTTGGTTCCATTGCTCCCCAAACCCCTACAGCGCGAGCCCCAGCGCCGGTATCAAGAAAGCCACGAATACTGGTAGCGGCTTGCCTGTAGTCGAAAAACGTTCGAGGCCAGCTCCTTCGGTGTCCGCCAGCAATTCGCGGTCCGCCTCAGAGCGGGCACTGTTTTTTTGCGCAGGAGACATCACTCCGTCCCCTTGCTGAAGCTGTAGCTCCGCCAGGCGTTCCTGATACAGCGCCACGTAAAAAGCGGTGCGATCTTCTTCGCTTTGGGCACGACGTACAAACAACACAGGGATTAGCACGAAACTGAGGGCAACCAGCAACAGCAGGCCGACCCATAGCCAGAAATCAATCATTAGATTCTTTACCCAATAGGAGGAGGAGCCGTTGACGCTCTTGGTCAGAAAACACCTCAACATCATCGCCATGCCGACCACGATGACGTGCAACGATCAAGTAAATCACCCACACACCGCCCAACAACAAACCGCCAGGCCCAAACCAGAGCAACCAGGTGTGGCTGTTCAGCTCAGGTTTGTAGCGCACGAATTCGCCATAGCGATCGACCATGAAGTCGATGATCTGCTGATTACTCTGACCTTCATCGAGCATGCGAAAGATCTCTTTTCGCAGATCGGCGGCGATGGGGGCATTGGAGTCTGCGATATCCTGGTTCTGACATTTCGGACAACGCAGTTCCCGGGTCAACTCGGTGTACCGGGCGCGTTCGACCTCATCCTTGAACGCGTAAGCATCGATGGCAGCTTGGGCGGCACTAGCGGAACACAACACTAAGAGAGTTCCACATAGAAACCGGCTCATTGCGTGCCCTCCTGCACCAGACCTTGATAAAGATCTGCAAGCTGTTCACGCCACACCGTCTCATCTATAACGCCGACGTGCTTGTAGCGAATGATGCCCTTACTGTCGACCAGGAAGGTTTCCGGCGCGCCGTACACGCCCAGATTCAATCCGAGGCTGCCGGCTTCATCGCGAATATTCAGCTGATAAGGGTCGTGAAAATCCTTCAGCCAGTTCAGAGCATCGAAATTAACGTCTTTGTAATTGACTCCATGAATCACCACCCCCTGCTGGGCCAGTTTGTTCAGCACTGGGTGTTCTGCCCGACAAGCGACGCACCAGGTACCCCAAACGTTTACCAGCGCCGGTTTGCCCAGCAAATCGGCACGGGTCAGGGACCTATTGTCTTGCACGGATTGCAGGGAGAAATTGGGGAACGGCTTGTCAATCAACGCTGAGGGCAACGCCGAGGGATCGAGGTACAACCCTTTACAGAGAAATGCTGCCATGCCAAGAAAAAGCACCAGCGGTGTTGCCGCTGACCGAAAACTGACCCAGTAGAGGCTGTTCTGCCGACTGAAAACTGACCCAGGTGTTCAACTGCTTCTGCTCAATTTTTGAGCAGGAGAACACAGGGTGATCAGTATGGAAATGAT
>NZ_VFEU01000064.1 GCF_007858255.1 Pseudomonas rhodesiae | reverse complement strand
CTACCAACTCGACCACCTCGGCACACCCCAGGAACTCACCACCCCCGAGGGCGATATCGCCTGGTCCGCCCACTACCGCGCCTACGGCGAAATCGCCCGCCTCGACGTAGGCAAACTCGACAACCCATTGCGTTTCCAGGGCCAATACTTCGACGAAGAAAGCGGCCTGCACTACAACCGTCATCGCTACTACAATCCGGATATTGGTCGCTACCTGACGCCGGACCCGGTGAAGTTGGCGGGTGGGATCAATGGGTATCGGTATGTGCCTAACCCTACGGGGTGGGTGGATCCGCTGGGGTTGAACTCTTGCCCAGGTGGAGCGGAATGTAAGCTCAACAGATTAGAGAGCCCCATTGGAAAGGCCAGAGTTGGCGAACAACAACCAACACTTCCTCAACCCACAAGAGAAGAGCGTCAAGCGCGCATTGGTGCTCTAAGCGAGGCAAATGCAAAACGCAGAGTTTTGGAAATCGAAAATGAATATGACATGCACACGGTTGCTAAGCATGGTCCTCAGATTACTGACAACGCGCTAAAGCAAAGAGCGATTGATGGAACAGATCCAGCCACCGGCACGCCTAGCACGCATGGCAAAGGAAACTTAAGCTCGCAGTTTCATAGTTGGAAAATGCAACTCAGTGCACTTAACAAAGTACTTACGCGAGATTCTTTGGGGCTAGCCCCATTCAACGGAATGGATCAGAATCGTAACCCGACACTGAGATTGGAGATGCCTGGAGCTGGGCGAGGATATCGACCTAACAGGACAAACACGCAAAATCCGCACCTTAACGAAAACTTAAATTGGTTCGAGGTAAAATTTGACAGGAATGATAATAACCGACCATTCACAGCTTTCCCCGGCGAGAAGAAATAATGTTGAAAAATCCATTCACGAATGCACCTTTCGATGCGGACCTAAAGTGGCTTATTGGAGTATTTGATGTTTATGATCAAGAGCAAAGTCGCGGCAGAGAAATGGAAAAATACAATCCGAACGAGAAAAGCGACAGAGAACAGCTTATAAAAAATTACGCTCTAAATTTAGGCTATTTATCCTATAGACATAAGTACCTCCTGATCAGAAACCTAGAAAATTGTCTAGATGACCAAAGCTACGACTTTCAAAATCTTTTTGAAATAGATGAATATGAGGCAGCTTCTTGGCCGAGAGCGGAATGGTACAACTTAGATAGCCCCAGAGATTTTCTACGTGACGTTTACGTTCTCGCTCAAGCCGTTTGGAAAGACGACCTCCAAAAAGCCAGCCGAGAAGACCCATCAACATGGTAAGAACACCCGCCACCTCACTGATTACCCTGCCCCTGCGGTGGGCGAGCTTGCTCGCGCTGGGCCGCGCAGCGGCCCCGGTCCAGAAGGTGGGTATTTCAGGTGTGTCGGTGCTGTCTGTGTTTGGGGCTGCTACGCAGCCCAACGCAGGGCAAGCCCGCTCATACATGGACGCCCCCAGTATGCCAAGCACTCAATTCGTGAAAACACAGACGGGATAAGGTTGCAGCCATACATCCGGACTTTAAGTGAGGCGGTGCCTCTGTCCCTGATGGA
>NZ_VFEU01000063.1 GCF_007858255.1 Pseudomonas rhodesiae | reverse complement strand
GGCCGATTCTGTTGAAAAAGTAGCTCTCCTGTTTGGCCTGGGGCAAAATCACTCCATCGGCCAGCGGGAGAATACGCAGCATGATGGGACAGTTATCGAGTGGGCAGGAGCGGCTGTTTTACTCGTTCAACATTGAAGATCACATCCCAGCCAATCACCTCCTGCGCAGCATTGATCGATGCCTTGATCTCAGCGATCTGCGCCATTATCTCGCCGATTTTTATAGCCCAATCGGGCGCCCATCGATTGATCCCGAACTGATGATTCGCCTGTTGGTGGTGGGCTACTGCTACGGTATTCGCTCCGAACGTCGGTTGTGCGAAGAGGCTCATTTGAACCTGGCATATCGCTGGTTCTGCCGCTTAAGCCTCGAAGACGAAATCCCCAATCACTCTACGTTTTCCAAGAATCGGCACGGTCGCTTTCGTGACAGCTCGCTGTTTCGCTGGCTGTTCAACGAGGTGCTGCGTCGCTGCATGGACGCAGGTCTGGTCAAGGGCGAAGGGTTTGCGGTCGACGCCAGCGTCATCAAGGCAGATGCCAGTCGGCAACGTGGCGTACCTGGCGATGATGAAATCAACTGGCGCGATCCGGCGCTGAGTACTCGCGCCGTGCGTGAGTACCTTGAAGCGCTGGATGAAGAGGCGTTAGGCGAAGCACTGCCTAAGCGCCTGTCATTGACTGATCCACTTTCTCGTTGGACCGCAGCGCCAGGAGGCCCGGCGTTTTTCGCCTACTCGACGAACTATCTGATTGATGTCGAGCATGGCGTGATCATGGATGTGGAGCCGACCCCAGCGCATCGAACCGCCGAGGTCGAGAGCACCAAGACCATGATCGAGCGGGTCGAAGAACAGTTCGACATCAAGCCGGATCGGCTCATCGGCGATACCGCTTACGGCACCGCACCGATGCTGGCCTGGATGGTGAACGAAAAAGACATCGAGCCGCATGTGCCGGTTTGGGACAAAACCGAGCGTAAGAACGAGAGCCTCTCGATCAGTGATTTTCAATGGAATGAAGAAGCGCAGGAATATCGTTGCCCCACGGGGCACGCCCTGCGCAGTGAGTGGCGGGCCTTCAAGAACCAGCGATCACATGTCACGAAAGCCGACACCATCATCTTTCGATCCCGGCAAACAGACTGCTCTGAATGCTCAATGAAAGAGCGCTGCTGCCCAAACACCTCGTTCCGAAAAATCGCCCGTAGCGTCCATGAGGCGGCACGCAATGTTGCTCGGCGAATTGCCGCAACACCACAATACGTGCGCTCTCGCCATGAGCGCAAAAAGGTCGAAATGTTGTTCGCTCATCTCAAACGAATCCTGAAACTGGATCGATTAAGGCTACGAGGAATGACCGGTGCAAACGACGAATTTACCTTGGCCGCTGCGGTACAGAATTTAAGACGACTGGCGAAACTGACCTCACAAGGGCCGCCGACCACGGGATAGGTACGCCCGGAATCAGCAAAAACCCTCAAATTAACCTATTAACCAAGCTGCAACGGTCAACGCAGAACTGGAAAGCCACGCAACGTGGTGACCAGGTTCTGAAGCGAGGGCCAACGTCGCCTTCTTCCAGCCTGAAATTCCGACTTTTTCAACAGAATCGGCC
>NZ_VFEU01000062.1 GCF_007858255.1 Pseudomonas rhodesiae | reverse complement strand
GGCCCAGAGTGTGTAAAAACATCCCGGTAAACCCTTGCTATGATTTCCGAGAATCTCATCGCAAGGGACGCCCATGAAACGGTTTATCCAGGGTGAACATCGAGGTCAAAGCACCTTACTTCCCGAAAGCCTCGACGACTACGTCAGCGATACCAATCCGGTTCGGGTGGTTGACGTTTTCGTCGATGAACTCGACTTGGCCAAGCTAGGTTTTGATGGCGTCATTCCAGCCGAAACCGGTAGACCTGCTTACCATCCCGCTGTCCTGCTAAAGATCTATATCTACGGCTACCTGAACCGCATCCAATCGAGTCGCCGTCTTGAGCGAGAAGCTCAGCGCAACGTTGAACTGATGTGGCTGACCGGGCGCTTGACGCCCGATTTCAAGACCATCGCCAACTTCCGAAAAGACAACAGCAAGGCCATTCGCGGCGTCTGCCGCCAGTTCGTTTTGCTCTGCCAGCAGTTGGGGTTGTTTGACGAAAACCTGGTTGCCATCGACGGCAGCAAATTCAAGGCAGTGAACAACCGTGACCGCAATTTCACCAGCGCCAAACTGAAGCGGCGCATGGAAGAAATCGAGGCGAGCATCAGCCGTTATTTGGCTGCGCTCGATGCGGCTGATCGACAGATTCCTAGCGCCTCCGCGCCAGACATTGCCAGCCTGGAAGATAAAATCGCCAAGCTCAAATCGCAGATGAAAGAGCTTGAGGGGATCGAAACTCAGCTCAACGATTCCCCTGACAAACAGGTTTCGCTGACCGACCCGGATGCCCGTTCGATGATGACGCGCGGCAGCGGTATCGTTGGCTACAACGTGCAGACGGCTGTCGATACGCAGCACCATTTAATAGTTGCTCATGAGGTCACCAACAGCGGTTCAGACCGTGACCAACTCAGTTCAATGGCGAAGCAGGCTCGTGAAGCTGTCGGCGCAGAAACGCTGTCCGTGGTGGCTGACCGAGGCTACTTCAAGGGTGAAGAAATCCTTGCCTGTCACGACGCAAACATCACGGCCTACGTGCCTAAGCCAATGACTTCAAGCGCCAAGGCTGATGGCCGATTCAACAAAGATGCCTTCGTGTATGACTCGACGAAAAACGAATACACCTGCCCGGCGGGAGAGGCACTGATCTGGCGATTCTCCAGCGTTGAGAAAGGCATGAATATGCACTGCTACTGGAGTTCAAAGTGCCAGAGTTGCACGCTGAAAACCCAGTGCACGCCAAGCACAAATCGTCGAGTAAGGCGCTGGGAACATGAAGCTGTGCTGGAGGAAATGCAACGCCGGCTGAACCAAGCACCGGAGATGATGCGGGTTCGAAAGCGGACTGTTGAGCATCCATTCGGGACGCTCAAACAATGGATGGGGGCAACGCACTTCCTGACTCGAAAACTGAACGGGGTGAGCGCAGAAATGAGCTTGAATGTGCTCGCCTATAACTTGAAGCGGGTGATGAAAATCATCGGCACCGAAGGCTTGTTGAAGGCGATGGCGGCGTAAAAGCCCAGCTTTTACTGCCCCAAGAGGTGCCAAAGCGCTTCATACGCGCTCTGAAGCGTTACCGGCGCTGATCGTGGTAAATAATCGGGAAATCGCCACGCCTAGGAGCAATGGGCTGAAGCACGCAAGATAAGAAAGTGTTTTTACACACTCTGGGCC
>NZ_VFEU01000061.1 GCF_007858255.1 Pseudomonas rhodesiae | reverse complement strand
CACCGCATGGAAGAAGTGTTCCGCATCTGCGACGCGGTCACGGTGTTCAAGGACGGCCGCTACGTGCGCACGTTCGAGGACATGAGCGCGCTGACCCACGACCAGTTGGTGACCTGCATGGTCGGTCGCGATATTCAGGACATCTACGACTACCGCCCGCGCGAGCACGGCGAGGTGGCGCTCAAGGTCGACGGTCTGCTTGGGCCAGGCTTGCGCGAGCCGGTGAGTTTCCAGGTGCGCAAAGGCGAAATCCTCGGCCTGTTCGGGCTGGTGGGGGCCGGGCGTACGGAGCTGTTCCGTCTGCTCAGCGGCCTGGAACGTGCCAGCGCCGGCAGCCTGGCGCTGGAGGGTGAGCCATTGCAGTTGCGCTCGCCGCGCGACGCCATCGCCGCCGGGGTGCTGCTGTGCCCCGAAGACCGCAAAAAGGAAGGCATCATCCCGCTGTCCAGCGTGGCCGAAAACATCAACATCAGTGCTCGTGGCGCCCACTCGCGGTTCGGCTGGCTGCTGCGCGAGGGCTGGGAAAAGGGCAACGCCGCGCACCAGATCCAGGCGATGAAAGTCAAAACCCCGAACGCCGCGCAGAAGATCCTGTACCTCTCCGGCGGCAACCAGCAGAAAGCCATTTTGGGCCGCTGGCTGTCGATGCCGATGAAAGTGCTGTTGCTCGACGAACCGACCCGCGGCATCGACATCGGCGCCAAGGCCGAGATCTACCAGATCATCCACAACCTGGCGGCGCAGGGCATCGCGGTGATCGTGGTGTCCAGCGACCTGATGGAAGTGATGGGCATCGCCGACCGCATCCTGGTGCTGTGCGAAGGCGCGCTGCGCGGCGAACACCCGCGCGAACACGCCACTGAATCCAACCTGCTGCAGCTGGCCTTGCCGCGCCGCGTGACGAACTGAGAGAAAACCATGACCACTCAAAACAACGCGCTGCCCACGGCACGCAAACCCCTGGACATGCGCGCCTTGCTCGACAACTGGGCGATGCTGCTGGCGGCCATCGCCATCTTCGTGTTGTGCGCCTTGCTGATCGACAACTTCCTCTCGCCGTTGAACATGCGCGGCCTGGGCCTGGCGATTTCCACCGTGGGCATCGCCGCGTGCACCATGCTGTTCTGCCTGGCGTCGGGGCATTTTGACCTGTCGGTGGGCTCGGTGATCGCCTGTGCCGGGGTGGTCGCGGCCATCGTCATGCGCGACACCGACAGCGTCATGCTGGGCATTGGCGCGGCATTGCTGATGGGCCTGGTGGTGGGGCTGATCAACGGCATCGTGATCGCCAAACTGCGGGTCAACGCGCTGATCACCACGCTGGCAACCATGCAAATCGTGCGCGGCCTGGCCTACATTTTTGCCGACGGCAAAGCGGTGGGGGTGTCCCAGGAGCAGTTCTTTATCTTCGGCAACGGCCAACTGTTCGGCGTGCCGGTGCCGATCCTAATCACCCTGGCGTGCTTCGTGTTTTTCGGCTGGCTGCTCAACTACACCACCTATGGGCGCAACACCATGGCCATCGGCGGCAACCCGGAAGCGGCGCTGCTGGCGGGCGTGAATGTGGACCGCACCAAGATCCTGATCTTCGCCGTACACGGCCTGATCGGTGCCCTGGCCGGCGTGATTTTGGCCTCACGCATGACTTCGGGCCAACCGATGATCGGCCAGGGTTTCGAACTGACCGTCATTTCGGCCTGCGTACTGGGCGGCGTGTCGCTGAGCGGCGGCATCGGCATGATCCGCCACGTGATCGCGGGCGTGCTGATCCTGGCGATCATCGAAAACGCGATGAACCTGAAGAACATCGACACCTTCTACCAGTATGTGATTCGCGGCTCCATCCTGCTGCTGGCCGTGGTCATCGACCGCATGAAACAACGCTGACTCCATGCTCCGTAAGGACTCAATGTGGGAGGGGGCTTGCCCCCGATAGCGGTAGATCAGAAACAAAAATGCAAACTGACACTCCGCAATCGGGGGCAAGCCCCCTCCCACAGTAAGGCTGTTCGATGTTGTTGCTGA
>NZ_VFEU01000060.1 GCF_007858255.1 Pseudomonas rhodesiae | reverse complement strand
CATTTATCCCATTGCCCATGCAGATAACGGCACACCCACCTTCATCGAATATCAGCATTGAGATTCTGCACCCACGCGGCACCGTCAAAGTGAACTGGCCGACCGATAGTGCTGCTGCCTGCGCCGCTTTCCTTCGAGACGTGTTGCGATGATCCGTATCGACGCCATTTGGCTCGCCACCGAGCCCATGGACATGCGCGCCGGTACCGAGACTGCGCTGGCCAGGGTGATCGAGGTCTTCGGTGCGGCGAAGCCGCACTGTGCTTATCTGTTTGCCAATCGCCGCGCGACTCGGATGAAAGTGTTGGTACATGATGGGATCGGCGTTTGGCTGGCTGCACGTCGCTTGAACCAAGGCAAGTTTCACTGGCCAGGCCTTCGACAAGGCAGCGAAATGCAGTTGGATACTGAGCAACTTCAGGCCTTGGTGCTCGGCCTACCTTGGCAACGTGTTGGCGTCGGCGGTGTAATTACACTGCTTTAAAAAACTTTAATTAGCGTCTTGGTTTGCTGTCGCAGGCGGTCTGCTTTGGTAAAATCCACGGCATGACTTCCTCGCCCAATCTCGATCAAATGACTCCCGACCAACTGCGTGCATTCGCTGCGCAGTTGCTGTCGCAAGTGGAGACCATGGGCAAGACGGTAGAGACCATGGGCAGAACGGTCGAAACCATGGGCAAGAAGATCAACCGCGATCAAACGGTGATCGAAAAGCTGACCCACGAGATCGCACAGCTCAAGCGTTTGAAGTTTGCCAAGCGTAGCGAGCAGATGAATCCTCAGCAGGCCAGCCTGCTGGATGACCTGATCGATACCGATATCGCGGCGATTGAGGCCGAGCTTCAGGCCTTGCAAATCGCGCCAGCGACAACTGAGAAAAAGCAAAAGCCCAAGCGCACTGCGTTGCCGGCAGAATTCCCACGCACCTTGATCCATCACGAACCGGACAACACTCACTGCCCATGCGGCTGTGCGCTTAAACGCATCGGTGAAGATGTCAGCGAAAAGCTGGACTACACGCCGGGCGTGTTTACCGTTGAGCGCCATGTTCGTGGCAAGTGGATTTGTGATGACTGTGAAACGCTGATCCAGGCGCCGGTACCTGCGCAAGTTATCGACAAGGGCATCCCGACTGCCGGATTACTTGCCCACGTCATGATCGCGAAGTTCGCTGATCATCTTCCGCTTTACCGTCAGGAATCGATTTTTGGTCGAGCTGGCTTGTCGATTCCACGCTCCACTTTGGCTCAATGGGTCGGCGTTACGGGCGTGCAGTTGCAGCCACTGGTCGATGCCCTGCGTGACGTAGTGATCGGGCAGCAGGTCGTGCACGCGGATGAAACACCCGTACAGATGCTCGCTCCGGGCACGAAGAAAACCCACCGCTCTTATGTTTGGGCTTACGCCACCAGCCAGTTCTGCGAAACAGCCGCTGTCGTCTACGACTTCAGCCCCAGCCGCGCCGGTGAGCATGCTCGCAACTTCCTGCAAGGCTGGAAAGGCAAGTTGGTCTGCGATGATTTTGGCGGTTACAAGGCCAGCTTCGAACTCGGCGTGACCGAGATCGGCTGCATGGCCCACGCCCGGCGCAAGTTTTTCGAATTGCATGCCACCAACAAGAGCCAGCTCGCCGAGCAGGCCCTGCGTTACATCCAGTTGTTGTACGAAATCGAGAGCGAAGTGCGTGACCTGGAGTCGGAATTACGGCGCCGAATACGGCAAGAAAAAGCCGCGCCAGTGATGGATAGGCTGCATGCCTGGATGATCGCCCAGCGTGATCTTGTGCCCGAAGGTTCAGCCATCAGCAGAGCATTTGATTACAGCCTCAAACGCTGGGCAGCGCTGTCGCGCTACCTCAATGACGGGGCCGTACCTATTGATAATAATTGGGCGGAAAACCAGATCCGACCATGGGCCCTTGGACGCAAGAACTGGCTCTTCGCCGGGTCGTTACGCAGCGGAAAAAGGGCGGCGGCGATCATGAGCTTGATCCAGTCTGCGCGGCTGAATGGCCATGATCCGTACGCCTATCTAAAGGATGTTCTCACGCGTCTACCGACGCAGCGGGCGAGTGAAATCGAGCAGCTGCTTCCGCATAAGTGGCAGCCGGTTTAATCACGCAAGACGTGTTGCCCGGACGCATAC